>NZ_JAERSG010000002.1 GCF_016735675.1 Nocardioides baculatus | reverse complement strand
TCACGTGTTACTCACCCGTTCGCCGCTCGAGTACCACCGAAGTGGCCTTTCCGCTCGACTTGCATGTGTTAAGCACGCCGCCAGCGTTCGTCCTGAGCCAGGATCAAACTCTCCATCGAAAAAAACACCCAAACACCACCACCCCAAAAAGGCGGCAGACATCCAGGCGACAATCAATAAGAGCCACATCCCCTGACCGACGAAACTGACATGTTGTCAGAATCATTGTCAAAGAAACCATCAACACCATCACCCACCAACCCACAAAGGACCAGCAAGCAACCATGTCAACGGGGCAAAACAAACTAATTCGTCGACTAATCAAACACACTGTTGAGTTCTCAAAAATCAGACGCACCCGATCCTCGCCGGCTGGGCCGGTCCGGTCGCGGGGCAACCTGCAGAAACTTACCGGGCGTGAGGCTCACCGTCAAACTCGTGAGTCTGGCGCTCGGTGTGGTCGCAGCTGGTCTCCGTTCCATCCAACCTTCTGGCCGGGGAGCGGCGCCGCTTGCGGCGACAGGAAGAACATTAGACCCTCCCCGCGGGCCGTGCCAAACCGGGGGTGCCTTCCACGCATAACCGCAGGTCAGCGGCCTGCACGAGATCTCGGTGCTGCCGGGCGGTAGGTGCTCACCGTCGGTTCGCCGGTGATCCAGAACCGCCAGGGTCGGTCGGCCGCGTGCCGCAGCCCCACGCGCGGGCCGGTGCTGATCTGGTCGACCCGCTCCCCCGGTGCCGGCGCGATCGTGGGGCGTACGCCGTTGTCGTCGAGGTCGATCCCCAGTGCGCGGCACAACCGGGCCGGACCACGCGCCAGGTCGCGGTCGCGTGCACCGGGACGACGCTCGCGCGCGAGGTCGAGGCCGGCCACGACCTCCCCCGCCCGCAGCAGCACGGCACCGGGGTCGCCGTCGGGACCGGTCACGAGGTTGGCGCAGTGGTGCATGCCGTAGACGAAGTACACGTAGAGGTGGCCGGGCGGACCGAACATCACTGCGTTGCGGTCGGTCCGGCCGCGGTAGGCATGGGAGCCGGGGTCGGCCGGCCCGGCGTACGCCTCGACCTCGGTCAGCCGCAGCGAGACGCCGCCGTGCGTGAGGATCGCGCCCAGGAGTCGCGGCGCGACCTCGAGCGGGTCGCCCTCAGCCCAGTCGCCCACGGTGCCCGGCCGATGCGGCCCGCAGCTCGTCGAGCTGTTCGCGCACGCGGACCGGCGCGGTGCCACCGCGTCCGGACCGCGACGCGACGGAGCCCTCGACCGTCAGCACCGAGCGGACGTCGGGCGTGAGGTGCGGCGAGATGGCGGCGAGCTGCTCGTCGGTGAGGTCGGGCAGGTCGCAGCCGAGCTCCTCGCAGCGGCGTACGCATGCTCCGGCGAGCTCGTGGGCGTCGCGGAACGGCACGCCCTCGCGGACGAGCCACTCGGCGACGTCGGTCGCCAGGGAGAAGCCCTGTGGTGCGAGCTCGGCCATGCGGGCGGTGTTGAAGGTCAGGGTGGCGACCATCCCGGTGAACGCCGGCAGCAGCACCTCGAGGGTCTGCACGGAGTCGAAGACCGGCTCCTTGTCCTCCTGGAGGTCGCGGTTGTAGGCCAGCGGGAGCGCCTTGAGCGTGGCCAGGAGCCCGGACAGGTTGCCGATGAGGCGGCCGGCCTTGCCGCGGGCGAGCTCGGCGATGTCGGGGTTCTTCTTCTGCGGCATGATGCTCGACCCCGTCGACCAGGAGTCGTGCAGCGTCACGAAGTCGAACTCCCGCGTCGACCACAGGATGACCTCCTCCGCGAGCCGGCTCACGTCGACGCCGACCTGCGCCAGGACGAAGGCGAGCTCGGCGACGAAGTCACGGGCCGCGGTGCCGTCGATGGAGTTGGCCGTGGACCCGGTGAACCCCAGCTCGGCGGCCACCAGCTCCGGGTCGAGGCCGAGGCTCGAGCCGGCCAGCGCCCCGGAGCCGTACGGCGAGTCGGCGGAGACCCGACGCCGCCAGTCGTCCAGCCGGTCGAGGTCGCGCACCAGCGGCCACGCGTGGGCCAGCAGGTGGTGGGACAGCAGCACCGGCTGGGCGTGCTGGAGGTGCGTCCGCCCCGGCATGATCACGTCGAGGTGTCCGGCGGCCTGCTCGGCCAGCGCGTCGACGAGGTCGGCGACGAGACGCGAGAGCACGAGCGAGTGGTCGAGCAGGTAGGCCCGGAAGAGCGTCGCGATCTGGTCGTTGCGGCTGCGTCCGGCCCGCAGGCGGCCGCCGACGTCGGGACCGACCTCCACGAGCAGCAGCCGCTCGAGCGCGCCGTGGACGTCCTCGTCCGTCGGCTGCGGGACCAGCTCGCCGTCCGTCCAGCGCTGCGCGAGGACGTCGAGGCCGCGGTGGATCTCGGACTCCTGCTCCCCCGTCAGGTAGCCGGCCGCTGCGAGCGCCTTGGCGTGCGCGTGCGAGCCCGCGATGTCGTAGAGCGCGAGCTGCCAGTCGAAGTGCGTGGACCGGGACAGGTCCTGAAGCTCCGGCGACGGACCGCTCGCGAACCGTCCGCCCCACAGGGAGCCTTCGTTGGTCGTGCCGGGGGTGTCTGCCATCAGTCGGTACCGAACTCCATCGCTGCTGCGTCGAGGGCACTGTCGTCCTCCGACTCGGAACGAGCGGAGGGGTTGTCGGTGATCTTGTCGTAGCCGCCGGCCTCGATGGCACCGAACAGCGTCCCGTGCTCGACCAGCACCTGGCCCTGGTCGAGCGGCTGGGCGGCGTACATCTCGAGCTTGGCACGCGAATCGGCGATGTCGAGGTTGCGCATCGTCAGCTGGCCGATGCGGTCGGTGGGCCCGAACGCGGCGTTGTCGGTGCGCTCCATCGACAGCTTGTCGGGGTGGTAGGAGAACGCCGGTCCGCTGGTGCTGACGATCGAGTAGTCCTCGCCGCGGCGCAGCCGCAGGGTGACCTCGCCGGTGACGAGCGAGGCGATCCAGCGCTGGATCGACTCCCGGATCATCAGCGCCTGCGGGTCGAGCCACCGGCCCTCGTAGAGCAGCCGGCCGAGCTTGCGGCCCTCGTTGTGGTACTGCGCGACGGTGTCCTCGTTGTGGATCGCGTTGACGAGCCGCTCGTAGGCGATGAAGAGCAGCGCCATCGCCGGCGCCTCGTAGATCCCGCGCGACTTGGCCTCGATGATCCGGTTCTCGATCTGGTCGGACATGCCGAGGCCGTGGCGCCCGCCGATCGCGTTGGCCTCGTGGACCAGCGCGACCGCGTCGTCGTACTGCGTGCCGTTGATGGCGACCGGGCGTCCCTGGTCGAAGCGGATCGTGACGTCCTCGGTCTCGATCGCCACGGACGGGTCCCAGAACTTCACGCCCATGATCGGCTCGACGGTCTCGAGCGAGACGTCGAGGTGCTCGAGGGTCTTGGCCTCGTGGGTCGCGCCCCAGATGTTGGCGTCCGTGGAGTACGCCTTCTCCTGGCTGTCGCGGTAGGGCAGGTTGTTCTCGGTCAGCCAAGCGCTCATCTCGTGCCGGCCGCCGAGCTCGGTGACGAAGTCGGCGTCGAGCCACGGCTTGTAGATCCGCAGGTCGGGGTTGGCGAGCAGGCCGTAGCGGTAGAACCGCTCGATGTCGTTGCCCTTGAACGTCGAGCCGTCGCCCCAGATGTTGACGCCGTCGTCGTGCATCGCCCGCACCAGCATCGTGCCGGTGACCGCGCGGCCCAACGGCGTGGTGTTGAAGTAGATACGGCTGCCGGAGCGGATGTGGAAGGCGCCGCAGGCGATCGCGGCGAGGCCCTCCTCGACCAGCTGCGTCTTGCAGTCGACCGCGCGCGCCAGCTCGGCGCCGTACTGCATCGCGCGGGACGGTACGCCGGAGATGTCGGGCTCGTCGTACTGGCCGATGTCGGCGGTGTAGGTGCACGGCACCGCCCCCTTGGCGCGCATCCAGGCGACCGCCACCGAGGTGTCGAGGCCGCCGGAGAACGCGATGCCGACGCGCTCGCCGACGGGGAGGGAGGTGAGGACCTTGCTCACGAGTTGGTGTCCTTGTCTTCGGTGGAGGGCGTGTGGTGGTTGGCCAGGTCGAGGAACCGCTGCGCGAGGGCGTCGCCGCCGAGCGGGTCGCGACCGATGACCAGGAGGGTGTCGTCGCCGGCGATGGTGCCGAGGACGTCGCCGAGGTCGGCCTTGTCGAAGGCGCTGGCGAGGAACTGCGCGGCGCCGGGCGGCGTACGCAGCACGACGAGGTTGGCGCTCGCCTCGGCGCTCACGAGGAGGTCGGCGCACAGCCGGGCGAGGCGGTCGCGGCCGGCGGCGCTGTCGCGGGGGCCGACGACGGAACGGTCGCCGCCCTCCCCCGGCACGGCGTAGACGAGCGCGCCGTCGGCTCCGCGCACCTTCACCGCGTCGAGCTCGACGAGGTCGCGGCTGAGCGTCGCCTGGGTGACGTGGACGCCATGGTCGCCGAGCAGGTCGGCGAGCTCGGTCTGCGAGCGCACCGGTTGCGTGGTGACGATCTCGACGATCCGCTGGTGGCGGGCGCCCTTCGTCAGGGGCGTCAACGCCGTCATGGGCGGTCCATGAGCCAGGTGAGCACGGCCTTCTGCGCGTGCCGGCGGTTCTCCGCCTCGTCCCAGACCACCGACTGCGGGCCCTCGATAACCTCGTCGGCGATCTCCTTGCCGCGGTAGGCGGGCAGGCAGTGCATGACGATGGCCTCCGGGTCGGCGTGGGCGAGCAGCTCCTCGGTCACACCGTAGGGCGGGAAGATCCGGAGCCGGTCCGCGGACTCCTCCTCGCGGCCCATGCTGACCCACGAGTCGGTGATCACGACGTCGGCGCCGGTGACCGCCTCGACGGGGTCGGCGGTGAGCTCGATCGAGCCGCCGGTGTCCTGGGCGATCTCCCGCGACCTGGCGACCACCCCGGCGTCGGGGGTGAAACCGTCGGGCGCGCCGATGACGACGTGCATCCCGGCACTCGCACCGGCGAGCACCCACGAGTTGCCCATGTTGCAGGCGCCGTCGCCGACGAAGGCGGCCCGGACGCCGGCGAGCCGGCCCTTGTGCTCGCGGACCGTCTGGAGGTCGGCGAGCAGCTGGCAGGGGTGGAACTCGTCGGTGAGGGCGTTGAGGACGGGTACGCCGGCGTACTCGGCCATGGTGACCACGTCGCTCTGGTGCGCGGTCCGCCACACGATCGCTGCGGCCTGGCGGCCGAGGACGCGTCCGACGTCCTCGACGCCCTCGCGCGAACCCATCGCCGCGAGGCCGCCGTCGACGGTCATCGGGTTGCCGCCGAGCTCGGCGATGCCGGCCGCGAAGGAGACCTGCGTACGCAGGGTCGGGCGGTCGAAGACGAGCGCGACGGTCCGCGGGCCGGCCAGCGGCTTGTGGTCGAAGGGCTCGGCCTTCATCCGGTCGGCGAGGTCGAGGACCTCGATCAGCTCGGCGGGCGACAGGTCGTCGTCGCGGAGGAAGTGGCGGGTGCTCATGGAGTCTCCTGCGCCCCGGTGCGGGCGTCGTCGAGGATCTGCGGGAGGGCGGCGTCGAGGGCGTCGAGGTCGTCGGCGCTGATCACCAGCGGCGGGACGAAGCGCAGCCGGGTCGGTCCCGTGGCGTTGAGGATGAAGCCGGCGCTGCGGGCCGCGGCCACGGCGTGGGTCGCGTAGGGGCCGTCGAGCTCGGCGCCGCGCATCAGTCCGGCACCGGTCACCTCGACGACACCGGGCTGCTTCGCCAGCAGGGCGGCGAGCTGGTCCCCCCGAGCGTGGGTCGCGGCGAGCAGGTCGTCGGCGACGATCGTGTCGAGCACGGCGAGCGCGGCTGCGCAGGCGATCGGGTTGCCGCCGAAGGTGGTGCCGTGGTTGCCGGGCTGGAGCAGCGTCGCCGCTTCCCCGCGGGCGACCGTGGCGCCGATCGGGATGCCACCGCCGAGGCCCTTGGCCACGGTGACCACGTCGGGCTCGATGCCGTCGAGGAGCTGGTGGGCGAACCACGCACCGGTGCGGGCGATGCCGGTCTGCACCTCGTCGAGCCAGAGGAGCGCACCGTGGTCGCGGGCGATGCGCTGCGCGGCAGCGAGGTAGTCAGGTGACGGCACCACGACGCCGGCCTCGCCCTGGACCGGCTCGAGGACGATCGCGGCGACGGTGTCGTCGACAGCTGCCTCCAACGCGGCCACGTCGTCGTACGGCACGAAGGTGACGTCGCCGGGCAGCGGCTCGAACGGCTCGCGGTAGGCGGCCTTGGAGGTGAGCGCGAGCGCACCCATCGTGCGGCCGTGGAACGAGCCCTCGGCGGCGACGATCCGGGTGCGGCCCGTGCGCCGGGTGAGCTTGAGGGCGGCCTCGTTGGCCTCGGCGCCCGAGTTGCTGAAGAAGACGCGGGCCTCCTCACCCCACCCGAGGAGCGACACCAGCCGCTCCGCGAGGGAGACCTGGGGCTCGGTGGCGAAGAAGTTGGAGACGTGGCCGAGGGTCGACAGCTGGGTCGTCACCGCCTCGACCAGCGCGGGGTGCGCGTGACCGAGGGCGTTGACGGCGATGCCCGCCAGCAGGTCGACGTACTCCTTGCCGTCGGCGTCCCACACGTGGGCTCCCTGCCCGCGGCTGAGGGCCAGGGCCGGCGGGCCGAAGGTGTTCATGACCGCGCCGGCGTAGCGGTCCTGGATCGCGCTCACGTCGTGGGGTGACTTCACGATGCGTCCTCCGCCTTCGGGTAGGGCTTGCGCAGCTTGGTGGCGGCACCGGGCAGCACCTGGGTGCCGACGCCCTCGTCGGTGAAGATCTCGAGCAGCACGGCGTGCGGCTCGCGCCCGTCGACGACGGTGGCGCGCGGCACTCCCCCGACGACGGCCTCGTAGCAGGCGCGCATCTTGGGGATCATGCCCGCGTCGAGGGACGGCAGCATCTCACCGAGGGCCTCGGGGCTGATCTCCTGGATGAGGTCGTCGGACTTGCCGTAGTCGCGGTAGAGGCCCTCGACGTCGGTGAGGACCATCAGCTTCTCGGCGCCCAGGGCGATCGCGAGGGCAGCCGCGGCGGTGTCGGCGTTGACGTTGTGCACGAGTCCGTTGGCGTCGGGCGCCACCGAGCTGACGACCGGCACGCGACCGGCCTCGATCAGGTCGAGGACGGCCTCGGGGCGGACCTCCGCGACCTCGCCGACGAGGCCGAGGTCGACCTCCTCGCCGTCGACCACCGTGTTGGTGCGCTCGGCGGTGAAGAGGCCGGCGTCCTCGCCGGACAGCCCGACCGCGAGGGCTCCGTGCTGGTTGATCAGGCCGACGAGCTCGCGCTGCACCTGGCCGACGAGCACCATCCGGACGACGTCCATCGCCTCCGGCGTGGTGACCCGGAGGCCGCCACGGAACTCCGACTCGATGCCGAGCCGGTCGAGCATCTTCGAGATCTGTGGGCCGCCGCCGTGGACGACGACCGGCTTGAAGCCGGCGAACCTCAGGAACGCGATGTCCTCGGCGAAGGCGACCTTGAGGGCATCGTCGGTCATCGCGTTGCCGCCGTACTTCACCACGATCGTCTGGCCGTGGTAGCGCTTGAGCCACGGCAGTGCTGCCGCGAGCGTGCGCGCCTTGGCGGGGTCGGGCCGCGTCGGGCCGGGGCTGGGGTCTGAACCGGTCTCGATCATGAGCTGTAGGCGCTGTTCTCGTGGACGTAGGCGTGGGTGAGGTCGTTGGTCCAGACGGTCGCGCGGGCGTCGCCGGACTTGAGGTCGATGGTCACGCTGACCTCGCGGCCGGTGAGGTCGACGGTCGCCGGGTCCTCGGCGGGGGTGGACTGCCGGCAGACCCAGACGCCGTTCATCGCGACGTCGAGGTCGGCGGGGTCGAACTGGGCGCTCGTGGTGCCGATCGAGGCGAGGACGCGTCCCCAGTTGGGGTCGTTGCCGAAGACCGCGGCCTTGAAGAGGTTGCTGCGGGCCACGCTGCGGCTCACCTCGACGGCCTCGTCCTCCGACGCGGCGTGGAGGGTGGTGATGGCGATCTCGTGGTCCGCGCCCTCGGCGTCCTTGAGCAGCTGCATCGCGAGGTCGGTGCACGCCTGGGTCAGCGCGGCGGTGAAGTCCTCGGGGGTCGGCGTGATGCCGCTGGCACCCGACGCCATCACGGTGACGGTGTCGTTGGTCGACATGCAGCCGTCGGAGTCGAGCCGGTCGAAGCTCACCCGTGTCGAGGCACGCAGCGCGGCGTCCAGCTCGGCGGCAGGGACGACCGCGTCGGTCGTGATCACGACGAGCATCGTGGCGAGCGCGGGCGCGAGCATTCCGGCGCCCTTGGCCATCCCGCCGATCGACCAGCCGGCGCCCTCGACGACGACGGTCTTGCTGACCGAGTCTGTGGTCATGATCGCCTCGGCGGCTGCCTGACCGCCGTCGGCGGCCAGCGCTGCGGTGGCGGCGTCGACACCTGCGAGCAGGTCGTCGCGGTCGTTGGCGAGACCGATCAGCCCGGTGGAGCAGACGACGACGTCGACCGCACCGATGCCCAGGCCGGACGCGACCCGCTCCGCGACGGCGTGCGTGGTCTGGAAGCCCTCGGGACCGGTGTAGCAGTTGGCGCCGCCCGAGTTGAGGACGACCGCCTTGACCGTGCCGTCCTTGACGACCTCCTGGCTCCAGAGGACCGGGTTGGCCTTGCAGCGGTTGGCGGTGAAGACGGTGGCGGAGTCGAAGGTGGGGCCGTGGTTGACGACCAGGGCGAGGTCCTTGGCGCCGGTGGACTTGAGTCCGGCCGCGACGCCGGCCGCGGTGAAGCCCTTCGGAGTGGTGGTGGTCATGGTGCTAGTCCGATCGTGGAGAGCCCGGTGGCCTCGTCGAGGCCCAGGGCGAGGTTCATGCACTGGACGGCGGCTCCGGCGGTGCCCTTGGCGAGGTTGTCGACCACGGCCACCGCCACGAGACGTCGTACGCGCTCGTCGACGGCCACCTGCACCTGGACGGCGTTGGAGCCGAGCACGGACTGGGTCTGCGGCCACTGGCCCTCGGGCAGCAGGTGCACGAAGGGCTCGGTGTCGTACGCCGATGCGTAGGCGTCGCGCACTCCCGCGAGGTCGACCCCGTCGAGCAGGGGTGCCTGGACGGTGGCGAGGATCCCGCGGGACATCGGGACGAGGAGCGGCGTGAAGCCGACCTGCACGGGCGCGCCGTGGACGGCGCTGAGGTTCTGGACGATCTCGGGCGTGTGCCGGTGGGTGCCGCCGACGCCGTAGGCGCTGGCATTGCCCATCACCTCGCTGCCGAGGAGGTGCGGCTTGGCGGCCTTGCCGGCCCCGCTGGTGCCGGAGGCGGCGACGACGGTGACGTCGGGCTCGACGAGACCCGCCCCGATCGCCGGCGCGATGGCGAGGGTGGAGACGGTCGGGTAGCAGCCGGGCACCGCGATCCGCCTCGCGCCGCGCAGCACCTCGCGCTGGCCGGGCAGCTCCGGGAGACCGTAGGGCCACGAGCCGGCGTGCTCGCCACCGTAGAACGCGGTCCACTCCCCCGGGTCGGTCAGCCGGAAGTCGGCGCCGCAGTCGACGACGACCGTGTCGTCGCCGAGCGCCTGCGCGATGGCGGCGGACTGTCCGTGCGGGAGGCCGAGGAACACCACATCGTGTCCGGAGAGGGTCTCGACAGTGGTGTCCACCAGGACCCGGTCGGCGAGCGGCAGCAGGTGGGGCTGGAGGGCGCCGAGCCGCTCGCCCGCGTTGGAGCCGGCGGTCAGTGCACCGACCTCGACGTCGGGGTGGCCGAGCAGGAGGCGCAGCACCTCGCCCCCGGCGTACCCACTGGCTCCGGCCACGGCGACTGACACGGTCATGTGCATGACTATACAGCGGACTGCATGTCCGACCGAATCGGGTCGAAATCCTGGCGCGCGCCGTCCGACCGCTCCCCTACGGTGCAGGGGTGACCCGACTCTCCCCCGAGACCTACCTCGACCACATCCGCGCCGAGTCCGCGCGCTTCCGCGACGTCCTCGCGGCGTGCGACCCGGAGGCGCGCGTCCCCTCCTGCCCCGACTGGAGTGCCGCCGACCTGCTGTGGCACCTCGCCACGGTCCAGCGATGGTGGGCCGAGGTCGTGGCCGCGCGCCCGACCCGGCCGGAGGAGAGCGATCCACCGCGCCCGGAGGCCTACGACGAGCTGCTCGCGACCTTCGACGAGTGGTCGGCCGGGCTCGTGCGCGTGCTCGAGGGAGCGAAGCCGGCGGACGAGGCGTGGAACTGGTCCGACGACCACACGGTCGGCTTCATCCTGCGCCGCCAGGCCCACGAGGCGCTCATCCATCGCGTCGACGCCGAGCTGGCCGCGGGTGATCGCAGCGACCTCGACCCGCTCCTGGCGAGCGACGGCGTGCACGAGTGCCTGGACGTGATGTACGGCGGGTGTCCCCCGTGGGGCCACTGGGAGCCCGGCGAGGGCCTGGTCCGCGTCGACGTGACCGACACGGGCGAGGAGTTCTGGGTGCGGTTCGGCGTCTTCTCCGGCACCGATCCCGACAGCGGGACGTCGTACGCCGACGAGGAGGACTTCCACGTCGTCGAGGCGCCCGCGGACGACGAGGTGGAGCCCGACGTGGTCGTGGACGGCACGGCCGCGGCGCTCGACCTGTGGCTGTGGAGCCGCGCCGGCGACGAGGACCTGTCGGTGGCAGGCGACCAGGCGGTCCTCGACCGGTTCCGCGCGATCGTCGGCTCCCCGATCAACTGAACCCCGGGCGTGGGCAACCGATCGGCGACGGGCCGCGTCTCCTGACGGACAGCCACCACCTCGGGAGAGGCCCACCATGACGCCCCGTCGTCCAGCTACGACCACCGCCATCACGCTCCTGCTCGGAGCCCTCGCGCTCGGAGCACCTGCTGCCCATGCCGACCCGCAGACCTGCCAGGGACGCGCGGTCACGGTCACCGGCGACGCGGGGACGCCGGGCGACGACGTGATGGTCGTCGGACCGGGCCAGAAGTCCGTCGACACCGGCGCAGGCAATGACCTGGTGTGCATCCGGCTCGACGACAGCGTTCGCCGCTACCTCTTCCTCGGCACCGGCGACGGTGACGACGAGGTGCACAACGAGACCGTCGCGAGCAAGCGCAGCCTGACCGTCTACCTCGGCTCCGGCTCCGACACCTATGTCGGGAGCGATGCGACGGGCGAGTTCGTCGCGGCTGGCACCTCCGACTTCGCGGACTCGACCGACACCGAGAGGGACGTGATCGACACCCGGGGCGGCAACGACACGGTGACCAGCGGGACCGCGGTCGCGGGAACCCGGAACTCCGACGTCATCTCCACCGGAGCGGGCGACGACGGCGTCAACTGGGCCGGTGAGCAGACCGGGCCCGCCATCGACCTCGGCGACGGCGACAACCGGCTGCGGCTGACGTCGGGCTGGTCCGGCTCGGACGTCTCCATCGACGCTCCTCGGGGCGTCGTGGCGGTCGACTCGCGGCCTGTGCTGCGCTGGAGCGGCCCGGTGACGTCTTGGGGACTGGAGTACTCCCACCTCCGCACCACCTTCACCGGCGCCGACGTCGGCGAGTACCTCACGTTCTGGCCCACCCAGGCCGCTGACGGTGGCCCGTCCCCGGTTGGTGACGCCCGGCTCCGGCTCGACGCCGACATGGGCGGTGGCGACGACCGGATCGAGATGCTCGACGCTGCCGGGGGCGACCGGATCGGCGGCCCCGGTCGCGACCGGCTGGGCATGCCACGGTGCCGGGTCGCGGACGTGCGGCTGGGTATCGGCTACGACTGCACGGACGAGAGCAGGGCACGTACGGCGTACTCCGGGTCGCTGGACGCCTGGGAGACCATCTCGGTGGCGGGGGGTCGATCGAAGGTGATCGGCACGAACGGGCCGGACACCATCCGCGTCTACACCCGGACGGCCCGCGTCGAGGGACGTGGCGGCGCCGACGTGCTGAGCTCGTCCAGCGACCGCACGGCCAAGGCCTCCCGGGTGCCGTTCGTCCTCATCGGGGGCTCCGGCGCCGACCGGCTCCAGGGCGGCTACAGCAACGAGAAGCTCGTCGGAGGCCGTGGCAACGACACGATGCTCGGTGGGCCGGGCGAGGACCGGATCTTCGGCGGGCCCGGCCGCGACCGTGCCGTCGGACAGGGTGGTCGCGACCGCTGCGTCGCGGAGGTCCGCCGCTCCTGCGAGCTGCGCTGACACGTGCCACTGGCCCGTGAGTCTCCTGGAGACTCACGGGCCAGTGGTGTGCCAGGACGGCGCGCTCAGGCGCGCTGCACGGCGCCGGTGCGCTCGGTCGCGAGCGCCACTGCCGCGTCGCGTGCTGCTGCCGCCTCGCCCTCCTTGAGGGTCCGGTCCGGTGCCCGGAACCGCAGGGCGTAGGCCAGCGACTTCTTGCCCTCGCCCACCTGGTCGCCGGTGTAGACGTCGAAGAGCCGGATCGACTCGAGCAGCTCGCCCGCGCCCTCGCGCAGCGCCGCCTCGACGTCGGCCGCCGGCACGGAGGCGTCGACCACGAGGGCGACGTCCTCCTTGGCGACGGGGTACGACGAGAAGGCGGGCGCCGGTCGGAGGTGGACGGCCCGCTCGATGAGGAGGTCGAGGTCGACCTCGGCGGCGACGGTGCGCTTCGGCAGCCCGAAGGCCTGGCAGACCGTCGGGTGCAGCTCGCCGGCGTGGCCGACGACCTGACCGTCCACGGACAGCTCGGCGCACCGGCCGGGGTGCCACGGGGCCAGGTCTGCCGAGGAGGCCTTCACCTCGAGGCCGATCGCGGCCGCGACCGACCGGATGGCCTCGACGGCGTCCGACCAGGTGACCGGACGAGCAGGCCCCCACCAGCCGGCAGAGGCCGCGTCGCCGGCGGCGACGAGGGCCAGGCGCAACGGCTGGGCAGGCAGCGCGGCGTCGAGCGCGGCGAACTCGTCGTCGCTCGGCCGCCGGTCGACCGGCAGGATCGCCGCCGGGCCCGAGTGACGCGGCAGGGTCACGGTGCCGATCTCGAAGATCGCCAGGTCGGCGTTGCCGTGACCGACGTTCCTGCCGGCCGTGCGCAGCACACCGGGCAGCAGTGTCGTGGTCATGAAGGGCGCCTCGGCGCTGAGCGGGTTCGACAGCCGCAGCAGGTCGCGCCGCGGGTCGTCGGCCGGGAGGCCGAGGTCGTCGAGGTCGGTCGTGCCCACGAACGGGAAGGTGACGACCTCCACGAAGCCGTCGCCGGCCAGTGTGCGTCCGATGCGTCGGCGCAGCTGTTGGGAGCGGGTGAGTCCGCGTCCCGACGGCGGCGTCGGGAGGACCGACGGCACGTGGTCGTAGCCGACGAGCCGGATGACCTCCTCGGTGAGGTCCTGGGGGTCGGTCAGGTCGGGGCGCCACGGCGGCGGAGTCACCGTCAGGGTGCCCGAGCCAGACACCTCGCACCCCACCGCGCGCAGGCACTCGATGCTGCGCTCCTCGCTGATCTCCATCCCCGACACGCGGGCGGCCAGGTCGCCGGCCACCTCGATGACGGGCATCGCGGGCGGGGTCCCGACCACGGTGACGCCCGCGTCCGCGGTGCCGCCGCCGTGCTCGACCAGCAGCTCGACGACGCGGTCGGCCGCGGCCTCGCAGATCGTCGGGTCGACACCGCGCTCGTTGCGCTTGCCGGCCTCGGAGGTGATCTTGTGGCGCCGGCCGGTGCGATACATCGACACGGCGTCCCAGTGGGCCGCCTCGACGAGGATCGAGGTGGTCGTGTCCGACATCTCGGTGGTCTCGCCGCCCATCACGCCGCCGAGCCCGATGATCCCCGAGTCGTCGGTGACGACGAGGTCGGCCGGGTCGAGGGCGCGGTCGGTGCCGTCGAGGGTGGTGAGCCGCTCACCGTCGCGTGCACGGCGTACGACGATCGCGCCCTGCACCTTGTCGGCGTCGTAGCCGTGGATCGGTCGGCCGGTCTCGAGCATCACGTAGTTGGTGACGTCGACGGCCAGAGAGATCGGCCGCATCCCGGCCGCGGTGATCCGCTGCACGATGTGGTCGGGCGTCGCGGCGGTCGGGTCGAAGCCCGTCACCCGCCGCGCCACGAAGACCGGGCAGCCCTCGGCGTCCTCGACGACGACCGGGTGGCCCTCGTCGTTGGGCGCGGGGGGCGTGCGGTCCGTCGGGTCGCGGAAGTCGCTGGCGCCCTCGACCGAGACCAGCACCTCGCGGGCGATGCCCCGGATCGACAGGGCGTAGGCCCGGTCGGGGTTGATCTCGAACTCGATGGTCTCCTCGTCGAGCCCCAGCACCGGGCGTACGTCGTCACCGGGCTCGCCGGCGTCGGCGGGCAGCACGATGATGCCGTCGTGGTCGTCGCCGAGGCCCAGCTCGCGGGAGGAGCAGATCATCCCGGCGGACATGTGGCCGTAGGTCTTGCGGGCGCCGATCTCGAAGCCGCCGGGCAGCACACCGCCCGGCAGCACCGTCGCGACGAGGTCACCGGGCTCGAAGTTGTGGGCGCCGCAGACGATGCCCTGGGGCTCGCCGGTCCCGTTGGCGTCACCGACGTCGACGGTGCACCAGTTGATGGTCTTGCCGTTCTTCTGCGGCTCGGGCTCCATCGTCAGGACGCGACCGATCACCAGCGGGCCGGTGATGTCGCGGCCCGGGCTCACGACCGCCTCCAGCTTGAGGCCGGTCAGCGTCAGCCGGTCGGTGAGGTGCTCGGTCGTGGTGCCGGCGGGCACGTCGACGTGCTCGAGGATCCAGGAGAGGGGTGCCTTCATGGCTCAGATCTCCGTTCCGAAGGACGAGGCGAACCGCACGTCACCCTCGAACAGCGGACGCAGGTCCTCGAGGTTGTGGCGGAACATGAACGAACGGTCGATGCCCATGCCGAAGGCGAAGCCGCTGTAGACCGACGGGTCGACGCCGCAGGCGGTGAGCACGCGGGGGTTGACCACGCCGCAGCCGCCCCACTCGATCCAGCCCTCGCCGCGGCAGGTCCGGCACGACGCGGGCTCGACGTTGCGACACACGAAGCAGAGCACGTCGACCTCGGCGGACGGCTCGGTGAAGGGGAAGTAGGACGGCCGGAAGCGCGTCGTGATCCCGTCACCGAAGAGCTGGGAGGCGAAGTGGTCGAGCGTGCCCTTGAGGTGGGCCATCGTGATGCCCTCGTCGACGACGAGGCCCTCGACCTGGTGGAACATGGGTGAGTGCGTGGCGTCGTACTCGTCGGTGCGGAACACCCGGCCGGGGCACACCACGTAGATCGGGGGCTTGCGGGTCAGCATGGTGCGCGCCTGGACCGGTGAGGTCTGGGTGCGCAGCACGACGTGGTTCTCGGCCGGCTCGGTCCAGAACGTGTCCTGCATGGAGCGCGCGGGGTGGTCGGGCCCGAGGTTGAGCGCGTCGAAGTTGAGCCACTCGGCCTCGACGACCGGACCCTCGGCGACCTCGTAGCCCATAGCCACGAAGAGGTCGGCGATCAGCTCGGACTGCAGGGTGATCGGGTGGCGGCCGCCGCGGCGGGCGCGGGTGGTGGGCAGGGAGACGTCGACCGTCTCCTCGACCAGCATCCGCTCCTCGTGCTCGGCCTCGAGGACCGCCTGACGCGCGGCGAGCGCCTGGTTGACGGCACCGCGGGTCTGGCCGATGCGCTGACCGGCGTCCTTGCGGGCCTGCGGCGGGAGCGCACCTATCTCGCGGTTGGCGAGGGCGAGCGGCGACCGGTCGCCGGTGTGGTCGATGCGGACCTGCTTGAGGGCGTCGAGGTCGGCGGCTGCGGCGATCGCGGCGAGGGCCGCCTCGCGCATCTCGTCGACCTGCTCGGCCTTCAGCGGGGTCACTTCGACAGGGTCGTAGTCGGTGTTGGGGCCGGACATGGCTCCCTTTCGCGCGGCGACAGCAGGTCGCCGCAGAGTCTAGAAGTGGTGAGCGACGGGTCGGACGGGGACTCCCCGGACCCGGATGACGTCAGCTGCCCGACGGACCAGGTCCGGGGCGCAGAAATCGCAAGCTCGTGTCCACGGGACGCATGCTACCCGTTGAAGGACGCGAAGACGTCACTGCATTCGTCGTCACGGGTGGTGGGGAAGGCGGAGACGTCGACGTCCTCCAGGACCTGCTCGGCCCGCGCCCGACCGAGGTTCCACGCGCGCGCGTCGTCCAGCGTCTCCTCGCTCAGGCTGTTGTACGGCAGCAGCCGCAGGACGCACCGCGCCACGTCGGGTCCGAGCCGGTCGGCGATCACGGGGCTGGCGTCCCCCGACAGGGACATCAGGTAGGGGACGTCGAGCTTGCCGGTCGCGTCGTACCGGTCGAGGTTGCGCCCGGCGACCCAGGCGTCCGGGTTGATCGCGGCCAGCCCGACCAGCGCGAGCGCCCCGGACGCGAGCGCGATGCGGGGAAGCCACCGGCCTCGGCCGGCCACGCCGGCCACCATGATCGCGAGGACCACGAAGCCGAGCCAGCCCTCGAAGACGTCGACGAAGAGGCGCAGCGTGGTGAAGCCGTACGCGTCCTGGTAGACCGCCATCCCCCGGAGGGCCGAGGCCACCACGAGCAGCGTGAGGACGCACAGCAGCCCGAGCGACCCGAGCAGCCAGCGGCGGTCGTCCCGGCTGTCGCCGGCGCGGCGGGAGGCGACCCACACGACGAGCACGGTCAGGGCGGTGGCGAGGGTGAGCTGGCCGAAGCCCTGGTGCACGAAGTCGGCGTAGGTGAGGCCGGTCGACTCCTGGATGTAGTCCTCGCCGCCGACCAGCGCCCTGGCCTGGGCGGCCATGAAGGCGAGGAAGACGCCGTCGACGACCAGCACCGGCACGAGCCACTCGAAGCGGTTGGTGAGCGGGGTCGGCCGACGATCCGCGAACATCTCCACGCGCGCCGGGTTGAGGGCGACGTAGGCCGCGCCGAGGGTCACGGCGAAGACGAAGCAGGCCAGGAACCCGCGGCCGACGAGGTCGTTGAAGCTCAGGCTCGGCACGAGCGCGTCGACCCACGAGCCGAAGACCGGGTTGGCGGTGGCGAAGATCGTGCCGAACACGCCGAGCGCCAGCACGGACCACGCCGCCGTACGCACCACGGCGGGCATGTGCGACCCGGTGCCGGCGAGCCGGAGCGACCGGCCGAACCACGGCAGGCCGCGCAGCGAGGCGAGCGGCCAGGAGATGCCGGTGAGCAGGAAGCCGGGCAACGTGCGGGCCCCCGTCACGCCGCACAGGAACACCGCCGTGGCCGCGAGCAGGCAGAGCAGCTGCACCCAGACGGCGGCGAGCAGGGTCATCGGGAGCACGAGCAGGATCGCGAGGCCGGTGCACGCGAGCGTCCAGGGGTCGCGGCGGTGGCGGGCCGTGAGCAGGGCGGCGGTGCCGCAGCACAGGGCGACGAGGGTCCAGCTGATGCCGGGGCCGTGGAAGGACAGCGCCACCCCGGCGACGACGCCGGCGATCGCGGCGGCGAGGACCGTCCGCCAGCCCGACGAGAGGCCGGACTCGGGCCAGAACCGGCCGAACAGGGCGTCCATGCCCTGCTGCTGGGCCGCGGGGTGGGGAGGGGCCGCGGGGTGGGGAGGGACGGACGGGTGGACGGGTGCGGCGTGGGTCATCGTTGCCTCCTGGACGCGGGAAGGGACGGGGGAAGGGACCGGCGAAGGGATCGGGGAAGGGACCGGGGTGGACGTCCGCTCGGGACGCGTGGGCACGTCCAGCCGCAGCCGCGCCCCGCTGCCGGAGCGGGGGTCGAGGAAGCGCAGCGTGCCGCCGTGGAGCTGGGCGACCCACCGGGCCACGGCAAGGCCGAGGCCGGTGCCCCCGCCGGCATCGGTGCCGAAGCGCTCGAAGACCCGCTCGCGGTCCTCGGGGGCGACTCCCCCACCGTCGTCGGCCACCTCGAGCCACCACCCCCCTCCGTCCCCGTCGCCACCCGTGCCCCCCGTGACCCGGACGGCGGTCCCTGCGGGCGCGTGCCGGCCCGCGTTGTCGAGGACGTTGACCAGCAGCTGCCGCAACCGGGCCGGGTCGCCCTCGACCGCCAGGTCCGCCGGGACGGCGACGTCGAAGTCGCCCGTGCGTCCGGCCGCGGCCACCTGGGCGACGGACTCCTCGACCAGCGTGCGCAGCGCGACCGGCTCGCGGTCGAGCTCGACCACCCCGGCCTCCAGCCGCGACAGCTGGAGCAGGTCGTCGACGAGGCGTCCGAGCCGCTGGGCCTCCTCGAGCGCGGCGCCGAGGTGCTCGGAGTCCGCGGGCACCACGCCGTCGGCGAGGTTCTCGAGCAGCGCGGTCATCGCGGTGAGCGGCGTACGCAGCTCGTGGGAGACGGTGGCGATCAGGTCGCGGCGTTCGCGGTCGACGGTCGCGAGGTCCTCGGCCATCCGGTTGAAGGCGGCGGCGAGCTGGCCGACCTCGTCGGTGGCAGTGGTGCGGACGCGACCGGAGTAGTCGCCGCGCGCCATCGCCCGCGAGACCTCGGTCATCCGGCGCAGCGGCGCCACCATCCCGGCGGCGAGCAGCTGGGTGACACCGAGGGCGAGGGCCACGCTCACCGGCAGCACCAGGAGGGGCGAGACGTGGGCTGCCGAGCCGAGCAGGCTCAGCAGCACGGCGACGACCACGGAGGCGGCGACGAGCAGCCCGAGCTTGACCTTGAGGCTCGACACCGTGTCGAGCGGCGTCGGGGTGCGGGGAGTCATCAGATGGCCTCGAGCGCGTAGCCGACCCCGTGGACCGTACGGATGCGCGCGGCGCCGACCTTGGCCCGCAGCGCCTTGACGTGGCTGTCGACCGTCCGGGCGGCGCCGGCACTCCCCCAGGCGTCACCCCAGTCCCACACCTCGCGGAGCAGCCGGTCGCGGCCGAGCACCTGCCCGGCCTCGCGGGCCAGGCACAGCAGCAGGTCGAACTCCGTCGGGGTCAGGTGGACCGGCTCCCCCGCCACGGTCGTACGCCGGGTGCCGGGGTCGATGCTGATCGCGCCGACCTCCAGCGGGGCCGGCCGATCGGCAGCGAGGGCCTCGGCCCGCTCGACGCGCCGCAGGAGGGCGGCGACCCGTGCGACGACCTCGCGCATCGAGAAGGGCTTGGTGAGGTAGTCGTCCGCACCGACGCCGAGTCCGACGAGCACGTCCGCCTCGTCGTCGCGAGCGGTCAGCATGAGCACCGGTACGGGTCGCGCGGCCTGGATCCGGCGGCAGACCTCGAGGCCGTCGAAGCCGGGCAGCATCACGTCGAGGAGCACCACGTCCGGGCGTGCCGAGGCGGCGAGGTCGACCGCCGACGGACCGTCGAAGGCCTGCTCGACGGTGTAGCCCTCGGCGCGCAACCGCTGGGCCAGCGCATCGTTGATGGTGCGCTCGTCCTCCACCACGAGGGCGGTGCGGGCAGGCGTGCTCGACGTCATGGACCGACCCTAGGATCCCGGCAGCGCAGGAGGCGGGGACGACTCGTGAAGGTTGTGTGGAGGTCTACTGCTCAGGTCGCAGGTCGTCGCTCGGCCAGTCCACCATCACGCGGGCGCCACCACCGGGGGCGTCGTCGATCGTGACCCAGCCGCCGTGCGCGCGGGCGAGGCCGCCGACGATGTACATCCCGAGCCCGCTCCCACCGGAGTCCCCGGTCGTCCAGAACTTCGTGAAGACCCGCCGACGCAGCTCGACGGGGATGCCGTCGCCCTCGTCGTCCACCGTGATGCGTACGCCGGCGTGGCTCTCCGAGTGCGAGAGGGTCACGCAGACCTGGCCCTGTCCGTGGCGGATGGCGTTCTCGACGAGGTTGGTCACGACCTGGGTGAACTTGTCGGGATCGGCGAAGACGTCGGGCAGGTCGCTCGCGACGTCGAGCCGGATCTCCCGGGAGGTGCCCGCCTCGATCGAGTCGACCACACGACGCACCAGCACCTCCGCGGACGACTCGCGGGGGTAGAGCTGGAGCCGGCCGGTGTCGATGCGGGCCACGTCGAGGAGCTCGGCGATCAGGCGCGCCAGCCGGTCGGCGTCGGCGTTGACGGTGGTGAGCATCAGCTTGCGCTGGTCGTCGGTGAGCTTGTCCCAGCGGTTGAGGAGCGCCTGCACGAAGCCCTTCACCCCGGTCAGCGGCGAGCGGAGCTCGTGGGCGACGGTGGCGACGAGGTCGGAGCGCTCCCGGTCGAGCCGGGCCCGGCCGCGACCGCTGCGCAGCCCGACGGCGATGCCGACCACCGGCGCGAGGGCCTGGTCGCGGATCAGGGTGGCGGTCGTGAGGACCTCCTCGCCCGACGCGCTGAGCCACGACTGCTCCGGCACGCCGCGGACGATCGAGATGCTCTCGAACGGGTGGTTCACGTCCAGCCAGGTCCGTCCGTCCTGGTCCAGCAGCCGGAGGACGTCGGACAGCGGAAGACCGAGTGCTTCCTGGGCATCGACACCGAGCAGCGCAGCCGCCTGCGCGTTGATGATCGTGACGACGCCGTCCCTGGTCGCGCCGAGCACACCGTCGGGGTAGTAGTCGGCCAGCGACCGCAGCCGGGTGGGCGAGCTGTCGACCTTCCTCTCCCCGGGCACGTCGGTCACCCTAGGGCAGATTCAGCGTCCGGACTGCGCCTTCGGCCGTCGCAGCCCCGCGGCGCGCAGCGCCGCCACCAGCTCGCGCGACGTGACCGGCACGGCGCCGGCGGCCACCATCGCGTCGTAGAAGTCGGACGGGACGTCGTAGTGGTCGCGGTCCCAGCCCCGGGCAGGGATCCCGTGGGCGGCCGCGAACTCGTGCGCCTCGTCGTACGACGTGTCGCTGGCCAGGTGCGACCAGAGCCGGTCCCACCTGGCCACGGCAGGTGGATCGATGAGGATCATCGTGACCTCTGCGCCCGTGCGCTGGCGTAGAGGCAGACGGCCGCGGCGGTCGAGAGGTTGAGGCTCTCGGCGCGTCCGTGGATCGGGATGGCGACGCGGTGGTCGGCCAGTGCGGCGAGCTCCGTCGGCAGCCCCCACGCCTCGTTGCCGAAGAGCCAGGCCGTCGGGCCCGCCAGGTCGGCGTCGAACAGGTCGACCTCGCCCGCGCCGTCGGCGGCGAGCACGGTCAGCCCGCGCGCCTGGGCAGCCCGGACCGCGGTGGCCGGATCGGGCTCGACCGCGAAGGGCAGGTGGAACAGGCTGCCGACCGTGCTGCGGACCGTCTTGGGGTTGTAGGCGTCCACCGACTGACCGGCGAGCACCACCGCGTCGGCGCCGGCCGCATCCGCCGTACGGATCACGGTGCCGGCGTTGCCCGGGTCGCGCACGTCGGCACAGATGGCCAGCAGGCGAGGTGAGGCGTTGATGACGTGCGTCAACGGGGCGTCGATGTGGCGGCACACAGCCACGACCCCGGCCGGGGAGACCGAGTCGGACAGCGACGCGAGCGCGCGCTCGTCGACGAGCGTGACGGTCGCGGTGGCCAGCAGGTCGGCGTACTGCTCGAGCGCCGAGGGCGTGGCGAAGACCTCGACCACGCAGCCGGCGACCGACAGCGCCCCCTCGACGGCCTTCGGGCCGTCGGCAAGGAAGAGCCGCCGCTCGGTGCGTACCGAACGGCGGCTCAGCTTGCGAGCCTCCTTGACGCGGCTGTTCGTCGCGACGAGGGGAGTGCTCATGTGGATCGGACCTGCTTGATCAGGCGGAGACCTTGGGCGCGTTGACGTCCTCGGGCAGCGCGGCCTTGGCGGCCTCGACGAGCGCGGCGAAGGCCGGGGCGTCGTTGACGGCGAGCTCGGCGAGGATCTTGCGGTCGACCTCGATGCCGGCGAGGCCGAGGCCCTGGATGAACCGGTTATAGGTCATGCCGTTGGCGCGGGCCGCAGCGTTGATGCGCTGGATCCAGAGCTTGCGGAAGTTGCCCTTGTTCTTGCGTCGGTCGTTGTAGCTGTAGACCAGCGAGTGGGTGACCTGCTCCTTGGCCTTGCGGTAGAGCCGCGAGCGCTGGCCGCGGTAGCCGCTCGCACGGTCGAGGGTGGTACGACGCTTCTTCTGGGCGTTCACTGCGCGCTTCACGCGTGCCATGGGGTTACTCCTTGATGCTGTGGGATGAAGACGGGGAAGGCGGCTGAGCCAGCCACCGAGGGGAGGAGGCTCAGATGCCGAGCATCTTCTTGGCGCGGGCGACGTCGCTCTTCTCGAGCTCGACCATGCCGGCGTTGCGACGGTGCTTCTTGCGGCTGCCCGTGGTCGGCGCGGACGCGAACGCAGCACCGGACTTGCGGCCGGCCTGCAGACGCATGATCTTGCCCGAGCCGGTCACCTTGAAGCGCTTCTTCGCGCCCGAGTGGGTCTTGTTCTTCGGCATGTCTGCCTCAACTTCCTTTTACGTGGTTCTGGGTTGATGTGACGCCGATCGAGGTGCTTGATGTGACGACTTCGTCGCCACCCACTTCGATCGAGTCCTTCGCTTCGCTCAGGCCTCGATCTCGGGATCCAGGTTCTCGGAGCGGCGACGCTCCTTCTTCTGCGCCACGGGGCCGGCTGCGTGCGCTGCCTCGCGCTCCGCGTCCTCCTCGGCCTTCGCGGCGGCGCGGGCCTCGGCCTTGGTGGCCCGGGCGGCGTCGGCGTCGATCTTGGCGTCGGCCTTCTTCTTGTGCGGGCCGATGACCATGGTCATGTTGCGGCCGTCCTGCTTGGGCGAGGACTCGACGAAGCCGAGCTCCTGCACGTCCTCGGCGAGCTTCTGCAGCAGGCGGAAGCCCAGCTCGGGACGGTGCTGCTCGCGACCGCGGAACATGATCGTGATCTTCACCTTGTCGCCCGCGCCGAGGAACCGCACGACGTGACCCTTCTTGGTCTCGTAGTCGTGGGAGTCGATCTTCGGACGAAGCTTCATCTCCTTGATGATCACGTTCGTCTGGTTGCGACGGGCCTCGCGCGCCTTCTGGGCGTTCTCGTACTTGAACTTGCCGTAGTCCATGAGCTTGCAGACCGGGGGGCGTCCCTGCGGGGCGATCTCGACGAGGTCGAGGTCGGCCTCCTGGGCCAGCTTGAGTGCCTGGTCGGTCGGCACGATCCCAACGGTCTCACCGTTGGGTCCGACGAGCCGGACCTCGGGTACGCGGATCCGCTCGTTGATGCGCAGCTCGGTGCTGATGCTTCCTCCAGTGGTTCGGGTGGGTGGGAGCCGCTCCTGGCTCCTCACCCTCGACATGTCGTCGAACCGGTGGGGAAATGCAGAAGGCTCCCGCTGTGTGCCAAGCGGGAGCCAGTCGTCACGCGTCTCCCCTCTCGGGGAAACTGCTGTCCCACACCTGCGACGTACGCAGCTGTGGCACTGGACCGGGACCCGACGATCTGTGGTGCAGGGCGATCGGTGCGGGTGGGAGACGGTGGTGCTTGCCTCCGCTTGGCGGGATCGGTGTCGCAAGAACTTCTGCGGCACTGATCGGTCAACACGGAAGACTAGCGGATCATTCCGGCTCGGACCCAATTCCCGACCTGGCCTGCGGCTCCATCCAGCCGTGGCCCTCACCGACGCCGACCAGGCGCCATCCGGCCGCAAGGCGGGTCAGGTCGTCGCCCTCCACGACGTACGTCACCGGGCCGGCGAGGTCGACCAGCAGCGCCTCGGCGCCGTCCTGGATCGCCGCGGTGGCGGCCGTCACCGTCGTGACGGGCACGGGACGTGCGTCCGGGTCCCAGCGGGTCATCGACTCGAGCGAGGTGAACGCGAGCAGTCCCGTGCTCCCGTCGGCGGCGCGGACGAGGACGGCTGCCATGTCGGACGACTTGTCGTGGGCGAGACCCTGCTCGTCGAGCTCGACCTCGCCGAGCACCGCGACCACCGGCACCAGCAGGCGCGCGTCCTGGAGCACGGCGAGCACCGCCCCGGACGACGCCGCCCCGGCCTGGTGCGAGGCCAGCACACGGGCGAGCGCCGGGTCGCCGGCTCCGGCGTCGTCGGCGAAGCCGGGGTCCGGGATCGTCCGCACCAGCGGCTCGGCGTCCGGTCGGGAAGGGTCGTGGTCCACGGCGCCATTGTCCCGGAGGCGTGGACCGTTGTGGGACTCTGGCCCCGTGGAAGGGACAACCTGGGCCGCACTGACCGCCGCACTCACCATCGCCGGGGCGATCTGGACGTGGATCGCGTTCCGTCGCCGGGGCGCGGCCAACGGGCTGCGTGCCCTGGGATTCACCCTGCTCCCGGCCGCCGCCTGGCTGACCGGGACGCTCGAGATGGTCGTCGAGATCGCGGGCTCGGTGACGGACTGGGCGACCAGCCTGGTCTTCAACGTCCTCACCTGGAGCGGCGTCGGCCTTGCCGGGCTCGCGTTGCTGCTCTTCGTCGTCAGCGGCTTCATCCGGGACCGCCAGCTCGCCCGTGGGCAGGCGGCCGGCGGCACGGCTGCCGCGGACCCGGCCACGTCGAGCGGCCGCGAGCTGCCGCCCACGTCCCCGCGCTCGAAGGGCGGCTCGCCCATCGACGACGAGATGGCCGACATCGAGGCGCTGCTGAAGAAGCGCGGCATCGAGTGAGCGACCACTTCGTCGACCGCAACCGCCTGTGGTCGCGGCTCGACGCTGCGGTCGCGGCCCTCCCGGAGCCACCTCCGACCCCGATCGCGGTCGTCGACCTCGACGCGTTCGACGCGAACGCCGCGGACCTCGTACGTCGTGCCGGCGGCAAGCCGATCCGGGTCGCGTCGAAGTCGCTGCGCGTCCCCGCCCTGATCTCGCGCGCGCTCGCGCACGAGGGCTTCGCCGGCGTCCTGGCCTACACGCTCGCCGAGGCCCTCTGGCTGCACGAGTCCGGGGTCAGCGACGACATCGTCGTGGCCTACCCGACGGTCGACGCGGCCGCACTGCGCCGGTTGACCTCCTCCCCCGATGCCGCCGGCGCGATCACGCTGATGGTCGACGACCCCGCCCACCTCGCGGTGATCGACGCCGCCCGCTCGGGTGACGCCGTCGAGGTGAGGATCGCCCTCGACCTCGACGCCGGGCTCCGGCTGGGCCGCCAGCACATCGGCCCGAAGCGCTCGCCGCTCTTCGACACCGCCGACGTCGTCGCGATGGCCCGCCGCGTCCACGAGCACGACGGCGTACGCCTGGTGGGCGTGATGACCTACGAGGGGCAGGTCGCCGGCGTCCAGGACGACGTCCCGGACCAGCGCACCAAGTCCCTGCTCGTACGCCGGCTCAAGCAGGCGTCGATGGCGCAGCTCGAGGTCCGCCGGCGCGAGATCTCCGACGCGCTCGCGGCCGTCATCACCCTCGAGTTCTGGAACGGCGGCGGCTCGGGCTCGGTCGAGGCCACTGCCGCCGACCCCGCCGTCACCGAGGTCGCCGCGGGCTCCGGGCTGCTGGTGCCCGGCATCTTCGACCACTACGCGTCCTTCGACCCGCACCCGGCGGCGTACTTCGGGCTCCGGGTCACCCGCAAGCCCACGCCGGCCATGGCGACGGTCCACGGCGGCGGCCTGATCGCGAGCGGCGCGACGGGCGAGGACCGCTCCCCCGTCCCCTGGGCGCCGCCCGGCCTCCACCTCACGGGCCTGGAGGGCGCCGGCGAGGTCCAGACGCCCCTCACCGGGCACCCCGCGGCGCTGCTGCGGATCGGCGACCTGGTGTGGTTCCGGCACGCCAAGTCGGGCGAGCTGTTCGAGCACGTCCGCGACGTCCACCTGGTCAGCGGCGAGTCGGTCACCGAGGTGGTCCCGTCCTACCGCGGCTGCGGCCTCGCCTTCTGACGTGCCTGCCGACCCCACGCTGGTCGCCCGCGACGTCGCCGACCGCGTCCTCTCCGCGCCGCCGACCCTGGGCACGGGACGCCTGGTCTGCGTGGACGGGCCGGCAGGGTCGGGCAAGACGACCCTCGCGGACGCCCTGGGCGCGACGTCGGACGACGCGGTCGTCATCCACTGCGACGAGCTGCTCCTGGGCTGGGGCGGGCTCCCCGGCCTCGCTGCGACGGTCGAGACGCTCCTGACCCCGCTCGCGGAGGGGCGGCCCAGCCGGTGGACGCGGTGGGACTGGCTGGCGGACGACTGGGCCGAGTCCCACCTCGTCGAGCCCGGCGGGCTGCTCGTCCTGGAGGGCGTGGGCTCGTGGTCGCCCGCGATCGCGCACCTGGTCGGGATGCTGGTCTGGGTCGAGGCCGACCTCGGGCTGCGGCTCGACCGGGGCATGGCCCGCGACGGCGAGGCGATGCGCGAGCACTGGGTGCGCTGGCAGGTCGAGGAGCGCGAGCTCCACACCACCCACCGCACCCGCGACCACGCCGACCTGGTCGTGTCGACCGACGGCTGACCACCCGGCGGGCTACTCGTCGAGGTGGTAGGAGTCCTGGCGGTAGCGCTGACGGAAGCCGGCCCGCTCGTAGATGCCGAGCGCCCCCGTCGGGTTGGCGGTGTCGACGTTGAGGCTGGCGACCTGGTAGCCGGCCTCCTGGCTCAGGTGGAGGACCCGGCCGAGCAGGGCCGTCGCGAGCCCCCGGCCCCGGTACGCCGGCAGGGTGCCGACGTAGGCGATGTGGATCTCCCGGTCCGAGCCGCCGGAGGGCGCGACGGCGTACTCGTGCGGGTAGACGTAGCCGGCGACGTCGCCGCTGACGGTCCGGGCGACGGCCGAGAGGTGGTGCCGGCTGTGCGCGGCGGTGACCATGAAGGTGTTCCAGAACTCCTCGCCGGTCCCGGTGAACTCCGGGTAGTCGGCGAACGCGTCGTTGTGGGCCAGGCGCAGCTCGTCGGCGCGTACCGGGTCGAACGGCTCGACCACGAGGCCGGGCGGCAGCTCGGGAGCAGGCAAAGGTCCCGACAGGTCGGCCACCATGAAGAAGCTGTGGCGTCCCGGCTCGAAGCCCGCGCTCCGCAGCAGCCCGACCTGGTCGTCACGGCCCTCGAGGGCGGCGGAGGCGTAGCGGGCACCGACGTCCGGGGCGACCGACGTGTGGATCCGGCGCCCGGCGTCGAGGGCGCGCTGGAGCATGAGCGTGCCGATCCCCTGCCCCAGGCGCGCGGGGTCCACGTCCCCGAAGAGGATGAACCTGTGCCCCGCGGCGTGCGGGCGGCCGGGCAGCAGCGTGGTGAAGCCGACCAGGTCGCCGCCGTCGAAGGCACCGTCGAAGACCGAGTCCGGCTGCCCCGCCATGATCTCGCGGATCTCGCCGGCCGCGAGGCAGAACTGCGTCGGGTGGTCGCCCTCGACCCGCAGCATCAGCGCCGCGAGGAGGTCGGCGTCCTCAGGGGTGAGGTAGCGGGTGGTGATCCCCATGACGGAACGGTAGCCACGTCTAGGGTGGCCGTCATGGTGTTTCCGAGCGGCGACCAGTTCGAGATCTCGGCGGCGGGCTACGTCGCCGTGGTGACCGAGAGCGGCGCCGCGCTTCGGCTGCTGCGGCACCACGGCCGCGACCTGGTGCACGGGTTCGCGGAGACCGAGATGTCCAGCGGCGGCCGCGGCCAGCTGCTGATGCCGTGGCCCAACCGGATCCGCGACGGGCGCTACTCCTTCGGTGGGCGGGACCTCCAGCTCGGCCTCACCGACCCCTCGAAGGGCAACGCGTCGCACGGCCTCGCGCGCTGGGCTGCGTGGACGCTCGAGGAGCACACCGACACGTCGGTATCGCTCGTCTACCGGGTGATGGCGCAGACCGGCTACCCGTGGGCCCTCGACCTGCACGTGCTCTACGACCTGTCCGCCGACGGCCTCGTCGTCACCCAGACCGCCACCAATCTCTCGCCCGAGCCCGCGCCGTACGCCAGCGGCGCGCACCCCTACCTCGCCGTCGGCTCCGCGATCGACGACCTCGACCTGCTGGTGCCTGCTCGCACCCGCCTGCTCGTCGACGAGCGCCAGCTCCCCGTCGGCACGGAGCCGGTGGCCGGGGCGTACGACTTCACCTCGGCCCGCCGCATCGGCGACGGCGTGCTCGACGACGGGTACGGCGACCTGGTGCACGAGGACGGCCGCTGCACCGTGACCCTGACGGACCCGGTCAGCGGGCGCGGGGTGGCGCTGTGGGTCGACGAGCACCACCGGTGGCTCCAGCTGTTCACACCGCCGGCCGTGGACGGCGTACGCCCCGGGCTTGCGGTCGAGCCGATGACCGCGCCCGCCGACGCCTTCAACTCCGGCACCGACCTCGTCACTCTGGCTCCCGCGGGCACCGGGGGCGACGAGCTCTCGGTGTCGTGGGGCATCCACGCGGCGTGACCCGCAGGCTCAGGACCTCGGGGCGAACACCACGAACGACTGACCCATCGACCCGGCGTCGGTGTACTCGGTGCCGTTCTCCATGGTGATCGGCTCCCGCAGCGGGATCGCGAGCTCGTCGCCGCCGTGGAGCGCGACGATGTCGAGCTCCAGGTGCTCGGCGAACGCCACGAGAGCATCACGACTGAGGAACTGGTCGAGCGGCTTGTCCGCGAACGGGTCCTCGTAGTTCTGCTCGAACACCGCCCAGTGCGCCGGCACGCTGAACTCCAGGAACGACACGATGATCCGGCCGGTCGGCTTCACCACCCTCTTCGCAGCGCGCAGGTAGCGGTAGGAGTGCTCGTGGCGCAGGTGGGTCATCACGCTGAAGAAGCACACGATGTCGGCCGAGTCCTTCGGCGCCGGGATCCGCAGGTCCTCGACCACGCGGAACTTCCAGTCGGGCCGGCCGACGAGCTTGCGCGCGTACTTGACCAGCTGCGGCACCACGTCGGTGCCCGTGTAGTGGCCGTTGTCGTCGAGGTAGGAGGCCAGGGGCAGGGCCAGTCGTCCGGAACCGCAGCCCACGTCGACCACGACCCCGTCGGGCCGGAGCCCGTGCGCGACCAGCAGGTCACGCTGGATCAGGCCCATCGTGTCGAAGTTGCCACCGATCGCCTCGCGGATGCCCTTCTCCGCGTCGTCGGAATCGAGGTGGTTGGCCACGTAGGCCCGATAGCTCGCGCCGCGGTCGGCACCCGCCTCAGGCCGGGACGTTCCGGCCGCCTGCGACTCGTCCACTGACTTCTTCTGGCGCTTGGCCCTCATCACGTGTCACATCCCCCTCATGCCCTGCGTCGCCGGTCGTGTGCGACGGGAGACACTACCCCCCGTCCCGCCCCACCCGGTCGATGAGGGCACGCACCTGACGTACGCCGTCGGTGGCGCGCCGGCCGTCCGAGCCCTGGAGCGCCATCGCCGAGATCGTCGTGCCGTCGGCCAGGTCGAGGGTCGCCCATGGTGCACCGTCGGGCAGGTGGATCGCGAGGACCTGCTCCCAGTCGAGCTGGCGGGTGCGGAAGCCGTTGACGACGACCAGCGCCTCCATCTCGGCGGTCACCCGGGCCCGCGCGAGCGCCCAGCCGCACGTGGCGAGGCCGGCACCCATCAGCAGCACGGTGATGCGCTGGAGCAGGTTGAACCGCTCACGGACGGAGTCGTCGAAGCCGAACCAGGCAGCGGCGCAGACCGCGACGAGCATCAGGCCGAAGCCGATCACCGCGATGCGTACGCCGAAGGGGCGCCACGTCCGCGGCAGCGACGGCAGCGAGGGCACCGCCCGGGGCTCAGAGTCGGCAGGCATGGATGTCGGTGAGCAGGATGGCGCGGGCGCCGATCGACCAGAGGTCGTCCATCAGGCGCTGCGACCCGGCGCGCGGCACCATCACCCGGACGGCCACCCAGCCGGGCTTGCCGAGCGGCGAGATCGTCGGACCCTCGCGGCCCGGTGCGAGCGCGGTCGCCGCGTCGAGGTGGGACTCCTCGATGTCGTAGTCCATCATCACGAAGCTGCGCGCGACCATGACGCCCTCGATGCGGCGCTGGAAGATGTCGAACTCCTCGGGCACCTCCCCGCCGCGCGTGATGAGCACGGCCTGCGAGTCGAGGATGACCTCGCCGAAGGTCTCGAGCCCGGCGGCCCGCAGCGTCGACCCGGTCTCGACGACGTCGGCGATGACGTCGGCGACCCCGAGCTGGATGCTGGTCTCGACCGCACCGTCGAGGCGGGTGACGGTCGCGTCGATGCCGTTGCGGAACAGGTGGTCCTCGACCACGCCGACGTAGGACGTCGCGATCCGCAACCCGTTGAGGTCGGCCAGCGACGAGTAGCGCCCGACGGGACCGGCGAAGTGGAAGCGCGAGCGACCGAAGCCGAGGCTCATCACCTCGTCGGCCTTGGCGCCGGAGTCGAGGAGCAGGTCGCGGCCGGTGATCCCGGCGTCGAGGGTGCCCTCGCCGACGTAGAGCGCGATGTCGCGCGGGCGGAGGTAGAAGAACTCGACGTCGTTCTCGTGGTCGACGAGCGCGAGCTCCTTGGAGTCGGTGCGCTGGCGGTAGCCCGACTCACGGAGGATCTCGGTGGCGGCGAGGGACAGCGATCCCTTGTTGGGGACGGCGATGCGAAGGGTCATCCGGGTCTCACTCAGAGGTGTGCGTAGACGTCGTCGAGGGTCAGGCCGGAGGCGAGCATGAGCACCTGCGCGTGGTAGAGCAGCTGGCTGATCTCCAGCGCCGTCGCGTCCTTGCCCTCGTGCTCGGCGGCCATCCAGGACTCGGCGGCCTCCTCCAGGAGCTTCTTGCCGATGGCATGGACGCCGGCGTCGAGCTGCTGCACGGTGCCGGACCCCTCGGGGCGCTCCGCGGCCTTGGTGGACAGCTCTGCCCACAGGTCCTCGAACGTCTTCACGGTGGGCAAGCCTACGGCGCTCCGTGCCGTGACGCGTCATCGGACCCGTGCGCGGACCACCCGAGTGGGGGTTGCGTCGTCGGTGGTGCGGGCTAGTGTCGAGACATGACTGATTCGAACATGCATTCGGACGACCCGACCACCACGACCGGCGAGACCCTCGGCGGCCCGCAGGGTGACTCGACGCGGAAGGACCCCGACGAGTGGGTCACCGGCGACGAGCCGATGACCGGCGCCCAGCGCAGCTACCTCGACACGCTCGCCCGCGAGGCCGGCGAGGAGATCTCGGCCGACCTCACCAAGGCCGAGGCGTCCGAGCACATCGAGCGCCTCAAGGCGGCCAACGACCGGACGTCCTGAGCGGCAGCCGTCAGCGGTGGGCCGCCAGCACCCGGGCGGTGTCGAGCGCGGCCGCCGTCGCCTCCCAGCCCTTGTCCTCCGCGGACCCCTCGAGGCCGGCGCGGTCGAGGGCCTGCTCCTCGGTGTCGCAGGTGAGCACGCCGAAGCCGACCGGCATGGCGTGGGCGACGCTGACCTGGGTGAGCCCGTCGGTCGCGGCCGAGCAGACGTAGTCGAAGTGTGGCGTGCCACCCCGGATGACGACACCGAGCGCCACCACGGCGTCGTACCCCGCCTTGGCGAGCGCCGAGGCGACGACCGGCAGCTCGAAGGTGCCGGGCACCCGGATCACCTCGGGCTCCCGGATGCCGTACGCAGTCAGGGCGCGGGTCGCGCCGTCGACGAGGCCGTCCATCACCTGGGTGTGCCAGCTCGCGGCGACGACGGCGACCTTCAGGTCGCTGGCGTCGAAGGGCTGGGACGTGGGTGCACCCGCTCCGCTCATGAGGACTCTCCTGTCAGGTCGGGCAGCTCGTGGCCCATCCGGTCGCGCTTGGTCAGCAGGTAGGTGAGGTTGTGGTCGTTGGGGTGCGGCGTCAGCGGCACCCGCTCGGCCACGTGGATCCCGAAGTCGGCCAGGCTCGTGCACTTGTCGGGGTTGTTGGTCATCAAGCGCACCGACGAGACGCCGAGGTCGCGCAGCACCTGCGTCGCGGTGCCGTAGTGGCGCGCGTCGGCCGGCAGGCCGAGGTCGAGGTTGGCGTCGACGGTGTCGCGCCCCTCGTCCTGGAGCTCGTAGGCCTGGAGCTTGGCGAGCAGCCCGATCCCGCGACCTTCGTGGCCGCGGAGGTAGACCACCACTCCCCTGCCCTCGGCCACGACCGCGGCCAGTGCCTCGTCGAGCTGCGGGCCGCAGTCGCACCGCTCGCTGCCGAAGACGTCGCCGGTCAGGCACTCGCTGTGCACGCGCGTGAGCACGGGCTCGTCGCCCGAGATGTCGCCGTGGACGAGTGCGACGTGCTCGCTGTCGTCGATGGTGATGCGGTAGCCGACGGCCGTGAACTCGCCGTGCCGGGTGGGCAGCCGCGTCTCCGCGACGCGGACGACGTGGCGCCCGTGCCGGCGGCGGTAGCGGACGAGGTCCTCGATCGAGATCATCGCCAGGCCGTGCTCGTCGGCGAACTCGCGCAGCTCGGGCCCGCGCTTCATGGTGCCGTCGTCGTTGACGACCTCGACAAGGACGCCGGCCGGTGTCAGCCCGGCGAGCCTGGCCAGGTCGACGGCAGCCTCGGTGTGGCCACGGCGGACCAGCACGCCGCCCTCGCGGTAGCGCAGCGGGAAGACGTGCCCGGGGCGGGTCAGCTCCCACGGCTCGGTCGCCGAGTCGGCGAGCGTGCGCGCGGTGTGGGCGCGGTCGGCGGCGCTGATCCCGGTGCTGACGCCGTCGCGGGCGTCGACCGAGATCGTGTAGGCCGTGCGCAGCTTGTCCTTGTTGTGCGGCGTCATCAGCGGGATCTCGAGCCGCTCGAGCATGTCGCCCGGCATCGGCACGCAGATCACGCCGCTGGAGTGGCGGATCGTGAAGGCCATCAGCTCCGGCGTCGCCTTGGCGGCGGCGAAGATGATGTCGCCCTCGTTCTCGCGGTCCTCGTCGTCGACGACCACGACCGCCTTGCCGGCCGCGATGTCCTCGATGGCCCGCTCGACGGAGTCCAGGCGCACGGTGTCGCTCATACGCGGATCGCCTGCTTGTCGTCGGTGTCGTCGTGGGCGTCCGTCACGGTGCGGGCGTCACGCAGCCAGACGACGAAGCCGATCACGACGAAGACGGCGTAGAAGAGGTACATCCCGGCGGTCGGGTAGTAGCCGGCCTGCACGAGCGTGGTCACGCCCACGACGTCGACGAGGATCCAGATCAGCCAGAACTCGACCCAGCCGCGCGCCATGCCGTACGTCGCCAGCATCGAGCCGGCGAGGATCCACGCCTCGGTCGTCGGCCCCCACGAGCCGAGCACCTGCGTCAGCAGAACGTACGCCGCTGCGTAGCCGACGACGCCCATGACGAGCAGCTGGAGCCGCTCGGCGTTGGTCGCCCAGCGCGGTGCGATCGCGCCGCCGTCGGAGGCGCCACCGGCCTGGCGGAGCTGCGACCAGCGCCACCAGCCGTAGACCGAGACGATCGCGAAGAAGACCTGGCGGCCCGCCTGGCCCCAGAGCGGCTCGTCGATCTGGCCGGAGAGCTCGCCGGTCGCGAAGACGGTGAAGAGCAGGACGTTGCCGATCAGGCCGATCGGCCAGGCCCACACGAAGCGCTTCATGCCGAGGATGGCGCTGGCGAGGCCGAAGAGGTTGCCGATCACCTCACGGGCGCCGAGCTCGCCGCCGGGGACGGGGATGGTGCCGTGGACGAGCCACTCGAGGACGTCGTTCATCAGAGTTCCTTGTTCTGCAGGGGTGCGGGGGTGGGGAGGTAACCGCCGAGGAGCTTCTCGACGTGCTTGGCGATGACGTCGGCCTCGAGGTTGACCAGGTCGCCGACGCGGCGGCTGCCGAGCGTCGTGCGCGCCAGGGTCTCGGGGATGAGGCTGACCGTGAAGCTGGTCTCGCGGGCCTCGACGACGGTGAGGCTGACGCCGTCGACGGTGATCGAGCCCTTGTCGACGAGGTAGCGCGAGAGGTGGGCGGGCAGGGAGACCTCGACGACGTCCCAGTGCTCGCTGGGCGAGCGGGAGACGATCTCGCCAACGCCGTCGACGTGGCCCTGGACGATGTGCCCGCCGAGCCGCTTGTCGACGGTGACGGCGCGCTCGAGGTTGACCCGGTCACCTGGCGCGACGCCACGCAGCGAGGTCTTGTCGAGCGTCTCCTGCATCAGGTCGGCGGTCCAGCGACCGTCGCCGAGCTCGGACACGGTGAGACAGCAGCCGTTGACGGAGATCGAGTCGCCGAGACCGGTGCCCTCGAGCACGGTGGCCGCCTCGACGGTCAGGCGGATGGCGTCGCCCTGGTCGGTGACCTCGGCGATGGTGCCGAGCTCCTCGACGATGCCGGTGAACATCAGCTGCTCCTGTCGGTGGGGAGAGGGGTCATGGTGAGACGGACGTTGGTGTCCTGGCCGTCGTGGCCCTGCAGCACCGTCACGTCGGAGACGTGGAGGTGGCGGGCGTCGGCGATCGTGGTGATGCCGAGGTCGGCCACCGAGCTCGTGCCGGCGCCGAGCAGCATCGGGGCGACGTAGGCGACGATCTCGTCGACGAGCCCCGCCTCGAGGAAGGCGCGGGCCAGCGTCGGCCCGCCCTCGAGGAAGACGTGCTGGCGGTCACGGGCGAAGAGCGTCGCGAGCGCCTCGCGTGGGTCGCGCGTCCGCAGGTGCACGGTCTCGGCCCTGTCGTTGAGGATCCGCCGGTCCGGAGCGAGGTCGCGCAGCCCCATCACCGCGCGGAGCGGCTGGTGCTCGACCGGCTCGTCGACCTCGTCACGGACGGTGAGCTCGGGGTCGTCGACCTCGACGGTGTGGGTGCCGACGAGCATCGTGTCGCAGAGCCCGCGGAGCCGGTGGGTGTCGAGACGCGCAGCGCGGCTGGAGACCCAGCGGCTGGTGCCGTCGGCTGCGGCGCTGCGGCCGTCGAGGGTGGTCGCGAACTTCCACGTGACGAACGGCCGACCGTGCTCGAGGGCGAAGGTCCAGGTGCGGTTGACCGCTCGCGCCTCGTCGGCGAGCAGGCCGCCGTCGACCTCGATGCCCGCCTCGCGCAGCCGGGCGGCGCCACCCACGGCGACCGGGTTGGTATCGGTCTGCGCGAACACGACCCGGCGTACGCCGGCGGCGACGAGGGCCTCCGAGCACGGTCCGGTCCGGCCGGTGTGGTTGCACGGCTCGAGGGTGACCACGGCGGTCGTGCCGCGCGCGGCATCACCCGCGGCCCGCACGGCCTCGACCTCGGCGTGCGGGTGGCCGGCCCCGCGGTGGAACCCCTCCGCGATCGTCGCTCCCGCGTCGTCGAGGAGCACGCAGCCGACACGCGGGTTGGGGCCGAGGGGGACGCCGGGCGTCACGGCGAGCGCCAGTGCGCGCCGCATGGCGCTGCGCTCTGCCTCGCTGGTCGTCATCTCCGCCTCGGGTCCTCTCGTGGGGACTCCGGGGGGCGGGCGACGGTGGACACACACCCTCGACGGGCATGCGCGGAGCCGTCAGCGTGCACTTCTCATCCGGACTATGACCGTCGGTCCAGGATTTCCACCTGGTCAACCGGCCACTGGCTGTGGTCGGGTCGCGGACTGTGACCGCCGGTGCGGAGTTCCACCGCCCCCAGAGCACGCAAGCTCTTCGTGGTGGCAACTGTGCCACAGCGCGGCGCATTCCCTCACCGATGTCCGGCCGTGACGTGCGCAACACCTTCCGTGGCCCCGGTCGGCGTCGGCGATCACCCCCGGCTGTCCACGGACGTCATACGGACAGGGCAAGCGGATGCCCCGTGCGTATGACGTTGCGGCTCAGATGTCGTCGAGGAACCGGTCGAAGACCCGCGCACCGAACTCGAGCGCATCCACCGGCACGCGCTCGTCGACGCCGTGGAAGAGCGCGGTGAAGTCGAGGTCGGCGGGCAGCCGCAGCGGCGCGAAGCCGTAGGACCGCATGTCGAGCTTGCGGAAGTGCTTGGCGTCGGTGCCGCCGCTCATCAGGAACGGCGCGACGAGGGCGTCGGGGTCCTCGGCCATCAGGCTCCGGGTCATCGCGTCAACCAGGTCGCCGTCGTACGGCGTCTCCCACGGCTGCTGGTGCGACTCGAACTCGATGTCGATGCCGTCGCCGGCGAGCTCGTGGAGGGTCGCGAAGAACTCGTCCTCGTAGCCGGGCAGGAAGCGACCGTCGACCGTGGCGTGGGCGTCGGTCGGGATCACGTTGGTCTTGTAGCCGGCGCGGAGCGTGGTCGGGTTGGCGGTGTTGCGGATGACGGCGCCGAGCATCCTGGCGGCGTCGCCGAACTCCTCGACCAGGGCCTCGGCGTTGGCCGGGGTGGCCTCGGTGCCGGCGAGGTCGCCGATCGTCGCGAGCAGCACCTCCATCGCCGGGGTGAGCCGGACCGGCCACTGGTGGGCGCCGATCCGGTGGACGGCTCCGGACAGCCGGGTCACCGCGTTGTCGGAGTTGATCATCGAGCCGTGCCCGGCGCGGCCGCGGGCGGTGAGGCGCATCCAGGCCATCCCCTTCTCCGCGGCCTCGATCAGGTAGACCCGGCGACCGCGCACGGTGGCGGAGAACCCGCCGACCTCACCGACGGCCTCCGTGCAGTCCGCCAGCAGGTCGGCGTGCTCCTCGACGAGGACCTGGGCGCCGTCGTGGCCGCCGGCCTCCTCGTCGGCGGTGAAGCAGAGCACGACCTCACGGTCGGGCGCCGCGTCGGCCTGGGCGCGGGCCCGGACGACGCTGAGGAGCATCGCGTCGAAGTCCTTCATGTCGACGGCGCCACGGCCCCAGACGTACCCGTCCCTGATCTCCCCGCTGAAGGGGTCGACCTGCCAGTCCGACGCCTCGGCCGGTACGACGTCGAGGTGCCCGTGCAGCAGCAGCGGAGGACGGCCGTCACCGCCACCCCAGCGGGCCACGACGTTGGTGCGACCGGGGCTGCCCTCGATGACCCGGCTCTCGATCCCGACCTCGTCGAGCAGCGTCGCGACGTGCTCGGCGGCCTTGCGCTCCCCCGGTCCGTCGTCGGTCCCGTAGTTGGACGTGTCGATCCGGATGAGCTCCTGGCAGAGCTGCACGACCTCCTTCGCGGGGTCGTACGAGAGGTCCCGGGACGGCTGTGCGGAGGCGGCATCCATGCCGTCCATCCTGCCCCAGAAGTGCACGTCTTCCCCGATGTGAGGTGCAGCGAATCCCTTTGCTACTGTTCTCCAGCACTCGTCCGGGTGGCGGAATTGGCAGACGCGCTAGCTTGAGGTGCTAGTGCCCGTATTAGGGCGTGGGGGTTCAAGTCCCCCCTCGGACACAGATCAGCACGCAAGCCCCAGGTCATCGGCCTGGGGCTTCGTCGTTCTCCGGCGCAACCTTCGCGACGGCCGCGGCGTCCTGATGAGTGACCGGCCGACCAGCGGCCGCCCCCACTCGGGAGACTGCATGCGTCGCACCCTGTCCATCATCGTCCTGGTCGCAGCCCTGCTGCCCGCCGCCTCCGCCGGGGCCGCGACCGAGTCCGTCCGCACGGTCACCTACCGGGGCTTCGGTGCCACCGTGACGCTCGACCACCTCGACCGGATCTCGCGGACGTCGCAGCCGTTCCAGGACTTCGTCGAGCGTCGGCTGACCCGGCTCTGGCAGGACAACGACCCACGCCCGAGGTGCCGTACGGCCGCGACGATGATCGTGAAGACCTGGCGCTCCGACGGCTACGCGCTGATCAGCGACATGGGCAACTTTGCCCCGTGCCCCGGCGGTGGCTACGTGCAGATCGCCGTCCGCACCGACACCGGATGGCGTACGCCGACCAGGCTGGGCGCGCAGGAGCCATTCCGCTGCCGCGTGCTGGGGAGGTACGACGTCCCGGCCTCCGTCGTCCCCGACGGGAAGTGCTTCGCCGGCGAGGAGCTGGTGGCGTACGACGACTGGCGCGCCGACCACTGACAGATCGTGCACACACGCAGAGGACCCCCGGTCGATGACCCGGGGGTCCTCAGCTCGGGGCTCGTCGCGTCAGCTCTCGAAGGCCCTGACGACGTCCTCGTCGATCGTCTTGACCGGCCCCTTGAACCAGTTCTTCGCCGAGACCTGCCACCACAGCAGGAGGAGCAGCAGCACGGCCACGACCATGATCGGGGCGTAGTTGACCGCGGCCCAGTCGAACTCGTCACGCCACGGCGCACCGAACGGCGAGGTCGGCATCATGAGGAAGAAGCCGACGACGATGATCTCGATCACCGCGACGAGGTTCATCCACTTGTACTTGCTGCCGTTGTTCCAGCTGCCGACCTCGAACGAGTCGCCGGCACGCCAGCGCAGGTAGATCGGGATCGCGAAGGAGAAGTAGAGACCGATGACCGACACCGACGTGACCGCGTAGAAGGCCGTCGGGATGCCGTTGACGGACTTCAGCGCGGGCAGCGTGATGAGCGCCCCGAGCACGGCGGCGAAGATCACCGCGTTGGCCGGGGTGCGCGACGCGTTGACCTTGGACCAGTAGCGCGAGCCGGGGACCGCCCTGTCACGGCTGAAGGCGAACATCATCCGCGACGTCGACGTCAGGCAGGCCGTCGCGCAGAACAGCTGCGCGGCCGAGGAGATGAACAGCAGCAGGCCACCCCACGTCGACCCGAGGGCCGTGTCGAAGATGTAGGCCACACCGCCTGCCGGGATGCTCGCGTAGTCCGGGGCGCCGTCGACCTGCGGGATCGCGAAGGTGACCGCGAGCAGCAGGATGTAGCCGCCGACGGCGGAGTAGAAGATCGACTGCCAGATGGCCCTGGCCGCCGTCTTCGCGGCGCCCTGGGTCTCCTCCGACAGGTGCACCGAGGCGTCGAACCCGGTGATCGTGTACTGGGTGAGGATGAATCCGAACGGGATGATCGCGAAGAAGTAGACGAGGCTGCTCGTCGACCCGTCGGCCCACCCGGAGCCGTTGAACTTGTCGGTGAAGACCTGGGACACGCTCAGGTGCTGGTCGGGGACGATGATCAGGACGAGCACGAGGAACGCGGCGCCGGCGACATGCCACCACACCGAGATGTTGTTGATCACGGCGAGCAGGTGGCTGGAGAAGATGTTCACGATGGTGATGAAGGCCAGGATCACCAGGAAGAACACGAACACCACGTTGAGCGAGAACTCGTCCTGCCAGCCCCAGGCGAGGAACGTCAGGTGGAAGAACGTCGCGCAGCCGTAGGCCACGGACGCCGTGACGGCGATGAGGCCGATGAGGTTGAGCCAGCCGGTGAAGAACCCGGCCGCGGGACCGCCGAGCTTGGACGCCCAGTAGTAGATGCCTCCCGAGGTCGGCATGGCCGAGACCAGCTCGGACATCGTGAAGCCGATGATCAGGATGAAGACCGAGATGATCGGCCACGACCACGAGATCGAGACCGGACCGCCGTTCGCGATGCCTGCTCCGTAGGTGGTCAGGCAGCCGGCGAGGATCGAGATGATGGAGAACGAGATCGCGAAGTTCGAGAAGCCGGACCAGGACCGGGCGAGCTCCTGCTTGTAGCCGAGCCTGGCGAGGTGCTCCTCGTCCTCGGTCATGCTGCGCTGGGCAGGGGTCTCGGATGCGGACTCAGCAGACATGGGCACACCTCTCGGGCGTCAAGTGGGTCGTCGGCAACCTAGACCCGCCCTTGCCCGCTTGTGAATACCCCGGACCAGAACTCCGGAAAATTGGTATGAACTCCGACCATTGACGTGTGCAGGTCGTCACGCCGAGACTGGCGCGCATGACCGCCCAGCCGCACGAGCACCTCACCGCCGCGGTGCTCCGACCGGTGCGCGGTCACCACGCCTTCGAAGGGTGCGTCGAGCAGCTCGCGACGGCCATCCGGCTGGGCGTCTATCCCGTCGGCACGCTGCTCCCTCCCGAGCGCGAGCTCGCCGAGCGGCTCGCGGTCAGCAGGGCGACGCTGCGCGAGGCGATCGCCGCGCTGCGGCAGGCGGGACTCGTCGAGACCAAGCGCGGCCGAGGTGGCGGCTCGACGGTCACGTCGCAGGCGCGCGGCCGCTTCACCGGAGGCCTGGCCAAGGTGTCCGCGACGACGAAGTCGGAGTGGCTGGACGCCCTCGAGTTCCGCCGGGTGGTCGAGCCCGGTGCCGCCCACCTGGCGGCCAGCCACGACCTGACCGGTCCAGACCGCGACCGGCTCGCCGCCGCGGAGACCGGGGTCCACGACGCCAACGGCAAGCGCGCCCACCGGCAGGCCGACTCGCGACTGCACCTCACCATCGCCTCGCTCAGCGGATCGGCACTGCTGCAGCAGGCGGTCACCGCGGTCCAGTCCACCCTCGACTCGATGCTCGGCGCGATCCCGGCGCTCGAGCCCAACATCGGCCACTCGCACCGCCAGCACCGCCAGATCTGCCGAGCCATCGTCGACGGTCGCCCCGACCGCGCCCGCAAGGTGATGGAGGACCACTGCGACGACACCGCCGCACTCCTCCGCGGCCTGCTGGGATGAGGCGCGGATGACCCACCCGTACTGCGACCAGGAGAACCCGTGAGCACACGCAACGACCGGCACCTGACCATGGAGGGGCTGCGCCAGCGCATCGAGGGCGGCGAGATCGACACCGTCGTCCTCGCCTTCACCGACATGCAGGGCCGCCTCCAGGGCAAGCGGCTGCACGGGCGCTACTTCCTCGACCACGTGGTCGGGCACGGCACCGAGGGGTGCAACTACCTCCTGGCGGTCGACGTCGACATGAACACCGTCGACGGTTACGCGATGACGTCGTGGGAGCAGGGCTACGGCGACATGGAGTTCGTGATGGACGAGCAGACCATCCGGCTGCTCCCCTGGCTGCCGGCGACCGCGATGGTCCAGTGCGACCTCGAGTGGACCGACCACCGACCCGTGTCGGCGAGCCCGCGCGCGATCCTCAAGGCGCAGCTCGACCGGCTCGCCGAGCGCGGCCTCGTCGCCCTCGCCGGCACCGAGCTGGAGCTGGTGATCTACGACGACACCTACGAGGACGCTGCGCGCAAGGGCTGGACGGACCTCACCCCGGCCAACCAGTACAACATCGACTACTCGATCCTCGGCACGACCCGCGTCGAGCCGCTGCTGCGCGACATCCGCAACCACATGTACGCCGCGGGGCTCGACGTCGAGGGCGCGAAGGGCGAGTGCAACTTCGGCCAGCACGAGATCGGCTTCCTCTTCAACGACGCCCTGACCACCGCCGACAACCACGCCGTCTACAAGAACGCCGCCAAGGAGATCGCCGCCCAGCACGGCAGGTCGGTGACCTTCATGGCCAAGCCCAACCAGCGCGAGGGCAACTCCTGCCACATCCACATGTCGTTCCGTGGCGCAGACGGCGAGCTGGTCTTCTGGGACGAGGAGAAGGACGCGCGGACGCCGCTCTACGACAGGTTCATCGCGGGCGTGCTCGCGACGGCAGCGGACTTCACGCTGTTCTTCGCGCCCAACATCAATTCCTACAAGCGCTTCGCCGACGGCTCGTTCGCCCCCACCACGCTCGGCTGGGGCCTCGACAACCGCACCTGTGCGATGCGGCTGGTGGGGCGCGGCGCCGGCGCGCGGATGGAGAACCGGATCCCGGGCGCAGACGCCAACCCCTACCTCGCGCTGGCCGCGATGATCGCGGGCGGCCTGCACGGCATCGACGAGGAGCTCGAGCTCGAGCCGGAGCTGACCGGCAACGCGTACGCCTCCGACAAGCCGAAGGTGCCCAACACGATGGGCGCGGCCCGCGAGAGGTTCCACACGTCCGCGGTGGTCCGCGCCGCCCTGGGCGACGACGTCGTCGAGCACTACGCCAACATGGCCGACGTCGAGCTGGCGGCGTACAACTCGACGGTCACCGACTGGGAGCTGCGACGCGGCTTCGAGAGGCTGTGAGGAAGGGCAACGATGAGCACATTGATCAACCCCGTCACCGGCGAGGAGCTCGACCACTCCCCCGCCTCCGCGACCCTGGAGGAGGCCGACGCCGCCATCGCGCGGGCGCACGACGCCTTCGCCGCGTGGCGCGACGTCGCCCCGGGCGAGCGTGCCCGGTTGCTGCGCGCGTTCGCCGCGATCGTCGACGCGCACAACGAGGAGCTCGCCCGGCTCGAGGTGCTCAACGCCGGCCACACGATCGGCAACGCGCGGTGGGAGGCGGGCAACGTGCGGGACTGCCTGAACTACTACTCGGCAGCCCCCGAACGACTCTTCGGCCGCCAGATCCCGGTGCCCGGCGGCACGGACGTCACCTTCCACGAGCCGCTCGGCGTCGTCGGCATCATCGTCCCCTGGAACTTCCCGATGCCGATCGCCGCATGGGGCTTCGCGCCGGCACTCGCGGCCGGCAACACCGTCGTCCTCAAGCCCGCCGAGCTCACGCCGTTGACGGCCATCCGCATCGGCGAGCTCGCGATCGAGGCCGGCCTGCCCGAGGGCGTCCTGACCGTCATCCCCGGCAAGGGGTCCGTGGTCGGCGAGCGCTTCGTGACCCACCCGTTCGTGCGCAAGGTCTGTTTCACCGGCTCGACCGGGGTCGGCAAGCAGATCATGGCCGGCTGTGCCGACCAGGTGAAGCGGGTGACCCTCGAGCTCGGCGGCAAGAGCGCCAACATCGTCTTCGCCGACACCGACGTCGCGGCGGCCGCGGCGAGTGCGCCCGGCGCCGTCTTCGACAACGCCGGCCAGGACTGCTGCGCCCGCTCGCGGATCCTCGTGCAGCGATCGGCGTACGACGAGTTCGTGGGGCGGCTCGAGACGGCGGTCAAGGCGTTCCGGGTCGTCGACCCCGCCAGCGAGCAGAGCGAGATGGGCCCGATGGTCTCGTCGGGCCAGCGCGACGCCGTCCAGGCCTACATCGACGGAGCGAGCGTCGCCTTCACCGGCAGCGCACCCGACGGACCGGGCTGGTGGCTCCCGCCCACCGTCGTCGAGTCCCGTGACACCGGCGAGGCCGTGTGGCGCGAGGAGGTCTTCGGCCCCGTGGTCGCGGTGATGGCCTTCGACGACGAGGACGAGGCCGTCGCGCTCGCCAACGACTCCGACTACGGCCTGTCCGGATCGATCTTCACCAGCGACGTGGGCCGCGCGCTGCGGGTCGCGCGCCGCGTCGAGGCCGGCAACCTGTCGGTCAACAGCCACTCCTCGGTGCGCTACTGGACGCCGTTCGGCGGCTACAAGCAGTCCGGCCTCGGCCGTGAGCTGGGCCCCGACGCGCCCCAGGCGTTCACCGAGGAGAAGAACGTCTTCATCGCCCACTGATCCCCCCAGCACGAGAGTCGAGGAACAGACACATGGCAGGACGCATCGAGGGCCGTACGGCCGTCGTCACCGGTGGTTGCAGCGGCATCGGGCTCGCGACCGTACGCCGCTTCGTCGAGGAGGGGGCGCGCGTGGTGATCGGCGACATCGACGACGCCGGCGGGGAGGCGTTGGTCGCCGAGCTGGGCGGCCCCGACGTGGCGACCTACGTCCACGTCGACGTCACCTCCAAGGACGAGGTGGACGCGCTCTTCAGGACGGCGAAGGAAACCTACGGCTCGGTCGACATCGCGTTCAACAACGCCGGCATCTCGCCGCCGGAGGACGACTCGATCCTCGACACCGACCTCGACGCCTGGCGCAGGGTGCAGGAGGTCAACCTCACGAGCGTCTACCTGTGCTGCAAGGCGGCGCTGCCCTACATGCTCGAGCAGAAGCGCGGCTCGATCATCAACACCGCGTCCTTCGTGGCCGTGATGGGTGCCGCGACCTCGCAGATCTCCTACTCCGCCTCCAAGGGCGGCGTGCTGTCGATGTCGCGGGAGCTCGGCGTGCAGTTCGCCCGCGAGGGCGTACGGGTCAACGCGCTCTGCCCGGGGCCGGTCAACACCCCGCTGCTCAAGGAGCTGTTCGCCAAGGACGAGGAGCGGGCCGCGCGCCGCCTCGTGCACGTCCCGATGGGCCGCTTCGCCGAGCCCGAGGAGATGGCCAACGCGGTGCTGTTCCTCGCCTCCGACGAGTCGAGCTTCATGACCGCCAACACGTTCCTCGTCGACGGCGGCATCTCGGGCGCCTACGTGACGCCGCTCTGAGGCAGGTCGGGGTGGACTCTCCCGTCGTCGGGCTGACGACGTACCGCCAGGAGGCCGCGTGGGGCGTGTGGAGCACCCGCGCGGACCTGCTGCCCACCGAGTACGCCGTCGCGGTCGAGACCGCGGGCGGCGTGCCGCTGCTGCTGCCACCCGTGGCTGCACCCGGGGCGGCGGCACGCGTGGTGTCGCGGATCGACGCGCTGGTGATCTCGGGCGGTGCGGACGTCGACCCGGCGCGCTACGGCGCCGAGCCGCACGAGCGGACGACGGGCTGGCGGCCCGACCGGGACGCGTGGGAGCTCGCGCTGCTCACCGCTGCGGACGAGGCCGGGCTCCCCGTGCTGGGCATCTGCCGCGGGATGCAGCTGATGGCCGTGCACGCCGGCGGGACGCTCGACCAGCACACCCCCGACCTGGTCGGCCACGACGAGCACTCGCCCGGCGGTGACGCCTACGGCGACGTCGAGGTCGAGACCGCGGCCGGCTCCCGGCTCGCGACCCTGGTCGGCCCGCGCGTCGAGGTGGGCTGCCACCACCACCAGTCGGTGGCCACGCACCCCGGCTTCACGGCCGTGGCCCGCGCCACCGACGGGACCGTCGAGGCGATGGAGGCCGCCGGCGACCGGTTCCGGATGGCGGTCCAGTGGCACCCGGAGACACGGGTCGAGATCGGGTTGATGGCCGGCCTCGTCGCCGCCGCCCGCGAGCACGCCTCGGGCGGCGCGCGGTAGTCCTCAGCCCCGGTCGGCGTACACGTGTCCGAGACGTGGCCCTCGGGCATCCCGGCTGAGGGCCACGACTCGGACACGTGTGCGGATCGGGGTGCGCGCGACTACGCCTGCCGCTCCCGGTTGCGGCGCAGGGTCGCGGGCAGGGTCAGGACGATCGCCACCGCGATGCCGACGAACATCCCGATGGAGTTGGCCGCGACGTCACGCGGGTCCGACACCCGACCCGGGATCTCCCCCTGGACGCGCTCGATCATCGACGTGAGCACGATGCCCGCCATCAGCGCGACCCACCACGCGCGGGTGCCGACGAGCAGCAGCAGGAACACGCCGAGCGGCACGAAGAGGCCGATGTTGGCCAGGAATTCGATCCGTTCCACCGACAGCCGGTAGGTCAGCGGGTCGAGCTCGGGGTAGCGCTGCATCCGCGCGAGCACGCGGGCGGCGAGGTCGTAGTAGTCCGGGGTGTCCGACCCGGGCGTCAGCGTGACCAGGCCGACGAAGCCGACGTAGAGCAGGGTCAGCAGGCTCAGGAACGGATGTCGGTGCAGCACCCCACCCATCATCCGGGTCGGACCTACCGCTCAGGCGTACGCCACTCCCGTCAGCCGCTCCGACACGTCCCACAGCCGTGCCGCGTCGTCCGTACGCCGCAGAGGTGCCCACAGCGACTGCTGTCCCGGCGGGCCACCCGTGCTGCCCGGCCACTGGGGCCCGTAGAAGCCGCCGTCGTCCCCCGTCGTGAGCGCCATCAGGGCGGGGAGCCGGGCGGAGTCGACCGTCCCCACGAGCAGACCGTGCGACGACAGCCAGCGGATGACCTTCACCTCCGTGGTGTCGTCGGGACGCCCCGGCTCCGGACGCGCGGCGAGCAGGCTGGTGGGTGCGACGCCCGGGTGCGAGATGTTGCTGGTGATGCCCCACCCGGCCGCTGCGCTGCGCCGGCTCAGCTCGACGCCGAAGAGGCCACACGCGATCTTCGACTGACGGTAGGCCGCCATCGGGTCGTACGACCGCTCCCACGACAGGTCGTCCCAGTGGATGGCGCCGCGGCGTGCGGCCACGCTGGCCTGGGTCGTGACCCGGGCGCGGCCGGCCCTCAGCAGCGGGAGCAGCCGCCCGACCAGGGCGAAGTGCCCGAGGTGGTTGGTGCCGAGCTGGAGCTCGAAGCCGTCTGCGGTGGACCGGCGCTCCGGCGGCGTCATCACGCCGGCGTTGTTGACGAGCAGGTGGATCGGCTCGCCCTCGGAGACCAGCCGCTCCCCCAGCGTCGCCACCGAGTCGAGCGACGACAGGTCGAGGTCGTGCAGCACCAGGCGCGCACCCGGCACGTCGGAGCGGATCGTCGCGGCCGCGGCCTCGCCCTTCGCCCGGTTGCGCACGGGGAGCAGGACCTCGGCGCCCGCCCCGGCGAGGGCGGCGGCGATACCGAGACCCATCCCGTCGCTGGCGCCGGTGACCAGCGCGCGCCGGCCGGCGAGGTCGGGAAGGGTGAGCTCGTACTGCCTGGGTCGCACGGGGTGTCTCCTCGGTTCGGTGGTGTCCGACCAGCGTGCCTGCGTGGCCCGACCCCAGCCACGGCCTGACGATCCGTGGATCCGTTCGCGGGGACAGGCGAGGATGGCGGCATGATCGATCGCGCCGGACTGGCGGACTTCCTGCGCCGGCGCCGCGAGGCCCTCCAGCCCGAGGACGTCGGGCTGCCGCGCGGTGCGCGCCGTCGTACGCCCGGACTGCGACGCGAGGAGGTCGCCGCCCTGAGCCACATGTCGACGGACTTCTACTCGCGCATCGAGCGCGAGCGGGGTCCGCAGCCGTCCGAGCAGATGGTCGCCTCGATCGCCCAGGGGCTGCACCTCTCGCTCGACGAGCGCGACCACCTCTTCCGCCTCGCCGGCCACCGGCCACCCACCCGCGGCCCCGCCGGCGACCACGTCGCGCCGGGGATGCTCCGGATCTTCGACCGGCTCACCGACACCCCCGCCGAGATCGTCACCGAGCTCGGCGAGACGCTGCGCCAGACACCGCTCAGCGTGGCACTGGTCGGCGACTCGACCCGCCACACCGGCCCGGCCCGCAGCATCGGCTACCGGTGGTTCACCGACCCGACCGCGCGGCGCCTCCACCCGCGCGAGGACCACGACTTCTACTCGCGGATGTACGCCTCCGGGCTGCGCGGCATCGTCACGCTGCGAGGGCCCGGTTCGCGGGCCGCCGAGCTCGCCGACCTGCTGCTGGCCCGGAGCGAGGAGTTCCGCGCCCGGTGGGCCGAGCACGAGGTCGGCATCCGACCCCGGGAGGTCAAGCGCTACCTGCATCCCTCGGTCGGCGAGCTCGAGCTCAGCTGCCAGATCGTGCAGGACCCGTTCCAGTCGCACTCGCTGCTCGTCCACACCGCGACGCCCGGCAGCCCGAGCCACGAGGGGCTGCGGCTGCTCGCCGCCGCCGAGCCGCGGGCGACCTGAGCTCCCTCGCTAGAGCCGCGCGCGCTCCCGCTCGCGGGCCCGGTCCCCCGTGTCGGGTGACGACAGGACAGCGGCGAGCGCGATGCCGACCAGCACCCCGACGGAGTTGGCCGCGACGTCGCGAGGGTCCGAGACCCGGTCCGGGATGAGTCCCTGCACCGTCTCGATGGTCGCGGTGAGCAGGACACCCGCGATCAGCGCCGACCACCACGGGCGCCTGCCGGCGAGCAGCTGGAAGAACACGCCCAGGGGGACGAAGAGCCCGACGTTGGCGAGGAACTCGATCCGCTCGGGCGACAGCCGGTAGGTCAGCGGGTCGAGGTCGGGGTACTGCTGCATCCGCGCGAGGATGCGCTCGGCCAGGTCGTAGTAGTCGGGATGTCCCTGCCCGGGAGTCAGGGTGACGGCGCCGAGGAAGCCCAGGTAGAGCACGCTGACGACGGCGAGGAGCGGGGGTCGGCGCGGCACCCCGGCATCATGGGCGCACCTCCCCGTCGTTCAGTCGACCGTGACGCGCAACATCCCCAATGTCGGGTCGGCCGCGTAGGCGATCCGGACGCCGGCGGCGCGGGCGTGCCCGAGGGCCGCCAGGGTCGCGTCGGTGACCCGCTCCCCCGGCGCGAGCACCGGGATGCCGGGCGGGTAGGGCGCGACGAGCTCGGCGCTGGTGCGCCCGACCGCCTGCTCGACCGGGACGTGCTCCGACCTGGCGAAGTAGGCCTGCCGCGGTGGCACCACGGTCTCCGGCTCCACGCCGTACGCCGCCGGGCCGACGACGCCGCGCGCCGGCCCTCGGTGCCGCTCGACCGAGCCGACGATCGCGTCGGCGAGCGCAGCCAGGGTCGTACGGGTGTCGGCGAGCGACACCACGGCCATCAGGACGTCGCGGTCCGCCGACTCCACCGGCAGGCCTGCGGCGAGCAGGTCCTGCTCCACGGCATTGCCGTCGACGCCGGCCCCCGACAGGACGACCGTGAGCTTGAGCGGGTCGACGTGCGCGCCGTCGAGGACGACGAGGCCGTCGACCTCACCGAGCCGGGTCCGGGCCTCGCGCGTCGCCTCGATGGCCGCACCGAGCAGCTCCGCGCCGTCGCGTTCCAGCAGGGCGCGGGCGGCATCGGTGCTCGCGAGGATCGCGCCTGCCGGGCTCGTGGTCGCGGTGGCCTCGACCCCGGCCTCGAGGCGGGCCGGGTCCACCCGCTCGGTGCGCGCCAGCACGATCGCGGCCTGGCTCCATGCGGGGAGGGTCTTGTGCGCGCTCGTCACCATCACGTCCGCGCCGAGCTGCAGCGCGTGCCGAGGCAGGTCCGGGTGGAAGCCGAAGTGCGCGGCCCACGCCGCGTCCACGACCAGCGGCACGTCGTGCTCGTGCGCCGCCTCGGCGAGGCCCGCGACGTCACCGACCGTCCCGACGTAGGACGGGTCGCCCACGAAGACGGCCCGGGCCTGCGGGTGCGCGTCGAGCGCACGTCGTACGGAGTCCGGGGCGACGCCGAGCGGCAGCCCGGTCGCGAGGTCGACCTCGGGCCGCACCCACACGGGCGTCAGCCCGGCGAGGACGAGGCCGAGCAGCATCGAGCGGTGCAGGGTGCGACTCACGACGACCGTGTCGCCGTCGTCGGCGACCGCGAGGGCGACGGCCTGGTTGGCATGCGTCGACCCGCCCGTCGAGAACCGGCAGACGTCCGCACCCCACAGGCGCGCGGCACGCGACTCCGCCTCGGCGAGCACCCCGGCGGTCAGCTTCATCGTGTCGAGACCCGCGTAGAGCGGCACGTCGCCGGCGACCACGTCACCCACCAGGTCGTGGCGCTGCTTGTGGCCGGGGATCGTGAACGGCGTCGGCGCCACCTCGTGGAACCGGAGCCACGCGTCGAGCAGCGGCGCGTCGGCGCGCAGCCCGCGCGGGTCGGTCGGCATGGCGGCAGCCTAGGTCCCCCCGGCCGCCGCCCGGCCGATCAGTCGGACTCCCAGTAGGGACCCTTGCTGTAGTTGTCGCGCTCGATCGTGGTCATCGGGCGGCGCACGGTGGCGTAGCGCTTGGCGTAGGTGCCATCAGCCTGCTTCACCATCCGCGAGACCCGGAACGTGGAGTACGTCGTCGTGTAGGCGTCGCGCGAGTTGCGGGCGAGGTCCCACTGGTAGTTGAAGTTCTTGAGGTACTTCTTGACGGTCCGGGCGCCCCGGATGGTCATCCACAGCTCGTCGTTGGCCGTGCTGAGGCTGGCCCAGTTGGACGACCCCGTCAGCACCATCTCCGTGCCGGGGACGCCGTTGTAGGTGCCCTGGATGGTGAAGTACTTCTGGTGGCTGTAGTAGTCGAGGATCAGGTCGTCCTCGCCGTCCTTGTTGAGGTCGTAGTCGTCCTCGGTGTTGTAGTCCATGCCGGTGGACCGCAGCGGGATCCGGCCGCGAGCCGTGGGCGCGCCGAGGATCTGCTTGGTGTGGTAGCCGATCAGGCCGTAGCTGACGCGGAAGTCGCAACCCTCGGCGAACTTGTTGCGGATCGCCTCGGCCAGGTAGTCGCCGCGGCGACCGCGCATCGTGTGCATGGACAGCGCGAGCTTGGTGCGGACGGGGTTGCCCGCGGCGTCCGGCGTGACGCACTGGATCTTGCCCAGCATGTCGAGCACGAGGTCGTTCTTCGGGCCGGACAGCTTGGGGAAGGCCCACACCGTGTACTTGTCGACCGAGTCGTCGCACGCGGCGCCCGTCGGGGTGCCGCAGAAGAAGCGCGGCGGACGGCGGACGTCCCAGTCCTTCTTCATGTTGTTGAAGAGCGAGACGAACTGGCGGAAGAGCTCGTGGTCGCCGTGGCTGAAGTAGAGGTCGTTCCACTGGTGGAGCGCGGCGTTGAGCATCAGGTTGGCCGACCCGACGGCGATCACGTCGCGGGACTTCCCGGCCTTGCTGAACGAGTAGAACTTCGTGTGCAGGTTGTTGTACTCGTTCTGCGTGCTGCGGCAGCTCGCCACGCACTTGTAGATGAAGCTCTTCTTGTTCCGGTTCTTGCCGACCTCGGCCCGCACCAGCTGGATGGCGCGGGTCTCGAGGTGGTCGTTGAGGAGCATCTGAACCTTGACGCCACGCTTGTGCGCCGCGACGAGCGCGTTGGCCACCGGCACGCGGTCGAAGGAGTAGACCGCGATGCGGATGATCGAGCCGCGCTTGGTGTGGCGGATCGTCTCGATGATCTTGCGCTCGATGGCGAAGTGGTTGGCCTTGCGGTGCGGGTCGTTGAAGAAGGGGCCGTTGGGCGCCTTCCACCTCTTCTTGCCGAGCTTGGCGGCGGCAGCTGCAGGCGCGGAAGCAGCGAGCTGGCCGACGGACGACTGCGCAGCCGTGGTCGCGCTCGCCGGGACGCCGGCAGCCAACGACAGACCGAGCGCCAGCGACAGCGCCACCAGTACGGGCGAGAACCTCGACACGACACATCCCTCCCCGGACCGTGCGCCAACCGCACACCCGTAGGACTAGAGGACGACATCGAGGGCCGAATGGTCAAAACGAGGGCGTCGTCGGTGCCGTGCGGGAAGGTGTCCCCATGGCGCGCGTCCACCTCTCCCGGCTGCCCGGTGAGCGCGTGCAGGTGGTCGACGACGGGCACGTCGACGTGCTCGACGTCACCGCGCTGCCGGCCTTCGTCGCCCGGCGCGAGGCGGACGACGCGCCGCGCTGGGTCTGGGACGACACCGCGCGGTGGTACGCCCCGCTGCTCGCCGCCGGCGTCCGGGTCGAGCGGTGCCACGACCTGCGGCTCTGCCACCGCGTGCTGCGCCGTGCCCCGGCCGTCGACGCCCGGCTGCTCGACGGCGAGGAGGCGGACCTGTGGGACCGGCTGCGCCCGGCCGAGCCGACCGAGCCCGTGCTCGTCAGCGCCGACGACGCCACCGAGCACCTGCGCGCCGACCTCGAGGACGCCCGCCAGCTCGCCGCCGTCGAGGCCTCGCCGGAGGCCGTACGACTCGGGCTCCTGCTCGCCGCCGAGTCCGCGGGCGCCCTCGTCGCGGCGGAGATGACCCACGCCGGCGTGCCGTGGCAGGTCGAGGTCCACGACCGGCTGCTCACCGACCTGCTGGGGCCGCGACCGCCCCGAGGAGCCCGGCCACGACTGCTGGAGGAGCTCGCGGTCGAGGTGCGCGGCATCCTCGACAGCCCCGACCTCAATCCCGACTCACGCCCCCACCTGCTGGCAGCGCTGCGACGGGCCGGGATCGAGGTGCCCGACACCCGCCGGTCGACGCTCCACCGGATCGAGCACCCGGTCGTCGAGCCGCTCGTGCGCTACAAGCAGCTCGCGCACCTCTTCTCGACCAACGGCTGGGCGTGGATCGACCAGTGGGTCGGCGACGGCCGCTTCCGGCCGGTCTACCAACCCGCCGGCTCGGCGACCGGCCGCTGGTCGTCCAACGGCGGCGGGGCGCTGTCGTTCCCCGTCCAGGTGCGGTCGGCCGCCGTCGCGGACGACGGCTGGGTGCTCGTCGTGGCCGACGTCGCGCAGCTCGAGCCGCGCGTGCTGGCCGGGATGAGCGGCGACAGGGCGCTGGCACGGGCGGCGCGGGGCGCCGACCTCTACCAGGGCATGGTCGACGACGGTGCCGTCGCGACCCGGCAGGACGCCAAGCTCGGCCTCCTGGGGGCGATGTACGGCGCCACGAGCGGCGAGAGCGGGCGCATGGTCGCCGGCCTGACCCGGCGCTACCCCGCGGCGTTCGGGCTGGTCGAGGAGGCAGCCCGGGCCGGCGAGCGCGGACAGGTCGTCCGCACCCTCCTGGGCCGCGGGTGCCCGGCGCTGGGCGGCGGGTCGTGGGACGAGTCGCCCGACGCACCGCCCGCCGACCTCGACGACCAGGACCGTCACCGCCGGGCCTACGGCCGCTTCACCCGCAACTTCGTCGTCCAGGGCACGGCAGCGGAGTGGGCGTCGTGCTGGCTCGCCGACCTCCGCAACCGGCTCTGGCGCCTGGTCGACGACGGCCCGCTCGAGTCACGGCCCCACCTCGTCTTCTTCCTGCACGACGAGGTCGTGGTCCACACGCCCGCCGATCTCGCCGACCGGGTCGCCGCCGAGATCACGGCGGCCGCGTCCACCGCGGGCGCGTTGCTCTTCCGCGAGCTCCCCGTCGACTTCCCGCTCAACGTGTCCGTCGTCCGGTCCTATGCCGACGCCGGCAAGCCCGGTGGTCCGCCTCCGCCCGACGTGTGAGCCTTCTCTCGACCTGAGCGGAGCCGCATACCGCCGGTTTGCTTGATGTCGTGATTCTTGGTCTGGTCGACCGATGGCTACACGTATCGCAGCACCCCCGACCCAGCCACCCACCGACGACACCGGCACGGCCGACGACACCCACCCCGCGCTCGACGCCTCCATCGAGCCCGTGGAGCCCCGCGGCTCCGGTCTCGACAAGGCCGTCTTCGGTGTCACCGCCCTCATCGCGGTCGGCTTCCTCGTGTGGGGCCTGGTCAGCACCGCCTCGCTCAGCAGTGCGTCGGAGAAGGGCCTGGCCTGGACGATCACCAACACCGGCTGGCTCTTCGTGCTGACCGCGTCGGCCTTCGTCGTCTTCGTGATCTGGCTCGCGATGGGCCGCTTCGGCAACATCCCCCTCGGCCGCGACGACGAGCAGCCGGAGTTCCGGACCGTCTCGTGGGTCGCGATGATGTTCAGCGCCGGGATGGGCATCGGCCTGATGTTCTACGGCGTCAGCGAGCCCGTGAGCCACTTCGCCACCCCGCCGCCCGGCACGGGCGAGACCGGCAGCGCGGAGACCGCGATGGCGACCACCCTCTTCCACTGGACCCTGCACCCGTGGGCGATCTACGCCGTCGTCGGCCTGGCGATCGCGTACGGCACCTATCGCAAGGGCCGCGTCCAGCTGATCAGCGCCGCCTTCGAGCCGCTCCTGGGTGAGCGCGCCCACGGACCGGCCGGCAAGGTCATCGACATGCTCGCGATCTTCGCGACGCTCTTCGGCTCCGCGGCCTCGCTCGGCCTCGGCGCCCTCCAGATCCGCAGCGGCCTCGAGATCGTCGGCGGCATCGGCGTGACCGGCAACCGCCTCCTGATCGGCATCATCGCGATCCTCACCGTGGCCTTCGTGCTGTCGGCCGTGTCCGGTGTCGCGAAGGGCATCCAGTGGCTGTCCAACATCAACATGGTGCTGGCGCTCGCCCTGGCCCTCTTCGTCTTCGTCGTCGGCCCGACCGTGTTCATGCTCAACCTCCTGCCCACCGCACTCGGCAGCTACGTCAGCCAGCTCCCCGAGATGGCCGCGCGCACCGGTGCCGAGGGCTCGGACGTCAGCGAGTGGCTCGCCGGCTGGACGGTCTTCTACTGGGCCTGGTGGCTCTCGTGGACGCCGTTCGTGGGCATGTTCATCGCTCGCATCTCGCGCGGCCGCACGATCCGGCAGTTCGTCACCGGCGTGCTGCTCGTGCCGAGCCTGGTGAGCCTGGTCTGGTTCGCGATCTTCGGCGGCGCCGCGATCAAGCTCCAGCAGGACGGCGTCGACATCGCCGGCGCGGGCGGCATCGAGACCCAGCTCTTCACGGTGCTCGACCAGTTCCCGCTCGCCACCGTGTCCAGCATCCTCGTGATGGTGCTCGTCGCGATCTTCTTCGTCTCCGGCGCCGACGCCGCGTCCATCGTGATGGGCTCGCTTTCCGAGCACGGCTCCCTCGAGCCCCGGAGGCCCACGGTCGTGTTCTGGGGCGTCGCCACCGGCCTGGTCGCGATGGTGATGCTGCTCGCCGGCGGCGCCGACGCGCTGAGCGGCCTCCAGACGATCACGATCATCGCCGCGCTGCCGTTCGTCCTCGTGATGGTCGCCCTGGCGGTCGCGCTGGTGAAGGACCTGTCCGCCGACCCCCTCGTCGTACGCCGCCAGTACGCCATCGAGGCCGTCGAGGCCGCGGTCGTGACCGGCGTGACCGAGCACGGAGACGACTTCGTGCTGTCGGTCGAGAAGGACCCGACGGCCTAGGATCGAGCACATGATCGCGCCTCTCCGCGTCGGCTTCGTCACCGGTGCGACCCCCGACAAGTGGGCGCGGAGCTGGCGGGCCGGCCGCCGCGAGAGCCTGCACCTCGTGCCGGTGACGGAGGCCGACCAGGTCGACGGCGTCCGCGACGGCAGCCTCGACATGGCCATCGTGCGGCTGCCGGTCGACCGCGACGGCCTGCACTGCGTACGCCTCTACGACGAGCTGCAGGTCGCGGTCGCGTCGCGCGAGCACGTGCTCGCCGCGGCCGACGACGAGGTCACGACCGACGACCTCGTCGACGAGCAGCTCGTACGCCCCCACGCCAGTGGCTGGCGACCGACGGTCGACCAGCTCGAGTGGCCGCCGATGACCGAGCAGGAGGCCATCGAGACGGTCGCCGCCGGCACGGGCGTCGTGATCCTCCCGATGTCGGTCGCGCGGCTCCACCAGCGCAAGGACGTCGTCCACCGGCTGGTGTCCGACCTCGACCCGACCACGATCGCGCTGGTGTGGAAGGTCGAGCGTGACGACGAGGTCACCCAGGCGTTCGTCGGGGTCACCAAGGGACGGACGCCCCGCACGTCGCGCTGAGAGCCCCTACGATCGCGCCCGTGACAGAACGTGAGCCGGCTCGGGAGCTGGCGTTGACACCGGGCATCCTGCCCCGCCGGTGGATCGGTGCGTGGATCGACTTCGTCGTCCTTGTTCTCTTCCTCCTGGTCCCCGATGCGGTGCTGGGCAACGACCTCTACCAGCGAACCTTGCCGGTGTGGTTGCTGCTCCTCGTCCTCTACTTCCCGGTGAGCGAGGGGCTCACCGGTCGGTCGCTGGGCAAGGTGGTGACGGGCACGCGGGTGGTGACCGCGGAGGGCGACCTGCCCGGCCTCCGTCGCGCCGCGATCCGGACCCTGACCCGTCTCGTCGAGGTGAACCCGTTCCTGCTGGGCGGGGTCCCGGCCGGGATCGCCGTGCTCTCGTCGCGCCACAGGCAGCGACTCGGCGACATGGCAGCGGGGACGTTCGTCGTCCGGGCCGCCGACCTCCCGTCGTCGACCTGAGACCAGACGGTCGGCGACGAGGACCAGGAGCCTGCGCCGTCGCACACCGTCGGCCGTCTGGGACGTCGTCGTCGGGGTACGGGGCGGCATGAGAATCGTGATCACGGGAGCGAGCGGCAACGTCGGCTCCGCCGTCCTGCGGCGGCTCCACGCCGACGGCCGGCACGACCTGGTCGGTGTCGCCCGCCGCCCCCCGGAGGCCGTCGGGCCGTTCGCCGGCGTGCGGTGGGCGTCCGTCGACCTCGCCCGCGACGACGTGACCGCCCTCAGCAGCGTCTTCGCGGGGGCGGACGCCGTCGTGCACCTCGCCTGGGGCTTCCAGCCGTCGCACCGCGAGGACTACCTGCGCGAGCTCGGTGTCGGCGGCACGGGCCGCGTGATCGACGCCGCGACGGCCGCCGGGGTCCCGCACCTGGTGCACATGTCCTCGGTGGGCGCGTACTCCCCCAGGCGCGGCGACGAGCCCGTCGACGAGTCCTGGCCGACGGACGGCGTCCCCACTTCGATGTACAGCCGGCACAAGGCGGCCGCCGAGCGCCGGCTCGACATGCTCGAGCGGCACGAGCCTGCGATGACGGTGAGCCGCCTGCGTCCGGGCATCGTCGGCCAGCGCACCGCCGGGAGTGCGCTGCTGCGGTACGGACTGCCGGCCGTCGTGCCCTCGCGCATCCTGGCGCACGTGCCCGTGCTGCCGCTCGACCGAGCGCTCGCGATCCCGATGGTGCACGCCGACGACGTCGCCGACGCCGTCGCCCGGGTGCTCGACGCGAGGGCGCCGGGCGCCTTCAACCTCTCCGCCACCCCGGCGGTCACCGCGGACCTGATCGCCGTCGCCCTCGGTGCCCGGCTCCTCCACGTGCCGTCCGCAGTCCTGCGCGCGACGGTGTCGGCGAGCTGGCACGCCCGGGTGCAGCCCCTCGACCCGGGATGGATCGACCTGGCCTTCGCCGTCCCCCTGCTCGACACCTCACGTGCAGCGTCCGAGCTCGGCTGGGCGCCCACCCACGACGCGGTCGAGGTGCTCGACGAGACCATCGCGGGCATGCGCGACGGCGCCTCGGGAGGCTCGCCGGTGCTCCGTCCGCGCACGGTGGCCAGCTCGCTCGTCCGCGCGGCGCGCAAGGGCCCCGTCAGCATCCGGCGTGCGCCGTGAGTGACGACCCGAGCGTGCCGGCAGACCAGCTGCCGTCCGGATCCGTACGACGCGCGGACGCGTGGGCGGTCGGCAACCGCGACGACGGCGAGCTGTTCGCCGTTTGCCGGCGCTGACGGCACCAGCTCGGCGACCTCTCGGAGGGCACGATCGACGCCGACGGCTGCCTCGTGTGCCCGTGGCACCAAGCGAGGTACGACGTCACCACCGGGACAATGGTCGAGGGGCCCCGCGGCTTCCTCGGCTACCACGGTCCGACTCCCGGCTACTCCCAGCTCGTGCTCGCCTACAGCTGGGTGCTGAGGCTGCGGGTGGCTCGTGCGGTGCGCCGCGGAGCCGAGGTCGTCGTGGAGCGGGGGCGGTCCTAGCTGGCCCCGGCAGGACGTCATCCGGAGCGGGCATCCGCTCGCCCCGTCCGTATGACGTCTCGACGTCAGTCGCGGTGCTTGCCCCGGCGCGAGTGGGGCGTCGCCATGACCTCGCGGATCCGCTGCTCGTCGAAGTCCTCGCCGAGCCAGTCGAAGAGCCCGCGCAGCACACCGGGGTCGGCGACGTAGTCGTCGTAGTGGACGCGGTACGCCGCGTCGCCGAGACCGTCGACCGTGGCGAGGATCTTGTCCTCGATCGCCGTCACCTGGGCCAGCGGGTCGTCCTTGTGCGTCCAGTAGTTGCTGGCCGCGACGTCCTCGAGCCGGCGCGTGTTGACCACGAAGCGCGCGCCGGGGAACACCTGCCGGAGGAAGCCGACGTAGTCCGCGAGGTCGGCGTCGTACCACCGGATCTCCTTGTAGCCGGTGACCCGCGTGGTCGGCTCCGGCCGCAGGAGCGTCGCCTCGGCGAGGGCCCGGATGTGCTCGAGCGAGGCCTGCTCGGGGAACGACTCGATGCCGAACCACGGGTGCGTCGGCTCGGCGGCCCGGTCGGGGTCGACGCGCGCCCTCTCGGCCAGCCCGCTGCGGTGGAAGTCGTAGAGGTGGCGCATCGCGTGGCGGTTCTCGCCGCGCAGCAGCCAGCCGGGGATCGAGTTGAGGATGCCCATCAGCAGCGTCGAGCCCGACCGACCGTAGGTCATGACGAAGACGTGCCGGAGGTCGCCCCCGGGACTCACCACGACCGGTCCAGCGGTCGACCCTCGTGGAACCCGGCGGCGGACTGCACGCCGACCAGCGCCCGCTCATGGAGCTCGGCGAGGTCGGCCGCGCCTGCGTAGGTGCACGACGACCGCACGCCCGAGCAGATCTGGTCGATGAGGTCCTCGACGCCCGGTCGCTGGGGGTCGAGGTACATCCGCGAGGACGAGATGCCCTCCTCGTAGAGACCCTTGCGCGCCCGGTCGTACGACGACTCGCCCGCCGTGCGGTTGGCCACCGCGCGAGCCGAGGCCATCCCGAAGGACACCTTGAACGGTCGGCCGTCGACGTCGTGGACGAGGTCGCCCGGCGACTCGTGCGTCCCGGCGAACCACGAGCCGATCATCACCGACGAGGCACCGGCGGCGAGGGCGAGCGCAACGTCGCGCGGGTGGCGCACGCCCCCGTCGGCCCACACGTGCTTGCCGTGGGAGCGCGCCTCGGCGGCGCACTCGAGGACTGCGGAGAACTGCGGGCGGCCGACGCCGGTCATCATCCGGGTCGTGCACATCGCGCCGGGACCGACGCCGACCTTGACGATGTCGGCGCCCGCCTCGATCAGCGCACGCGTCCCCTCCGCCGAGACGACGTTGCCGGCCGCCACCGGGACGTCGGGCGAGAGCGCACGGACGGACTGGAGCGCCTGCACCATCCGGTCCTGGTGGCCGTGCGCGGTGTCGACGACGAGGCAGTCGACGCCCGCGTCGAGCAGGGCCGCCGCGCGGTCGGCGACCTCGCCGTTGACGCCGACGGCGGCGGCGATCCTCAGGCCGCCGCTGGCGTCGAGGGCCGGCGTGTAGAGCGTCGCGCGCAGGGCGCCGAGCCGGGTCAGCACACCGACGAGCTCGCCGGACTCGGAGACGGCGACCGCGAGGGGTGCCTTCGCGCGCTCGATGGCGTCGTACACCTCGCGCGGGTCGGTGCCGACGGACACGGTGACCACGTGCGTGCTCATGACCGTCGAGACCTGGGCGAAGCGGTCCACGTCGGCGCAGTCGGCCTCGGAGACGACGCCCACCGGACGGCCGTCCTGGACGACGACGGCGGCCTTGTGGGCACGCTTCGGGATCAGCGACAGCGCCTCGGCGACCGTCTGGTCGGGGCGCAGCTCGATCGGGGTGTCGAAGACGCGGTGGCGCTGCTTGACCCACGCGACGACGTCGGCGACGACGGGGATCGGGATGTCCTGCGGGATGACGGTGAGGCCACCGCGGCGGGCGACCGTCTCGGCCATCCGCTTGCCGGCGATGGCCGTCATGTTGGACACGACCAGCGGCAGGGTGGCGCCGGTGCCGTCGGCGGTGCTCAGGTCGACGTCGTAGCGGCTGGCCACCGATGACGAGCGCGGCACCATGAAGACGTCGTCGTAGGTGAGGTCGTGCGCGGGGGCGTTGTCGAGGAACTGCACGTGTGCGGACTCTACGCGGCCCGACGGGGCTCAGCCCTGTGCGGCCGCCGCCTCCTGCAGCGCGCGCCAGGTGCGGTCGACGTCGGCCTGGGTCGTACGCCAGCTGCCGACCGCGAGCCGGATGGCGGCGCGGCCGTTGACGGTGGTGTGGCTGAGGTAGGCCTCGCCCGACGCGTTGACGGCCTCCATCGCCGCGAGCGTCTGCTCGTCGCCCGCCGTGAGCCGGAACACGACCAGGGACAGCGCCGGCTCGGTCACCATCTCGAAGCGGTCGTCGGCCGCGACGAGGTCGGCGACGTGCTCCGCCAGCGCGACGCCGCTGCGGACGTGCGCGCGCACGCCCTCGAGGCCGTAGGTCCGCAGCACGGCCCAGAGCTTGACGGCCCGGAAGCGACGGCCGAGCTGGGGGTGCCAGTCGCGGTAGTCGACGACCTCGCCGGACTCGGTGGCCGCGTTGCGGAGGTACTCCGGGAGGATCGAGAGCGCGCCGGTCAGGGCGGCGCGGTCGCGGACCCAGAAGGTGCTGCAGTCGAAGGTCGTCAGCAGCCACTTGTGCGGGTTGGTGACGAAAGAGTCCGCGACCTCGACACCCGCGAGGTGGTCGCGCAGCTCGGGGCACACAGCCGCGACGCCGGCCCAGGCGGCGTCGACGTGCACCCAGACACCCCACTCCCGGACGACCTCGGCGACCGCCGCGATGTCGTCCATCGCGCCGGTCGACGTGCTGCCGGCCGCGACGTGGACCATCACCGGGCGCAGGCCGGCCTCGACGTCCTCGACGATCGCGTCGCGCAGGGCGTCGACGTCCATCGCCTGGGTGTCCGGGTCGATGTCGACCGCGTGCACGGCCTCCTCCCCCAGACCGGCCATCATCGCGGCCTTCACCAGCGACGAGTGCGCCTGCGTCGATCCGTAGACCCGCCACCCGACGTCACCCACGCCGGACACCCGGGCCTCTCCCCCGCTGGCCCGGTGCAGCGCGGACAGCAGCGCCGTGAACGTCGCGGTCGACGCGGTGTCCTGGATGACGCCCCCGCCGGGGCCGTCGCTGCGGAACGCCTCGGGCAGCCCGAGCGCCTCGGCGAACCAGTCGAGCACCACCTGCTCGACCTCGGTCACCGCCGGGCTCGTCGCCCAGATCATCCCCTGCGCGCCGATGCCGCTGGACAGGAGGTCGCCGAGGATCGCGGCCGGCGAGGAGTTGGCCGGGAAGTAGGCGAAGAAGCGCGGGTGCTGCCAGTGCGTGAGGCCCGGCACCACGATGCGGTCGAGGTCCGCGAGCACGGCGTCGAACGGCTCGCCGGTCTCGGGTGCCGACTCCGGGAGCTGACGCCGTACGTCTCCGGGGGCGACCTGGGCGCGCACCGGCAGGTCGTCCAGGGAGGCCCAGTAGTCGGCGATCCAGTCGATGGCGGCATGCCCGTGGCGACGGAACTCCTCGGGCGACATGTGCTCTGGCAGCTGCTCCGGCATGGCCCGAACGTACCGGTGCGGGTTGAGCGGACGTACTCAGCCGGGATCGGGTAGTTCAGCACGTCCGGGACGTCGGCCACGCGAGCACGCTTCACTCATGACCTCCAAGACCGATTCCACCGCCAAGAACACCACCGCCTTCGCCGCCCAGGCCGCGATCTCCTTCGGCGCCTCGCTCTTCGCGATGCTCGTCGCCGTCTACTTCATGGAGGCCGACCCGTGGATCAAGGGATTCCTCGCCCTCGGCACCCTCTACCTGACGACGTCGGCCTTCACGCTCGCCAAGGTGATCCGCGACCAGCAGGAGGACCAGCGGGTCTTCCACCGCATCGACCAGGCCCGCGTCGACAAGATCCTCGCCGAGCACGACCCCTTCAAGGCGGCCTGACCCGCACGCAGAAGCCCCTCCCGGATGATCCGGGAGGGGCTTCGTGCGTTCGGGGACTCCGGGTCTTGCTACTTCAGCTCACTGCTCGTCAGCCCCAGGATCCGGCGGGCCACGATGAGCTGCTGGATCTGCTGGGTGCCCTCGAAGATGTCGAGGATCTTGGAGTCGCGCGACCACTTCTCCAGCAGCTCGCCCTCGCTGTAGCCGAGGGTGCCGCAGAGCTGGACGCACGACAGCGTCACGTCGGACCCGACGCGGCCGGCCTTCGCCTTGGCCATCGACGCCTCGAGCGAGTTGGGCTTGCGGTTGTCGGCCATCCACGCCGCCTGCATCATCAGCAGCTTGGCGCCCTCCCAGTCGGCCTCGAGCTGCAGGAACTTCGCCGCCGCCGCGCTCTGCCGCTCGGCCGGGCGGTCGTAGTCGACGGTGACGCCGGCCTGCTCGAGCAGGTCACGGGTCAGGTCGAGCGACGCCCGGGCGCAGCCGATCGCCATCGCCGCCACCAGCGGGCGGGTGTTGTCGAAGGTCGCCATCGCGCCGGCGAAACCGGACTTGGTGTCGATCTCCGGCGAGCCGAGCAGGTCCTCGGCCGGCACCCGGCAGTCGGTGAAGGTGATCGCCGCCGTGTCGGAGGCGCGGATGCCCAGCTTGTGCTCGAGCCGCTCGACCTTGAGGCCGGGGTTGTCCTTGCGGACGAGGAACGACTTGATCGCGGCGCGGCCGAGCTCCTTGTCGAGCGTCGCCCAGACGACGACGCTGTCGGCACGGTCGCCCGAGGTGACGTAGATCTTCTCGCCGTTGATGACGTACTCGTCGCCGTCCCTGACGGCCGTGGTCGTGAGGTTGGCCGAGTCCGAGCCGATGCCGGGCTCGGTGATGGCCATCGCGGCCCAGGTGCCCTGGTAGCGCTCGAGCTGCTCCTCGTTGGCGACCGACGCAATGGCCGAGTTGCCCAGCCCCTGGCGCGGCATCGAGAGCAGCAGGGCGGTGTCGCCCCAGCACATCTCGGCGACCGACAGGACGGAAGCGAGGTTGGCGCCGTTGCGCACCTTGTCGGGATCGCTGTCGGGCTTGTCATCGCGGCGTACGCCGCCCGCGCCGGCGCCGCCGGTCGCGCCGGTCTCGCTCACGCCGTCGATCAGCGCGGCGAGCATGTCGAGCTCCTTGGGGTACTCGTGCTCGGCGCGGTCGTACTTGCGCGAGATCGGACGCAGCATGTTCATCGCCAGCTGGTGGGCCTGGTCGATCAGCGCCGCCTGCTTCTTGGGGGTCTCGAGGTTGATCATCAGACCATCACCACGCCTTCCATGATTCCGACGGCCCGCAGGTCGCGGTACCACCGCTCGACCGGGTGCTCCTTGACGAAGCCGTGGCCACCGAGCAGCTGCACGCCGTCCAGCCCGATCCGCATGCCCTTCTCCGCACACAGCTGGCGGGCGAGGCCGACCTCGCGGGCGAAGTCCTGGCCGCGGGTGGCGCGCGAGGCGGCCTTCCACGTCAGCAACCGCATCGCCTGCAGCTCGATCGCGATGTCCGCGACCATGAACGCCACCGACTGGCGGTGGCTGATCGGCTCGCCGAACGCCTGTCGCTCGTTGACGTAGTCCTTCACGTAGTCGAGCACCGCCTGGCCGGTGCCGACGGCCAGCGCGCACCACGCGAGCCGCGAGAGGCGTACGCACTCGCGGTAGGCCTCGCCGTCGGTGTCGCCGAGCAGCGCGTCCGCCCCGACCCGTACGCCGGTGAGGTGCAGGCGCGAGAGCGCGGCGGCCCGGAGTCCCATCGACGGGTCGCCCTCGACCTCGAGACCCTCGGCGCCCGACTCCACGAGGAAGAGCGCCGGGGTGCCGTCGAGCATGGCGGCGACCACGAACAGCTCGGCGTCGGCCCCGCGGACGACCGCGGACTTCACGCCGTCGAGCACGAAGCCGTCGCCGTCGCGCAGCGCGGTGGTGGAGAGCTCGAAGGGGTCGAAGAGCACCGTCGGCTCGGCGATCGTCAGGGCCGCGGCGGGGACCTCGGAGCCGGTGAAGGCCGGCAGGTAGGTCTGCTGCTGCTCCTCGGTGCCCCAGAGCCCGAGCGCGGTGGCGACGGCGCCGGGCGCGAGCGCCGCGACGGCCAGCCCCATGTCGCCCTTGGCGAGCGCCTCGGCGACGAGCGCACCGGCCATCGCCGAGCGCTCCTCCATGATGCCGCCGAGCGACTCGGGCACCCCGAGCCCGGGCAGGCCCACCTCCTGGACCGCGGCGAGGACGTCGTCAGGGGCGGCGCACGCGTCGTCGGCAGCGGCGGCGGCCGGCCGCAGCAGCTCGGCGGCGAGCTCCTCGACCACGGCCACCAGCATCGCCTCGTCCTCGGTCGGGTTGAGGTCGAAGACACCGCGCGACTCGGCGCGGGCGGGGCGCTCCCCCGCCGTACGTCGGCCCGCACGGGCGAACGTGCGGCCTGCTGCGGTGGCGACCCGGAAGCCGTTGCGGGTCGTCGAGTAGACGACCTGCTCGCTCTGCCTGCGCAGGCCGACGCGGTCGATCAGGTCGCTCTGGGCGAGCCGGTTCACGGCCGCGACGGCGAGCCCGATGGGGTCGCGCACCTCGCGGGACGACAACCCGTGGCGACCTCCCGGGCGGAGGCTGTTGAGAAGGGACATGCCCTCAATGTAACTCCGAGTTACACCCCTGACCAGAGGGTCGTACGTGGTGCGGGTCACCCACACCCCCACCACTACGATTCTCCGCATGCCCGACGACGACACGACCGAGCCCCGCGCGCCGCACGGGCCCCTCCCGACGGGCGGGTCACCCCGCGCGATCACCCGCTGGGGGACGCCTGTCATGCACCGCGCCCAGGCGCCCGTGACGGCGTACGACGACGAGCTGGCGACGCTGGCGGCCGACATGGTGGCGACGATGTACGCCGCCGAGGGCGTCGGGCTGGCCGCCTGCCAGGTCGGCGAGGACGTCGCGATGTTCGTGTTCGACTGCCCCGACGACGAGGGCGTGCGCACCGTCGGCGTCGTGTGCAACCCGGTGCTCACGCTGCCCGAGGGCAAGGACCGCCAGCTCGACTCGGACGACGAGGGCTGCCTGTCGTTCCCCGGGTCCTTCGAGCCGTGCGCTCGACCCGACTGGGCCCGCGTGGACGGCACCGGCCTGGACGGCGAGCCCGTCAGCTTCGAGGGCGACGGCCTGCTCGCCCGCTGCCTCCAGCACGAGACCGACCACACGCTCGGCACCGTCTTCGGCGACCGGCTGTCGGCCAAGTCGCGCAAGAAGCTCACCAAGAAGCACGACGCCGCCGCCGAGGACTACCCGCTCACCTGGCCCGCTTCGTGAGTGCCGAGCTGCGGGTCACCCGCGAGAACGCGCGCTTCCAGCAGTGGGAGGCGCTGCTGACCAACCGCTCCAAGCGCCACCGGAGCCGCGAGTTCCTCGTGCAGGGTGTCCGCCCCATCACCCGGGCGGTCGAGGAGGGCTGGACGGTGCGGGCGCTGCTCCGCGCGGACGGTACGTCGTCGGCCTGGGCCGACGACCTCTGGTCGACCACCGACGGCGAGCGCGTCCTGATGGCACCCGAGCTGCACGCGCGGCTCAGCGGCCGGGAGGAGGGCGGCGAGCTCGTCGCAGTCGTCGAGTTGCCGGAGGACGGGGTGTCGCGGCTCGAGGAATCCGCTCGCCCGCACGGCCCGATCGTCGTCTTCGACCGGCCCACCAGCCCGGGCAACATCGGCACGCTCGCGCGCTCCGCCGACGCCTTCGGCGCCTCCGCGCTGGTGGTCACCGGCCACGCGGCGGACCCCTACGACCCGCAGGCCGTCCGCGCCAGCACGGGGTCGCTCTTCGCCCTGACCGTGCTGCGCGTGCCCGGGCCCGGGCCGGTGGTCGAGCACGCCCACGCCCACGGCTACCGGATCGTCGGGACCGACGAGGAGGGCAGCGCGCTCGCGGAGGTCGACCTCGGTGGCCGGGTGGTCGTCGTGGTCGGCAACGAGACCCACGGCCTGTCGACCGGCTGGCGCACCGTCTGCGACGACGTCGCCAGCATCGCGATGGTGGGCACGGCCTCGTCCCTCAACGCCGCGGTCGCCGGGTCGATCGTGCTGCACGAGACGCTGCGGCAGCGCAGCTGATGGAGGCCGTCCTCGACTGGGTCGTCCTGGTCATGCGCACCGTCGGCTCGCCCGGCGTCGGGCTCGCGACCGCGCTCGAGACCGTCTTCCCGCCGGTGCCGAGCGAGCTCGTCCTGCCGCTGGCGGGCTACACCGCCAGCCAGGGCTACTACAGCCTGACCGCCGCCATCGCCTGGGCCACCGCCGGCTCGTTGCTCGGTGCCCTGGTGCTCTACTGGCTCGGTGCCGCCTGGGGGCTGGAGCGCGTCTGCGCCCTCGCCGACAGGATCCCGCTGGTGCACGCCTCCGACGTGCGCCGGGCGGTGGCGTGGTTCGGCCGCCACGGGCGCACCGCCGTGTTCGTCGGCCGGCTCGTGCCGGGCGTGCGCAGCCTGATCTCGATCCCGGCGGGCATCGACCGGATGCCGCTGCTGCGCTTCTGCGTCTTCACCACCGCGGGCAGCCTCGTCTGGAACGCGGCCCTCATCCTCGCCGGCTACGAGCTCGGAGAGCAGTGGCACGTCGTCGAGGGGTACGTCGGCCCCGTGAGCAACGTCGTCTACGTCCTGCTCGCGATCGTGCTGGTCGTCGTCGCGGCACGGCGGCTGCGGCACCGGCTGCGCACCTGAGCAACCGGGTGTCGGTTCAGCGGCGGGCCGCGGCGTAGCAGGCGACGGCCGTCGCGGCGGCGACGTTGAGCGAGTCGATCCCGGCGCGCATCGGGATGATCGCCCGGCGGTCGGCGGAGGACTCCCAGCGCGACGAGAGGCCGTGGCCCTCCGAGCCGAGCACCAGCGCCAGCCGGTCGACGCCGTCGACGGCCTCCTCGATCGGCACGGAGTCCGGGGCGAGGGTCAGCGCAACGGTAGTGAAGCCGCGCCGCGACAGGTCCGGCAGGGCGTCGTACCAGTCCGGGAGACGGGTCCACGGCGTCGAGAAGACCGCACCCATGCCGACCTTGATCGAGCGGCGGTAGAGCGGATCGGCGGTGCGTGGCGCCAGCAGCACGGCGTCGAACCCGAGCGCGGCGCCGGAGCGGAAGATCGCGCCGACGTTGGTGTGGTCGACGAGGTCCTCGAGCACGAGCACGGACCGGGCACCGGACAGCACCTCCTCGACCGTCGGCAGCGGTCGCCGCTGCAGCGAGGCGAGCGCACCGCGGTGCACGTGGAAGCCGGTGACCTGCTCGATCAGGGCCTCGGACAGGACGTAGCAGGGGGCGTCGGTGCTGCCGATGATGTCGTCGAGGCCGTCGAGCCAGCGCGGCGCCATCAGGAAGGACCGCGGCGCGAAGCCCGCCTCCACCGAGCGGCGTACGACCTTCTCCCCCTCGGCGAGGAACAGCCCGTGCTCGGCCTCGAGGCTCTTGCGGAGCTCGACGTCGCGCAGGTCGCGGTAGTCGGCCAGGCGCGGATCGTCGGGGTCGGAGACGTCGACGATCTGCTCGGGGTCAGCCACGGGGGAAGTGTGCCGGACGCGCCACCGCGACCACGTCACCGATGACGATGATCGCCGGAGGGCGTACGTCGTGGGCGACGAGGTCGTCGGCCAGCGAGCCGAGCGTGGTGAGCACCGTGCGCTCGGTCGGCATCGTGCCGTCGACGATCACGGCGACGGGCGTGGAGGCCGGCCGGCCGCCGTCGACCAGCGCAGTCGCGATCGCCGGGGCGTTGTCGACGGCCATCAGCAGGACGACCGTCCCGCGGAGCCGTGCCACGGCGTCCCAGGCGACCAGGGAGCCGGGGTGACCGGGCGGGAGGTGGCCGGAGATCACGGTGAACTCGTGGGCGACGCCGCGGTGGGTGACCGGGATCCCGAGGCGGGCCGGGACGGAGATCGCGGAGGTGAGGCCCGGCACGACGGTGACCGGCACGTCGGCGGCCGCGCAGGCGAGCAGCTCCTCGAAGCCGCGGCCGAAGACGAAGTTGTCGCCGCCCTTGAAGCGGACCACCCGCTTGCCGGCGCGCGCCCGGTCGACGATCACCTGGTTGATCGCCTCCTGCGTCGCCGAGCGCCCGCGCGGCAGCTTGGCGACGTCGATCAGCTCGACGTGGGGCCCGAGCTCGTCGAGCAGCTCGCGCGGTGCGAGCCGGTCGGCGACGACGACGTCGGCCGAGGCGAGCGCGTGCCGGGCGGCGACCGTGACGAAGTCGGGCTCGCCCGGCCCGCCTCCGACGAGCACGACGCCGGGGGTTCGGTCGTGGGCGTCGGCGGCGTTCAGGTGCCCGTCGCGCAGGGCCGTGACGATGTCGTCGCGGAGTGCCGCGGACTTGCGGGGCTCGCGGTTGCCGAGCACGCCGACCGTCACGCTCCCGTGGTGACCGACGGCGGGGGTCCACGCCGACCCGCCGAGGGCGTCGTCCGCGCGCACGCAGAAGGTGTGGCGGGCCTCGGCCGCAGCGGCGACGCGGGCGTTGACCTCGGGGTCGTCGGTGACGGCGACGACGTACCACGCGCCGTCGAGGTCCGACTCGGTGAAGTCGCGGAGGTGGAGCGTCAGCTCACCGGCGAGGCCCTCGAGCGCGGGCGTCACCTCGGGGCTGACGAGGGTGACCCGGGCGCCCGCGGCGAGGAACGTGGGCACGCGGCGCTGGGCGACGTGACCGCCGCCGACCACGACCACCTTGCGGCCGGCGAGCACGAGGCCGGCCAGGTAGGGATGGGGGTCGGGCATGACCCCATTGTCCCTTTCCTGCGCGTGGACGACCTGACTAGGTTCGAGGAATGAGCATCGATCGACCCGTGTCCCCCCACCCCTACGACCTCCTCCCGGCGACCGCCTCCTTCACGGTCACCAGCGACGACGTCACCGACGGCGCACCGCTGAAGGACGACCAGGTGGCCGCCCTCGGCAACACCTCGCCGCAGCTGAGCTGGTCGGGCGCGCCCGAGGGCACGCAGTCCTACGTCGTCACCTGCTTCGACCCCGACGCACCCACGCCGAGCGGGTTCTGGCACTGGGTGCTGGTCGACGTGCCGGCGGACGTGACGTCCCTCGACACGGGCGCGGCCTCGGGCGACCTGCCCGGAGCGGCGTTCCACGTCCGCAACGACGGTGGCGAGTCCGGGTTCATGGGGGCGGCGCCCCCGGAGGGCGACCAGGTGCACCGCTACTTCTTCGTCGTCCACGCCGTGGGCGAGTCGAGCCTGGGCGTCGACGCGGACGCCTCGCCCGCCGTCGTCTCGTTCAACCTGGCCTTCAAGACGCTGGGGCGCGCGATCATCCACGGCACCTACCAGCACTGAGCCCGGCGCCCCGGCGGCGCCCACTCGTCCGGCCCTCGAGGGGCCCGGCGGTCGCGGACCTGATGGTCCAGACCACCGGGCCCCTTTTGCGATTTCGCCCGTGCAAAAACGGTCAAGACGCTTTGATCTGACCGGGCCTGAACCTTGATGCTTTATGCGAGATTCACGCCCGAACACCCCGACATCTCGACATCCACGTACCGCACTCCCTATCGTCGAGGCTCGGTTCTACTAGTTTTTCTCAAGATCCACTCCCCCGCATGCGTGGATCCGCCCCTGGAGGAACTCCCGTGTCGCACCCCCGCTCGCTCGTCCGGCTGGCGACGGTCGCCGTTGCCGCAGCCGCGATGTGCAGCGCCCACGGGGCGGCCGAGGCGAAGAGCTGGACCGTGCCGCGCACGGCCGCCCACGTGGTCTCGAGCGCCGGGACGGACCTCGACGTCGAGACCGTGGCGAGCGACGTCCTCGAGGACGCGCTGATGGTCGAGATCAACAACGCCCGCGCGGCCAACGGCCTGCGCAAGATCTGGAACTTCGACGCGTGCACCGACCAGCTCGCCGAGGAGTGGGGCCAGCGCATCGCCCGCACCGGCCTCTTCGAGCACCGCGACCAGAACGAGGTCATCCGCAAGTGCGACAACTCGTGGGCCGGCGAGACGCTCGTACGCGGTGTCGGGCTCACCCCTGAGGTGATGGTCGACCTCTGGCTCGACTCCCCCGGCCACCGGGAGATCCTCCTCAGCCCGCGCGCCCGCCGCGCCGGCGTCTCCATCGAGCAGGACGCGCAGGGTCGCGTGATCGGCGTCGTCAACCTCGTCCGCCGCTACTGACGTGCGGCGCACCCCACAGATGTGAGACGATCCCCGGCCCCCTCGTGGGTGGGCCGGGGATCAACTTGCACTAGGGGGCTGGGATGCTGCACGTCGCCGTCGCGACCCGTGCGTTCCGCCGCTACTCCACCTACCGGGCGGCCACCGTCTCCGGGATCTTCACCAACTCGGTCTTCGGCATCATCTACTCCTTCGCCTACCTCGCGCTGTGGGAGGCCAACCCCACCGCCGGCGGGTACGACGCCCAGGACGCGGTGACCTACGTCTGGCTCGGCCAGGCGCTGCTGATGACGATCGCGCTGTGGGGCGGCGGCACCACAGACGACCTCGCCGAGCGGGTCCGCACCGGTGACATCGCGATCGACCTCTACCGCCCCGTCGGCCTCGTCGGGTGGTACCTCGCCAGCGACCTCGGCCGTGCGGCCTACCACCTCCTCACCCGCGGCTTCGGGCCGACCGTCATCGGCCTGGTCGTCTTCGACATCGCGCTGCCGGGCTCGGCCCTCGACGCGGCCGCCTTCGCCGTCTCGCTGGTGCTCGCGGTCGTGGTGAGCTTTGCGATCAGGTTCCTCGTCGCGAGCACCGCCTTCTGGCTGCTCGACCAGTCGGGCGTGAAGGTGATGAGCGGCGCGTTCGCGATCTTCTTCAGCGGCATGATGCTGCCGCTCGTGCTGTTCCCGGGGTGGCTCGGCACCGTCGCCAACGCCCTGCCGTGGGCGTCGTACGTCCAGGTGCCGGCCGACATCTGGCTCGGCAAGCACCAGGGCGTCGACCTGCTCGCGGCCCTCAGCTTCCAGGTGGCGTGGGCCGTCGTGCTGCTCGCGGCCTGCCACGGCGTGCTGCGGCTCGCGACCCGCAAGGTGGTGGTGCAGGGTGGGTGACCTGCGCACCTACGGCCAGATCGCCTGGCTCTGGATCCGCGCGGCGTGGCAGTACCCCACGTCGTTCGTGCTGCTCGCCGTCGGCAACGGCCTGATCACCGGCCTGGACTTCGTCGGGCTCTGGATCATGTTCTCCCACCTGCGCGACCTCGCCGGCTTCACGCTGCACGAGGTCGCGCTCCTCTACGGCAGCGCGTCGCTCGCGCTCGCCGTCGCCGACACCGCGATCGGGAGCGTCGAGCGGATCGGCACCTACATCCGCACCGGCCGGCTCGACCAGATGATGACCAAGCCGGTGCCGCTGCTCGTCCAGGTGTGCGCCGACCAGTTCACGCTGCGCCGCCTCGGCCGGCTCACGCAGGCCGCGGTGGTCTTCGGCTGGGCGTGCACGTACGTCGACTGGACGCCGTTGCGGGTCCTCGTCGCCGTGTCGATGCTGGTCAGCGGCGCCCTGCTGTTCTTCGGGCTCTTCGTCGGGTTCTCGTGCATCCAGTTCTGGACGACGGACGCCACCGAGTTCGCCAACGCCTTCACCTACGGCGGCGCGACCGTGACGCAGTACCCGCTGAGCATCTTCCCGCGCGAGGTGATGGTGGGCCTGACCTTCGTCATCCCCGTCGCCTTCGTGAACTGGTACCCCTGCCTCTACCTCCTCGGCCGTTCCGACCCGTTCGGCTCGCCCGACGCCCTCCAGTTCGCCTCCCCCGTCGCCGGGATCCTCACGATGGTCGCCGCGCTGCTCGTGTGGCGCACCGGCGTCCGCCACTACACCTCCACCGGGAGCTGACCCATGTCTCGACCGAACGACGGTCCGCTGATCGACGTCCGCGACCTCGAGCGCACCTTCGACGTACGCCGCCGCGTCGAGGGTCGGCGCCGCCGCGTGCGCGAGCAGGTGGTGGCGGTGCACGACCTCACCTTCTCCGTCGACGCCGGCGAGATGGTCGGCTACATCGGACCCAACGGGGCCGGGAAGTCGACAACGATCAAGATGCTCACCGGCATCCTCGTGCCGTCCGGCGGCGAGGTCCGGGTGGGCGGGCTCGACCCCAGCCGGCAGCGGGTCGACCTCGCGCGGAGGATCGGCGTGGTCTTCGGCCAGCGCTCGACGCTGTGGTGGGACCTGCCGCTGCGCGACTCCTTCGAGCTGCTCCAGAAGATGTACCGGATCCCGCCGGCCCGCTACCGCGAGAACCTCGACCGCTTCGTCGACCTCCTCGACCTCGGCGCCCAGCTCGACACACCCGTCCGGCAGCTCAGCCTCGGCCAGCGGATGCGCGGCGACATCACCGCCGCGCTCCTCCACGACCCCGAGGTGATCTACCTCGACGAGCCCACCATCGGGCTCGACGTGGTGAGCAAGGGCCGGCTGCGCGAGTTCCTCCGCGCCCTCAACGCCGAGCGCGGCACGACGTTGCTGCTCACCACCCACGACCTGCAGGACATCGAGGCGCTGTGCGACCGGGTCATCGTGATCGACCACGGCACGTCGGTCTACGACGGCTCGCTCGCCGGGCTGCACGCCCAGGGCGGCTCGAGGCGCACGCTGGTGGTCGACCTCGTCGACGAGGCCCCGCCGATCGACGTACCCGGTGCCGAGGTGCGCACGGTCGAGGGGCCGCGGCAGTGGTTGTCGTTCCCGTCCGACGCGAGCGCGGCCCCCATCGTCGCGGCCGTCGCGGCGGCGTACGACGTCGCGGACCTCTCGATCCAGGAGCCCGACATCGAGGACGTGATCCGCGACCTCTACTCGCGCGGCGCCTGAGCGTCAGGCAAGTCCGCGGTGCACCTCGGAGTGTCGCTCGGGTGAGGTGAGGGGCTGGCGTTCGAGGACGAGCATGGCGCGGTCGTCGTCACCGCGCTTGACCTGCTTGAGCACCCGTCGCGGCAGGCCAGTGAAGCCGCGGGCGTCGACCGCCTGGAGCGCGACCTCCCGCAACCAGTCGATGCCGGCATCGAGGTCGCGGCCGGTCGTCTCGATGACGCCGTCGGTGTAGAAGAGCAGCGCCTCGCCGGCCCGGAGCCGGCCGCGGCTCGGGCTGAAGTCGGCCTCGGGGATGACGCCGAGCGCCATGCCGCGGGCGTTGTCGATCGACCAGCCGCGCTCGCCGAGGTGCCAGTGCAGCGCGGGCGGGTGGCCGGCGCTGGTGATCGTGTAGTCGCCGGTGACGAGGTCGACCTTGAGGTGCACCGCGGTCGCCAGCGACTCGTCCGAGTCCTGCCGGAGCAGGAACTGGTTGGCCGCGGACATCAGCTCGGCAGGCGGGAGCGCACCGATGAGGCCGCCGAGGGCGCCCGCGAACTGGAGGGCCTGGGGGCCGACCGAGGTGCCCTTGCCGCACACGTCGACCAGCGCCATCTCCAGCCAGCGCCCCTCGCGCAGGTCCGCCACGAGGAAGTCGCCGGCATAGCTCGGTCCGTTGGCGGTGATCGTCGCCGACTGCGAGCGCCACCCGTCGGGCAGCTCCGGCACGACACCCTGCCGCTGGAGCCGGTCGCGCAGCTGGCTCAGCACCGCCTCGCTCAACGCCATCGGGAGGCCCGAGCGCTGCTTGCTGACCTGGTAGAGCGCGAGGATGACGCCGAAGGCGAAGATCACCAGGGCCGACGTCCTGCTCGCGGCCGCGAAGCCCGACTCGACCGACGACCACCAGGCGAAGCCCACCATCGCGACACCGAGCACCAGCAGCGGGACGAAGCGCAGGAGCATCGTGCCGAGCATCAGGAGCAGGAACCACAGCGAGATCGGCACGACCTTCTCGACGAGTGCGCCGATCCCCACCGCGCCGAGCACCAGGCCCAGCAGCACGAAGAGCAGGAACGCCTGGCTGCCGCGGGACCCCGTACGCCAGGCCTCGACGCGCTGCCGGACATAGGTGGAGACCCCGCGCACCAGAGAGTCCCACGCGTTCGACACACGCGAAGGGTAGAGCCGGACACGGTGGCACCGAGGGCGAACACCCAAACCCGCCGACCCGGCTGGATAGGCTCGGAGCATGCCTCCGGTGCCGCCCCAGGACGACGTCCTCGGACCCGACTACCGGGTCGAGACGATCTCGCTCCCGCCCGACGACGAGGGTCCCGTCGTCGCCACCCTCGTCACCCTCGAGCCCGCCGTCCCCAACGGTCGCGCGGTGCTCCACGTCCACGGGTTCGCCGACTACTTCTTCCACACCGAGTACGCCCGCTGGTGGGCCGACCGCGGCTACACGTTCTACGCCCTGGACCTCCGCAAGTACGGCCGGTCGCTGCGCGAGCACCAGACGCCCCACTACGTCTCCGACCTCCACGAGTACTACGCCGAGATCGACCTCGCCTGGTGGCGGATCACCGAGCGCGACCGGCACCGCGAGGTCATCGTGTCCGCGCACTCGACGGGCGGTCTCACCGCGCCGCTGTGGGCGCACGAGCGCCGGCATCCCGAGCTGGTCGCGCTGGTGCTCAACTCGCCGTGGTTCGACATGCAGGGCGCGGCGTGGCTGCGCAGCCCCGCGACCAGGCTCGCGATCGAGCGCCTCGGCACGACCCGCCCGATGCGGGAGATCCCGCGCAAGGTCAGCGAGGTCTACGGCCGGTCGTTGCACGTCGAGCACGGGGGCGAGTGGGACTACGACCTGGCGTGGAAGCCGCTCGAGTCGCGTCCGGTCTACGTCGGCTGGCTCCGCGCCGTACGCCGTGGACACGCGCAGCTCCACGCCGGCCTGGACGTGCCCTGCCCGGCGCTCGTGCTCTCGTCGGCGCGCTCCTTCTTCGGCGAGCAGACCGAGGAGACCGCAGCGACCCACGACATCGTGCTCGACGTCGAGCAGATCCGCCGGTGGGCCTCGTCGGTCGGCCGGCACGTCACCTCGATCGCGATCGAGGGCGCGATGCACGACGTGGTGCTCTCGCGACCCGACGTGCGCGCGAAGGCGTACACCACCCTCGACCGGTGGCTCGGAGCGTGGGTGGAGACCGGTCAGCCGCGGTGAGCTCGACGGCGCCCACTGCAGGGGGCCGCCGGTCGGGACGGCCGACCACGTCGTAGCGCGCTCGCCGGCCGTTGTCCCGGGAGTACGGATCTCGCCCCTCCCGGTCTGGTCCAGCGCGCGCGTCGATCCACAGGAGCGTGACAGCACGACACGCGACGTCAACGTCGCGCACATTTGAACGCTCACTGTGTCGCCGGCTCCGACCATGGCGAGTGCATCACATCCGTGATGCCCATACTCGTGGGGAGTAGGACATGAACATCAACATCAGGCAGGGCGGAGCCGCCTTGGCGGTGGCCGTCGGCATCACCAGCACCATGCTCGTCGCCGGCCCGGCCGACGCCGTGGGCCCGCCCACCCGCATCAAGGGCACCGTCACCAGTGAGAGCGGCACACCGTTGGCCGGCATCCGGGTGTCCACCCTGGCCGAGGAGTCGGGGCAGTGGGTCGTCAAGGACGACGCCATCACCGACGACCTCGGGAAGTACAACGTCGGCAAGCTCGCCGACGGCGTCTACCGCGTGCGGTTCGACGACCCCGCCGGCACCTACGCCAGCGAGTTCTACGACGACGCCGCCACCATCGAGACGGCGACGCCCGTGGACCTGACCAACGGCGGCATGCCGACCCTCGCCGTGGCGAAGCTCGCGGGTGTCGCCCACCTGGTCGGCACGGTCACCTGGAGCGACGGCTCGAGCGTCGCAGGCGCCGAGGTGACGGCGTACGTCCGCCAGGGCCTCGAGTGGACGCCGCTCACGACGGTCACGGCCGACGCCGATGGCAGCTACGACGTCGACGGCCTCTCCGGAGGCGCCCACACGCTCGGCTTCCGTGACCCCGTCTCGGGCGTCACCGAGTACTGGGACGACCACGCCGCGCTCGCCGACGCCGACGCGGTGACGGTCCCGAGCGCCCTGAGCTACGACGCGGTGCTGACCAAGCCGCTGCCGCCCACGCCGACGCCGGACCCGGCGCCGAACCCGGCGCCGAACCCGACCCCGAACCCGACCCCGACCCCCACGCCCGTGGCCCCGGTCGTCGTGGCTCAGACGCCCACGGCACCCGCCGCCGTGGTCATGGTCAAGCGCCCCCGCATCAAGGGTGTCGCGACCGCCGGAGAGCGTCTCAAGGTGACCAGGGGGACCTGGAACCCCACGACGATCACCTGCACGGTCCAGTGGCTCGCCAACGGCAAGAAGATCAAGGGCGCGACGAAGAACCGCCTCCGGCTGACCGACGCACTCGTCGGCAAGCGGATCTCGGTGAAGGTCGTCGCCTCGGCTCCCGGCCGGACGCCCGTCACGGTGACCACGCGCCGCACCACGCGCGTCGTCGACTGACACCACCGCGACTCGCCGCCCCTCCCCATCTGGGGAGGGGCGGTCGGGTGCCGCGGGTGCGGGACGAACCGCAGATCGGAACCCTGCGGGACACTCGACGCATGCCTGTCCTCGGGTACGACCCCAGCTTCCTGGCCACCGTCGACGTGCCGGCTCTCGATCCACCCGACACCCGCGACGGGCCGGGCGACGTGGCGCAGCCGCTCGACTACGTGCACTTCACGGTCCGGATGCACCCCGCACGTCGGCTCGCGTGGTGGGTGGGCTGGAACATCGACGGCCTCCGCCTCTTTCCGAGCGAGTCCATCAGCCGCTCCGGGGAACGGTTCAGGCTCGACCCCCGCATCCCGGCGGACGCGCAGACCGGAGAGGTCGTGTACGCCGACAACGACCTGGATCGCGGCCACATCGCCCGGCGCTCCGACCTGCTGTGGGGGGACCTGGAGGAGGCGAAGCAGGCGAACAGCGACTCGTTCCACTTCACGAACATCACCCCGCAGCACCAGGACTTCAACCAGTCCGGCCGGGGCGGCACCTGGGGCCTGCTGGAGAACGCCGTCCTCGCCCTCGACGGCCTCGAGGACCGCAGGATCACGTTGTTCGGGGGGCCCGTCCTCGCTGTTGACGATCCGCCCTACCGCGGTGTCGTCCAGCTGCCGGTCGAGCACTGGAAGGTCGTCGTCTACCGGGTCGAGGGGCAGGTGCGGTTCAAGGCGTTCCTGCTGTCGCAGGACCTGGACGACCTCGGGGAGCGCACCGACATCGACTTCCTCGACGACTTCGACACCTACCTCGTGGGACTCGACCTCCTCGAGCAACGCACCGGCCTGGGATTCACCAGTCTCGCCGCCGCCGCTCCCGGGGAGAAGCGCCGGACGGCCCCACCCGTGCTGGTCACCGACCCGCTGCAGATCCGCTGGTAGCGCCGCGCGGGCAGTCGCGTGGTCAGCCGTCAGCCAGTCGGCCTCCGGGGGGGGACGGGAAGGGTGTGTCCATGCCGCACCGTCCGACGCCGTCGGCCGAGAGGCGTCCGTCGTGCATCGTCCAGAATGGCTCTCATGAACGACGATGCAGGTCGACTGCCTCTGGACAGCCCGAGGTGGAGCCAGCTGTGGACCCGGATGGGGCCGGGCGCCTACCCGGTTCCGCAAGCACTCCGAGCACTCGACGACAACCCGTCAGATCTCGAGCTCTTCCAGGAGATGTGGCCCGAGATCTGCGCCGAGGAGACGACGTACGACGCCGCCTTCGCCGCTGCCCCCTACCTCATGGACCTCGCGGCGCGCCTGGACTCGTCGGAGGCCGACACCTACCTCATCGTCGGCGGACTGATCGCCACGTACGCCGCCGAGGTGCCGAGCGACCTGGAACCGGCATTCAGGTCAGCGATGCAGCGGGGACTGACCCTCGCGCTGGAGCGCCTCCAGCACTGCGAGACCAACGCAGACCTGCGCTACCTGCTGGCGTCGGTGGCCGCCATGAAAGGGCGGACCGACCTCGCCGCGGTGCTGCAGGACCTCGACGCGATCCAGGAACCGTGCACGACGTGCGGAACGGTCGTCCACCCCTCAGCGCTGGAGGCGGTCATCGACCGGGACCTATCGTCCTGAGACGCAGCCTGAACCCTCCCACCGTCCGGGACGTGGCGCGATGTGTCCATGCACGCCGAGGTCGACGGCGCGCCTGTCGCCCGGGCAGTTCTGGTCGGTGCGCCGCGATGACAACCGGGTTGGGCGTAGGGGTCGTCCTCGGCGTCCCGACGCTCGAGGCCGACCCGCACCAGGCCTCCAGCACACGGCTCGTCACGGCAGGGCTGCTGGATCTCGTGCTCGACCGGCCCGCAAAAGCGTCTGATCTCGACGACGCTCGCCTGTCTCGGACATGCCGCCGTCCCCGCCGGACGGTGTTGCGGCGGGGTGCGGGGCGGGGTCATGGTCGGCGGGGTCGTGGGATGCCGGGTGGATCGGGGTCCGGCCCGTTGATCGAGGTGGTGCCGGTGCGGTCGCGTCGGTAGCGGTGGCCGTGGGGGCTGGTCCACTCGAAGCAGCCGTTCGCTGTCATCCGGTAGCGCCAGGCCGAATGGGTCTTCAGACGATGGTGGAACCGGCACAGGCAGGCCAGGTTCCGGGTCGTCGTGGGGCCGGGTTGCGACCTGCCGTCGGCCTCTGCGTGGTGGTCGTACTCGACGACGTGGTCGACGTCGCAGCCACGGGCCGGTCTCGTGCAGAACGGGAACACACACGTGCGGTCGCGGAGGATGACCTGCTCACGGACCTGGTCCGGGATGGCATAGCCCGGGGTCGAGAGCTCGGCGTTGAGGTCGATGACCGGCTTGATCGTGACCTTCGTCCGGGAGTCGCCGCACCAGGACTTCAGCTGGTCGAGCAGGACGAGCCGCTGGCGCTCCTCGAGGCGGCCGGTGGGACCGAACACGGTCTGCTCGCCGTCTGAGGTGGTGCGGGTGCTGACGTCGACGTGGGCGTGGAGGACGACCTCGCGGGCGGCAGGCATGTCGTCGCGACTCGTCGCACCAGCACCCGCGACGTGCAGCTCCAGTGCGGTCTGGGTGCGGGCCAGGTCACCGAGTGCCTTGGCGCGGCGCACGTCCAACGACTCGGTGGAGCCGAGGGCCTTCTGCTCGGCGGCCTTGCGCGACAGGGTCTGGTCGAGGTCGAGGGAGTCGGCGATGTCGAGCTCGGCCTCCCACCGCATGGTCCCCGCGAAGTGGACGTCGTCGTCGTGCAACGTCACATGCCGTGGGTCCACCGACAGGTAGCCGTCCTCGGGATCAGCGGCCGGATCAAGGTCGGCGAGGTCGAAGCGCTTGATCGTCTCGGCCACGAGCCGGTCCAGCTGGGCGGGACCGATCCGCCCCGCGACCGCCGCGACCTGGGCGTCGACGAAACCGGCAGCCTCCCGGGTCAACGCGGGGGTGGAGTGGATCGTCGTCTCGGCGACCGACCGCGCCCGCCACGCAGGAACGTGACCCGACTGGACCTGCGCCCACAGCCGCGGCAACCGGTGGCGCAGCTCGAGGGCGTGACCGATGAGCTTCTTCGCCGACGTCGACGAAATGCCGAGGACGGTGCCGAGCTCGGCCACGCAGAACTCCGCCACCAACGGACACCCCTCACCAGCGAGCGGCTCCTCGTGGTCAGTGCCCGGGACGGTGAACGCGGCCGCGGAGTGGATCGACTCCGGCGGGTGGAGGTCGGCCCACCGGGCGGCGAGGTCGAGCTGACGGGCCGCGGCAGCGTTCTCGGCGAGGCGCTCGGCGCGGATCGAGGCGAGCAGGTCGGAGGCAGTGATGGCATCTGCCTCACCGGCCCCGGGTCCTGCCAGCGTCTCGATCATGTGTTCGATTCTAGAGGAAACCACCGACAGCCGGGTCGTCGGCGAACTCAAACAGCTGTTGCAACGAACCTCTTGTTGAGCACCTGCCCGAAAGTCTGCGACTCGAGGGTCTTGCGTTGTTCTCGTTCATCCCACGCTGCCACGGTGACTGCCGGTCGCAGAAGTAGATCGGGATCCCGGTCTCGGTCCTGAACCGGGCGTGCTGGGCCATCTCGGATCCGCGGTCCCAGGTGATCGACTTCCTGAGTTCGAGCGGCTGGGTCGCGATCATCTCCGCGACCATCTCCGCGAGCTTCATGCGGGCGACCTCGTCGGTATGGCGTCCCGGCAAGGGAGCCAGGAGCACGAACCGTGAGGACCGCTCGACCAGCGTGATCACCGCGCCCTTGCCGGTGCCGTCCATCAGGAGGTCGCCCTCCCAGTGCCCGCGCACCGCCCGATCGTCGGCCTCAGCAGGGCGCTGGGCGATCCGGATTTCGTCAGTGATCCCCAAGGCGACCCGCTCCGCACCATCCGTCTGGGCCTTGCGGCGTTGGCGCCGGCTGCGCAGGTGCGCGGTCAGCTCACGCTTGAGCTTGCCCTTGGCCTGGACGAACACGCACTGGCAGATCGTCTCGTGCGACACCCGCATCCTCACATTGCGTGGGAACAACACGGGCAGCATCGCCGCGATCTGCTGCGCCGACCAGTCGGCCCGCAACAGCTCCCACACCTGGTCCCGCGCCGGCGCGTGATCAAGACGCCGGGCCTTGGGCCGGCGGGCCTTGCGCGACGCCTCACGCTCTGACCACTTCGCGGAGTACTTCAACCGACACTCCTGGCCACCACCACGAGCCGTACGGACCCGCGGGGACCGGGTCCCGAACGACCCCGCGCGACGCAGCTCACTCGAAATCGTCGAGGGATGCTTGCCCACCAACGCCGCGATCGTCGCCTGCGGCAAACCCGACAGACACGCCCGCTCAATCACCAACCGCTGATCCGCGGTCAACCTCACTCCCGGCACGCGCCGCAACCTCTCACCTCATGATCGAGTTGCAACAACCGGTTGAGCTCGCGGTGTCGACCGCCCGGAGGGGCCACTTGACCAGCGCCGGTGAGCAGTACGTCAGACGAGCAGGCCCACGAGCGCGGTGAGGCCCACGACGGCGATGACGGCGCGCAGCAGGGCGGGCGAGAGCCGGCGCCCGACCGTCGCGCCCAGCTGGCCACCGACGACCGAGCCCAGGGCGATCAGGCCCGCGACCACCCAGTCGACGTCGGCGACGGCGATGAAGACGATCGCCGCGATCCCGTTGACGAGCAGGGCGAGGACGTTCTTGGTGGCGGTGTGCCGCTGCATCGAGTCGGCCACGCCGATCCCGAGGATCGCCATCAGCAGGACTCCCTGCGCGGCGCCGAAGTAGCCGCCGTACACACCGGCGACGGCGACCGCGGGCCACACCCACCACACGCCGTGGTCGGGGATGCCGCCGCGCGCCTCCGCGCGCGCCGCCACGGTGCGCTGGATCCGCGGACCGAAGATGACGAGCAGCACGCCGAGCGCGATCAGGACCGGGACGATCGCGTCGAACGCCGACGACGGCAGCACCAGGAGGAGCACGGCACCGACCACTCCCCCGAGGAACGAGGCGGAGCCGAGGCGAACCACACGCGAGCGCTGTCCGGCCAGCTCGCGGCGGTAGCCGACGACGCCCGACACGCTGCCGGGCACCAGTCCGACGGTGTTGCTCACGTTGGCGGTGACAGGTGGTACGCCGAACGCCAGCAGGGTCGGGAACGTGATCAACGTTCCCGACCCCACCACGGTGTTGATGGTGCCGGCCGCCGCTCCGGCGAGCGTGACCAGCACGGCCTCGAGGGGGCTCACGCCGTCGGGGGCTCCTGACCCTCGTCGGCGGTCGCCGTGCCGTCGCCTGCGGAGCCGCCGCGCGTGACCTTGCTCGCCGACTCGGCTGCAGCGATGGCGTCCTGGACGGCCTGGTTGGTCGCCGAGATCTCGGCGTCCGGGCGCTGCGTCGACGGCAGCTGCGGCTCCGAGGGCCCCATGTCCACCCGCTTGCGCGGGCTGGCGTCCTTGGGGATGCCGGCGATCTCGTGGATCGAGGAGCCGAGGCCCTCCATCGCCTTGGTGATCTCCGAGGGGATGACCCACACCTTGTTGGCGCTGCCCTCGGCGATCTTCGGCATCATCTGGAGGTACTGGTAGGCCAGCAGAGACTGGTCGGGCTGGCCGTCGTGGATCGCCTGGAAGACGGTCTGGATGGCCTGGCCCTCACCCTGGGCACGCAGGATCGAGGCCTCGCGGTCGGCCTGCGCGCGGAGGATCTGGGACTCGCGGTCACCCTCGGCGTTGAGGATCTGCGACTGCTTGGAGCCCTCGGCGGTGAGGATCGCGGCCTGCCGCTGACCCTCGGCGGTGAGGATGACGGCGCGCTTCTCGCGATCCGCGCGCATCTGCTTCTCCATCGAGTCCTTGATCGACGGCGGCGGGTCGATGCCCTTGAGCTCGACGCGGTTGACGCGGATTCCCCACTTGCCAGTCGCCTCGTCGAGGACGCCGCGCAGGCCGGAGTTGATGGAGTCGCGACTGGTCAGCGTCTCCTCGAGGTCCATCCCACCGACGATGTTGCGGAGCGTGGTCATCGTGAGCTGCTCGATGGCCTGGATGTAGTTGGCGATCTCGTAGGTCGCGGCGACCGGGTCGGTGACCTGGAAGTAGATGACCGTGTCGATGGAGACGACGAGGTTGTCCTCGGTGATCACCGGCTGCGGGGGGAAGCTCACGACCTGCTCACGCAGGTCGATGAGGTAGCGCAGCTTGTCGATGAACGGCACGAGGATGTTGAGGCCGGCGGGCAGCGTGGCCTTGTACTTGCCGAACCGCTCGACGACCGCGGCGCGCGCCTGCGGGACGATCTTGACCGTCTTCGCGAGCATCACGACGACGAAGACGATGATGAGCAGGAACAGGACCAGCAGGGCTGTCATTTCGGTTCTCCCCCGGTGTAGTGGTGTGTGGACGTCTCAGGACTCGAGCGAGGCCACGGGGTGGACGTAGGCCGTCGCACCCTTGATCTGCAGGATCTCGACGGTCTCGCCCGCCTGGATCCTCAGGTTCTCGTCGTACGGCAGTGCGGTCCAGGTCTCGCCGCCCGCCTTGATGCGACCGGCGGCCAGGCCGCTGATCTCGTCGGTGACCAGGCATCGGGTGCCCACGAGCTTGCTGTGGCCCAGCGTGAGGTCGGGGCCGCCGTGCAGCCGCTTCACGAACGCCGGGCGGACCAGCGACAGCGCGGCGACCGAGGCACCGAGCGCGAGCAGGATCTGGACGAACACCGGCAGGCCGAGCAACGCCGCCACCATGCCGATCACGGCACCTGCGGCGAGCATGGCCAGGATCAGGTCGAGGCTGAACATCTCGGCGACGCCGAGCGCGATCGACAGCGCCAGCCAGGTCTCCCAGAGGTGGTCGCGGATCCAGTCCATACCCAGACCCTATCCAGTCGTGCGCAGCGACGCAGGGAGGTCAGGACCCCATGCGCCGCGGCGGACGACGACGGGCCGCGAAGCGGTTGTCGGCGCGGCTGAGCAGCAGCGGCATGCGGAAGGTCTCCGACAGCGTCTCCGCGGTCACGACGTCCTCGACGGGACCCGCGTCGACGACCCGGCCCTCGCGCAGAAGCAGGGCGTGGGTGAACCCGGGCGGGATCTCCTCGACGTGGTGCGAGACCAGCACGGTCGCGGGCGAGTCGGGGTCGAGGGCGAGCTCCGACAGGGTCGCGACGAGATCCTCACGACCGCCGAGGTCCAGGCCCGCCGCCGGCTCGTCGAGGAGGAGCAGCTCGGGGTCGGTCATCAGCGCCCGGGCGATCTGGACGCGCTTGCGCTCGCCCTCGCTGAGGGTCCCGAAGGTGCGCTCGGCGAGGTGGCTCGCACCGACCTCGACGAGCAGCTCGCCGGCGCGGTCGTGGTCGAGGTCGGCGTACTCCTCGCGCCACCGCCCGACCACGCCGTAGGACGCGGACACGACGACGTCCTTGACGAGCTCGTCGCGCGGGATGCGGTCGGCGAGCGCTGCACTGGTGAGGCCGATGCGGGGACGCAGGTCGAAGACGTCGGTGGTGCCGAGCACCTCGTCGAGGATCCCGGCGACGCCGGACGTCGGGTGGAGCTGGGCGGCGGCGACCTGGAGCAGCGTGGTCTTGCCTGCGCCGTTGGGACCGAGGACCACCCAGCGCTCGTCCTCCTCCACCTCCCACGTCACGTCGTCGAGCAGGAGTGAGCGGCCGCGGCGCACGGTGACGCCTGCGAACTCGATGACCGCGACCATGGTGCGCACCCTATCCAGCGAGGTGGGCGCCGCTGGTCCGGACACGACGGTCGGCGCGCAGCGGATGGCTCCGGCGAGTAGCCTCGCCCGCGATGCTCGCGCTCCCCCACTCCGCAGTCCTGGCCTGGTGGCTCACCGCGTGGTTGCGCGGCCACGAGCAGACCGACCACGTCCTCGACGTGCTCGCGGTCGACACCCAGCTCCTCGAGGGCGGCTCGGCCCTCGACCTGCTGACGATCACCCGCGCCTCCGGGGCGGCGTACGCCGGCCTCGCACTGCCCGTCGAGGGAGATCCCCTCGGCCTGGGCGGGCCGCCCGGCTTCAACGCGGCAGCGCTGGACGCCGGCCAGGCGGTGGTGGCGGGCACCCTCGGCCTGGTGCCCGCGGAGCAGGGCGAGACCGTGCAGTGGCGGGCCCACGACGCCGCGCCCCGCCAGCTGCCGGACGTCGGCGAGGCCGACCGGACCCTGCGCGAGACGCTGCTCGGCGCCGCCGGCGACCTCGCGGACCTCGACGTCGCCCGGTGGCGACCGGAGGCAGCGGACGTGCTGATGAACCTCCACCACCGGCCCCACGTCGAGGCGCCGCTCGGCACTCCACCGCGCTGCGTGGACCTCGCGTCGCGCGGACTGCAGGCGTGGGCCATCGTCGACCTCGCCCTGGTCGACGACGGCGGTGCGCTGTCGTCGTACGAGATCGAACGGCGCCGTGGTCTGCTCCAGCCGCTGGGCCGGGCCGCGCGCCGGGCCATCGTCGCGGCCTGCTCGCCCGAGGTGTGGCCGGACCGCTGACCGGGTCTCAGCCGGTGGCCCACACCCCGAGGACGTTGCCGGCGGGGTCGGCGAACTCGAAGCGGCGACCGCCGGGGAACTCGTAGGGCGCAGCGGTGATCGTGCCGCCGGCGGACTCGACGGCCGCCACGGTCGCGTCGAGGTCATCGGAGAACAGCAGCACCAACGGGCCGCCGGGGCCGGGCTCGCGCTCGCCGTTGAGGCCGCCGACCTCACCGTCGCCGGTCGCGGCGCGGATCCCGGCATAGGTCGGGCCGTAGTCGGTGAACGACCAGCCGAAGGCCTGCTCGTAGAAGGAGCGGGACGCGGCGAGGTCGCTCGTGTTGATCTCGATGTAGTCGATGGCGTGGTGGACGTGCGTCATGCCCACGACGCTAGGACCCGCCACCGACAACCGCCCGGGTCGGGACCGCGGAGGCGACCCCGACCCGGGCGGACCGGTCGTGAGGAGTGGAGCGGGACTACTGGCCGCTGCCGTAGGCGGGCGGCGGGGGCGGCGGGTAGCCGCCGGCGACGCCGGCACTGGCACCCTTCGGGTTCGGGCCGTACTGGTTGTCGGGCTTGGAGTCCGTGCAGTACCAGACGATGAGGAGGATCCAGCCGATGATCGGGATGAGGCCGATCAGGATCCACCAGCCGCTCTTGTCGATGTCGTGCAGTCGGCGGATACCGACAGCGAGGCCCGGCAGGAAGAGCGCGAGGCTCGCCACCGTGCTGACGATGCCGCCAGACCCCTCGAAGTCCGTGCCGAGGATGTTGTCGAGGATCGTCGCCACGATGTTGACGAGGATGTTGAAGAGCACGAAGTACCAGTACTCGGAGCGTCGGGCACGGCCCGAGAAGTCGACGTACTTGGACAAGCACGTGCGGACCGCGGTCATGAAGTCCATCTGATCCCCCTGATCTGGTGCGGAACCCCGGTGGGTCCACCGTTGCGAGCAACGTAGGGCAGGAACACCCGGACTGCCAGCACCGTCGACACGTGGCGTGGGCGCCCGCAGCGCGGACCTCGGCCGAACCCGTCCCCCGATCGGGACTAGCCTTCGTCGCACCATGAGCAGCCAGCTGGACGACGTGCCGAAGACACTGCTGGTCACCCTCACCGGCAAGGACCGCCCCGGAGTCACCTCTGCCATGTTCGCCGCGCTCGCCGCGGCCGGGGTCGAGGTCGTCGACATCGAGCAGATCGTGCTGCGACGACGTCTCGTGCTCGGCATCCTGGTGACGGCCCCGCGCGACTGGAAGAAGCTGCGCGACGTCATCGAGCGCACCGCAGCGGACCTCGACATGAACGTCGAGGTCGACCGCGGCGCCGGTGACAACCGCAGCCGGGCCGGGCACCGCTCGCACATCACGATCATCGGCAACCCGCTGCGCGCGACCGCGATGGCCGCGATCGCCGGCCGGATCGCCGACTCGGGCGCCAACATCGACAAGATCGAGCGGATGGCCCGCTACCCGGTCACCGCGATCGAGCTCCACGTGTCGGGCGCACCGGCCGACACGCTGCGACCGCTGCTCGCCGCGGAGGCGGTCAAGCAGGGCATCGACCTCGCCGTGCAGCGCGACTCCCTGCACCGCCGCGGCATCCGGCTGATCGTGATGGACGTCGACTCGACGCTGATCCAGGGCGAGGTGATCGAGATGATCGCCGCGCACGCCGGCCAGGAGGCCGAGGTCGCGCGGGTGACCGAGGCGGCGATGCGCGGCGAGCTCGACTTCGAGGAGTCGCTCCGCGAGCGCGTCGCCCTGCTGGAGGGGGTGCCCGCCTCCGCGCTCGACGAGGTCTACGACTCGATCGAGCTCGCGCCGGGCGCCCGCACGATGGTGCGCACGCTCCGTCGCCTGGGATACCGCTTCGCGATCGTGTCCGGCGGCTTCAGCCAGATCACCGACCGCCTCGCCGCCGACCTCGGCATCCACTTCGCGCGCGCCAACGAGCTCGAGATCGTCGACGGCCTGCTCACCGGCCGGATCCTCGGCGACGTCGTCGACCGGGCGGGCAAGGCGGTGGCGCTGCGCGAGTTCGCGGACGAGGTCGGCGTACCGCTCGACGCGGTGATCGCGATCGGCGACGGCGCCAACGACCTCGACATGATCAACGCCGCCGGACTCGGCATCGCCTACAACGCCAAGCCGATGGTGCGCGACGCTGCGGACACGGCGGTCAACGTGCCCTACCTCGACGCGATCCTCTACCTGCTCGGCATCTCGCGCGAGCAGATCGAGGACGCCGACGCAGCCGCGGGCTTCGTCACGCCGGCTCCACCGTTGGTGGCGGACTGAGCCTTCCGACGGCGACACAGCCGCCGATCTCCGGGTCGACCTCGACGCTCGTCGTGAGTCCGGCTGCGTCCATCGCCGCGGTCGTGAGGGACGCCTGCCCCGGACTGGTCTCGATCAGCAGCACGCCACCGGGCGCGAGCCACTCCGGCGCCGCGCCGGCGATCCGCCGGTGGAGGTCGACGCCGTCCGGTCCCCCGTCGAGCGCGGCACGCGGCTCGTGGTCGCGCGCCTCGGGCGGCATGTCGGCGATCCGGTCGGTCGGGACGTAGGGCGCGTTGGCCGCGAGCACGTCGACCCCACCCCGCAGGCGGTCGGGGAGCGCGCCGTACAGGTCGCCGAGGTGGACGTGCGCCGACGGTGCACTCGTACGGGCGCAGGCGAGCGCCGACGCGTCGAGGTCGGCGGCATGGACCTCGGCGCCCGTCCCCTCCAGGCAGGCCGCCACCGGACCGACGCCGCAGCACAGCTCCACGACCACCGGCCCCGTCCGCGCGGCGACCTCGCGCACCGTCACCCGCGCGAGCAGCTCGGTGCGGCGTCGTGGCACGAAGACGCCCGGTGCCACCACCAGCCGACGGCCCAGGAACCCGACCCACCCGAGCACCGTCTCGAGCGGCTCGCCCGCCACGCGCCGGGCGACGAGGGCGTCGAGCTCGCCGGGGTCGGCGGCCGCGTCGAGCAGCAGCGCCGCCTCCTCCTCGGCCCACACGCAGCCGGCCGCGCGCAGCCGCGCGACGACGTCAGGAGGGGTCACGCGCCGCCGACGTGGAAGGCCTCGAGCCGGCCGGCACCGGGGCCGAGGTCGGACCACGGACCGTCGACGGCGAACACCGCGAGCGCCGACGTCGGGAAGCCGCGGGTGACCATGCCGGTGGTGGCGTCGCCGTCACCCTCACCATCGTCGATCAGCTCGGCGACGTAGGCCATCGTCGGGTTGTGGCCGATCACGACGAGCGTGCCCACGGCGGCGTCGGTCTCGCGGAGCAGGTCGAACGCGGGGTCCGGGCCGGCGGCGTAGAGCGCCTCGGAGAACTCGGCCACGGCCTCGTCCCACCCGGCCCCGCCGGCGACCCGCGCCCAGGTCTGGCGGGTGCGCAGCGCGTCGGACACGAGGGCGACGTCGGGCGTGATCCCCTGCTCGGCCAGCCAGCGCCCGGCGGCCTCGGCGTCGTCGCTGCCCCGGGCCGCGAGGGCGCGCTCGTGGTCGGACGGCGCGGTCGGCTCGGCCTTCGCGTGGCGCATGATCACCAGCCGCCGGGTCGCCCCGTTGCCCGCGTCCTCTCCTGACTGCTGCATCCGCCCACCCTTGCAGCCGCTAGCCTGCCTGTCATGCCGAACGGACCACTCATGATCATCGGTGGTGCCGAGGACAAGGTCCGCAAGCCGACCATCCTCAAGCACTTCGTCGCACTCAGCGGGGGTCGCGACGCCCGGATCGCGGTGATCCCGACAGCCTCCTCGCTCGGGCGCGAGGTGGTCGACGTCTACGACGCCCTCTTCACCAAGTTCGGCGCCGCCCGGGTCGACTCCGTACGCCCGGAGAGCCGCGAGCAGGCCCACGACCCGGTGCTGGTGAAGGCGCTCGACGAGGCGACCGGCATCTTCATGACCGGCGGCAACCAGCTCAAGCTGTCGTCGATCGTCTGCGGCACGCCGGTGGGCGACGCGATCCTCCGCGCGCACGAGCGCGGCGCCGTGGTCGCCGGCACCTCCGCCGGCGCGAGCATCCAGTCGTCCCACATGGTCGCCTTCGGCGTCGGCGGGGCGACGCCCAAGCAGCGGATGACCCAGGTCGCCGCGGGGCTGGGCCTGGTCAACCACACCGTCATCGACCAGCACTTCGACCAGCGCAACCGCTACGGCCGGCTGCTGATGATCGTGTCGCAGAGCCCGCAGCTGCTGGGCATCGGCGTCGACGAGGACACGTGCGGTCTCGTCGAGGACGTCGACGGCGACCTGGTGATGCGCGTCCTGGGCAAGGGTGCGGTCACGATCTTCGACGGCTCGCGGATGGTGTCCAACGCCTACGAGGCCACCCGGTCGTCGCCGCTGCTCGCGAGCGGGGTGCTCTTCCACGTGCTGCCCGAGGGCAGCGCCTTCAATCTGTCGACGCGCGTCCTCGTGCCGCAGGAGCCGGTCGTCGACCCGGAGGACGCCGACGAGCTCGCCGAGGCGACCCGCGACCTGCGCCAGCTGGTGCGCGACATCGCCGCGGCCGACGCGACGCCCGCGGCGATCCGCCGCCGCCTCGCGCTGCGGCGTACGCGCAACCAACCCGATCCGACCCCCACCGATGGAGAGAACGCATGAGCGAGCGAAGCGAGCGAATCAACAGGTGCAGCGTGACATGTGCCTCATGCGCGCACGGAGCGAAGCGAGTACGTGCATGAGTGAGCGGCCCACGCCGGACCTGGAGATCGTCGAGACCCGCGTCTACCGCGGCGCCAACGTCTGGTCCTACGACAAGTCGATCCACCTGGTCGTCGACCTGGGCTCGCTCGAGCAGTTCCCCACCAACACCATCCCCGGGTTCAGCGAGGACCTCGTCTCGATGCTCCCCGGCCTCCGGGAGCACTCGTGCTCGCGCGGTCGCCGCGGCGGCTTCCTCGAGCGGCTCAACGAGGGCACCTGGCTCGGCCACGTCGCCGAGCACGTCGCTCTCGCCCTCCAGCAGCTGGTCGGCCACGACATCCGACGCGGCAAGACCCGGCAGGTCAAGGGCGAGCCGGGCCGCTACAACATCATCTACGGCTACATCGACGAGAACGTCGGACTCTCCGCCGGCCGCCTGGCCGTCAAGCTGGTCAACCACCTCGTCGAGGGCGACCCGGAGTTCGACTGGGAGACCCAGCGCGACGAGTTCATCCGCCGTGCCGAGCGCACCGCCTTCGGCCCCTCGACTCAGGCGATCGTCGACGAGGCGGTCTCCCGCGACATCCCGTGGATCCGGCTCAACCAGTACTCCCTCGTGCAGCTCGGCCAGGGCGTCCACGCCAAGCGGATCCGGGCGACGATGACCTCCGAGACGTCGTCGATCGCCGTCGACATCGCCTCCGACAAGGACCTCACCACCAAGCTCCTCGGCGCGGCCGGGCTCCCGGTGCCCAAGCAGGAGTCGGTGCGCTCGGTCGACGCCGCGGTCGCCGCCGCCCGCCGGATCGGCTACCCCGTCGTCCTCAAGCCGCTCGACGGCAACCACGGCCGCGGGGTCTGCCTCGACCTGCAGGACGAGGACGACGTACGCGCCGCGTTCCCGATCGCGGAGGGGCAGTCGCGCCGCGGCAACGTCATCGTCGAGTCGTTCGTGACCGGCAAGGACTACCGCTGCCTGATCATCGACGGCCGGATGGTCGCCATCGCCGAGCGCGTGCCCGCGTCGGTGACCGGTGACGGCAAGGCGACGGTCGAGGAGCTCGTCGACCTGACCAACGCCGACCCGCGCCGAGGCGTCGGCCACGAGAAGGTGCTCACCCGGATCAAGATCGACGAGGCCGCCATCGAGGTGCTCGCCGACCAGGGCCACACCCTCGACTCGGTGCCCGCCGAGGGCGAGATGGTCAAGCTGGCGCTCACCGGCAACATGTCGACCGGCGGCATCTCGATCGACCGGACCTTCGAGGCGCACCCGGAGAACGTCGAGATCGCCGAGGAGGCCGCCCGGATGGTCGGCCTCGACATCGCCGGCATCGACTTCATCTGCCCCGACATCACCGAGCCGGTCCGCGAGGCCGGCGGTGCGATCTGCGAGGTCAACGCCGCACCCGGCTTCCGGATGCACACCCACCCGACGATCGGCGAGCCACAGTTCATCGCCAAGCCCGTCGTCGACATGCTCTTCCCGCCGGGCGCGACCTCGCGGATCCCGATCGTCGCGGTGACCGGCACCAACGGCAAGACCACCACCAGCCGGATGATCGCCCACATCTTCAAGGGCCTCGGCCGCAAGGTCGGCATGACCTCGACCGACGGCGTCGTGATCGACGAGCGCCTGGTGATCCGGGCCGACGCGTCCGGCCCGCGCTCGGCGCGGATGGTGCTCCAGAACCCGCGCGTCGACTTCGCCGTCTTCGAGGTCGCCCGCGGCGGCATCCTGCGGGAGGGCCTCGGCTACGAGCGCAACGACGTCGCGGTCGTGCTCAACGTGCAGCCCGACCACCTCGGCCTGCGCGGCATCGACACCGTCGAGCAGCTCGCGGACGTCAAGGCCGTCATCGTCGAGGCGGTGCCGCGCGACGGCCACGCCGTCCTCAACGCCGACGACCCGCTCGTGCGGGAGATGCGCCGCAAGTGCTCGGGCCAGGTCGTCTGGTTCTCGATGGAGGAGCCGGGCAGCGAGGTGCGCGACATGATCGACGCGCACTGCCGTCGCGGTGGCAAGGCCATCGTCCTCAACCCGACCGAGCGCGGCGAGATGATCGTCGTCCAGCACGGCCGCCGCGAGATGCAGCTCGCCTGGACCCACCTCCTCCCGGCGACCTTCAGCGGCCGCGCGCGGATGAACGTCCAGAACGCGCTCGCCGCCGCCGCTGCGGCGTTCGCCGCCGGCGCTCCGCTGCACGACATCCGCCAGGGCCTGCGGACGTTCTCGACCAACTACTACCTCTCCCCCGGCCGCCTCAACGAGGTCGACGTCAACGGCGTCAACGTGATCGTCGACTACTGCCACAACGCCCCCGGCATGAGGATGCTCGGCGACTTCGTGGACCGCGTCGGCGACTCGCTGGCGTCGTCGCACGACCTCGCCCGGCCCTCGCGGATCGGCATCATCGCCACCGCGGGCGACCGCCGCGACCAGGACATGATCGACCTCGGCATGGTCGCGGCCCAGCACTTCGACGTGTGCATCGTCCGCGAGGACGTGGCGCTGCGCGGGCGCGAGCGCGGCGCCACGGCCCAGCTCGTGCTGGACGGCGTACGCGCCGCGATGGCCGACGGCGCGCGCTGCAAGCAGGCCGAGCTCGTCGTCGAGGAGATCGAGGCCGTACGCCACGCGATGAGCCGCGCCAACCGCGGCGACCTCGTCGTGGTGTGCGTCGACAAGCACGCCGAGGTGATGGCGGAGCTGGAGAACTGGTCCGACACGGCGCAAGCCGGCTCGGCCTCGAACCCCGACGCCCCGTCGGCCGACCCCGACTACACGCCGCCCGCCGCGGACGCTGAGTGAGGGTCCTCGACCTGGCGGACCTGCCGCACCGCCCGATCGACGCCCACGGCAGCCGCGGGTTCGCGGTGGGCGCCTTCGGGATCAGCGCCGACGCCCACCTGATCGCGGTGTCGCTCACCCCCGGCGGCACCATCGGGCGTCATCCCGCGGCCGGCCGCCAGCTCCTCCTCGTGCTGTCGGGCGAGGCGGAGGTCGCCGGTGCCGAGGGCGACGTGCACCACCTCACCGCCGGTCAGGCCGCGGTGTGGGAGCCGGGCGAGGTGCACGAGACCCGGTCCCCGCGCGGGATGTCGGCGATGATCGTCGAGGGCGACCTCGACATCGGCGCCCCCGGCGAGCAGGTCGACCCGGGCGACGTCTGACCCCCGTTGAGCGGTGGTCCATCCACACTCCGGCGATCGGGAACGTGGCTCAGCCACTGCTCGTCGAGGCTTCGGAGGCGGGGACCTCCGTACGGCGTACGGTCCGCTCGCCGAGGAGGGCCACGCCGGCCGCGCCCACGAAGGAGACGGCGGCGGTGACGAGCACCGCGCGGTGCCAGCCGTCGACCAGTCCCTGGGCGGTCACCGCGCCCACCGGGGCCGCGACGACGGACACGACCGTCACACCAAGGGCGGAGCCGAGGTAGCGCGCGGTGTTGTTCGCGCCGCTCCCGAGTCCCGCCTGGCCCGGCGGGACACTGGCCACGCTCTCACGGCCCATGGCGGCATTGAGCACGCCGGTCGCGACACCGGCGAGCAGCAGACCGGGCAGGAAGCGAACCGGACCGCTGGCTGTGTGGACCCCGAGGACGAGCAGCTGCCCCACGCCGATGAGGACGAGTGAGGCGGCCATCTGGCTGCGACCGCCCCACCGCGCGGGTAGCCGGCGGGCGAGGACGGCAGTCACCACGCTCGGGCCCGACCAGGCCAGCATCAGCCACGCGGCCGTCGTCGCGGGGATCGCGAGGGCCGATCCGACGAAGCCGGACACGTACGACATCAGCGCGATGATCCCGGCGCCGGTGGCCAGGCCCGCGACGTTGACCGACCGGAACGGCGGATGGTGCAGCAGACCGAGGTCGAGCATCGGGTGGGTCGAGCGGCGCTCGACCACGACGAACGCGACCAGCATCGCGACCCCCGCGACGAGGAGGAGCACCGGTGCGGGGCGCGCCCATCCTCCGCGGCCCGCGGTGAGCCCGGCGAGCACCGCCCCTGTGCCGAGCGCCATCAGCACGACTCCGGCCACGTCGAGCTGCGCACGGTGGTCACTGCGCGACTCGGGGCACCGCGACCCCGCGAGCGCCAGGGCGAGGCCGGCGACGCCGAGGACGACGTAGACGTCGCGCCACGAGTGGACCCGTCCGAGGTAGGTGCCGAGGAGCGGCCCGATGGCGATCCCGGCGCCGATGCTCGCGCCCCACAGGCCGGTGGCCCGGCGCCGCTCCACCGGGTCGGGGTGTGCCTCGGCGATCATCCCGAGTCCGGCGGCGATGACGGCGGCGCCGCCGGCACCGGCGAGCACCCGCGAGGCCACGAACGTCACCACGTCACCGGCGACGGCCCCGAGGAGGGAGGACAGGCCGAGGACCAGTGCGCCGATGACGAACCAGCGCCGCCGGCCGTAGTCGTCGGCCAGCCGACCGGCGGTCAGCAGCAAGCCGCCCAGGCCGATGCTCATCGAGCTGAGCACCCACGTCGCACCGCTGTGGCCCGCACCCAGCCCGGCGACCGTCTGGTTGAAACTGGCCAGCGGCGCGGTGAACGCCACCAGCACCGCGACCGTGCCGAGGGAGGCAGTGGTCAGCACGCGTCGTGCGGTCACGGGACACCTTTGCATTTGGTTCGATGAACAGACCAAACCACGGTAGCATCGTTCCATGGCACTCGGTACCGACTACCCGCGGCAGGACTGCGGCATCGCGCGCTCGCTCGAGCTCGTCGGTGAGCGGTGGACGCTGCTCATCCTGCGCGACTGCTTCCTGGGCGTGCGCCGCTTCTCCGACTTGCAGGCCCACCTCGACGTGTCCCGCGCGGTCCTGTCCTCCCGGCTCGACGCGCTCGTGGCCGAGGGACTGCTGGAGCGGGTCGGCGACGGCCATGCGTCGTACGAGCTCACCGAGGACGCGATCGCCCTCTGGCCCGTCCTGCTCCTGCTCGCCCAGTGGGGCGACCAGCGCACCAGTCCCGGTCGCCCGCGTCGCACCTTCCACCACGTGGGCTGCGGCATCCTGGGCCGCGACGGTCGTTGCTCGACCTGTGACGTCGCTCCCCACCCACGCGACGTCGAGACCCGCCGGGGTCCGGGCGCCGACCCGACGCTGCGCAGCGACCCGGTCTCCCGGGCCCTGCGCGAGCCCCACCGGCTGCTGGAGCCGCTGGTCACCGCCTGATCAGACGACGGTCGCGGCCCGCACCTTCGCGGACAGCGTCTCGGGACTGTCCGGAGTCCCCCCGTGGGCGGCGATCCAGTCGTAGGCCTCCTGCCGCTCCGCGTGGCACATCAGTCCCACGACGTCACCCGGCTCGGCGCGCGCCACGAGGGCGGCCAGGCACTCGACCTCGGTGGTGTAGGTGTCGATGTCGGTGACGCCGACCCGTGCGGCACCGGCGCGCAGGAGCTGGTCGATCTCGTCCATGGTGCGACCGCGGAGGTACCACTCCTTGTGGCCGATCGCGACCACGTCGCTGCCCTTGGCGCCGATCTCGCCGAGCGCGTCGATCAGCTCGTCGGTGCGGTCGCCGACGGCACCGAGGCCGAGGAGCAGGCGCGCGCCGGGACGGCGTACGCCCGCCATGATCTCCAGCAGCGCCTCGAGCCCGGCCTCGTTGTGCGCCAGGTCCATGACCACGGAGACGCACTCCCCGTCCCTGGCCGGCATCGAGAAGAAGTTCATCCGGCCCGGGTTGTGCTCCGCGTCCGGGCGGAACGAGCGGAGGCCGGCGACCACGTCGTCGCGGGAGAGACCGATCGCGAGCGCGGCGGACGCGGCGGCGAGGGCGTTCTCGATGTTGAAGCGTGAGAGACCTGCCAGCGTCATCGGCACGTCGACCAGCTCCACCAGCGGGTCGGGGTCGGTGCCCGGCTTGAGGACCGTGATCCAGCCGTCGATCACCGTGGTCGCGCGCCCGCCGCCGTGGCCGAGCACCTCCCGGACGGCCGGCGAGTCCGGGTCGCGGCTGAAGATCCACGGCTGCGCGGCGATGACGGACTGCATCGCGAGCACGCGCGGATCGTCACCGTTGAGCACGGCCCAGCCGTCCTTGCGGGTGATGCGCGGGACGACGGACTTCACCTCGGCGAGCTGGTCGACGGTGTCGATGCCCTGGAGGCCGAGGTGGTCGGCGGTCACGTTGGTCACCACGGACACGTCGTTGCGGGTGATGCCGATGCCCTTGAGCAGGATGCCGCCGCGCGCGGTCTCGGTGACCGCGAGCTGTACGCCGTCGAGGCCGAGCGCGCGGGCCGCACCGGACGGGCCGGAGTAGTCGCCGGCCTCGACCAGCACGCCGTCGCGGTAGATGCCGTCGGTGTTGGACCAGCCGACCACGAGCCCGCTCGTCCGCGCGATGTGGGCGACCATCCGGCTGGTGGTGGTCTTGCCGTTGGTGCCGGTCACCGCCACCACCGGGATCCTCGGGGTGATGGTCGTCGGTCGGCTGCCCCGCTCGGCGGAGCGCACCTCCTCTGCGGCCGCGCTGACTGCGGACTCGACGTCCGGGGTCGGCAACGCGTCGAGGGCGTGCGCGACCGCGTTGCCGAGCGCTGTGGCGCGCCCCCGGTTGCGCCACGGGAAGGCGACCACGAGCACGTCCGGGTCGGAGGTGGGCCGCACGCGCACGGCGAGGCGCTTGGTGCCGGCCTCCCCCGCGATCGCGCGTACGAGCCGCTCGACCGCCCGCAGCGCGAACCGCTGGCGGAAGCCCGACCCGGCCGCTCCCGGCCGCGACGTCCGCAGCCCGATGCGCCGCGCGAAGCGCAGCACGGCCTCGTCGCTCGCCTCGGTGATCGTCGAGACGTCGAGGGTCAGCTTCACCGCCGCTCGCGGGAAGTAGAGGTTGGGGCCTTCGAGGATGCGCAGCTCGACGAGGGAGGTCACCCGGGGAAACTACCGAACGACTCGACCGTCGTCAGAGCCCCATGGCGTGGAAGCCGCCGTCGACGTGCACGATCTCGCCCGTGGTCGCCGGGAAGAAGTCGCTCAGCAGCGCGCACACGGCCTGCGCGGTCGGCGTGTGGTCGGTCTCGTCCCACCCGAGGGGCGCGCGGTCCTTCCACGCGGACTCGAGGTCCTCGAAGCCCGGGATCGCCTTGGCGGCGAGGGTCTTCAGCGGGCCCGCGGACACCAGGTTGCAGCGGATCCCCTCGGGACCGAGGTCGCGGGCGACGTACCTGCTGGTGTTCTCGAGCGCGGCCTTGGCCACGCCCATCCAGTCGTACGCCGGCCACGCGGTCGTCGCGTCGAAGGTGAGCCCGACGATGGAGCCGCCGCGCTGCATCAGCGGGCGGGTCGCGACGGCGAGCGACTTGAGCGAGTACGCCGAGACCTGGACGGCCTGGGCGACGTCCTCCCAGGGACCGGTCATGAACTTGCCGCCCAGCAGCGTCTCCGGGTTGCCGTACGCGATCGAGTGGACGACGCCGTCGAGGCCGTCGACGTGCTCGCGCACCTGGTCGGCGAGGCCGGCGAGGTGGTCCTCGTCGGTGACGTCGAGCTCGAGCACCGGCGCCTCCTGCGGGAGCCGCTTGGCGATCCGCTTCGTGATGCCCAGCGCACGGCCGAAGTTGGAGATCAGCACCGTGGCGCCCTGCTCCTGCGCGACCCGCGCGGTGGCGAAGCCGATCGAGCTGTCCATCGTGACGCCGGCGACGAGGATGCGCTTGCCGTCGAGGATTCCCATGTGCGTTGCCTGCTCTCTGGTCGAGGTCGGGGGGCGTGGAGGCTCAGTGGCCCATGCCGAGGCCGCCGTCGACCGGGATCACGGCCCCGGTGACGTAGGCGGCGCCGTCGGAGGCGAGCCAGGTGACGGCCGAGGCGACCTCGGCCGGGGAGGCGTAGCGACCGAGCGGCACCTGGGTCTTGATGGTCGCCTTCTGCTCGTCGGTGAGCACGTCGGTCATGTCGGTCTCGACGAAGCCGGGCGCGACGACGTTGGTGGTGATCGAGCGACTGCCGAGCTCGCGCGCGAGCGACCGGGCGACGCCCACCAGTCCGGCCTTGGAGGCGGCGTAGTTGACCTGGCCGGCGGAGCCGAGCAGGCCGACGACCGAGGAGATCAGGATGATCCGGCCGCGACGCAGGCGCAGCATGCCCTTGGCGGCGCGCTTGGCGAGCCGGAAGGTCCCGGTGAGGTTGGTGTCGATGACCGACGACCAGTCGTCCTCGCTCATCCGGAGCAGGAGCGTGTCCTTGGTGATCCCCGCGTTGGCGACGAGGACCTCGACCGGGCCGTGCGCCTCCTCCACCTGCGCGAAGGCGGCCTCGACGGCGTCGGGGTCGGTGATGTCGCAGCGGACGTCGAGGGCGCCGTCGGGGGCGCCGCCGCTGCGCGTGGTGACCGCGACCTTGTCGCCCTGGGCGATGAAGGCCTCGGCGATCGCGCGGCCGATGCCGCGGTTGCCCCCGGTGACCAGGACGGAACGGGGCGCGGGACCGGGGTCAGTGCTGGGAATCTCGCTCACGCTCCACGACGCTAGTGATTACCGAGTGGTAGGCCGAACTCGGCCCGCCTCACTCGTCCTCGAGGCGGAAGCCGACCTTCATGCCGACCTGGAAGTGCTCGACCACGCCGTCCTTGGCCTGGCCGCGGACCTGGGTGACCTCGAACCAGTCGATGTGGCGCAGTGTCTGGCCGGCCCGCTCGATGCCGTTGCGGATCGCCTGGTCGATGCCGTCGGGCGACGTACCGACGATCTCGGTGACGCGGTAGGTGCGGTTGGACATGGGTCCTCCTCGTGATGGGCCGGGGACGGTTCCCAGTGCGGTCTCACGCCCCGTGTGATCGGGAGCCTAGCGACGTACTGTGGAGGGCATGGCCAAGGCGGACGCAGTACGCATCACGACGGCACGCAGCAGCGCGGCCGACGACATGAAGTCGCGACAGGTGCGCTACGCCGTGTCGATGAGCATCCGCTTCGTGTGCTTCTTCGCCGCCGTCCTCGTCGGCCCCGGCGTCTTTCGATGGGTCCTGGTCGCGGCGGCGGTCTTCCTGCCGTTCTTCGCCGTGGTCATCGCCAACGCCGGCGACCAGCGCGACGACGGATTCCGTCTGCCCGAGGGCCCCGGCGCCAAGGAACTGACGGCGGGCGATCCCGAACGTTGAGGAAAATTTGAAGAATCGCCGTCATCCGAAAGTTTGGTTTTCACCCATCCCCGTGGAATGATCTGGCTCGCGAGCGCAGCATCCCCCGTCTGTGCCTCGTACCTGAGGTGCCGGACAGCTTCCCCCCGTGGCTGTCCGGCACCTCTTCTTTTCCGCTCCAGCCCCGATCCCATCTCCGTCGCCCGGGAGGCCCTCGATGGACGACCCGGACCGCGCGATCTGCTCGGCCAAGGGCTGCCAGGCCGATGCCGTGTGGGACCTGCAGTGGAACAACCCGAAGATCCACACGCCGGAGCGCCGCAAGTCGTGGCTCGCCTGCGACGAGCACCGGGTGTCCCTCTCGGACTTCCTCGGAGCCCGCGGGTTCCTGCGCGACGTCGTACGCCACCAGCCGGACTGACCGACAGCCGGACTGACCAGCGTCAGCGCACAGGTGCGGCGGTGATCAGCCGCCGATCGCCGACATCGGGCGGTCGGGCTGCAGGAAGGTCACGTCGTCGATGCCGTGGCCGGCGCGCTTGCCACGCATCGCGACGACCCAGCGCTCGGCGATCTCCTCGTCGGTGGCCCCGGAGCGCAGCGCCAGTCGCAGGTCGGACTCCTCGCGTGCGAACAGGCAGTTGCGCACCTGGCCGTCGGCGGTGAGCCGGACGCGGTCGCAGTCACCGCAGAAGGGGCGCGTGACCGAGGCGATGATGCCCACGGTGGCCGGGCCGCCGTCGACGTCGAACAGCTCGGCGGGCGCGCTCCCGCGAGGCTCGCCGTTGGGCGTCAGGACGAACTCGGCGTTGAGCTGCTCGAAGATCTCGTCGGCCGTCACCATCGCGGCGCGGCTCCAGTCGTGCTGGGCGTCGAGCGGCATCTGCTCGATGAAGCGCAGGTCGTAGCCGTGCTCGATGCTCCACCGCAGCAGCTCGGCGGCCTGGTCGTCGTTGGTCCCACGCAGCAGCACGGCGTTGAGCTTGATCGGACCCAGGCCCGCGGCCTTGGCCGCCTCGAGGCCGGCCACGACGTCCTTGAGCCGGTCGCGCCGGGTGATCGTCGCGAAGGTCTCGGGGCGCACGGTGTCGATGCTGGCGTTGATCCGGTCGAGGCCGGCGTCGGCGAGGGCCTGCGCCGTGCGCGCGAGCCCGAGCGCGTTGGTGGTGAGCGACGTCTCGACGCCGAGCGCGTGCGTCCGGCCCACGATGTCGACGAGACCCCGGCGCAGCAGCGGCTCACCGCCGGTGAACCTCACCTCGCGGATCCCGAGCCGCTCGACACCGATCGTGATCAACCGGACGGTCTCGTCGTCGCTCAGCGTCTGCTCGGTCGGGAGCCAGTCGAGGCCCTCCGCGGGCATGCAGTAGTTGCACCGCAGGTTGCAGCGATCGGTGAGCGAGACCCGCAGGTCCGTGGCCACGCGGCCGAAGCGGTCTGCCAGAGGTGTCGTCACACGTATCACTCTAACGAGGCACCCCTCATCCGCTGTGGCCGTCCCGGATAGCCTCGTCGCGTGCACAAGCTGCGGTTCCTGGTCTCGCGCCGCTGGATCGCCTTCGCGCTCGTCGTCGTGTTCCTGGCGTGGGTGGCCTGGCGCCTGGGTGAGTGGCAGTTCCACCGGCTCGACGACCGTCGCGACCGCAACGCGATCATCGAGCGCAACGAGGAGGCCGGTCCGGCTCCCGTCGCCGAGGTGATGGCCCCCGGACAGCCGGTCGCGGCCGACTCCGAGTGGCGCATCGTGGAGGCCACCGGGACCTACGCCGTCGACGACACCGTGATCGTGCGCTACCGCACCCGCGAGGGCGAGGCCGGTGTCGACGTCGTCGTCCCGCTCGAGCTGGCGGACGGGTCGAGCATGCTGGTGGACCGCGGCTGGTACGCCACCACCAACCGCGGCGCCACCACGGCCGACGTACCGGCGCCGCCGAGCGGCGAGGTCACCGTGACCGGATGGGTACGCCAGGACGCGGAGGGCGACAGCACCGAGGTGAGCGGCCAGTCGACCCGCGCGGTCAACAGCGAGGAGATCGGCCGTGCGCTGGACCGGGAGGTCCTGGGCGGCTGGGTCGACCTCCGCTCGGAGTCGCCCGAGCCCGCCGAGGCGCTCCTGCCGGTCGAGCTGCCCGAGCTCAACAACGGACCGCACTTCTTCTACGGCCTGCAGTGGTGGTTCTTCGGCGCGCTGGCCATCTTCGGCTTCCTCTTCCTCGTGTACGACGAGATGCGCGGAGGCCGCGGACCGGCACGGCCGACGGTCGAGCGTCCGACGCCCCAGCCGGCGGGGCCGCGACGCAAGACGTGGCGCGAGCGCCTCGACTCGGGCAGCGAGGACGACGAGGACGACGTGGCCGACCGGGCCGGGTCAGAGGCTGCGGAGCAGCCCGCCGTCGACCGGGAGCATCACGCCCGTCAGGAATGAGGCTGCGGGCGAGAGCAGGAAGGCGGCCACCGCGCCGAATTCCTCCGGCTCGCCGTAGCGCCCCAGAGGGATGCTCGCCTCCGATGCCCGGCGCGCGGCCTCGGCGTCACCGGTGGACGCGTCGAGCTCGGCGACGCGATCGGTCGCGATGCGACCGGGCAGCAGCCCGTTGACGCGGACGCCCTGCGGTCCGAGCTCATCCGCGAGGGTCTTGGCGATCATCGCCAGCCCGGGTCGCAGGCCGTTGGAGATCGCCATCTCCGGGAGTGGGGCACGCACGCTCGAGGAGAGGACGAGGCCGAGCGAGCCGCCGGCCGGCAGCGCCACGCCCACCTCGCGAGCGAGGCGTACGGCTCCGAGGAACACCGACTCGAAGGCCGCGCTCCACTGCTCGTCGGTGATGCTCGTGACCGGACCCTTCGGCGGGCCGCCGACACTGATCAGCGCTCCGTCGACGCGGCCCCACGCCCCGTCGGCGGCGGCGAGCAGGCGCGCAGGGGTGTCGTGCTCGGCGTTGTCGGCGACCACGCCGACGGCGGCGTCGCGCCCTGCGTCCTCGTTGAGGGCAGACGTCGCCTCGTCGATCGACTCCTGGGAGCGCCCCGAGATGACGACGCGCGCACCCTCGGCGACCAGCGCGTCGGCGGTGGCCCGGCCGAGGCCGCGGCCTCCCCCGGTGACGAGGTAGACACGGTCGGTGAGCTGGAGGTCCATGGTTTCGACCCTAGCCACCACGGGTCCCCGGCCCTGCGTGCAAGCACCCGTGCACGTGCCGCGGAACCGATGCGCGTGCGCGCTCCCGATCGCAGTCGGGCGCCCCCTCGCACCACTGCACGGGACGTTGCGTCGGCTAGGTGCTCGCTGGAGCCCGGTCCTCACGGAACTGCGTGGCGTGGAGGGTGGCGTAGAGCCCACCGGCGGCGATCAGGTCGGCGTGCGTGCCCTGCTGGACGACGCGGCCGTCGTCGAGGACGAGGATCAGGTCGGCGTTGCGAACCGTCGAGAGCCGGTGCGCGATGACGAGTGACGTACGGCCCTCGAGTGCGGCGTCGAGCGCCTGCTGGACCGCGGCCTCGGACTCGCTGTCGAGGTGGGCGGTCGCCTCGTCGAGGACGACGATCGACGGCGCCTTGAGCAGCAGTCGCGCGATCGCGAGCCGCTGTCGCTCGCCGCCGGAGAGCCGGTAACCCCGGTCTCCCACGACGGTGTCGAGGCCGTCGGGGAGGGATCGCACCAGGTGGGCGATCTGCGCGGCCTCGAGGGCCGCCCAGATGTCGCCCTCCACCGCTCCCGGGCGGGCGTAGAGCAGGTTGGCCCGGATCGTGTCGTGGAACATGTGGGCGTCCTGGGTGACGTAGCCGACGACGTCCTCCAGCGACTGGAGGGTCACGTCGCGCACGTCGCGGCCGCCGACGCGGACCGCGCCGGACTCGACGTCGTAGAGCCGGGCGACGAGGTGGGTGACCGTGGTCTTGCCGGCACCGGACGGGCCGACGAGGGCGACCATCGACCCGGGCTCGGCCACGAACGACACGTCGTGCAGGACCTGACCGGTGTCGCGGGACTCGGTGCGGGCGACGGTCTCGAGCGAGGCCAGCGAGATCTGGTCGGCGCGCGGGTAGGTGAAGGCGACGTGGTCGAACTCGAGGCGTGAGGCGGTGGGCGGGAGCGCGACGGCGTCGGGCTTCTCCTGGATCAGCGACGGCAGGTCGAGCACCTCGAAGACCCGGTCGAAGGAGACGAGCGCGGTCATCACGTCGATGCGGACGTTGGAGAGGCCCTGCAGGGGACCGAGCAGCCGGGTGAGCAGCACGCCGAGCGCGACGATCGTGCCGACGGAGAGGTCGCCGCGGATCGCGAGCCAGCCGCCGATGCCGTAGACCAGGGCGGTCGCGAGCGACGGCACCAGGGTCATGGCGGCGAAGAAGATCCGGGTGAGCAGGGAGATCCGGATGCCGAGGTCGCGGACGACCGCAGCCTTCCGGGCGTAGACCACGTCCTCGGCCTCACGCCTGCCGAAGAGCTTGAGCAGCATCGCGCCACCGACGTTGAACCGCTCGGTCATCGCGTTGCCGAGGTCGGCGTTGCCGTCCATCTGCTGGCGCGACAGGTCGGCGAGCCGCGCCCCGACCAGCCGGGAGGCGAGCAGCAGGATCGGGAACAGCGCGAGGCACAGCAGCGTCACCGGCCAGCTCAGGAAGAGCATGGTCACGCCGACGACGACGGCCGCGATGATGTTGGAGACGGTGCCCTGGAGCGTCGAGGTGAAGGCGCGCTGCGCGCCGATGACGTCGTTGTTGAGCCTGCTCACGAGCGCACCGGTCTGGGTGCGTGTGAAGAACGCCAGCGACTGGCGCTGGACGTGGGCGAAGACCTGCGTGCGGAGGTCGTAGATCAGCCCCTCGCCGATCCGGCTGGACAGCCAACCGGTGACCAGCCCGAACCCGGCGTCCAGCACTGCGACCAGCGCCACCAGGGCGGCGAGCCACACGACCAGTGACGTGTCGCCCGTCTGCACGCCGTCGTCGATGATCGCCTTGAGCAGCAGCGGCGGGACCACGACGAGCGCGGCGTCGACGACCGTGATGGCGAGGAACGCCGCGATCAGCCTGCGGTGCGGGCCGGCGAACCCCAGGACGCGCCGGACCGTGTTGCGCTCGATCTTGTTGTCGACGACGCTCCGGTCGCTGCGCAGGTGCCGCCAGGGCGGTCCGCCCATGCCGACCGACATGTTGATGCCCCTTCCCTAGCTCCGCCAACCGCAGGCACAACGCCTGCTCCGCCCCCAGTGTTCCGGAGGGGTACGACGCTCAGCCGGCCAGTGCGGCCGCGACGGCCCGGAAGCGGCGTACCTGCGCCTCCCGCTCGAGGCGACGCTGCTCGTCGAGGTCGCGGTCGGCCGCACCCTGCAGCAGCGCCTTGGTCTCCGGGACGACGCCGGGCATCGGCGCCGTGAGAGCGGCAGCGAGCTCGTCGACGGCTGCGTCGAGCTGGTCTGCGGGATGCGACGCCGAGGCGAGGCCGATGCGCACGGCCTCGTCCGCGGGTACGACGCGCGCGGTCGCGCAGATCTCCAGCGCCCGGGCGTAGCCGACGAGCTCGACCAGCGGCTTGGTGCCGGTGAGGTCGGGGACGAGCCCGAGCGCCGACTCCTTCATGGAGAACTTCGCGTCGTCCGAGACGACCCGCAGGTCGCACGACAGCGCCAGCTGGAAGCCTGCCCCGATGGCGTAGCCCCGGACCTTGGCGATCGAGACGAAGCGCGGGTCGCGCAGCCACGTGAAGCCCCGCTGGAACTCCTCGATCCGCGCCGACGCCTCCTCGTCGCTGAGCGCCAGCAGGCCGATCACGCTCTCCTCCCCCGACGTCGACGGGTCGAGCATCGCGCGGTCGAGACCGGCGGAGAAGGTTTCCCCCTCCCCCGTGACCACCACGACGCGTACGTCGTCGGGCAGGGTGCGGCCGATCTCGCCGAGCGCCAGCCACATCGCCGGCGTCTGCGCGTTGCGGACGTCGGGCCGGTCGAGCGTCACGGCCGCGACGGCGCCGTCGACATCGAGGCGGAGACCGACGGCGGCGAGCTCTTCGGGAGTCATGGCCGCAGGTTACTACTCGTCAGTAATGTCTCGGTCAGGCGAGCGAGACCAGGTCGGCGTAGTCGTCGTTCCAGAGGTCCTCGTCGCCGTCGGGCAGGAGCAGCACCCGGTCCGGGGACAGCGCCCGCACGGCGCCCTCGTCGTGGGTGACCAGGATGATCGCGCCGGTGTAGCTGCGGATCGCGTGCAGCACCTCCTCGCGGGAGGCCGGGTCGAGGTTGTTGGTCGGCTCGTCGAGGAGCAGCACGTTGGCGCTCGAGACGACGAGGATCGCCAGCGCGAGCCGGGTCTTCTCGCCACCCGACAGGACACCGGCTGGCTTGTGGGCGTCGTCGCCGGAGAAGAGGAACGATCCGAGGACCGAGCGGGCCTGCGTGTCGGTGAGCTCGGGCGCGGCGGAGTGCATGTTCTCCAGCACCGTCCGGTTCACGTCGAGCGTCTCGTGCTCCTGGGCGTAGTAGCCCATCTTGAGGCCGTAGCCCGGCACGACCTCGCCGGTGTCGGGCTGGTCGACGCCCGCGAGGATGCGCAGCATCGTGGTCTTGCCGGCGCCGTTGAGGCCGAGGATCACCACACGGCTCCCCCGGTCGATCGCCAGGTCGACCGCGGTGAAGACCTCGAGCGAGCCGTAGGACTTCGAGAGCTCCGAGCCCATCAGCGGCGTCTTGCCGCACGGGGCCGGCTCCGGGAAGGCGATCCGGGCGACCTTGTCGGCGGCGCGCTCGCCCTCGATGCCGGCCATCATCTTCTCGGCGCGCTTGAGCATCGACTGTGCCGCCTGGGCCTTGGTGGCCTTGGCGCGCATCTTGTTGGCCTGGTCGGTGAGCACCTTGGCCTTGTTCTCGGCGTTCGAGCGCTCGCGCTTGCGACGCTTCTCGTCGTCCTCGCGCTGGGTCAGGTAGTTGTGCCAGCCCATGTTGTAGACGTCGATCACGGCCCGGTTGGCGTCGAGGTGGAAGACCTTGTTGACGGTCGCCTCGAGCAGCGCGTTGTCGTGGCTGATCACCACGAACCCGCCGCGGTGCGCCTTGAGGAAGTCGCGCAGCCACACGATCGAGTCCGCGTCGAGGTGGTTGGTCGGCTCGTCGAGCAGCATGATCTCGGCGCCGGAGAAGAGGATGCGGGCGAGCTCGACGCGGCGGCGCTGGCCACCGGACAGGGTGCCGATCGGCTGGGCGAGGATGCGCTCCTCGATCCCGAGGGCAGCCGCCATCTGCGCGGCCTCCGACTCGGCGGCGTACCCGCCACCGGCGTGCAGCTCGGCGTCGGCGCGCGACCACCGCTTCATCCCACGCTCGTGGACCTTCGGGTCGGGGTCGGCCATCTCGACCTCGGCGTCACGCAGGCGGCGTACGACCTCGTCGAGGCCGCGGGCCGACAGGATCCGGTCGCGCGCGATCACCTCGGGGTCGCCGACCCGCGGGTCCTGCGGCAGGTAGCCGACCTCGCCGGTGCGGAGCACCTGGCCGTCGGCGGGCGTGCCCTCGCCGGCGAGGATGCGGGTGAGGGTCGTCTTGCCGGCACCGTTGCGCCCCACGAGGCCGACCTTGTCGCCTGCGGCGATGCGGAAGGTGACGTCCTCCATGAGGAGCCGCGCGCCGGCTCTGACCTCGAGCTTCTGGGCGGTGATCATCTCGGACGTCATCCTACGAAGGGGTGGTGCCCGGAGCCCCATCGGCGACCTCACGCGCTAACCTGCGCTGAGGGTTCCGGCGACGTCTGCTGCGACCCGTCGACCTGCGGAAAGGCACGCCGATGCGCTTCAACCCCAAGTCCCGTCTCGACACCTCCCGCGTGGGCGACGGCGGCAGCGGCGGAGGCGGCGGTGGCGGCCCGATGCGGATCCCGCTCCCCGGCGGGACGCGGGCCGGCGGCGGCATCGGCGGACTGGTCATCATCATCCTGTTCGTCGTGCTCACCCAGTGCACGGGCGGCGGCCTGCCCGGCGGCACGGGCAGCGGCACCGGCATCGACCCGCAGGGCGGCGGCACCGACGCCAGCCGGATGGACGACAGCGAGCGCTACGCCAACTGCAAGACCGGCGCCGACGCCAACGAGGACGAGGACTGCGCCCGCGTCGCGGTCGAGAACTCGCTGGTCGACTACTGGACGAAGACGCTGCCCGAGCAGGGCGGCATGGAGCTCCAGCCGGCCACGCTGCGCACGTTCAGCGGCGCCGTCAACACCGGCTGCGGCGAGGCCTCCTCGCAGGTCGGGCCCTTCTACTGCCCGCCCGACCAGCGGATCTACCTCGACACCACCTTCTTCCGTGACGTGCTCGAGCAGCAGCTCGGCGGCGAGGGTGGCGACTTCGTGGAGCCCTACGTCATCGGCCACGAGTACGGCCACCACATCCAGAACCTGATGGGCACCATGGGCCAGGTCCGCACCCAGCAGGGGGCCAACTCCGACGCCGTACGCCTCGAGCTGCAGGCCGACTGCTACGCCGGCATGTGGACGTCCTACGCCGAGGACAGCGAGCTGATCACCCTCGACGACGGCGACATCGCCGAGGCCCTCGACTCGGCCAAGGCCGTCGGCGACGACCGGATCCAGCAGAAGTCCGGCCAGGGCGTCGACCCCGAGGGCTGGACCCACGGCTCGTCGGAGCAGCGGATGGCGTGGTTCACCAAGGGCTACGAGGAGGGCACGCTCGAGGCGTGCGACACCTTCTCGGCCTCCCAGCTGTAGGTCCGGTCAGGCCAGCAGGGCCTCGATCTGGTCGACCTGGCGCTGCATCGCGCGGATGTAGGGCGCGACGCTGGGGTGGCGGAACTTCCCGGCGAGCGCACCTTCGCCGTCGGCGACGCGCGCCAGCGCCCAGTCGAGCCGCGTGAGCGCGGTGTAGACGGCCATCACGCGCGCACCGGTGCGTACGTCGTCGGTGCCGGCGATGCCGGCCGGGAGGGCGGCGACGTAGGCCTCGACGAGGGGTTCGACGTCCTCGCGGGTGGCGAGGGAGAGGTAGCCGAGGTCGGCACCGACCGGGCCACGCCCGAGGTGTGCCCAGTCGATCGCGACGGCACCGTCCGCGTCCGGGCATCGGCCGGGGATGTTGGCGGCGGAGGGATCGCCGTGCTGCGCGACCTGTGGGAGCGCGTCGCACGTGTCGAGCCATCGGGTGCGGTGGGACCAGAGGTGGTCGGCGATGTCGGCCATGGGCGTACGCGCGAGGGTCAGCCAGCCGCCGCGGTGCGCGACCAGGGCGAGGCGGCTGCGCAGCTGGTCGCGGGCCAGCCAGGCGTGGTCGCCGAGGTCGGTCGCGGCGAACCGGCCCAGGCACGAGGCCAGCCAGAGCCCGGGTGCGACGTGGTGCTCGACGCGCTCGTGGACGAGCGTGACGCCCTCGTCGTCCTCCTCGACGCGTACGACGGCGGCTTCGCGCAGGCCGGGTGACGTGGCGACGACCCCGCTCAGGGCGACGTCCGCGGCGCGGCGCCAGTAGTTGACGTCGCCGGGGATGAGCGCGCCCGGCGCGTCGTGGGGATCGGGTCGGCGCAGCCGCTTGACCACGACCTCGCGGCCTCCCGAGGTGGCCGACCAGACGCCCGCGGTCGCCGGTCCCGCGCCCGGGAGCGGCTGCCATCCCGGCTCGGGTTGCCACATGTGCGTGACGCTAGCCGATGTCGCGGCTGCGGTAGCGCGTCCACGCCACGCCCAGCACGAGCACCGTGAGCGCCGTCATCAGCACCTCGGGCCGCCAGGCGAACGCCTCGGAGGGGTAGCGCGGCACGTGGTGGAAGGGCGAGAGGCCCAGGACCCAGTCGGGCAGGTCGAGACCGGGACCCACCTGGCCGACGGTGACGAAGAGCGCCAGCACGGCCCACCCGGCCACGGCCCATCGGCTGCGCACGGACAGCAGGAGGAGGGCCAGGGCGAGGACCAGCCAGACCGCGGGAGCCTGGACGAGCGAGGCGCCGACCGCGGCGAGGCCGTCACCGCGGCCGATCGCGGTCGCCACACCTGCGACGAGGAGGAGCCAGGTGCTGCCGAGCACCGCCGCTCCCCCGACGGCCAGCAGGAGGAGCCGTCGCGAGGTCGCGGTCGCGAGGACCGTCTCGGTGCGGCCGTCGTGCTCGTCGCCGGCGGCGCGGGTCACGGTGCCGATGCCGAAGCAGGTGATGACGACCGCCACGACGGACGCGATCGCGAAGACCAGCGCGTCCTGGAGCCCGCCCGCCCCTCCCATCGCCTCGATGACCGGGCGGGTGCGGTCGGTGTCGAGCAGGTCGCCGATTGACGGGACGATCGACCCCATCAGGGTGCCGATGACGGCGATACCGACGGTCCAGCCGACGAGCGCCGGCCCCTGCTGGCGTACGACGAGCGCGGCGGCGTCGCGCAGCCGGGGCGAGCCGACGGCCGGGCCGGGGCGGTCCGGGATGACCCCGGCGCCGAGGTCCCGACGACGTCGCAACCGAAGCGCCAGCGCCGTCAGGGCACCGGCGAGCAGCGGGTAGCCGAGCAGCAGCCACACCCGGGGCTCGGACCACGCGCTGAGCTGCGTCCCCCAGCCGAAGGGGGTCAGCCACGACAGCCAGGTCGCCGAGGTGACGTCGCCGATCACGCGCAGGAGGTAGAGGGCGCCGACCGCGGCGGAGGCGAGGAACCCGACGCTGCGGGCGCTGCTCGACAGCTGCGCGGCCAGCAGCGCGATCCCGGCACCCACCAGGCCGATGCCGGCCCACGAGGCACCGAACAGGATCGAGCCGACCACCGGCAGGCCGCAGGCGATGTCGGCGACGGCGGCCAGCGTCCCGAGCACGAGCGAGGCGAGCACCGCCTCGAGCACCGCGGCCGCCGTCGGCGCGGCCGCCCCCACGGCCGTGGCGCCGACCAGCTCCGCACGACCCGTCTCCTCCTCGACGCGCGTGTGCCGGCGTACGAGCACCACCGACATGAACGCGACGAACACCGCGTAGAGCACGGTCATCTTGGTCATCGACAGCTCGCCGAGACTCGAAGTGTCCAGGATCGGACCGTAGAGCGCGACGATCGCCGGGCTGGCGTTGAGCGCCTCCGCCGCGGCGACCCGGTCGGCCTCGGTGTCGTAGAGCGGACCGGTCGCGGCGGCGCTGACCGCGACGGTGGCGACGAGGACGAGCACCCAGGCGGTCACCAGCACCCGGTCACGACGCAGGCCGAAGCGCAGGAGCAGCCGGGTGCCGGCGAGGTTCATGGCGTGGTCCGGTAGGCGTCGAGGAACAGCTCCTCGAGGGTCGGTGGCGTGCTGGTCAGCGAGACGACCCCCGCGCCGGTGAGGGCGGCGAGGAGGCCGGACAGGCCCGCGGGGTCGACGGAGGCAGTGATCACGCGCCCGTCGACGTCGACGTCGTGCACACCGTCGATCCGCGACACGTCGGGCACGACGCCGGACACCTCGGCGCGGACCCGGTTGCGGCGCAGGTGCCGCAGGTCGTCGAGCGAGCCGGACTCGACCGCGCGGCCGGCGCGGATGATCGTGACCCGGTCGGCGAGCCGCTCGACCTCGCTGAGGATGTGGCTCGACAGCAGGACCGTCGTGCCCTCCGCACCGTGCTCGGCGACGCACTCGTTGAAGACCTGCTCCATCAGCGGATCGAGCCCGGAGGTGGGCTCGTCGAGGACCAACAGGTCGACGGGCGCGGCGAACGCGGCGACGAGGGCGACCTTCTGGCGATTGCCCTTGCTGTAGGCGCGGCCCTTCTTGGTCGGGTCGAGCTCGAAGCGCTGGAGCAGCTCGTCGCGCCGCGTGCCGCGGGGGTCGATCCCCCGCATCCGCAGCAGCAGGTCGATCGTCTCGCCACCGGAGAGGTTGGGCCAGAGACTGACGTCGCCGGGGACGTAGGCCAGCCGCCGGTGGATCTCGGTCGCATCGCGCCACGGGTCGAGGCCGAACACGGTCGTGCTGCCCGCATCGCTGCGCAGCAGCCCCAGCAGCACGCGGATCGTGGTCGACTTGCCCGCCCCGTTGGGCCCGAGGAAGCCGTGCACCTCCCCCGCCGCGAGCTCGAGGTCGAGGCCGGCGAGGGCCACCGTGCTGCCGAACGTCTTGACCAGGCCGTGGACCTCGATCGGGTTGCTCACGCCTTCCACCGTACGCCCGTCTTCACAGTTTTGTGAATCTTCGTAAGATGGTTGCATGCAGCGCTCCCCCGTCCAGCAGTACGTCGAGCGGATGGGCGCCGCACTGACCGATGCCGGACTCCCCCGGCTCCCGTCCCGCGTCTTCGCGGCCCTCACCGCCGACGACGACGGGCGGATGACCTCCGCCGACCTGTCGGCAGCCCTCGGCATCAGCGCGGCGGCCGTGTCGGGCGCGATCAAGTTCCTCACCCAGGTCGGGTTCGTCCACCGCGAGCGCGAGCACGGGACCCGGCGCGACGTCTACGTCGTGGACGACGACGCCTGGCACGGCGCGATGATGCAGAAGGACCACGCGTACACGCCCATGCTCAAGGCCCTCGACGACGGCATCGCCGGGCTCGCCGACGACTCCGCCGCGCGGCACCGACTGGTCCTGATGCGGGAGTACCTCGCCTTCGTCAGCGCGGAGCTGGACGGCATCGTCGAGCGCTGGGACGTGCGACGGCGCGAGATCGAGGCCGAGCTTCGGGACGAGCGGCCCTGACGCTACGCGTTGACGACCTCGACGCTGATCGCCTGCGCATCGAGGATCGCCTGGTCCAGCACCGCGCGGCGTGGATCGGGCACCGCCAGCCACGGCTCGACGACCGCCAGGCCCGACAACCGGGCGTCGGCCAGCACGGCGTCGACGGCGCCGTGGTCCCCGCCGGTCACCACGAGGCGTACGCCGGCCAGGATCCGCGCGGCGTGGTCGGCGGCGGCCTCGTAGGCCTGCCGCGCCTGGTTGTCCCGGCGGCGGGCGAAGCGCTGCTGGCTCTGGCCGCCGGCCTTGGTGCGTCCCTGCACGTGGCGCTGGCCGATCTTGTGCTCGACCATCGCCGCGGCGGCCAGCCGCGCGACCGCGAAGCCCCCCTTGCGCACCAGCAGCACGCCCCAGGCGTCGGGCACGGCAGCGGCGGACGCGAAGCCACCCGGCTCCGCCGGTCCGGCGTACGACGTGTCGAAGGGCAGCCGCGCTGCGAAGTGCGAGCCGTCCTCGGCCTCCCCGCGCAGGCCGCCGTCCGCCACGACGAGCGGCGTCGCGCCGTGCCCCGCCACGAAGTTGTCGACCCAGCGCTCCCAGCGGACGGCGGGGACGAGGACGGTCGGCACGCCGCCGACCCTAGTGCGTCCTGAGGGGGTGCCCGGATCGCGACGCCGCCGCTACAGTCCGCGCCATGCGCCATGTCGGGGGACACCGTAGGTCGGCTCTGCTCGCGGTCGCCGCACTCGTGCTGGTCGGGTGCTCGGACGCGAGGTCGTCCGACCCGGACGACCCGGACAACCCTGCGAAGCAGGTGTCGGTCAGCGAGGACTCGACGGACGTCAGCCCGGTCGAGGAGGCCCTCGGCCTGCTGCCTCCCGACGTGGGTCTCGTCGACTTCAGCAGCGACCGGCACTCGGCCGAGCGGCTCGGGCTGATCGACGACGACGCGGCCACGCTCACCGACCTCGGGACGTCGTACGCCGACCGCGTGGACGCCGTCGACCAGTCCGACCTCGCCGCGATCGGCGCGCTCGCCGACGCCGTGGAGGAGATGACCAAGGGCGGTGCCACCTTCAGCCAGGTGGACGTGCGGTGGACGATGCTCGCCACCACCGACCACGACCCCCTGGACGACGACGCCAGGTCGGTGCAGGCGTTCCGGCTCGTCGACGGGATCGACATGACCGATGTGGTGGCCGACCTCGAGGACGCCGGGTTCGAGCGCACCACGGACGACGGCTGGGAGAAGTTCCACCTCGACGGCCAGCTCAGCGAGGAGGTGGACGTCCTCGACGGCAACACCATCGACGGCCGGTTCCCGGAGCTGTTCTTCCCGGACGTGGCCGTGCATCCCGACGCCCACCTGGTCGCGCTCGGCGACACCGAGGTCCTGGTGCCGGACGGGTCCTCCCGCGAGACCGTGGAAGCCCTGCGGACGCTCCTGCCCACCGCCCCGGAGGAGGTCGAGCGCTTCGCCCTCACCCCGTACTCCTACATGCGGTGCTACGAACCCGTCTCGGTGACGACCGACAACCGGGCGACACCCCGGGCCATCGCCGCCTGGTCACGGCAGTTCGGCATCGAGGAGCTGGGCGTGCCCGGCGCCACCATGCTGACGTGGGTGCCCGGCGAGGAAGTCGTGCACCGGTCGCTGTTCGCCGACGAGGCGGCAGCACAACGCGCCCTCGAGGGCCGCAAGCGCCTCTACGGCGGCGCGGCCGTCGAGTCCGAGGAACCCCTCGGCGTCCTGATGCCGGCCGACGGCAACGAGTCGCCCTACGAAGCCGGCTGGCAGATGTCACGTGAGGGACGCATCGTCACCGTGCTGCACAACGCCACCAACCCGGACGACGCGATCTACACCTACAGCCGCCACGGCCTCGGCTTCGACACCTGTGGTGCGCCGGGGATGTTCTCCTGACGTGGGTGGCTGGCCGGCGTTCTGGGTAGCGGCCGTCGCGCTGTTCGCGTGGGCGGTCTACGCCGACGTCAAGCTCGGCTCCGAGGACCGGCTCGCGCGGTGGTGGCTGGCGCGCGTGGAGGCGTGGGGTCCGGCGACCGGCCCGCTGTCCTTCATGCTGTCGGCCGCGGCGCTGGGCGGCTTCGGCCTTCTCGCGTACGCCGGCCACGCCGTCGCCGAGCACCTGGGGAACCCGCTGTGGGCCCTGGTCGCCACTGGTCCGGCGATGCTCGTCTACGTCCCCCTCAGCTTCGCCACCGCGCCGGCCCAGTACCGCGGCTACCTCGACTGGCGGTTCGCACTGGCGCACGCGGGTGCCGACGCAAGGCTGCAACGCACGATCGCGTGGTGCGCAGGTCCCCCGTCCCTGCTGGGGATCGGTGCCGTGACCCTGGCGCTCGCATCGGCCTTCGTGCCGTCCTTCTGAGGCGTCAGAGGAACTCGAGCGGGTCGAACTGGTCGATCGGGATGATCCGGACGCGCGGCAGCGGCGTGTTGAAGGCGCCCAGGTCGTACTCGAGGTCGAAGATCCGCAGGCCGGGCAGGTTGCGGAACTGCGCGTTGACGAACTCGGTGAAGCCGATGACGCCGACCTGGCGGCTGCCGTCGCACAGCGCCGAGACCTGGTCGACGAAGTCGCCGTCGTGGCTGACCAGCACGACGTCGGCGTCGCGGTCCACGAGCGCCTCGGCCGTGCGCTGGATGGCGATGTCGACGATCTTGCCCTCGCCGCTGAGCGGGATCGGCTTGAAGCCGATCGCCAGCAGGGCCTGGACGAAGCTCGTCGGCAGCTCGGTGCTCGCGGCGAGGAAGAAGAGACCCGTCACGTCCTGGTCGAAGGCGCGCTCGGCCCACTCGAGCAGGCGGTCCCAGCGCGGCCGCTCCTCCGGTCGCGGCCGGCGACCCAGGATGGAGGTGCCCAGGGTGGCGTCGATGTTCTCCCCGTCGACGAGGAGGTAGGTCATCCGCTCGGCCATGCAAGGACTCTCCCACACGGCGCCGGCACTCAGGGTTGGTAGACGACCCGGAACGCCTCGACGACCTCGTCACCGGTCACCGTCACGTCGGTGACCTCGACGAGAGCCCGCGGGACGCCGGACCCGTCGCACAGGATCGAGAGCGTGCCGGTCTCCGGGTGCTCCCCGGCGTAGTCCACCTCCGGCGCGGTCGTCCGACCCTCGTCGTCGGCCAGCACCTGCGCGACGAACGCGTCGGACTCCTCGGCCGCGTCGCCGTACGCCCACGCGGGCGGCGGGACCGACTCGAGCGTGGTCGGGCCGAAGTAGGTCGGCGCGGCGTTGAGCTTGGCGTGGTAGCGGGCGAGCTCCCAGAAGACCCGCAGCTCCTCGTGGTCGAACTCGATCTCGCTGAGGTCAACGGCGTCGGCCTCGCCCTCGGGATGCTCCATGCGGGAAGGGTAGCCACCCGGCCAGAGCATCAGGCCACGGCGGCGACGTGGGCAGCGAACGCACGCGCCTCGTCGATCGAGCCGGGCCGCGGCTCGTCGTGCGGGTCGAAGCCGCGGTCGCGGTCGGCGAGCACCTGCTGGAGCAGCGGTCGCCAGCGCGGGTCGCCGTGCATCATCGACCAGCGCAGGGCGTCGCGCTTGCTCGCCACCTGCGCCGTTCGCACGGTGTAGAGGCTGCGGCACGCCTGGACGACGAGGTAGCGCTGGCACCACGCAATGTGCGCCGGGCACCAGCCGAGGACGTCGTCGGTGAGCGTCGTGAGGCCGGCGCGAGCGGAGTCGCGCAGCACGTCGTCGGGCACCGGGTCCACCAGCTCGACCGGGCAGGGGCCGACGAGGGTGATCCCGTGCTCACGGAGGATCCACCGGGTCCAGGGCCGGTTGCAGTGGGTGCTCCACTCCATCTCGTCGTTGCCGTGGTCCACGTAGAGCCACTCGCGGTCGAGGCCGTTGGTCGTGCGCAGGTCGCCAGCGACGGCGTACGAACCCTCGAGGTGCCTGTTCCAGAAGCCCTCGCGGTGCGGGAGGTCGCGGTGGAGCTCGCGCAGCGCCGCCTCCTGCTGCGGGTCGGGTCGCTCCCGCACGACCACGAGGAAGTCGCAGTCACTGTGCAGGTCGCCCGCACCGAGCGCGAAGGATCCCTGGAGGTACGCACCGACGAACGACTCGCCGAGCGCCGCCTGGGCGCCGGTGACGAGGTCGTGCAGCACGCCGTTGAGCTCGGCGTAGCGCGTCGGGTGGGGGTTCAGCACGGGAGGAGTGTGCGCTTCCACAGTGTGCGGTGCCACGGATTATCTGCCGCCGACGCGCACGGCCCGCTTGCCGTGCACGGCTACCGTCGATGGTCCACACCTGCTCGGAGGTCACCATGTCCCGTCTGCTCACCGCCGGCGCCGTCGCCGTCCTCAGCCTCGCCCTCGTCTCCGGTGCCCAGCCGGCAGGAGCCGTCAGCGCTCCACCCGGCGGCTCGTTCCCGGCTCGCATCGAGCTGCCGGACGGGTTCCAGCCCGAGGGCATCGCCATCGGTCCCGGCCCGACGGCGTACTTCGGGTCCCGCGCCGACGGTGACATCTACGAGCTCTCGCTGCGCACCGGCGAGGGTCGCACGATCAGCCAGGGACCGGGCACGCCGTCCCTCGGGCTGAAGACGGACCGGGACGGCCGGCTCTACGTCGCCGGCGGCACGTCGGGCACCGCCCGCGTCATCGACACCGAGACCGGTGCCGTGCTGCGCGACATCCCGCTCGCGACTGCGCCCACCTTCGTCAACGACGTCGTCCTGACCAGGGACGCTGCCTGGTTCACCGACTCCAACCGTCCCCAGCTCTATCGCGTGGCGCGCAGCGCCGACGGCGAGCCCGCGGCCTCCGCGACCACGGTGCCGCTCACGGGTGAGTGGGTCCAGGGGTCGGGGCTCGGTGCCAACGGCATCAGCACCACGCCCACCGGCCGGGCGCTCCTGGTGGTCAACTCCACCAGCGGCCTGCTCTACCGCGTCGACCCTGCCACCGGCGTCGCCACCGAGGTGGACCTCGGAGGCGCGTCGCTCACGGCGGGTGACGGCATGTTGCGCCACGGACGCACGCTCTACGTCGTCCGCAACCGGCTCAACGAGATCGCCGTCCTGCGCCTGTCGCGCTCCGGTCTCAGCGGACGGCTCGTGCGCACGATCGACTCCGGCGACCTCGCGTCGTCGACGAGCTTCGACGTGCCGACGACGGTTGCCAGGTTCGGCTCACGCCTCTACCTCCCCAACGCCCGGTTCACCACCACCCCGACGCCGACGACCGACTACTGGGTGACCAAGGTGCGGGCGCGCGCCGGCGACTGACCTGCCCTCACCGCCGATCTTCCAGCGGTGGTCCAGCCACCTTCTGCGCCGCCAAAGTGTGGGTACGACACCGCCCGCCGGCGCGTCGTACTGCGACACGCGGGCGGGCGGTGGTCGAGCCACGTTCGAGGGCCGCAGAACGTCGCTGGGCCACCGCTCCCGCGGACCGCGAGGTCAGACAGGTTTCGAGCCGCCCGTCACGACCTCGCAGGCGGGGCTCCCTCAAGCTCGTCGGGTTCGGTCACGCGCTGCGCGCGTGCCCGACCTCAGACGTTGAAGCCGAGGGCGCGCAGCTGCTCGCGGCCGTCGTCGGTGATCTTGTCGGGACCCCACGGCGGCATCCAGACCCAGTTGATGGCCACGTCGTTGACGAGCCCCTCGAGGGCCTGGTTGGTCTGGTCCATGATCACGTCGGTCAGCGGGCAGGCGGCTGACGTGAGCGTCATGTCGAGGACGGCGTTGGAGCCCTCGTCGATGTGGACGCCGTAGACGAGTCCGAGGTCGACGACGTTGATGCCGAGCTCGGGGTCGACGACGTCCTTCATCGCCTCGGTGACGTCGTCGATGGTGACGGTCGACGTGCCGCCGCCGGTCTGGCCAGCCTCGGGCACCTCGGGGAGGTCGCCGTGGTCGACGTGCGGGGACTCGGTCATGAGCTGACTCCTTCAGTCTGGGCCTGGGTGGTCGCGTCCTTCCACGCCATCCAGGAGAGCAGTGCGCACTTCACGCGCGCGGGGAACTTGGCGACACCGGCGAAGGCGATCCCGTCCTCGAGGACGTCCTCGTCGGGCTCGACGTTCCCCTTGCCCTGCATGAGCTCGAGGAAGGTCTGGTGGATCGACATCGCCTCGTCGACCGGCTTGCCGATCACGAGGTCGGCCATCACCGACGCCGACGCCTGCGAGATGGAGCAGCCGACGCTGTCGTAGGACACGTCCTCGACCACACCGTCGGCCAGGTGCACCCGGAGGGTCACCTCGTCGCCGCAGGTCGGGTTGACGTGGTGCACCTCGGACTCGAACGGGTCGCGGAGTCCCTTGTGGTGAGGGTTCTTGTAGTGGTCCAGGATGATCTCCTGGTACAGGTTGTCGAGCTCAGCGCTCATCGTCATCCCACCTTGAAGTAGCTGCGGGTGTGGTGGAGGCCCTCGACGAGCGCATCGATCTCGGCGGGCGTCGTGTAGAGGTAGGACGACATCCGCGTCGTGCTCTGCACGCCGAACCGCGCGTGCGCGGGCTTGGCGCAGTGGTGCCCGGCGCGCACGGCGACGCCGCGCGAGTCGAGGACCTGTGCGATGTCGTGGGGGTGCACGCCGTCGAGCTCGAAGGAGATCGCACCGCCGCGCTCGGCCGCGTCGAGCGGGCCGAGGATCGTCACGCCGGGGACGGACTGCAGGCCCTCGAGGGCGTACGCCGTGATCGCCAGCTCGTGGCGGTGGATCGCGTCGAGCCCGATGTGGCCGAGGTAGTCGACCGCACAGCCCAGCCCGACGGCCTCGACGATCGGCGGGGTGCCGGCCTCGAAGCGGTGCGGCGCCTTGGCGTAGGTCGACCGTGCCATGGTGACCGTCTCGATCATCTCGCCGCCGCCGTGGAAGGGCGGCAGCTCGTTGAGCAGCTCCTCGCGGCCCCACAGCACGCCGATGCCCGTCGGGCCGCAGACCTTGTGGCCGGTGAAGACCAGGAAGTCGCAGCCGACGGCCTGGACGTCGACCGTGAGCTGAGGCGCGGCCTGCGAGGCGTCGATGACCGACAGCGCCCCGACCGCCTTCGCCCGAGCGACGAGGTCGGTGACCGGGTTGATCGTGCCGAGCATGTTGCTGACCCACGTGAAGGCCAGCACCTTGGTGTGCTCGTCGACCAGCTGGTCGGCGTTGCTGAGGTCGAGCCGGCCGTCGTCGGTCAGCCCGAACCAGCGCAGCTCCGCACCCGAGCGCTCGCACGCCAGCTGCCACGACACGATGTTGGAGTGGTGCTCCATCTCGGTGATCACGACGTTGTCGCCGGGACCGAGGTCGATCGTGCGGGCCAGCAGGTTGAGCGCCTCGGTGGCGTTCTTGGTGAAGACGATCTCATTGCGCGACGGCGCATTGAGGAACGTCGCCACCTTGTCGCGGGCGCCCTCGTAGGCCTCCGTCGACTCCGCGCCGAGCTGGTGCATGGCGCGGGCGATGTTGGCGTTGTGCCGCTCGAGGTGGTCGACCATCGTGTCGATGACGACCTGCGGCTTCTGCGAGGTGTTGGCGCTGTCGAGGTAGACCAGCGGCTGCCCGCCCGCGAGCACGCGCTCGAGGATGGGGAAGTCCTTGCGGATCACGTCGAGATCCGGGAGCAGTCCTTCCATCGGTCTTCCTTTCCTGCCAGCAATCGGTGGTTGAGGTGCGAGCGCAGCGAGCCCCGAGACCTCAGGCGTTGGCCTTCAGGTAGCGGTCGTAGCCCTCTGCTTCGAGCTGGTCGGCGAGCTCCTTGCCGCCGGACTCGGCGACCTTGCCGTCGACGAAGACGTGGACGTAGTCGGGCTCGATGTAGCGCAGGATGCGGGTGTAGTGGGTGATCAGCAGGACACCCTTGCCCTCACGCGCACGGAACCGGTTGACGCCCTCGGAGACGACCTTCAGCGCGTCGATGTCGAGGCCCGAGTCGGTCTCGTCGAGGATCGCGACCTTCGGGTCGAGCAGCTCGAGCTGCGCGATCTCGTGGCGCTTCTTCTCACCACCGGAGAAGCCCTCGTTGACGTTGCGGGTGCCGAACGACGGGTCGAGGTTGAGCTGCTCGAGCGCGGCGTTGACGTCCTTGACCCACGTGCGGAGCTTGGGGGCCTCGCCGTCGATGGCGGTCTTCGCGGTGCGCAGGAAGTTGGACACCGAGACGCCCGGGACCTCGACGGGGTACTGCATGGCGAGGAACATGCCGGCGCGGGCGCGCTCGTCGACGGACATCGCGAGGACGTCCTGGCCGTCGAGGGTCACCGTGCCGCCGGTGATCGCGTACTTGGGGTGGCCGGCGATGGAGTAGGCCAGCGTCGACTTGCCGGAGCCGTTGGGACCCATGATCGCGTGGGTCTCGCCGTCGGCGATCGTCAGCGTGACGCCCTTGAGGATCTCCTTGGGGCCGTCCTCGGTGTCGACGGTGACGTGCAGGTCAGTGATCTCGAGCTTGCTCATGCGGGGGTGACTCCGTTCAGGGTGGTCTCGGTGTCGACGAACACCTCGGTGCCGCGTACGTCGACGGGGAAGGTGGCGACCGGCTCGGTCGCCGGGAAGTTGGTGGGCTTGCCGGTGCGGAGGTCGAACATCGACCCGTGCAGCCAGCACTCGATCTGGCAGCCGCCGTCGGTCTGCTCGACCTCGCCCTCGCTGAGGGCGACCTCGGCGTGGCTGCAGGTGTCCTCGATGGCGAAGACCTCGTCGCCGTCGCGGGCGATCGCGATGTCGTAGCGCCCGAGGGTGACCGCCAGGGCCTTGTCGGACTGGATCTCGTCCAGTGCGCAGGCGCGCTCGAACGCCATCAGTCGTCCTGTCCGAACGCGGCGAGGTCCTTGAGGACGTTCTTCGCGAGCTCGGCCTCGACCGTGGACAGCAGGCGCTCCTCGATCGAGGGCACGCCGACCTGGCGGATCAGGTCGTTGAAGAAGCCGTGCACCACCAGGCGCTGCGCCTCCTTCTCCGAGATGCCACGCGACTGGAGGTAGAAGAGCTGCTCGTCGTCGAAGCGGGCCGTCGCCGAGGCGTGGCCGGCGCCCTCGATCTCACCGGTCTCGATCTCCAGGTTGGGGACCGAGTCGGCACGACAGCCGTCGGTGAGCACCAGGTTGCGGTTCTCCTCGTAGGTCTCGATGCCCTCGGCCACCTTGCGGATCAGGACGTTGCCGATCCAGACCGTGTGGGCACCCTCGCCCTGCAGGGCTCCCTTGTAGACCACGTTGCTCTTGGTGTGCGGCGCGTTGTGGTCGGCGAACAGCCGGTGCTCGATGTGCTGGCCGGCGTCGGCGAAGTAGAGCCCGAGCAGCTCGGCGGAGCCACCGGGACCGTCGTAGGTCACGTTGGCGTCCATGCGTACGACGTCGCCGCCGAAGGAGATCGCCGCGTGCTTGTAGGTCGCGTCGCGCCCGACCCGCGCCTGGTGGTGCGCGAGGTGCACGGCGTCGTCGGCCCAGTCCTGGATCGACACCACCGTCACGTCGGCACCGTCGCCCACGACGATCTCGACGACTGCGGCCATGGCCGAGGAGCCCTCGTGGTTGATCACCACGATCGCCTTGCTGTGGGCACCGAAGCGCATCGCCACGTGGCCGGCCTCGGTGTTGGAGGCGTCCTCGCCGTCGAGCGAGACGACGATCGGCTCGGCGACCTCGAGGTCGGCCGGCACGTCGACGAGCAGCGACGCCGGCACCTCGGCCAGCACCCGCGCCGCGAAGCGCGTGTTGGGCACCAGGCCGCTGATCCCGCGCAGGGACCGGGCCTCGTCGCCGCTGACGCCCTCGATGCGGACGCCCTCGGGGGTGTTCCACGTGCACGAGGTGGTGCTGGGGTTGAACGGCGCCTCGGCGTGCAGGCCCTTGAGCCGCTTGAGCGGCGAGAAGCGCCAGATCTCCTCGCGGCCGGTGGGCACGGGGTGGTCAGCGACGTCGAAGGAGCCCACCGGGTTGAGGTGGCTCTCGATCTTGTTCCGCTCGGGTGCGGCCTGCTCCAGGGCGGAGCGGACGGATTCGGTGGTGACGGTCAAAGCTCTACTTTCTACGTACGGGCGTGGGCGACGGGTCGGCGATCAGCCGACCGCGCCCTCCATCTGCAGCTCGATCAGGCGGTTGAGCTCGAGGGCGTACTCCATCGGCAGCTCCTTGGCGATCGGCTCGACGAAGCCACGCACGATCATCGCCATCGCCTCGTCCTGCTCCATGCCGCGCGACATGAGGTAGAAGAGCTGGTCGTCGGAGACCTTCGAGACGCTCGCCTCGTGGCCCATCGACACGTCGTCCTCGCGGATGTCGACGTAGGGGTAGGTGTCGCTGCGGCTGATCTGGTCGACCAGCAGCGCGTCGCACAGCACGTTGGACTTCGAGCCGTAGGCGCCCTCGTTGACCTGGATCAGGCCGCGGTAGGACGTACGACCACCGCCGCGTGCGACGGACTTGCTCAGGATCGAGCTCGACGTGTGGGGCGCGGCGTGCACCATCTTGGCGCCGGCGTCCTGGTGCTGGCCCTCGCCCGCGAAGGCGATCGACAGCGTCTCGCCCTTGGCGTGCTCGCCCATCAGGTAGATGGCGGGGTACTTCATCGTCACCTTGGAGCCGATGTTGCCGTCGACCCACTCCATCGTCGCGCCGGCCTCGCAGGTCGCGCGCTTGGTGACGAGGTTGTAGACGTTATTGGACCAGTTCTGGATGGTCGTGTAGCGGCAGCGGCCGCCCTTCTTGACGATGATCTCCACGACGGCGGAGTGCAGCGAGTCCGAGGAGTAGATCGGCGCGGTGCAGCCCTCGACGTAGTGCACGTAGGCGTCCTCGTCGACGATGATCAGCGTCCGCTCGAACTGGCCCATGTTCTCGGTGTTGATCCGGAAGTAGGCCTGGAGCGGGATGTCGACGTGCACACCCTTCGGCACGTAGATGAACGAGCCGCCCGACCACACCGAGGTGTTGAGCGCGGCGAACTTGTTGTCACCGACCGGGATGACGGTGCCGAAGTACTCCTTGAAGAGGTCCTCGTGCTCCTTCAGCGCGGTGTCGGTGTCGACGAAGATGACGCCCTTCTCCTCGAGGTCCTCGCGGATCGAGTGGTAGACGACCTCGGACTCGTACTGCGCGGCGACGCCGGCCACGAGGCGCTGCTTCTCCGCCTCCGGGATGCCGAGCTTGTCGTAGGTGTTCTTGATGTCCTCGGGCAGCTCCTCCCACGAGGTGGCCTGCTTCTCCGAGGAGCGCACGAAGTACTTGATGTTGTCGAAGTCGATCGTCGACAGGTCCGAGCCCCACGTGGGCATGGGCTTGCGGTGAAAGAGCTTGAGGCCCTTCAGGCGCAGGTCGAGCATCCACTGCGGCTCGGACTTCTTCGACGAGATGTCGCGCACGACGTCCTCGTTGAGGCCGCGCGTCGCGGTCGCACCGGCGGTGTCGGAGTCGGACCAGCCGAACTCGTAGTTGCCGATGCCCTTGAGCGACGGGTTGAGCTCTTCGATGGAGGTCATGCCTTCTCCTTCATTGGTGCGGGCTGTGGTGCAGGCTTGGTGATCTGGGGGATGCACGTGGTGCAGACGCCGTCGCCGTGGGCGATGGTCGCCAGCCGCTGGACGTGGGTGCCGAGCACCGCGGCGATCGCCTCGGTCTCGGCCTCGCACAGCTGGGGGAACTCGTGGGCGACGTGGGAGACCGGGCAGTGCTGCTGGCACAGCTGCTCCCCCACGCTCTGCCCGTTGGCTGCCGGCAGGTCACGCACCGAGGCGGCGTAGCCGTTCTGGGTGAACACCCTGGCCAGCGCCTCGGCCGGGCTGAGGTCGGGGTCCAGCTCGGTCACCGCGGCGTAGTCGCGCTCGACGAACGCCACCCGCCGGCGGGCGAACTCGAGGACGGCGTCCTCGCCCTGGGTCTCGGCGAGGAAGCGCATCGCCTGCACGGCGAGGTCGTCGTACTGCTGGTCGAAGCTGTCGCGTCCGGACTCGGTCAGGGCGAACACCTTCGCCGGACGACCGCGGCCGCGGGCGCCGTAGACCTTCTGGTCGCGCGACTCCACGACGCCCTCGGCGGCGAGGTGGTCGAGGTGACGTCGTACAGCGGCCGGGGTGAGGTCGAGCGCGACCGCCAGGTCAGCGGCCGTGGACGGGCCGTTCTCGAGGATCGTGCGGGCCACGCGGTCACGCGTGGGGGCGTCGCCCTCACGCTGTGCCACCGGTGTCCTCACGAATTCCACAACGACAGTGTGTCGTTAATGCTTCCCGGCATTCAAGCAAGGGTCGCCTAAGTGCGTCCCCCGGACGCGCCGACGGGCGTGACACCTGGAGGAGTCACGCCCGCCGACAGGTCGAGCTGGTCGTGCTGGTGGTGCTGCTGGTGCTCAGGTCACGGCACGGTCACCGTGACGAACGTCGGCGCGAGCGCACCTTCGTACTCCAGCACGCCGAGGTAGCGAGCCGCCGGGTCGAGCCCGGACCAGACCGCGTTGAACGACGTGGGCTGGCCCTGGACCACCGGCACCGGGTTGGGGTCGGCCGCGAATCCGCCGAGCGTGGTGGCGCCGGTGACCACGTACCGGTCGTAGCGGTAGGCGATGCCGCTCTCGCCGCTGGCTGCGGCGTAGCCGTCGACCTCGACCAGGTAGTCGGCCGCGGTCGGGTTGGTGAGCGTCACGCGCTCGTCCGCCGAGCCCGTCGCCGACTGCCCGGCGAGCGCAACCGGCTGACCGGCCGCGTTCAGGCGGTAGACGTAGAGGTCGAGGTCGGCCCCGTCGTTGGTGGCATCCACGTCGAAGCGGGCGAACTTCGTGCCCGCTGCGATCGTGACCTTCTCGGTGTAGGCGGCGCCCACGGCGAGCGTGCCCGCGTTGGTGACCGCCTTGGCCAGACCGCTGGTCGTGACGTCCAGGTCACCGGTGAAGCCCGCCGTGATGTCGACCTTGGCGCTGCCGGCGGCACCGGTGCCCTTGACCTCGGCCGGAGCCGCGACGGCCACCGGCCGCAGCGCGACCGGGAGCCGGACGACGTTGCCGCCGCCCGCGGGCGTCAGAGTGGCGAAGCCGGTCGAGAACTTTCCGAGCAACGCGTCCGTACGGGTGAAGGTGTACGTCACCGTCGCGGAGGCGTCCTTCGCCAAGGTGATCGTCGGCTTGTCGATCTTCACGTCGAAGCCGGGCACCGTGGCCGCGACGCTCCACGTGCCGGCCTTCAGTGCGGTGAACGTGCGCTTGATCGTGACGCTGGAGGTGACCTGGCCCTTGGCCATCGACGGGATGTTGAGGTCCGTTGCGGCCATCGGCGAGACGGTCGGGCCGAAGTCGTAGCCCTGACCCTCGAAGAAGCTCAGCCACTCGGCCGTGCCGGAAGTGACGACCAGGCCGGGGTCGAAGAACTTCTTCGGGTCCACGTGTCCGGCACCCTCGTCGAACGGGTTGGTGTTGTCCGAGCCGTCCGCGTTCTTGAGGTCGTAGGCCGTCGTCATCATGGCCGACTTGACCATCATCGGCGTCCATGTCGGGTTCTTGCCCATGATGAAGGCGGCGAGGCCCGCGACGTGCGGGCTCGACATCGACGTACCGGAGTAGAGGTCGAAGCTGCGACCACCGCCCGACGGCGGGGCCACCGCTGCGAGCACGCTGACACCGGGGGCCGAGATGTCGGGCTTGATGACGTCGGAGCTGTTGGCGACGGCCGGACCGCGCGAGGAGAACCCGGCGATCTGCGGGATCGGCGTGGGACTGACGTTGTTGCCGAGCTCGAACGCCGCCGTGGCGCCGGCGGTCTTGCTGTAGGCCTGGACCGCGCCCGACGTGTCGTCGATGTGGACCGTCGGCACCGAGTGGAAGTCGGCGTCGAGGCTGCCGGTGGTCGCGTTGGCCAGGATCATGGCCACACCGCCGGCCCGCTTGACCTCGGCGCTCTTGGCCACGCGGTCGTAGGTGCCACGCACGCAGAGGACCATCTTGCCGGTGACCTTCGCCGGGTCGAGGGTGTTGGGACCGCAGAGGTTCAGGGCGGTGGCGTCCGCACCGGCGACGCCGGCGAGCGTGGAGCTCACCAGCGGGGTCGACGGCACCGGCGAGTCCGCGATCGACGCGCCCTTGACCTTCTGGCCGTTGCCGAGGACCACGGTGTTCTCGTAGTTCACGTGCGTCGACGCCGCCACCGTGGTGATCCACGGGCTGTTGTGGGCGACGGTCGACGCGGTCGGTCCGCTGTTGCCGGCCGAGGCGGCAACAAAGATTCCTGCATCGGCTGCGCCGAGGAAGGCAAACTCCACCGCGTCGACGACTGTGTCGGTCGCTCCCGAGATCGAGTAGTTGATGACGTCGACGCCGTCGAGGATCGCGTCGTCGACCGCGTCCAGCGTCGAGGAGGTGTAGCACCCGCCCGTGTCGGGGTCGTTGTCGCTGAAGCAGACCTTGTAGGCCGCGATCTTGGCGGCAGGAGCCATGCCACTCACGTTGCCGAACTTCCGGCCCTCGACCGACGCGGGGACGCCGAAGTTGCCGGCGGCGGTGCTGGCGGTGTGGGAGCCGTGTCCGTCACCGTCACGGGTCGAGATGTACTCGTTCGCGTAGCGGTCCTGCGGCTTGACGCTGTCGAGGAAGGCCTCGGGGTAGTAGCGGGCACCGATGAGCTTGCTGTTGCAGTCGTCGACGTTCCACTTCTCGCCGGGCTCGCACTCGCCGACGAAGGTCGAGCCGTCCGCCTTCTTGAAGAAGATCTGGTTGCCCTTGCGGTAGGGGCTGGATCCGCTGGTCGGGTTGCGGCCGATCTTGGTGCCGGCGAACGAGCCGGACTCGGGCCAGATGCCCGAGTCGAGGATGCCGACCACGGTGCCGGCGCCGGCCTTGGCGACGCCGCCCTGCTGCTGCCAGACCCCGCCCGTGCCGGTTCCGGGCGCGGACTCCAGCCCGAGGAACGTCGGGGACGCGTACGTGTCGAGGCTGAAGGCCGTGTCCTTGACGACCATCAGGACGTCCTTGGACTGCGAGAGCTCGGTGGCCTGCTTGCCGGTCAGGCGCGAGGTGAACGAGCTGGCGGCGAGCGTCGAGCGCGTCATCACGTCGGCACCGACGCGGGAGGCGATGCTGTTCTGGCGCTTCGTCAGGTATGCCTGGTAGGCGGTGACCTTGTCCGACCGGGCGTCGAAGGACTTCCCGGGCGCAGCCGCGGTCGCCTTCAGACCGGCGACGCCTCCGTCGTAGCGCGCGGCGGCGGCGTCGTTGAGCACGACGACGTAGCGACCGGCGTCGAGGGTGGAGGCCTTGGGGGCGGTCCGGGTGGCGATGGAGCGGTCGTTCTTCTTGGTGGCGGCGTTGGCGCTGGGAACGCCTGCTGCCACGCCGCACACCACGGCGGCTGTGGTCAGGACGGCGAGACCGCGTCGCGCGGCTCGCCCGGTCAGGTGGATCGACACGTAATTCCTCCGGGGGATGGCGCTGGCGACCAGCTCGCCAGCTCGCCCAGTCGCCGGGTCTCGACGCGCGTGGGCCAACTCACACAAGGCCATCGCAGCCGACCAGTCAAGGGGCCGGGCGAGAACTTCACACAAAAGGATGCGAAACCGACTGCTGCGGGTGTAAGGGCCCGGGTGACGACCGTCTCGTCGACGCGGACGAGGGACATCGCGAAGCTCTCCCTAGACTGACCGGGTGTCCACCGCTACGCCTGCCGTCACGGTCGACGGGCTGGTGATGCGCTACGGCGACAAGGTCGCTGTCGACGGGCTCTCGCTCGAGGTGGCCCGCGGGTCGATCACCGCCGTCCTCGGTCCCAACGGCGCCGGGAAGACCACCACGCTCGAGACCTGCGAGGGCTACCGCGTCCCGCAGCAGGGGACCGTCCGCGTGCTCGGGCTCGACCCGCAGCGCGACCGCGCCGACCTCCTGCCCCGCATCGGCGTGATGCTGCAGGCCGGTGGTGCGTGGAGCGGCGTGCGCGCCCACGAGATGCTCGAGCACATGGCCTCGCTGCACGCGCACCCGCTCGACACGGCGATGCTCGGCGAGCGGCTCGGCCTGGCCGACTGCGGGCGTACGCCCTACCGCCGCCTCTCGGGCGGCCAGCAGCAGCGGCTCGGCCTGGCGATCGCCCTCGTCGGTCGACCCGAGCTGGTCTTCGTCGACGAGCCGACCGCGGGCATGGACCCGGCCGCGCGGCGTACGACGTGGGAGCTGCTCGAGGAGGTGCGCGCGGACGGCGTGACCGTCGTGCTCACGACCCACCACATGGACGAGGCCGAGCACCTCGCCGACCGGATCCACATCATCGACCGCGGGCGCGTCATCGCGAGCGGGACGCCCGGCGAGCTGACCCGCGAGGGCCGCTCCGCGACCATCCGGCTGGTCGTCAACCGCCCCTTCCCGGACGGCGCACCCGAGTCGCTGCGTGCCGAGCTCGGCCCCGACACCGAGGTCCGCCAGCTCGACGAGGTCAGCATGCTGATCCACGGACCGGCCGACTCGATGACCCTCGGCCGGGTCTCCCGCTGGTGCGAGGAGCACGACGTCCTGCCCGAGACGCTCAACCTCGGTCAGCGCAACCTGGAGGACGTCTTCCTCGAGCTCACCGGACGCGAGCTCGCCACATGAGCGCGACGTTCACACCGGCACCCGGCGCCGCCCCGCTGTCGCGCATGGTCCTGTCACAGGCCCGGATGGAGGCGCGGCTGATGCTGCGCAACGGCGAGCAGCTGCTGCTCGCCATCGTGATCCCGGTCATCGTCCTCGTCGGCGGCGTGGCAGCCGCGGGACGGCTCGGCCTCGACCTCGACGGGCACCGGGCGGTCGACGTCCTGACCCCGGGTGTGCTCGCGCTCGCCGTGATGTCCACCGCCTTCACCTCCATCGCGATCGCGACCGGCTTCGAGCGTCGCTACGGCGTGATCAAGCTCCTGGGGTCCTCGCCCCTCCCCCGGCACGGCCTGCTGCTGGGCAAGGTCGTCGCGCTCCTCAACGTCGTCGCCCTCCAGCTCGTGGTGCTGGTCGTCGTGGGCCTCGCTCTGGGCTGGCGGCCCTCCCTCGCGCACCCGCCCACGTCCATCCTCGCGCTGGTCCTGGCGGTCGCCCTCGGCACGGCGGCCTTCGCCGCCCTCGGTCTCTTCGTCGCGGGCGTGCTGCGGGCCGAGGCCACCCTCGCCCTCGCCAACCTGGTCTACCTGCTGCTGATGGCGGGCGGTGGCGTCGTGCTGCCGACGACGACCTACGGCTCCGCGGGGACCGTGATCCAGTGGCTCCCCTCGGGCGCGCTCGGCGAGGCCCTGCGCTCCGCGCTGGTCGACGCGACCGTCGACGTACGGTCCCTCCTCGTGCTCGCCGTCTGGGCGGCCGTGGGCACCGTCCTGACCGCCCGGACCTTCAGGTGGGAGTGACCGTGTCCGTAGTCCTGCAACGCCTCTCGCGCCACCTCTGGCCCCTGGCGCTCGCGAACCTCGTCGCCAACATCGGCATCGTGGTGACCGGTGCCGCCGTACGCCTCACCGGCTCTGGCCTCGGGTGCCCGACGTGGCCGCGCTGCTCCGACGAGTCCTACGTCGCCCATGGCGAGCTCGGCGTCCACGGCGTCATCGAGTTCGGCAACCGGATGTTGACCTTCGCGCTCGCAGCGATCGCCGTGCTCTGCTTCCTCGCGGCGCTCGGAGCCGCCCACCGCCGGGCGACGCGGCTCTCGCTCGTGATCGGCCTCGGCATCCCGCTGCAGGCCGTCATCGGTGGCATCACCGTCCTGACCGACCTCAACCCGTGGATCGTCGCGGGCCACTTCCTGCTGTCGATGGCGATGATCATGGTCTGCGTGGCGCTGGTCGACGAGCTGCGCAGCCCGGACCGCACGGCTGCCCCTCCCCTGCCGCGCGCGCTGGCGTGGGCGACGCTCGTGAGCGGCTGGGTCGTGCTCTACCTCGGCACGGTCGTCACGGGCGCCGGGCCCCACGCCGGTGACACCGAGTCGCCCCGCAACGGTCTGGACCCGGCCACCGTCTCGCACGTGCACGCGTACGCCGTCTACGTGCTGGTGGCGCTGACCGTCGCGCTGCTCGTGGTGGCCCTGCGCGGTGGCCACCCGTGGCTCGCCCGCGTCACCGGCCTGGTGCTGCTCATCGAGGTGCTGCAGGGCGTGCTCGGCTGGGTGCAGTACTGGCTCGACCTGCCGGTCGGCCTGGTCGCCCTGCACATGCTGGGCGCCGCCCTGCTCGCCGCCGGGCTGGCCCGGATCGCCCTGGCCGTCCTGCCCCACCACGCGCACCACGAGGCGCGCGCGGACGGGCAGGAGCAGCCGAGGGCGGCCACGCGCCTTCCCTGACGACCCGGACCCGGACTCGGGCTCAGCTGCGTCCGAGCTTGCGGGCGAACACCACGGTCCGCTTGCTGTAGTCGTCGGCCTTGCAGCCCACCAGCACGATCCGTGGCGGTCCGGACACCGAGTAGAGGTGCCCCATCCGGCGCCTGGCCGGCCAGTACTCCCGTCGGGTCACCTCGAACCGGCAGCCGGCGACCTTGATCCGGTCGCCCGGGCGCAGCTGCCCCCACCTGTCGGCGACACCGTGGCCGGCCCGCCAGGCGTGGCCGGCGTACACGGTGCTCCCGCTGGGGTCGCAGGGCGGGTCGCCCTTCGACCAGGTGTAGACCGTGCCACGGAGCCGCGAGCCGACCGCGAGCGTGTCGCCCCGCGACGCCACCTCGACGACCACGGCGTCGGTCCCGGTGCGGGCGATCGTGAGCCGGTCAGGGGCGGCAGCGAGTGCCGCACCCTGACCGGCGGGCAGGAGCACCGACGCGCAGAGCGTGATCGCGGCGACGGTGCGTCGCATCACGATCCGGTGCTCGGCGCGACCTCGGGAGCCTTCGCGCACGACCTGTTGGTGAACGAGAGCTTCCACACGGACTTGCCCCGGAGGCGGTACGACGCGTCGGCCGCGCTCGCGCGGACCTTCACCGTGCGGGTGCGTGCCTTCAGCCAGACGCCTTGGCGCAGCACCTTGCCCTTGACCGTGTAGACGACGCCGGACTTCTTCGCGACCTTGAAGAGGTCACCCTGGCGACCGCACTTGTCGATGCGGCGCGCGCCGGCCTTCACGACGAGCACCTGCGCGGGCAGGACCTCGGGCGGGGTGACGACCGGGGGCGTCACCACCGGGCACGCGACGTTGCTGTCGGCAGGCGCCGGAAGGGTCACTGCTGCCTGACCGCCGGGGAACGCGTAGCCGGTGTCGGCCGTGATCGTCAGGCTGCGGTCGGGGTTGACCACCGACGTCCACGGACCGCTCGGCACCGTGCCGTAGCGCGCGTTGCTAGGACCGCAGTCATCGATCACCGGCACCGTCGGCACGACGGCTGGGCACGGCGTGTTGCTGTCGGTCGGCACCGGCAGCTTCACCGTGGTCTGGCCGTTCGGGAACGAGTAGCCCGCGTCGGCCGTGATCGTGATGCTGCCGTCGGGGTTGACCACCGACGTCCACTGGCCGCTCGGCACCGTGCCGTAGCGCGCATTGCCAGGACCGCAGTCGTCGATGACCGGCACCTGGGGGATCCCCACGGGGCACGGAGCGTTGCTGTCGGTCGGCTTGGGGTAGGTCACCGAGGTCTGGCCGTTGGTGAACTTGTAGCCCGGGTTGGCGGTGATGGTGATGCTGCCGTCGGGGTTGAGCTTCGAGGTCCACGGGCCCGACGGAACCGTGCCGAAGTGGGCGTTGTTCGGGCCGCAGTCGTCGATCACCGGCACGGTCGGCGCGGTCACGGTGGTGACGTTGCAGCCGTCGCTGAACTCGCTGACCTCGACCGAGTCGCCATTGGTCGAGTAGATGTTCTGGCCGTCGCGGACCCACTTGCCCTTAACCGTGAGGTTGATCGCGGAGGTCGGCTTCGTGGTCACCGTCTCGGTCACGGTCTTCTTCTGCGAACCCGCGATCACCGTGCCGACCGGGATCACGGACGTCCGGTTGGACTGGGTGATCGTCTCCGAGATGGTCTCGCTGTTCTGCACGGTCCAGGTCACGGTCCAGCCGCCACCCGACTTGCACGTCACCGTGCCGGTCACCGTGTTGTGGTGGGCGCTCGCGGCCCCCGCCACGCCCACGACGGCGAAGCCCACCGCGAGGACGAGCGTCACCGCTCTCGACACGGCGCGGTTGCCGCGTGTTGCCACTGAAGTCATTGTCCTGGTGCTCCCCAAAGTCAGGGGCAGGCCCTGATGCCCACCCCGGTCTTCGATTGAACGAGATCGGCACGGGCCGGGCACGGGGCAACGTCTCAAGAAGACGCCCAGAGTCTTCGCAGACCCGGGACAACGTCTCAAGAGATTGTCAGCGTCCGAGCAGCGGATCCAGTGCGACGGCCACGAAGAGCAGCGAGAGGTAGAGGTTGGAGGCGTGGAAGAGGCGCATCGGGTTGATCTCCGAGAGCGCGTCCGAGGTCTTCGCGCGCCGCCACATCCGGTGCGCCTCGACGAGGAAGACGGCGCCGAGGACGGCCGCCGCGACCGGGTAGACGAGGCTGGTGCCGGCGACCGGCCAGAGCGCCAGCGACGTCGCCACCATCACCCAGCTGTAGAGGACGACCTGGCGTCCGACCTCGGCCGCCGGCTTGACCACCGGGAGCATCGGGACGTCGACGTTGCGGTAGTCCTCGCGGTAGCGCAGCGCCAGCGCCCACGTGTGCGGCGGCGTCCAGAAGAACACGACGAGGAACAGCACGACCGGTGTCCAGGCGAGCTCACCGGTGACGGCCGTCCAGCCGATCAGGGCCGGGAAGCAGCCCGCCAGCCCGCCCCAGACGATGTTCTGGGTCGTGCGGCGCTTGAGCAGCATCGTGTAGACGAAGACGTAGAACGCGTTGGCGCCCAGCGAGAGCGCCGCGGAGAGACCGTTGACCCCCCACCAGAGCACCGCGGTCGAGACGACTGCGAGCACGGTGGCGAAGACCAGGGCCGAGCGCGCGGTGACGATGTGCCGCGGCAGGGCCCGGCGCCGGGTCCGCCGCATCTGCTCGTCGATGTCACGGTCGTAGACGCAGTTGTAGGCCGACGCAGAGCCCGCCGACAGCGTGCCGCCGATGACGGTCCACACGACGAGCATCAGGTCCGGGATGCCACGGTCCGCGAAGAACATGACCGGGACGGTCGTCAGCAGGAGCAGCTCGATGACCCGCGGCTTCGTCAGGCCGACGTAGGCCCCGACGACGTCGCGCCACGTCGTGGACTCGGGACCGGGGACGCCCGCGCCGTCGCCGTCCGACGGCCGCGCTGAGGCGTCGGCGTGCGGACCTGCTTGGGACACGGAGGGGACCTCGCGGGAAGGGTGCGGATGAGACGGGTACATCGTGGGAACCGAGGGGTTTCAACGCCTGTCGTCGCAGCGTCCGGAGGCACCCTCGGGTGGGGTCGAGTCTACTCGGGCACGGCGCTAGGCTCGCAGTCGAGGGGCCTGTGTTCCCCGTTGCACTCCACCGAGAGGAACTGTGTTGACCACGAAGTCCGCCCTGCCCGCCACCCTCGAGTGGGACGCCACCGACGACAAGGCGGTCGACACGGCCCGGGTCCTGGCGATGGACGCCGTCCAGAAGGTGGGCAACGGCCACCCCGGCACGGCCATGAGCCTGGCGCCGGTGGCGTACCTGCTGTTCCAGAAGGTCATGCGGCACGACCCGGCCGACCCCGAGTGGGTCGCCCGCGACCGGTTCGTGCTGTCCTGCGGGCACAGCTCGATCACCCTCTACACCCAGCTCTTCCTCGGCGGCTTCGGCCTCGAGCTCGACGACCTCAAGGCGCTGCGCACCTGGGGCTCCAAGACCCCCGGCCACCCCGAGCTCGGCCACACCGCTGCCGTCGAGGTGACGACGGGGCCGCTCGGCCAGGGCGTCGGCAACGCCGTCGGCATGGCCCTGTCGAACCGCCGCATCCACGGCCTCCTCGACCCGACGGCCGGGGCGGGCGAGGGCCTCTTCGACCACCAGGTCTACGTCGTCGCCTCCGACGGCGACCTCGAGGAGGGCGTCAGCTCCGAGGCCTCCTCGATCGCCGGCACCCAGCAGCTCGGCAACCTCACGATGATCTACGACCGCAACCGGATCTCGATCGAGGGCGACACCGACATCGCGTTCACCGAGGACGTCGCCGCCCGCTACGAGGCCTACGGCTGGCACGTGCAGAACGTCGACTGGACCAACGGCGGCAAGAAGTACGTCGAGGACGTCCCCGCGCTCTACGCCGCGATCCGCGCGGCGCACGCCGTCCGCGACAAGCCGTCGATCATCGTCCTCGACACGGTGATCGCCTGGCCCGCCCCGAACGCGCAGGGCACCGAGGCCGCCCACGGCAGCGCGCTCGGCCCCGAGGAGGTCGCCGCGACCAAGGAGGTCCTCGGGTTCGACCCCGCGCAGACCTTCGAGGTCCCGTCAGGTGTCCTCGAGCGCACCCGCGAGCTGCGCGAGCGGGGTTCGGCGTGGTCGACGGAGTGGAACGAGCGCTACGCGACCTGGTCCTCGAGCCACAAGAAGTCGGCCGAGCTGCTGGAGCGGCTCAAGCGTCGGGCGATGCCCGACGACCTCGCCGACGCGCTTCCCACCTTCCCCGCCGACGAGAAGGGCGTCGCCACGCGGGCCGCGTCCGGCAAGGTCATCAACGCCCTCGCCCCGGTCCTGCCGGAGCTGTGGGGCGGCTCGGCCGACCTCGCCGGCTCCAACAACACGACCATCACCAGCGCTCCCTCGGTCGGCCCTGTGGTCGCCGAGGTCGGCGAGTGGAGCACCGACCCGCACGCCGGCCGCGTCCTGCACTTCGGCATCCGCGAGCACGGGATGGGCGCGATCATGAACGGCATCGCGGCCGACCGCCTGACCCGGGTGTTCGGCGGGACGTTCCTGACGTTCTCCGACTACATGCGCGGCTCGGTGCGCGTGGCGGCGCTGAGCAAGCTGCCGGTGACCTATGTCTGGACCCACGACTCCATCGGCCTGGGCGAGGACGGCCCCACGCACCAGCCGATCGAGCACCTCGCGGCCCTGCGCGCCATGCCCGGCCTCGACGTCGTACGCCCTGCGGACGCCAACGAGACCGCCGCCGCCTGGCAGACCATCCTCGGACACACGGACCGCCCGGCCGCCCTGGTGCTGACCCGGCAGAACGTGCCGGTCTTCCCGCGCGACGAGGACGGGTTCATGTCGACCGAGGGGGTGGCCCGCGGGGGCTACGTCCTCATCGACTCCGAGAAGGCCACGCCCGACGTGATCCTCATCGGCACCGGCTCGGAGGTCCAGCTCGCCGTCGAGGCTCGCACCCTCCTCGCCGAGGACGGCATCTCCGCGCGCGTCGTGTCGCTGCCGTGCCTCGAGTGGTTCGAGGACCAGGACCAGGCCTACCGCGACACCGTCCTCCCGCCCACCGTCAAGGCCCGCGTCTCCGTCGAGGCCGGCGTCAAGCAGGGCTGGCGTGAGTTCGTCGGCGACAACGGCCGCATCGTCTCGATCGAGCACTACGGCGCATCCGCCGACTACGCCCGGATCTACACCGAGTTCGGCATCACCGCCCAGGCCGTCGCCGACGCCGCACGCGACAGCGTCGCCGTCGTCACCGCCTGACCCACCCAGACCACCTCTACGAGAGGAACCACATGAACGACCGCTTGAAGGACCTGGCCGACGCCGGGGTGTCCATCTGGCTCGACGACCTGTCGCGTGAGCGCCTGGAGACGGGCAACCTCGCCGACCTGGTGCAGAACAAGCACGTGGTCGGGGTGACGTCGAACCCCGCGATCTTCCAGGCCGCGCTGGCGGACGGCGAGCGCTACGACCCGCAGGTGCGCGAGCTCGCCGCGGCCGGTGCCGACGTCGAGAAGGCCACCCAGACGATCACCACCGACGACGTGCGCGAGGCCTGCAAGGTCCTGCGTCCGGTCTTCGACGCGACTGACGGAGTCGACGGACGCGTGTCCATCGAGGTCTCCCCCGGTCTGGCCCACGACACCGAGCAGACGGTGGCCGAGGCCGCCGAGCTCTGGAAGATCGTCGACCAGCCCAACCTGCTCATCAAGATCCCCGGGACCAAGGAGGGCTGGCCCGCGATCACCGAGACCATCGCCGCCGGCATCTCGGTCAACGTGACGCTGATCTTCGGCCTCGAGCAGTACAAGAACGTGATGGAGGCCTACGTCTCCGGGCTCGAGAAGGCCAAGGACAACGGCCACGCGCTCGCTGACATCCACTCGGTCGCCTCGTTCTTCGTCTCGCGCGTCGACTCCGAGATCGACAAGCGCCTCGACGCCACGACCGAGGGCCCGGGCACCGACGCGGACCTCAAGGGCAAGGCCGGCGTGGCCAACGCCCGTCTGGCGTTCCAGATGTACGAGGAGTTCTTCAGCGGTCCGCGCTGGGAGGCCCTGGAGGCCGAGGGCGCCCGCAAGCAGCGCCCGCTCTGGGCCTCGACCGGCGTGAAGAACCCCGACTACGACGACACGATGTACGTCGTCGACCTCGTCGTCGAGGACACCGTCAACACCATGCCGGAGAAGACCCTCGACGCCGTCGCCGACCACGGCGAGGTGCGCGGGGACCGCGTCCGTCCGTTCTACGACGACGCGCACGCGCACATGCACGCGCTGGCAGAGGCGGGCATCGACTACGACGACGTGATCGAGGTGCTGATCAAGGAGGGCGTCGACAAGTTCCTCGTCGCCTGGGACGAGCTCCAGACCACGCTCGGCGCCTCGCTCGAGGCCGCACGGAAGTGAGCGAGGCGGTCGATCCCAGCACCACTGCGGCGTGGGCCGAGCTGGACCGGCTCGCCGGCTCGTACGCCCCTGACCTCCGCGGGCAGCTGGCCGACGCCGACTTCGTCGCGCAGCGAACGCTGACCGCGGCCGACCTCCGCGTCGACCTGTCGAAGAACCTCGCGGGGGCGGAGGTCGAGGCTGCCCTGCTCGCCCTCGCCGACGAGGTCTCGGTGGTCGCGCGCCGCGACGCGATGTTCGCCGGTCAGCACATCAACGTCACCGAGGACCGGGCGGTGCTCCACACCGCCCTCCGACTCCCGGCGTCGGCCTCGCTCACCGTCGATGGGCAGGACGTCGTCGCCGACGTGCACGAGGTGCTGGACCGGGCCTACGCCTTCGCGGAGCGCGTGCGTTCGGGCGAGTGGACCGGTGTCACCGGTCGGCGCATCGAGACCGTCGTCAACATCGGCATCGGCGGGTCCGACCTCGGCCCGGTCATGGCCTACGAGGCGCTCAAGCCCTACCGGCAGGACGGACTGACCTGCCGCTTCATCAGCAACATCGACCCGACCGACGCGGGCCAGAAGCTCGCGGGGCTCGATCCGGAGACGACGCTGTTCATCGTCTCCAGCAAGACCTTCGGCACGCTGGAGACCCTGACCAACGCGCGGCTGTGCAAGGCGTGGCTGCTGGACAACCTGCCGTCCGGCACCGACCCCGACGCCGCGGTCGCCCGGCACTTCGTCGCCGTCTCGACCGCGCTCGACAAGGTCGCCGACTTCGGCATCGACACCGACAACGCGTTCGGCTTCTGGGACTGGGTCGGCGGGCGCTACTCGATGGACTCCGCGATCGGCCTGTCACTGGTCATCGCCGTCGGCAAGGACCACTTCGCCGACATGCTCGCCGGGTTCCACGCGATGGACGAGCACTTCCGCACCGCGCCGGCCGAGGCCAACGTCCCGCTGCGGATGGGCCTCCTCAACGTCTGGTACACCAACTTCCTCGGCGCCCACACCCACGCCGTGCTCCCCTACGCCCAGCTGCTGCACCGCTTCCCGGCCTACCTCCAGCAGCTCACGATGGAGTCCAACGGCAAGGGCGTGAGGTGGGACGGCGAGACCGTCGGCTACGACACCGGCGAGGTCTTCTGGGGCGAGCCGGGCACCAACGGCCAGCACGCCTTCTACCAGCTCATCCACCAGGGGACCCGGCTCGTGCCGGCGGACTTCATCGCCTTCGCGCGGCCGGCGTACGCCCTCACGGACGGGGACAGTGACGTCCACGAGCTGTTCCTGGCGAACTTCTTCGCGCAGACCAAGGCCCTCGCCTTCGGCAAGACCGCCGACGAGGTGCGGGCGGAGGGCGTCGACGAGGAGCTCGTGTCGGCCAGGACCTTCCCGGGCAACCGTCCGACGACGTCGATCATGGCGCCGGCGCTGACGCCGTCGGTGCTCGGCCAGCTGATCGCCCTCTACGAGCACATCACCTTCGTCCAGGGCGCCGTGTGGGGCATCGACAGCTTCGACCAGTGGGGCGTCGAGCTGGGCAAGCAGCTGGCCCAGGAGCTGCGCCCGGCGGTGTCGGGCGATGCTGCCGTCGCCGCAGAGCAGGACGCGTCCACCCAGTCCCTGATCCGCTACTACCAGGAGCACCGCGGCTGATGAGCTACACCAACCCCCTCCGGGACCCCCAGGACCGTCGGCTCCCCCGCATCGCCGGCCCCTGCGGCATGGTGCTGTTCGGGGTCACCGGCGACCTGTCGCGCAAGAAGGTCATGCCGGCCATCTACGACCTCGCCAACCGCGGCCTGCTGCCGCCCGGCTTCAGCCTCGTCGGTTTCGCCCGGCGCGACTGGGAGGACCAGGACTTCGCGCAGATCGTGCACGACGCGGTCAAGGAGCACGCGCGTACGCCGTTCCGTGAGGAGGTGTGGAAGCAGCTGTCCGAGGGCTTCCGGTTCGTCCCCGGCAACTTCGACGACGACCACGCCTTCGAGCAGCTCCGCCGCACGGTCGAGGAGCTCGACGAGCTGCGAGGCACCGGCGGCAACATGGCGTTCTACCTGGCGATCCCGCCGGGCTTCTTCGGCACGGTGGTGGGCCAGCTCAAGAAGCACGGCCTCGCCGAGCAGGGCCCTGACCAGTGGCGGCGCGTCGTGGTGGAGAAGCCGTTCGGCCACGACCTCGAGTCCGCGCGCGAGCTCAACGAGACGCTCGCCGAGGTCTTCCCGTCGGGCTCGATCTTCCGCATCGACCACTACCTCGGCAAGGAGACGGTGCAGAACATCCTGGCGATGCGGTTCGCCAACAACATGTTCGAGCCGATCTGGAACTCCAACTACGTCGACCACGTGCAGATCACGATGGCCGAGGACATCGGCATCGGCGGCCGGGCCGGCTACTACGACGGCATCGGCGCCGCGCGCGACGTGATCCAGAACCACCTCCTCCAGCTGATGGCGCTCGTCGCGATGGAGGAGCCCGTCGCCTTCGACGCCGAGAGCCTGCGCATCGAGAAGCAGAAGGTGCTGCGGTCGGCGCAGCTGCCGCCGCGGCTCGACACCACCACCGCGCGCGGGCAGTACGCCCCGGGCTGGGCCGGCGGCGAGAAGGTCATCGGGTTCACCGAGGAGGAGGGCATCAAGAAGACGTCCGCCACCGAGACCTTCGCCGCGATCACCGTCCACGTCGACACCCGGCGCTGGGCCGGCGTCCCGTTCTACCTGCGGACGGGCAAGAGGCTCGGCCGCCGCGTGACCGAGGTCGCCGTGGTGTTCAAGCGGGCGCCGCACCTGCCGTTCACGCAGACCGCGACCGAGGACCTGACCAAGAACGCGCTCGTGATCCGGGTGCAGCCCGACGAGGGCATGACGATGCGGTTCGGCGCGAAGGTGCCCGGCACCGCGATGGAGATCCGCGATGTCAACATGGACTTCGCCTACGGCGGCTCGTTCACCGAGGCCAGCGCCGAGGCGTACGAACGCCTCATCCTCGACGTCCTGCTCGGCGACCCGCCGCTCTTCCCGCGCCACGAGGAGGTCGAGCTCTCGTGGAAGCTGCTCGACCCGGTGATCGCCCACTGGGCGAAGAAGGGGCGGCCGGAGCCCTACGAGTCGGGCACCTGGGGTCCCGAGTCCGCTGACAAGATGCTCGCCCGCGACGGACGCGTCTGGAGGAGGCCGTGACCATGACCTCACCCCACGAAGCCGCTTGCTCCTCCCGCAACGCTTCACCCCGCGACAAAGTGACCTCCTCCGCTTCGCTCCCCCGGACCACTTTCCCGCGGGGACCCCAAGCGGCTCCTCCGCCGAACAACATCGAGGGGACCCCGAGATGATCGAGCTCACCGACACCAACTCGTCCAAGATCGCCGCGGAGTTCGTGCGGGCCCGCACCCGCGCCGGCAGTCCCGCGATGGGCATGGTCATGACGCTGATCATCGTCGCGCCCGAGGAGGACGCCGCCGAGGCGATGACTGCGGCCAAGCGAGCATCGCGCGAGCACCCCTCGCGCGTGCTCGGCGTGATCCTCGGCGACGCCCGCGGGTCCGGCCAGGTCAACGCGCAGGTCGGCAGCGGGGACGGGTGGGGCGGCGAGACCGCGCTCATCCGGCTCAAGGGCGAGGTGGTCAAGCACGCGGAGTCCGTCGTGCTGCCGCTGCTGCTCCCCGACTCCCCCGTCGCCATCTGGTGGCCGACGGCTGCACCCGCCGACCCGGCCGCCGACCCGCTGGGCGCGCTCGCCCAGCGGCGGATCACGGACTCCGCGTCGGTGTCGCGCGGCAGGTCGACGGCGATGCTGACGCAGGCCCAGGTCTACGCGCCGGGCAACACCGACCTCAGCTGGACGCGACTCACCCCGTGGCGCGCCCTGCTCGCGGCCGCCCTCGACCAGCACCCGCTGAAGGTCACCGGAGCCAAGGTGACGGCCGAGCGGGTCAGCCCCAGCGCCGACCTGCTGGCCGCTTGGCTCTGCGACCGGCTCAAGGTCGATGTCTCCCGCGGGATCTCGGACGGACCGGGCATCACCGAGGTCAGCATGGAGACCAAGGAGGGACCGATCCGCATCTCGCGTGCCGACGGCCGCCTCGCCACCTTCACCTCGCCCCGCCGGCCCGACCGGCCGGTCGCCCTCAAGCGACGCGAGGTCCCGGCCCTCCTCGCCGAGGAGCTGCGCCGGCTCGACGAGGACGACATCTACGCAGCGACCGCCGCCCGGCTGGTGAAGCTCAGGAGCAAGAAGTGACCGCGCCCGACGTACGCCGTCACGACGACGCCGACGTCCTCGTCGGGGACGTCGCCTCCGCGCTGCTCGACCGCCTCGAGGCCGCGCAGGCTCGGGGCGAGGTGCCCCAGATCGGGCTCACCGGCGGATCGATCGCCGACCAGCTCCACCGCGAGCTGGCCCGGCGTGCCCCGGACTCGGCGGTCGACTGGTCCCGGGTCGTCTTCTGGTGGGGCGACGAGCGCTTCGTGCCGCGCGACTCCGAGGACCGCAACGCGCGCCAGGCCCGCGAGGCGCTGCTCGACCACGTCGGCATCGACGAGGCCAACGTGCACGAGGTGCCGGCGAGCGACGAGGTCGTGACCGCGGAGGAGGCGGCCGAGGCCTACAGCGCGACGATGCGCTCGGAGGGCGCCGGCTTCTTCGAGGTGCTGATGCTCGGCATCGGCCCGGACGGCCACTGCGCCTCGCTGTTCCCCGGCCACCCGGTGCTCGAGGCCCGCGACGCGATCGCCGTCGCCGTCCACGACTCCCCCAAGCCGCCGCCCGACCGGGTGACCCTGACCTTCGAGGCGATGGACCGCTGCCGCGCCGTCTGGTTCATCGCCAGCGGCGAGGGCAAGGCCGACGCCGTCGCCCGCGCCCTCGCTCCCGACGGCTCGATCGAGGAGACCCCCGCCCGCGGCGTACGCGGCGACGAGACCGTCTGGTGGCTCGACGCCCCCGCCGCGTCGGGCTTGCCGACCTGACGCTTGTGCACACGCGGGCAGTGGCGAGCTGACGCTTGTGCGCACGCTGAGCGCGTCGAGCCGACGCTTGAGTGCAAGTTCTCCACAGGCGATGGCGCACGTGTTCATCGGTCGTACGGGCTGGGCACACGAGCGGGATGGACCTCACACCATGGCTGCACCGGCCGTTCCTCGACGACACCTTCCCCTTGCCTACCAGCGTTCCGTTCACTGCGCGGACAGCGGCAGAGAACGGGGTCGGACGTCGTGATCTCGCAGCGCTCGTGCGGGCGGGACTGCTCCGGCACCCGATCCGGAACTGCTACATCTCGGCCGCTCTGCCGGACGACATCTCCACGCGTTGCGCCTGCTTGCGGCTGGTGGTGCCGCCCGACGCCATCGTCGTGGAGCGTCACGCCGGCTGGCTGCTGGGTGCGGAGATGCTGCTCCTGCCGAACGAACACCTCAGCGCGCTTCCGCTGACGATGGACCTGCCGCTCGGTCGCGGGCGGTTGCGCAACAAGCTGGTCGACGGCGGCCAACGCACCTTGTTGCCAAGAGACATCACCGAAGTTCACGGAGTCCGCGTGACGACCCCGCTACGCACTGCGCTCGATCTCGGACGGCAGCGATGGCCCGAGCCCGCGATCACGGCCTTGGATGCGCTGCACCGGCTCGACGCCTTCACGGTCGACGAGCTGCTGCACGAGATCGACAGGTTCAAGGGGATGCGTTGGGTCACGACGCTCCGCGAGGTGGCACCGCACACCGACGGACGTTCGCAGTCCGGCGGCGAGAGCGTGATCCGGTGGCGGTGGAAGCACCTGCCCGTGGCCCCGCCACAACCCCAGGTGGAGGTCCGCTCCCGTGGTCGGCTGGCCTTCATCGACGTCGGCAACGCCGACGTCCGCGCCGGTGTCGAGTACGACGGCGAGGAGTGGCACAGCGCCGAAGACGACCGCCACCGTGACGACGTACGTCGCACGTGGCTCAACAAGGACGCGGACTGGGTGATCGAGCCGTTGGTGTGCGCCGACGTGTACGGACCTCAGCAGCGCGTCGAGGAGGTGATCTTCGCGGTCATGGCAGAGGCAGTACGACGTACGCGCGGGCGCGGCGCGTGAGCACAAGCGTCAGCTCGACGCATCTCGCGTGCACACAAGCGTCAGCTCGGCACGCTCAGCGCGTGCACAAGCGTCAGGTCGTCAGAAGATGATCTCGCCGGCCTTGCGGCGGGAGCGGAGGAGGGCGACGGCCTCGTCGAGGATGCTGGCGGCCTCGGTCTCCGAGCGACGCTCCTTCACGTAGGCGAGGTGCGTCTTGTAGGGCTCGATCTTCGGGGCCGGGGGCGGGTTCTCGCTGTCCAGGCTGGCCGGGAGGCCGCACTTGGGGCAGTCCCACGACTCGGGCACGCTCGCCTCGATGGCGAACGTCACGACCGAGCGGTGGTCGTGGCTGCAGAAGTAGGTGACCGTCTGCCGCGGCGCGGCGTCACCGCGCTCGGCCTCACCCATGGGACCCGCTCCGACCCGGCTACCCCGGATCGCGTTTCCAGCACCAGCCACGACGGCTCCTTCGAAGAGTGGGGGGACTCAGTTGCCCGAGTAGGCCTTCAGCAGGCCCAGGGCGATGATGCATGCGAACCAGATGACACCGACGCCGACCGTGAACCGATCGAGGTTGCGCTCGGCAACCGACGATCCCCCCAAGCTGCTGGAGACCCCGCCACCGAACATGTCGGAGAGGCCGCCACCGCGGCCCTTGTGCAGGAGTACCAGCAGGATCATGATCGCGCTCGACAGGACGAGCAGGACGGTGAACAGCAGAATCACGAGCGGAAGCCTACGTCACGACGGCGACGAACCCACCAGCGCCTCACAGCACCGGCATGTCGTAGAAGCGGCAGATGCCGCCGAACTCGTCGACCTGCAGGCTCGCGCCCCCGACGAGGCAGCCGTCGACATCCGACTTGTCCATGATCCCGCCGACGTTCGCGGCCTTGACCGACCCGCCGTAGAGGATGCGGAGCGCGTCGGCCGCGGCGTCGCCGTGCACCTCGCGCACGCGCTCGCGGATGGCCGAGCAGACCTCCTGGGCGTCGTCCGGGGTCGCGACCTCGCCCGTGCCGATCGCCCACACGGGCTCGTAGGCCACGACGAGGCCGGCCACCTGCTCGGCGGTGAAGCCGTCGAGCGAGCCGTCGACCTGCGCGAGCGTGTAGGACACGTGCTCGCCCGCCTGGCGTACGTCGAGACCCTCGCCGACGCACACGATCGGGACCATCCCCGCCGACAGCGCCTTGTGGGCCTTGGCGTTGACCAGCTCGTCGCTCTCGCCGTGGTGCTGACGACGCTCGGAGTGGCCGACGACGACGTAGGAGCACCCCAGCTTGGCGAGCATCGCCGCTGAGATCTCGCCGGTGTAGGCGCCGTTGTCGTGGACGGAGACGTCCTGCGCGCCGTAGCGGATCGCGAGCCGGTCGCCGTCGACCATCGTCTGCACCGAGCGGATGTCGGTGAACGGCGGCACCACGACGACCTCGACCTTGCCGTAGTCGTGGCGCTTGTCGGACAGCGTCCACGCGAGCTTCTGGACCAGCACCACCGCTTCCTGGTGGTTGAGGTTCATCTTCCAGTTGCCCGCCATCAGCGGTGTGCGCTTGTCGGCCATGTCAGCCCCTCTCGAGTACGGCGATGCCCGGGAGCTCCTTGCCCTCCAGGAACTCCAGCGACGCGCCACCGCCGGTGGAGATGTGACCGAACGCGGCCTCGTCGAAACCGAGCTGGCGCACGGCGGCAGCGGAGTCACCGCCACCGACGACCGACAGCCCGTCCACCTCGGTCAGCGCCTGCGCCACGGCACGGGTGCCGTCGGCGAAGGCGTCGACCTCGAAGACACCCATCGGGCCGTTCCAGAAGACCGTCTTCGCGTCCGCCAGCGCCGCGGCGAACGCGGCCGCGGACTCGGGACCGATGTCGAGCCCGAGCGCGTCGGACGGGATCTCCGACGCGGGTACGACGCGGGGCTCGGGCTCGCGGTCGCCCGACGGGAACGCCGTGTCGACCACGACGTCGGTCGGCAGGACGATCTCGACGCCCCGGTCCGCCGCCTCCGTGAGGTAGCGGGTGCAGGTGTCGAGCTGGTCGTCCTCGAGCAGGCTCTTGCCGACCTCGTGACCCTGCGCCTTGAGGAAGGTGAAGACCATCCCGCCGCCGATGAGGATCTTGTCGGCCTTGTCGATCAGGTTGTCGATGACGCCGAGCTTGTCCGACACCTTCGAGCCGCCGAGCACGACCACGTAGGGGCGCTCGGGGTGCTCGGTGAGCCGGCGCAGCACGTCGACCTCCGCCGCGACCAGCCCGCCCATCGCGGACGGCAGCCGCAGCGCGATGTCGTACACGCTCGCCTGCTTGCGGTGCACCACGCCGAAGCCGTCGGAGACGAAGGCGTCGGCGACCTGCGCGAGCTGGTCGGCGAACGAGCCGCGCACGGCGTCGTCCTTGCTGGTCTCGCCGTCGTTGAAGCGGACGTTCTCCAGGACGGCGACCTCGCCGTCCTGGAGCGCCTCGACCGTCTCGGTGGCACTGGTGCCCACCGTGTCGGTCGCGAACGCCACCGGCTTGCCGAGCAGCTCGGAGAGCCGCTCGGAGACCGGCTTCAACGAGTACTTCGGGTCGGGCGAGCCGTCGGGGCGGCCCAGGTGGGCGGTGACGACCACCCGGGCACCTGCCTCGGCGAGCTGCTTGATGGTCGGGACGCTCGCGCGGATCCGGCCGTCGTCGGTGATCGTGGTGCCGTCGAGGGGCACGTTGAGGTCCGAGCGGACCAGTACGCGCTTCCCCGTCAGGTCACCCAGCGACTCGATGCCTGCAGTGGAGGTCATCGACGTCAGAGCGTCGCGCCGATGTGGCCGATCAGGTCGACGAGGCGGTTGGAGTAGCCCCACTCGTTGTCGTACCAGCCGACGACCTTGACCTGGTTGCCGATCACCTTGGTGAGCGGTGCGTCGAAGATGCACGACGACGGGTCGGTGACGATGTCGGAGGACACGATCGGGTCGGTGGAGTACTTGAGGAAGCGGCCGTCGGCGGCCTTCTCGATGATCGCGTTGACCTCCTCGACCGTGGTCTCGCGGCCCGCCTCGAAGGTGAGGTCGGTCGCCGAACCGGTCGGGACCGGGACGCGTACGGCGTAGCCGTCGAGCTTGCCCTTCAGCTCGGGCAGCACGAGGCCGATCGCCTTGGCGGCACCGGTGGAGGTCGGCACCAGGTTGATCGCCGCCGCGCGGGCGCGACGCAGGTCCTTGTGAATGTTGTCCTGGAGGTTCTGGTCGGCGGTGTAGGCGTGGATGGTGGTCATCAGGCCCTTGACGATGCCGAGCTCGTCGTTGAGCGCCTTGGCCATCGGGCCCAGGCAGTTGGTCGTGCAGGACGCGTTGGAGATCACGTGGTGCGCCGAGGCGTCGTAGTCCTCGTGGTTGACGCCCATCACGATGGTGATGTCCTCGTTGGAGGCAGGCGCGGAGATGATGACCTTCTTGGCGCCGGCGTCGATGTGGGCCTTGGCCTTGGTCGCGTCGGTGAAGAAGCCGGTCGACTCGACGACGACGTCGACGTCGAGCTCGCCCCACGTGAGGTTGGCCGGGTCGCGCTCGGCGAACGCGGCGATGGTCTGGTCGCCGACCTTGATCGACGAGTCGTCGCTCGACACGTCGGCGTCGAGGCGGCCGAGGATCGAGTCGTACTTGAGCAGGTGCGCGAGTACCGCGTTGTCGGTGAGGTCGTTGACGCCGACGATCTCGATGTCGGCGCCCGAGGCGCGGACGGCGCGGAAGAAGTTGCGGCCGATGCGGCCGAAGCCGTTGATGCCTACGCGAACGGTCATGGGTGCTTGTCTCCTTGGGTGGGGCCTTCAGTGACCCCGTGGACGATCTGGCCTTTGGTGACCGAAACCGACCCTATCGGTTGCGGATGGGGGCTTCGAGCGCAGTCTCCCGCGGTACGGACAGGTAACTTTGGATCGTTCCAAGCCTCGGGACGAGCGTCACACGGACGAGTCCCTGCAAGCGGGCTTTGCACCCGAGATGCCTGCTTGTCGGCCAATATCTCGGCCGACAAGGAGGCAGGTCCCCGGATATCCGGGGACTTGCGGGCGAGATGAGCGCGACGTCAGCCGTCCTCGGCGAGCATCTCCGGCGTCAGCGACGCCTCGGTGTCGGGGATGCCGAGCTCCTCGGCGCGCTTGTCGGCCATCGCCAGCAGGCGACGGATCCGACCGGCGATCGCGTCCTTGGTCAGCACCGGGTCGTGGAGCTGGCCGAGCTCCTCGAGGGAGGCCTGCTTGTGCTCGAGGCGCAGGTGACCGGCCTGGCGCAGGTGGTCGGGGATCTCCTCGCCGAGGATCTCCAGCGCGCGCTCGACCCGGGCACCGGCCGCGACCGCCGCACGGGCGGAGCGGCGCAGGTTGGCGTCGTCGAAGTTGGCCAGCCGGTTGGCGGTGGCGCGGACCTCGCGGCGCATCCGGCGCTCCTCCCACGCCATGAGCGACTCGTGGGCGCCGAGGCGGGTGAGCAGCGCGCCGATGGCGTCGCCGTCGCGGATCACGACGCGGTCGACGCCGCGGACCTCGCGCGCCTTGGCCGAGATGCCGAGCCGGCGGGCGACGCCGACGATCGCGAGGGCGGCCTCGGGGCCGGGGCAGGTGATCTCGAGCGACGAGGAGCGACCCGGCTCGGTCAGGGAGCCGTGCGCGAGGAACGCACCGCGCCATGCGGCGACCGCGTCACAGCCGCCGCCGCTGACGACAGCCGGGGGCAGGCCGCGCACCGGTCGGCCCCGCTGGTCGAGCAGTCCGGTCTGGCGCGCGAGGGCCTCGCCGTCCTTGGTCACGCGCACGATGTAGCGACTGCCCTTGCGGATGCCGTTGCCCTGCACCATGACCACGTCGGAGGGGTGGCCGTAGACCTCGGCGATGTCCGTACGGAGCCGGCGGGCGGCCGCCCCGGTGTCGAGCTCGGCCTCGACGACGATCCGGCCGCTGACGATGTGGAGCCCTCCGGCGAAGCGGAGCATGGAGGCGACCTCGGCCTTGCGGCAGCAGGTCTTGGTGATCTGAGTGTTGGCGAGCTCCGCCTTCACCTGTGCCGTCATTGCCATGGTCGGAATCCTCGCATGCGAGTCAACGACCCTCGGCCCCGAGATGGGCCGGGACAGGCCGACGGCGACGGGGCTCAGCCCTCGTCGACGATGCGCCCGAACGCGGCGGCCAACCGGTCGGGGTCGTGCCGCGGCTCACCCGGCACGGCGATGTCCGCGACCACGAGCCGGGCGCCGCGATCGGCGACCACCTTCTCGAGCCGGTCGCGCTCGCCGGCGACCGCCGAGGAGTCCACCAGGACGGCGTGGACGCTGAGGTCGGGCGCGTGCTCGAAGAGCACCGCGAGGTGGTCGGCCGGCCCGAAGCCGGTCGTCTCCCCCGCCTGTGCCTCGAGGTTGAGCACGACGATGAGCCGGCCGTCGGTCTCGGCGAGCGCACGTCGGAGCCCGGGCACCATCAGGTGCGGGATGACCGAGGAGAACCACGAGCCCGGCCCCAGCACGACCCACTCCGCGGCGCGGATCGCCTCGACGGCCTCCGCGCAGGCCTCGGGGTCCTCGGGGACGAGGGCGACCGACTCGATCTGACCGTCGGTCGTGGCCACCTCGACCTGGCCGCGCACCACCGTGATCGCGTCCGGGTCGGCAGGATCCGCGCCGCGCACCCGCGCCGAGATGTCCATCGGCGTCGTCGCCATCGGCAGGACCCGCCCGTGGGCGCCGAGCAGCCGGCCGACCCAGTCGAGCGCACGCACGTGGTCGCCCATCAGCTCCCACAGCGACACGATCAGCAGGTTGCCCGTCACGTGCCCCTGCATCTCGCCGTGCCCGGCGAACCGGTGCTGCAGCACCTCGGCCCACGTGCGGCCCCACTCGTCGTCGCCGCAGAGTGCGGCAAGGGCCATCCGCAGGTCCCCCGGAGGCAGGACGCCGAACTCGCCCCGCAGCCGGCCCGACGACCCGCCGTTGTCGGCGACCGTCACCACCGCGGTGAGGTCGTCGATCGTGAGGTCGTCGTGGAGCCGGCGCAAAGCCGACAGCGTGGCGAAGAGCCCGTGCCCGCCGCCCAGGGCGACCGCGGCCTGCGCGGTCCCGCGAGCCACGTCACTCCCTGCCGAGGTCGCGGTGGGCGGTGCGGACGGCGTAGCCGGAGTCGCGCAGTCGCGCGGCGACCGCCTCCGTCATGGCGACGCTGCGGTGCTTGCCGCCCGTGCAGCCGACGGCGACCTGCATGAACCGCTTGCCCTCGAGCTGGTACCCCTCGGCGACCGTGCCGAGCACCGGGAGGTACTGCTCGAGGAACGTGCTGGCACCGGGCTGGGACAGCACGTAGTCGGCCACTGCCGGATCACGACCGTTCTGCGGGCGCAGCTCGGGGATCCAGTGGGGGTTGGGCAGGAACCGCATGTCGGCCACCCAGTCGGCGTCCACCGGGATGCCGTACTTGAAGCCGAAGCTGATGACCGTCACCTTGAGCCGCGTCGACGCCTCGCTCCCGAAGAGCTCGGTGATCCGGTCCTGGAGCTGGTGCACGTTGAAGTTGGAGGTGTCGAGCAGGACGTCGGCGTCGCCGCGGATATCGGCCATCACGTCGCGCTCGCGCTGGAGGCCGTGGAGCAGGCGACCGCCGCCCTGAAGCGGGTGCGGGCGGCGCGCGGCCTCCTGACGGCGGACCAGCACCTCGTCGCTCGCCTCGAGGAACAGCAGGGTCGTCGGCCGGCCGGTCACCTGCTGGTGCCGGTTGGCCTGGAGCGAGTCGAAGAACGAGCCCGAGCGCACGTCGACGACCACCGCGATGGGCTGGTCGACGCCGCGGCTGTCGTCGACGAGCCGTACGACGTCGCGCACCAGCGTCGGCGGGAGGTTGTCGACGACGAAGTAGCCCAGGTCCTCGAGCTCCTTGGCCGCGGTGCTGCGTCCCGCGCCGGTCATGCCGGTGACGATCACGAGCTCGCCGGGAGTCGGGTCCACGAATCAGTCCTCCAGGATCTCGCCGGTGGCCGTGTTGACCTTCGGCTGGGCTGCAGTCTTGCGGGTCGCGTCGGCCTTCGCGACCGCTTCCTTGATCGCGGTCGCGGTGCGGGGACCGATGCCGGGCACGAGGGCGATGGCCTCGGGCTCGGCCTCGCGCAGCTTCTTCAGCGAGCCGAAGTGCTTGAGCAGGGTCTTGCGCCGCACCTCGCCGAGGCCGGGCACGTCGTCGAGCATGCTCTCGACCATCGACTTGGAGCGACGGCCGCGGTGGTGGGTGATCGCGAAGCGGTGCGCCTCGTCGCGGATGCGCTGGAGGAGGTAGAGCCCCTCGCTGGTGCGGGCCATGATCACCGGGTCCTCCTCCCCCGGCAGCCACACCTCCTCGAGCCGCTTGGCCAGGCCGCACACGGGGATGTCGTTGACGCCGAGCTCGGACAGCGCCTGCTGGGCGGCCGCCACCTGCGGCGGTCCGCCGTCGACGACGACCAGCGAGGGGGCGTACGCGAACTTGCGGGGGCGGCCCGTCTCGGGATCGACGAGCATCGGACCGGAGTCGGTCGCGACCGTGGTGCTCCTGGCCTGCTCGTCCTGGAGCCGCTTGAAGCGCCGGGTGATCACCTCGTGCATCGACGCGACGTCGTTCTGGCCGTCGACGCCGCGGATCACGAAGCGGCGGTACTCGGACTTGCGGGACAGGCCGTCCTCGAAGACCACCATCGAGGCGACGACCTCGGTGCCCTGGAGGTTGGAGACGTCGTAGCACTCGATGCGCAGTGGCACCTCGTCGAGCCCGAGCGACGTCTGGATCTCCTCGAGCGCCCGGTTGCGGGTGGTGAGGTCGCTGGCGCGCTTGGTCTTGTGCAGCGCCAGCGCCTGGGCGGCGTTGGTCGCGACGGTCTCCTGGAGGTCCTTCTTGTCGCCACGCTGCGGCACCCGGATCGCGACCTTGCTCCCCCGCCGCTCGGAGAGCAGCTCCTCGAGCACGTCGTGGTCGGGCGGGAGCGCCGGGACCAGCACCTCCCGCGGGATGCTGTCGCTGCCCTCGCCACCGTAGAGCTGGAGCAGGAAGTCCTGGACGAGCTCGGGCGTGCCGCCCTCGTCGGTCCGGTCGGCGACCCAGCCGCGCTGGCCGCGGATCCGGCCGCCGCGGACGTAGAAGATCTGGACGGCCACCTCGAGCGGGTCCTCCACGAGGGCGATCACGTCGGCGTCGGCACCGTCGCCGAGGACGACGGCCTGCTTCTCCAGCGCCCGCTCCAGCGCGCCGAGGTCGTCGCGCAGGCGCGCGGCCTTCTCGAAGTCGAGCGCCTCGCTGGCGGCGTACATCTCCTTGCGGATCCGCGCCATGAACGGCTTGGTCTGGCCGCCCATGAAGTCGCAGAAGTCGTCGACGATGCGGCGGTGCTCCTCCTCGGAGACGTTGCCGACGCAGGGGGCCGAGCACTTGTCGATGTAGCCGAGGAGGCAGGGCCGGCCGATCTGACTGGAGCGCTTGAAGACGCCGTTGGAGCACGAGCGCATCGGGAAGACGCGCAGCAGGATGTCGACGGTCTCGCGGATCGCCCACGCGTGGCTGTAGGGGCCGAAGTAGCGGGTGCCCCTGCGCTTGGCGCCGCGACCGACCATGACGCGCGGGAACTCGTCGCCGACGGTCACCGCGAGCCAGGGGTAGGACTTGTCGTCGCGGTACTTCACGTTGAACCGCGGGTCGAACTCCTTGATCCAGCTGTACTCCAGCTGGAGCGCCTCGACCTCGGTGTCGACGACGGTCCACTCGACGCTGGCGCCCGTGGTGACCATCGTCGCCGTGCGTGGGTGGAGGTTGCCGATGTCCTGGAAGTAGGACGACAGGCGGGCGCGCAGGCTCTTGGCCTTGCCGACGTAGATCACGCGGCCCTTGGCGTCGCGGAACCGGTAGACCCCCGGCTGCGTGGGGATCGACCCGGGGGCGGGTCGATAGGAGCTCGGCGTGGCCACGGTCAAACCCTACGGGCGGCCCCCGACAGAGGGGGCCGCCCGGTGGGGGTCACGCAGACGTCACTTCTTCACCTTCGTGGCCCGCGACTTCGCGCTGGCCTTCTTGAAGCCCTTCTTCGTGCCGGTCACCTTGACCGCGATCTTCTTGCCCTTGAGCGAGCGGGAGATCCGGAGCTTCTTGCCGGTCGCGCCGCGGATGGCCTTCTTCCCTACGAACCACTGGTAGCGGAACTTCGTCCCGCGGGTCCACCCCGCGGTGCGGGCCTTGACCCGCTTGCCGACTTTGGCCTTGCCGCCGATCCTGGGACGCGGCGAGGCGAGCTTGCCGATCCGGACCTTCCTCGTCTCGTCCGCGAGGGAGTAGGCGCCCGTCTCGAAACCCGGCGCGCTGACGAGCTCCCTGACCCGGACCCTCTTCTTGAGGTCGCGGAAGGTGAGGCGGTAGGTCGACTTGCGGGCGCCCTTGATGAGCTTGCCGTTGCGGTACCACTTGTAGGAGAGACTCAGTCCGGGCGGCGTGGTGCCGAGGTCGCTCACCCAGTCGAGCCCGGAGGCGGTCAGCACCTGGCCGACCCGCGCCTTGCCGCTGATCGTCGCCCGCGACTTGGTGCCGCTGCGGTAGAAGAGGGTGGCCGGGGCGACCACCTGCGACGCGGTCGCCGTCGGGCTGGGATTGAAGCCGACCGCATAGCCGGTGGCGGTGACCCCGAGCGTGCCGCCCACCATGGAGAGGTTGGGGGTGAAGGTCGGCTCGTCCGCCTGCGGGATCGGCTGTCCGTTGAAGGTCCACTGGTAGCGCACCGCAGTGGCACCCGGAAGGCTGGCTGCGGCGCTCACCTCGGTCAGCGCGGCCGGCTTGGCGAAGCTCACCGAGCCGGCACCGAGGGAGCCGTTGGGTGCGGGCGAGCGGCTGATGGAGACGGTGGACGTGCCGCTGACCGCGACCCGCAGGGTGTTGGAGGCGTTGGCCCACGGGGCGTCGCCGGGACGCATCGCGCCCGTGTCGGCGGCCGCGCCGTTGGTGTCGATGAGGTAGGAGCCGGTGCGGTCGTCCTCACGCTCGACGACGACGCCCGTGCGGTAGGTCTGGCCCCGCACGACACCCGCGCTGTTGGCGGCGTACCAGGTGCCGGCGTCGGAGCCGCCCCCGTCGCGGTAGTCGACGAAGTAGCGCTTGCCGTCGTCGGGGTTGATGAAGAACACGCTCCGCAGGCCGGTGCCCGACGACCGCGGCGCGAGGTTCCACGAGCCGCCGCCCAGGCCGTCGACCGCCTCGCCGGCGGCGACGATGCCCTGCTCCATCCGGTAGACGGTGCCGAGCGAGGGGTTGAGGTAGTTGGACGGGCCTGCGCCCATCACCTCGTAGACGCCGCCGTACTCGCCGAAGCGGCTGTTGCTGTGCTGGAGGCTGAGGTTGTGGCCGTACTCGTGCTCCATCACCACCCGGAAGCCCGACCCTCCGTTGGCCTCGGTGATCACCGGACCACCGCTGGCGAGCGAGGTGCCGAGGCGGCCTCGCCCGGCCGCCTCGGTGCCGCCACAACCGTCAGGCACGACGACCACGAGGTGGTTGGGTGAGCCGCCCGAGAAGTCGACGCCCGGGAACGCCTGGCTCCCGACGCTGTCGGCGATGGCGCCGAAGCTGGCACCGTTGTTGGTCAGTCCGCAGTCGGTCGCCGATCCCGCGCCGGACGCGACCGGGACGACCCCGGTCACGGTGTTCCACGCGGGGATCAGGCCGCTCGACTCTCGCACCCAGTACTGCTGGGCGCCGGCGAGACCGTCGAGGATCTGCTGGTCGGTGAGGCCGATCGCCCCGAAGTTGGTCACCTTCGCGACGTAGGTGTTGTGGGTCGTCGGGCCGCCCGCCGGGGCGGCAGGGGTGGCCACGCGCGCGTCGACGACCTCGAGCGGGGTGCCCGAGGCGGCCGCGCGGCCGAGGGTCCGGGAGCGCAGTGAGCCGGTCAGCACCCGCCCGCTGCCGACGCCCGGAGCGGCCACCGTGCCGGTGAAGTGCGACAGCGGCTCGGCGGTGAAGCCCTTCGCCAGGTCGACCGTACGCCCGGAGGGCAGCAGCAGCGAGTAGCGGTCGGGATTGCCGTCCTCACCAGCGAGCACGACGACCGTGCCGCTGACGTCGACGGTGTCCCGGGCGGTGGCGGGCGCCGCTCCGGCGCCCCCCTGGATCGGCGCGACGAGCGCCGCGGTGACGGCCGCTGCCGTCGCCATGGTGATGCGTGATCTGACAGACCGACGTGACATGTCGTGCTCCCCCGTGTGCGCACGCACCGTCCGTCGGAGCGTGTCGGGGAGCATCATGTCTCATCGGACCGACGCTCAAACCTCCGACATGGTCCGAGGTCTGCCGGGATGCCTACGCCTGGGTGATCGAGTCCCCGTCGACCGTGATCTCGACGGCGGCGAGCGCCGAGCTGGCCGGCCCGGACTGCGGCGAGCCGTCGTCGAGGGAGAACTTGCTGCCGTGGCACGGGCACGGGATGTCGCCCTCGGTGCTCGACTCGACGATGCAGCCCTGGTGCGTGCAGACCGCGGTGAAGGCCTTGAAGTCACCCTCGGTCGGCTGGGTCAGCACGATCTTGGAGGCGGCGACCACGAAGCACCCGCCGACGGGTACGTCGGAGGTGCTGGCGAGGGCCGTGGCCCCAACGCCCGTGGACCCGGTGTCCTCGCTGGACGTGGAAGGGTCGTCGCTCGGGCTGCTGGTCGAGCCCGCGTCGGTGGCCGTCGACCCGGAGTCGTCACCGCACGCGGCGAGGAGGGGCACCCCCACGGCGACAGCGGCGGATCCGGACAGGGCTCGTCGTCTGTTGATGGACGTCATGCCGCCAGACAGTAACCAGCCGACCTGTGAGGATCCTGTGACTCAGGCTTTCTTGGCCGCCGCCTTCTTCGCAGGAGCCTTCCTCGGAGCAGTCTTCTTCGCGGCAGTCTTCTTCGCGGCCGTCTTCTTCGCCGCCTTCTTGGCAGGAGCCTTCGTCGCCTTCTTCGTGGCGCTCGTCCGGGTCGGCGCGGAGCTCGCCGCGGCCGCTCGACGCGGGCGTCCCGGCTGGCGGGCGCCACGACCCTCGAGGATCGGCTTGAGGAACGTGCCGGTGTGGCTCTCCTCGACCGCGGCGACCTCCTCGGGCGTGCCCTCGGCGACGACGTAGCCGCCGCGCGACCCACCCTCGGGACCCATGTCGATGAGCCAGTCGGCGGTCTTGATGACGTCGAGGTTGTGCTCGATCACCAGCACGCTGTTGCCCTTGTCGACCAGCCCGGAGAGGACGTGGAGCAGCTTGCGGATGTCCTCGAAGTGCAGGCCGGTGGTCGGCTCGTCGAGGACGTAGACGGTGCGACCGGTCGAGCGCTTCTGGAGCTCGCTGGCGAGCTTGACGCGCTGCGCCTCGCCGCCGGAGAGGGTCGTGGCCGGCTGCCCGAGCCGGACGTAGCCGAGACCGACCTCGCCGAGCGTGTTCATGTGGCGGGCGATCGCAGGCACGGCGGCGAAGAAGTCGGCGGCCTCCTCGATCGGCATGTCGAGGACCTCGGCGATCGTCTTGCCCTTGTAGTGGACCTCGAGCGTCTCGCGGTTGTAGCGGGCGCCGTGGCACACCTCGCACGGGACGTAGACGTCCGGAAGGAAGTTCATCTCGATCTTGATGGTGCCGTCGCCGGAGCACGCCTCGCAGCGCCCGCCCTTGACGTTGAACGAGAAGCGGCCCTGGAGGTAGCCACGCATCTTGGCCTCGGGCGTCGAGGCGAAGAGCCGGCGGATGTGGTCGAAGACGCCGGTGTAGGTCGCCGGGTTGGACCGCGGGGTGCGACCGATCGGCGACTGGTCGACGTGGATGACCTTGTCGACGTGCTCGAGCCCGGTGATCTTCGTGTGCCGCCCCGGGACGGTGCGGGCGTTGTAGATCTGCTTGGCCAGCGACGTGTAGAGGATGTCGTTGACCAGCGTCGACTTGCCGGAGCCGGAGACACCGGTGACGGCGGTGAAGACGCCGAGCGGGAAGCTCACGTCGACGTTGCGCAGGTTGTGCTCGCGGGCGCCGTGGACGGTCAGCTCACGACCGACGGTGCGCGGGCGTCGTACGGCCGGCACGGGGATCTCGCGGCGACCGGACAGGTAGTGGCCGGTCATCGAGTCGGGGTGCGCGAGCAGGTCCTCGACCGAGCCGGAGTGGACGACCTGGCCGCCGTGCTCGCCGGCCCCGGGACCGATGTCGACGACCCAGTCGGCCACGCGGACGGTCTCCTCGTCGTGCTCGACGACGATCAGCGTGTTGCCGAGCTCCTTGAGCCGGAGCAGGGTCTCGATGAGCCGCTTGTTGTCGCGCTGGTGGAGGCCGATGGACGGCTCGTCGAGGACGTAGAGCACGCCGACGAGGCCGGCGCCGATCTGCGTGGCCAGCCGGATCCGCTGCGCCTCGCCACCGGACAGCGAGCCGCTCGGCCGGTCGAGGGAGAGGTAGTCGAGACCGACGTCGAGGAGGAACCGCAGGCGCTCCTGGATCTCCTTGAGCACCCGCTCGCCGATCTGGCGCTCGCGCGCGGAGAGCTCGACGGTGCGGAGGTAGTGGGCGGTCTCGTCGATCGACATCGCGCAGACCTCGGCGATGTTCTTGCCGCCCTGGTCGCGCGCGCCGAGGGTCACCGACACCGACACCGGCTTGAGCCGGGTGCCCTGGCACGCGGGACACGGGACCTCGCGCATGAAGCCCTCGAAGCGCTCGCGGCTCGTGTCGGACTCGGCCTCCTTGTGGCGCCGCTCGACATAGGGACGGACGCCCTCGAAGGCGGCGTAGTAGGCGCGCTGGCGGCCGTAGCGGTTCTTGGTGACGACGTGGACCTTCGTCTTGTGACCCTCGAGCAGCGACGTGCGCATGTGCGGCGTCAGCTGGTCCCACGGGGTGTTGAGGTCGAAGCCGAGCTCCTCGCCGAGCGCGTTGATCAGGCGGAGGAAGTAGTCGGCGACGTGGGCGCCGCTCCAGGGCGCGATCGCACCCTCGCCGAGCGTGGCACCGGTGTCGGGGACGACCAGCTCGGGGTCGACCTCCATCTTGGTGCCGAGGCCCGAGCACACCGTGCAGGCGCCGAACGGGGAGTTGAAGGAGAACGACCGGGGCTCGAGGTCGTCGGTGTCGATGGTGTGGTCGTTGGGGCACGCCATCTTCTCCGAGAACTTCATCTCCCGGCCGGGGTCCTTGGCGTCGAGGTCGACGAAGTCGAACACGACGAGCCCGCCGGCGAGGCCGAGCGCGGTCTCGACCGAGTCGGTCAGGCGGCGCTTGGACGAGTCCTTGACCGCGAGGCGGTCGACGACGACCTCGATGGTGTGCTTGAGCTTCTTGTCGAGCGTGGGCGGCTCGTCGAGGCTGTGGGTCTGGCCGTCGACGCGCGCCCGGCTGAAGCCCTGCTGCTGGAGCTGGCGGAACAGCTCGACGTACTCACCCTTGCGGCCCCGGATGACGGGCGCGAGGACCTGGAAGCGACGACCCTCCTCGAGCGCGAGGATCCGGTCGACGATCTGCTGCGGCGTCTGCCGCTCGATCGGGGCGCCGCACGTCGGGCAGTGCGCGCGGCCGGCGCGGGCGTAGAGCAGGCGGAGGTAGTCGTAGACCTCGGTGATGGTGCCGACCGTCGAGCGCGGGTTCTTCGAGGTCGACTTCTGGTCGATGCTGACCGCGGGGCTCAGGCCCTCGATGAAGTCGACGTCGGGCTTGTCCATCTGGCCGAGGAACTGGCGAGCGTAGGCCGACAGCGACTCGACGTAGCGGCGCTGGCCCTCGGCGAAGATCGTGTCGAAAGCGAGGCTGGACTTGCCCGAGCCCGAGAGGCCGGTGAACACGATCAGGGAGTCGCGCGGGAGGTCGAGCGAGACGTCCTTCAGGTTGTGCTCACGGGCGCCCCGGATGATGAGCTGGTCGGCCACTGTGGTCCTCTGTCTGGTCCTCGACAACGAGCTGTGGTGGAGTCGAACACATGTTCGTCTCGACGGCGTCCCCCGGTCAAGGCGACGCACCGCTCCACACTATGACCCACCACCGACAACGGGCCCATCGTCCACCCAGCGGGGTGGTGGTCCGTGGTGGCACGATGGGCACCGTGACCGACCTCGCCAGGCTCCTCGCGGACGTCGACCAGTCGCTCGTCCGCACCGTCGACGCCCTCGATGACGCGGCGTACGCCGAGCCCTCGCTCCTCCCCGGCTGGACCCGCGCCCACGTGGTGGCGCACCTCGCGCTCAACGCCGAGGGGCTCGCCGGCGTGCTGCACGGCGCGCACGTCGGGCGGCCGCAGCCGATGTACGCCTCGCCCGAGGGCCGCGACGGCGACATCGCCGAGCTGGCGACCGCTCCTCCGGCCGAGCTCCGCGAGCGCTTCCTCGCCTCGAGCGGCACGTTCGACGAGGCCTACGGAGCAATGCGCGCGGACGACTGGGACGGACGCTTCGAGCGGACCCCCGGCGGCCCCGACTTCGCGCTGGCCAACGTCCCACTGATGCGGGTGCGCGAGGTCGCGATCCACCACGCCGACCTCGGCGTCGGCCACACCGCGGCCGACTGGCCCGAGGACTTCCGCGTGGTCCTCCTCGAGTCGATGACCAAGCGCCCCTACCCGGCGCCGTTCGAGGCGCACCCCACTGACCTCGACGGCACGTGGCGCTACGGCGACTGGGAACAAGACGGCGACGGCAGACCCCTCGTGAGCGGTACGTCGGCCGCGCTCGGCTGGTGGCTCACCGGCCGGGGCAACGGCGAGGGCCTGACATCCGACAGCAGAACCCTCCCGGAGGTGGAGTCATGGTGAGCGAGACCTACACGGGCGAGGTGTCCCCCGGCGGCGACCCGGACGTGCGCGTCCTGGGCGAGCTGACGGTGACCAAGCTCGCCGTGGACCCCGAGATGTCCAACAACTGCTACCTGCTGCACTGCGCGGTGACCGACGAGGCAGTGCTGATCGACGCAGCGGCCGAGCCGGAGCGGCTGCTGGAGCTGATCGGTGACACGTCGCTGCTGTCGATCGTCACCACGCACCAGCACTGGGACCACCACCGTGCGCTCGCCGCGGTCAAGGCCGCCCACCCGGACGCCCTCGTGGTCGCCGGGGCGCCCGACGCCGACGCCATCGAGGAGCAGACCGGCGTGACGGTCGACCGTCGCGTCGACGCCGGCGACAAGGTGGCGGTCGGCCCGTGCGACCTCACGGTGATCCCGGTGGCGGGCCACACGCCCGGGTCGATCTGCCTGCTCCTCGACGACCCCGCGGTCGCGCCCAGCGCCCACCTCTTCACCGGCGACTGCCTCTTCCCCGGCGGCGTGGGGGCGACGCGCGGCAACGCCGAGGCCTTCACCCAGCTGCTCGGCGACGTGGAGACGAAGATCTTCGGCCGCCTGCCCGACGACACCTGGTTCTACCCCGGCCACGGCAACGACGGACGGCTCGGCGACGAGCGCCCGCACCTCGCGGAGTGGCGCGAGCGCGGTTGGTGACAGCGCCCGCACGCGTGGCACGCTTGAGGCATGAGCACGCGTGAGCTGACCCTGGCCGACTTCGAGCAGACCGTCAGCGGTGAGGGCATCGTGCTGGTCGACTTCTGGGCCGCATGGTGCGGACCGTGCCGCCAGTTCGCGCCGATCTTCGAGAAGGCGGCGGAGGACAACCCCGACATCGTCTTCGGCAAGGTCGACACCGAGGCCGAGCAGCAGCTCGCGCAGATGGCGGCGATCACCTCGATCCCGACCCTGATGCTCTTCCGCGACGGCGTGCTGCTGTTCAACCAGGCGGGCGCGCTGCCGCCGCAGGCCCTGACCGGGGTGATCCAGCAGGCCCGCGACCTCGACATGGACGCCGTACGCCAGGAGGTCGCCGCGCAGCAGGAGGCCGCCGCCAACGCGCCGCAGGACGAGGTGGGCCTCGACGACTTCGCAGCCGCCCACAGCCAGGGGGCGTACGTCGTCGACGTCCGCGAGGCCGACGAGGTGGCCGGCGGGCGCGTGCCCGGCGCCGTCCACATCCCGATGAACGACATCCCCGCCCGTGCGGCCGAGCTGCCGCAGGACCAGCCGGTCTTCGTCATCTGTGCGGTTGGAGGGCGCAGCCGTCAGGTCGTCGACCACCTGCGCGCCCAGGGCATCCCCGCCTTCAACGTCGCCGGCGGCACCAACGGCTGGGCGCAGCGCGGCTGGCCGCTCGACCGCTGAGGTTCAGAGCATCCGGCGCAGGATCGCCGGTCTGAGGTTGGTCGCGAGGTGCGCCGCCAGCGCCGCGAAGAACGCGATGTGCGCGCCGACGTGGAGCGGCAGCCACGCGTCGTCGCCCGTGCCGACCAGCAGGAGGCCGGACAGCGGCACGAGGACGAGCAGCAGCATGAGCGACTTCTCGGTGACGCCGGCGAGCCGTCGCTGACCGGCCGAGAGGTGGTCCGACCAGGGCGGCAGCCCGGCGACCTTGCGGACCAGGGGTCGCAGCACGCCGAGGACCAGCACCGTCAGGCCGAGGGCGAGGTGGAGCTCAGCGAGGTCGAACCCGCCGCCGAGCAGGTCGTAGTCGCCGGCGCGCGCCTCGCACGCCTCCTCGAGCCGGTCGAGCCGGTCCTCGAACGCGTCGGTGGTGTCGCCGCCGCTGAGCTCCTCGCCCGGCTGGTCGCAGTCGGCTCCCCCGTCGTCGAGGTCGAGGTTGTAGCCGACGGCGAACTGGGCGACCACCGCGCCCACGGTGAGCCAGTGCAGCAGCTTCTGCGACCCGCGGTAGCCGCGCGCGGGTGCTGCAACCGGGGCCGACATGGGCGCGATCGTGCCAGACGCGGGCACAGGTCCGGACCGCCCACCGGGCTGGGATAGCCTCGGCGCGTGCTCATCTCCGACTCCCAGAAGGTCCTCTTCGTCCACGTCCCCAAGACGGGCGGCGTCTCGGTCGAGGACACGGTCAAGGAGGCCTGCCCGGACGCCCGGAAGGCGAGCAAGAAGATCGGCCGCCACGCCACGCTCGGCAAGATCCTGCGCAACGAGCCGCAGGTCATCGACTACTGGACCTTCGGCTTCGTCCGGAACCCGTGGGCCCGCATGGTGTCCTGGTACTCGATGATCGACGCGTGGAACCGGCGCCACGGCCCCGCCAGCGGCAAGCCGCAGGACGTCAAGCACGGCTCGATGCGCGACGGCAACGAGATGTGGCGCGCCGCGGCGGCCTACTCCGGCTTCGACGAGTTCGTGATGCGCGGCACCGAGGAGCTGCCCCGCGTCGGTGCGCCGCAGATCACCTACCTGCGCGCGCCGAAGCACGACCGCGAGGTCGACTTCATCGGCCGCACGGAGAACTTCGTCGCCGACCTCCAGCGGGTGCAGGTGCAGCTGGGCCTCGAGCCGAGCACGCCCGTGCACAAGAACAAGTCCAAGCACGGGACCTACCACGACTACTACACCGACGAGACGCGCCAGCGGGTCGCCGAGGTCTACGCCGAGGACATCGACCTCTTCGGCTACACCTACTGAGCGCTGCTCAGGAGTGGGGCCGCTTCGCCAGCTTCGTCCCGCGCGCGTCCGCCCACTCACCGGTGTCGGCCAGCCTGCGCCACACGTCGTACTCGGGCGCGAACCACGCCTCGACCCGCTCCCGCGTCGCCGGGCTGAGCTCCCCGCGCCCCGTGGAGGAGACGTTGCGTCGCTCGAACGCGAGCGGCTCGCCCACGCGCTCGGCGAACCAGGCCGACCAGACGTCCGGGCGGTCGACGCTGAAGATCCGGTCGACCGCGACCGAGCCCTGGGCGCGGATGAACTTGGCCGGCCGGCCCGCGGGGATCGGCGCCCCGTCGTCACCGGAGACGTAGCTCAGTGCGAACTCCTCGAAGCTCATCCCCGCCGTCGAGTGCCGGGCGTCCTCGCGACCGCGGTAGCGCCACCACGACTCCAGCCACTCGATCGGCTCACGGAACATCGTGACCAGCTCGTAGGACTCGCGCGGGTGCCCGTCCGCCGAGAGCTGCTCCACCCGGGTGTGGACGAAGCCGCGGGCGGGCAGGTGCTTCTGGGCCGGCGGCGAGCCCACCACCTCGGTGGCGTACGGCGTCAGCGTGCGTTCGAGCGCCGTGCTCGCCGTCTTCGGCAGGGCGAGGAGGACGAAGTCCCGTCCCGGGCCGAGTCCGAGGAACGTCATCACCCGCAGATCATCCCACCCACGTGGGCTAGCCTCGCGCCGTGCTGATCTCCGACGCCCGGCGCGCGCTCTTCGTGCACGTGCCCAAGACCGGTGGCGTGTCGGTCGGCGTGGCCTTCGAGCGCTGCTGCCCCGACGCGCGCAGCAAGGCGCCGGGCGTGAAGCCGCCGCTCGGCCGGCACGCCCCCTACGAGCGGATCCTGCGCGCGGAGCCGCAGGTGGCCGACTACTGGTCGTTCGCCTTCGTGCGCAACCCGTGGGCGCGGATGGTGTCGTGGTGGTCGATGATCCAGGACTGGGACCGCGAGTGGGGCCCGTCCAGCGGACGACCGCCCGGCGACAGGATGCAGGGCAACGACATGTGGCGCGCCGCGGCCGCGTACTCGGGCTTCGAGGAGTTCGTCCTGCGCGGCACCGAGGAGCTGCCCCGGGTGGGGCGGCCGCAGGTCGACTACCTGCGCGCACCGGGTCGCGAGGTCGACTTCGTCGGGCGGACCGAGAGCTTCGCCGAGGACCTCCAGGAGGTCGAGCGGCGCCTCGGCGGCGAGCCGACGCGGGTGCCCCATCGCAACAAGTCCGCCCACGGCGGCTCGGACTATCGCGACTACTACTCCCCCGCTGCCCGCGACAAGGTGGCCGACGTCTACGCCGCCGACCTCGAGGCGTACGGCTACACGTTCTGACGCGTCGGCACCCGGACGTGCGGACACCGGGTCAGGCGGCTGCCTGACCCGGTGTCCGGTGTCTGTCGTACGGCGTGCTGGCCTGGCTCAGCTGGCGCGGTACTGCGTCCAGGCGTCGCTCATGCGAGCGGCCTGACCGGAGGTGAACTGGTACATGCAGGAGTCCTGCGTGTAGTCCATGTAGTTGTGGATCGGGTCGGTGCCCGGCTGCTTGAGGCAGGAGTCGGTCGAGTCGGGCGGGCAGTCGAACTGCGGGAACGCCTCGGCCGGCGTGTCGGACACCTGGTCGCCCTGGCCGTTACAGCCGCCCTGGAAGGTGTGGTAGAGCGCCAGCCAGTGGCCGACCTCGTGGGGCAGCGTGTCGCCCAGGGCGTACTTGCCTGCGGTGCCGCCCGGCATCGACTCGTCGAGGATGACGACACCGTCGTTGGTGTCGAGGCTCTTCTTCGGGAAGGTCGCCCAGCCGAGCAGGTCGTCGCCGATGTTGGCGGTCCACACGTTGAGGGTGTTCTTGCCACCGACGCGGGTCGCGGCCTTCATCTCCTTCTCGACCCCGCCGGGCACCACGCCGTACCACGCGTCGTTGTAGGAGAAGTCGATCTTCTGGAGGGCGAACGTGAAGGGGGTCGCGGCTGAGGCGCCCGGCGACTTCTTGCCGGCGGCGCGGCCGGCGTAGGCCTCGTTGAGCACGGCGACCTGGTTGGTGACCAGCGTCGTGAGGCGGTTCTCGGCGGCGCTGATGCCGTCGGCCGCCTCGGCGGCCGGGAGCACGACGTGGAAGTACGTGGGGACGGTGACGGACCCCGTCGGCAGGGTCGCGGCGTTCGCAAGGTTGGCGTACTCCTCGCCGGTGCCCTTGAAAGGCGCCGGCTCGGACTTCTTGGATCCCTGGCGCACGCGGGCTTCGGCCGCGTGGTCGGAGTGGGTGTCGCAGGCCTGCGCGCCGGGCGAGAGAGCCACGGCGGTGGCGGGGACCGCTGCTGTCGCGGAGAGCGTCGTGGCGGCGAGCGCCATCGAGCCGGCCATCACGAGGCCACGGAGGGGGCGAGAGTGTCGCATCCGAGTGTTCACCTGTCTGTGGGATGTAGGACCGCAGCAACCTAACCGGACGGACAGACACACGGATAGACCCCTGCGGGTCAAGCCTTCCGGCGGACAGGCCCTTCCCACGGCGTCGTGCGGCTGGAAGATTTCCGTTCGTGGACGCACTCAACAGCTGGACCCGCTCCGACCACACCGCCGACGTGAACGGGAGGCCGACCACCCACCCCGTGTGGCGCAAGGGCTCCGGGCCGGGGGTGGTCGTCATCCATGAGATCCCGGGCATCACGCCGTCTGTCGCAGGCTTCGGGCAGGAGCTCGTCGACGCTGGCTACACCGTCGTGATGCCGAGCCTGTTCGGCACCGACGGCGCGGCGATGACCACGGTCTCGACCGCCAGTGCGATCCGGCAGGTGTGCGTCAGCAAGGAGTTCACCAAGCTCCGCACCGGCGAGACCACACCCGTCGCCACCTGGCTGCGCTCGCTGGCCCGCGAGCTGCACGCCGATCTCGGTGGGCCGGGCGTGGGGGCGCTCGGGATGTGCTTCACCGGAGGGTTCGCGCTGGCGATGATGGTCGACGACTCGGTCGCCGCGCCCGTGCTGTGCCAGCCCAGCGCCCCGTTCGCGGTCTCGCCCCGACGCGCGCGCGACCTCAACCTCTCCCCCGCCGACCTCGACGTGGTCAAGGGCCGCTGCGCGGCCGGGCAGCAGGTCCTGGGCGTCCGCTACCGCAAGGACCCGGCCGTCGGAAAGCGCTTCGACACGCTGACCACCGAGCTCGGCGACGCGTTCATCCGCGTCGACCTCGAGGGCAAGGGTCACTCGACCGTGACCGAGCACCGCTCCCAGCGTGCGGTCGACGCGGTGCTGGAGTTCTTCGGCGAACGCCTGTCGACCGCTGGGTGAGGACGTCGCGAGACCAGCGTCCTCGGGACGTCAGGGCTTGTCGGTCACAACCACGGGCGGCAGTCCGCGCTCGGCGCGCGCCCGGTCGACGACCTCCTGCACGAAGGCGCCCTTGGCCTCGGTGTAGGCCCGGCCCCAGGTTCCGGCCGCGCGCAGCGACTCCTTGAGCGCGGCATAGCGGTCGCGCTCGTCGTCGTGGGCGAGGAGGCGGGCGACGAACAACCGCTGGTGGGCGGTCTCCCACCCGTCGGCGGGAAAGAAGTGCGCGATGTGGGTCCGCACCGACCCGTCGAGCCGCATCCGCACGTCGTGGGTGGTGACCGAGGACCCGACCTCGACCCACCCGGCGGCGGCCAGCGCGTCGTCGTACGGCGTGAGGGTCTCGCCCGACGGGACCCGCACCGCGAGGTCGATCACCGGCTTGGCGAGCAGGCCGGGCACGGCGGTCGAGCCGATGTGCTCGACCGTCCAGCCGGAGCCGAGGACGTCGACCAGGCTGTCCCGCGCGGCGGCGAACCGCGCCGCCCACGACGGGTCGTGCGCGACGAGTCCGACCGAGGGGTACGACGTGTCCACGCGTCAGTCCATCGAGGCGAGCAGCCGGTGGATCGTCTCGAGCGAGCCCTCCGCGATCCACGGGGCCGTGTCGCGGTAGTAGGTCAGCGCGCTGATCGACGGTGCGAGCGCGAAGCCGCGTGCGCGGCGGTAGGCCGCCTCGTCGAGGCCGAGCTCGGCGCGGTAGAGGTCGGCGACCGGCTCGGGCAGGTAGCCCCACATCGCGTTGAGCTCGATCGCCGGGTCGCCGCGGCCGGCGGCGCCCCAGTCGATCACCGCGGCCAGCCGCCCGCCGCGCACGATCAGGTTGCCCTCGTGGAGGTCACCGTGGAACCAGCGCGGCTCACCGTCGTGCACCGGCGCGGCGAGCGCGTCCTCCCAGAGGGCCATCACGGCATCGAGGGAGACGAGCGACGGGTCGGCCCGCGGTGCCCACTCCCGCACCCAGGCGTCGTGCGCGGCGAGCGGAGACCCGCGCCCGCGGGTCTTCACCGGCCCGTCCATCGCCGGCACCGATCGACAGGCCCGGACGAAGGACGCGAGCGAGACCGCCCATTCCTCGGGGTCGAAGGTCTCGGGCGTCGGCGTCTCACCGTCGATCCACGGCACGACCGTCCACTGCCAGGGATAGCCGTGCCCGGGCTCGCCCAGTGCCACCGGCGCCGGGACCGGGAGCGGCAGGTGGTCGGCGAGCCGCGGCAGCCAGGTGTGCTCGAAGGCGACCGTCTCCGCCGGCCCGGGGACGCGCGGCATCCGGACCAGCAGCTCGTCGCCGAGCCGGAACAGCTGGTTGTCCGTGCCCGCCGGGGGCAGCCGGACGAGCGGGAGCGACGCCCACTCCGGCAGTTGGTCGGCGAGCAGCCGGCGTACGGTCTCGTCCTCGACGGTGATCTCGTCGGCATGCATCGCGGTCATCGCGGGCGACTGTAGTACCGGTCGGTAATATCGTTCAGGTGAGTTTCCTGAGCCGCCAGTCCGTCCTCGCCGCTCTCGTCGCCAACGCCGTACGACCGCCGCGCGGGCGGCGCGCCGGCGTCCCGGCGTTCTTCGCCGGCTGGTTCGTCACGGAGACCGCCCCTCAGGTGCTGGCACTGACCGCCCTCGACATCGCCACCCACCTCACGCGCGGGCGACGAGCCGGCGTCCGCGCGAAGGCCGGGCTCGCGCTCGCGGGTGCCAGCGTGCTCGGGCTGGCCCGGATGGTGCAGCAGAGCCGCCGGGTCGCCGACGGGTTCGAGGACGCTCTCGTCGAGGGGCTCGGCGTGGACTACGTCGAGCAGCTCGACCAGGTGCCCGACCCGGCCGATCTCGCCACCCCGTGGCGGCGCCTGGCGCGGCCCTTCGACTTCCGTGACGAGGGCGTACGGGTCATCAGGAACGTGGCCTACAGCGACGCCGGACGGCGCGGGCACCTCGACATCTACCTCCCCGCCGGGGACGACGCGATCAAGAAGGCACCGGTCCTGCTCCAGGTGCACGGCGGTGCGTGGACCGTCGGCGACAAGGAGCACCAGGGCCGCCCGCTGATGAACCGGATGGCCGCCAAGGGCTGGGTGTGCGTCGCGATCAACTACCGGCTCTCCCCACGCGATCCCTGGCCGGCGCACATCGTCGACGTCAAGCGCGCCATCGCCTGGATCAAGGACAACATCGCCGACCACGGCGGCGACCCCGACTACCTCGCCATCACCGGTGGGTCGGCCGGCGGCCACCTCACGGCGCTGGCCGCGCTCACCCCGGGCGACCCGGAGTTCCAGCCCGGCTTCGAGGACGCCGACACCAGCGTCCAGGCGGCCGTGCCGTTCTACGGCATCTACGACTTCGCCGGGTCGACCGGGCTGACCAATGCCATCGGGATGCGCGACCACTTCCTCGGCCCGCGCGTGATGCAGACGACGTGGGACGACGCCCCCGACGTCTACGAGGCGGCGTCGCCGATCCTGCGGATCACGGCCGACGCTCCCGACTTCTTCGTCATCCACGGCGAGCTCGACACGCTCGTCGCGGTCGAGCAGGCCCGGTTGTTCGCAGCCGAGCTGCGGCGGACGTCGACGAAGTCCGTCGTCCTCGCCACGCTGCCCGGCACCCAGCACGCCTTCGACGTCTTCCACTCGATCCGCAGCGGCCACGCGGTCCGCGCGGTCGACCGCTACCTGACGTGGCACTGGAACACGTGGCGCCACGGGCTCGAGGCCGACAGCGGCGTCGACCCCGAGGAGATGTCGGACGCGGGCTGACGCACCCGCGACATGGCCCTGGATCGGGCTACGCTGCGCCGTCGACGACGAGGGGGACCATCCGTGGACGAGACCCAGCCCGGCGTGGCGCCTGCCCCGACGACGCCGGCGGTGGCCCCGCCCGACACCACGCCGGCCCACCACGCGATCGTCGCTCTGCTGTGGCTGCTCCTGCCTGTCATCGGGCTGCCGGGCTCCGTCATCGCGGCCTGCACCGCGCTGCTCGCGAGACGCGGGAGGACGCGGCTCTCCACTGCGATGGCGACCTGCGCCCTCGTCCTCTGCGTCGCGGAGGCCGTGCTCCTCTGGTCCCTCGTCAGCTGAGTCGCATGCCGAGGGAGTCGGGCGCGGTCTCGACGAAGCCCGCCGACTCGTAGAGCCGCCGTCCGGGGGCGTCGGCCATCAGCGTGACATAGGCACCGTCGGGTGTGGCCTCGTCAATCTGGGCGACGAGGTCGGCGAGCACGCGCCGCCCGAGCCCGCGACCCTGGTGCTCGGGCAGGGTCGCCATGTCGGCGATGTGGAAGTACCACCCGCCGTCCCCGATCACGCGTCCCATCGCCACCGCACGGCCACCACGGCGTACGACGCTCCAGCACCAGGTGCCCACCAGCGCCCCGCTCCCCTGGGCCTCCGTCTTCGGCGACAGCCCGGACGCCGACCTCAGGTGCAGGTAGTCCTCCAGCGACGGCGGGGTCCGGGTCAGCTCGTCGGCCTCGGGTGCACTCACCCGGTCGAGGCAAACTAGGCTCGCACCCGTGATGCCGGAGGACCTGCTCGCCCATGCCCGCGCGGCGAAGGGCTTCATGCCCGAGGACGAGGGCGAGCTGCTGCACCGGTGGGCGCGGGAGCGGCTGCCTCACGGGCCGGCGCTCGAGGTGGGCACCTACTGCGGCAAGTCGGCGATCTGGCTGGGCGCGGCCGCCCGCGATGTCGGGGGCACGGTGTTCACGGTCGACCACCACCGCGGCTCGGAGGAGAACCAGGCCGGGTGGGAGCACCACGACGACAGCCTCGTCGACGCCGACCTCGGCGTGATGGACACGCTGCCCACCTTCCGGCGCACGATCCGCGACGCGGGGCTCGAGGAGCAGGTCGTCGCGGTCGTCGGGCGGTCCGAGACGGTCGGCGCGTGGTGGCGTACGCCGCTGTCGTTGCTGTTCGTCGACGGCGGGCACGGGGTCGAGCCGGCGCGGGCCGACTTCCGCACCTGGCCGCACTGGGTGATGTCCGGCGGCGTGCTCGTCGTCCACGACGTGTTCCCCGACCCCGCCGACGGCGGGCGCCCGCCCTACGAGGACATCTACCTCCCCGCGCTCGCGAGCGGCGCCTTCACCGAGGTGGAGGTCGTCGGGTCGATGCGGGTGCTACGCCGTACGGCGGGCGAGGCCGGCGACGTCCTCTGAGGCGCAGCCGCACTCGAGCGCGATCTCCGCGAAGTCAGGTGCGAGGGTGGTGCCGCGCATGATGTCGGCGCCGGCGGTCCCGTCCGTCAGCGCGTCGACGGCCAGGATGACGGCGGCTGCCGTGTAGGTCGTCTGCTCCCCCGGCCAGTTCACGCCCACCTCGTCGACGTCCGTGGGGAACACGTAGCCGGTCCAGTAGGAGCCGGCGTCGGTGCGCAGGTGCTGCATGTCGGCGAGCAGCTGCGCGGCGCGGTCGCGGTCGCCGATCGCCTCGAGCGCCAGCACCAGCTCGCAGGTCTCGGCGCCGGTCACCCACGGGTTGGTCGAGACGCAACGGATGCCCAGGCCCGGCACCACGAAGGTGTCCCAGCGCTCCTCGATGAGCGCGCGGGCCGCGTCGCCGCGGACAGCACCACCCAGGACCGGGTAGTACCAGTCCATCGAGAAGGTCGACTTGTCCAGGAACAGGCCGCGGTGCTCGCGCAGCGCGTGCCCGAGCCGACCACCGGCGAGCTCCCACTCGATCTGCGGCTCCCCCACCAGCTCGGCCAGTGCGACCCCGGCGCGCAGCGAGTGGTGGATGCTCGACGAGCCGGCGAGCAGGGCGTCCTCGTTGACCGAGGCGGGCGCACCGTCGCGCCACTCCTGGGACCACGCGACGCCGCCGAACGGCAGCTGGAGCGACACGACCCAGTCGAGCGCGCGCCGGACGGTCGGCCACATGAGGCGGACGAAGTCCTCGTCGCGCGCGACCAGCCAGTGGTGCCACGTGGCGACGGCGACGTAGGCCGACATGTTGGACTCGCCGGAGTGGTCCTCGACCTCGCCGGCGACGATCTTCATCGGCCACGAGCCGTCGGGGCGCTGCGTCGCGCGCGCCCACGCGAAGGCGCGCTCGGCGGCCTCGCGACGGCCGCCGACCATCAGGCCCATGGCCGACTCGAGGTGGTTCCAGACGTCGGTGTGCTCGCCGACCGACCACGGGATCGCGCCGGACGGCTCCTGCACGGCCTCGATCGAGGCGGCGGTCTGCTCGACCTGCGCCCGGGAGAGCGTCATGAAGGCTTCCGGAAGTAGAGCACCAGGCTCTTCCCGATCATCGGGTCCAGCACCTTGCCGGCCGCGCGCAGCGAGCGCGGGTTCTTCATGATCTCCCAGACCAGGAGCTTGTGGTACGCCTTGGCGAGCGGGTGGTCCTCGTCGTTGACGCCGACCGCGCACTTGATCCACCAGTAGGGCGTGTGCAGGCCGTGGGCGTAGCCCTTGCCGGTGAGGACCATCGCGTCACCGGGGGTGCCGTCGTTGGGCCGGCCCGACTTGGTGACCTTGTCGACGAGCTCCTCGGCCGTGTAGATGCGGATGTGGCCGCCCTCGGCGTTGTGGTAGTCGTCGGACAGCTTCCAGTTGACGACCTCCGGCAGCCACCGCGGCACCGAGACCGCGAGCGTGCCGCCCGGGCGCAGCACCCGGACGAGCTCCTTGATGGCGTCGACGTCGGCGTGGATGTGCTCGAGCACCTCGGCGCACACGATGCGGTCGAACTCGCCGTCGGCGAAGGGGAGCGCCAGCGCGTCTCCCTCCTTGACGTCGGCGTCGGCGCCGGCGGGCACCTCCCCCGCCTCGCGCATCGCGGCGAACCACTCGCGCACGGTCGCGAGCTCGTCGGCGTCCTGGTCGAAGGCGATGACGTCGGCGCCGCGCTTGTACATCTCGAACGCGTGCCGGCCCGCGCCGCAGCCCATGTCGAGCACGCGGTCGCCCGGGCGCAGCCCGAGCCGGTCGAAGTCAACGGTCAGCACGGCTGGCCTCCTGGCTCTCCCGCCGGTAGTCGGCGATGGTCTCCTCGTAGGCCGCTGCGGTGGCCTCGGCCACCGCGCGCCAGCTGAACAGCTCCTCGACGCGGGCGCGTCCGGCCGCACCCATCGTCGTACGGCGTCGGGGGTCGTCGAGCAGCGCGGCGATCGCCGTCACCAGCTCGCCGACGTCGCCCGGGGTCACCAGGTCGGCGCAGACGCCGTCGTCGCCGACGACCTCCGGGATCGCGCCGGCCCGCGACACGACGAGCGGGGTGGCGCAGGCCATCAGCTCGGCGGTCGGGAGCGAGAAGCCCTCGTAGAGCGAGGGCACGCACGCCACCTCGGCCGAGCCCATCACCTCGACGAGCTCGGCGTCACTGACACCGTTGACGAAGGTGACCTTGTCGGCGATGCCGAGCTGGTCGATCAGCCGCTCGGTGCGCCCGCCGGGCTCGGGGCGGGTCACCAGCACGAGCGAGACGTCGCGCTCGACGCTCAGCTTGGCGAAGGCCTCCAGGAGCGTGGCGATGCCCTTCATCGGGGCGTCGGCGCTGGCCATGGCGAGGATCCGGCCGGGCACGCGCGGCGCAGTGGGCGGCGCGAAGACGTCGTCGACCCCGAGGAGGATCGTCCGCATCCGCTCGGGGTCGACCCCGAAGTCGCGGGCCACGTCGCGGCGCGACGACTCCGACGGGGTCAGCACCGTGCGGACCCGCCGGGCGACCTTGGTCTGCATCCGCAGGAAGCCGTACCACCGACGCAGGGTCAGCCGCTTGCGCCAGGTCGGCGCGGTCTGGAGGTCGATCTGGCGGTCCATCGTGATCGGGTGGTGGATCGTGGCGATCACCGGCAGGCCGAGCTCCTCGAGCTCCATGACCCCCGGGGCCAGCACCTGGTTGTCGTGGGCGATGTCGAAGTCGCCGGCGCGCTCCTTCATCAGCCGCGCGATCCGCGAGCCGAAGGTCTTCGGCTCGGGGAACCCGGCCGTGCACATCGTGAGGAACTCCTCGACGTCGATCCGGTCGCGGAACTCGCGCACGTGCGGCACCCGGAACGGGTCGGGCTCGCGGTAGAGGTCGAGGCTCGGCACCTTCGTCAGCACCACGCCCTCGTCGAGGTCGGGGTAGGGCTGGCCGGAGAAGACCTCGACCTCGTGGCCGAGGCGGACGAGCTCGCGACTGAGGTGTCGGACGTAGACGCCCTGGCCACCGCAGTGCGGCTTGCTCCGGTAGGACAGCAGGGCGATGCGCACGCGGACATTATGCCTACCCGTCGGTAGGCCCCTGCGCGCTATCCCTCGCTCGAGTGCCCCGGGAAGACGTGCGCCGACGGGTCGATCGTCACCGCGGCGTTGTTGACCGCCGTCGCGGCCTCGCCGAACCCGACCGCGATCAGCCGCACCTTGCCGGGGTAGTCGGTGATGTCGCCGGCCGCGAAGACCCGCGGGAGGTTGGTGCGCATCGCCGAGTCGACGACCACGTGCCGCTTCTCGGTGACCAGGCCCCACTGCTGGATGGCGCCGAGGTCGGCGATGAAGCCGAGCGCGGCGACCAGCGCCTGCGCCTCGACCACCCGCGGCTCCTCGCCGTCGACGCTGATCTCCACCTCCTCGAGGTGTGCGTCGCCGCGGAGCGCGGTGACCTGCGCGTTGGTGACGATCTCGACGCTCGAGGCCTTCACCGCCGCGACGGTGCGCTCGTGGGCGCGGAAGGCGTCGCGTCGGTGGACGAGGGTCACGGACTTCGCGACGGGCTCGAGGTGCTGCGCCCAGTCGAAGGCGCTGTCCCCTCCCCCGACGATGACCACGTCCTTGCCGGCGTACGGCGCGAAGCTGGGCACGAAGAACTCCATCCCGCGTCCCACCCAGTCGTCACCGGCGGGCAGCGGCCGCGGGCTGAACTTCCCGATGCCCGAGGTGATCAGCACGGCTCCGGCGGTGACCCGCGTGCCGTCGTCAAGCGTGATCGTGACCGAGTCTTCCCCGTGCTCCAGGGTCGTGGCGGTGCGGTCGAGGAGGTACGTCGGGCTCGCGGTGGCGGCCTGCGCGACGAGCCCCTCGACGAGGTCGCGTCCCTTGATGCTGGGGAAGCCCGCGACGTCGAGGATTGCCTTCTCGGGGTACATCGCGGTGATCTGGCCGCCGAGCTCCGGCAGCGAGTCCACGACCGCGACGCTCATCCCGCGGAAGCCCGCGTAGTAGGCGGAGTAGAGCCCGGTCGGGCCTGCTCCGATGATGAGCAGGTCCGTCGTCACGTCGTCCACGCCGCGATCCTTCCGTCCGGTCGGTCAAGCCACAAGGGTCGTCACAGAGGTCGTCACAGGGCATCGAGGTCGTCGAGGCGCCACTCGTCCCCGTCGCGCACGAGGGTGACCAGCACGCGGTCGAGGTCGAGCAGGGGGTCGTCGAGCGAGTCGCCGTCGGTGGTCTGGTTCACGAAGAGCAGCACCCGGGCGTACGACGAGGTGGCCGTCACCAGCGCCGACTCGACGACCTCGGCCGAGACGACGGTGTGGTCGGTCCGGCTCGCGGTGCCGACGCCCGCCATCGTGCGGTCGTAGCGCCGCTGCATGTCGCGGGTCATCAGCGCTCGCGCCGCGGCGCGGTCCTCGCCGAGGCTCTTCCAGGAGTAGCTGTAGGCGAGGGTCGTCGCCTCGCCGGCCACGTCGAGCGCGGCGGCCTTGGTGCGGGCCGAGGCCACCGTCGAGCTGGACGACTCGGCGCTGGTGGTGGTGAGCCCGGCGCTGTCGTCGGCACCCCGCACCATCCAGCCGAGCACGGCAGCGGCCGCGACCACGAGCACGGCCAGGACCCGGGACACCCCTTGTGCAGTCACGTCGTCACCTCACGAACCGCACGTTGCTGGTGAGCCACCGGTCGCCCTCACGGACCAGGTCGAGCCGCAGGCGGAAGTAGCGGACCTGCCCCTCACTCCCCGTCCTCTTGTTGGCGACGGTGCTGTTGGCCGCGAGCAGGACGACGGCCGAGTCGTCGTCGAGGTCGCCGACGCCGAGGGCCACGACCTCGGCGGTCGAGGTCGCCTCGGTGCGGATCGCCTCCTTGGTCAGCTTCGTGCGCTGGGAGTCGTACTCCTCCTTGAAGTCGCCGGTGGCGCCGGCGAGCACCGCCTCGATGAGCGGCTCCATGTCGGTGTGGTCGACGGTCAGGAACGCCAGCGCCTCGGTGCGCGCGGCGCGAGCGACCTCCTGCTGGGCGTCCGTCAGCTCCTCGTCGGTGGAGCCCCGACCCGCGACGACGACGCCGATCCCGACCAGCAGGCCGACCAGCGCGAGCGCGAGCGCGCCCACCAGCCACCTGCTGCCGCGTCCTCCCACGCCGCGAACCTAGCGGAGCCGAGTGCCGCCGCGCCGCTCATCGGCCTCCCTAGACTGGGTTGTCGTGACCTCATCCATGCGGCACCTCACCGCGCACCCGTCGGCGATGCTGCTGCTGGCGCAGCTCGCGCAGGTGCTGGCGTACCCGTTCCTCGGCGAGTCACGGTTCGGCGGTGCGGTCCTCGGGGTCATCGGCATGCTCGCCGTGGGGTCAGCGGTCCTCGCCGTGCGGCGTACGCCGAACGTGAGCCGTGTCGTGCTCTTCCTCGGGGCACCGACGATCGTCTTCACCCTGCTCGAGGCGACGTTCTACGAGAACGGCACGATCGTCCTGGTCTCGGGCCTGCTGCACGCGCCGTTCTACTTCTACGTCTCCTACGCGATGCTGCGCTACCTCTTCCACGACGACGTGGTCACCACGGACGAGTACTACGCCACCGGCGCGGCGTTCACCGTGGTCGCGTGGGGCTTCACCTACCTCTACGCCGCGGTGCAGGTCGTGTGGCCCGACTCCTACGTCAACGCCGACGGCTTCGACCGGTCGTGGTTCGAGCTGCTCTACCTGTCCTTCTCGACGCTCACCAGCGTCGGGCTGTCCGACATCGTGGCCGTGGGCGAGCAGGCGCGCGCCCTGCTGATGGTCGAGATGATGGTCGGCGTCTTCTACGTCGCGATGGTCGTCTCGCGGATGGTTGGCCTGACGATGATGCGGCACCGCCGCTAGGCGTCGGGGCGGTCCTTCTTCGGCAGCCTGGCGACGACCATGCGGTAGGACTCCTCGACCGCCTCGACCAGCTCGTCGTCGGGGATCGCCCCGCCCAGGGCGAGGTCGTTCCAGCCCGAGCGGCCGATGTAGGCCATCACGCTCGCGTCGTCGGGGTAGCGGTGCAGCCACTCGTCGGCCACGTCGCGGGTGGCGCCGGCCTTCACGCCGACCGTCGTCGCGCCGAGGAGGGCGAAGATCTTGCCGCGCTCCCCCGGCCCGACCTTGAAGACCGGGTGCTCGTGGTCCCACGGGTTGTCCGGCCAAGCACCGGGGAGCGCCGCGCACAGCTCGTGCACCTGCGTGACGTCCACGGTGCCCCCTCGGGGTCAGTCCTCGGACTCCTCGTCCTCGTCGTCGTCGAGGAGACCTTCCTTCTCGGCAGCCTCCACGATCCGTCGTACGTTGTCGATGGCGCCGCAGTCGTCGTCGAGCTGCTTGTTGCGCTCGGTCGCGAAGGCGATCCCGAGCTCGGCGCGGACCTGTTCGCCGACCTCCTCGCGGGCCGGATTGAGGATGGTCAGCTCCTCCTCGGTGAGGTGGTGGTTGAGCGCCGTCGCCAGCTCCTCGACGGCGTCGTCGAACGCCTGGGTGTCGGTGCCCTTGAGCTCGAGCACCTTGAGCATCGCCTCGTGGCCCTCGGCGTGCTCCTCCTCGCCGTGCTCGGCCTCGTGCTCGGTGATCGCGTCCTTGCGCCGCAGCTTGGGGTAGACGTGCCGCTCCTCGGCCTCCGCATGCGCGACGTGCAGCGCGGCCAGTGCCTTGCGTACTGCGTCCCGGTCGGACGTGCTGTCGCGCAGCTGGCGCATCAGGGACTCGAAGCGGCGGTGGTCGTCGAGGATCAGGTCGATGACGTCGCCCTGAACGGGACGGCCGAGGTCGATGGGGGTGCTCGAGGTGCTCATGCGGGCGACCGTAGCGACGCCGTGGTGACCGGAACTCACCCCAGGGGGTCTCGTTCTGTCCCCTTTTCGGCGAAAGCCCTGCGATTGCGCGCCTGAGTGCCTAGGTTCGCGACATCGCGTCGGCAGGGGGTCGGCGCACTGATTCATGGGGAGTCTCCTTGAAGTCCATGTTCCGACGCACGTCACGCCTCGCCGTCTTCGGCCTGGTGGCGGGCGCGCTCGCCGTCACGACCACCACTCCTGCCCAGGCCGCGAGCTACACCGAGGGGTTCGACAACGTGGCCGCCCTCACCTCGTGGAAGGTCGTCAACCTCAGCAACCCCGACCAGCCCGTCGCTGCGACCTCGTGGCAGCAGGGCGACCCGGCCAACTTCCCGGCCCAGAGTGGTGCGGAGAACTCCTACATCGGTGTCTCGTACGAGGCTGGCTTCCCGGACGCCAGCGCGTGGCTGATCAGCCCTCAGCAGACGTCCCTGTCGAGCACCGACGCCCTCAACTTCTGGACGCGGGTCGAGGGCAGCACGTACCCGGACCGCATCGAGGTCCGGATGTCGACCAACGGCTCCTGCAACCCGGGCACGACGACGGACGGCGTCGGCGACTTCACGACGCTGCTGGGGGCGATCAACCCGGACCAGGTCGTCAACGGCTACCCCACGGTGTGGACGCAGTACAACCTGCCACTCACGGGTCTCAGCACGACCAACGTCTCGGGCTGCGTCGCCTTCCGCTACTACGTCAAGGACACGCAGCGCAACGGCCTGTACGTCGGCATCGACTCGGTGGCCTTCACCGACAACGCGTCGACCGCATGCACCACCGCCCAGGCGTCCGCGACCTCGGCGCAGGCCACGGTCACGAGCGCGACGTCGACGCTGACGGCTGCCAACCAGACGGTGACCACCGCGAAGAAGGTGCTGAAGAAGGCGAAGAAGAAGCTCAAGAAGGCCCGCAAGGCTGACGCCCCCGAGAAGAAGATCAAGAAGCTGAAGAAGAAGGTCAAGAAGGCCAAGAAGGCCCTCAAGCGGGCCCGGGCCAAGGCCGCGACCGCGACGACCGCGCTGACCAACGCCCAGGCCGCGCTTGCCGCCGCCCAGGCCAGCACCACGAGCAGCTGCCCCTGACCGGCACCTTTCACCGGTAGGACTCACCGACGGCGGACGGGCTTGCCCGTCCGCCGTCGGCGTGCCGTGCCTATGCTGGCGACGTGCCAGGCATGGAGGTGTGGAAGCAGTTCGACCACGACCCGCGCATCCCCGCGAACACGACGATGCGCGCGTCCGACCGCGACCGCGCCGTGATCGAGACCGTCCTGGCCGACGCCTTCGCGGAGGGACGCCTCACCCGCAGCGAGTACGACGAGCGCGTGGAGGCCGCGATGACGAGCCGGACGCTCGGCGACCTGCTCCCCCTCGTCGACGACCTCCCGGTCGCCCGCGAGCCGCAGTCGAGCCCGAGCTCCTTGCAGGAGCAGGCCGTCCGGAAGTGGCAGAGCGACCGCCGCGAGGCGTTCGTCGGCCTGATCGGCCTGTCTGCGCTGCTGTGGACGATCTGGGCCGTGACGATGTTCGGCGAGTTCCCGTGGCCGCTCTTTCCGATGGGCTTCGCCTTCATGAACCTCGTGCGCGTGCAGGTCAACAAGCGCGACATCATCGAGGAGCACGTGAAGCGGATCGAGAAGAAGGAGCGCAAGGAGCTCAAGCGCCGCGAGGACGGGCTCTGACCCGGACCGTCCGCACGCTTTCCACCCGCTCGTAGTGTCGAGCAGGACGGGACCGGCTCGTCGACCCCCAGAAGATCGAGGTCGCAGCATGCCGCAACCCACCATCACCGTCGCTGGCGCGACCGGCGACCTCGGATCCCGGATCACCCGTTCGCTGGTGGCGCGGGGAGCGACCGTACGCGCGCTCGTACGCAACGACGCCGGACCCGAGGCGCTCCAGGAGGTGCGGGAGCTCGGCGCCGAGCCGGTCGTCCACGACGCGACGGACCTCTGGTCGACGGCGGAGGCCTGCCGCGGCACCGACTGCGTCGTCTCCGCGCTCAACGGGCTCCGCGACGTCATCGTCGACCGGCAGAGCGTGCTGCTCGACGCAGCCGTCGCGGCAGGGGTGCCCCGCTTCATCCCGTCCGACTACTCGGGCGACTTCACCACCACCCCGCCGGGCGACAACCGCAACCTGGACCTCCGACGCGAGTTCATGGGCCGCGCGGACCGCGCCCCGATCCAGGTGACCTCGATCCTCAACGGCGCCTTCATGGACATGCTGGGAGCCGAGATGCCGATCATCCAGCGGCGGATCCGGCGGGTGCTCTACTGGCAGAGCGCCGACCAGCTGCTCGACTTCACCACCAAGGACGACGTCGCGGATTTCACCGCTGAAGCAGCGCTCGACCCCACCACGCCACGCGTGCTCCAGGTCGCCGGGGACACCCTGAGCGTCCGCGACCTGGCCGGCGTCCTCTCGCGGACGACCGGCGAGCGCTACCGCCCGCTGCCCGTGGGCACCATCCGGACCCTCGGCCTGATGATCAGCGCGATCAGGACCATCGCCCCGGAGCACGGCGCGGTCTTCCCCGCGTGGCAGGGCATGCAGTACACCCGCGACATGTTCTCCGGGCGGGTCCGGCTCGGCTCGCTCGACAACGACCGCTACCCCGACCTGAGGTTCACCTCGGTGGAGGACAAGTTCTCACGGGCCGCGTCTGCGGCCGCAGCCCACTAGGCGGGCGCCCCCGCGGCGCCGAGGCTTGTGCGGTGTTCCTGGTGCGTCTCCCGCACCACAGTCACCGCACTGTCGTCGCTTCGTGGCCCCCTCTTCACTTCGTCGCTTCCATCATCTGGCGGAGCTCCTTCTTGAGGTCGGAGATCTCGTCGCGCAGGCGGGCGGCCACCTCGAACTGGAGGTCGGCGGCGGCCTGCTTCATCTGGTCGGTGAGTCCCTGGATGAGCTCGGCGAGGTCGGCGGACGGGATACCGGCGGTGTCGGGCTGGTCCGCGTGGATCCGCGAGAGGGCTGGCGTCGGTGACTTGCCGGCCTTGACCCCGCCGGCGCGACCCTTCTGGCCGACGTCGGCCCAGGTCTTGAGCAGCGCCTCGGTGTTCTCGTCCTCGCGGGCGAGCATCTCGGTGATGTCGGCGATCTTCTTGCGCAGCGGCTGGGGGTCGATCCCGCGCTCGGTGTTGTAGGCGACCTGAATCGTGCGGCGACGGTTGGTCTCGCCGATCGCCATCTCCATCGAGGGCGTGATCTTGTCGGCGTACATGTGGACCTGACCGGAGACGTTGCGGGCCGCGCGGCCGATGGTCTGGATGAGCGACTTGTCGGAGCGCAGAAAGCCCTCCTTGTCGGCGTCGAGGATCGCGACCAGGGACACCTCGGGCAGGTCGAGGCCCTCGCGGAGCAGGTTGATGCCGACGAGGACGTCGTACTCCCCCATCCGCAGCTCGCGCAGCAGCTCGATGCGACGCAGCGTGTCGACCTCGGAGTGGAGGTAGCGGGTGCGGATGCCGGCATCGAGGAGGTAGTCGGTGAGGTCCTCCGACATCTTCTTCGTGAGCGTCGTGACCAGCACGCGCTCACCCTTCTCGGAGCGGGTGCGGATCTCGTGGATCAGGTCGTCGATCTGGCCCTTGGTCGGCTTGACGACGACCTCGGGGTCGATCAGGCCCGTCGGGCGGATGATCTGCTGGACGGTGCCGTCGATGCCGCCGACCTTGTCGAGCTCGTAGTTGCCAGGGGTCGCCGACAGGTAGATCGTCTGGCCGATCCGGTCGAGGAACTCCTCCCACCGCAGCGGCCGGTTGTCCATCGCGCTCGGGAGCCGGAAGCCGTGGTCGACGAGGTTGCGCTTGCGCGACATGTCGCCTTCGTACATCCCACCGATCTGCGGCACGGCGACGTGGGACTCGTCGACGACGAGCACGAAGTCCTCGGGGAAGTAGTCGAGCAGCGTGTTGGGTGCACTGCCGGGCTTGCGGCCGTCCATGTGCATCGAGTAGTTCTCGATGCCGGAGCACGAGCCGACCTGGCGCATCATCTCGACGTCGTAGGTGGTGCGCATCCGCAGCCGCTGCGCCTCGAGCAGCTTGCCCTGCTTCTCGAACACGGCGAGCTGGTCGGCGAGCTCGAGCTCGATGCCCGTGATCGCCTTCTCCATCCGCTCGGGACCGGCGACGTAGTGGGTGGCGGGGAAGACGTGCAGCTCGGTGTCCTCGGAGATCACCTCGCCGGTGATCGGGTGGAGGGTCATCAGCCGCTCGATCTCGTCGCCGAAGAACTCGACGCGCACGGCGAGCTCCTCGTAGACCGGGAAGATCTCGAGGGTGTCGCCGCGGACCCGGAAGGTGCCGCGGGTGAAGGACATGTCGTTGCGGGTGTACTGGATCTCCACCAGGCGGCGCAGCACCGAGTCGCGGTCGTGCTCCTCCCCGACCTTGAGCCGCAGCATCCGGTCGACGTACTCCTGCGGGGTGCCGAGGCCGTAGATGCAGGACACCGTCGAGACCACGATCGTGTCGCGGCGGGTGAGCAGGCTGTTGGTCGCGCTGTGCCTCAGCCGCTCGACCTCCTCGTTGATCGAGGAGTCCTTCTCGATGTAGGTGTCGGTCTGGGGGACGTAGGCCTCGGGCTGGTAGTAGTCGTAGTAGGAGACGAAGTACTCGACCGCGTTGTGCGGGAAGAGCTGGCGCAGCTCGTTGGCGAACTGCGCGGCCAGCGTCTTGTTGGGCTGGAGCACGAGCACCGGGCGCTGGACCTGCTCGGCCACCCAGGCGACCGTCGCGGTCTTGCCGGTGCCGGTCGCACCGAGCAGCACGACGTCCTGCTCACCGGCGTTGATCCGCCCGACGATCTCCTTGATCGCGGCCGGCTGGTCGCCGGACGGCTCGTAGTCGGACTCGACCTTGAAGGGGGCCACCCGGCGCTGGAGATCGGTGACTGGACGCATGCGTCGAGCCTACGGGCCACCACCGACAGCGGGGCGTTCGCCGGTCGTGACCCCGTCGTGACCCGGGTCGTCCACACTGCTGCCATGGGGGTACGACGAGCAGCAGCCGCGGTGGCACTGACGTGCGGGCTCGCGGCCGCCGGATGCTCGGCCGCCGGCACCGAGACGGACGTCGACGTGCTGGGCTCCTGGGTCCTGGCGTCGGGAAGCACCCCGGACGGGCCACTGACCGTCACCCGCCACACCCACGTCACGCTGTTCTTCGACGACGACGGCTTCGGCGGCACGGCGCCGTGCAACGACTACGGCTCCGACTACGAGGTCCACGGCGACTCCTTCGCCGTCACGGGCGACGGGATCAGCCGGACCCTCATGGGGTGCGGGGAGGAGCCCGAGGCCCTCGAGTCGGCCTACCTGTCCGCCCTCGACGACGTCGGGACGGTGTCACGCGACGGCGACACGCTGATGCTGACCGGCGATGGCGTGGTGCTCGAGCTGCGCCGCGAGCCGCTCTGGCCCCGCGCCCGGGTCGTCGGGCGCACCTGGTGGGTGACGTCGTACACCGACGACTCCGGCACCACCCGGCGCGCGACCTGGAGACGTGGGCACCGCCCCTTCGTCCGGTTCGACGAGAGCAGCCCGAACGGTGGCCGGTTCACGACGAGCAACGGCTGCGTGACGACGCGCGGCCGGTGGCGCGAGTGGCACGGAGCTCCGGCGATCACCCGCTCGGCCGCGTCCGGGAGCTGCGGCGTGGAGCCGACGCGGCAGGAGATCGCGCTCGGCAGCGTGATCGGGGAGCCCGTCCTGGAGCTACGCGGGCCGGCCGGTCGGCGCGTGCTGGTCCTCCGCTACGCCCACGCGAACAGTCCGGCCGAGGTCGTCTACCGCCGCTGACGGTCCTGGGAAGGCAGTTCGGTCGATCAGACGCCGGGCCGAGCGTGGCCGATCACTCCGAGACCGCGAACTGCCCACGTCGTGCGCAGCCCTACGCTCGGGCGGTGCCCCATCCGTCGCAGCCCCCGGACCACGTCCTCGACCTGTTCGCCGCCGAGGGCGTGCTCGAACCGCTCGACGGCGGTCGCGGGACGAGCTGGCGGGCCGGTGACCTCGTGCTGAAGCCCGGCCACGACGCGTCCGGGTCGTGGCTCGCCCCGGTCCAGGCCCGGCTCGCCGTACGCCTCGACGAGGAGGTCCCGCGGTCCGTGCGCCTGGCGCTGCCCGTCCCCGCCCGGGATGGCAACCTGGCCGTCGACGGGTGGGCGGCGACCCGCTTCGAGCCGGGTGCGACGCCGTGCCACGACCTCGCGATCCTCCGGGCCACGGCACACCTCCTCCATGCCCATCTGGCGAGCGAGGTCCCCGAGCGGCCCCCCGGCCTCGACGACCGGACCGGCCAGTGGGCCGACGCGGAGCGCGCGGCGTACGACCCCGGGCTGGCGAGGGAGGCGGCGGCGGGTCGGCCCGAGCCCGGGCTGGCCGACCTCGTGGCGCGCCTCGTCGACGGCCTGGACGACTCCGACCTCGGCCGTGACCAGCTCGTCCACGCCGACCTCGCCGGCAACGTGCTGCTCGACGCGTCCGGCGTCCCGTTCGTCATCGACTTCTCGCCCTCCTGGCGCCCGGCGCTCTGGGCCGAGGCGATCTGCGTGCTGGACGCCGTGCTGTGGCTGGGCGCCGACGACAGCGCGCTCGACGAGTGGCGGACGGGCGTCCGGAGGCAGGCGATGCTGCGCGCCGCCATCTTCCGGGTGCTCTCGGACGTCCCGTGCGACGTGCAGACGTATGCCGCCGCGCTGGCTACGATCTGACCATGACGGCGTCGTCGGACACCAGTCGGCGAGGCCGGCCGATCTTCCTCGTGCTCGCCCTCGGGTGGGCGGCTCTCGGCATCATCGGGATCGAGGACGGCCGCACGTGGTACGGCGCAGCGGGCATCGGGCTGGGCCTCCTCGTCGGCGCGTCGTACCTCTGGCCGGACTCAACGGTGGCCCGGTTCATGCTCGCACCGCTCTGGCGCAGGAAGCGGCCGGCCGATCGCTAGCGACCCGACCTGATCAGCGCACGCGGTCGAGCGTCACGACGCGGACCCCGCCCGGCAGGTCGACCTGGTCGACGTGCTCGAAGCGGGCATGGGTGAACGGACCGGCGAAGAGGCGTACGCCGTCACCGATGACCGACGGGTTCACCTTGAGCACGAGGCGGTCGATCTCCGGCAGCAGCGCGTGCGCCAGCGTTCCGCCGCCGACGAGCCAGATGTCGCTCCCCTCCTCGGCCTTGAGCTCGCGCACCCGCTCGACCGGGTCTCCGCCCACGACCTCGACCGGCAGGTCGTCGCGACCCGCGAGTGACCGGGAGACGACGAGGTGGCGCAGGTGCGGGTAGGCGTCCGTGAGACCGGCGGCCAGCCCGACGTCGTACGACGCGCGGCCCTCGACCACCGTGTCGAACCGCGCACCGGGACCGCTGAGACCCGACGCGTCGCGGGCCGGTCCCGGCAGCGTCTCCGGCCAAGAGGTGACCAGGTGCTCGACCAGGTCGGGCGTGACCGGAAAGAAGTCGGCTCCGCTGGGGTCCCCTCCGTCGGGTCCCGCGATGAACCCGTCGAGCGTGACGGCGACCAGGTAGACGAGGCGACGCATGGGGCCGCATGTTGCCATCCGGGGCGGGGCCGACCACGCGCACCCCCTCGCTAGATTGTGCGCGTGACCGTCGCCCGCACACTGACCGCCGTGCGGCGCAGCCTGCTCATGCTGCTCGGCCTCCAGCTCGCGGTCGCCATCGCCCTGTCGCTCGTCGACTCCTACCGCCGGCGTGGCAAGAAGCCGAAGCCCTTCCCGGTGTCGCCCCCCGAGACAGTGCCGGTGGGCGCCGGGCTCATCACGACGTACACCTTCGGGCGCGACCTCTACGACGACATGCTCGCCGCGATCGACGGCGCCAAGAAGCAGATCCTCTTCGAGACCTACATCTGGAAGGGCGACGAGATCGGGTGGAAGTTCAAGTCCGCCCTGGCCGCGGCCGCCGCCCGCGGGGTCGACGTGCACTGCATCTACGACGGCTTCGCCAACGTCGTCGTGTCACCGGCGTTCAAGAGGTTCCCGGCGTCGCTGAAGGTCATGCGCTACCCGATCTGGAACGCCGGCCTGCGCTTCTGGGACCTGCGCCGCTACGGCCGCAACCACCGCAAGATGCTGGTCGTCGACGAGGAGGTCGCCTTCCTCGGCGGCTACAACATCGGCTCGGCCTACGCCACCGAGTGGCGCGACACCCACGTGCGGATCACCGGGCCGGGGGTCTGGGACATGAAGCGCGCCTTCGCCGACTTCTGGAACCTCAACCGCCGCCGTCGGCTCACCCGCAGCGAGCGGCCGCTGCTGCTGGAGACGGCGTCCGACTGGGACCCGCAGATCAGGATCCACCGCAACATCCCGCGGCAGTGGAACTTCCCGATCCGCAGCATGTACCTCGAGGCGATCAACCGCTCCAGCCGCAACGTCTGGCTGACCACCGCCTACTTCCTGCCCGACCAGGACTTCGTCGACGCGCTGGCCGACGCGGCGCGTCGCGGGGTCGACGTACGCATCCTGCTGCCGCTGAAGAGCAACCACATCGTGGCCGACTGGATCTCGCGCGGCTACTACGGCCAGCTGCTCGCGGCGGGCGTGCGGATCCTGCGCTTCAAGGACGCGATGGTGCACGCGAAGACCGCGACCATCGACGGCAGCTGGGCGACCGTCGGCACCGCCAACATCGACCGGCTCAGCCTCCAGGGCAACTACGAGATCAACCTCGAGGTGATCGACCCGGACTTCGCGGCGGTGATGGAGAAGGTGTTCCGGACCGACGAGACCAACTGCCTCGAGCTGACCCTCGACGAGTGGCAGGCCCGCGACCTCAACCGGAAGTTCACCGAGAGCTTCCTCGCTCCGCTGCGCCCCCTGCTGTGACCTAGCGGGTCGGCAGGTGGGTCGGGATGCTCATCCGCGGCCCGCGGCGCGGACGGCTCTGCCCGCCCGCCATCGCCATCGCGGCGGCCCTGCCCCGCTGGGGCTTGTAGGGCTCGAGCAGGACGGCCATCTCGTCGTCGGTGATGTCGTGGCCGACGAGCGCCCAGCCGACCCAGTTGGCGAGGTGGTAGTCGCCGTAGCTGACCGCGTCGGCGTCGCCGAGCGCGCGCTGGCGCACCTCCGCGCTCGTCCAGACGCCGATGCCACGGACGGTGCGGAGCCGCTGGTCGGCCTCCTCGTGCGACACCTGCGTGATCCGCTCGAGCGACGCGGCGAGCCGGCAGGCAGTCACGACGGTGCGCGACTGCGCAGGTTGGACGCCGAGCCGCAGCCACTCCCACGACGGGATCGACGCGATCACCGCAGGGGTCGGCTGGAGCATCAGCCGCAGCGACGCGACGGGCCCCGGGGCGGGCTCGCCGTGGCGCCGGACCAGCTCGCGGAACGAACCGAACGCCTGCTTGCCGGTCACCTTCTGCTCGAGGATCGACGGCAACAGCGCCTCCATCACGAGACCGGTCGCACCGATCCGCCAGTGCTGGTGGCGGCTCCATCCCGCCGCGACCTCGGGGTGGTGGGGCTCGAAGCCGGTCGGGTCGTCGTCGGCGCCGAGCAGCGACGGCATCCGGTCGAGCGCCCACTCCGCACCCGGCCCCCACGCGCGCCCGAGGACGTCGCCCGTCGAGGGGCGCGGCTGGATGCACAGCGACGCCGGCCCCGTCGGCGTACGCATGGCACGCCAGATCCGACCGGACTCCTCGTGCCGCTGCGTCGGGTCCCCGGCGCCGCGGCGCTGCGGACGCAGGACCTGGGCGGGCGCGCACGGCCAGTCGGGCACCCACGTGCGCGTGCGCCCCCCGTCGTCAAGGCTGGTGGGGCTGGCCATGGTGACGACGGTAGACCAGCCCACCGACGCGCGGTCAGCCCAGGACGCGCACGTCCTCGGCGGCGTGGCGACCGTGGGCGCCGAGCGTGCCCCGCCACACGAACTCCACCCGCTGGTCGGCCTCGAGGGCGCGGTACCCGTCCCTGACCACGGCCGAGAAGTGCACGAACAGGACCTCGCCGTCGTCCGCGGTGATCCGGCCGTAGCCCTTCTCGGTCTTGAACCATCGCACGGTCCCCGTCCGTGTCTCACCCATCAGCTCGGGGCGGCGTAGGTCGAGGTCGTCGCTCATCCCCGGAGCGTACGTCGACTAGGTTGCCGCCATGGCAGATGCGACGCCCCACAAGCGCGACCTCGAGGACGGCATCCAGCGCGATTTCTCGACGTCGATGTCCTACGGCGACTACCTCCGCCTCGACACGCTGCTCGCAGCGCAGACCCCGTTGTCCGACCCGCCGCAGCACGACGAGCTGCTCTTCATCATCCAGCACCAGACGAGCGAGCTCTGGATGAAGCTGATGATCCACGAGCTCCGCTCGGCCCGCGCGCTGCTGCGCACCGACGACCTCTCCCCCGCCCTCAAGCGGATGGCGAGGATCAAGCACATCCAGCACACGCTGACCGACCAGTGGTCCGTGCTCGCGACGCTGACGCCGTCGGAGTACGCGGAGATCAGGCCGTTCCTCGCGACCAGCTCGGGCTTCCAGTCCGCGCAGTACCGCGAGGTCGAGTTCCTCCTCGGCAACAAGAACGCCGACATGGTCAAGGTCTTCTCCCACGACTCCGCCGCGCACGACGCCCTGCACGAGCTGTTGCACGAGCCGTCGCTCTACGACGAGTTCCTCGCCCACCTCTCACGCCAGGGCTATGCCATCCCCGCGCGCCTTCTCGACCGGGACTGGTCCCAGCCCTACACGACCGACGCCGACCTCATCGACGTCTTCGCCGAGGTGTACGCCGCCCCCGCGGAGCACTGGGGCGTCTACGAGACCTGCGAGGAGCTCGTCGACGTCGAGGACGCCTTCCAGCAGTGGCGCTTCCGCCACCTCCAGGTCGTCCAGCGGGTCATCGGCCACAAGGTCGGCACCGGCGGCTCGTCGGGCGTCGACTTCCTCCGCCGGGCGCTGTCGCTCACCTTCTTCCCGGAGCTCTACGAGGTCCGGACGCGGATCGGCCAGTAGGGCAGGGCCGCTCCGAACGACTTCTCGACGCACCACGCAGTCCAGGGACCACGACACGCCGTCCGTGGCCGCTGGAGACGAGTAGATCGGCCCCGACCGGGGCTGGACGCCGCCCCTGGCACTGCCCGTCGCCAGCCTCAGGCCGAGCCGGCGCTCGAGTCGATCCGCTCCAGCATGCCGTGGAGGTGACTGCGCAGCTCATGGGCGTGGTCCGCCGCGACTCGCTGGAGGCGGGCGACCTCCGTCTCCGCCTGCGCTGTCTCGACCCGCGCGGCCTCCATCATCTGGTCGACCTCTCGCTGCGCCGTGCGGACCAGCGCGCCCGCCTCGTTCCGCGCGGCGGCGACGATCTCCGCTGCCTCGGCCAGGGCGTCGGAGCGCCACCGGTCGGTCTCACGGGCAGTCATCTCGAGCAGCCGGGCCGCCGATGGATGGCCACTCGCAACGGCCCGGTCATGGTCCTCGTTATGCACGTGCGTCCCCTCCCTTGCCCCCGAAACAGTGTCCGCATCAGCGTACGAGGTACGCGTGTCGGAGCCGTCCGCGACCCTCCACCCCTCGCCTAGGCTGCCCACGACGCTCGTCTCGGGCGCCGACCTCAGCATCCGAACTCGAGTGAGGACCACCCGTGCCCGTGAAGAGCCTGCGACAGGAGGAGGCGATCGAGCGCGCTGCGCTGCTGTCGGTCACCTCCTACGACATCGCCATCGACCTCACCGACCTGCCCGACGGCCCTGCGTTCCGGGCGGTCAGCACGGTGCGGTTCACCGCGACCCCCGGCGCCTCGACGTTCGTCGACTGCTGCGCAGAGGTCGAGTCGGCGACCCTCAATGGCGAGCCGCTGCCGGCCGCCGAGGAGGGCCGGATCGCCCTGTCGGGTCTTCGCGACGACAACGAGCTGGTGATCGCCTCCGTGCAGAGCGACACCGAGCACGGCAGGGGCGTGCACCGTGCCGTCGACCCCGCCGACAAGAACGTCTACCTCTGGACCACCTTCGAGCCGGACGAGGCGCGCTACGCATGGGCGTGCTTCGACCAGCCCGACCTCAAGGCGCCGCACGCGTTCACCGTCACCGCGCCGCCGTCGTGGACGGTCGTCAGCAACTCCGGCGACCCGGCCGTCGAGGAGGTGGCGCAGGGCCGGCGGTGGACGTTCGAGCCGACCCCGCCGCTGTCGACGTACAACCCCGTCGTCGTCGCCGGGCCGTTCGTCGAGCTGCGCAAGGAGGCCGGCGGCTACGACCTGGGGCTGTACGCCCGCCAGACCCTGGCGTCCGTCCTGGAGCGCGACTCCGAGCAGCTCTTCACGCTGACCGAGCAGGGCCTCGGGTTCTTCGGCGAGCGGTTCGGGATGCCGTTCCCGCAGCGCAGCTACGACCAGGTGTTCCTGCCCGAGTTCGGCGGGGCGATGGAGAACTACGGCTGCGTCACGTGGACCGACAACATCTTGCGCCGCCACGAGCCGACGACCGGCGAGTGGCAGTGGTTCACCAACGTGCTGCTGCACGAGATGGCGCACATGTGGTTCGGCAACATCGTCACGATGCGCTGGTGGGACGACCTCTGGCTCAACGAGGCCTTTGCCGAGTTCGCGTGCATGTGGGCGGCCGAACGCGCGACCGCCTACGGCGACACCGCGGCCAACAACCTCGTCCACGAGAAGCTCGACGCCTACCTCGCCGACCAGGGCCCGAGCTCACACCCGATCTACCAGCCGGTGCCGAGCGTGGCCGACGCCGAGTCGATCTTCGACTCGATCACCTATCCCAAGGGCGCCGCGGTGCTCAAGCAGCTCATGTACTTCGTGGGCGAGGACACGTTCTCGCAGGGCATGACGGCCTACTTCGCCGAGCACGCGTGGGGCAACACCACCCTCGACGACCTCGTCCGCTCCCTCGAGCAGGCCAGTGGCCGCGACCTCCAGCCGTGGCGTACGGCGTGGCTCGAGACCGCCGGCGTCGACCGGCTCGGCATCGAGAAGACGGACGACGGCCTGGTGCTGACCGCCGTCGGCGCGCACGGCGCCCCGCACCCGCAGGTCGTCGGCATCGGCGCCTACCGCCGCGCGGGCGACGTGCTCGAGGAGGCCGGCTCCGTCCTCGTCGAGGTCGGCGGCGGGCGCACGGTCGTCGAGGGTCTGCCCGACGCCGACCTCTACCTGGTGAACCACGACGACACCACGTTCGCGACCACGCGGCCCGACGCCGCCGGGCGAGAGGTGCTGATCGGGCGGCCGTCCGGACTGCCGACGACCCTGGCCCGCGCGGTGGCGATGGCAACCGTCTGGGACATGCTGTCGAGCGGCGACGCGACCGCCGCCGAGGCAGTGGGTGCGCTGACCGACGTGCTCCGGGTGGAGACGGTCGAGACCGTCGTCGACCCCGTCCTCGACCTGGCCCTCCGGGCCGTCCACGAGTGGGCGCCGGACGCCCAGCGGGCCGAGCTCGAGGCGCAGCTCACGACCACCGCCCGCCACCTGGTCGACTCCGGCACCTCCCGGCAGTCCGCCCTGCGCGTACTGGCCCGTACGGCATCGGGCACGGACGAGGTCGACCGGCTGCGTGACGAGGCGGGCGACGACGTCGACCTCCAGTGGTACCTCCTCCAGCGTCGGGCCGAGCTCGGCGACCTGGACGCGGACGCCGTCCGCGCGCTGGAGGACCGCGACCCCGACCCGGACGCCTGGGTCCGCGCCCTGCGGGTCCGGGCGAGCTCGCCCTCCGCGGAGGCGAAGGAGGAGGCGTGGAACGCCGTCGTGGTGGAGCGCACGGTGCCGATCCAGTCCGCGCGGCTGGTGGGGGCCGACTTCTGGCGCCCCGGGCAGGACGAGGTGCTCACGCCGTACCTCGACCGCTACCTCGAGGCGCTGCCGACCTTCCACGAGGGCGGGATGATCCCGGGGCTCGCGCTCACGGCCAGCCTCTTCCCGGTGTACGCCGTCGACGAGGCGTGGATCGCACGGGCTCGCGAGGTGGCGGCCGCGCAGGCGGCACCGGTCGTGATCAGCGCGCTCACCGAACGCTCCGAAGAGGTGCTGCGGATGGTGCGCGCCCGCGGCCTGTGAGACCCGTCTAGGTTGGCGGCCGTGTTCCACGTGATGTTCCTCGAGCCGAGGATCCCGCCCAACACCGGAAATGCGATCCGGATGGTCGCGGCGACCGGGGCGACCCTGCACCTGGTCGAGCCGCTCGGCTTCGAGCTGTCCGAGCCGAAGCTCAAGCGGGCCGGGCTGGACTACCACGACCTCGCGTCGGTGGTGGTCCACCCGGACCTGGCGACCGCTCTCTCGACGCTGCCCGGATCGCGGGTGTTCGCCTTCACGGCCCACGCGACGCGCTGGCACACCGACGTCGCGTTCGAGGCGGGCGACGTGCTGCTGTTCGGGCCGGAGCCGACCGGGTTGCCCGAGGAAGCGCTCGGCCACGACCGGGTGACCGACCGGCTGCGGATCCCGATGGTCCCCGGCCGCCGCTCGCTCAACCTCTCGAACTCCGCGGCCGTGGTCACGTACGAGGCCTGGCGCCAGCACGGATTCCCCGGAGCCCGCTGAGGTTGTGCCCCCGGATCGTCCGGAACGGGGGTGAGGATGGCTCCATGACGACCTACTCAGACACGAAAGAGTTCGAGGGCGCGACCTTCGTGCAGGCCAGCTTCACGGGCGCGAAGATGCGCTTCTCCGACGTCAGCGGCGTCACGATGCGCGGCATGGACGTGGACGGCCTCGACATCGACAGCCACGACCTCTTCTTCGGCAGCCTCATCGTCAACGGCGTCGACGTGGTGCCCTACGTCGACGCCGAGCTCAGCCGTCAGTTCCCCGGGCGCGAGCTGCAGAAGGCGGAGACGCCCGAAGGCCTGCGCGAGGGCTGGGACGCCGTGCGCGTCGCGTGGCAGGAGACGGTCGACGCAACGCCACGCGAGACGTGGGACGACCACGTCGAGGACGAGTGGTCGCTCGCCCAGACCCTGCGCCACCTCGTCCTCGCGACGGACGCCTGGCTCGGCCGCGGGATCCACCGGATCGAGGAGCCGTGGCACCCGATCGGCCAGCAGTTCACCGGTGCCGCCGAGATGGGCTTCGACATGTCCGTCTTCCGCGAGCCGGAGTCGCACGAGGAGATCCTGGAGGTGCGTGCCGAGCGGCAGCAGCAGGTGACCGACTTCCTGTCCACCGTCACCCCCGAGGTGCTCGCCGAGGAGCGCGACGGCCCGTGGGGCGGCAGCTGGAAGCCCACTGTCGGCGACTGCATCCGGGTGGTCCTCGAGGAGGAGTGGGCGCACCTGCGCTACGTCCGGCGCGACCTCGCGCTCCTGGGCGGCTAGCTCGGACCATGCTCGTGGATGTCACGAGCAGACCTCGGGCTAGCGGTGGCGCGCGACGAGCTCCAGCAAGGTCGCGTGGGACTCGGCGTCGCGTGCCGCGACCACACCCGGTCCGGTGTGCACGGGTGCGCCGTCGAAGTCGGTGATGACGACCCCGGCCGCCTCGCACAGCGCGATCCCCGCAGCGAAGTGCACGTTGCGCTCGCACCTGCCATCGGTGACGTACGCCAGTCTCCGGCCGGCGGCGACCCAGGCGAGCGCCAGCGTGGTCGACTCGACACGCGGGTTGAAGGTCGCGCGCAACGCGGGATCGGCGGCGAGCTGGGCGCCGACGAAGGGGCGGTCGAGCGGGCCGTCGGCGTTGATGTCCACGAGACGGTTGGGCGGCGGGGCGCTCTCGAGACCGTAGGTGCCGAAGCGACCATCGTCTGCCCAGTAGGTCTCCCCCGTCGGCGGATGGACGACGACCGCCGTCGTCGTCACGTCCCCGTCGAGGAGCGCGACGTTGACGCAGAACGACGGTGACGCCGCGGCGAAGTTCACCGTGCCGCAGAGCGGGTCGACCAGCCACGTACGACGTCCGGCCGCGACGGCGCCGAGCTCCTCGCCCTCGAACCCGTCGTCCGGCCGCGCGGCCCGGACGACGTCGAGGATGGCCTGCTCGGCGGAACGGTCGGCGGCCGTCGCGAAGTCCGTCGACGTCTTGTGCTCGCGGGCCAGGTCGGTGCCGAACATCTCGTCCAGCACCGCCGCCCCCGCTCGTGCGGCGGCCAGCGCGACGTCCAGGTCGCTCGTCGTCACGGTCTCATCGCAGCATGCGGCTCACGAAGCGACATCGACTGCCCGAGGGGGAGGTCGGAGACCTGCATCGCCTGCTCGAGGGTGAGCAGGCCCCGGTCGCGCAACGTCGAGATCGCACGCCGTCGTACGTCGGCCAGGTGGGCCCGTTCACCTGGGTCGAGCCGGTCCACCAGCTCCCGGGCCCGGTCGGGGTCCGGGTCCCCGGCGCGCCGGAAGTGCGCGGGAGTGCCCGGCCCCCGGCGGAAGGTGACAAGCAAGACCACGGCGAACGTCGTCGCGGTGAGCACCAGCGAGACCCACACCGGGATCGACGCCGGCTGCAGGTGCAGCACGTCGACGTCCCAGACCCGTGCCATGCCCGTCAGCGTGAGCACCGCTGCGACCAGCGTGACGCAGAACCCGGAGACCTCGAGATAGGTCAGATCACCCCGGCGGAGCAGGCATCGCCTCAGCTCCAGCAGCGGCCCCGGCAGGGAGAGCGTGAAGGCGCTCGCGACCACAGGGACACCCACGCCGGCGTCGAACCCCTCGAACGTGGTGTGCGTGGCCAGGTCCGTGCCGCCGAACGCCGTGAACGCGACCACGGGCAGCAGGATCATGAAGAAGAAGACCGCAAGGCTGTGCCGGTCCATGGACCGCTCACGGTCCTCGCCCCTGGCGGCCGTGCGGAACGTGCTCCGCCACCCCAGGGCGCGCAGCACGGTGTCGTACTGCTGGAGCGCGTAGAGGTCGATCCACGCCGGGTCGAAGGAGCGTGGCGACACGGTGTCGGCCCACTCGCGCAGGCTGGGCACCGTGGTCTGCTTCCCCGTCATGGACAGGGAGTATCCCCGACGCTCAGAGCAGGCGACCGCAGGTGGGCCACGGCGAGCGGCCACGCTGCTGGTAGAGGAGCTTCGCGCGGTAGGTCTGCTCGGCGGCCGAGGCCGAGGTCGGCAGGCCGGAGCCGCCGACGCTGCGCCAGGTGCCGGTGTCGAACTGGTAGAGCCCGTAGTAGCCGGCCGGGTTCACGGCGTGGGGGTTGCCGCCGGACTCGCAGTTGGCCAGCGCGCCCCAGTTGAGGCCGTCGGCGCCGGGTACGGAGTACGCCGCGCGACCGACGAGCACCCTCCGCGGCCGCGGCTCGCGGACGAGCTTCTTCGTGATGACGCTCCATTTCACGGGCTCGCCGTTGTGGAGCGTCTGCAGCGCAACGGTCTTGCGGACGCCCGCACGACCGGTGCTGACGACCTTGCGCTCGCCGGGCTTCAGCTCGGTCGTGAACTTCTCGACGGTGCCCTTGCGCACCTTCAACCGCTTGACCTTCCGCTCCTTGACGACGTCGGTCATCTTCACGACGTCGCCCTGGCGCAGGCGCTTGCGGTCGCCCGAGACGCGGTCGCCGTCACGGACCACGGCGACGATGTCGTTGCCGTCCACCGGGACGCCGTACGCCTCGAGGACCTCGCCGGGCCACTCGAGAGGAGCCGTCTCGACCTCGACGGGCGCGGCGTCCGCGACCTGCAGTCGTACGTCGACCGCGTCCTGCGCGGAGGCCGGTCCGACGGCGCTGCTGGGCGCGAGCGTCAGGGCGAGCGCCGCGGCGGCGACGCCCGCAGCGACGGAACGCGGACGGGTGAACAGGGACGGTGTGGTGGTGGCACGCACGTGCTTCGGACCTCACAGGGGATCGGGGACGCGCCGGATCGGCGCTCGGGCGTGGCGCCGTGTGTGGGCGCCGGGCCGCGGTGCGCATCACCTCGCGATGGGAGGTGCCTCGGACTCGAGGACGCTGCCTGCAACTCCACTACGGAAACACGATGACCGCCGCATGTCGAATCCCGACCGGCGCCCTCCGCTCAGCTCCGGGGTGCCCGGTTCGTCCGCGCCGTGGGCGGTGCGCTGCGGGGATCGTCGGGCCAGGCGTGCTTGGGATAGCGCCCCCGCAGGTCGGCTCGCACGCCCGGGTAGCCGTTGTCCCAGAAGGACTCCAGGTCAGCGGTGACGGCTGCGGGACGCCCGGCGGGTGAGAGGAGGTGCAGCAGGAGCGGGACCCTGCCGCCCGCCAGCGCCGGCACTGCGGTCCAGCCGAACACCTCTTGGAGCCGCACGGCGAGCACCGGCTGGTCGTGGGAGTATTCGATCCGCACGGTCGACCCGCTGGGCACCTGCACGCGCGCGGGGGCCAGCTCGTCGAGCCTGCCCGCCTCCTGCCACGGCACCCTTGCTCGGAGGGCGGCGGCCACATCGATGCGACGGAGGTCCTGGGCCGATCGGACGCGCGCCAGCTGCGGTCCGAGCCAGGCGTCGAGGTCGTCGGTCAGTGTCGCGTCGCTCACGTCCGGCCACGGGTCACCGATCGCGCGGTGCAGGAAGTCGAGCCGGGCGCGCAGACCCGTGGCCGCCTCCGTCCACATGAGGAGGGCGATCCCCTCGCGCGCGAGGGCCTGGGCGATCGCCTCGCTCACGGCCGCCGCCGGGGGGTCGCTCAGCGGGACCGAGCCGAGCTCGATGGCGCCCAACAGCGTCCGTCGCCGAGCCAGCACCCGACCACCCGTCCAGGTGACCTGGTCCGCCTCGGTCCACATCGACGCCGCCGCCTCCAGCGCGAGGTCCTCGGTGAGGGGGGCCGCCGCGCGGATCCGGGCCTCACGCTGCCCGGGTCGTCGCTCGGCGTCGCCGACCGCCAGCCACTCCAGCCCCGCCAGCGGCCCCGGAGCGCGCGGATCGAGCGCGGCGCCCGTCCCGGACGCCATCAGGTAGCTCGACGTGCCCGTGCGCCTGCGTGCGATCCGGTCCGGGTGCGCCAGAGCCACCACGAGGCCGACCGCCACGTCGTCGGTGAGCCTCCGACTGTCCGTCGTCGCGTGCGATTCCGCCCCGGTCCCCCGCCCTGCGGCCACCTCCTCGAGCCGGGTCACCTGACGGCGCCACCCCGCTGCTCGCTGGTCACCGCGCAGCGACCGGAGCGCCGCCACGAGGTCCGCGCCCGGAGCGCGTACGTCCTCGCTCAGCATCGCGACGACCTCCGCGGCCCGCGTGGCACCGACCAGGTCGGTGCCGTCGATGAGGGCACGCGCCAGCCTGGGGTCGACCGGAACACCGGCGATCAACCGGCCCCGTGGGGTGACCTCCCGGTCCTCGGTCAATGCCCCCAGACCCACCAGCACCGCCGTGGCCGCCGCCAGGGCGTGCGCCGGCGGATGGTCGAGCAGCGCCAGCTCACGGATGTCCGCGCCCCAGCAGGCCACCTCCAGGGCGAAGGCCGTCAGGTCCGCGGTGGCGATCTCCGGCTCCGGATGGGCGGCCAGGTGGGCGTGCTCGGCCTCGGACCAGCACCGCAGCACCGTCCCCGGCCCCAGCCGCCCGGCCCGTCCCGCCCGCTGCTCGGCACCCGCCCGACTCACCGCGACCGTGACCAGGGACGCCAGTCCGCGTCGATGGTCGGTGAGCGGCTCGCGCGAGAACCCGGCGTCCACCACGACCCGCACCCCGGGCACCGTCAGCGACGACTCGGCGACCGCGGTCGAGACGATCACGCGGCGACGCGGCCCCTCGCGGAGCGCGCGGTCCTGCTCGGCGCTGGGCAGACGTCCGTGCAGGGGATGCACGGCGGCGTCCACCGAGGCCAGGCGCCGTACGGTCGTCTCGACCTCCGCGACACCCGGCACGAAGACCAGGACGTCTCCCTCGTGCGCGGCCAGCGCCCGCCGCACCGTTGCCGCGACATGGTCGTGGAAGGCCGGGGTGATGCCCCGCTCGTCGGTACGCCGCGCGCCCGCCGGCAGGGGGCACCACACCGTCTGGACCGGGTGCAGCGCACCGGGGACCGTGATCACGGGCGCACCCTCCGGATCGAGCAGCGCAGCGGTCCGCTCGGCCTCGACGGTGGCTGACATCGCCACCACGGCCAGGTCCTCACGCAGGTTGGCCCGGACATCGACGAGGAGCGCCAGGGTCAGGTCGGCATCGAGGTGGCGCTCGTGCACCTCGTCGAGCACGACCGCCCCGACCCCGGCCAGCTCCGGGTCGTGCTGGATCCGGCGGAGCAGGAGGCCCGTCGTGACGACCTCGATGCGCGTACGCCGACCGACGCGGCGCTCCCCGCGCACGGCGTACCCGACGGTCTCGCCGATCGGTTCCCCGAGCAGCTGCGCGAGTCGACGGGCTGCGGCGCGGGCCGCGAGGCGGCTGGGCTGCGTGACGACGACCCGACCGGCGACGACCCCTGCCACCGCCGGCGGCACGAGGGTCGTCTTGCCGGTGCCCGGCGGCGCCTGGACCACCGCGACTCCATGGGAGCCGAGTGCCTCGACCAGCGCCGGCAGCCCCACCGTGACCGGGAGGTCGGGCGGCGCGGCGAGCAGGTCCTGCAGCGGGTCGGACACGCGTGCCGGTCAGGCGAGGCCGGTGAGCGCGGCGGATCGCTCCCAGAGGCCGTCGATCAGCGCGCGGTCGCTGGCCTGCCTGTTCTCCCGGCCGTCGATCGAGAAGCGGCTGAAGTATCGCCCGTCGACCTCGGGGTCGGGCCCGCGCTCGGCGAGGGCGATGAGCGGCGCGGCACCGTCCGGGACGCTGATCGTCGCGAAGCGAGCCAGCGGCGTGCGGTAGAGCAGGCCGACGATCGCGGAGTCGCGCCCGAAGGAGGAGCCCACCGGACCCGGGTGGACGGCCACCGAGGCGATCCCGGCGTCTGCCCATCGCTCGGCGATGCCGCGGGTGAAGAGGATGTTCATCAGCTTGCCGGTGCCGTAGGCGGCGAACTCGCGGGCCTTGCGGTGCTCGTAGTCCAGGTCGTCGAGCACGACCTTGCCCATCAGGTTGGCGATGCTGGACGTGTTCACCACGAGCGAGCGACCAGCGGCGGCCAGCGTCGGGCGGAGCAGGTGGGTCAGCAGGAACGGCGCCAGGTGGTTGACCTGGAAGTTGGGCTCGTGGCCGTCATGGGTGGTCCGCGACGGGGCGAACGTCCCGCCTGCGTTGTTCATCAGCACGTCGAGCGAGCCGACCCGCTCGGCAACCTGCTCGGCAAGGCGGCGTACGTCGTCGAGGCGCGAGAAGTCCGCGACCAGCGGCTCCGTGCCCACAGCCGCGGCGATCGGGCGGAGCTTGTCGGCCGAGCGGCCGGTGACATGGACGGTGGCACCCCGCTGGGAGAGGACCTTCGCGGTCTCGGCGCCGATCCCGTCGCTCGCGCCCGTCACCAGGACCGTACGGCCCGCCATCGTCTGCTCGGTCATGCCTCGAGCCTAGGCCGCGCGTGCTGAGGACCGACCGGCGAGGAGAAGTGGAGCGGACGCGAGGATTTGAACCTCGACCATCTCCCTGGAAGGGAGCCGTGCTGCAACTACACCACGTCCGCATGTGCCGGCCCTGACGGGCGCAGCAGGAGCAAGTGTGCACCACCCCGGATGCGCACGAGCCGGCCCCCCTTGTTGTGGGAGACCGGCTCGACGGCTGGCGGGGCTCAGCCGGCAGGCGTGTAGATGAGCTTCTTGTTGACGAACTCGTCGATGCCGTAGGGGCCGAGCTCGCGACCGACACCCGAGCGCTTCGTGCCGCCGAACGGGAGGTCGGCGGCCGAGCCCTGCGCGCTGTTGATCCACACCATGCCGGTGTCGAGCTGGTCGGCGACCTGCTGCGCCTTCGTGGTGTCGGAGCTCCACACGACGCCGCCCAGGCCGAACGACGAGTCGTTGGCGAGCGCGACGGCCTCGGCGGCGTCGGCGACGCGGTAGACGACGGCAGCGGGGCCGAAGAGCTCCTCGCGGTAGGCGCGCATGTCGGGCGTGACGTCGGTGAGCACGGTGGCCTCGACGAAGGCGCCCGGTCGGTCCAGGCGCGTACCGCCGGTGCGGAGCGTCGCTCCCTTGGACACGGCGTCCTCGACCTGCTCGAGCAGCGTGGTCGCGGCGGCATCCGAGGACAGCGGACCGAAGCCGCTGGACTGGTCGAACGGGTCGCCCGGCGTGAGCGAGCCCATGGCCGCGGTGAACTGCTCGACGAAGTCGTCGTAGAGGTCGTCGACGACGATCATCCGCTTCGCGCCGTTGCACGCCTGGCCGGCGTTGCCCATCCGGCCGCGGACGGCCGACTTCACCGCGGCACCGAGGTCGTCGGCGTCGAGCAGGATGAACGGGTCGGAGCCGCCGAGCTCGAGCACGACCTTCTTGAGGTTGCGCCCGGCGACCTCGGCGACGGCGGAGCCGGCCCGCTCGGAGCCGGTGACCGAGACGCCGACGACGCGGGGGTCGGCGATGATGTCGGCCGACTGGTCATTGGTGGCGAAGAGGTTGATGTAGGCGTCGGCCGGGAGCCCGGCGTCAGCGAAGATCCGCTCGATCGCGAGCGCCGACTCGGGGCACTGCGGGGCGTGCTTGAGCAGGATCGTGTTGCCGACCATCAGGTTGGGCGCGGCGAACCGGGCCACCTGGTAGTAGGGAAAGTTCCACGGCATGATCCCGAGCAGCGGGCCGACCGACTCCTTGCGGACGATCGCGCTGCCGCCCATCGCCGGGTCGAGCGGTGCGTCGGCGAGCAGGGTCGGGCCCTGGTCGGCGTAGTAGCGGAAGATCGACGACACCAGCTTGATCTCGCCCTTGCCCTCGCGGACCGGCTTGCCCATCTCGCGGGCGATGATCGCGGCGAGCTCGTCAGCCCGCTCGTCGTAGAGGTCGGCAACCCGCCGGAGCACCTGCGCCCGCTCGTCCTTCGACGTCGTGCGCCACTCGCCGTACTCCGCGTGACTGCGCGCGAGGGCGTCCTGCACCTCGGCGTCGGTCGCGGTCGGGAACTCCTTCTCGACCTCGCCGGTGGACGGGTTGGTGACCTGGTAGTCGCTCATGCTGTTCCTCTCGAACGGGAGTGGGGACGCGCGTGCGTCCCCACTTCCGAACGTACGCACGGGCGCGGGCCTCACAAGGGCTGCGCCGCGTGAGGAGTCACACCGTGCGGATCGGGAATCAGCCGCCGGCGAGGTCGCGGCTGCGCTGCTCGACGCCCAGCTCACCGTAGGGGTAGTCCGTGGCCCCGAGGTCGCTCGCCTCGTCGAGGACCGCCTGCTCCTCCGCCGACAGCACGAGCCCGGCGGCCTTGAGGTTGGCCGCGAGCTGCTCCGTGGTGCGGGCGCCGAGGATGGTGGAGGTGACGGCGGGGCGGTTGGTCACCCACGACAGCGCGACCTCGGCCATCGACACCCCGCGGTCGTGCGCGACGCGCTCGACGGCGTCGATGATCCGCCAGGTGCGCTCGCTCCCCCGCCGGTCCCAGGCCTCCATGCCGCGACCGGGGTCCTCCCCGAGCCGGGTGTCGCCGCTGGGGCGCTGGTCGCGGGTGTACTTCCCCGAGAGCCAGCCGCCGCCCAGCGGGCTCCACGGCAGCAGGCCCATCCCGGCGTCGAGCGCGGCCGGCACGACCTCCCACTCGATCTCGCGGACGATCAGGCTGTACTGCGGCTGGAGGGTCACCGGCTCGCGCAGGCCCAGCGCTCGCGCCGTGTGCACGGCCTTCGTCAGCTCCCACCCGGTGAAGTTGGAGAGGCCGTAGTAGTGGATCTTGCCGGCCTGGACGAACCCGTCGAGCGTGCGCAGCGTCTCCTCGATCGGCGTGTGGGGGTCAGTCGCGTGGACCTGGTAGAGGTCGACCGCGTCGACGCCGAGCCGGCGGAGGGAGGCGTCGAGGGCGCGGGTGAGGTGACGCGTGGACAGCCCGCTGTCGTTGGGACCGGAGCCCATGGGGAAACGGCCCTTGGTCGCGAGGACGACCTGGCCGGTCACGTCGCCGGGACGGTCGGCCCACCACCGGCCGATGATCTCCTCGGAGACCCCGGCGGAGTAGACGTCGGCCGTGTCGACGAGCGTCCCGCCGGCCTCGACGAACATGTCGAGCTGGGCATGGGACCCGGCCTCGTCGGTCTCGGCGCCGAAGGTCATCGTCCCGAGGCACAGCTCGGAGACCGCGCAGCCGCTCTTGCCCATCAGTCGGTATCGCATCCCGTCAATGTAGCCGCGGGCTGCTACTCGTGGCCCGCCCCGCAGGTGGGTGGACAAACTTTGGACAAATTCCTGCGCAGGTGCATCCGCTGTGGCGTGAGACACGGAGAAGTCGGTGTCGGGTGACCCGCACCCCACCAACGAAGGGATCAGACATGAAGCGCATGCTCGTCGCCACCTCGATCGCCGCACTCGCTCTCCTCGGCTCCGCCGGTGCAGCGTCCGCCGCACCCGCCGACGCCGCCTGCTTCGGCGGGATCCACAAGGCCATCAACACCCAGAGCGCGCTCGGCCTCGACAACGTCGGCCAGCTCGTGAAGGCGGTCGGCGGCCAGGCGAAGAACGACGCCGCGCGCGGCCTCTGCGCCGCCGGCTGACCTGCCGGCCTCGATCGACGGAGGGCGCCCTCGAACCCCCAGCCTGGGCGCCCTCTGTCTCGATGTCGTGTCGCCTTGTCGTATCGCCGTCGACTCGTTCGTCGTAGGTGTGGAGGCCGCAGGTGGCGGCCCGAGCGCCGAGGAGACCGACGATGACGCACCCCGAGTCCGTGGCCCGCAGGATGTTCGACCTCGTCGAGCCCATCGGGCTGGTCAACTTCTTCGCCGACGAGCCCAACGAGGCGATGGCCGCGTTGGGCTTCTCCCGCTACTGGGACGGCTACTTCGCTGGGCGGTCTGCTCCCCTGGGTCTCGTGTCTGCGGAGGTCGTCGACGCCGCGTTCTACAACTTCGGCCCCGGTGAGGCAGCGCGGCACATCCCCGCTGTGTGGGACACCGCCACTCCGGACGAAGCGCATGCCGCCCGGCAACGGGGATGCGTGACCGCGCTCGTCCACTTCCTCGGCGACCTCGTCGGCACGCCCGAGCTGTCGCGCGCCGCTGACCTCCTGACCCTGGCCTCCGTGAGTGCGCCGGTCGAAGGTCGCGTGATGTACGCCGCCCTCCGCGCGCTGCCGATCCCCGACGATCCGGTCGCCAGGCTCTGGCACGCCGCCAACATGCTCCGCGAGCACCGCGGCGACGGCCACATCGCGGCGCTCATGGCCGAGCAGGTCGACCGCACCGAGTGCCACGTCCTCCTCGCTCTCTCCGAAGGCATCCACCCCGCCGAGACGTTCGGGCGGATCCACCACCTGCCCCAGCCCTACCTGGCGTCCGTGATGGCCGGTCTGCGGGATCGGGGGCTGGTTGACGGGACCGGCCACTTCACCGATGCCGGACGGGCGACCAAGGAGCGCATCGAGGCGATGACCGACCGCCTCGCCGCGTCACCGTACGCAGCGCTCGATCCCGACGCGCTCGACGAGCTGGCCGCCGTGCTGGCGCCGATCGCAGGGCGCCTGAGGGCCGGCATGGGTCTTCCGGGCTGAGCGGGTTCAGACGTCGCCGTCGGTGAGGGCGGTGCTCGGCAGCCAGTCGGCCCCGAGGAGCTGCGCGACATCGGCGAGCTCGCCGGTGTCGCCGCCCACGGTGTCGGAGGCCGCGGCGATCCGCTCCACCATCACCCTCCCGACCTGCTCCTCCACGGTGCCCTCGGCATAGGCGATGTGCCACGGCGAGACCTGGTGGTCGCGGTGCGTGCGACCGGTGACCTGTCGCCCGGCGATGCCCGAGAACCGTGCCTGGTGGAAGACGCCCACGCGCGGCTCCGTGCTCGCCTGCCGTCCGTCGGCGAGGGTCTCGCCGGCGTGCAGGCTGATGGACGCGACGGTGGTGAAGACGCACACCTTCGCCTCGCCGGTCTGGAACCGCAGCCGTTCGGCCTCCGGGTCGAACCGGTCGCGCCCGTAGATCGTGGCGACCGCGATCCCCGCGTCGCGGAGCCGGTCGGCGATCGGGTCGGCCGCGGTCGAGACGAACTCGACCGAGCAGGCCACCTGTCGCTCGGCCTCGACCTGCTGGGCGATCCAGGCAACGGTCGAGTCGACGCGGATCAGGCCGGCCTTCTGGCGGAAACGCAGCAGCGCGGCCCGCCCCTTCGCGACGCTGCGACCGCGGCGCGCAATGTCCATCTCGCGGCAGAACTCGCCCCACTCGGCGTCGTACGCCGCCCGCTCGGCCGGGGTGAGCGCGACCGGCATGCCGGAGATCGGCACCGGCCCCCAGGGGGCCGCGCGATGCAGCATCGCGGGGGGCCGTTCCTCGTCGAGCCAGCCGCGGACGAGCTTGAGGTCGGCCGCGCGCCTCGCCGGATCGGTGGTCCAGGACGCGCCGTAGCGCCCGCGCTCGACGCCGACGCCGTGCCGCTCGAGGGCGTCGGCGAACAGCTCGGCGGGCCTGGTCGCCGAGGTCCACTCCCGCATCGGCTCGCCCAGCACCTGGGCGTAGGCGGGTGCGAGGTAGGGCAGCTCCAGCGGCGTGTGCCCGGGTGTCGCGGTGGTGGCGATGACGAACGGCGCGCGGTCGTGGGGCTTGCCGTGTCCCGAGATCTTCGCCCACAGCTTCCAGCGCTTGGTCGTCGTACGCCGCAGGGCGTGGGCCTCGTCGGCGATGATCACGTCCCACTCGTGGTCCGTGACCTTGTCGAGGCGGTCCCACGTGATCACGACCCACTCCAGGCCGCCGTTGCCGAGCGCCTCGATGGTGCGACACCAGTGGCCGATCGTGATCGCCGCGGGACGGTCGGCGACGACCAGCACCCGGCGCGCGCCGCGGAGGTCCCCCACTGCGATTGCCCCCAGCACGGCCGAGATCGTCTTGCCCACGCCGGGCTCGTCGGCGAGCAGGAACTGCCGCCCGCCGGCCTCGGCCCGCGCAGCGATCGCGTCCGCCGCCTCGAACTGGATCCGCCGCGGCTCCAGCGCCTCCGTCGGCTCAGGATCGGGGGTGCGATCGTCGGGGTTGAGCGTGTTCTCGAGGAAGCGGCCCAGCGTGTAGGGACCCGGTGCGTACGGCTCGAGGTGCTTGGGCAGACGGCGCCCCACGTGCAGGTGCATCTTGGGGACCGGGTGCCACGTGGCGCCGTCGACCTGCACGCCGTACGGCACGTCGAGCACCCACAGCCGCTCCCCCGGCCCGGCAACCGGCAGCGGCCTGGGCTGGCGCTTGCCGCTCCTGCGCCCGGGCGTGCTGCTGCGCCGTCGCGCGCTGGATCGACGGGAGCTGGCCACCTCCCGACGCTACCGGCGTGTCACGGTCGTACGCCGGTGGCTCGCCCGGCGTAGTGCGGGCGGTCGAGGCAGTCGAGGCGTCACGAAGGAGTTCGACTCGTTCCGAACGACTATCCGGCTAAGCGCCCTCGGCGGGCAGCGCGACCGGCCTCAACTGGTGCTGTCGAGGATCAGTCGGGTCGCCTCATGCGGTGCGTCCCATTGTGGGAAGTGCCCACACCGCTCGAACCAGTGCAGCACAGCATCCGGGAACAGCTCCGTCGCACGTGCGGCCTGCTTCGGCACGGTCACCAGGTCACGACGACCCCAACCGATCGTGACCCGGCCGGGCACGGTGCCGGCCGGCGCACCCTGCTGCTTGGGCCCCTTGGTCAGGGCGTCCAAGGCCGCGCCGGTCGACGGCGACTCCGCCAGCCCGCGCACATCCGGCAGCACGGTCTCGCGCGAGAGTGCCCAGGGCCGGGCCGACAACTGCGCCAACAGCAGCGTCCTTCCCACCGGGTTGCCCAGCAGTGCTGGCAGCGTGCCTCGCAGCGCCCGGACCAGAGCGATCGACGGCCGAAGCGTGGCCCCGAAGACGGCGAGCTCGCGGTCGCTCCAGAAACCACCCGGGTCCAACGCCACGGTGTCGCCGCCGACACCTCGCCGTGCGAGCTCGAGCACCATTCGGCCACCCATCGACTGACCGACCGTCGACACCCCGTCCAGACCCTGTTCGCGGATGAACTCTGCGACGGAGTCGGTCAGGGTGGCGATCGAGACCTCGCCGGCCAAAGGAGGCGACTCGCCGAAACCCGGCAGGTCGACGGCGATGACCTCACGGCTCGCGGCCAGCTCGTCGATGATCGGAGACCAGGATCGCCAACCAGCGCCCAGACCGTGCACGAGCAACAACGGCCGGCCGCTTCCGCGGCGCACATGGTTCAACGTCATTTCTTGAACGCTAGCCCACGCTGAAAGCTGTGCACCGCCACCGCGAGCCGATCCGCAACGAGACACACCGATCCGCACCCTCCACAGCTGCCGCATCCGGACGTTTCGATGCGACCGGCGCTGAGCACCCTGACGTGCCGGTCCATGCAGACCAGGATGCGTCGGCGGTCTGGCCCCGCGCCGACAAGCGACGGCAAGACGCGCCGAGAGGAGCCGGAATCGGCTCCGTCAACTGGGAAGGTGGGATGTGGCGGTCTTCGCCGCCCAGTGCAGCGCTCGCACTCCCGCTGGACTCGACGAGCCGTACCACCACAACAGCAAGGAACCACACATGCTCACACAGATCGCTGACGGCGTTCTGGTCCACCAGAGCGAGCTACTTCTCAACAACACCACCGTCGTGCAAGGCCAAGCCGGCGTGCTGGTCATCGACGCCGGGATCACGGGCTCCGAGATGGCTTGCCTCGCGAACGACGTTCGCGAACTCGGCCAGGCGGTGGTAGCGGGCTTCTCGACGCACCCGGATTGGGACCACGTGCTGTGGCACACCGACCTCGGTGAAGCGCCGCGCTACGCGACAGCGCGCTGTGCGGCCGTCATGCAGCAGGTGCGGTCGACCGCGGACTGGCAGGCGCGCGCCGCGGCGGGGCTCCCACCCGAGATCGCCGACGAGACGCCACTGGACCTCTACGGCCGCATCACCGGTCTGCCCCCTCGAACACGGCGGGTTCCCTGGAACGGACCCGAAGTCCAGATCATCGAACACCCGGCTCACGCCCCGGGCCACGCGGCACTGTTGATCGAGGAATGCAGAGTGCTCGCCGTCGGCGACATGCTTTCCGACGTCTTCGTTCCCATGCTCGACGACTTCGACGACACCAACGACCCGGTGCAGGACTACCTCGTCGGGCTGCAGCTGCTGGACGACCTGGCAGGCAGGGTCGACATCGTCGTCCCCGGCCACGGGTCCGTCGGCGGAGCCGGTCACCTACGCGCACGGATCGACCAGGACCGCACCTACGTGCTCGCCTTGCGCGACGGCCATACTCCCGACGACCCACGAATCAACACGCCCCAGCCCGGCTGGGAATGGGTCGCCGACATACACACTGGGCAGGCGCGGAGCCTCGCTCAAAGGCGCCAGCATGACGAGACACTCGATTGACGAGACCGCCGCCGACAGCTGAGACCACGCCAAGCAGACGCTCCGCTCGAGAAGCAGGTGCGGCAGGGGTGAGCGCGGGCGCGCGACATGGAACTCATCGCCCGCGCGTGCACACCGGATGCCCTCACCCCGCTATGGCGGACGACGGGCACTCGTACCCCAGAGCCTCGTTGAGGCAACCGACAGGCGGCGGTTCGACTGCCCTCCATCGGAACCTCACTCCTACGTCCGCATCACGAAGTTGACCTTGTTGTCCGCGTGGACGGTCATCGCGTAGCGGGAGTCGTGGGCGAGGCGGTGGTGGCGCGGGCACAGGAACCGGCCGTTGGCGAGGTCGGTGAGGCCGCCGCGCGACCACGCGTCGTCGTGGTGGGCGTGGCAGCCCGACGCGGTCGTCTCGCAGCCACGAGCCGTGCAGCCGCCGTCGCGCAGGCCGAGGGCGATGCGCTGGGCCTTGCTGAAGAGCCGTCGCGCCCGGCCGAGGTCGAGGGGCTGGGACTTCCCGCCGAGGACGACCGGGATGATCCCCGCCTCGCATGCCAACCGACGCGCTTGAGCAGCTGACATCCGTGTCCCGTCGTCGAGCAGCGCGGTGGCGTGGTCGCCCAGCAGGTCCTGCAACGTCATCGTGACCACGACGGTGGCGTTGACCCCGGCGGTCTGCGGCATCACATCCACCGGATATCGCTCGACGTACTCGACGAACGCCTCACCCATCCGCCGACGAGACGGCTTCCACTCCCCCGACCCATCGCGCAGGTCGTCGCTGCTGTGACGGGCCGGGTTGGCTATGGCGAGCAGCGTCCGCTTCAGGATCGCGCCCACGTGGGACGGCACCGTGAACCTGCCGTGGCAGCGGCCCTCGCCGTCGTCGACCATCGTGAAGTCCACCGACTGCGCAGCGCGGCGCTCCTCGTCCTCCAACCGCTTCGCCTCGTGGGACTCCCCCACCTCCGGTGCCACCGTGTCGAGGATCCGCTTGCCCAGCTGCTTCAACTCCCGCGCATCGTGCACACGAGCCAGCTCGAGCAACGCCGCCTCGGCCCGCTCGCGGACCTCGTCGTCCACGTGGGACGGCAGTGCGCCGACCGCCTCCACGATGACCCGCGCCTGCTCCACCCGCAGCGTCCCGTCCGCGAGTCGGCGTGCGACCTCGGTGTGCTGCGGCGCATCCAGTGCGACCCCCAGCCTTGTGAGCCGGTTGGCCTCCGACTGCGTCATTCGGCTCCGCCGGGCCCACCACTGATGCGTGTGCCGCGCCCCGACCACATCACCGAGCCGTCGACGGTCAGCCTCCGCCACCGTCCGGCACTGCACCGCCGCCACCCGACTCGCCGCCGTGGTCGCTGCGTCCAGCACCCGGATCACGTCCGCATCCACCAGGCCACCCGCCGACAGGGAACCCAGGTCGTCCAGCACCGCGTCGAAGCGGCCGAGCAGCGCGTCCACGACCGGCGACGAACCGTCACCCGGAACGAGCCACACCGCACTCACAGGACCAGACCTCTCCACGCCGCGAGGGCGCGTCGACAACAGATGGAGCGGCCTGTGTCATGAGGTGTGTGCAGCCGGTGATCGGCTATCCGGAGGGCCCGAGCACGCTGGCTCGAATCTTTCTCCCAACCTAGCCGGACCCACCGACAGTGCCGTCGCACCAACGAGTCGTGCGCGCCTCCCGTCCCCGTCAGCTCGCTCTGACCGTCGACGCGACGCACACGCCGAGGCAACCGAAGTAGACGACTCCCGCGAACAGCGCGTGGAAGGCCACGCGCCAGGGCATCCGACCGCGGAAGATGGAGGCGACGACGACGGGGTAGTTGCGCCGCTTCGACGTGGTCCCGGTCTGGTGGTGCACCCGCGCCAGCAGCATCCTGTCGCCGTACGTGTTGCCCACGGTGATGGCCGCGAAGGATCCCCACGCGGCGACGAGGCTGTCGGTCGCCACGAAGGCGATCCAGAGAACCAGCCCCAGCAGCGCCGCCACCCAGTGGACGGTGACCGTGGGCGCGTCCCCGCGGCCGCGGCGCCACCACGTCGCGAGCAGCGAGGCCCCCATCAACGCCTGGATCACGAACGCGAGGAGGACGAACGCCATCCTGCCAAGCTACTACGAACGTAGTGCCGTGTCACTACGTTCGTAGTGCTACGTTCGCTGCGTGCCGACCACCAAGGACCGTGCCCTCCGCGCCGCCGTCGAGGAGGTGGGTGACCACGGGATCCGTGCCCTGACGCATGCGCGCGTCGACGCGCGCGCCGGCCTGCCCATGGGGTCGACCTCGAACTGGTTCCGCACCAGGTCCGCGCTGGTCGAGGGCGTCGTCGCGCACCTCGCGGACGAGGAGCGGGCCATGGCGCCCGCCGGCGACGTCGTCACGGCAGCCGACCTGGTCGATCTCCTCACGGCGATGGTCGAGCGCGCCTCGGGGCCCGACGCCGCACGGACCCGCGTCCGGCTCGCGCTCTCCCTCGAGGTGGCCCACAGCCCCCAGCTCCGCGCGCCGCTGCAGGCGCAACGCGCCGCCTTCGTCGCGTGGGCGGCCGGTCTCCTCGCTGACGTCGGCGCCCCACAGCCGACCCAGGCGGCTCGCACCCTGCTGGCGTGCGGGAACGGACTGATCTTCCACCGGCTGACCGTGGAGCCCGACGCGGAGGTCCGTCCCGTCATCGAGCGCGCGGTGAGGGCCTGCCTGTCCTGACCCACGCTCACCGGTCCGGGCGTACGGCCGGGCTCGAGGACGTTGTGCCCGGAGGCGACTGCGCCGGGCTCGGCGAACGCTCCTACTCGGGGGACACGGCGAACTCCTTCGTCTTGGCGATCGCGAACCCCCAGCCCTGCGCCAGGGTCGGCTTCGGCGGAAGCGCGATCTCGTCGGGGTTGGTCAGGACGTCGAGCAGCACGGGGCCGGGATGGGCCAGCGCGTCTGCGACGGCACCATCCACGTCGTGCGGGTCGGTCACCCTGATCCCCCGCATCCCGATGGCCTCGGCCACCTTGGCGAAGTCGGGGTTGTGCAGGACGGTGCCGAACTCGGGCAGCCCCACCTGCTCCATCTCGAGCTTCACCATCCCGAGCCGGCCGTTGTCGAAGACGACCAGCTTGACCGGCAGCTCCTCGCTCACGGCCGTGATCAGGTCCCCCAGGAGCATGGAGATCCCACCGTCACCGCACAGCGCGATCACCTGGCGGTCGCGCTCGAGTGCCTGCGCACCGAGAGCCATCGGCATCGCGTTGGCCATCGAGCCCAGGTTGTAGGAACCCAGCAGCCGCCGCTTCCCGTTCATCCGGATGAAGCGGCTCAACCACACCGTGGACATGCCGGTGTCGGTGGTGAAGACGGCGTCGTCGTCCGCGTGCCGCTCGATGGCCGCCGCCAGCAGCTCGGGCCGGATCAACCCGTCGGGGTTGTCCACCTTGCGTCGCAGCAACCCGACCTTCTTGTGGTCGTAGTCGGCGTCGGTGAAGTGCTGCTGCCCGCTCACCCACCGCTCGTAGAGCTTGCGCGCCTCGTCGAGGTGGCCCCGGTCGGACTTCTCCTGCAGCAACGGCAGCAGCGCGGCCAGCGACAGGCGCGAGTCGCCCACGACCGCGTGGTCGACCGGCGTACGCCGTCCGATGTGGGCACCACGGAGGTCGAGCTGGACGACGGTCTTGCCGGTGGGGAGGAACTCCGGGTAGGGGAAGTCGGTGCCGATGAGCACCAGCGCATCGCACGCCTCGAAGGCCTTCGCGGTGGCCGGGTTGCCGATGAGACCGGACTGGCCGATCTCGTAGGGGTTGTCGTCGTCGAAGCCCTCCTTGGCCTTGAGGGAGAGCACCATCGGCGCCGACAGCAGCTCAGCGGCCCGGAACACCTCGTCGCGGGCGTGGCGGGCACCCTGCCCGACGAGGAACGTCACCGACCCGGCAGCGTTGATGGCATCGGCGGCAGCGCGTACGGCGTCGGGGTCGGGACCCAGCACCGGCTGGGCGGGCAGGAACCGCGGGACGGCGGTGTTCTTCGGCAGGTCGAGACCGCCCACGTCGCCGGGAAGGCTCAGCACGGCGACGCCACGCTCGGAGAGCGCCGCGTTGACCGCCTGCTCGATGATCCGGGGCACCTGGTCGATGCTGGTGATGGTCTCGCAGAAGACCGAGACGTCGGCGAAGAGCACGTCGTTGTCGACCTCCTGGAAGAAGTCCGAGCCCATCTCCTCGCGCGGCACCTGCCCGCAGATCGCGAGGACGGGGGTCTTCGACTTCTTCGCGTCGTAGAGACCGTTGATGAGGTGGATGGCGCCCGGACCGACGGTGCCCATGCACACGGCCAGGTCGTCGGTCAGCTGTGACTGCGCCGAGGCAGCGAACGCCGCGGCCTCTTCGTGCCGCACCGCCATCCACTCGACCCGGTCCTCGCGACGGATCGCGTCGGTGACGGGGTTGAGCGCATCCCCCACCACGCCCCAGACCTGCCGGACTCCGTGGTCGGCGAGGGACTCGATCAACAGCTCAGCGACAGTGGTCATGACCCCACGGTGCCACCCCGGCAGTCACCCGATACCACCCCGAGGGTGGTCCGTTGGGTGGTCCGACGGGGCGGACCTCAACGGTCGACGATCGCGAAGACCCGTGCCGGGAAGCCGGACCCCTCCTGCGGCTTGGGCCAGGTCGCGACCACGAGGGCGCCGGTGGCCGGCACCCGGTCGAGCCCGGCCAGCATCTCGATCTGCCACTTGTCCGCGCCGAGGATGTAGGTCTCGGCCGGCGCCGAGCCAGCCCCGACGACTGCGCCGGGGTCGGTGTCGGTGGTGTCGTGGCCGACTGCAGAGACGTGGCGCTCCTCCACGAGGAACGTCAGGGCGTCGACGCCCCAGCCCGGGTAGTGGGCCAGGCCGTCGGCGTCGCGGTTGGCCATCGCGTCGCCGTCGGGCCAGCGGTCGGCCCACCCGGTGAGCAGCGCGACGAACGCGCCCTCAGGGATCTCGCCGTGCTCGGCCTCGTGCGCCCGGATGTCGTCGACCGAGACGATGTGGTCGACGTCAGCAGCCGCCTGGGGGCGTACGTCGACCACGACCAGCGGCAGGATCATGTCGGTCACCGGCAGCTCGTCGAGGAAGCGACCTCCGCGGGCGAAGTGCGCTGGCGGGTCGACGTGCGTGCCCCACTGGCCGATGTGCGTGAAGCGGTGCGCGAGGAACCCCGTGCCCGTCGCGCCGACCCCCTCGTCGAAGTGGAACAACGTCTCGCGCTCCTCGTCCGGGAACGCGTGGTAGTGCGGGATCCCCGGCCCGAACGCGTGGGTCAGGTCGATCCACTCGCACGAGCGGAGGCGGGCGAGGACGTCGGTGAGGGTGTCGGCCATCCGTGCAGGCTAGCCCGGCGGCTCAGGCGGACTCGGCGATCTGCTTGATGGCGGCGAGCGTGCGGGGGATGCCGTCGTACGCCAGCCGGGTGCGCTCCTCGATCTCGGCACGTGCGCGGTCGCCGTACTTCTCCGCGAACATCGCCAGCCCGTCGGGAGTGAACTCCCACGTCTCGGTGAGTCGGGTGCCCGCGTCGGTCGGCTCCATGACGAAGGCCCACCGGACGAACGCGCCGCCGACGAGCCAGGCGAACTCACGTCCGCGGTCAGCTGCCACGACCTGCGACCGGGTCTCCCAGGTGCGGTCGGGGAGCTCGTTGCGACCGACGAACCATGCGCCGACCCGGCCGGCCTCGGCGTCGTCCTCCCACCAGCAGGCGGTGCACACTGGGCTCCACTCGCCGGTGCGGGCGATGTCGCTGACGAGGTCGTAGACCTCCTCGGGCGTGGCCGCGACGACCACCGAGTCCTGGTGGGTCCGTGCCTCAGGCTCCGTCATCCGCGCTCACTCCTCTGTCGTCGGCTGCCGCCGTGCCAGTCCTCCTGCTGCCCGATGCTGTCGGGGTCCACGCCGAAACCGATCAGCTGCGGACGCTCGCGCAGGCTGCGCTTCAGCTCCGCGAAGCCCGGGAACCGGGCCAGGCCGACCACGTGGTCCCAGAGCTCGACCGCCCGGTCCGGGTCCGGCAGCCGGCTGATCACGGGACCGAAGAAGGCCACCCCGTCCGGCGGTTCGAAGTGGATGATCGGCGTGCCCACGTCCTTGCCGGTCAGCGCGAGCGCCTCGTCACCGTCCGCACGGATCGCGTCGTCCCACGACGGGTCGTCGAGGGCGTCGGCGAGCTCGGTCGGCAGGCCCGCCTCACGCAGGATCGGCTCGACGTACGCCCGGGTGCCGCGCTGCTCGCGGTTGGCCTCCTCATCGCCCGAGCCGCCGGGGTCGGCGGGAGGTGAGTCGAAGATGTGCGCGCCGAGGGCCGCCTGCAGGGAGTCGACCGCTCCGGCGCCGTGCTCCTCGCGGGCCCGTGCGACGACGCGCAGCAGGCGCAGGCCGGCGGTGTGCCCGGCCTCGTACTCCGGCGGGAAGTGCGCGTCGTAGTCGATGTGCTCGTTGATCAGGCGCAGCGAGATGAAGCGCCAGTCCACGGTCAGGCCGCGTTCGGCCTGCACCATCCGGATCCACTTGCTGGTCAGCCAGCAGAACGGGCAGACCGGGTCGAAGTAGAAGCGGACGTCGGTCGAGTCGCTGCCGGTGCTCATGCGAACACCCCGGCCGGGAAGGCGCCGTTGGTCAGCGCGGTGGTGACCAGCGGCCGGCAGAGGTCGGTGAGCCGGTGCGTACCGGCCTCCCCGAGGTGGTCCCACGGCGCGTACGCGCTCTCCTCCGTCCGTCGCTCGACCGCCTTCCTGAGCGCGACTCCGTCCTCGGTGAGCTGTCCGGTCGGCGTCATCAGGCCGCGCGCCTCGAGTCCCGCCACGGCCGCCGACCACTCCTCGTCGGACCAAGCACGGGTCGCCTGGGCGGCGGGCTGGGTGAAGCCCTTGCCGGTCGCGGTGTGCGTGACCAAGGCCTCGATGCCGCTGAGGTCGGCGCCGATCAGCGCGGCGACGTGGCCGTCCCCGCGGTGCTCGCGGAGCAGGGTGAGCGCGTGGAAGAGGACCATGTGCGGCTCGTCCGGCCAGGGCAGGTCGGCATGGGCCGCGTAGAGCGGACGACCGGGGACGGTGCACCCGTCGGTGGCGGTGCGGGCGAGGTCGGCGGCCTCCGCGACCTCGTCGGAGGCCAGCGCCTCCTCGCCGAGGAGGCGGGTCCACGCGGCCGACACCCCGCGGTAGCGGGCCGCGACCACGTCCTCCGGCGCGGCCGACTCCCAGGCCGCCGGGATGAAGTGCGCGACCAGCGAGGGGTTGAAGACGTAGAACGTCGCCGCCACGGGCCCGGCGCCGACGCGACCCATGGCCGCCGCGCGCGAGGCGAAGTAGGTGGCGCGCCCCTTGCGGACGCCGGCACCGATCACCTCCGCCTCGACCTCGGGTGCGAAGTAGCCCAGGGCGTGCAGGGGCTCCAGCAGGCGGGCGGTGCGTCCGGCGAGGCGAGGATCCATGCCTCCTTCCTACCGTGCCGACCGAGCAGGCCCCTAGGGTGGCGGGCCGTGGTCGCTCGCCGCCACACACCCAACCGTGGAGGAAACCAGGTGCCGCGTGCTCGCCTACATCGGGCCGGAGACGCCCCTCGAGGGCCTGCTCCTCACTCCGTCGAACAGCCTCATCAACCAGGCCCTCGACCCCGAGCACTACCCGGATCTCCACCTGGCGGGATGGGGTTTCGCCGCCTGGAGCGAGCACCTGCTCAAGCCGGATGACCCCTTCCTCTACCGCCGGCCCATGGCTGCGTTCTACGACGACAACGCAGGTCGGATCATCCCGAGCCTCCAGGCGAGCACGGTCCTCGGCCACGTGCGGGCGGCGGCGTACGACTCCGCCGTCGTGCTCGCCGACGAGAACTGCCACCCGTTCTCCTACGCCGAGACGACGTGGGTCCTGGCCCAGAACGGCAACCTGCCGAGCTGGATGCTCCTCCAGAGGGAGCTCCTGCAGCACTGCGAGGACCGGTACCTCACGCAGATGCGCGGGACCACGGACACGGAGTTCCTCTACGTGCTCCTGCTCTCGCTGCTCGAGGGCGACCGCGACGAGGACGTGCAGCGCGCAGTCGAGGAGATGGTGCGACTCATCGCGAAGGCGATGCAGGACCTGGGCCTGCAGGCGCTGACCAAGCTGAAGATGGCCCTGGTGCCGCCGGGCCGGATCGTCGGGATCAACGTCGGGCTCGGCCACCACGGTGAGACGGACCCGACCGGCGACTGGAGGAAGCTGCGCGAGTCCGGCCCGGGCACCGACGACTACGCCCTGTCGATGGTCCTGGAGCCGATGTACGTGATCCTGGGGCGCAACTTCGAGGAGGACGAGACGTCCTACGCCTTCGAGGAGTGCAGCGAGGATGAGGCGACCGCTGCCATCTTCGCCTCGGAGGCCCTGACCGAGGACGAGGACGGCTGGTCCCACCTCGAGTTCGGCGAGATCGTGTTCCTGGAGAGGTCGGGCGACCACGTCCACCGCACCGTGAGGCGTCTGGAGGTCTAGGTGCGCTCGACCGTGGTCACCACGCTCGTCACCGAAGGCCGCGCGGGTGTCGAGGAGAAGCCGAACCGGCAGGGCGGGTCGACCGGAGCGAGCTGACCCAGCGCCGTCCCTCGCCACTCCCCCGAGATGCCGGTGACCGACACCACCGAGGTCGCGCCGTACCACTCCCGCCGGTCGTCGCCGGCGCTCCCGCGCGTGCGTACGCCGCGCATCACCACGCGCGCGACCGGGTCGACCAGGGCGCACCAGGCGGGCGCGGTCGCGATGCGGGACGGCACGAGGCCGAGGGCGAAGCCGAGCGGCGTACGGCCTCCGACCACGAGGCGCAGGGACAACGAAGGCGTGGTGACCTGCCAGCCGTCGGCGGTGTCCACCACCGACACCGGCTCGATGACCTCCTCGTCGAACGAGTAGGTCGCGGCGACGAAGTCACGCACCTGCTCCGACGGGGCGAGCAGGACGCGGTGGCCCGAGGCGTCCTCGAGCATCACGTCGGCGAACGGCCCCCACGGTCCGTCGTCCCACCGGCCGACGACGACGCGGATCCCGGACGTGCTGCCGACGCCGGCGATCCGGCCGCTGAAGCGCTCGCGGATGCGGCCCGGCCTCACTCCGTCACCAGGCGCGACGGGTCCCGTCCGTCCGCGGACAGCCCGTGGGCCACGCCTGCTCGGTCCTCGTCGGAGCGGTTCTGGCTGAGCTTGGCCTTCGCCTCCACCGACGACACGACGAGCTCGACGCCGACGATGGGTCGGACGTTCTTGTCGATGTAGTCCGGCGGCGCGTCCGAGACCGCCCACGGTTCGGCCCGCGCGGACTCGTGGCGGTCCGTCAGACGCGTGACGAGCGCCCGCACCCACGCGGGGTCGTCGTGCACGTCCACCGACCCGCGCAGGTGCACGACGGAGTAGTTCCACGTCGGCACGACCTTGCCGTGCTCGGCCTTGGTGGCGTACCAGCTCGGCGACACGTACGTGTCCGGTCCCGTCACGATCGCCAGCGCCGGCGAGCCGTCGACGATCCGCCGCCAGTGCCCGTTCGCGCGGGCGAGGTGGCCGACCAACCGGTCGCCCTCCCACAGCACGGGCAGGAAGGTCGCATCGGGCACGCCGTCCTCCCCCACCGTCACCAGCTGGGCGGTGGCGATCGCGTGGACGAACGGGCGTACGTCGTCGGCGTCCATCACGTTGAAGCGCGGCGTGTAGAGGGAGGCGTCGGGCACGAGGCCATCCTGCCGCAGTGATCAGGCACCTTCAGGTGGCGCCGCTGTCGGTGGCGGGCGGCAGGATGGACGCATGCTGCTCGCCGAGCTCGTCGCCACCTCCGAGGAGGTCGCGGCCACCAGGTCCCGCAAGGCCAAGGTCGTCCTGCTCGCGCAGCTGCTCGGTCGCGTCGAGCCCGCCGAGCTCGAGGTCGTCGTGTCCTACCTCGGCGGCGCGCTGCGGCAACGGCGTACGGGCCTGGGCTGGCGTGGTGTCTCCGACCTGCCCGACCCGGCGGACGCGCCGTCGCTCGGTGTGCTCGAGGTCCACGAGGCCTTCGAGGCCATGTCGCAGCTGTCCGGCTCGGGCTCGCAGCTCGCGCGCAAGGCGGCGGTCACCGACCTGTTCGGACGGGCCACCGCGGCGGAGCAGTCGTGGCTGCGCGCGGTCGTCACGGGCAACCTCCGCCAGGGCGCGCTCGACGCCGTGACCCAGGAGGCGGTCGCCCAGGTGGCCGAGGTTCCGCTGGCCGCCGTACGCCGTGCCGCGATGCTGGCCGGCTCGACGGTCGCGGCGGCCGGGGCCGCGTTCGAGGGCGAGGAGGCGCTCGCCGCGATCGGGCTCGAGGTCGGCCGGCCGATCATGCCGATGCTGGCCTCCAGCGCGCCCGACGTCGCCGCGGCGATGGCGGGCCTCTCCCCTGACGGCGACACCGAGGTCGCGATCGACGCCAAGCTCGACGGCATCCGCATCCAGGTGCACCGCGACGGCGACGACGTGCTCGTCGTGACCCGCAGCCTCGACGACATCACGGGCCGGCTGCCGGAGGTCGTCGAGGTCGCGCGCTCGCTGCCCGCCGAGCGGTTCGTGCTCGACGGCGAGGCACTCGCGCTCACCGAGGACGGCCGTCCGATGGCGTTCCAGGACACCGCGAGCCGCACGGCACAGGACTCCGCCAGAGATGGGCAGGTCGCCGTCACGCCCCACTTCTTCGACCTGCTCCACGTCGACGGCCGCGACCTCCTCGACTCCCCCGGCCACGAGCGCCTGGCCGCGCTCGACGCCCTCGTGCCCGAGCAGCACCGCGTCCGCCGCCTCGTCACGTCGGACGCCGCTGCCGCCGACGCGTTCGCGTCCGAGACCGTCGCCGCGGGTCACGAAGGAGTCGTCCTCAAGGACCTGTCGGCGCCCTACGCCGCCGGCCGCCGGGGCTCGGCGTGGGTGAAGGTCAAGCCGGTCCACACGCTCGACCTCGTCGTGCTCGCCGTCGAGTGGGGCTCGGGCCGGCGCGAGGGCTGGCTCTCCAACATCCACCTCGGCGCCCGCGACGAGTCGTCGGAGACCGGGTTCGTCATGCTCGGCAAGACCTTCAAGGGGATGACCGACGAGATGCTCGCCTGGCAGACCGAGCGCTTCACCGAGCTCGCCACCTCGCCGGTCGACCGCAGCTCCTACGTCGTCCACGTCCGGCCCGAGCAGGTCGTCGAGATCGCCTTCGACGGCCTCCAGCGCTCCACCCGCTACCCCGGCGGGCTCGCCCTCCGCTTCGCTCGTGTGGTGCGATACCGCGACGACAAGATGGCCGCCGAGGCCGACACGATCGAGACGGTGCGCAGCCACGTCGCGGGCTGAGCCCTCACCCTTTGGGCTGATTTTCGGACCAGCAGCGGTTCCGCTTCGCAGGTTCACCCCGCGCATCTGGAGTCACGCACCTAGGGTCGGTCGCGGTGGTCCGGCCGGTGGGGATCGGACCCGTCACACGGGGGTAGTCGATGCACCGCAGCACGCTCGGACACGGACTGGCGCTCAGTGCCGTCAGCGCTCTTCTGGTATCCGGACTGACGTGGGCGGCTCCGGCCCACGCCGCCGACGTCGGCGTGCGACTGCTGACACAGCAGGACGGCATCGCATCGGTCAAGCGCGACGACGACGCCCCCGAGGGATCAACCGTGACCCTCACCGCCGAGCGGCTCACCCAGGACGCCGACGTCGGCTTCGAGTTCAACACCGACCCCTCCGCCGGCAACGACGCGGCGGGGTGGATGTCGATCACGCCTACTGGCAGTGTCCTGCGGCAGCCCTACTTCGCCGCGGAGTGGACGCCCACCCCGGAGCTCGTGGGCACGACGATCGCGCTGCGCGCCGTCGCGACGACGGCGACCACCACGACGTACTCCACCCCCCGCAGTGTCGCCCTCAGCGGTGACGCGTCACCCGTCCAGTCGGTCATGCTCGACAGGGACGCCGACAACGGCGTCGGCAGGTACTTCGACCAGCCCTACGCCAGCTCGTCGCGCACCGGCTCCCTCACGCGCGTCATCGGCACCACCTCGGCGACCAGCGGCACCGTCGAGCTGACGGCGTGGAACGCCCGGGCCGGCGCCTTCCAGGGGAGCACCGACGCGGCGGTCGAGCCCGACACGTTCAAGACGACGCCCGGGTCACCCGTCACCGTCGGCGGCGGCCGCTTCAACGCGATCCTCGACATCTCCGCCTTCGACGCGGACGACGGCGAGACGTTGGCGGTCCGCGCCGAGCGGGACACCGACGACGTTCTCCCTGTGGAGCTGCGCGCGCAGACCATCAGCGGCATCGTTGCCTACTCGCCCGAGACCCGTCCCCGCGACAGCCTGGTCACCATCGAGGTGCGGGACCAGGATCAGTCCCCCGTGATCGGCGCCGAGGTGCGACGCGCGTCGGACGAGGCGCTCGTGGGCTACACGGACACGTGGGGCCAGGCCGTCGCGACCCAGCCCAACAGCTCGTCGGAGAGCTACTACGTCAACACCACCGATGTCGACGCCTTCGAGGACGGAGTGGACGAGGTGACGGGGCCGGTCGAGACGCTCGCCTACAGCCCCCAGCTCGGCGGCACCGCTGCCGTCCTGGCCGACGGCGACGTCTTCGACGACCGCGAGTACGCGACGGGCGACGTCGCGCTGCAGATCGTCGACCGCTACGGGGAGCCGTTCGCGAGCGAGCAGGAGGTGTCGTACGAGCTGCGCCCGAGCGACGCGGCTCCCGCGACCCGCACGACCGCCATCACCGACGCCGACGGCAGGCTGGTCGTGCCGTTCGACCCGAGCGGTCCCGACGGCGAGTACACCCTGACCTTCACAGGGCCCGCCCAGCTGGGGACCTACGACGAGGAGCCGGTGACGTTCGTCGCCGGCGACGCCGTCCTCGGCCTGACCCCGCCCAGCGGCACCGCGACGTCGGGAGCGGACATCGCCTACGCCGGCAGCCTCACCGTCGAGGGCCAGCCGCTGCCCGGCCGCACGATCGACCTCGCCTACACACGCGGCACCGAGCAGGCACCGGGCACCGAGGCGGACGCGGCCATGCTGCTCGGCGGAGGTCGGGTGCTCACCGGTGCGACCACGACCGGCGCCGACGGTGCCTTCTCGGTCACGGTGGACGACCTGGTCGACACCGGCAACCCCGCGGAGCTGGGTGGCCGGCTGCGAGCCGATGCTCTCGGCGACTCCCGCGAGTCCACGGCCGACTTCACCGCTGGTCCCCCGGCGCCGGTGACCGCCCCGCCGACCCCGACCACCACGCCGACCACCCCGACCACCACGCCGACCCAGGCGAAGGGAAAGCTCACCCTCACCGGCTCGAGCGCCCGACGTGGCAAGGACAAGCTCAAGGTCACGGGTCTGCCCGCGGCCGCGGGGGCCCGCGTGATGATCATGGCGAAGGCGCCGGGTGGGAAGTTCCACCGCGTCAAGGTCGTCACCCTCGGCCCGACGGGCAAGGCGAAGCTGAAGATCCGCGACCGCAACGGCCGGACCGTCACCCGCTACTACGCCACGATGCAGGCGACCACCGCGGTGTCGGGCGCGACCTCGAAGGTGCTCCGCCTCAGGTGAGCACTGCACGCGTCGCCCCGATGTCCGAGGCCCAGCTGCAGGCATGGCGCACGTCCCGGGCCGAGGCGGGCACGCCGTTCCCCGCGACGAGCGGTGACCGCCGACAGGAAGCCGTCACCGTGACGGTGGACGGCGTGGAGGTCGGCGGCGCCGTCCTCGAGTACGCCGACGAGCTGGTCACCGCGGGAGGCACGCGCTGCGCCGTCCGGGTCCTGCAGACGACCCTCCCCCGTGACGCGGACGACGCCTGGACGGTGGCGATCAAGGCGCTCGAGGACCACGTGATTGCCAGCGGCGCCACCGTGCTGACCACGGCGGTCGCACCCGATCTCGCCGCCGCCTTCGGACGAGCCGGCTATCGCGCGACGATGACGACCGTCGGCAAGCGGCTCGATCCCGACACGGCCCCCGAGCTGCAGGAGGACCGTCGGGTGGAGGTCCGGGAGATGGACTCCGACGAACGCGCCCGCTTCGTCGCCGACGTGGGCGAGCAGCTGCGGGCCGGCATGGCCCGTGCCGGCGTCGCGGACGCATCGACTCCCGGGCTCGCCGACCTCGATGACCGGCTGGCGGGCCTGCTCGCCGACAGGCCGCCCCCGATGGAGCTGCTGGTGATGGGCACCGTCGACGGCGTCCCGGTGGGTCGCGCGTGGGCGACTCTCGTCGAGGTCGACGGCGGGCTCGACTTCCACGGCAACACCATCGACCTCTTCCCCGAGCACCGAGGCCAGCGGCTGACCCCGTCGTTCCTCGGTGCCCTTCGCCGCCACGTGCACGAGATCGGCGTCCGCGACGTCCACCTCAGGGTCTACGGCCACGACGCCGGCGCGCGCCGGACGTTCCTCGACGCGGGGGCCGGGATCGAGGACGTGCACCTGCGCAAGGACCTCTGACTAGCCTCGCGGCTCCGGCAGCCGGCAGCCGGCCACCGAGAGGTCGAACCGCCGGTCGGGGCCGATGCACGTGGTCAGCAGCCAGGTCTGCTGGCCGTAGTTCATGTTGCGCACCATCCGCACGGCGCCGCGCTGGTTCTCCTCGCAGGCGGAGTCGATGCAGCGTCGCCCGCCGACGTAGCCGGTGTTCGCGATCCCGACGACCTCACCGGTCTCGCGGGACACGATCGGCGAGCCGGAGTAGCCGCCGCGGATCCGACAGCCGTCGAGGGCCGGGAGCCGGATCGAGCGCTGCCAGTCCCAGTCGCGCTCGTGGAGCCGGTACGCCGTCCCGGTAGTGGTGCAGGAGCGCTGCTCGACCCAGTAGCCGGACGGGATCCGGATCCTGTCACCCCGTGCCGGCCCGCGGGTGGCGAGGGTGAGCGGGGTGACGCCGGCCGCCGCGAGGTCGGCGTACGTCTCGCGGAGCTCGTAGACGGCGAGATCGGTGCGATACATGGTGGCGTACGCCAGCCGGGTCCCGCGGACGGTCGCCGCGACGCCGCCGGCACCGTCGAGCAGCTCGATCAACTTGTACTGCTTGACGTCGACCAACGTCTCGCGCCCGCCCAGGAACGGGAGGCGGACGCAGTGGCCGTTGGTGATCACCACGGCCGGATCGGAGTCGAGCGCGGACGCCCAGCGGACCACGGCGCCGGAGCAACCGGGCAGTCGAGCGGTACCTGCGAACCGGCTGTCAGGGGCGGCTGCGCCGGCCGGTGCGAGCGGCGCGAACAGCACGACCAGGAGGACCAGCACGAGGCGACGGAGTCCGAGGGCAGCCATGCATCGCATGGAACCACACCTCGGCGGAGGCGTCCTCCTCCCTAGACTGGCCGCCATGAGCACGGAGCCGACGCAGGGGACGACCGCGGGCAGCGGTGGCGCCGCGGCCCGTCGACGGCTCCGCGAGGCCGAGATCATCTCCGCGACCCGCCGGCTCTTCGACGAGCGCGGTGTCCGCGACGCCCAGATCGAGGACATCGCCCGGGCGGTCGGGATCAACCGGGCGATCATCTACCGGCACTTCACCGGCAAGGAGGAGCTGTTCAGCCTCACCCTGGTGCAGTACCTCGACGAGCTCCGGGTCGCGCTCGAGGACGCCGCCGCGACGACCGTCGAGCCCCGCTCCCAGCTGGTACGGCTGGTGGAGGCGTTCGTCGGCTACGGCCTGGCGCACCCGGCCTTCGTCGACTGCGCGCAGTCGATCATGCGCAGGCCCGGCGGCGACCTGCTGGAGGAGGTCAGCGAGAGCGCGATGTACCGCCTCGGGCAGGCCATCGGCGGCTGCCTGTCGGTCCTGACGCGCACCATCGAGTCCGGCGCGGCGAGCGGCGACTTCCACGTCGACGACCCCGCGCTGCTGGCCAACATGCTCTACGCCAGCGGGCTGGGCACGCTCCAGCTCGGGCGCGTGGCCATGCTCGTCAGCGAGGAGGCGCCCGGCGTACCCCGGATCAGCCGGGTCACGGCCGAGCAGGTGCGCGACCACATGGTCGCCACGGCGCTCGCCGCGACCGCGGGCGCGCCGACCACGGCGTAGGACTCACCGCGAGAGGTGCTTGGCCCGCGCGAAGCAGAAGACGCCGTAGGCGGCGATGCCGACGGCGATCACCGCGAGGATGACCTGGCCGAACGGGAACTCGAGCACCTTCTGGAGGGCCTGGTCGAGGCCGCCGGACTTCTTCGCCTCGTGCGTGATCGCGGCGTAGCCGAACAGGCCGCCGACGAGGACGATCGAGACGCCCTTGGCGATGTAGCCGACCTTGCCGATGGTGACGTAGGCCGACCCGTCCTGGCCCGACTGCCCCTGGGCGTCGAGGTTCTCGCGGAACTTCTCGGTCCAGCCGCGGATGATGAGGGAGATCCCGTAGCCGATGATCGCGAGTGCGGCCGCGCCGACCAGCAGCTGGCCGCCCGGCCAGTTCATGACCTTTGCCGTCATCGAGTCGCTGCCGCCCTTGCCCCCGCCGTTGCCGGTCGCGGTCTTGAACGCGCTGTAGGAGATGACGCCGTAGATGACGGCCTTGCCCAGCGAGGTCGCCCGCTTGCGCCAGCGCTTCTTGTCGTCGGACTCCTCCGGGTAGCCGAAGGCGAACTCCAGCAGCCGCCAGACGACCAGGAACAGCATCCCGATCGCGATCACCCAGATCAGGAAGCCGCCGAGCGGCTGCTGGGAGAGGTAGTGGAGGGCGCCGGAGCTGGACGCCTGGTCCTCCTTGTCGCCGAACGCGAGCTGGAGGGCCAGCCAGCCGACGAGGAGGTGGACGACGCCGTAGGTGACCAGGCCGATCTTGATGGCGTAGTCCATCCACTTGCTCTGGTGGACGGACTCGGCGGTGTCGGCGGGGGTGCTCATGGCCTCAACCTAGGACGTACACCTGTTCACTGGCGACGTGCGGTCACCCATGTGAGGGTGGCGGGTCAGACCAGGGTGGCGCGGTCGCGCATCACCGAGCCGAGCAACCCGTTGACGAAGGCCGGCGAGTCGTCGGTCGAGAGGTCCTGCACGAGGTGCAGCGCCTCGCTGACCGCGACCGACTGAGGCACATCGGAGTCGCCCCACAGCAGCTCGTAGACGCCGATGCGGAGCACGTTGCGGTCGACCGCGGGCATCCGCGCGAGCGTCCAGCTCTTGCTGTAGGTCGTCAGCACCTCGTCGATGCGGGACTGGTGCTCGACCACGCCACGCACGAGCGTGGCGGTGTAGTCGTTGGTCGGTCCCTCACCGGCCTCGATGGCGCGGTCGAGCGCCACGACGGGGTCCTCGGAGCGGAGCTCGGAGGCGAACAGGATGTCCAGCGCGCGCTTGCGGGCCTTGGAACGGGCAGCCACGTGGCGCGCTCAGGCCTTGACGCGGCCGAGGTAGGACGAGTCGCGGGTGTCGACCTTGACCTTCTCGCCGGTCGTGATGAAGAGCGGCACGGCGATGGTGTGGCCGGTCTCGAGCGTGGCGGGCTTGGTGCCGCCGGTCGAGCGGTCGCCCTGGAGGCCCGGCTCGGTCTCGGAGATCAGCAGCTCGACGGATGCGGGCAGCTCGATGAAGAGCACACGGCCGTCGTTGGTGGCGACGATCGCCTCCTGGTTCTCCAGCATGAAGTTCTTGGCGTCACCGACGATCTCGGGAGCCACCTCGAGCTGCTCGTAGGTGCTGGTGTCCATGAAGACGTAGGACGAGCCGTCGTTGTAGAGGTACTGCATGGTCCGCTTGTCGACGTTGGCCGTCTCGACCTTGGTGCCGGCGTTGAAGGTCTTGTCGACGTTCTTGCCCGACTCGACGTTGCGGAGCTTGGTGCGCACGAAGGCCGGGCCCTTGCCGGGCTTGACGTGCTGGAACTCGACGACGGCCCAGAGCTGCCCCTCGATCCGGAGGACCATGCCGTTCTTGAGGTCGTTGGTGCTAGCCATCTGTATCCGTCCGCCTTCGTCGAGTTTTCAAGGAATCACGGCGCTCGCGCCGACGCGACAGTCTAGTGGGCGCCCACGAGGCTCATGAAATGCTCGGCGTGCGCCTCGGTCGTGCCCGGCGGGTTGCGTCGCCACGCCCCGTTGCCCGGCAGCAGCATCGCGAGCCAGAAGACCGCGAAGAGCGGTCGGTAGGCCTCCATCCGCCCGTGCTCCTCGTCGTCGAGGCCAACGGCGGCCGACAGTGCGTGGACGTCGTACACCCCCGGGAGGCGGCTGCCGAGGTGCTCGACGTGGTCCGCCAGCTCGTAGGCCGGATCGCTGAGGCCACCGTCCTCGAAGTCGACGAGCCGGGCGACCCGCCCGTCCCACATCACGTTGGCCGGGTTGAGGTCGGCGATGCCGAGCGCGCTCAGCCGCGGCTCGGGCAGCGGCGGTGCGGCGACCCAGGCCCGCGCGGCGTCCAGCGCGTCGGCCACCAGGGCCGGGTCCCGACACTCGTCGAGGTCGTAGTCGTCCGCGAGCCACCCGACCATCTCGCTCGCGAGCCGGCCCGCGGGATACCGCCGCTCGCCGACGCCGGCGTCGCGCGCGGCCTCGACCGGTACGTCGTACAGCCGGCGCAGCGACGTCCCGAGCGCCTCCGTCTGGGTGGGGGTCAGCGGCCGCGGCTCGAGGTGTGCGCCCGGGATCCGCTCCATCACGATCACCGGCGTCGCGCCGTCCTCGCGGCGCAGCGGGCGGGGCGCGAGGCCGGGCGCGTGCTCCGCCAGGAGCGTGAGGATCGCCCACTCGCGCTCGGCCTGGACCTCGTGGTCGGCGACGAACTCCTTGCGCACCTCGGTCTCGCCGATGGTCAGCGCGTGGGTCGACGTCTGCACCCGGCTACCGTGGCACACATGCGCATCACCATCTTCGGCGGTCACGGCAAGATCGCCCTCCTCCTGGCCCCGCTCCTCGTCGACGCCGGGCACGAGGTCACGTCCGTCGTTCGCAACCCCGACCACGTCGACGACGTCGAGGCCACCGGCGCCGCCGCGCTCGTGTCCTCGGTGGAGGACGCCGACCTCGAGTCCCTCACCTCGCAGCTCGAGGGGACCGACGCCGTCGTGTGGTCCGCCGGCGCGGGCGGCGGCAGCCCCGAGCGGACGTACGCCGTCGACCGCGACGCGGCGATCCGCTCGATGGACGCCGCCGTTGCCGCGGGCGTCGAGCGCTACGTGATGGTGTCGTTCTCCGGTGCCACGAGGGACGCCCTGGTGCCCGAGGACAACCCGTTCCGGCACTACCAGGACGCGAAGATCGCCGCGGACGAGCACCTGCGCTCGACCGGGCTCGGGTGGACGATCCTCGGTCCCGGCACGCTCACCCTCGAGCCGAGCACCGGCTCGGTCAACCCGGACGCGACCTTCAACGACGGTGACGAGACGTCGCGAGAGCTCGTCGCACAGGTCGCGGCCGCGGTGCTCGAGGACGAGCGCGCGTCGCGGACGACCCTCGTCTTCGGCGACGGCGACGTGCCCGTCGACGCGTGGCTCGCCGCGCTCTGACCGAGGCACGGGAGCCGACCCGCCCCGCAGACCAGGTCGGTCCCTGAACAGCGCTTCCCCGGGACGCGCTGTCAGGCACGCTCCGTGAGCCGGGACCGCACCTCGTCCGCTGCCAGGCGCAGGTCCCGCCAGTCGACGACGGCGAGCCGCGAGGCGGACGCCAGCCTACCGAGATCCCCCTCGGCGACCACCCACACGTCCTGGACGACGTGGGCCGGCGGCGTCACGTCACCGTGCGAGTCGTGCCAGGCGAGCTCGAGCAGGTCGAGCAGATCGAGCGCCGCGGCGGCGTCCGACCCGAACTCGAGTGCGGCGCGACCCCGGTCCGCGTCCCGACGCTCGCTCCGGCTGATGCCGATCACGGACGGCGGGACCCGGCCCCCACTGCCGGCTCCCGCTGCTCCGTCACGGACCATCATCGGGCGGCCCTCCGCGGCCGGACCGTCCCGATCGAGTGCAGGAGCGCGTCGCGCCGGATGGCGCGGACCTCCACCAGCGTGAGCTCGCACGACCAGCACCGGTCGGTGGCGACGCAGCACGTCGCGTCCCGGACCTCGGCCTCCAGCTGGTCCGCGTGCGCGCTCCTGCTCAGCACCGTACGCATGGTTCCCTCCCCGGCCTCGCTCAGGGGGCGAGGCCTGGGCCCGAGTCTGCTGCCGGACGGGCGACCGCCACATCGGCAGTCCTACCGATATCGGGCCGTCGCGCTCTGACGAGCAGCTAGAGGTCGACCTCGCCGACGATCCGGGTGACGGCGTCGCCCGACACCCACACGCGCTCGCCGTCGGCCTCGATCCGAACCCGCCCCTCGCGACCGATCACGCTCCCCTGCCGGGAGGTGTACGACGTCGGCAGCGCGCCGGTCCCGACCAGCCACTGGGCCAGCCCGGCGTTGGCCGACCCCGTCACCGGGTCCTCGGCGAAGTCGCGGCCGTCGGCGAAGAAGGCCCGCACCTCGACATCCGCGCCGAGCTCGGCCGCCCGGGCGTCGTCCCAGCGGCCCAGCACGGTCACCTTGAGGTCGGTGAAGGCGGCGATGTCGGGGACCACGTCGAGCACGGCCTGAGCGGACCCCAGGTCGACCCCGACCCAGCCGGGGCCGTTGTCGATCCACGCCATGTCGGCGACCACGGCGTCGTCGATGCCGAGCCCGGTGACGATCCGCGCCCGCAGGTCGTCCGCCACGGCACCCGAGCGCACCAGCGGCGGAGCGGTGAAGCCGAGCCGCGGGGAGCGGCGTACGTCGACCAGGCCGGCACCGCACTCCTGCATGATCACCTCGCCGTGCGGGACGCCGCCGGCCTCCAGCCACGCGTGCGCGCTGCCGATCGTGGGGTGCCCGGCGAAGGGCAGCTCGCCCGCCGTGGTCCAGATCCGGACCCGGTAGTCCGCGGCCGGGTCGGTGGGCGTGCAGAGGAACGTGGTCTCGGAGAGGTTCGTCCAGCGCGCGAAGCGCCGCATCTGCTCGTCGCTCAGCCCGTCGGCGTCGTGGACGACCGCGAGCGGGTTGCCGAGCCACGGCTCGGCGCTGAAGACATCGACCTGGCGGAAGGGCAGCACCGGCCCATCAGATCAGACGTGGGTGGCCCATCTGCGCGAGGCCTCGTCGGCGGCCGCCGCGACCAGCGCGGTCAGCTCGGGGCGGTCGGGCACGGGGAACGAGACGTACGCCCCGCGACCGCCGGCGACCGGTCGTCCGTAGGCCTTCGCCGCGAGCGAGCCGTCCGGCAGCATCCGGATGGTCAGCGACTGGAGCTCGAACTCCTCGTCGCGGCGGGTGTCGCGCCACCGCAGGTCCTCGGGGATCGCGACGTTGATCGCCATCGCGCTGATCTCGACCCGGTCTGCCTCGTCCACGAGGACAAGAGTCGCACGGACCGAGGACGTCATACGGACGGGCCAAACGGTTGCCCCGTCCGTATGACGTCCCGAGGGGCGGTCAGGCCAGGGCGCGGATGTCCCCCGCGAGCGACACCAGCGCGACGACGGACAGCGCGGCGAAGAAGGCGCGCAGGGTCCACGCCACGGCGGGTGCGCCGGCCGCGAGGCCCGCGCCCGGCGGCGTACCCCCGATCCGGAGCATCGCGCCGTGCACGAGCGGGCCGTAGGCAGCGGGCACCAGCACGAAGAGGCCGACCGTGAGCCAGAGGGGGCCGAGAAGGGTGAAGTCCACGCCATCGGGGTGCACGACCATGCTCGCGACGACCACGCCCGGCGGGATGCTGAGGCAGAACCAGCGGAACCACGTCGGACCGAACAGCAACGGCCGCGCGACGAGGTACACCAGCCACCCGACCACGCCGACCGCGAGACCGAGCACCACCAGGTTCATCGACCCGTCGAGCGTGACCACCCCCATCTCGAATCCGTCGTCGCTGGTCCGCCCGGCGGCCTGAGGGTTGCGGCTCGCCAGCAGCGACATCGCGAGCCGGGACAGGCCGCCGACGCAGACGACACCCGTCACCAGCGCGACCACCAGGGCCGTCAGGACGTAGCGCACCCGCATCCCTGGAGTGTGGACCCGGCCCCAGCGGGACGGAAGTGAGGTCTAGGCGGGCGCGGCGAGGTAGGCAAGGGCCTGCCGGTAGCCGTCGATGCCCTCGCCGGCGATCGTCAGCGCGGCGTGGGGCTCGACGACCGAGGTGTGGCGGAACTCCTCGGCGCGCTGCTTCGGGTCGGAGATGTGCACCTCGACCAGCGGACCCGTGAGCTGGGCGCAGGCGTCCCAGAGGGCGAGTGAGTAGTGCGTCCAGGCGCCGGCGTTGAGCACGACGCTGTCGCCGTCGTCGGCCGCGGTGTTGAGCCAGTCGAGGAGCTCGCCCTCGTGGTTGGTCTGGCGCACCTCGACGTCGAGGCCGAGGTCGCTCCCCCACCCGACGCACTGGTGCGCGAGCTCGGCGTGGGTCGTCGAGCCGTAGATCTCCGGCTGGCGGCGACCGAGGCGGCCGAGGTTGGGTCCGTTGAGGACGAGGACCTTCGTCATGGCCGCAGCGTAGTTCGTCGCGCCTGCCGTACGACCTCTGTGTCCGGCAGCACGGGTGTCGCCCAGCCGGCGGGCGGTCGCCAGGCGATCCACTCGTCGTCGAGCGGCCAGTCCCGGCCCTCGACGAGGTCGACGCGTGCCCACTGGGCGGCGGCGTGGATCTCGTCGGCCTGGGCCTGCGTGTAGCGCCCCACCGCGACGGCCGCCGCCACCTCGTCGGCGTCCTTGAGCCACAGCTCGCCGTCGGGCTCGAGCCAGAGGTCGAGCGTGAGGTCACGGGTCGCGGTCTCGCCGTCGCGCCGCGTGTGGGGCAGCTCGAGGTTCACGTAGTGACCGGCGAAGCTCCCGTCGTCCTCCCAGAACAACCACACCGACCACGGCTTCCCCGTCGGCGCGATCCGCAGCACGCCACCGCCGCGCCAGCGCTGGACGACCGGGGCCCGGTCGACGGCGAACCGCTCGGCCAGCGGGACGTCGCGGACGGACCGTCCGTCCGCGGGGTGCCACGCGACGATCTCGGACTCGGCGGCGAGCCAGGCGACGAGGCCGCGCTCGTCGTCGCGCACCACCCGCATCGGATCGATGCCACGACCGTAGAGCCACAGCACCGGGTCCCCGGCGGTCAGGAACGGCGCCTCACCGGCCGGGCGCCAGTCGGCTCCCACGTTGCGCTCCGGTGCGAGCAGGGCGAGGTCGACGCGCCTGGCCTCGACGGGACCCGACAACCGCCGCAAGGTGCTCCCGGAGTCGGAGACCTGGACGTCGTTCGGATCGGGTTCGGTCACCCGGCGGAGGCTATCGCGGCGTACGCCGCCCGCAGGTCGTCCTCGCCCGGCCCGGCGAGGATCCTCGGAGCGGCGAGGTCGTCGAGCACCACGAACCGCAGCTGCGAGCCCCGTGCCTTCTTGTCGACCTTCATCGCCGCGTGGAGGTCGTCGAAGGACGCCGCGTCGTACGTCGTCGGCAGCCCGACGCGGGACAGCGTGGCGCGGTGCCGCTCGACGAGGGCCGGGTCGAGCGACCCGGCACGCGCGGCCAGCTCGGCGACGTACACGCAACCGATGGCGACGGCCTCGCCGTGGCGGACCGTGTAGTCGCTGGTGCGCTCGATCGCGTGGGCGAGGGTGTGGCCGTAGTTGAGCACCTCGCGGCCGGGGTGCCCGTCGGCGCCGCCGGTCTCCCTGAGGTCGCCGACCACGACGTCGACCTTCACCCGGATCGCCCGCTCGACGAGCTCGCGCAGCTCGGCGGAGTCGTGCGTGAGCGCGGCCGGGTCGGTCCGCTCGACGAGGTCGAGGATCGCGGGGTCCGCGACGAAGCCGCACTTGACCACCTCGCCGAGTCCGGCGACGAGCTCCTCGCGCGGGAGCGACGCCAGCAGCGACAGGTCGCAGAGGACACCCGCGGGCTCGTGGAAGGCACCGACGAGGTTCTTGCCGGCGCCGGTGTTGATGCCGGTCTTCCCGCCGACCGCCGCGTCGACCATCGCCAGCAGGGTCGTCGGGACGTGCACGACGCGTACGCCGCGGAGCCAGGACGCGGCGACGAAGCCGCCGAGGTCGGTGGTCGCTCCCCCGCCGATCGTGACGACGGAGTCGGAGCGCGTGAAGCCGGCCTCGCCGAGCGCCTCCCAGCAGTCCGCGGCCACCGGCGCGGTCTTGGCGCGCTCGCCCTCGGGCAGGCCGAGGGCGAGGACGTCGTAGTGCTCGACGAGCTCGTCGACGACCGGGTCGGCCAGGGCGCCCAGCGAGCCGGCGTAGAGCACGGCCACCCGTTCGACCGACTCTCCCAGGATGCCGGGAAGCCGCCCGGACAGCCCGTGGCCGACCACGACGTCGTAGGGCGACGCGCCGCCGACGTGGAGCACGGTGTCGTCGTTCACGGCAGCAGCTCCCGGATCTCGGCCGCGACCTCGTCGGGGGTGCGGTCGTCGGTCTCGACGACGTGGGTCGCCACCGACTCGTAGACGGGGGTGCGCTCGTCGAGGAGCGCCTTGATCCGCGAGCGGACGTTGCCGAGCAGCAGGGGGCGCCCGACGCCCAGGCCCACGCGCTTGACGGCGTCGGACAACCCGACGCGCAGGAAGACCACGGTCTGGTCGGTCAGCAGCTCGCGGGTCTCGGGTCGCAGCACGGCCCCACCGCCGAGCGCGAGGACGCCGTCGTGCTCGGCGATCGCGGCGGACACGGCGGCCGCCTCGAGCTCGCGGAAGTGGTCCTCGCCCGACTCCACGAAGATGTCGGAGATCTCGCGACCCGTGCCCGCCTCGATGTCGGCGTCGGTGTCACGGACGGGGACGCCCCAGGCGGCACCGAGGAGTCCGGCCACGGTCGTCTTGCCGGCGCCCATCGGGCCGACCAGCACCACGCGGGGACTCATCGGAACCGCAGCGTGTCGAGGTAGGCCTCGGCGTTGCGGCGCGTCTCCTGCACCGAGTCGCCGCCGAACTTCTCCACGACGGCGTCGGCGAGCACGAGCGCGACCATCGCCTCGGCGACGATGCCGGCGGCAGGCACGGCGCAGACGTCGGAGCGCTGGTGGTGCGCGACCGTCGCCTCACCGGTGGCGACGTCGACGGTGCGCAACGCCTTGGGCACGGTCGCGATCGGCTTCATCGCCGCCCGGACGCGGAGGACCTCACCGGTCGACATGCCGCCCTCCGTGCCGCCCGAGCGACCGGACGTACGCCTCAGGCCGTCGTCGGTCGGCACGATCTCGTCGTGCGCGAGCGAGCCGGGGGTGTCGGCGAGCTCGAAGCCGTCTCCGACCTCGACCCCCTTGATCGCCTGGATGCCCATCAGCGCCTCGGCCAGCTTGGCATCGAGGCGGCGGTCCCAGTGGACGTGCGAGCCGAGGCCCGGCGGCAGGCCGTGGACGACGACCTCGACGACGCCGCCGAGGGTGTCGCCGTCCTTGTGGGCCTTGTCGATCCGCGCCACCATCGCCGCGCTCGCCTCGGGGTCGAGGCAGCGGACCTCGTCGCCGTCGAGGCGCGCGACGTCGTCGGGACCGGGTACGACGCCCGCGGGCGCCTTGACGCCGCCGAGCGAGACGACGTGCGAGACGATCCGCGCCCCGACGGCCTGCTCGAGGAAGTTGGACGCCACCCGGCCGAGCGCCACCCGCGCCGCCGTCTCGCGGGCGGACGCCCGCTCGAGGATCGGGCGCGCCTCGTCGAAGGCGTACTTCTGCATGCCGACGAGGTCGGCGTGGCCGGGTCGCGGCCGGGTCAGCGGGGCGTTGCGGGCGAGCGCCTCGAGCTCCACCGGGTCGACCGGGTCGGCCGACATGACCTTCTCCCACTTCGGCCACTCGGTGTTGCCGACCTCGATCGCCACGGGACCGCCCTGGGTCTCACCGTGGCGGACGCCGCCGAGGACCCGCACCTGGTCCTGCTCGAACTTCATCCGCGCGCCGCGGCCGTAGCCGAGCCGGCGGCGCGCCAGCGAGTCGGCGAGGTCGTCGGTCGTGACAAGGACGTGCGCGGGGAGCCCCTCGAGGATCGCGACCAGGGAGGGACCGTGGGACTCGCCTGCCGTGAGCCATCGAAGCATGGCGCCAGTCTCTCAGCCCCACATGCGCTCGGCGAGCGGAGTCCCCCAGACGAGACCCACCAGAGTCCCGAACACCATGAACGGCCCGAACGGGAACGACCGCTTGAGCAATGTCCGGTCCCGGCGTGCGAGCACCACCACGACGGCCGGGACCGCGAAGGAGAGGAACGAGAACCACAGTCCGATCGCCACCGCTCCCCACCCGAGCCAGCCGAGCACCAGCCCGACGAGGGCCGCGAGCCGGACGTCGCCGAATCCCATGCCGGCCGAGCGGACGAACCACAGCACCCAGAAGAACGACCGGGCCACCAGCATCGCGACCAGCGCGCGGACGAGCGCCTCGCGCTCGTCGGCCGCGAGGCCCACCACGACCACCAGCAGGATCGCGGCGAGCGTCGCGGGCACGACGATCCGACGTGGCAGCAGCTGGGTGTGCCAGTCGATGACCGACAGGGCGACGGCGACCGGCGTCAGCGGGAGCAGCCACAGCAGCGGCCAGTCCAGCCCGGTCGCGGCCCCGATCAGCCCGCCGCCCACCGCGGACACCAGCGCGCTCCGCCAGCGCAGCCCCGGACGCGCGGCGATGTCGACGTAGAGCTCCTTGGGCGGCTCGGGCTTCTTCTCGTCCTCGGTGGGCCCCGCAGCCTCGTCGGGCTCGTCGGGCTCGTGGGTCGTCTTCGGAGCCGGCTCCGGCACGCTCGCGATCAGCGCAGGCACGAGCAGGCCCCCGAGCCCCGCGACGAGGAGACCGAGCAGCGCCGCGAGCACGGTGAGGTTCACGGGGGTCATTCAAGCGGGGTTGCGGGCCGCGAGGGCGCGTTCGCCCGATTCGCGCATCGTGTCGAGCGGCGCTGCGAGACCGGTGAAGAGCTCGAGCTGGAGCGCCGCCTGGTGCACCAGCAGGTCGAGCCCGCCGACGAGCGTCCGTCCGGACGCCTGCGCCGCAGCCGCCAGCGGCGTCGGCCACGGGTCGTACAACGCCTCGAAGACGACCGGCACGTCCGCCGTGCGCGCGACCAGGTCGTCGGCCTGCGCGGACGCCGGGATGGTCGACACCACGATGTCGGCGGCGACGGGGTCGCCGAGACCCAGCTCAGCGGTGCGTACGTCGACGCCCCCCGGGTGCGACCGCAGGGCGTCCACCGTCTCCTGCGCGCGGGACGCATCACGCACCAGGAGCTCGATCGACGTCACACCCAGCTCGACCAGCGCGAGCCCGATCGAGGTCGCGGTGGCACCGCCGCCGAGGACGACCGCCGACGCCAGCGGCACCGTCGTGCGCTCCCGGATCGCGGCGACCGCGCCGGGGAGGTCGGTGTTGTCCCCGACGCGGGAGCCGTCGTCGAGCACCAGGGTGTTGACCGCTCCCGCGAGCCGGGCGCGGTCGGTGACCTCGTCGGCCGCGGCCAGCGCCTCCCGCTTGAGCGGCATCGTCAGCGACAGGCCGCGCCACTCCGGGCCGAGCGCGGCCAGGAACGACTCGAGCCCGCCCGCCGGCACCCGGTGGGCGTCGTACTCCCAGTCGAGCCCGAGCTCGGCGTAGGCCGCCCGGTGCAGCGCAGGCGACAGCGAGTGCGCGACGGGGTCGCCGAGCACGCCACAGCGCCTCGCACTCACCTCGGCCTCGGCATCAACAACGGTCCGAGGTCTCGCAGTAGGCCTTGTACTCGTCGCGTCCCTCGAGGAAGCCGTCGTAGTCCTCGTAGAACTTGGTCTCGCCGGTGGAGAGGTCGACCGTGACGTAGTAGTACCAGTCGCCGTCCGCCGGGTTGGCCGCGGCAGCGATCGCGTCGTCACCGGGCGCCTCGATCGGCGTCGGCGGCAGGCCGGCGTTGAGGCGGGTGTTGTAGGGAGTGTCCTCGGCCAGCTGCTCGGGCGTGAGCTCGGTCGAGCCGGGCGACAGGCCGAGGCCGTAGGCGATCGCGGCGTCGATGCCGAGCGTCCCGTTGGTGCCGCCCTTGTCGCCGGGACCGTCGAGGCGGTTGTAGATGACGCGGGCGATCTTGGGCATGTCGTCACCGCGACCCTCGGCCTCGATGAGGGAGGCGATGATCATCAGCTCGGCGGGCGTGTGCCCGAGCTCGGCCGCCTTCGTCTCCAGCTCGGCCGCGTCAGCGGCCTCCTGCCAGCGCGCGACCATCATCTTGAGGATCGCGACCGGCTTCATGCCGGGCTTGATCTCGTAGGTGGCGGGGAAGAGGTAGCCCTCGGCGTTGCCCTCCGCGTAGTCGGGGAGGCCGATCCTCCCGGACTCGAGCGCCTTGTTGAAGGCACCCTCCGGGAAGTCGGTGTTCTCGGCGAGCGTCGAGACGATCTCGGTGAGGCGCAGGCCCTCGGGGATGGTCACGGTCGGGAAGCCGATGAGGTTGCCGGGGTCGGCGAGGACCTCGCACGCGTCGGCGGCCTTCATCTCCTTCTGGAGCTCGTAGTCGCCGACCTGGATGCCGGTGCCCTCGTCGGTGCACGCGTCGATGAAGGCCTGCACGGACGCGGTCACGCCCTCGGCCTTGAGGTTGCGGCCGATCTGGGCGACGACGTCGCCGTCGTTGACGCTGAACTGGACCTTGCCCGTGCCCGGTCCGGGGAAGTCCTCCGGACCCTGGAACTGGTCGGCGAGGAACGAGACGCCCTTGGTCAGGCCGAAGTAGAAGCCGCCGGCGAGCACGGCCAGCGCGACGATGACGGCGAGGCAGCCCTTGGCACCGCGGCTCTTGCGCCGCCGGCCTCCGGGGTCGTAGTCGTAGGACTCCTCCTCGACCAGGTCCTGCTCAGTCATCCGTGCTCACCTCGACGATCTCTCCCGGTGGCTCTCCGCGCAGGCGCTCGGTGTCGAGCGCAGTCTGCAGGATCAGCACCGCGGCTGCTTGGTCCACCACGGCGCGTCGCTTGGCTCCGTGGCGGCCCTGCTCGCGCAGGATCGACTCGGCCGACACCGTGGTCAGTCGTTCATCACACAGTCTGACGGGCACGGGTGCAACTCGGCGAGCGAGCCGCGCGGCGAAGGTGCGGACCTTCTCGGCCGCCGGTCCCTCACTGCCGCTGAGCGATCGCGGGAGCCCGACGACCACCTCGACCGCCTCTCGCTCGACGACGAGCTGCGCGAGGCGGCGTACGTCGCCACCGCCGCGCCGCACCGTCTCGACCGGGGTCGCCAGGAATCCCGACGGGTCGCTGCTCGCGACGCCGATCCGGGCGTCGCCCGGGTCGATCCCCAGCCGGACTCCGAAGCGCACCGTCAGCCCGCCACCCGCGCGACCTCGGTCGACACCAGCGCGAGCGCCTCGTCGATGCGCGAGGCGTCGCTGCCGCCGCCCTGGGCGACGTCGTCCTTGCCGCCACCCTTGCCGCCGAGCAGCGGACCGACGGCGCGCACCAGCTCACCGGCGGACAGGCCGCGCGCGCGGGCCTCGTCGTTGGTCGCCGCGACGACCGACACCTTGCCCTCGGCACTGCCGATGATCACCACGACACCCGGCTCGCCGTGCGGCAGCCGGCCGCGCACGTCCATCGCCAGGTTGCGCACGTCGCCCCCGCCGGCGCCGTCGGCGCGGTGGGCCACCACCTTGACGGGGCCGACCTGCGTCGCACCGGCCGCCAGCTCGGCGCTGGCGCCGAGGAGCTGGGCCAGCCGGGCCTTGTCGAGCTCCTTCTCGGCGTTCTTCAGGCGCTCGGTGAGGCCCTGCACGCGACCGACGAGGTCGTCGGGCTGGGTCTTGAGCAGGCCGGTCAGCTGGGCGACCACGTCACGCTCGCGGGCGAGGTAGGCGAAGCCCTCGACGCCGGTGAGCGCCTCGATGCGACGGTTGCCCGAACCCACGCTGGTCTCCCCCGTCACCACGACGGTGCCGATCTGCGAGGAGTGGTCGACGTGCGTGCCACCGCAGAGCTCGCGGGACCACGGACCGCCGATCTCGACGACGCGCACCTTGGTGTTGTCGTAGGTCTCGCCGAAGAGCGCGATCGCGCCCCACTCCTTGGCCTGCTCGAGCGTCATGTAGTCCCACGCGACCGCGAGGTCCGCGCGCAGGGCCTGCTGGGAGACCTGCTCGATGTCGCGGACCTGCTCGGCCGTGAGGCCCTGCGTCCACCCGAAGTCGAGACGGAGGTAGCCGGGCCGGTTGTAGGAGCCCGACTGCAGCGCCGTCGGGCCGAGCACCTCGCGCAGCGCGGCGTGCACCACGTGCGTGCCGGAGTGGGCCTGGCGGGCACCGATGCGCCACTCGGGGTCGACCCGGGCGTGCACCTCGCTGCCCGCGTCCAGCTCGCCCTCGAGCACGCGCACCTGGTGGACGACGAGGCCCTTGATCGGGCGCTGCACGTCGATGACCTCGAGCCGACCGCCGTCGAAGACGATCGTGCCGGCGTCGGCGACCTGACCGCCCGACTCGGCGTAGAAGGGCGTGCGGTCGAGCACCAGCTCGCCGATCTCGCCCTCGGCGAGGCGCCCGGTCGCGGCTCCCCCGCTGAGCAGGGCGAGCGGTCGCGACTCGGTCTCGAGGGTCTCGTAGGCCAGCCACTCGGTCGGCCCGTGCTGGTCCAGGATCCCGCGGTAGACGAGCGTGTCGCCGTGGGCGCCCTTCTTGGCGCGGGCGTCGGCCTTCGCGCGCTCGCGCTGCTCGGCCATCAAGCCGCGAAAGCCCGGCTCGTCGACGGTGAGGCCGGCTTCCGACGCCATCTCCAGGGTGAGGTCGATCGGGAACCCGTAGGTGTCGTGCAGCGCGAAGGCGCGCTCGGCGGACAGCGTCGAGCCGCCCGTGCGCTTCACCTCGTCGGCGGCCTGGTCGAAGATCTGCGTGCCGGACTGGAGCGTCTTGCGGAACGCGTCCTCCTCGGCGTAGGCGACCTTCGAGATGCGCTCCCAGTCGGTGACGAGGTTGCCGTAGGTCGGACCCATGGCATCGCGGGAGACGGGCATCAGCTCGGGCAGGACGCGGTCCTCGCAGCCGAGCAGGCGCATCGAGCGCACGGCGCGGCGCAGCAGCCGGCGCAGCACGTAGCCGCGGCCGTCGTTGCTCGGGGTGACGCCGTCACCGATGAGCATCATCGCGGAGCGCACGTGGTCGGCGACCACGCTGAAGCGCACGTCGTCCTCGCGGTCGGCGCCGTACGTCTTGCCGGTGAGCTGCTCGGCGCGCGCGATCACCGGGAAGACGATGTCGATCTCGTAGGCGGTGCGCTTGCCCTGGAGCAGCAGCGCCACGCGGTCGAGTCCCATGCCGGTGTCGATGTTCTTCTTCGGCAGCGACCCGGCGATGTCGAAGTCGGACTTCGAGCGGACCGCGCTCAGGTCGTCCTGCATGAAGACGAGGTTCCAGATCTCCAGGAGCCGGTCCTCGAGCTCGTAGGGCATGTCGGGGCCGAGCGTGGCGGCGTCGAAGTCGGGACCGAAGTCGGGGCCGCGGTCGTAGAGGAGCTCCGAGCACGGACCGCCCGGTCCGGGAACACCCATCGACCAGTAGTTCTCCTTGGGGCCGAGCTGGATGATCCGCTCGCGCGGCAGCCCGGTGGCCTTCATCCAGAGCCCGATGGCCTCCTCGTCACCGACCAGCACCGAGGGGTAGATGCGGTCCTTGTCGAGGCCGTAGCCGCCGTCCTCCTGGGGCTTGGTGATCAGGTCCCAGGCCAGCTCGATGGCGCCTTCCTTGAAGTAGTCGCCGAAGGAGAAGTTGCCGCACATCTCGAAGAAGGTGGCGTGGCGCGTGGTCTTGCCGACGTCCTCGATGTCGGGCGTGCGGATGCACTTCTGCACGCTCGTGGCGCGGTCGAAGGGCGGCGTCTCCTGGCCGAGGAAGTAGGGCTTGAACGGCACCATGCCGGCATTGACGAACAGCAGGTTGGGGTCGTCGGCGAGCGTCGACGCGGAGTCCACCACTGCGTGTCCGGCGGCCTCGAAGTGCGCGAGGAAGCGGCGTCGGATCTCGGCGGTGTCCATCAGTGGGGGTCCTTCGTCGTGTCGGTGCTGCCGGTCAGTTCAGGAAGTCCAGTCGAATCTGAAGTGGGCCTCAGCCCCAGCTGCTCACGCAACTCGGTTTCGCGTTCGGTGCGGCCCTGGTGCACCTCGTCGGCGAACATCCGGGCGCCGACCTGCCAGCCGCGCAGGCGGTCCCGCAGGCCGTCGGCGGTGAGGGACTCGGCGGCGCGACGGGCACGGGCCGCGGCGTACACACCGACCCCCGCCCCGGCGACGAACCAGAGTGGGCGACCCATCAGGCGACGTCCTCCCGTGCCACGGCGGCTCGTTCGCGGGCGCGGAACTCGCGCAGGGCCTGCTTGGTCTCGGCGCGCCTCTCCCGACCGGCCCGCCTGGTCTCCTGGCGCACGTGGAAGCGGATCCGGTTGCGGGACTCGGGCGCGAGTGCACGCCGCAGGCCCGCCGACCACGACGCGGCCTTGACCACGGTCTCGCGGGCGACGATGTCGGCGAACAGGCGGCCGTCGATCGGCACGGCCACGGGCGCGTTCCCGTCACGCGCGACCCGGTCCTCCTCGATCCGCGTGATGACGTAGGTGCTGGCCTCGGCGTGGTCGACAGCCGGCGCCGGAGCGTCGGGGACGGGCGACTCGAGGGCGGCGACCCGCTCGGCCAGCGTGGCCGCCAACGACTCCGCGCGACGCGCGCGGCGCAGGCCGGCGGACGCGAGGACCAGCGCGGCGAGCGCGACGACACCCGCGGCAGCCAGCAACACCTGCTCCGAAGTCACCGGCACACCCTATAAGCCTCGACGACAAGCCTCGACGATCAGCGCTCGACGTAGAGGTTCTTGTAGTCCGGGGTGCCCATCGAGCCGTCGCCCGACGGGTTGCCGATACCGGATCCGAACACGAAGAGCTGGTTGACGTAGCCGACCGGGATGACCGGGAAGTAGGTGCTCATGATCGTCTCGTCGAGCTCACCCCAGGCGTCGGCCTGGTCCTCGACGGGCAGGGTGGCGAGGTCGGCCATCGCCGCGTCGACCGAGGGCTCGGAGAAGTGCGCGGTGTTGAAGGCCGCACCACTCTTCAGCAGCGGGGGGATCATGGCCGCGCCGGCCGGCCAGGCGGGGCACCAGCTCGCGCCACGGAGGTTGAGGGTCCTGTCGACCTCGTCGTCGGGGTCGAGCCAGGTGGCGTAGGGAGATCCCTGCACCGGGATGGCCCTGACCGAGAAGCCTCCGGCCTCGAGCCCCGTCGTGATCTGGTCCTGTGCGGCCCGGGCCCGCGCGTCGACCTCGTCGTAGATCATCGTGATCTCGTAGGGCTCGTCGCCGTAGCCGGCCTCCTCGAGGAGCCTGCGCGACGTCGCCGGGTCGTAGGTGATCTGCGCACCGTCGACCTGGAAGTCGTTGCGTCCCTCCATGCCCGGCGGCATGACGGAGGACGCCTCCACGCGGGTGACACCCGGGACGTCGCCGCGAGCCGTCCAGACATCCTCGTAGGGGTACGCGTAGGCGAGCGCCTTGCGGACGCGGACGTCCGTGATCTTCGTGTAGTCGGGGGCGAGGACCGAGACGCACTGCGAGGGTTGCTGGACGAGTCGCTCGCCGAACGCGCCAGCGGCCTCGACGTAACGCCCCGGTCCCAGCGACGTGGACACGGCGGTCCGACCGGCGGAGCTGTCGGAGAGCATGATCTCGTCGACCCTGTCCTGGTCCTGGTTGAACCTGAACACGAAGCGGTCGGCGTACTGGTGCCTCGCCGGGTCGGAGTCGGCGGACCACTCCGTGTTCCTGACCAGCACCAGCTCCTCGCCGGGGACCCAGCTCTCGACCTCGTAGGGGCCGGTGGCCATCGGCCTGGACCCGTAGTCGGGCGGGTCCGAGACGGTGCCGAGCGGTGCCGGCCCCATGGCCATGACGGCACCGAAGTAGTCCATGTCCGGGAACGGCCGGCTCATCTCGATGGTGATGTCCGGGCCGTCGACGGTGATGCCGGGCCACGCGTCGCAGTCGGGGTCGTCGCCGGTGTAGGGGCCGTCGTAGTCCGATCCCCCGGCGAAGTAGGTCGTGGAGAACTCCGTTCCCGGACCGGCGGGAAAGGCTCCGGAGTCGAGCGTGCGGCAGATGCCGAACGCAACCTCCTCGGCAGTGACGGGCCGGCCGTCCTCCCACGTCGCGTCGTCGCGAATGGTGAAGGTCCACTCCGTGAAGTCGTCGTTGTGGGTGCCGAGGTCGGTCGCCAGGTCGGGCACCAGCACCGGATGCCCGTCGGGGCCGGGGGCGTACTGGGTCAGCGACCGGCTGATCAGCGCCTGCTGGATCGAGTTGCCCGTGACCGACCAGCCACCGGACGGGTCGAGCGTGTCCGGACCCTGCGCGCCGGGCAGGTAGACCGTGATCGTCCCGCCGCTGGTCGCCCCGGCCACCTCCGCGGCGGGAGCCTGCCGTCGGGCGTCCTTGCCCCCGACCACCTGCTTGTGAAAGGTCCTCGGGGCGGGCGGCGCCGCTGCGTCGGCCACCCCGGCCGGGTCGCCGCTGCACGCCGCCAGCCCGAGGGACAGCAGGGCGACGAGGGCCAGGACGCCGTGGGTGAGCGGCTGCCTAGGTCCGGTCACTCGTCGTACCCCTCCCCCGGACGATGCGCCGGACCCGCTCCCAGCGCTCCTTGACCCCGGCCTCGGCGCCGAGCGCGGTGGGCCGGTAGTAGCTGGCGTCGGTGAGCTCGTCGGGGGCGTACTGCTGCTCGGCGATCCCGTAGGGCGCGTCGTGGCTGTAGACGTAGGGCTTCGGTGCCCCCGAGTTGTGACCGAGCTTGGCTGCGCCGGCGTAGTGCCCGTCGCGCAGGTGAGGCGGCACCTGGCCGATCTTCCCGGCGCGTACGTCGGCCTGCGCGGCGTCGATGGCCGTGATCACCGCGTTGGACTTGGGGGCGACGGCCAGCGCGATCGTCGCCTGCGCGAGGTTGAGCCGGGCCTCGGGCATCCCGATCAGCTGGACCGCCTGCGCCGCGGCGACGGCGGTGGGCAGCGCAGTCGGGTCGGCGAGCCCGATGTCCTCGCTCGCGCTGATGACGAGGCGGCGGGCGATGAAGCGCGGGTCCTCGCCGGCCTCGATCATCCGGGCGAGGTAGTGCAGTGCGGCGTCGACGTCGGAGCCCCGGATCGACTTGATGAAGGCGCTGATCACGTCGTAGTGCTGGTCGCCCTGACGGTCGTAGCGCACTGCTGCCTGGTCGACGGCCGTCTCGGCCGTCGTGAGGTCGATGGCGTCGAGGCCCGTGCTCCCGGCCGCGCCGGCGGCCGCCTCGAGGTAGGTCAGCGCGCGACGCGCGTCGCCGCCGGCGAGTCGTACGAGGTGGGCGCGGGCGTCGTCGTCCAACCCCATGTCGCCGGCGAGGCCGCGCTCGTCGGCCAGCGCCAGGTCGATCACCTCGGCGACGTCGTCGTCGGTCAGGGACTGGAGCCGCAGCAGGAGGCTGCGCGACAGCAGCGGCGAGATGACCGAGAAGAACGGGTTCTCGGTGGTCGCGGCGATGAGGGTGACCCACCGGTTCTCCACGCCCGGCAGCAGGGCGTCCTGCTGGGCCTTGCTGAACCGGTGGACCTCGTCGACGAAGAGCACGGTCTCCTGGCCGCTCCGGACGAGCTCGGCGCGCGCACCGTCGATCGCGGCGCGGACCTCCTTGACGCCTGCCGAAACGGCCGACACCTCGACGAACGTGCGACTGGTCTGCTGGCTGACGATCGCGGCGATCGTGGTCTTCCCTGTTCCCGGGGGTCCCCAGAGCAGGAGCGACATCGACTGGTCGCCCTCGATCAGGCGGCGCAGCGGAGAGCCGGCGGCGCGCAGCTGCTGCTGGCCGACGAGCTCGTCGATCGTCCGCGGTCGCATGCGTACGGCCAGCGGCGCGGACGCGTGCGTGTTGGCACCGAGCGACCCGCCGCCGGGAACGGCTCCGGGCGCGGGTTGCCCCGCGCCCGGAATCTCGAACAGGCCATCCACGTGGGTGAGTATCCCTCGGACGGCTGACAGTGAGGTCAGGCCCCCGTCGTCTGCTTCGTCTTCAGGTCGTACCAGGTGTCCTCGTAGCCCGGGATGGTGAGCTGCGTGTTGGTGGGCGTGGCTCCGGCGACCGGGCTGCCCTGGTCGTCGACGCCGAGGAGGTCGGTGGTCACCGGGCTCGCGGGGTGCGAGCCGAGCTCGCCGGCGAAGTGGCAGGCGACCTTGTGGCGCTGGCCGATCTGCAGCAGCGGCGGCTCGACCTTGGCGCAGATCTCCTGCGCGAACTGGCAGCGCGTCCGGAACCGGCAACCCGACGGCGGGTTGATCGGCGACGGCACGTCGCCCTCGAGGCGGATGCGCTCGCGTCGGCCACCCACGGCCGCCTGCTTCACGTCGGGCACCGCGGAGAGCAGGGCCTGCGTGTAGGGGTGGTGGGGCTTGCCGTAGATGGTCTCGCGGTCGCCGATCTCGACGATCTTGCCGAGGTACATCACCGCGACCTCGGGGCAGAAGTGCCGCACGATCGCGAGGTCGTGGGCGATGAAGAGGAACGAGACGTCGAACTCGGACTGGATGTCCTGGAGCAGGTTGACCACCTGCGCCTGGATCGACACGTCGAGCGCGGACACCGGCTCGTCGGCCACCAGTACCTTGGGGTTCAGCGTGAGGGCGCGGGCGATGCCGATGCGCTGACGCTGGCCGCCGGAGAACTCGTTGGGGTAGCGGTTGTAGTGCTCGGGGTTGAGGCCCACGATCTCCAGCAGCTCCTGGACCCGCTTGAGCACCTGGTTCTTCGGGACGATCTTGTGCACCTCGAGCGGTGCACCGACGATCGTGCCGACCGTGTGGCGCGGGTTGAGCGAGGTGTAGGGGTCCTGGAAGATCATCTGGACGTCGCGTCGCAGCGGCTTCATCTCCCGCGCCGACAGCTTCGCGAGGTCGTGGCCGTCGAACATCATCGAGCCACCGGTCGGCTTGTAGAGCCGCGTGATGAGTCGACCCGTGGTCGACTTGCCGCAGCCGGACTCGCCCACCAGACCCAGCGAGCCGCCCTTGGGGACCTCGAACGAGATGCCGTCGACGGCCTGCACGTGACCGATGGTCCGTCGCACGACGCCCGACGACTTCACCGGGAAGTACATCTTCAGGTTGTCGACCGACAGCACCGCAGGCGCCAACGGGTCGAGCTTCGTGGCGGTGTGGCCGTGCTCGGCGAGCGTGGCGAAGTCGAGGTCCTCGATGCCGATCTCGTGCGAGCCGTAGGCGTCGGGGGTCTCGGGGCTGTGCTCCGCGGTGAGCTGACGGTCGCCGGTCTCGGCGGCGTTGGCGCCGACCTCGGTCGGCTCGATCTCGGCGCGGGCGTTGGGGTCCTGCGTCATCGGGTCTCCTCGACGAGCTCGGGGGCGATCTCGGGAAGCACCTCGGTCGTGTAGACACCGACCGGGTCCGCGAGGTGGCAGCGCTTGAGGTGGGCCGTGCCGGAGCTCGCCGGCACCAGCTCCGGCAGCTCCGTGCGGCACAGGTCACCGGGGACCTTGTCCGAGTGCACGCAGCGCGGGTGGAACGAGCACCCCGACGGCGGCCGCAGCAGGCTGGGCGGGTTACCGGGGATCGGGATCAGGCGGGCGTCGGTGGAGGCGCCCACATCGGGGATGCTCGACAGCAGTCCCCACGTGTAGGGCATCTCGGGCGCCGTCAGGATCTGCTTCGTGGTGCCGTACTCCACGCAGCGCCCGGCGTACATCACGAGGACGTCGTCTGCCATCTCGGCGATCACGCCGAGGTCGTGGGTGATGATGATGACCGCGGAGTTGAACTCACGCTGCAGGTCCTGGAGCAGGTCGAGGATCTGCGCCTGCACGGTCACGTCGAGCGCGGTCGTGGGCTCGTCGGCGATCAGCAGCGACGGGTCGTTGATCAGGCCCATCGCGATCATCGCGCGCTGCCGCATGCCGCCGGAGAACTGGTGCGGGAAGTCGTCCACGCGTCGGTCCGGCTGCGGGATCCCGACCCGGTCGAGCATCTCGATCGCCTTGCGGCGCGCGTCGCGCTTCGAGGCGCTCGAGTGGTGCACCAGGTAGGCCTCCTCGAGCTGCCCGCCGATCTTGTAGAACGGGTGCAGTGCGGCCAGGGCGTCCTGGAAGATCATCGCCATCGAGTTGCCGCGCAGGCCGCGCATCTTCGCCTCGCTCAGCCCGACGACCTCGGTGCCGCCGACCCGGATCGAGCCGGAGATCTGCGCCGACTTCGTGTCGTGCAGACCCATCACGGCCATGCTCGAGACGGACTTGCCCGAGCCGGACTCGCCCACGATGCCGAGGGTCTTGCCCTTCTCGACCGAGTAGGTCAGGCCCGACACTGCGGTGACCGGACCGTCCTGCGTGGGGAAGGTGACCTTCAGGTCCTCGACCTGGAGGTAGGGCCCGTCGGAGCCGCGGTCGTCCGGGGACTCCGTGGCGGACGACTGGGTCATGGGAACGCTGGTCACGAAAGCCTCACCCTCGGGTCGAGGACGCTGTAGACAACGTCGACGAGCAGGTTGGAGATGATCAGGACGACGGCGCTGAAGAGCGCCGTGGCCTGCACGACGGGCAGGTCACGGCCCTGCACGGCCTCGAGGCTCCACCAGCCGATGCCCTGGATCTCGAAGATCCGCTCGGTGAAGATCGTGCCGGCGAGCAGGGTGCCGAAGTCGATGCCGAAGATGGTCACGACCGGCACCAGGGCAGCGCGGAGCCCGTGCTTGTAGACGATGGTCCGCGTCGGCAGGCCCTTGGCCTTGGCCGTACGGATGTAGTCCTCGCTCAGCGCCTCGACCATCGCGCCACGCGTGAATCGCGTGTATTGCGTGCAGCCGAAGATGCCGAGCGCGACCCACGCGAGGAACAGCCCGCTGAACCACTTGAAGGGGCCGTCCTGGGTGATCGGGAAGTAGCCCGTGTCGCTGAAGAACGGCACCTCGAACGTGATCGTGAGGTAGAGCCAGGTCAGCAGGGCGAAGAGGTAGTAGGGCACCGAGCTGATGAACAGGAAGCTCGAGACCAGGGCCTTGTCGGCAACACTGCCGCGCCTTCGCGCGGCCGCGACCCCGATGGGGACGCCGAAGAGGAGGTAGAGGAACGCACCGCCGATGGCGATGGAGAAGGTCGCGGGGATGCGCGAGACCAGCTCCTCCTTCACCGGCTGCTTGGTGCGGAAGCTGACGCCCATGCAGGGCGCGCTGCACTCGTAGTCGTTGGAGGCGATGGTGAGGGTGCGGTCGACGAAGATGCCCTTGACGTACTTGCCGTACTCCTCGTAGACGGGGTTCTTGTAGCCCAGCGTCTTCTCGTAGATGTCGAGCTTCGCCGCCGTACAGCGGTTCTGGGTCTCGCGGTCACAGATGGGTTGGGCGGGACTCGAGGGGCCGAACCAGAACAGCAGGAAGATCGCCATCGAGACCAACGTCACGACGAGGACTCCCGAGATCAGCCGCTTCACGACATACGCGAACATCGCAGGTCACTCTCCGGGGATGGTGGATGAGTCGGGCCCCCGAGGCAGACAGCCTACCGGGCCCGGGCTGCCGTGTGGGGGCTCCCGGTCAGGGAACCCCCACACGTCAGTGTTGCTACGTGGAGCTGGTCGAACTACGTGGTGCTCTCAGGATCCAGCGAGAGCACCGGGATCACTCCATGACGAAGACGTCCTTGTAGTTCGGGGCGCCGATCGAGCCATCGCCCGTCGGGTTGCCGATCTTGCTGCCGAAGACGAACAGGTCGTTGCGGAATGCGGTCGGGATGATCGGGAAGTACTCCGTCATGATCTTCTCGTCGAGGGCACCCCAGGCGTCGGCCTGGTCCTCGAGCGGGAGGGTCGCGATGTTGTCCATCTCGTCGTTGACCGAGGGCTCGTCGAACTGAGCGGTGTTGTAGACGGCACCACCCTTGAGCAGCGGCGGGAGCATGGTCGAACCGGCGGGCCAGTCCGAGCACCAGTTGACGCCACGGAGGTTGAGGGTCTTGTTGACCTTGTTGTCCGGGTCGAGCCAGATGTTGTAGGGCGAGTCCTGGACCGGGATGGCCTTGACCTTGAAGCCGCTGGCCTCGAAGCCCTTGGTGATCTGCTCCTGGCCGGCAACGGCCAGCGGGTCGACCTCGTAGTAGACCATGGTGATCTCGTAGGGCTTGTCCTCGGTGTAGCCGGCCTCGGCCAGCAGCTCCTTGGCCTTCTCCGGGTCGTAGGTGATCTGCTCACCGTCGACCTGGAAGTCCTTCTTGCCCGCCATGCCGGGAGGCATGACCGAGTTGGCGGGGATACGGGTCACGCCCGGAACCTCGCCGCCGGCGATCCACACGTCCTGGTAGGGGTACGCGTAGGCGAGCGCCTTGCGGACGTTGATGTCGGTGATCTTGGTGTAGTCCGGCGTCAGCGTGGAGACACACTGCGACGTCTGCTGCACGAGGCGGTCGCCGAGCTGGCCGTTCGCGTCGTTGTACTTGTCCGAACCGAGCGAGGTCGAGATCGCGGTCTGGCTGTCGGAGTTGTCCGACAGCATGATCTCGTCGACCTTGGCCTGGTCCTGGTTGAACTTGAAGATGAACTCGTCGGCGTACTGGTGACGGCCCGGGTCGGAGTCAGCGGACCACTGGTCGTTCTTGACCAGGACCAGCTCCTCGTTGGGCTTGTAGCTGTCGACCTTGTAGGGGCCGTTCGAGAGCGGCTTGTTGCCGTAGTTCGGCGGCTTGGACGCGTTGCCGAGCGGGGCCGGGCCCATCGCCATGAAGGCGCCCCAGTAGTCCATGTCCGGGAACGGCTTGGCCATCTTGATGGTCACGTCCTGGCCGTCGACCGAGATGCCGGACCACTTCTCGCACTTGGGGTCCTTGGCGGTGTAGGGACCCTCGTAGTCGGCCGCACCGTCGAAGTACGTCTTGGAGTACTCGGTGCCGGCGCCGGAGGGGAACGCCTCGGAGTCGAGCGAGCGGCAGATGCCGAACGCGACCTCGTCGGCGGTGACGGGCTGGCCGTCCTCCCACGTGGCGTCGTCACGGATGGTGAACGTCCACTCGGTGAAGTCCTCGTTGGGCGTACCGAGGTCAGTCGCGAGGTCGGGGACCAGCACGGGCTGGCCTTCCTCGTCGCGGACGTACTGGGTCAGCGAGCGGCTCGTGAGCGCCTGCTGGATGGAGTTGCCCGTGACGGACCAACCAGCGGTCGGGTCAAGGGTGTCGGGGCCCGGGTCGCCCGGCAGGTAGACCGTGACGGTCCCACCGGCGGTCGCGCCTTCGACCTCGGCGGCGGGACCCTGACGCTCTGCGTCCTTGGTTCCGCCTTCCTGGCCGCCGAATTCCCTCTTCTCGCCTCCGCTGCCGTTGTCGCCATCGTCCGACGAGCCGCCGCCACAGGCAGCGAGAGTCAGAAGAGCGGCGCCAGCGACGAGCGCGAGCGGCTTGTTCCGCTTCATGCTGTCCAGCCTTTCATTTTTGTTCTCACCGAGGACGGCGTCTTCGGCGCGTGCAGGGACCCTGGGCCGAGCCGGGTGGCTCAGCGGCGGGTCTTGGGGTCGAGGGCGTCGCGGACCGCGTCACCCAGCAGGTTGAGCGAGAGCACCAGCGCGACAATGCCCAGCAGGGGCTGCCACAGGTATTGCGGGTACTCGCGGAAGAACGTCAGGTTGGTGCCCTTGAGGATCATCTGGCCCCACGAGACGCCGTCGGTGACGCCGATGCCGAGGAAGGCCAGGCCGGCCTCGAGCGCGACGAACGTCGGCAGCATCAGCGAGATGCTGATGATGATCGGAGCGGCGAGGTTGGGCAGCAGCTCCTTGAAGAGGATGCGCGCGGTCGGCATGCCCATCACCCGGGCCGCCTGGACGAACTCGCGCTCGCGGAGGGCCAGCACCTCGCCGCGGATCAGGCGCGCCGTGCCCATCCAGCCGAAGATCGAGAGCACCACGATCAGTGCGGTCTTCTGGATGGTCGAGTAGTTCTCGGACAGGTTGAACCGGTCGTTGATGATCGGCGCGATCGTGAGCGCGGCGAGGAGGAACGGGATCGTGAGGAACATGTCGATGAAGAACGACAGCACCTTGTCGACGGCGCCGCCGAGGAAGCCGGAGAGGAGTCCGACGATCACGCCCACGAGGCTGGCGAAGATGGTCGCGGTCGTGGCGATGGTGAGCGAGACGCGGCAACCGTAGAGCCAGTAGGCGAGGTTGTCCTCACCCGTGCGCGGCGCGACACCCATCGGGTGCTCCATCGTGAACGGTCCGTTGGGCGGGCCCATCTCCGGCAGCGGGAGGCCCTGGTTGAGGCCGTCGACGCGCTCGCTGGCGAGCGGGGTCTCGAGGCTCACGCCGAAGGCGCTCGAGATGGGGCCGGCGAAGACGGCGCAGATGATGAAGAACAGCACGACGACCGCGCAGACGACCGCGATCTTGTCCTTGGCGAGACGGCCCAGCGCGATCCGCATCGGCGACTTGCCGGAGATCTCCTTGGCCTGCTGGCTGTTGGGATCCTGCTGCTCGGGCTCCGAGCTCAACGAGCCCAGCGTCTCCGGTCCTGCGGTGTCTGCCGACATGCTCTCCCCATCTGGTTCGGGACTGTCTTGACACCGATCGGGGATCACCCGGGGCCGGCGCCGAGACAGGACTGTATGTGACCCGCGCCGCACGGACGATCACTGACGCGTAACGATCCCGTTACGACGCATTAACCAGTTGACTTCTCCGAGCCCGGCAAATGCTTCGCGTGATCACCCGTGCGACGGGACTTCCTTGACCTACTGACGCGTGGCGTCCGGAGCATCCTCTGCGGTCGCAGGAGGGGCGTCAACGCCTGCCTCCTTGCGCTGCTCGGGCGTGATCGGTGCCGGTGCGGCCGTCAGCGGGTCGTAGCCGCCACCGGACTTGGGGAACGCGATGACGTCGCGGATCGAGTCGCTGCCCGCGAGCAGCGCCACGATCCGGTCCATGCCCACCGCGATGCCGCCGTGCGGGGGCGCACCGAACTTGAAGGCGTCGAGCAGGAAGCCGAACTTCTCCTGGGCCTCGTCCTCGCCGAGACCCATCACCGAGAAGACGCGCTTCTGCACGTCGCCGCGGTGGATACGGATGGACCCGCCACCGAGCTCGTTGCCGTTGCAGACGATGTCGTAGGCGTACGCCAGGGCGCTGCCGGGGTCGGTGTCGAAGGAGTCCATGAACTCCTCCTTCGGGCTGGTGAAGGCGTGGTGCACGGCCGTCCAGGCGCCCGCGCCGACCGCGACGTCACCGCTGGCCACGGCCTCGGAGCTCGGCTCGAAGAGCGGCGCGTCCACGACCCACGTGAACGCGAACGTCGACTCGTCGAGCATGCCGCCGCGACGACCGATCTCCAGGCGGGCGGCCCCGAGCAGCGCACGGCTGCTCTTGACGGGTCCGGCAGCGAAGAAGATGCAGTCCCCCGGCGCCGCGCCCACGTGGGCTGCCAGGCCGTCGCGCTCGGCGTCGGTGAGGTTCTTGGCGACCGGTCCCCCGAGCTCGCCGTCCTCGGCGATCGTGACGTAGGCCAGGCCCTTGGCCCCGCGCTGCTTGGCCCAGTCCTGCCAGGCGTCGAACTGGCGACGCGGCTGGCTGCCGCCACCCGGCATGACGACGGCGCCGACGTAGTCGGCCTGGAAGACCCGGAACGTGGTGTCCGCGAAGTACTCGGTGCAGTCGACGAGCTCGAGGCCCATCCGCAGGTCGGGCTTGTCGGAGCCGAACCGCGCCATCGCGTCGGCGTACGTCATCCGGGCGATCGGGCGCTCGATGGTGTGACCGGCCTGGGCCCACATCGCCTCGAGCACGTCCTCCATCAGCGTGAGGACGTCCTCCTGGTCGACGAAGCTCATCTCGATGTCGAGCTGGGTGAACTCCGGCTGCCGGTCGGCGCGGAAGTCCTCGTCGCGGTAGCAGCGCGCGATCTGGTAGTAGCGCTCCATGCCGCCGACCATCAGCAGCTGCTTGAACAGCTGAGGGCTCTGCGGCAGGGCGTACCAGCTGCCGGGCGCCAGGCGGGCAGGCACCAGGAAGTCACGGGCGCCCTCGGGCGTCGAGCGGGTGAGCGTCGGCGTCTCGACCTCGACGAAGTCACGGGCGTCGAGCACGTCGCGGGCGGCCTTGTTGATCTTCGAGCGCAGCCGCAGCGCGGCGGCGGGACCGGAGCGACGCAGGTCGAGGTATCGGTGCTTGAGGCGTGCCTCCTCGCCGACCTCGCCGCCCTTGTGGCCGGACGCGTCGTCGATCGGGAACGGCAGCGGGTCGGAGCTGGAGAGCACCTCGAGGTCGGTGGCGACGACCTCGATGTCGCCGGTGGCGAGGTTGGGGTTCTGGTTGCCCTCCTTGCGGGCGACGACCTCCCCGGTGACCTTGATGCAGAACTCGCTGCGGAGGCTGTGCGCCACGTCCTCGTCGCGGACGACGACCTGCACCACGCCGCTGGCCTCACGCAGGTCGAGGAACGCCACACCGCCGTGATCGCGTCGGCGCGCCACCCATCCGGCGAGCGTGACGGTCTGGCCGACGTGGTCGGCGCGCAGGGCGCCGGCGTCATGGGTGCGGATCACTGGTTCTCCTCAGATGTGCTGGCTGTGCTGACGATGGTGGGCCGGAGGTCCTGCTCCGGCGGGGTCCAGGTGGCGGGGTCGGCATCGACCTGCTCACCGGTCCGGATGTCCTTCACCTGGCTCGTCCCGTCGGCCAGGACGAACCAGACGAACGGGATGCCTCGGCGCTCGGCGAAGCGGATCTGCTTGCCGAACTTCGCCGGCGAGGGTGCGACCTCGCAGGCGACGTCGCGGGACCGGAGGGCCGCCGCGACCTGCGTGCTCGCGGCACGGTCGTCCTCGGTGTTGAGGGCGACGAGCACGGCGCTCGGCACCGGCCGGCTGCCGGACAGGACGCCGTCGGAGATGAGCGGGACGAGGGTGCGGGAGACGCCGAAGGACACGCCGACGCCCGGATAGGTCGTACGCCCGTCGCTGGCGAGCGCGTCGTAGCGCCCTCCCCCGCCGACCGACTTGAGGCGCTCGTAGCCGGCCATGAAGACCTCGACGACGGTGCCGGTGTAGTAGTCGAGGCCGCGCGCGATGCGCAGGTTGGCCTCGACGTCGACACGGTCGCCGGCGACGGCCCGGCAGCCCTCGACGACGGCGGCGAGCTCGTCGAGGCCCTGGTCGAGCAGCTCGTCGGTGACGCCCAGGGCGCGGACCTGCTCCACGAAGGAGCCGTCGGAGACCCGGATCGTGGCCAGCTCGAGGCAGCGCTGCGCCTGCTCCGGGGTCGTGCCGACGCGCTCGACCAGCATCCGGGCGACCTCGTCGGCGGGGAGCTTGTCGAGCTTGTCGATCACCCGGATCGCGTCGGTGACGTCGTCGATGCCCAGGCCCCGGTAGAAGCCCTGGATCAGCTTGCGGTTGTTGAACTGGAAGGACAGGCGCGGGATCGGGAGGCGGCTCAGCGCGTCGACCATCACCGACATCACCTCGACGTCGTGGTGGAAGGGCAGCTCGTCGCGCCCGACGATGTCGACGTCGGCCTGGGTGAACTGCCGGAACCGACCCTCCTGCGGGCGCTCCCCGCGCCAGGCCGGCTGGACCTGGAAGCGACGGAACGGGAACTCGAGGTGTCCGGCGTGCTCGAGGACGTAGCGCGCGAAGGGCACGGTGAGGTCGAAGTGCATGCCGAGCTCGGCCTTGGCGTCCGGCTCCGCGGCGAGGCGCTGGAGGACGTAGATCTCCTTGTCGACCTCGCCGCCCTTGGCCAGGCGCTCGATCGGCTCGACGACGCGGGTCTCGATGTTGGCGAAGCCGTGCAGCTCGAAGGTGCGCGAGAGCGACGCGATCACCTCGCGCTCGACGGCGCGCTGCGCGGGCAGCAGCTCGGGGAAACCGCTCAGCGGGGCGATCTTGCTCATGCTTCTTCGAGGTCCTGGAGGTAGGGGTTGGTGGCGCGCTCGCGCCCGATCGAGGTCTGCTCGCCATGGCCGGGCAGCACGACGATGTCGTCGGCCAGCGGCAGCACCTTGCCGGCGAGGCTGCGCAGCATCGTGGCGTGGTCGCCGCCGGGCAGGTCGGTGCGACCGATGGAGCCCGCGAAGAGCAGGTCGCCGGAGAACATCACCTCGGAGACGTCCTGCTCCGCGTACGGCGTACGGAAGGTCACGGAGCCCTCGGTGTGCCCGGGCGTGTGGTCGACGACGAACCTGAGGCCGGCGAGCTCGAGCTCGGCGAGGTCGGAGAGCTCGCGCACGTCGTCGGGCTCGGCCCACGTGTGGTCGCCGCCGAGCAGCATCTGGGTGGTCTCGCGGCTCATCCCCGCCATCGGGTCGCTCAGCAGGTGGCGGTCTGCGGGGTGGATCCACGCCGTGGCGTCGTAGGTGCCGGCGACCGGGGCGACGCACCACATGTGGTCCACGTGGCCGTGGGTGACGAGCACCGACACGGGCTTGAGGTGGTGCTCGCGCACGACCTGGGCGACGCCCTCGGCCGAGTCCTTGCCGGGATCGATCACTACGCACTCGGCACCGGGACCCGTGGCCACGACGTAGCAGTTGGTCCCCCAGGGTCCGGCGGGGAAGCCAGCGATGAACACAGGCGTCAGTCCTTGCTAGTTCGTACGACGTGGTGGAGCGGGACGGACGATCGTCCCATCCGCTCAGGTGGGAAGCCTACCGAGGGCCGTCCGGGCCATGACTACGATGGGCGACCATGAGCGCCGACACGCAGTCTCAGGACGACGCGACCCCGTGGGGTCGCGTCGCCGATGACGGCACAGTCTTTGTCCGCACCGCAGACGGGGAGCGTTCCGTCGGGTCCTACGAGGCCGGTACGCCGGAGGAGGCCCTGGAGTTCTTCACCAAGCGCTTCGAGGAGCTGGAGGGCAAGGTCCACCTGCTCGAGCAGCGCGTCGCGTCGGGACGGCTGGCACCCGAGGAGGCGACCTCCTCGACGAAGGCCCTGCGCGAGCAGGTCGTCGACGCCCACGCAGTCGGCGACCTCGTGTCGCTGGCGGCGCGGCTCGACGCGCTCGGCCCGGTGATCGCGGTCCAGCGCAGCGCCCGCAAGGAGGAGCGCGCGCAGAAGACCGCGGAGTCCAAGGCGGAGAAGGAGAAGCTCGTCGCCGAGGCCGAGAAGCTGGCCGAGGGCACCGACTGGCGCAACGGGGCCAACCGGCTGCGCGACCTCCTCGCGACGTGGAAGGAGCTGCCGCGCCTCGACCGGGCCACCGACGACGCGCTGTGGCGACGCTTCTCCACCGCGCGGACGACGTACACCCGCCACCGCAAGGCGCACTTCGCCGAGGAGCACGAGCGCCGTGACGGCGCCCGCGTCATCAAGGAGCGGCTGGTCAAGGAGGCCGAGGCGCTGTCGACGTCGACCGAGTGGGGTCCGACGGCCGGCAAGTACCGCGACCTGATGCGCGAGTGGAAGGCCGCCGGTCCTGCGCCGCGCGAGGTCGACGACCAGCTCTGGCAGCGCTTCCGCGGCGCCCAGGACACGTTCTTCGGTGCCCGCGACGCCACCAACGCGGCCCTCGACGAGGAGTTCGCGGCCAACGCGGTCGTCAAGGACGAGATCCTGGTCGAGGCCGAGAAGCTGGTGCCGGTGACCGATGTCGACGCCGCCAAGAAGGCCTTCCGCGACCTCGCCGACCGCTGGGACGCCGCAGGCAAGGTGCCGCGCGACCGGATGAAGGAGCTCGAGGCACGGATGCGGAAGGTGGAGCAGGCCATCCGCGCGGTCGAGGACGAGCAGTGGAGCCGCAGCGACCCGGAGAAGTCGGCCCGCGCCGACGACATGATCGGCAAGCTCGAGGCCGGCATCGCCGAGACGCAGGCCAAGCTCGACAAGGCCACCGCCGCCGGCGACGCCAAGCGCACCCAGGACCTCGAGTCCGAGCTCGCCAACAAGCAGGCCTTCCTCGACATGGCGAAGAAGGCGGCAGCCGACTTCAGCTGAGTCGGCTCGTCTGTACGTCAGGGAGGCGCCGAGTTGGCGCGTCTGTACGTCTGCAGCGCGCTGAGTCGGCGCGTCTGTACGGCGACGGGCGAACAGATGCGCCGACTCGAGCCTCCTCGCGCGAGCAGATGCGCCGACTCGAGCCTCCTCGCGCGAACAGATGCGCCCACTCGAGACCTCTCGCGCGAACAGATGCGCCGACTCGGCGGGATCCGTCAGGCGGTGACGCGGTAGGCGTCGAAGACGCCCGGCACGGCGCGTACGGCGCGGAGCACGCCGTCGAGGTGGGCCGCGTCGGCCATCTCGAAGGAGAAGCGACTCTTCGCGACGCGGTCGCGCGTGGTGGAGAGGGTGGCGCTGAGGATGTTCACGTGGGCGTCGGAGAGCGCCATCGTGATGTCGGAGAGCAGGCGCGCGCGGTCGAGGGCCTCGACCTGGATGTTGACCAGGAAGGTCGACTGCGAGGTCGGCGCCCACTCGACCTCGAGCACCCGCTCGGGCTGGCCGAGCAGGCTGGAGGCGTTGGTGCAGTCGCGGCGGTGCACCGAGACTCCCCCGCCCTTGGTGACGAAGCCGAGGATCGGGTCGGGCGGCACCGGCGTGCAGCACTTGGCGAGCTTGACCCAGAGGTCGTCGACGCCCGGCACGATGACGCCGGAGTCGGTGGGGCTCCGCTTCGCGTGCGAGCGACCGGTGATCGTGACGCCCTCGGAGAGGTCCTCCTGCGCCCCGTCGTCGCCGCCGTGGAGGTCGATGACGCGACGCACGACCGCCTGGGCGCTGAGGTTGCCCTCGCCGACCGCGGCGTAGAGCGCGGAGACGTCGGCGTGGTGGAAGTGCTCGGCGACGAGCGCCAGCACGTCGTGGGTCATCAGGCGGGTGAGGGGCAGGCCCTCCTTGCGCATGAGCTTGGCGATCTGGTCCTTGCCGCGCTCGATCGCCTCCTCGCGCCGCTCCTTGGTGAACCACTGGCGGATCTTGTTGCGAGCCCGCGGCGACTGGACGAAGTTCAGCCAGTCGCGCGACGGGCCGGAGTTCGGCGACTTCGAGGTGAAGACCTCGACCACGTCGCCGTTGTCGAGCGTCGACTCCAGCGGCACGAGGCGACCGTTGACCCGCGACCCGATCGTGTGGTGGCCGACCTCCGTGTGGACGGCGTACGCGAAGTCGACGGGGGTCGCGCCCATCGGCAGCGGGATGACGTCGCCACGGGGCGTGAAGACGTAGACCTGCTGCTGGTTCATCTCGAAGCGCAGCGACTCGAGGAACTCGCCCGGGTCCTCGACCTCGCTCTGCCAGTCGAGCAGCTGGCGCAGCCAGGTGAGGTCGTCCTTGTCGCCGAGACGGTCGGTGTCGACGCCGGCCTTGCTGTTCTCCTTGTACTTCCAGTGGGCCGCGACGCCGTACTCCGCGCGGCGGTGCTGGGAGAACGTCCGGATCTGCACCTCGACGGGCTTGCCGGCCGGGCCGATGACCGTCGTGTGCAGCGACTGGTACATGTTGAACTTCGGCATCGCGACGTAGTCCTTGAACCGCCCCAGGACCGGGTTCCACCGCGAGTGGATGACGCCGAGGGCGCTGTAGCAGTCGCGGTCCTCGTCGACGAGGATCCGGATGCCGACCAGGTCGTAGATGTCGGAGAAGTCGCGGCCGCCGACGATCATTTTCTGGTAGATCGAGTAGTAGTGCTTGGGCCGGCCGGTGACCTTGGCGTTGATCTTCGACGCCTTGAGGTCCTGCTCGATCTCGGTGACCACCTCGGCCAGGAACGAGTCGCGCGACGGCGCCCGCTCGGCGACCATCCGCACGATCTCGTCGTAGATCTTGGGGTGGAGCGTGGCGAACGCGAGGTCCTCGAGCTCCCACTTGAGGGTGTTCATCCCGAGCCGGTGCGCCAGCGGGGCGTAGATGTCGAGGGTCTCGCGCGACGAGCGCTCCTGCGACGCGGCCGGGACGTAGCGCAGCGTCCGCATGTTGTGGAGCCGGTCGGCGAGCTTGATCACCAGCACCCGGATGTCGCGCGACATCGCGACGATCATCTTGCGGATGGTCTCGGCCTGCGCCGAGGCGCCGTACTGCACCTTGTCGAGCTTGGTGACGCCGTCGACCAGCAGGGCGACCTCGTCACCGAAGTCGGCGCGCAGCGCCTCCAGCGTGTAGGGCGTGTCCTCGACGGTGTCGTGGAGCAGGGCCGCGACGAGCGTCGGCTCGGTCATGCCGATGTCGGCGAGGATCGTGGTCACCGCGAGCGGGTGCGTGATGTAGGGGTCGCCGCTCTTGCGCATCTGGCCGGTGTGCCACTTGTCGGCCTCGGCGTAGGCGCGCTCGAGGAGGGCGAGGTCGGCCTTGGGGTGGTTGGCCTTGACGGCGCGGAAGAGCGGCTCGAGGACCGGGTTGGACGACGGTGCCTTGGTCCCGACGCGGGCGAGGCGCGCACGCATGCCGCGCGCGGTCAGAGGGGCCCTGACCTCCTGCGTCGGTACCTGCTCCTCTGCCATGCACCAAGTCTAGTGACCGCGCGCAGGGGTCAGAGCGTCAGCAGGGTGCTGACGGGCAGGTCGCCCGTCTTCGAGCGCGGGTCGAGGAAGCCGAGCTCCATCAACACCGCCACCCCGGTGGCCGTGCCACCGCACGCCTCGATGAGCTGCCGGGTCGCGACGACGGTGCCTCCCGTGGCGAGGACATCGTCGACCATCAGCACCCGGTCGCCGGCGGCGATCGCGTCGCGGTGCACCTCGAGCGTCGCCTCGCCGTACTCCAGCGCGTAGGACACGGCGTGGGTCTCGCGCGGGAGCTTGCCGGCCTTCCGGACCGGGACGAAGCCGATGCCGAGGGCCAGGGCGACGGGCGCGGCGAGGATGAAGCCGCGTGCCTCCATGCCGACGACCTTGTCGACCACGACGTTGCCGTGGTCGTCGCGCCCGGCCGCGGCGAGCGCGGTGATGATCGCGGAGAAGGCCTGGTGGTCGGCGAGGACGGGGGTGATGTCCTTGAACGTCACGCCCTCCTGCGGCCAGTCGGCGACGTCGACCGTGAGGCGGCTCAGCGCCTCCTGGGCCGTACGACGGTCAGGCATCGTCGACCGGTCCGTCGGTCTCCGCGGTCGGGCTGTCCACGCGGGCGATCGCGGCGCGGGCGATCTCGATCTCGGTACCGGGGGCGATCTCGAGGCGCGCGGTGTCGTCGGTGACCGAACGGATCGTGCCGTAGATGCCGGACGACATCATCACGCGCTGGCCGACCTCGATGCTGTTCTGCAGCGCAGTCACCTCACGCTGCCGGCGCTGCTGCGGGCGGACCACCATGAACCAGAACAGGGCCAGGATGGCGACCAGGGGAAGAAGGGCGGCGAGGTCGTTCACGGGTCTCCAGACGTAGGGGTGCGTGAGCGCCCGGAGTCTAACTTCTCCCTACACCTCGTCGAAGAGGGTGGAGTCGACCGTGGGGAGCGGCGGCGGGGTGAGGCCGAGGTGGTGCCACGCGGCGGGCGTCGCGACGCGGCCCCGCGGCGTACGGGCGAGCAGGCCGGTCCGGACCAGGAACGGCTCGGCCACCTCCTCGACGGTCTCACGCTCCTCGCCGACCGCGACGGCCAGCGTCGAGATGCCGACCGGTCCCCCGCCGAAGCGGCGGCACAGCACGTCGAGGACCGCGCGGTCGAGGCGGTCGAGGCCGGACTCGTCGACCTCGAAGAGCTCGAGCGCGGACTGCGCGACCGGCAGCGTCAGCACGCCGTCGGCGCGCACCTGGGCGTAGTCGCGGACCCGGCGCAGCAGCCGGTTGGCGATCCGGGGCGTGCCGCGCGAGCGACCGGCGATCTCGCTGGAGCCCTCCGCGGTGAGGTGGACGCCGAGGAGGCCGGAGGAGCGGTGGACGATCTGGTCGAGCTCGTGGGGCTCGTAGAACTCGAGGTGCGCGGTGAACCCGAAGCGGTCGCGCAGCGGGCCCGGCAGCAGGCCGGCGCGGGTGGTGGCGCCGACGAGGGTGAACGGCGGGATGTCGATCGGGATCGCCGTGGCGCCGGGGCCCTTGCCGATGACGACGTCGACCCGGAAGTCCTCCATCGCCATGTAGAGCAGCTCCTCGGCCGGCCGCGACATCCGGTGGATCTCGTCGACGAAGAGCACGTCGCCCTCGTTGAGCCCGGAGAGGATCGCGGCGAGGTCGCCGGCGTGGGTGATCGCCGGGCCGCTGGTGAGCCGGAGCGGGGTGCTCATCTCGGCGGCGATGATCATCGCGAGCGTGGTCTTGCCGAGCCCGGGCGGGCCGGAGAGCAGGACGTGGTCGGGCGCTCGGCCGCGCCGGCGGGCCGCCTCCAGGACGAGGCCGAGCTGGTCACGGACCCGTGCCTGCCCGACGACCTCGTCGAGGGTCTTCGGGCGCAGCGCCGCCTCGACCGCGCGCTCGTCGCCGTCGGCCTCGGCGTCGGTGAGCCGCTGGAGGTGGGTGAGCTCGGCCTCGGTGAGGTCGGTCTCGTCGTCGACGTCGTCCCAGTTCATCGGTGCCTATGCCTTGCTCAGCGTGCGGAGGGCGGCGCGCATCAGGGCGCCGACGTCGGGCATCTCGCCGGCGTCGGGGGCGACGGCCTCGACCGCCTTCTCCGACTCCTTGGCCGACCAGCCGAGGCCCACGAGGCCCTGCTGCACCTGGTCGCGCCACGCCTCCTGCGGCTTCACCTCGCTGGTCGCGTGGTGGCCGCCGGTGGGCGGGCCGATGCGGTCCTTGAGCTCGAGGATGATCCGCTGGGCGCCCTTCTGCCCGATGCCCGGCACGCGGGTGAGCGCCTTGACGTCCTCGGTCATGATCGCTCGGCGCACGTCGTCGGGGCTCATCACCGCGACGATCGCCTGGGCGACCTTGGGACCGACGCCCGACGCGGTCTGGGCGATCTCGAAGACCTGCTTCTCGTCGTCGTCGAGGAAGCCGAAGATCGTCAGGCTGTCCTCACGCACCACCATGCTCGTGGGCAGGGTGGCCGACCGGCCGACCCGCAGGGTGGCGAGGGTGCCGGGCGTGCACATCAGCTCGAGGCCGACACCACCGACCTCGAGGACGGCGCTGGTGAGCGTGACGGCGGCGACCTCGCCGCGGACGAAGGCGATCATCGGGTCCTCACTGTTCGCTGCGCTGCCCTGGCCCGGGCGACGGCTTCCTCGATGCGGGTGTTGGCCGAGCCCCGCCAGACGTGGGTGATGGCCAGGGCGAGCGCGTCGGCGGCGTCGGCCGGCTTGGGCATCTCGGCCAGCCGCAGGATCCGGACCACCATCGCCCCGACCTGGGCCTTGTCGGCGCGACCGTTGCCGGAGACGGCGGCCTTGACCTCGCTGGGGGTGTGCATCGCGATCGGGAGGCCGCGTCGTGCGGCCACGACGAGCGCGATGCCGCTGGCCTGCGCGGTGCCCATGATCGTGCTGGAGTCGGAGCGGGCGAACACCCGCTCGACGGCCACCGCATCGGGCCGGTGCTCCTCGATCCAGGCGTCGAGGCCCTTCTCGATGCTGACCAGACGCTGGGCGATCGGCAGGTCGGCGCTCGTCCGGATCACGCCCACGTCGACCATCGTCAGCGGGCGCCCGACGCTGCCGTCGACGACTCCCACGCCACACCGGGTGAGGCCGGGGTCGATGCCGAGCACCCGCACGCGCCTCACCCTCTCGCCTGGCCGTCGTCACCGTCGTCCGAACACATGTTCGTCCGGCAAACGCTAACCGGACCCGCCCGCTGGGGGGCGTACGACACGCGGGGCTCGTGCGTCTCCCCCGTGGCGGCCGTACACCCCGCCGCCCGCTGTAACGCCGGGTTAGGTGCTGTGCCCACCATCTTGCAAGGGGGTGGGTACAAGGGCTAACCCGGCGTTACAGCGTGAGGCGAGGGCGACGTCAGGGACGGCGCGACACGCGGTACGGGGCGAGGTCGTCGGTGTTCTTGCCGAAGCGCGCACATGTGTCGGCGTACTCGCGAGCGGCCCGAGCAAGGGCGCCGCGGCGACCCGAGAACATGTCGACGTAGGTCAGCCGGCTCATCCCGAGCTTGAACCCGGCCAGGAAGTCCTGCCGGTGCTTCTCCTTGAGCAGGACGCCGGTCGGGGCCATCGCGGCCGGGTTGTCGGGCTCGTACTTGAGTCCACCGTCGGCTTCGAAGAGATGCCGGTGCACGGCGACGTCGGCGAACGCGGTGGTGCGACCGTCGGTCAGGCCGAACTGGAGGTCGGGACGGCCGATGCCGAGCTCGAGGACGAAGTCGCGGAGGAGCGACTCGAGATAGGTCTCGGCCAGCGGATCAGCATGCTCGATGCACCACCTCATGCACCGGCTGTGCGGCCAGTCCTTCATCCGGGCCAGGACCTCGCGGAGCTGCGCTGGGGTGACGCCCTGACGCATTGCCGCGTCGCACGCCGCAAGGCCGTGGGCACGGCCGTGCTCGCGCACCATGTCAAGAGCGGTGCGCGCAGGACCGAGCATGCGCAGGCCGTCGACCTCGACGACGTCGTCGGGGAGGTACGGAGCCAGGTGGTGCTTCACGCCGGCGCGGACCGCGTCGCCGTGCACCTTCCTGCGAGTCACGTGGACCAGGGCCGTGCGAGGGTCCGGCGCACCCATCTCGAGGGCGATCGCGGACGAGTCGTGGCTGAAGACGTAGGCCGTCGATGTCAGGCTCATGCTCGCCGCGCGGATGCGGAGCAGTGGCTGCTGTCGGAAGGGATCGAGGTCCGCCCACGCGTCCGGGTCGACGTACACACCCCGCCGGAGGCGCAGGAGTCGACCGTTGGAGCCGAGGCGATCGATGTCGTAGTGATCCAGCCCGGCCGCCACGAGCTGCCCCGTCGTGATGAGGCCGTGCTGCGAATGAAGCTGGACGATGACAGGGAGATACATGCCCACGACGATCGGCAGGACGACCGACGCCCGGCGGACCGCCAGCGCACCAGCTGTGGAGAGCGGCGTACAACGCGTGGTTGTGGATGGTTGCAGGCCCCGTCCAGCGCTGTAACGCCGGGTTAGGTGGTGTACCCACCGTCTAGCAAGGTAGTGGGTACAGCTGCTAACCCGGCGTTACAGCGGGAAGAGCGGGCCGGGTCAGGCGTCGGCGGCCTCGAGCTCGGCGAGGACGTCGGCGGGGACGTCGACGTTGGTGAAGACGTCCTGGACGTCGTCGAGGTCCTCGAGGGCGTCGACGAGGTGCATCACCTTGCCGGCGCCGGCGGCGTCGACGGGGATCTCCATGCTGGGCACGAACTCGACGTCGGCGGAGTCGTAGTCGATGCCGGCGTCCTGGAGGGCGGTACGGACGGCGACGAGGTCGGTGGCCTCGCTCTGCACCTGGAACACGTCGTCGAGGTCGCTGACCTCCTCGGCGCCGGCGTCGAGGGTGGCCTCGAGGACGTCGTCCTCGGACACCTCACGGGTGGAGCCGTCGTGGTCCTGCGACTTCGGCACGACCACGATGCCCTTGCGGGTGAAGAGGCGCGAGACGGAGCCGGGGTCGGCCATGGTGCCGCCGTTGCGGGTGACCGCCGTGCGGACCTCCATCGCGGCCCGGTTGGTGTTGTCGGTGAGGCACTCGACGAGGATCGCGACGCCCTGGGGGCCGTAGACCTCGTAGGAGATGTTCTTGTAGTCGACCCCGCCGGACTCGGCGCCGGAGCCGCGCTTGAGCGCGGAGTCGATGTTCTTGTTGGGGACCGAGCTCTTCTTCGCCTTCTGGATGGCGTCGTAGAGCGTCGGGTTGCCGGCGGGGTCGCCGCCGCCCTGCTTCGCCGCGACCTCGATGTTCTTGATCAGCTTGGCGAAGAGCTTGCCGCGCTTGGCATCGATCGCGGCCTTCTTGTGCTTGGTCGTTGCCCACTTGGAGTGGCCGGACATCAGTCCCTCTATCTGTCGCTTGCGTCGTGTACGTCGGTCAGGCCGAGCGGACCAGGTCCACGAACATGCCGTGGACGCGATCGTCGCTGCCGACCTCCGGGTGGAACGAGGTCGCCATCAGGGGGCCCTGACGGACCGCGACGATCCTACCCGCGGCGGGCCCGTCCCCGACCCGAGCCAGCACCTCGACGTCGTCGTCGACGGCCTCGACCCACGGCGCCCGGATGAAGACCGCCCGCACCGGGTCGGTCAGTCCGTCGACGTGCAGGTCCTCCTCGAAGGAGTCGACCTGGCGCCCGAAGGCGTTGCGCCGCACGGTGATGTGGAGGCCGCCGATCGTCTCCTGCCCGACGGCGCCGTCCTCGATCCGGTCGGCGAGCATGATCATCCCGGCGCACGTCCCGAAGGCCGGCAGGCCACCGCGCACGGCGTCGCGCAGCGGCTCGAGCATGTCGAAGATCCTGGCCAGCTTGACCATCGTCGTGGACTCCCCGCCCGGGATGACGAGGCCGTCGCAGGCTGCGAGCTCGCCGGGACGTCGTACGGAGATCGGGTCGGCGCCCAGCGACCGCAGGGCCGCCAGGTGCTCGCGCACGTCGCCCTGCAGGGCCAGCACGCCGATGACGGGAGGGACAGCCACAGTCGGAGGGTAGGACCTGCGGGCGGGGCGACGCTCAGGCGGGGTGGAGCGTACGCCGCTCGCGGAGGGTGTGGCCGAGTGCGAGCAGCACCCACGGACCGCCTACCAGCCACCAGGTCCATCCGGGCAGGTCCGGGCGCACCGAGACGACGTACCTCCCGCGAGCGTCCGTGCGGGCCACCGCGACGGTCGCGGTCTCCCCCGGACCCATGGTCGCGCTCGCCCCGGTGGACGGCGCGCGCAGGCGCAACGGCACCTGACCGGCGTTGACCCACGTCGTGCGCGCGCCCTCGGCGCCCGTGTCGAAGGCGAGCATCCGCGCGTCGGTGAGCGGCTGGTGCACCACCAGCACCACCGAGAGGGCCAGCGACACCCCGACGATGCGCACGGGCAGCCGCCAGCGCTCGGGCAGGCGCGCCGGCGCGAGGAACGCCGCCAGCAGCAGCGCGAGGAGCAGCGGCGCGAGCCGCAGCACGAGCCCGAGCACGGGCCACACGTGGTCCACCCGACCCACCAGCCGTGCCTGGTCGATCACCCAGGGATCCTCGCCGGAGAGCACCCCACCGGTGCGGAGGCCGCGTGGCGTCGTGGAGACGACACGGTGGGTGTACGTCCGCCCTCCGGCGTCCGCCGGCCGGACCGTGACCAGGTCCCCCACCGCGACGTCCTCGAGCTCGACGGGGCGGACCCACAGCAGGCTCCCGACCGGCGCGGCTGTGCCCATGGACGGCGTGTCCATCCGCAGCCACCGTCCGCCGGCGAGCAGCCACGACGTGGCGACGCCGACCCCGATGAGCAGCACGACGACGCCGAGCACGACGGGGACCGTCCTCGGCGTCGCCGCAGAGCGGGGACTCATCGCTCCGTCAGCTCAACGTCCAGACGACGTCCTGGCTGACCGTCTTGTTGCGCGTGGCCAGTGGCGCCGTGAGGGGCAGCAACGTCACGGCCGTGCAGGCCGTGGTGGTCGCCGGCAGCCCGAGCAGGTCGCGATCGGCGCTCGCGAACGCCGTGAGGCTCATCGGCCCGATGACGGTGGTCTGACCGCCGACGCAGGTGAGCGTGACGAGCAGCGCTCCGCACAGGTCGGTCGAGCCGGTGCAGGCCCCGGGCGCGATGTTGAGGGTGTTGCCGGTCAGCTCGCCGCCGGTGGTGACGTTGAACAGGGTGGTCTGGGTGTCACCCGGACGCATCGCCGTCTTCGCCACGCCGTTGGCGCCGAGGAGGTTGATGCTGCAGGTCGCGTCGTTAGTCACCGAAGAGGACGACGTGCAGGTGGATGCGGCACCGGTGGCGTCGGGACCCGAGATGCTCAGCAGCAGCGCGCCGGCGGTCCCGGCGGTGTTGCCGTTCTGGCGGAGCACCGCCTCGGTCCAGCTGCCGAGCGTGCCGGACACGCTGAGGGTGAGCAGCACGCTGGCGACGGCGGCACTGAGCCAGACGAGCGAGCTGGAGCGTCGGGGCGCCTCGGAGGCTGGGGACATGATGGCTTCTCCTCGAGTGGATGTCGCCGCCCATGCGAACACGAGCCCCTCCGGTGGGTAACAGAACTGCCACAAATGGCCCGGTCGGGTGACATCGGCCTGGTGCGGACGGGCCGGTCGGGGCGGCCGGTCGGCCAGGTCGGCATGACGTCGTCGCCCTAGGCTCGTGCCATGAGACTCCCTGCACTCCTGGCCGCTGCTCTCGTGATCGCCGGGACGGCCGCGCCGGTCGGCGCCGCACCTGCGCCGGAGCGCGAGCGGACGGTCGACGGCTGGACGATCGCGTCGCCGTCGAGCCTCGGCCTGCGCGGCAGCGCGATCGAGCGCGGCGCGGCGGAGGCCCGCCGCCTCGGCTCGACCTGCTTCGCGGTCGTCCGCAACGGCAGGCTGGCCGGCGAGTGGAACTGGCAGCAGCTGGAGCGCGACACCCCGCGCGAGGTCTTCTCGATCACCAAGTCGGTCACCAGCACGCTCGTCGGCATCGCGATCCGCGACGGCGACCTGCGCCTCGACGACCGGGTCTCGCGCTACGTCCCGCAGTGGCGCGGCACGCCGTCGGAGGCGGTGACGGTGCGCAACCTGCTCTCCAACGACAGCGGCCGCTTCTGGTCCCTGCAGAGCGACTACACCGACCTGCTGCGCGCGCGGAGCCGCACGAGGTACGCCGTCGGCCTGCCGCAGCAGTACGCCCCGGGCAGCGCGTGGGCCTACAACAACGCGGCCATCCAGGTGCTCGAGCCCGTGCTGGAGGGGGCGACCGGGATGCGCGTCGCGAGGTTCGCCCGCGAGCGGCTCTTCGAGCCGCTCGGCATGACGCATACGAACTTCATCACCGACCGCGCGGACAACGCTGCGGTGATGTTCTACGGCCTGCAGACCACCTGCCTCGACCTGGCGCGGTTCGGCGAGCTCTACCTGGGGCGGGGGAAGGTCGACGGGCACCGGATCCTCGACCGGGACTACGTGAGGCGCGCCGTCGGCCGGTCGTCCACCGTGCACAACGCGGCCTACGGCTACCTCTGGTGGCTCAACCGCCCCGGCCGGGTCCGCGGCGCGACCGATGCGGTCGACGCGCAGGGCCAGCCCGTCCGCAGCGTCACCGGCCAGCTGGCGTCATACGCCCCGGAGGACGTGTTCGCGGCGCTCGGGTTCGGCGGGCAGGTGCTCCTCGTCGACCCGACCACGAAGACCATGGTCGTCCGGCTCGGGCTGCCCGCGCCGGCGGGCGCGGAGTCGTACGGCTTCGGCAGCGCCGCGACGGTGCTGACCGAGGCGCTGCGCCGGTGACTACCAGCCGCGCTCGGAGAGGCGGTGCGGCTGCGGGATCTCGTCGACGTTGAGGCCGACCATGGCCTCGCCGAGGCCGCGCGACACCTTCGCGACCACGTCGGGGTCGTCGAAGAACGTCGTCGCCTTGACGATCGCCTCGGCGCGCTGGGCCGGGTTGCCGGACTTGAAGATGCCCGAGCCGACGAAGACGCCCTCGGCGCCGAGCTGCATCATCATCGCGGCGTCGGCCGGGGTGGCGATCCCGCCGGCGGTGAAGAGGACGACCGGCAGCTTGCCCGCGGCCGCGACCTCCTTGACCAGCTCGTAGGGCGCCTGGAGCTCCTTGGCCGCCACGTAGAGCTCGTCGTCGGCCATGCCGTGCAGGCGGCGCAGCTCGCCACCGATCGTGCGCATGTGCATCACCGCGTTGGACACGTCGCCGGTGCCGGCCTCGCCCTTGGAGCGGATCATCGCCGCGCCCTCGGTGATGCGGCGCAGCGCCTCGCCGAGGTTGGTGGCCCCGCACACGAACGGCACGGTGAAGTTCCACTTGTCGATGTGGTTGGCGTAGTCGGCCGGGGTCAGCACCTCGGACTCGTCGATGTAGTCGACACCGAGCGACTGGAGCACCTGCGCCTCGGCGAAGTGGCCGATGCGGGCCTTGGCCATCACCGGGATCGACACGGCCTCGATGATCGAGTCGATCATGTCGGGGTCGCTCATCCGGGAGACGCCGCCCTGGGCGCGGATGTCGGCCGGCACGCGCTCGAGCGCCATCACCGCGACGGCGCCGGCGTCCTCGGCGATCCTGGCCTGGTCGGCGGTGACGACGTCCATGATCACGCCACCCTTGAGCATTTCGGCCATGCCGCGCTTGACGCGGCTGGTGCCGTGCTCGATGGGGGTCTCGGCGGGGGTCTCGGTGGAGGTCGACGGGGTGTGCTCAGCCATGCCCCGATCGTAGTGCTGGCTCATCCGAAAGGATGCATCGGGACGGGGGGTGGATCAGGGCTGCGAGGCCGCCCGCTCCAGCGCCTGACGGCGGACCACCCAGATGCGCTGCGCGACGGTCACGGTGGCCGCGATCGCGAGCGCCCAGAGGGCGATGTAGAGCAGCCACCAGAGGTCGAGGACGTCGGCGAAGAAGGCCGGCACGAGCATCCCGACGAGCCGGTCCGGACGCTCCGCGATGCCGACCTTGGCGTCGTAGCCGAGGACGTCCGCCTTCGCGCGGGCGTACGACGTCACGGCGCCCATGACCAGGATGACCAGGCACAGCGCGAGGTAGAGGCGGCTCTCGTGGTGCCAGGCGAAGAAGAGGGCCAGGCCGCCGAAGAGCGCTCCGTCGGCCACCCGGTCGAGGGTCGAGTCGAGGAACGCGCCGAAGTCGTCCTTGCGCCCCATCTTGCGCGCCATCGCACCGTCGACGAGGTCGCTGAAGACGAAGGCGGTGATGAAGAGGACGCCCTGCCACACCCAGCCCTGGGCGAAGAAGAAGATCGCGCCGAAGCTCACCCCCAGCGTGCCGACGAGCGTCACCGCGTCGGGGCTCACGCCGAGACGGATGAAGAGGTTGATGAACGGCGCGAGCATGACGCCCTGCCAGAACTGCTTGAACCTGTCGAGCACGGGCCGCAGGCTACCCGTCGAGCAGGGCTGCGCGGACGTCAGCCACCGCGGCGGGCGCCCCGGTGACCGTCCAGTCGACCCCCGCAGTCCGTACGACGACCGAGTCGCCGCCCGCGCCGCGCACGATCGCCGCGCCCGGGAGCCGGTCCCAGTCGGCGACGCTGTGCTGGAAGAGCACGTCCCACTGGCCGCCGGCGATGGCCATGCAGTCCATCGTCCCGGAGCCGAGCATCCGCAGGGTCCCGACCTGGCCGAGCGCGCGGGTGAACGCCTCGCCGACCTCGCTGCCGTAGAACGGCGGGTGGAGGTAGGTCGTCGCGCAGCGCGCCTCGCGGGCGGTCTCGGGCAGCGGCGCGAGAGGGGCGCCGTCGCGGGTGCTCCGGAGGTCGGGGCCACCGACCCACGTGCGCCCGCTCGCGGCGTGGTGCACGGCCCCGAGGAGCACGTCGTCGGCGCCGTCCAGCGCCAGTGCGGAGCACCACCAGTCGCTGCCGCGGGCGAAGTTGTAGGTGCCGTCGACCGGGTCGATCACCCAGGTGCGACCCGAGGTCCCGGGCTGCGACGTGCCCTCCTCCCCCACGATCGCGTCGTCGGGCCGCTCGGCTCTCAGCCGCTCGACGATCAGCCGCTCGGCGGCGGTGTCGGCCTGGGTGACGATGTCGGAGCCGCTGGTCTTCCGCTCGACGTCGAGCCCGGCCTCGCGGATCCGCGCGGCGAGGGCCGCGGCGTCGCGGACCAGCTCGGTGGCGAGAGCGGCGTCGGCGAGCAGGCGCGAATCATCCACGGGGCAACGCTAGCCCGAGGGCGTACTGTGGCCGGACGGAGCCATCCAGGCTTCCGACAAGGGAGCCCCGATGAGCGACAAGTCGCCACGGCAAGGCATGTCCAAGAAGTCCGGCAAGTCCATCAAGGAGAAGCGTGCCGACAAGCACGCCAAGGCGGCCGGGAAGAGCGGCGCCGACGAGACGTTCCTCCCGCCGAAGAAGAAGTGAGTCTCCTCGGCCTCGGTGTGATCGGCACGTCGGCCAAGGAGAACGAGCACCGGCTACCCCTCCATCCCGACCACCTCGCGCGCTTGGGGCCTGAGGTCGCGGCACGCACCACGCTCGAGCACGGGTACGCCGCCCGGTTCGGCATCTCCGACGAGGAGCTGGCGCCGTACGTCGCGGGCTTCGCGACGCGCGGGGAGATCCTCGAGGAGTCCGATGTCGTCGTGCTGCCCAAGCCGCAGCACGAGGACGTCGCCCGGATGCACGCCGGGCAGGTCCTCTGGGGCTGGCCCCACTGCGTGCAGGACGCCGAGATGACCCAGCTGGCCATCGACCGCGAGCTGACGCTGATCGCCTTCGAGGCGATGAACCACTGGACCTCCGACGGTCACGTCGGGCTCCACGTCTTCCACAAGAACAACGAGCTGGCCGGCTACTGCTCGGTGCTCCACGCGATGGAGCTCGTCGGGATCACCGGCGACTACGGCCGCCGGCTCAGCGCCGTCGTGATCGGGTTCGGTGCGACGGCGCGCGGGGCGGTGACGGCGCTCAAGGCGCACGGTGTCGGCGACGTCGCCGTCCTCACCACGCGCGGGGTGGCCGCCGTCGGGTCACCGATCCACTCGGTACGGATCCGGCAGTGGGACCACGACCCCGACGGCGAGGGCATCAGCGTCGTGACCGACCGCGGTCGGGAGCCGCTGGCGCCCTACCTCGCGGAGAACGACATCGTCGTCAACTGCACGCTGCAGGACACGGCGGCACCGCTGACCTACCTCAGGACCGAGGACCTGGGCGGGTTCCGCCACGGCAGCCTGGTCGTCGACGTGTCGTGCGACGAGGGCATGGGCTTCTCGTGGGCCGTGCCGACCACCTTCGACGAGCCGATGTTCACCGTCGGCGACCGGGTCCACTACTACGCGGTCGACCACAGCCCGTCGTACCTCTGGAACTCGGCCACCTGGGAGAACAGCGAGGCGCTCCTGCCCTTCGTCGACCTCGTCCTCGCCGGACCGGCGAGCTGGGACGCCTCGGAGGTGTTGAGCCGGGCGATCGAGATCCGCGACGGACGCGTGTGCAACCCCGCGATCCTGGAGTTCCAGGGTCGGTCGGCGGAGCACCCCTACCCCGTCGGCTGACCGTCCGGGCCGGCGTCCGCCCAGGCGTCCGCGAGCAGCCGGCGGGTGTCCTCGAGCAGCTGCGGGAGCGTCTTGGTGCCGCCGACGACGGTGATGAAGTTGGCGTCGCCGGTCCACCGCGGCACGACGTGCTGGTGCAGGTGGTCGGCGAGCGAGCCGCCCGCGGAGCGGCCGAGGTTGAGCCCGACGTTGAAGGAGTGGGGGCTGCTGACGGCGCGGATGGTCCGGAGGGCGTGCTGGGTCATCGTCATCAGCTCGGCCGACTCCGCCTCGGTGAGGTCGGTGAGGTCGGCGACGTGGCGGTAGGGCAGCACCATCAGGTGCCCGGGGTTGTAGGGGTGCAGGTTGAGGACGGCGTACGTCGACCCGCCCCGCGCGACGATGAGCGACTCCTCGTCGGGGTGACCCGGGATCGCGCAGAAGGGGCAGCCCTCGTCGTCGACGGCCGTGCGGACGTAGGCCATCCGGTGGGGCGTCCAGATCCGCTCGAGACCGTCGTGTGGCATGCCGACGATCCTAGGGTGGGCACATGACCACGATCCGGCCGGCCGGTGCCGCCGACATGGCCGCGGTGGCGGACCTCTGGCACGAGGGCTGGCACGACGGCCACGCCGGCCACGTGCCCGACGGACTCACCGCGGCTCGCACCCTGGCTGCCTTCCACGAGCGCACCCCGACGCGGGTGGCGGACACCGCCGTGGCCGTCTCGGACGCCGGTGAGCTGCTCGGCTTCGTGATGGTGGTCGGCGACGAGGTCGAGCAGGTCTTCGTCGCCCGAGCCGCTCGGGGGACCGACCTGGCCGCCCGCCTGCTCGACGAGGCCGAGCGCGCGGTCGCCGCCGGTGGACACTCCTCGGCCTGGCTCGCGGTGGTCGCCGGCAACGCCCGGGCCCGCCGCTTCTACGAGAGGCAGGGCTGGGTCGACGAGGGCGACCTGCCCTACGAGGTCACCGCGCTCGGTCAGACGTTCGTGTCGCCGTGCCGGAGGTACGTGAAGCCGCTGGCGTAGCCGCCGCCCGGCGACAGTGGAGCCAGGTGCCGCTAGGTCGGGCCGCTGGCTCCACTTACGGCCGTTCGTGCCGTGACACGGCCGGGATGCACGTTGAGTCTCTGGGCGACTCACGGGCCACTGGACGTTGAGTCTCTGGGCGACTCACGGGCCACTGGACGTTGAGTCTCTGGGCGACTCACGGGCCACTGGACGTTGAGTCTCTGGGCGACTCACGGGTCACTGGACGTTGAGTCTCTGGGCGACTCACGGGCCAGTGGCGTCAGGTCCAGGCCTTCGCCAGCCGCTCGACGATCTCGGTGAGGCGCTCGGGCGAGGTGGCGAAGTTGAGGCGGACGTGGCCGGTGGAGCCGGGGGCGTAGGACGCGCCGTCGCTCAGCTGGACCCGGCCGCGCTCGAGGGCGACCGCGGCGGCGGCGTCGTGGCCGTAGGCGGACGCGTCGAGCCAGGCGAGGTAGGTCGCCTCGACGGGGCGCATCCGCACCTCGGGCAGGTGGTCCGCGAGCAGCGACCCGAGCAGTGCGCGCTGCTGGTCGAGTCGCTCGACCAGCGACGCCAGCCACGGGTCGCCGTCGTCGTACGCCGTCCGCGCGGCGATGACGCCGAGGGGCGACCACGAGTCGTTGCGGGACATCGGCTCGGCGTCGAGCCGGGCGCGGTCGGCCGCCGACGGCACGACGAGCTGCGCGCACTTGAGGCCGGCGGTGTTGAAGGCCTTGGACGCGGCGACCACGGCGACCGCGTGGTCGTGGGTGCCGTCGATCGCGAGGTAGGACACGTGCTCGGCACCCGGCAGGACCAGCGGCGCGTGGATCTCGTCGCTGACGACCCGCGCCCCGTGGCGTACGACGACGTCACGGATCCCCTCGAGCTCGGCCCGCGTGAAGACGCGGCCCCACGGGTTGTGCGGCTGCGTGAGGATCAGCGTCCGCGCACCCTCGGCGAAGAGCCGGTCGAGCCGGTCGAGGTCGATCCCGGCGCGCTCGGCCGACAGCGGCACCTCGAGCAGGTGCTCGGTGCGGCCGGTGATGCCGGCCAGGCCGTGCTGCGCGTTGTAGCCGGGCGTCGGGAAGACCACGCCCCCCGGACCACTGAGGACGTCGATGGCCAGGCGGACGCCGGCGGTCACGTCGACGACGGGACGTACGGCCTCGGGCGACGGCGCCCAGCCGAAGTGGCGTGCCGCCCACCCGGCGTAGGCCTCCCCCAGCGCCGGCTCGCGCTCGAGCGGGTAGCCCGTGATGCCGTCGGCGAGCGCGCGCTGCACCGCCTCCATCACCACGGGGTCGACGGCGTAGTCCATCTCCGCGACCCACGCGGGGATCACGCCGGCGGGCATCAGCCCCCACTTCAGGGGAAGCGCGCGGCGCGCCTGCTCCTCGGTGAGGTCGACGATCGGGCGGCGATCGGCGATGACCACCGCGACGTCAGACCTGCTCGCGCGACGCGACCGCGGCCGCGACCCGCTCGATCGCCTCCGCGACGGGCACGCCGTTGTCCTGGCGCCCGTCGCGGTAGCGGAAGGACACCGCACCGGCCTCGATGTCGTCGTTGCCGGCGATGACCATGAACGGGACCTTCTGGAGCTGCGCGTTGCGGATCTTCTTCTGCATCCGGTCGTCGGAGTCGTCGACCTCGACGCGCAGCCCCTGGGCCTTCATCTGCCGTGCCACGTCGTGGAGGTAGTCGGCAGCGAACTCGGCGACCGGGATCGCCTGGACCTGGACCGGGGCGAGCCACGGAGGAAAGGCGCCGGCGTAGTGCTCGACGAGCACACCGAGGAAGCGCTCGATGGAGCCGAACTTCGCCGAGTGGATCATCACCGGCTGCTTCCGGGTGCCGTCGGCAGCCTGGTAGGTCAGGTCGAAGCCCTGCGGCTGGTTGAAGTCGTACTGGATGGTCGACATCTGCCAGGTGCGGCCGATGGCGTCCTTGGCCTGCACCGACACCTTGGGGCCGTAGAACGCCGCACCGCCCGGGTCCGGCACGAGCTCGAGGCCGGACTCCTCGCAGGCCGTGCGCAGCACGTCGGTCGCGTTGGTCCACTGCTCCTCGGAGCCCACGAACTTGTCGGGCTTGGAGTCGTCGCGGGTCGAGAGCTCGAGGTAGAAGTCGTCGAGCCCGAAGTCGCGCAGCAGGCCGAGCACGAAGTCGAGCAGGTGCTTGATCTCGCCGGGCGCCTGCTCCTCGGTGACGTAGGAGTGCGAGTCGTCCTGCGCGAAGCCACGCACGCGGGTCAGGCCGTGGATGACACCGGACTTCTCGTAGCGGTAGACGTGCCCGAACTCGAAGAGCCGCAGCGGCAGCTCGCGGTAGGACCGTCCGCGCGAGCGGTAGATCAGGTTGTGCATCGGGCAGTTCATGGCCTTGAGGTAGTAGTCCGCGCCCTCGAACTCCATCGGCGGGAACATCGTGTCCTTGTAGTAGGGCAGGTGTCCCGAGAGGTGGAAGGTCCCCTCCTTGGAGATGTGCGGGGTCCCGACGTAGTCGAAGCCCTCCTCGATGTGCCGGCGGCGGACGTAGTCCTCCATCTCCCGCTTGATCACGCCACCCTTGGGGTGGAACACCGGCAGGCCGGAGCCGATCTCGTCGGGGAAGCTGAACAGGTCGAGGTCGCGGCCCAGCTTGCGGTGGTCACGCTTCTCGGCCTCGGCGATGCGCTCGAGGTGCGCCTCGAGCGCCTCCTTCGACTCCCACGCGGTGCCGTAGATGCGCTGCAGCTGCTTGTTCTTCTCGTCGCCGCGCCAGTAGGCCGCCGCGCTGCGCATCAGCTTGAACGCCGGGATCCGCTTCGTGGTGGGAAGGTGCGGGCCGCGGCACAGGTCGGACCACTTGGCCTCGCCGCTGCGGCCGATGTTGTCGTAGACGGTGAGCTCGCCGGCGCCCACCTCGACCGAGGCGCCCTCGGTGCCCTCGGCACCCGCGCCGCCCTTGAGCCCGATCAGCTCGATCTTGTAGGGCTCGTCCTTGAGCTCGGTCAGCGCGTCGGCATCGGTGGTGACCCGGCGCTCGAAGCGCTGGTTCTCCTTGATGATCTTGCGCATCGCGGACTCGATCTTGACCAGGTCCTCGGGGACGAAGGGGGTCTCGACGTCGAAGTCGTAGTAGAAGCCGTTCTCGATCGGCGGGCCGATGCCGAGCCTGGCCTCGGGCCAGATCTGTTGGACGGCCTGCGCCATCACGTGGGCGGTCGAGTGGCGCAGGATGTCGCGACCGTCGGCACTGTCGATGGCCACGGCCTCGACCTCGTCGCCGTCGGCGAGCTCGTAGGCCAGGTCCTTGAGCTGGCCCGCGACCCGGGCGGCGACCACGTCGGCGTCGTCGCGGAAGAGCTCCCAGGCCTTGGTGCCCGTCGTCACCGAGGTCTCCGCACGCTGATCTGCGTGGACGCGGACGACCTTGATGTCAGACACGGGAGAGCTCCTCTGGTGGTGGTGCACGGGGTGGGACGGATGTCGCGGCGAGCCTATCGGCCGGACGTCGGGGCCTTCACCCCGGTTTGTCCCACCCCACCGGGTGGACGCCGCGGTGAACCACGGACGGGCGGGGTACCCACCCGGCATGTCCCTCGCCCCGATCCGGACGCAGGTCGCTGCTCCTGCCCTGACCGTCGCGTCGGTGCCCTCCGGCCACGTGTACGTCCGCCACCTCGCGCCGATCGGCGGTCGCGGTGCCGTACGGCTCCCCGATCCCGACCCGAGCCGACCCGACAGGCCGGCCGGCGCCACCTGGTGGCCCCCGGTGATGCTCGACCCCGAGTGGGCGCGCACGGCCGACTTCGACGTGTTCCACCTGCACTTCGGCTTCGATGCCGTGCGCCCCGAGGACCTGGACAAGCTCACCCGCGTCCTGCGCGGTCGCGGCACACCCTTCGTGTTCACCGTCCACGACCTGCGAAACCCCCACCACCACGACCGCGCGCTGCACGACGCGCACCTCGACGTGCTGGTCCCCGCGGCCGACGCGCTGGTGACGCTCACCCCGGGCGCGGCCGACGAGATCGAGACGCGCTGGGGACGGCGGCCGGTGGTCGTCCCGCACCCGCACGTCGTGGACCTGCCGACCATCGCCCGCGCGCTCGACGTACGGCCGCGCTGGCGCAACCGGCCGTTCCGGGTGGGCCTGCACCTCAAGAGCCTCCGGGCCAACATGGACCCGATGCGGATCCTGCCCACGCTGGTCGACACGGTGGCCGACCTCGACGACGCGGTGCTGCAGGTGAACTGCCACCGCGACATCCTCGAGGCCGACGGCGCCCGTCGCGACGACGAGCTGGCCGACTGGCTGCGCCGCGAGGCGAACCGGGGGCGGCTCGAGCTCGCGGTGCACGACTACTTCTCCGACGACGACCTCTGGGCCTACCTGTCCTCGCTGGACCTCTCGGTGCTGCCCTACACGTTCGGCACCCACTCCGGCTGGCTCGAGGCCTGCCGCGACCTCCAGACGACGGTGCTCGCCCCGAGCTGCGGCTACTACGCCGACCAGGGCCCGATCCTGAGCTACACCAACGACGGGGACGACTTCGACGCAGGCTCGCTGCGGGACGCGGTGGTCCGGGCGTACACCGAGCGACCGCGCTACGGAGCGACGGTCGACGAGCGCACCGAGCAACGGGCGCTCGTCGCCCGGACCCACGAGGACCTCTACCGCGAGGTGTGCCGGTGACGCTTGCCCCACCCGGCGACCGGTTGCGCATCTGCCTGGTCGCCAACTGCCGCTTCCCGATCGCGGAGCCCTTCACCGGTGGTCTGGAGTCGATGACCTGGCACCTCGCCAGCGAGCTCGTACGCCGTGGGCACGAGGTCGCCGTCTTCGCCGCGCCCGGCTCCGACCCCGGTCTCGGCGCGACCGAGCTGCCCGTCGACGTGCTGCCCGACCACGCGGGGCGCCACGACGTCGGTGCGCCGCCGTACGTCGAGGTGGCCGAGCACCACGCCTACCTCTCCCTGATGCTCCAGCTGTCGGGGCACGAGGGCGCCGAGTTCGACGTGCTCCACAACAACAGCCTCCACTACCTGCCGGTCGCGATGGCCCGCTCGCTCCCGATGCCGGTCCTCACCACGCTGCACACGCCGCCGCTGTGGTGGCTGGAGTCGGCCGTCCGCATCGACGGGGGCAGCAGCTCCTTCGCCGCCGTCTCCCGTCACACCGCCGCAGCATGGGCCTCGATCACGCCGAGCACCTGCGTCCTCAACGGGGTGGACGTGTCCCAGTGGCCGGCCGGTCCCGGCGGCACCACGGCCGTCTGGTCCGGACGGATCGTCGAGGAGAAGGCGCCGCACGACGCCGTCCTCGCGGCCCGTCGGGCGGGCGTCCCGATCGTGCTGGCCGGCCCGATCCTGGACCGCGACTACTTCCGCACCGTGCTCGAGCCGCTGCTCGGCCCCGACGCGACGTACGCCGGCCACCTCGCGCAGGCGGACCTCGCCGCGCTCGTCGGTGGCTCGGCGGTCGCGGTCGTGACGCCTGCCTGGGACGAGCCCTACGGACTGGTCGCAGCGGAGGCACTGGCCTGCGGGACACCTGTCGCGTCCTACGCGCGCGGCGGCCTGCCCGAGGTGCTGTCGACCGACACCGGACGGCTCGCCGCGCCGGGTGATGTCCCCATGCTGGCGAACGCCATCGGCGAGGCGGTGACGCTGGACCGCGCCCTCTGCCGCGAGCGCGCGGAGGCCGAGCTCTCCCTCACCCGGATGGTCGACCGCTACGAGGAGCTCTACCTCGACGTCCTCGGTCGGCGGCTCGCCGCGTGATCGGCTACTACGTCCACCACCAGGGCAACGGGCACCTGCACCGGGCGATGACCGTCGCGCCCCACCTGCCCGAGCCGGTGGCCGGCATCTCCTCGCTGCCCCGGCCCGCGTCCTGGACGGGTCCCTGGATCCAGCTCCCGCGTGACGACAGCGCTCCGTCCTACGCCGGCGCCGACGTCACCGCGCAGGGCCACCTGCACTGGGTGCCCCTCGGGGACGCCGGGCTCAGCGGACGGATGGCGACCATCTCGTCGTGGATCGAGCAGCACGCCCCGACCGCGATGGTGGTCGACCAGTCCGTCGAGGTCTGCCTGCTCGCCCGTCTCCACGGCGTGCCGGTGGTGGCGATGACGGCACCGGGTCGGCGTACGGACACAACGCACGCGCTCGGCTTCGGCGTCGCGTCGGCCGTCGTGGGTGCGTGGCCGGACGGCTGGACGCACCGGATGCTGTCCGGCACCGAGCGAGCGGTGCACGCGATCGGCGCGGTCTCCCGGTTCGCCGTGTCGAGCGGTCGCACCCGTCCGACGGGTCGCCGACCCCACGCCGTGCTCCTCGCCGGCACCGGGGGTGACGGCTTCACGCGGGCGTCCGTGGCGCGGGCGCAGGAGCAGACGCCCGGCTGGGACTGGACGATCCTGAGCCGCACGCTGGGCACCTGGCACGCGGACCCCGCAGCAGTGCTGGCGACCGCGGACGTCGCCGTGCTGCACCCGGGCCAGAACTCGCTCGCGGAGGTGGCCGCGCTCCGGGTGCCGGCCGTCGTGGTGCCGGCCGACCGACCCTTCGACGAGCAGCGCGTCACCGCCTCGGTCCTGGCCGACGGGTGGCCCGCCGTCGTCGTCGACGCGGTCCCCGCGACCGGCTGGGCCGACCTGCTCGACCAAGCGCTCTACCTCGACGGCGAGGGCTGGGCCGACTGGTGCGACGGTGGCGCCCCGACCCGGCTCGCCGGGGTGGTGCGTGGCGTCGTCGACGGCGACCGCGCCGCATGACGGGCACCGCGGTGGTGACCGTCGTCCACGAGCGGGGCGACCACCTGTCCCGGCAGCGCGCCTCGCTCGCCCTCTCGACCTCCGCGCCCGACCACCACGTCGTCGTCGCGGTCGACGACCCGGTCGTGGCGGCTGCCAGCTGGTGCGCGGCCTCGTTGCCCGGAGACCCGCTCGGCCTGCCGATCGCCGCTGCCCGCAACCGTGGCGCCGAGGTGGCGATCGCCCGCGGTGCCGACGTCCTGGTCTTCCTCGACGTGGACTGCCTCGTGGACCCCGGCCTCGTCGCGGCGTACGCCGACGCGGTGCACGACGAGCCCCGGATCGTCTGGTCGGGACCGGTCACCTACCTCGAGCCGCCACCTCCTGACGGCTACGACCTCGCGACGCTCGCCGCCCTCGACTCGCCGCACCCGGCCCGCCCGGCGCCCGGCCCGGGTGTCCGCCTCAGCGGCGCCGACCCGGACCTGTTCTGGTCGCTGTCGTTCGCCTGCTCGGTCGAGGCGTGGCACCGCACGGGCGGCTTCTGCGAGGACTACGTCGGCTACGGCGGCGAGGACACGGACTTCGCGCGGGTGGTCGCCGGGTCCGGCCTCGACCTCGGTTGGCTCGGGGACGCCCGCGCCTTCCACCAGTGGCACCCGGTGTCGCGGCCACCGGTCGAGCACGTCGACGACATCGTGCGCAACGCCGAGATCTACCGCCGCCGCTGGGGGACGACCCCGATGCTGGGCTGGCTCGAGGCCTTCGAGGCCAGCGGCCTGGTGCGCCGCGACGACGAGCGCTGGCTCGTCACGGGCTGATCCCGCACGCCGTCCGGCCGGGTCACGGCCCCCGCGGAGGGAGCCGTCGATCAGTGGGCGACGGCCTCGCCGGTCTGCACCCGCCAGAGGGCGGCGTACGCACCGTCGCCGGCGATCAGCTCGTCGTGGGTCCCGGCCTCGATGACGCGGCCGGCGTCGAGCACCCAGATCCGGTGCGCGTGCCGCACGGTCGAGAGCCGGTGGGCGACGACGATCGCGGTGCGCTGCGCGGTGGCGCGGCGCAGCGAGCGCTGGATGGCGGCCTCGGTCTCGTTGTCGACCGCGCTGGTCGCCTCGTCGAGGACGAGGACGGCAGGGTCGCGGAGCAGCGCGCGGGCCAGCGCGAGCCGCTGCCGCTGGCCGCCCGACAGGGTCACGCCGCGCTCGCCGACCCAGGTGTCGAGGCCGGCGGGCATCGCGTCGATGAAGTCGATCGCGGCAGCCGCCTCCGCCGCTGCCCGCACCTCGTCGCGGGTCGCGCCGGGGCGCCCGTAGGCGATGTTGTCGGCCACGGAGCCCGCGAACATGAAGACGTCCTGGGCGACGTAGCCCATCGAGCCGCGCAGCGAGTCCCAGTCGAGGTCGCGGACGTCCTGGCCGTCGAAGAGCACGTGCCCCGACCGCGGGTCGTCGAAGCGCAGCACCAGCCGGAGCAGCGACGACTTGCCGGAGCCGGTCGAGCCGACGATCGCGTGCGTCTCCCCCGCCGGGACGACGAGGTCGATGTCGTGCAGCACGTCGGGCCCGTCGGCATACCCGGCGCGTACGCCGCGCAGCTCGACGCGGCCGGTGACCGGTCGCTCGAGGGCGGTGGCACCGGCCGGGACGGTGACCGGGACGTCGAGGAGGGCGAGGATGCGCGCGGCGGAGGCGCGGCCGCGCTGGTAGAGGTCGAGCACCTCGGCGACCTCGGTGAGCGGCCACAGCAGGCGCTGCGTCATGAAGACCAGCACGGAGTAGAGGCCGACCTGGAGGTCGCCGCGCAGGGTCGCCCAGCCGCCGAGCAGGAGCGTGCAGGTGAAGCCGGCGAGGATCGCCATCCGCACCAGCGGGACGAAGGCGGCCGACGAGCGGATCGCCTCGGTGTTGGCCTCGCGGTAGGCCTGGGACACCGCGGCCACCCGGTCGCGCTCGCGGTCCTCGGCGGTGAACGCCTTGATCGTCGCGATGCCGGAGATGTTGGCCGACAGGGTGCTCGACAGGTCGGCGACCGCCACCCGCACCCGGTCGTACAACGGCTCGAGCCGGCGCTGGAAGACGAGCGAGCCGATCACGATCAGCGGGATCGGCAGGAACGCCAGCACCAGCAGCTGACCCGACGCCGCGGCGAAGACGGCACCGACCAGCAGCACATTGAGGGCGGTCTGGAGGATCGCCGGGGCGCCGACGTCGAGGAAGCGCTCGAGCTGGTTGACGTCGTCGTTGAGGGTCGCGAGCGTCGACCCGGCGGGGCGGCTCTCGTGCCACCCGAGGTCGAGGTGCTGGACGTGGTCGTAGGCCTCGACGCGCAGGTCGTGCTCGACTCCCTGGGCCAGGCCGCGCCACAGCACGCTGGCGACGTACTGGCTGAGGGACTCCACGACCCACACCACCGCGTTGATGACGGCCAGCCAGCCCAGCTGGGCGAACCGGGACTCCACGCCGAGCACCTCGCCGACGAACGACCCGTCACCGCGTACGACGACGTCGACGGCGGCACCGATGAGCAGCTCCGGCACCACGTCGGCGACCTTGTTGACGGTCGAGGCCACGACGGCTCCGACGAAGCGGGCGCGGTAGGCGTCGTAGCGCCGCCAGAGCTCACGCAGCGGCTGGACGGTGGTGGGCTCGGCAGGCTCGGGCACCAGTGAAGGCTAGGCCGGGGTCGACGCCCGCACGGTCACCGGGCTGCGTCGAGGTAGCCCACCATCCGGTCGAAGAGCGCGGAGGCCCGGTGCAGGTCGGGTGACCCGGCGCCGGGGTCGGCGTCGGGCAGGACGACGTCGCCCTCCCGCCAGCCCGGCCGGTAGCGGTCCGCCAGAGCGGCGGCCACCCGGGCGGCGTCGCGCACCACGCGCGGGTCGACCGACCAGACAGCCTCGAAGAGGCGGTCCTCGGAGGCCGCGTCCTGGCCGGGACGCTCGACGGCGGTGAGGAACGCGGGGAGGTCGGGCGAGTCGCAGACCACGAGCCACTCGCGGTTGAGCTGGGCGGTGCGGGGCAGCGCCACCTCGACCGGTTCCCCGGGGGCGAGGGGTGCCGGGTCGGCGAAGTCGGCGAACACGACCGTGTGGCGAGCCGTGCGCGCCAGCTCACGCCACCGGCGGATCGAGCCGCGGAGGTAGGTCTCGCGCTGGAAGCCCCCGAAGAGAACCGGCTCCACCGCACGCGCGCAGCACTCGTCCTCGATCGCCCGGCTCATCGCCACCAGGGTCGGGCGCGAGAGCACCTGCGCCGCCAGGGCGGGGTGCTGCAGCCGGATCTCGGCGAACACCGAACCGGTCGGGGCCGGCACCTCGGTGACGCGCTGCACGGCCGTGTGGAGCGAGACCCCGGAGCTGCGACGCTCCAGCACGTCGAGCACGGCGCGGACCTCCGACTCCTCGTAGCGTCGGTGGCCGCCGTCGGCCAGGCGCACGGACCGTGGAAATCCGTGGCGCGATTCCCAGCTGCGCAGCGTCCCGGTGGGTACCCCAGTACGACGGGCGAGCTCGCCGATGGTGAGGGGGGCGCGCGACGTGGACACCGATGACTCCTATGCAAGATGCCTGGATATAGTTGTGAGTCTTGCATAGATTGAGGGCGGACAGGGGTCCCGGAACAGGGAGACGGATGATCTCGACAGCCACGGACACGGCGCTGCAGCGCCTCCTCGACGACGGTCGCGCCCGCGCGGCGACGGTCGACCCCCACCACGTCCACCTCTGGGACGCGCTGGTCGCGGCCACCGAGGGCGGCAAGCGCTTCCGTCCGGCGATGGTCACCGCCACCCACGAGGCCCTGGGCGGCACGCACCCCGACGCGGCTGCCGAGGTCGGCGCCGCGGTGGAGCTGCTCCACACGGCGTTCGTCATCCACGACGACGTCATCGACGACGACCACGTGCGGCGCGGTCGGCCCAACGTCAGCGGCACGTTCCGCGCCCGCGGGCAGGACCTCGGCGCGGAGGACGGCGGAGCGGGCTACGGCCTGACGGCCGCCATCCTCGCCGGCGACCTCGCGCTCTCCGCCGCCGTCCGTGCGGTCGCGCTGTGCGGCGCCGAGCCCCTCGTCGTACGACACCTGCTCGACCTCTTCGACGTCGCCCTGCACACCACCGCGGCCGGCGAGCTCTCCGACGTACGCCTCACGCTCGAGCCCGGGACGGTCACGCTGGACGAGAGCCTGAGGATGGAGGAGCAGAAGACCAGCGCCTACTCCTTCGCCCTCCCGCTGCAGGCGGGCGCGGTGCTGGCCGGCGCCGACGCCACGACGACGGCGCGCCTCGGCGAGGCCGGACGCGCCCTGGGCGTGGCCTTCCAGCTCGTCGACGACCTCATCGGGGTCTTCGGGGACCCGGACCGCACCGGCAAGAGCGCGACCTGCGACCTGCGCACCCGCAAGCAGACGCCGCTCCTCGTCCACGCCCGGTCGAGCGACCAGTGGGACGCGATCCGCGGCTACGTCGGCCGCGACCTCGACGACGCCGAGCTCGACGAGGTCCGCGCCCTGCTCTCCTCGTCGGGATCGCGGACGTTCGTGGAGGAGCTCGCGGAGCAGCACCTCGCCGAGGCCCGCTCGGTCCTCGCCGACCTCGGGATCGCCCTCGACGTCGTCGACGCCGTGACGGTGCGCCCCCCGACGGTCGTCGACGGCAGCGAGGTGGCGGCGTGAGCACCCCACGACGTTCTTCTCCTCCGCTCCGCTCCCCCGGACAACGCCCCGGGGACCCCGCATGAACCTGCACCTCGCCCGGGCCGGCGCCCGCACCCTCTACGACACGGTGTCGGAGGCCAGCTCCGCCGTCGTCATCCGGGAGTACTCCAGCTCCTTCGGGCTCGCGTCCCGCCTGCTCGGCGAGCCGGTGCGCACCCAGGTGCGCAACATCTACGCCCTGGTGCGCGTCGCCGACGAGATCGTCGACAACCCCGACCCCGCGCTCCCCCGCTCGGCCCGGGCGACCATGCTCGACTGGCTCGAGGACGACGTGCGGCACGCGATCCGCACCGGCTACAGCGGCAACCTGGTCGTCCACGCCTTCGCCCGCACGGCGCAGGCCGTGGGCATCACCGACGAGATCGTCGCGCCGTTCTTCACCTCCATGCGGACCGACCTCGACACGACGGTCCACACCCCGGCCAGCTTCGAGACGTACGTCTACGGGTCGGCCGAGGTGGTCGGACTGATGTGCCTCAGGGCGTTCGTCGCGGCTCCCGACGGACCGGCCGAGCGCGCGGGCGCCTACGACCGGCTCGCGCCCGGCGCCCGACGGCTCGGCGCAGCCTTCCAGAAGCTCAACTTCGTGCGCGACCTGGCCGACGACCACGACGTCCTGCGCCGCGACTACTTCCCCGGCCTCGACGTGGACCGGTTCTGCGACGCCGACCGCGACCGGGTCCTCGACGACATCGATGCCGACCTGGCCGCCGCGGCCGCCGTCGTCCCGCAGCTGCCGACCAGCAGCCGCCGCGCGGTGCACGCCGCCCACGCGACGTTCGCCGAGCTCTCGTGCCGGCTCCGCCGGACCCCGGCCGACGAGATCAGGCGCACCCGGGTGCGGGTGCCGACCGCGGTCAAGCTGCGGATCGCGGCCGGCGCACTGCGCGGGGGCCGCTCGTGAAGGTCGTCGTCGTCGGCGGTGGCATCGCCGGCCTCGCCACGGCCGCGCTGCTCGCCTCGCGCGGCCACGACGTCGACCTGCTGGAGAAGAACGACGAGCTCGGCGGCCGCGTCGGCAGCGTCGAGCGGGACGGGTTCCGCTTCGACACCGGTGCGTCCTGGTACCTCATGCCCGAGGTCTTCGAGCACTTCTTCTCCCTCCTCGGCACCACCGCCGCGGCCGAGCTCGACCTGAAGGTCCTCGACCCCAGCTATCGCGTCTTCTTCGAGGGCCACCCCGACCCCGTCGAGCTGCGACCGGACCGCGACCACAACCGGGCGCTGTTCGAGTCCCTCGAGCCCGGCGCCGGTGACCGCTTCGACGCCTACCTCAGCTCGGCGGAGGACACCTACGACATGGCGCTGCGGCGGTTCCTCTACAGCAGCTTCGACTCCCCCACGTCACTGCTGACGGGTGACGTCGTACGCCGGGTGCCGACCCTCGGCCGGCTGCTCACCCGCTCCCTCGAGCGCCACGTGTCCGCGTCATTCTCCGACCGGCGGATCCAGCAGGTGCTCGGCTACCCCGCGGTCTTCCTGGGCTCTTCGCCCGACCGCGCGCCGAGCATCTACCACCTGATGAGCCGGCTCGACCTCGGCGACCGCGTGCTCTACCCGCAGGGTGGCTTCACCAAGCTGATCGACGTGATCGCCTCGCTCGCCGAGCGGCACGGGGCCCGCCTGCACACCGGCACGCAGGTCAGCGGCATCACCACCCGCCCCGGCCCGCGGCGGCGCGCCGAGGCGACCGGGGTGGCGTACGTCGACCGGCACGGCGCCGCCGGGACGATCCGGGCCGACGTCGTGGTGGGCGCCGCCGACCTCCACCACCTCGAGACCGCGCTGCTGCCCGCGCACCTGCAGACCCACCCCGAGTCCGCGTGGCGCCGACGCTCCCCCGGCCCCGGCGCCGTGCTGGCGATGCTCGGGGTCGACGGCGAGCTGCCGCAGCTGGCGCACCACACCCTCTTCTTCACCGAGGACTGGAAGCAGAACTTCGGCGACATCTTCGGTCGCGACGCCCGGGTGCCGGACCCCGCGTCGATCTACGTCTGCAAGCCGTCCGCGACCGACCCGTCCGTCGCACCCGCCGGCTCCGAGAACCTCTTCGTCCTCGTCCCCGTCCCCGCGGACACCGCGATCGGCGCCGGCGGCGACGACGGAGGTGGCTCGGACACGGTCGAGCGCACCGCCGACGCGGCCATCGACCTCGTCGCCGACTGGGCGGGCGTGCCCGACCTGCGCGAGCGGATCCGGGTGCGCCACACCGTCGGACCCGAGGACTTCGCCACCCGCTACCACTCGTGGCGCGGCGGTGCGCTCGGCCTCGAGCACACCCTGCGGCAGAGCGCGTTCCTGCGCCCCGGCAACGCCTCGCGCAAGGTCGACGGCCTCCTCTACGCCGGCTCGACGACGATCCCCGGCGTCGGCCTTCCGATGTGCCTGATCAGCGCCGAGCTGGTGCTCAAGCGCCTCTCCGGCGACCGCTCGACCCTGCCCCTCGCCGAGACCGAGCACGCATGAGCAACACGCCACGACGTTCTTCGACTCCCCCGCTTCGCTCCTCCGCCGAACAACGCCGCGGGGACCCCGCATGAGCGTCCTCCAGTGGTCGTACGTCGCGATGCTGGCGTTCTGCCTGGCCGGCACGCTCCCGCTCGTGCCCGCCTTCCGGCTCGACGTGCTGCGCCAACCGCGCCGGCTCGCCCTCACCGTCCTGCTGGCCGGGGTGCCGTTCCTGCTGTGGGACCTCTACGCCACCCATGCCGGGCACTGGAGGTTCGACGCCGACCAGACGCTCCCCCCGCGCATCGCCGGGCTGCCGCTCGAGGAGGTCGCCTTCTTCGTGGTCATCCCCCTCGTGTCGGTGCTGACGTTCGAGGCCGTCAAGGTCGCCCGCCGGCGGTGGGCGGAGCGATGACCTACACCTCGCTCGCCGTCCTGGGCGTCCTGGTCGCCGTCGCGGTGGACCGGTGGGTCGCCCGCACCCGGATCACCAGCACCCGCGACTGGTGGTCCGCCTACGCGATCATCGTGTTCTTCCAGCTGCTCACCAACGGCTGGCTGACGGGTCGGCGCATCGTGCAGTACGACCCCGCGACGATCCTCGGCGACGACCGCGTCGTCGCCGTCGGTGGCTGGCGGTTGCTTTACGCGCCGGTCGAGGACCTCCTCTTCGGCTTCGGGCTGGTCCTGCTGTCGTGCGTCGCGTGGACGTGGCTCGGCCGACGCCGCCCCCAGCCCTCCCCGGACGGGACAGGGCGGGCCGCATGACCGTCAGCGAGCGGCTCCAGGCGCTGCAGCCCACCGAGATCGGCGTACCCGGTCCGACCTCGACCGACATGGCCCGCGCCTTCCGGTCGGTGCGCCGCGACCCGCTCACGTTCCTCGGGCAGGTGCAGCAGCGCTACGGCGACCTGGTCTCGTTCCCCGTGCCCGGCGCACCGGCCCTCCTCGTCAACGACCCCGACGACGTGCGCCACGTCCTGCAGACCGGGGCTCGCCACTGGGGCAAGCAGACGGTGCAGTACGCCGCCCTTGGGCGGGTGACCGGCCCCGGACTGCTCGCCTCCGCCGAGCCCAACTGGATCGAGCACCGCCGCCTGGCCGCGCCCGCCTTCCACCACGAGCGCCTCGCGGCGGTGAGCGACCGCGTCCGCTCGGCGGCCGACGACGGGGTGCGCGAGGCGTTGACGTCCTCCGGCCCCGCCGTCGTCGACGTCGCGTCCCTCATGCACCGGATCGGGCTCGACGCCGTCGGGCGGGCCCTGTTCTCCGCGGACCTCGGCGGCCACGCCGACGACCTGCTGCGCGCCAGCAGCGCGGCGGCCGAGATCGTCGTCAAGCTGGGCCGCTCGATCCTGCCGACGGCCGAGTGGGCCCCGACCCGGACCAACCTCCGGCTGCGCGCGGCGCGCCGACGCCTCGACACCGTCACCGCCCAGCTGATGGCGGACCGTCGCGCCCGACCGTGTGCGCCCGGTGACGTCCCGCACGGCGACGACCTCCTCGGGCTGCTGCTCGACAGCGGTCTCACCGACCCCGAGATCCGTGACGAGCTCGTCACCATGGTCATCGCCGGCCACGAGACCGTCGCGGCCTCGCTCACCTGGACCCTCATGCTCCTCGCGGAGGACCAGGCCGCACAGGATCGCCTCCGCGCGGAGCTGGCCGCACTGCCCGGACCGGTTTCCCTGCTCGACCACCGCGACCGCATCCCATGGACCCGGGCGGTCATCGACGAGGCGCTCCGCCTGTTCCCACCGGCGTGGGTGATCTCCCGGCGCTCGGACCGTGACGACGTCGTCGGCGGGGTCGACGTGCCGGCCGGGACGCTGGCGATCATCAGCCCGTGGCTCGTCCACCGCCGTCCTGACGTGTGGGCGGACCCGGACGAGTTCCGGCCGCAGCGCTTCCTGGAGAGCGGCGCCGGCCGCACGGCGTACCTCCCCTTCGGCCAGGGTCCGCGGCTCTGCATCGGGCGCGAGCTCGCGCTCGGCGAGATGGCGGTCGTGCTCGGCCGCCTCCTCGCCACGCACCACGTCGGGCTCCCGTCGGGCCCGTCGGGGTGGAGACGACCCGCCCCCGAGGCCCAGGTCGCCGTCCACCCGCGAGGCGGGATGCCGCTCACGCTCACGCCGCTCTCCGGCGTGGCCGGTGGTCGCCGTGGCTGACCTCGGGATCGCCGTGGTCCTGCTCGTCGCCGCCTGCGTCCCGCTGTGGCTGCTGCGCGACGTCCGTGTGCTCCCCGGCGCGGGCCGAGGCGCCCGACCGAGTCTCTCGGTGGTGGTGCCCGCCCGCGACGAGGAGCAGACGCTGCCCGTGCTGCTCGCCTCACTGGAGGGTTCGCCCTGGGTGGACGAGCTCGTCGTGGTCGACGACGACTCGTCCGACCGGACGTCGACCGTGGCGGCCGCTGCGGGTGCGCGCGTCGTGGTCGCCGCGTGCTCGCGACCGGAGGGCTGGACCGGCAAGGCCTGGGCGTGCCACACCGGTGCCGAGGCCACGACCGGCGACCTGCTGCTCTTCCTCGACGCCGACACCGCGCTCGCGCCCGACGCCGTGGCGCGCCTGGTGGCCGCGCACGAGCTGCACGGCGGGCTGGTCTCGGTGCAGCCCCACCACCGCACCGTCCGGGCCTACGAGCAGGCCTCGGCCTACTTCAACGCCGTCGCGCTGATGGCCAGCGCCGCCTTCACCGGCCGGCGCACCTCCCGCCCCATGGCGTTCGGGCCGTGCCTGCTGACCTCGCGCGCCGACTACGAGCTGGCCGGCGGCCACCGGGCGGTGCGAGGCGCGATCCTCGACGACGTGTCCCTCGCCAGGGCGTACGACGCGGCCGGGCTGCCGGTCACGTCCTTCACCGGCGGCGACGCGGTCTCCATGCGCAGCTATCCCGGCGGCCCCGGGCAGCTGGTCGCGGGCTGGTCCAAGAACATCGCGTCGGGCGCGGGTGCCGCGAGCCCGCTCGCCTCGCTCGCGACCGTCCTGTGGATCTGCGCGCACCACGTCGTGGCGCTCGGGGCTGCGGGTGGCCTCATCGACGCGTTCCGCGGCGGGGCCGGGCCGTCGACGCTGCTGTGGGTGGCGGCGTGGCCGGTGGCCGCCGTGCAGCTGCGCGCGGTGCTGCGCACGGCGGGGTCCTTCCGGTGGTGGACCTGGGCGCTCTTCCCGGTGCCGCTGCTCGCCTTCGACCTGGTGTTCGCGCGCTCCGCGATGCTGACGGTCGTCCGACGTTCGGTGCGCTGGCGCGGCCGGCCCGTCGACCTCCGGCGCGACCGCACGACCCGGGAGACGGCCTGATGGGCTACGTACTGCCGCAGTGGCTGACCGTCGTCGTGGACGTCCTCGCCTGGGGCTTCTTCCACGCCGCGACCGGTTACGCCGCGCACCGCCTCGGCGAGCGCCGCCTGGACCGCGACGGCCCGCTGCTGCGCGGGCGTGGCTTCGAGGCGGGAGGCGCGTGGTACCGCCGCCACCTCCGGATCCACCGGTGGAAGGACCGGATGCCCGAGGCCGGCGCCCTCTTCGACGGCGGGATCAGCAAGCGGGAGCTGCCGGGCCGCGACGTCGAGGGCCTGCGGACCTTCGTGCGCGAGACGCGGCGCGCCGAGCTCGCCCACTGGTGGGCGATGGCGTGCTCCCCTCTCTTCGTCCTCTGGAACCCGCCGGTCGCCGCCGCACTCCTCATCGCCTACGGGGTACTGGTCAACGTGCCCTTCATCGCCATCCAGCGCTACAACCGGTACCGCACGCTGCCGCTCCTGCGGCGGCTCGAGCGGCGCGGGAGCCTCGCGTGACCACCGAGACCACGCGCGTCCGCGCCGCGACGCCCGCGCCGGCCGACGACGGGTCGCGGCACGGCCCCGTCGCCCAGCTGCTGATCGCGTGGTCGCCCCTGAGCGCGATCCTCGTCGCCTACTGGCTCGCCCAGTGGGTCACCGCGCCCCTCGGCACCGGCGACGGCGACGACGCCAACCGGGTCGGCGCGGTGCTGCACGTGCGCGGTCCGGCCCGGGCCGACGAGGCCGTGTTCGGGGTCGTGCCCACGGTCTGGCTGCAGGAGCACCTCGTGGGCGGCACGCCGCGGTGGTGGGACGCGGTCGCCGCACTCGTCTACGTCACCCACTTCGTCGCGATCCCGCTGGTCACGGCCGTCGTCTGGTTCGCGCTGCGCGACCGGTTCCGCGAGTGGGTCGTCGCCGCGCTGACGATGTCGCTCGTCGGGATCGCGGGCTACGTCGCCTATCCCGCTGCCCCGCCGTGGCTCGCCGCCGAGCGCGGCGACATCGGCGACGTCGAGCGGATCTCCCACGTCGGGTGGGACGTGCTCCACCTCGACGTCGTCGGTCGCCTCACCGAGGCCGGGCAGTCGGGCAGCAACCCGGTGGCCGCGATGCCGTCGCTCCACGCCGGCGCCGCCCTCCTGGTCGCGCTCTTCCTCTGGCCGTCCGTCTCCCGGGCGGCCCGCGTCGCGCTGTCGGCGTACGCCCTCGCGATGGGGCTGACGCTCGTCTACACCGGCGAGCACTACGTGGTCGACGTCCTCGTGGGCTGGGCGGTCGCGGTCCTGGCGGTCCTGTGCGCGACGCTGGCTCGGACCGATCGGTACCGTCGCAGGAAGGGACTCGACCGGGCCCCGGTCCGGGAGGTGGGCACATGAGCACCGACCTGTCGTCGAGGCGTGGAGCCGCCGGGTCGACCGTGCGCGGACTGGTCGCTGCCGCGCACGCCGGACCGGCGCTCGCGGTCACCGCCCTCGCCGGGCTGCTGGCGGCGGCCCAGGGACTCGACGCACCACGCGCCGGGCTCGTCGTGGCCGCGGTGCTCGCCGGCCAGCTGTCCGTCGGCTGGAGCAACGACCTCGTCGACGTCGGCCGCGATCGACGGTCCGGCCGTGACGACAAGCCACTGGCGACGGGCGACGCGTCGGTCGGGACGGTCCGCGCCGCGTGCGCGGCTGCCCTCGTGGCCTGCGTCGCCCTCTCCCTCGCCCTCGGTCTGCTCCCCGGGCTCGTCCACCTCGGCTGCGTCGCGTCGGCGTGGGCCTACAACCTCGGGCTCAAGGCCACGGTGTGGTCGTGGCTCCCCTACTCGATGAGCTTCGGCGGCCTGACGGCCGTGGTGTCGTACGCCGACGCCGCGGCCCCGCCGTGGTGGTGGCCGGTCGGTGCCGCGCTCCTCGGCGTGGGTGCGCACCTGCTCAACGTGCTGCCCGACCTCGACGACGACGCCGCGACCGGGGTGCGCGGGCTGCCGCACCGGCTCGGTCCCCGCTGGATCGCACCGGTGGCGGCGACGGTCCTCGCCACCGCGACACTGGTCGTGCTCGTGGGTGCCGCGCCCCCGCTCGCCGTGGTGGTCGTGGCCGCGGCGGTGACCCTGGTCCTCGCAGGCGTCGTGGTCCGCGGCTCCGGGCGCCTGCCGTTCGCGGCCGCGGTGGCCATCGCCCTGCTCGACGCGCTGCTGCTGGTGGTGGCGCGATGAGCGAGTCCTGGGACCTCGTCGTCGTCGGAGCCGGCCCGGCAGGAGCCGCCACCGCCCTCGGCGCGCTGACGGCCGACCCCGGCCTGCGCGTCCTGCTCCTCGACCGCAGCGACTTCCCGCGCGACAAGTCGTGCGGCGACGGCATCGCACCCCACGTCGTCGACGCCCTCGCCGAGGTCGGCGCGGCCGACGTCGTCGACGGGTGGGCTCCCCTGCGCGACCTCGAGCTCGCCCACGGCGACGTGGTCGTGTCCGGACCGATGCGCCGCGAGGTGCACGTGATCCCCCGCCAGGTCTTCGACGCCCGACTGGTCGCGCGCGCGGTGGCCGCGGGCGCCGTGCTCCGGCGGCACCGCGTCTCCTCCGTCGAGGTCGACCGGACCGGCCCTCTGGTGTCCGGCGAGGTCCGCGGCTCCGTCGTGGTCGGCGCCGACGGTGCCCACTCGCTCGTCCGGCAGCTGCTGCTCGGGAAGCGGCGCGAGCCCCGCGCCATCGCGATCCGCGGCTACGCGCCCGTCACCGACGCAGTCCGGGGCCGCCAGGTGATCCGCTACGGCGACCGGCGGCAGCCGTCCTACGCGTGGGCCTTCGACCGCGGCGACGGGCTGGCCAACGTCGGCTACGGCGAGCTGCTGCCCGGTGAGGCCTCCGGCACGCCGCCGAGCCGACGGCTGCTGCTCGACCAGCTGGAGGCGCTCGTCCCGGGCGCCGCGAGCACCGGCGACGACTGGCGCGGCCACCACCTCCCGCTGAGCACCTGGCGCTGGGACCAGCCCGACGGCCCCGTGCTCCTCGTCGGCGACGCCGCCGGCCTGGTGAACCCGATGACCGGCGAAGGCATCTACTACGCCGTCGCGACCGGGATCGCCGCCGGCCGCACCGCCGCTCGGGCGGTCGCGCTCGGACGTCCGGAGGCGGCCGGGGCCCGCCACCGCACCGTCGTACGCACGATGCTGGGCACCCACCTGCGCCACACCTGGGTCGCCTCGCGACTGGCGCAGTCGCCGCGGGTCGTCGACGCCGGCATCCGCGCGGCCGCCCGGGACCGCCACGTCTTCGACACGCTCGTCGAGATCGGCCTCGGCGACGGCCGAATCGACCGCCGCCTCGCCGCCGGACTGGCGCGCGACCTCCTGCCCCACGCACACCTCCTGAACCGACGTCGACCCGCAAGGAACACCGCATGAGGATCCTGGCCACCCGCAGCGCACTGCCGCCGCACTCCTACCCCCAGGCGGAGATCACCGAGGCGTTCGCCGAGGTGATCTCCGAGCGCAGCGTCGACCACGCCCTCCTGCGCAGGTTCCACCGCAACGCGGGCGTCGAGCGCCGGCACCTCGTGCTGCCCCTCGCGGACTACGCGACCCTCGGCGACTTCGGCCACGCCAACGACCTCTTCATCGAGCACGCCGTCGAGCTCGGCGCGCAGGCGCTGGTCGACGCGTTGAAGGCCGCCGACCTCACGCCGTCCGACGTCGACCTCGTCGTCACGGCGACGGTCACCGGGCTGGCCGTGCCGTCCCTGGACGCCCGGATCGCGGGCGTGGTCGGGCTGCGCCAGGACGTACGCCGGATGCCACTGGTCGGCCTCGGGTGCGTGGCGGGTGCCGCCGGCATCGCGCGGGTGCACGACTACCTGCTCGGCCACCCCGACCACGTCGCCGTGCTCGTCGCGGTCGAGCTGTGCTCGCTGACGGTGCAGCGCGACGACACCTCGGTGCCCAACCTCGTGGCGAGCGGTCTCTTCGGCGACGGCGCCTCGGCGGTCGTGGCGGTCGGCGACGCCCGGGACGGCGGCGCGGTGCGCGTGCTCGACTCCCGGAGCCGGCTCTACCCCGACAGCGAGCGCACGATGGGCTTCGACGTGGCGGGGTCCGGGCTGCGGATCGTGCTCGACGCCGAGGTGCCCCACCTCGTCGAGCGGTTCATCCGCGACGACGTGGACGCCTTCCTCGCCGACCACGACCTGACCCGCGACGACATCGGCTGGTGGGTCTGCCACCCCGGCGGGCCGAAGGTGATCGAGGCGCTGCAGGCTGCTCTCGAGGTGCCCCGCGAGGCGGTGCAGCTGACGTGGGAGTCGCTCGCCCGGGTCGGCAACCTGTCGTCCGTGTCGGTCCTCCACGTGCTCGAGGACACCCTCGACCAACGCCCGCCCGAGCCCGGGAGCCACGGCGTGCTCCTCGCGATGGGACCGGGCTTCTGCTCCGAGATCGTGCTGCTGCGGGCGGACGCATGACCACGCTGCTGGCCTTCACCGTCCTGGTCCTGCTCGTCGGGCTCGAGCGCGTCGCCGAGCTGGTCGTGTCCGTCCGCAACGCGGCGTGGAGCCGCGAGCGCGGAGGCGTGGAGAGCGGCCTCGGCCACTTCCCCTTCATGGTCGTCCTGCACACCGCGCTGCTGGTCGGCGCGTTCGTCGAGGCGTGGGTGCGCCGGCCCGACGTCCCGTCGCTGCTCGCCTGGTCGATGCTGGCGCTGGTCGTGGCCTCGCAGGCGCTGCGCTGGTGGTGCATCGGCACCCTCGGACGGCGGTGGAACACCCGCGTGATCGTCGTGCCCGGCCTGGCGCCGGTGACCTCCGGGCCCTACCGCTTCCTGCGCCACCCCAACTACGTCGCGGTCGTCGTCGAGGGCATCGCCCTCCCGCTCGTGCACGCCGCGTGGATCACCGCGGTCGTCTTCACGGTGCTCAACGCCGGCCTGCTCGCCGTACGGATCCGGGCCGAGGACGCCGCCCTCGCCACACTCCCCCAGGAGGTGTCCGCCGATGCGTGACGTCGTCGTCGCGGGAGGCGGCCCGGTCGGGCTGGCCGCGGCCCTCCACGCACACCGCGCCGGCCTGTCGGTCGTCGTGCGCGAGCCGCGCACCGGTCCGATCGACAAGGCGTGCGGCGAGGGGCTGATGCCCGGCGCGGTCGCCGAACTGGCCGGCCTCGGCGTGCACCCCCACGGACGCCCGCTCTCCGGCATCCACTACCTCGCCGCCGACGCCCCCGGCGCGGGCGCCACTGCCCGCTTCGCGGCCGGCCCCGGTCGGGGCGTACGACGCACGGTGCTGCACGACGCCCTCGCGGCGGCGGTCGCCGAGGCCGGCATCCCGGTCGAGCGGCGTGCCGTCGACGACGTACGCGACGCCGGGGACCACGTGCTGGTCGACGGCGAGCCGGCGCGCCACCTCCTCGCGGCGGACGGCCTGCACTCCCCGGTGCGCCGCCTGCTCGGCCTCGACGTGCCGGCCGCGAAGGGGGCACGCCGGCGGTTCGGCCAGCGCTGCCACGTCGAGCAGGCACCCTGGACGTCGTACGTCGAGGTGCACTGGTCGCCGCGGGCGGAGGCCTACGTGACACCCGTCGACGACGACCTCGTGGGGATCGCGGTCCTCGGTGACGCGGGCGCGCGCTTCGACGACCTGCTCGACGACTTCCCCGCCCTCGCCGACCGGCTCACCGGACCCCGCAGCCGGGTGATGGGTGCCGGGCCCCTGCGCCAGCGCGCCCGGTCGCGCTCGGCCGGGCGCGTGCTGCTGGTCGGCGATGCCGGCGGCTACGTCGACGCACTCACCGGCGAGGGCATCGCGCTGGGTCTCGCCCAGGCGCGGGCCGCCGTTGCGTGCCTGGCCTCGGACCGACCCGACCTCTACGAGCGACGGGCGCGTCGCCTGGCGATGCGCCACGAGCTCCTCACCCGTGCCCTCGTGCGGACCACCGCGCACCCGGCCGTCCGTCGCCGGCTGGTGCCGGCCGCGACTCGCTTCCCCGGCCTCTTCGGCGCGGCCGTCAACCAGCTGGCCCGACCCGCGGGAGGTGTCGCATGAACCCGCCCCGGGAGCTCGTCGTGCTGCTCGACGAGGACGGTCGGGCGGTCGGCACCGCCGACAAGTCAGGCGTCCACCACGCGGAGACCCCGCTGCACCTCGCGTTCTCCACCTACCTCTTCGACGCAGCCGGTCGGGTGCTGGTGACCCGGCGCGCGCTCACGAAGCAGACCTTTCCGGGGGTCTGGACCAACAGCTGCTGCGGGCACCCCGCGCCCGGAGAGGACCTCGGCGACGCCGCCCGACGCCGGGTGCGGCAGGAGCTCGGTGTGGACGTCGCCGACCTGCGGCTGGTGCTGCCGACGTTCCGCTACCGCGCCGAGCAGGACGGCGTCGTCGAGAACGAGATGTGCCCGGTCTACGCCGGTCTGGTGCGGGATCCGGTCGATCCGGACCCCTCCGAGGTGGACTCGGTCGCCTGGGTGCCGTGGAGAGACTTCCGGACCGGTGTGCTCGACGGGAGCCGCACCGTGTCGGTGTGGTGCCGCGAGCAGGTGGCCCAGCTGCCGGAGGACCCGCTCGGCGCGCCGGACGGAGCAGTCGCGGACCTGCCCCCGGCCGCCCAGCCCTCGGGGTGGAGCACCTGACTGGACCTTTCCCCGTTCCACCCGCGTTCTATGAGCGCCGGGCGCCGACCTGTGACACCCTGCCGCCAAGGGCACGTCTGGAGACCACGGACGGGCCTGACCAGTGCAGAGGAGCACGCGTGCCGGACATCGGGGCCCCGCCCGCCATCGGTGTGCCCGCCCAGAGGGAGCCCGTCGAGATGAGCGCCGCGCTGGACGAGGAGAGCGACCACGTCGCACTGCGCCTCGCCATCGACGCGGCGGGGGTCGGCGCCTTCGTCTGGGACCTGGTCAGCGGACGCCTGCGCTGGGACGAGCGGCTGCTCGAGCTCTTCGGCCTCGACGAGACGACGTTCGGCGGCAGCATCGAGGCCTTCAACGAGTGCGTCCACCCCGACGACCTCCCCCGCGTGAGCGCTGCCCTCGAGCGCGCGATCGCGACCTGTGGTGACTACGACGCGGAGTACCGCGTGGTGATGCCCGGCGGCGCGGTGCGATGGATCGCGGCCCGCGGCCGCGCCTTCGCCGAGACCGAGGGCGGACCCGCCGTACGCCTGGTGGGCGCGGCCTACGACACGACCCAGGTCCGTGAGGGCGAGGCCCGCATCGGCCGGGTCCTCGAGTCGATGTCCTCCGCGTTCTACCAGCTCGACGACGAGTGGCGCTTCGCCTACGTCAACTCCGAGGCCGAGCGCCTGCTCGGCGCCGGTCGCACCCACCTGGTGGGCCGATCGGTCTGGGAGGAGTTCCCGGCAGCGGTCGGCAGCGCCTTCGAGACCAACTACCGCGAGGCCGTCGCCACCGGTCGGCCGGTGTCGTTCGAGGCCTACTACCCACCACCGCTCGACGGGTGGTACGAGGTGCGGGCCTGGCCCTCGCCCGAGGGCCTCGCGGTCTACTTCGTCGACATCACCGAGCGTCGCGAGGCCCAGGACGCGCTGGCCCGCTCTGCCCAACGCCTGGCACTGCTCGCGTCGGTCTCCGAGGGGCTCACCGGCACCCTCGACCCCGTCGAGGGCGTGACCCTGCTCTCGACCCTCCTGGTCCCGGCCCTGGCCGACTGGTGCCTGGTCACGCTGGTCGACGACCCCCATGCCGCGGACTGGCGACGCGGGCTCACGGACGCCGGGTGGACCCACGCCGACCCGAGGATGCACGACACGCTGCGCGAGTACGCCTCGCTCCGGCTGCGCGCGATGACCGACGAGTCCTACCTCGCCCGGGCGATCCGGGACATGGCCACCGTCCTGATGACGTCCGACGCCACCGACAAGGTCGCGGCCGTGCTCCGCGAGGGGACCGCCCGGGACCGCCTGCACGAACTGGCGCCGGAGTCCGCGGTGGCCGTGCCGCTGCGGGCGCGCGGTCGGACCGTGGGCGTCGTGACCGTGTTCCGCGGGGACGAGCGCCCCGCGTTCACCGAGGACGACGCGTCCCTGCTGGAGGACATCGCCGCCCGCGCCGGACTGGCCCTCGACAACGCGCGGCTCTACGAGGAGCAGCGTGACGTCGCCGAGGCCCTGCAGCGCAGCATGCTCACCGACCCGCCCCACACGCCGCACCTGCAGGTCGTCACCCGCTACTCCCCCGCGAGCGACGCGGCCCGCATCGGCGGAGACTGGTACGACGCGTTCCTCCAGCAGAACCGGGGCCCGGGCAACAACGACGTCGTGGTCGTCGTCGGCGACGTCGTGGGCCACGACGTCGAGGCCGCGGCCGCCATGGGACAGGTGCGTGGACTGCTGCGCGGCATCGCCGTGCACAGCGGCTACTCCCCTGCGGCGGTGCTCTCGGGGGTCGACCAGGTGATGGACTCCCTGCACCTCGAGACCACCGCGACCGCTGTCGTGGCGCGGCTCGAGCACCACCCGCGGCCCGGTGCCGCAGCCGGCGAGGAGGTCGTGCTGCGCTGGGCGCACGCGGGTCACCCGCCCGCCATGCTCGTGGGCCCGGACGGCGTGGTCATCAGGCTGGCCGACGTGGAGGACAACGACCTCCTGCTGGGGCTCGACCCGGACACGAAGCGTGCCGAGCGGGCGGCGTTCCTCGAGCCGGGCTCGACGCTGCTCTTCTACACCGACGGACTGGTCGAGCGGCGTGGCCGAGACGTCGAGCAGGGCATCGCCGACCTCGAGGAGCTGCTCCGCGAGCTGGATCCCCGCACCGCCGACCTCGACGCGATGTGCGACCGGCTGCTCAGCCGGATGATCGGCGACCAGCCGGAGGACGACGTGGCGCTCCTCGTCGTGCGGTGGGATCCCAGCACAGCTGCTTGAAATCTTCACTTCTTGGGTGAACAGGCGTTTACCACGCGGTGGTGGTGGGTAGTGGACATGGTGCTGACTCGGGTCGGCGCCACCACCCACGAGAGGAAACAGTGCCCCGCACACCACACCACACCGAGGTCGGAACGAGCGCCGTCGCCACGGCGGTCGCGCACGACGTCATCGCCTCGCTCGACCACGACCCGGAGCTCTACGTGCCGGGCACGCTCGCCGCGCTCCCCGGGAGCCGTACGGTGACGTGGCGGACCGCCTGCAGCACCCGGTGCCCGCACCCGGACCGTCGCTGCCACCGTTCGCACGCGGCGTGGGCCAACGACGACCGCACCCACGCCCTGCTCTCCGCCGACCCCGCCGCCGAGGCGGGCGCGGTGCACGCGGAGGCGGACTCCCGCCCCCGCGTGCCGGCACAGCGCGGGATCAGCGGCCGCGCCTGACGGCCTTCGTGACGTCGAACAGCGTGGTGCTGCCGGAGACCTCGTTGCCGACCGCCACGAGCGGTCGCCCCGTCGGTGAGTCGTCGCCGGCGATGAAGGTGATCCCCTCCGGACCCAGGTCGCCGGCCGCGGCGAGGTCGCTCGACCCGTTGGCCGCGAAGCTCCGGTTGTTCACCCAGGTGACGAACTGGGGACGGGCCGGGTCGGTGACGTCGTGGACCATCACGCCGCCGACGCGCTCGAGGCCGACGAAGGCGTAGGTGCGCCCGTTGACCTTGCCGATCGCGACGCCCTCGGGCTCGGGTCCCTTGTCGTCGCTGCGGTTGTCGGCCGACGAGGTGCCGTGGTCGGAGTTGAACAGGACACCTGCAGTGCCGGAGGTGATGCGCTCGAGCTGGTCGCCAGTGTCCGACACGAGCGTGCCGTCGCTGGTGAAGACCGAGATGTCGCGGCCGCCGAAGCCGTAGAGCGTGTCGTAGCAGGTGCCAGCGGCGTTGAGGCCGTCGGCCTTGGTGATCTTCAGCCGGCCCACGTTCGCGAACCCGTCGCCCGCCCTGACCGCGTCGCAGGCGGGCTTGAGTCCGTTCTTGCCCAGGTCACCGACCCGGACCTCCTCGGAGTAGCCGTCCCAGTCGCGGGTGTCACCCTCGTTGGCCGTGACCAGGTAGGTCGCGCCCCTGACCTGGTACGCCACGATCGCGTCGGGCTGGCGGAAGGTCCGCACGTTGGCGTAGGTGCGGATGGCCACGCCGTCCCGGTCGCTCGCGTCGAAGGGGACCTTGGAGCGGTCGACCGTGCCGAGCGACCAGACGTCCCGGACCGAGGCCGAGCGGAGGTCGACGACGGCGACACCGTTCGCCTCCTGGAGGGTGACGTACGCCGTCCTCGACTGCTGGTCGACCGCGACGTACTCCGGCTCGAGGTTCTCCGAGACCGGGTACGTCGGCGTGCCGGTGCCCGCGTCGACGCGACCGCCGTAGACGCGGATGCCACCGGGCAGCGCGGCGCCCTCGAAGGCGTGGAAGCCCGCGGAGCGGACCGCCGACTGCGCGGGTGCCGAGACCGACGCGGGAAGGTCGACGACCGAGACCGTGCCCTCCGGGTCGACCGAGTAGTCCTCGGCAGGCTCGCCCTCGTTGGCGACGACGGCGCGGGAGCCGTCGGGGGTGATGGTGACCATGTCGGGCAGCGCGCCGACCCGGACCGCACCGAGCGCGGCGCCGTCACCGGCAGCGTCGAAGAAGACGAGCCAGCCGTTGTCGGTCTTGTCGTCGGCCTCGACGGCGATCACGCCGAGCCCGTCCTCGCGGACCGCCACCGAGTTGGCCACCGCCCCGGCGTCGACCGTGGTGCCGTCGGACGCTGCGACGCCGGTGGTCTGGAGGTCGAACAGCTTCGTGGGCGCGGTGGCGTCCGAGGCGTCCAGCACCTCGACCTTGGCCTGGGCGGCGTTGACGACCAGGAGTCGCTCGCCGGCCGCGTAGTACTCGACGATCTCCGCTGCCGACTCGTCGAACACCCCCGTCTCGTAGGTGCCGACCGGGGCCAGCGCGATCGCCGCGCCGGGCGCGGAGGTCTGCACGGGGTCGGTGACGAGGGCCGCCGTGGCGGTCCCGAGGGGCAGCGCCGCGCAGAGGGCGGTCGTGGTGGCGAGCGCCGCGAGGCGCCGGGAACGGGGGGTGGATGTCATGGGCCGCACGCTAGGAAGCGGCGGTGACGCACCGGCGACGTCGCGGTGAACGCCAGCGCGGACCCGCGTGACGATCGTCCCCGGGCGGCGCGGGTCAGCGCGCGTCGAGCACCCCGGCCACGAGGTCGGGGTTGTCGCTGAAGATCCCGTCGACGCCTGCGTCGAGGAACGCGCGTGCCTCGGCCGCGAGGTCGCCGGGGGCGTTCGGGTCGGTGCCGATCCGGAAGTTGGTCGCCATGAACTGGTTCTCCCGGCGCAGCGTCCAGACATGCACGACCAGGCCCGCGGCGTGGGCGTCCGGCACGACGGCGCTGGGCACGGTCGTGGCGCCGCCGGTGCGCGGCAGCACCCGGTCCTTGTTCACCCCGACGCCGTCGGCGTAGGACGCGATGGCGGCCAGACCGGCCGGCGTGAGCAGGTCGGTGTAGGTGCGCGGGTCGCCGGCGGCGACGAGGTCGTACGGCGCTCCGCTCGCGTCGACGAGCTGCGCGAGCGGGACGTCGACCATGGTGTCGAGGTCGCGGAGGTTGGCGGTCTCGAAGGACTGGATGATCACCGGGTCGTCCGCGTCGTCCCACTGCCGCTTCTCGAGTGCGGCGACCAGTGGCTCCTCGAGCGAGAGGCCGATGGAGTCGAAGTAGGTCGGGTGCTTGGTCTCCGGGTAGATGCCCACGCCCTCGCGGCGGGCCAGCTTGATGACCTCGTCGAGGGTGGGGATGCGCTCCTGGCCGTCGTACGCCGTGTTGTCCGGGCGCACCAGCGGCAGCCGCTCGTTCGCGCGGAGCGTGCGCAGCTCCCGGTAGGTGAAGTCCTCGGTGAACCAGCCGGTGACGGACCTGCCGTCGATGGTCCTGGTGGTGCGTCGGTCGGCGAACTCGGGGTGCTCGGCGACGTCCGTGGTGCCGCCGATCTCGTTCTCGTGGCGGGCGACCAGCACGCCGTCCCTGGTCGAGACGAGGTCGGGCTCGATGTAGTCGGCCCCCTGCTCGATGGCGAGCTCGTAGGCCGCCAGGGTGTGCTCCGGCCGGTAGCCGGAAGCGCCGCGGTGGCCGATCAGGACCGGCTCGACCAGCGACGGCACGGTGTCGGCCGCAGGAGCGGCGCTGGCCGGTGCCGTGTTGAGGACGCTGGCGAGGACGGTGGTGAGGACGGTGGTGAGGGCGAGGGTTGCGCTCGAGGCGACGAACGAGGTCCGAGAGGTCATGTCGAGAGCCCACCGCGCCGGGGCGGCGGTGCGCCGACGGCGCGATGAACGCCGCGTGACGTCTCCGGGGCCACTGGAGGACGCCGGAGCCGTCCGGGCTCGCTCCGCGCTACGTGTAGCGCGGCTCTGGGTGTCTCGGGTGGGCGATACTGGGTTCGAATTTTATTGCCGCACTCGAGGCGATACTGGACGTAGGTGGACGATTGTGCCCCTGACCTGCGGAAACGTAATCTTGTATCGCCTCTCGGTGTGGACGGAATCGGACACTTCCTGCCATCCTTGTTGCACGTTGTTGCACGCGAGGGGACATGAGGCATGACGCGCAGACGCGGTTTCGGGACCATCCGCAAGCTTCCATCGGGCCGCTGGCAAGCCTCATACCTGGGTCCCGACACGATGCGGCACAAGGCACCCGTCACGTTCGAGGCTGCCGAGGACGCCGAGGGTTGGCTCACCGACAGGCGCCGCGAGATCAGCAGGGACGACTGGACCCCGCCGACCACCAGGCCGCCGATCACCTTCGGTGAGCACGCAGAACGCTGGCTGACGAATCGAACCCTGAAGCCGCGCAGCCGGTACCACTACCGCAAGATGCTCGACGCCAAGCTGCTGCCTACGTTCGAGAACATCGCGCTCAAGCACATCACCGCCGACCTCATCGATGACTGGTACTACCGACTCGGCGATGCGGCCCCTACGTCGCGAGCTCACGCCTACGGCCTCCTACGCACCATCCTCGGCGACGCCGTACAGCGTCGCCTGATCACCCACAATCCGTGCCATATCCGCGGTGCGGGCAACGTCAAACGCGCCAAACAGATCGAGCCCGCCACCCTGCCGGAGATCGAGGCACTCGCAAAGGCCATGCCGGAGCGCTACCAGCTGATGGTGCTGCTCGCCGCTTGGTGCGGCCTCCGGTTTGGGGAACTCACCGAGCTACGTCGACACGACGTAGACCTCACCCGAGGTGTCGTGAAGGTACGTCGCGCGGTGGTGCGGGTCGACGGGGAGTTCGTCGTTGGCACGCCGAAGTCCGACGCAGGCACTCGTGACGTCGCCATCCCTCCGCACCTGATACCCACGGTCAAGAGCCACTTAGCCAGCAACATCACGGGAGGCCGAGAAGGTCTGCTGTTTCCCGCGGCAGGCGACCCCACCAAGCACCTGGCCCCCGCCACGCTCTACAAGGTGTTCTACAAGGCGCGCGCCGAGGCCGGCCGACCCGACCTCCGCTTCCACGACCTTCGCCACACCGGCGCCGTACTTGCCGCCAGCACTGGCGCCACGCTCGCCGAGCTCATGGCACGTCTCGGACACTCGACCGCCGGCGCCGCGTTGCGGTACCAACACGCCGCGAAGAACCGGGACAAGGTCATAGCAGAAGCTCTCTCAGACATGGCCCTCAAACGCCTCTGACGGCCTCCGGCCTCCGGCCGCCTGGCGGGCTATCAGGGGTCATGGACTCGGCCGCGATGTGTGCCGTTGCCATCAGATGCCCCTCTGGCGACGGTGCGCACCTGCCACCTATGCACATGCTGACGCCCTGACCCTTAGTCAGTCGCAGCGGATGTCTGAACCGTGGCGGTGGATAGAGCAGCCGCATCCTAAGCGAAAGGTCGCAAGTTCGACTCTTGCCTGGGGCACCCAAGCGCAACGCCGCATACCACACCGAACTCCGGCCTTGACCTGCGGTTACTTGTTTTGACCATCTCGTTGTTACCAAGCCCGCACTAGTCGCGGTCGCTGTCGGTGAGCGCGTGAGCGGGGCCGGCGGGCACAACTTCCCCCCGTATTCCCCCGGGATTCGAACGCGGGCCTGCCACCGGAGCACCCGACTGCGCTCGTGCACCCGCTTACGCGATGCCAGGTGCCACATATCCCCTGCTCCAAGTTGCTCCCCTGCCAACACGCGATAGGGCCCGCCCCTCGACGGTGACCCCTACTATGGACCGACACTTCTTCGGCAAGACGCTAATCCCCTAGCCTCAATCGGGAGCGGCATTAGACCCGTGACGCTTCAGATACTCCTGGGAGTCCGCCGAATGGGCGGCCAGGCACGGTGGCAACTCATGGGGCGACGATGAGTGCCTGTGGGGCGGCGGCCTTCAGTCGGGTGTTGAGCCAGGTCAGTTGGCGTGCAGTGTGCGCGTTGGAGCTGGTGGCGACGTCAAGCAGCTCGTGGTCGCGCAGCCCTTGTGCTCCTTGGGCGATGACGGTCCAGGTCGTCTGCACGAGGGTTGCGAGGACGTGGAGGTCTTGCAGGTCGCGCAACAACCCGATGTCACCGTCTCGGCTCTCGGCGAGGCCGGCGGCGTGGAGGCGTTCGGGTTCGTCGACGTCGGCTTCACCGTAGCGCTCGATGATGGGTGCCAGTGCCGTGCGGTGTTCGTCGGACCAGCCTGCGAGGAGGCGGCAGGTGTGGAACACGTCGGCCGCCCGGGCGTGGCCCTCGGCGACGGTGCGGAACGAGTCGGCGAGGGTCTGTTCGCTGTGGTCGGCCAGCCCGATGTAGGTCGCCAAGTGTGGCATCAGCTGTCCTCCTGAGCGGGGTCGAGCGGGTAGGTCGGGGTTTCGGTAAGCGTGGTGCTGGTGGTCGGCCCACCGCCTTGGGTGGGGCGCGGACGGCGTCGGGGCGCCAGGTCACGCTCGGCTGGTGCGGATGCGCCCGTGGTGGGGGCAGGAGCGGGGCCGTCGCTTGCGCGCAAGCGGGTCACCTGGCACGCGGCGGTCTTGAAGGTCGGTTGCTTCGACACTGGATCCCAGACGGTCATGGTGAGCTCGTTAGCGAGCCGGTGGTTGGCGTCGTCGTGTCCTCCCCCGGCGGCGGCGGCCGGCTCCCAGTGGCCGTAGTGGAACGGTGCGAACACCGCGCCGTCCATGACGTCACCGACCCTGGCGCGGACTTCGATGGCACCGCGGGGGGATTTCACGCGTACCCAGTCGCCTTCGGCGATGCCGCGAGCATCTGCGTCGGTTGGGGAGATCTCGACCCACGCGTCCGGTGCCGCCCGGTTGAGGTCGGCGGAGCGGCCGGTCTTGGTGCGGGTGTGGAACTGGTAGACGGTGCGACCGGTGGTGTACCGCAGCGGGAAGTCGTCGGACGGCTCCTCGTGTGGTGGGGTGTACGGCGCGCCCTTGAGGAAGGCCCGTCCGGCGGGGCGCATGGCGCGGTGTTCTTGTTCGGTCACGGTGCCGCCGGTGATGAGGTCGTGGCCGTAGGTCTCGCAGTAGTCGGTGTCGGTCGGGAAGACGGCGTCGGCGTAGAGCCGGTCGGTGCCGTCGGGGTGCTCCTTGTTGACCGGCCACGGGATGCCCGTGGGGCCGCGGAGCTTGTCGTAGGACAGGCCGGTGTAGTCGACCGGCCGGCCGGCGGTGATGGCCGCCCACGCGTCGAAGGCCTCCTCGGCTGTTCGCCAGCCGAGCAGCGGCTCACCGGACCGGTTGGTGAAGCCCATGCGGTCGGCGTACATCAAGAAGATGTCGAGGTCGCTCTTGGCCTCCCCGGGCGGGTCGACGGCCTTCTCGGACAGGTGGACGGTCCGGTTGACGTTGGTGAAGCAGCCGGTCTTCTCACCCCACCCGGCGGCGGGCAGTACGACGTCGGCGAGCTCCGCGGTCTCAGTGAGGAAGAGGTCCTGCACCACGACGAAGCACTGGTCGCCTTCGAGGATGCGACGGATCCGCGCCGACTCGGGCATCGACACCGCCGGGTTCGTCGCCGAGATCCACAGGAGCTCGATGGAGCCGGTCTCGGCGTAGGAGAAGATCTGCATCGCGTGGGTGGGCGGTGCCCAGTGCGGGATGGTCATGACGTCGACGTCCCAGGCGTCGGCGAGCTGCTGCACGTGGTGGGGGTTGTCCCAGTTGCGGAAGCCCGGTAGGTCGCCGTCGGCGCCGCACTCGCGATTGTTCTGGGCGGTGGGCTGGCCGTTCATCTGCAGGATGCCGGCGCCAGGACGGCCGATCATCCCGCGCAGCAGGTGCAGGTTGTGTACGGCGACGGAGGCGGCCGTGGCCTGGTGCGACTGGTAGAAGCCCTGCAGGACGGTCGAGAGCACGGCCTCGCTCTCGCCGAAGATCCGCGCCGCGCGGCGCACGTCTTCGGGGTCCACACCGCAGATGTCGGCGACGTGCTCGGGGGTGTAGGGCTCGACCGTGGACCGGAGGTCGTCGAGGCCGAGCGTGTGCGCGGCCACCCAATCCTGGTCGACCCATCCGTTCACGAGGAGCTCGTGGGTCAGGCCGTTCATCAACGCGAGGTTGGTGCCCACGCGCGGCGCGAGGTGCACGCCGCCGGTGCGCTCGGCCTCCATGGCGACCAGGGTGCGTCGTGGGTCGACGCACACGATCCTCGCCGGGTCGTCGCCGCGCGTGCGGTCGAGGATGCGTGCCCAGAGGACGGTCTGGGTCTCGGGCATGTTGTGGCCGTAGAGGAAGACCGCGTCGCAGTGCTCGATGTCGGTGTAGGAGCCGGGCTGGCCGTCGGCGCCGAAGGACTCCTTGAACGCCGCGGCACTGGTGGCGGTGCACAGCCGGGTGTTGCCGTCCATGTGGGGCGTGCCGATCCCGGCCTTGCCGATGACGGCGAGGGCGTAGTACTCCTCGAGGAACAGCTGCCCCGAGGTGTAGAAGCCGTGGCTCAGGGGCCCCTTGGCGTCGAGGAGGGACTTCGACCGGTCCACGATGCGTCCCATGGCGGTCTCCCAGTCGGTCTCGACGAGCCGCCCGCCCTCGCGCACCAGCGGTCGGGTCAGCCGGTCGCTGGAGTTCGCCCATCGGGTGGACCCGTAGAGGCCCTTCGGGCCGAGGCGGCCGTGGTTGACCACGTCGGTCGCGCGGCCTCGGACCCCGACCATGCGGCCGTCCTTGACCGCGATGTCGACGCCGCAGCCGTTGCTGCACAGCAGGCAGGCCGACTGCACCCAGGAGTCGACACTTCCCTCATCGACCCCCGGGTCGAGGAACTGGTCCACTCGCGCAGGCCACACCGTGCCCTTCGTGTGCGGCGTACGAGCTCCGTAGATGTCGGCGATCCGGTCGCTCACGTCCATTCCTCCTTCGACACCCCAAACACTTTGCATGCCATAGCGCATAGACTGCGAGTGTGGCACGGCCCGACAAGGCCGGTCCACCCCCGCGGGGGTTACCCACAGCGGACACGGGCCGATGAGGCACGGAGCAGAACGGAGCCATGAAGATGACCGACGCAGAAGCCGCCGCCGTGGCGTTCATGACCGCCAGCCGAGCGCTGCTGGGGATGTCGTTGCGGTCCGTGGCGGCGGCCCCGGTCCCGTTGACGGTCCCCCAGCACCGGCTCCTCGTGCTGGTCTCCGCCGACGGTCCGCGACGCATCGGTACCCTGGCCGACGACCTGGGCGTGAACCAGTCGAACGCCAGCCGGCTGGTGGCCCGCCTGGTTGATCAGGGCCTCGTGCGGCGGGTCACCGACCCGGCGGACGGCCGGGCCTCGGTCGTCGAGGCCACTGCTGAGGGGCGGCGCGTCCTGGACGCGGTCAGCGAGCATCGTTTGCGCGAGCTGCGGGCCGTCGTAGCTGCCATGCCTTCCACCAGTTGGCGCCCCGCTGTGCAGGTACTGCATGCCTTCAATGCCGCAGCCCACGAGGCCGAAGCCGTGCCAGCGGGCACCGATGAGGAGGAACGATGAGGGCCCTGACCGTCCAACCCGGAACACCGGGGTCGCTGCGGGTGGAGGACGTACCCGACTCCGAGCCAGCCGCCGGTGAACTGCTGGTGCGCGGGCTCGCGGTCGGTGTGTGCGGCACCGACAAGGAGATCGTTCGCGGTGACTACGGCTGGCCTCCCTTCCCCGGCGAACGCCTGATCCTTGGCCACGAATCTCTCGGTCGCGTCGAGCAGGTGCCTTCGGGAAGCTCGTTCAGCACCGGTGACCTCGTCGTCGGGGTGGTGCGCCGTCCGGACCCGGAGCCGTGCGGGGCGTGCGCGGTCGACGAGTGGGACATGTGCCGCAACGGTCGCTACACCGAACGCGGGATCAAGGAGCTGCCCGGCTTCGGCAGCGAGTGGTGGACCGTCCCCGAGCGGTATGCCGTGCGTGTGGACGCCGGCCTGGGCCTCGCGGGGGTCCTCACCGAGCCCACCAGCGTGGTGGCCAAGGCGTGGGAGCAGGTGGACCGCGTCGGTGGGCGAGCGTGGTTCGACCCCCGCACGGTGCTCGTCACCGGCGCGGGACCCATCGGGCTCCTAGCAGCCATGATCGGGGTGCAACGCGGACTCGACGTGCACGTCCTCGACAGGGTCGACGACGGGGTCAAGCCCGACCTGGTACGCGACCTCGGGGCGACCTACCACCACACGAGCGTCGACCGGGTCGTCGACCGGGCACGACCCGACGTGGTCATCGAGACCACCGGGGCCGGATCTGTCGTCTTCGACGCAATCGCCGGCACCGGGTCCTACGGCATCGTCTGCCTCACCGGGGTGTCGCCGCGCGGACGGGACCTGACCGTGGACGCGGGCGCCCTCAACCGCAGCCTCGTGCTGGAGAACGACGCCGTCGTTGGGTCCGTCAACGCCAACCTGCGCCATTACCAAGTCGCCGCCGAGGCGCTCGCCGCCGCCGACCGGGACTGGCTGCGCCGGCTCATCACCACGACCGTCCCGCTCGACGAGGCGGCCTCCGCGTTCGACCGGCCGGGCGAGGACGTGAAGGTCGTCGTCACCCTCGAGGACGGAGTCGTTTGATGTGGACGACCGTCGGGTACGCCGCCGGCGCCTCACTACCGTTGCTCGCGGGTGCCATCGTCGGGGTGCGGTGGCAGCCGCCGCAGCGACTGGTGGCCTCCGTCCTCGCCTTCGCGGCCGGCGCGCTGATCGTGTCGGCGTCCTTCGAGTTGTTCGAGCCGGCCTACGAGGGCGGCGGCGCGTGGCGGGCCGGGCTGTCCTTCGCGGCGGGTGCGCTGGTCTTCGTGGTCGCGGACACGTGGCTCGACCGTCGTACGTCGGGCAGCGCCGCCGGGCTGGCTCTGCTGGCCGGGGTCACGCTCGACGGCATCCCGGAAAATACGGCGCTTGGGGTCTCACTCAACAGCACAGCCAGCGTGGCGCTGCTCGTCGCGGTGTTCGTCAGCAACTTCCCGGAGGCCCTGGCCGGCGCGCGGAGCATGCTGGACCGCGACCGCAGTCCAAGGTTCGTCATCGGAGTGTGGGGCGCCGCGACCGTGCTGCTTGGTGGGGCCGTGTTCGCTGGCCGGTACCTGTTCGTCGGCGCGGACCCTTCGACGCTGGCGTATCCGCTTGCTTTCGCGGGCGGTGCGGTACTTGCCTCCGTCATCGACACGCTCGCCCCCGAGGCGTTCGGTGACGGTGGCCCGGCCATCGCCCTGGCCAGCGCTGCAGGCTTCGTCACCGGCTTCCTGCTGAGCCTGTGACACCGAAGGCGGCCTCTGTGCAAGCGCGGGGCGACGCGTCCATCGGCGGCGGCGGATGCGTCGAACGAAGGCACACTGCAGGCCTCGGCAGACCTCGGCAGACCTCAGCGATAGTTGCCGGGGGTGCGTCCCCTCAAAGGGAAAGCTCACCTGAGGGGGCCGCTACGGGACGGCGACCACGTCCACGTCTGCGTACGGGCCCCTCTTCGCCTCGACCGGGACGAGCATCTGGACGAGTTCACCGTCGGTGACGTCCAGCGTCAGCTCGACGAACGACCCCACCGACAGGTGGTCGGCGGGCACGGACACCGGCGCCTCGTGGGCCAGGTGCACGACTTCACCCGGTGGCAGGAGGACCACGTCGGCGAGCAGCGCGGATCTCAGCGGCACCCCATCGCTTTTGACGGTGGCACCGGTCAGCGCGTGTCGCCGGTTCTCGGTGTTGAGCAACGTGCCGACGACTCGTCCGTTCCTGTCGCCGTCGACCACGATGGCCACGCCCAGGGCGTCGACCTGCTCGGTACGGGCGTTGCTGCCGATCGAGGGCTGGTAGGACTTCGCTTCGACCGGGGCCGCCACCGAGCACCCGGACAACAGCGCCGGTGCCAAGAGGAGTCCCCCGAACCACCGTGCTCGTTGAACCCCGCGCATGCGTGCTCTCTCGAAAGGTCGCCGGTCGGCGGCTCGAGTGGTTCGGGTGGTTCGCACCTGAGCCCTCCTAGGCTTTCGACACCTCAACGAGGAACTGCTCCGCAGCTTGCGGGGTGTCTGCCGGGTAGATCTTGACGACGTGGGTTCCGACGACGCGAGGCATTGCGCGACCATCTCCGCGCTCGCCCGCCGGTGCTTCGACGGTGAACACGTCCTTTCCGTCGGGGTCCATCAGGCGCAGCTCGTAGCGGGAGTCGCTCTCGTTCTCGAGGACGATGGCGACGACTTCGCCGGCTTCGGCCTCCCGGTCGGGTGAGGCCTCGACCCGGCCGTCCTTGGACACGTGGAACCGCAACGTCGGAGGGTTGAGGGGGACGTCGTTCTCGGCCCGCTCGCTCAAGGGCGCCGCGCCGCTCACACCCTCCTGGCTGCAGGAGGACAACAGGCCGGCGAGGGCCACGCACACGACCAGCATCACCACCGCCAGCCGATGTCGTGGACCGGTGTGGCGGTAGCGGTAGCGGTGGCGGTGGCCGTGGCGGTGGCGGTGGGGACGCTGTAGGCCCGGTTCGTCCATCTGTGTGCGGTCGTTCATCTCGGCGTGAGGCATGTCTCCACCACTACCAAGACGCCGGTGAGACAGACGTTGTTCCGAACGTTCGCCGGCACTGTTTCCGGTCACAGCGACCGCGCCGAATTGCCCACGAGGCCACCGGCCGAGCGTGAAGGTCACGACGTCGTAACCATTCGGTGACAACTGATGAACCGGTCCCGCTGCGGCCGGTTCAGCTCGACCGAGGGCAACGCGCTGCGCTCTACGGTGCCCCTTGCCGTTGGGCCTCGACGTGGCCCCACTCGCGGTTCGTCACGGGTCCGGCGGGCCCGGTTGGAGTCAGTCATCATCGTGGTCGCGGACAATGAACTCGAGTCGACCGGTCTGGTCGGTGCGGACGTCGAGCACGCTGTCAGCGAAGCGCAGGGCGGCGATGGGTGCGAGGAAGACGCGAGCACCATCGTGCTCGACGACCCGGTCCATCTCTTGGGGGGCGGCGGCGCGCCTCACGGCGAAGGTGGGACGGTCGCTGCGGCGGCTGATGCGCAGGCCCGGGACCTCCGCGGTGGTTCCCGAGCTCGAAATCTGCCGCACCGCTTCGTGTGCTTGGTGGGTGAGGGTGAACATCGGTCGCATCCTTTCCTCGGTTGGTGGACTTCCTTCGTGTGTTAGCTGGCTGAGACGTAGGGGCTTGCGGGGTTGTGGTCGGTGGAGCCGGAGTCGGGCTCCTTGGCGTGCTGCGGGGCGCGTCATCCGGCGCGGCCGATCGTGAACGCGGTCAGGAAGCCCGCGGTGGCGAACAGACCGGCGTAGAGGTGGGTGCGCTCGAACGCCTCCGGAATCATGGTGTCGGCGACCATCGTCAAGATGGCGCCGGCCGCCAGGGCGGTGATGACGGCAACCACCTGCGCTGAGGCACCTTGCAGGAGGAGGCAGCCCAAGAGCCCAGCGACGCCGCTGGCGAGGGCGACACCGACCCAGACACCGAACACGTAGCGCGCTGACCGGCCGCTGCGTTTCATGCCGGCCGCGCTCGAGAGCCCCTCGGGGAGGTTGGAGATGAAGATCGCCGCGAGCACGGGGATGCCGACGCCGTTACCGCCGAGCAGGGAGAGCCCGAGGACGACTGACTCGGGGATGCCGTCGAGCAGTGCACCGATGGCGATGGCGGAGCCGCTGCCGTCGTGGTCCTGCTCGCTCGGTTGCTGGGTGCCGGAGCGCTTGCGGTGCCGTGCGCCTCGCCTGGCCAGGACGAGGTTGGACAGCAGGTAGGCGACGGCGCCAGCCAGGAAGCCGACCACGGTCGCCAGCAGGCCTCCGCTTCGTTCCGCCTCGTCGACCAGGTCGAACGCGAGGGCGGAGATGAGCACACCAGCACCGAAAGCCATCACCGAGGCCACGACGCGCTGAGGCACGGCGGTCAGCCAGGCGACGAGGGCGCCAACGACCAGCGCACCCCCCGCGACGGAGCCCCACAGTCCCGCTTGCGCCCAGATCGGCATGTCAGCAGGAAGGTCGCAGGACGAGTGCGGTGCTCAGGGAAGGTTCGTCCAGCATGGCGGTCTCCTTGGTCGTTGCGGTTCTCGCTGGCTTGCTCGTTGGCTTGCTCGTTTGCTGGGGGTGTCGGCTCGCCGGGAGGACTGGGCGTGATGCGACAGCTGCCGGGAGTCGCGCGGGGCGGGCAGGCGGCGTGGGCGGGAACTGCGGCGAGACCGAGAGGTAGTGGGGTAGTGGGGTCGTCCGGCATCGACACCGGCGCTATGCCTCGGGTCCGCCGCGGCGGATGAGGTCGCACCTTGTGTCCCTCCCCTCATCGTGCTTTCGTTGCGTAACAGCATACATGCCATTGCGCATTGAACGGGAGGGCCGCATGACCGTAGCAACAGTGGATCGGCGGACAGTGGTCGTGGGTCGATGACGCGACGAGCGACTGGTGAGGTGATCCGCCCGGTCCCGCAGGTGCTGCGTCAGTACGCGCTCATCGCCGACGGCGAGCGTGGCGCCCTGGTGGGACCACGCGGGGACATCGCGTTCATGTGCTCACCGAGCTGGCACGACGACGCGGTGTTCTCGAGCCTGCTGGGCGGCCACGGCGGGTACGGCGTGAGCCCTGCGGACGACCGGTTCGTGTGGGGCGGCTACTACGAGCCTGAGACGTTGATCTGGCGCAGCCGATGGGTCTCGACCAACGCGGTGACCGAGTGCCGCGAGGCGCTCGCGTTTCCCGGCGACCCGCACCGGGTCGTGCTGCTGCGGCGGATCGAGGCAACGCTGGGTGTCGCCCACGTCCACGTCGGGCTGGATCTGCGGGCGGACTTCGGCGCCCGGACGATGACGGTGGCTCGCAGCGAGGACGGTCACTGGCACGGTCACTCCGGCGAGCTCGCCTACCGATGGACCGGTTCCACCGAGCACGCCCGCCTGGAGGACGGGCGACTCGTCCTCGATCTGGTGGTACCCGCTGGCGAGTCCCGCGACCTGGTGCTGGAGATCTCGCGTGACGAGCTCCCCCGGCAGTTGCCCGACCCGCACGAGCTGTGGGACCGCACCCTGCGCGCGTGGCACGAAGCGACTCCCGACATGAGCGCTTCTGCGACTCCGGGAGCATCCAGTCATTCCTATGCCGTCCTGCGCGGCCTCACCTCCAGCACCGGTGCGATGGTTGCGGCCGCCACCACCTCGCTGCCCGAGCGCGCCGCCCAGGGGCGCAACTACGACTACCGCTACGCCTGGATCCGCGACCAGTGCTACGCCGGGCGAGCAGCAGCCGTCATCGGTGACCACACGCTGCTCGACAGCGCTGTTGAGTTCGTGTCCGAGCGCGTACTCGCGGACGGCCCGGACCTGCGGCCCGCATACACGGTGACGGGAGGTCGGGTCCCGGACGAGCACGACGTTACGCTTCCGGGATACCCGGGGGCCCCGGTGCGGGCCGGCAACTGGGTCAACCATCAGTTCCAGCTCGACGCACTCGGTGAAGCGCTGCTGCTCCTTAGCGCCGCGGACGGTTGCGGCCGGCTGCACGACGACGGCCGCCGCGCCGTCACCACGCTCGTCGAGGCCATCCGCAAACGTGACCAGGACCCCGACGCCGGGATCTGGGAGATCGACGACCGCCGGTGGGCCCACTCGAGGCTCATGTGCGCCGCCGGCCTGCGAGCCGCCGCAGATGCGCCGACTCTGGGCAGCCACGGCGACGCCGCTGCTACGTGGCGCCGACACGCCGACGGCCTGATCACCTCAGTGGACCAGGACTGCCGGCACACCTCCGGACGGTGGCAACGTTCACCTCTCGACGACTCCGTCGACGCCGCGCTGCTCCTGCCCGGCATCCGAGGCGCAGTCGTCCCCAACGACCCCCGCAACCTCGCAACCATCCGGGCGGTACTGGAGGACCTGACCGATGACGGTTTCGTCTACCGGTTCCGCCACGACGACCACCGCCCACTGCACGAGAGTGAGGGTGCATTCGTCCTGTGCGGGTTCTGGCTCTCGCTCGCACTGCTCAACCTGGGTCGACGCGAGGACGCGCTGCGCTGGTTCGAGCGCAACCGCGCCGCCATGGGCCCTCCGGGCCTACTGGCCGAGGAGTACGACGTCGTCCAACGCCAGCTGCGCGGCAACCTGCCCCAGGCCTTCGTACACGCCCAACTGATCGAGACCGCCCACCGCCTGGGTGAGGCCGGTGTGAGCTCGCACGGCTTTCAGACCCGCGCCAGGTGAGCGGCCCGCCCCGCAAGGAACCCACACACGACTCCCGCCAGGAGGAGCACATGGAACTCAAGAAGAGCCCACGCATCGTCGTCATCACCGGAGCATCCGGTGGCATCGGCCGAGCCAGCGCCCGCCTGTTCGCCCGCGAAGGCGACCACGTGGCGCTGCTCGCGCGCGGCAGCACCGGCCTGCAGGCAGCGGCCCGGGAGGTCCGCGACCTCGGCGGCGACCCGTTGACCATCACGGTGGACACAGCCGACCACCACGCCCTCGAGCAAGCCGCAGACCGGATCGAGGCTGAGCTCGGCCCCATCGACGTGTGGGTCAACGACGCGTTCACCTCGGTGTTCGCACGCTTCGTCGACATCGACCCCGAAGAGTTTCTTCGCGTCACCGAGGTCACCTACCTCGGCTTCGTCAACGGCACCCGCGCCGCACTCACCAGGATGCTGCCCCGCGACCGCGGGGTGATCGTCCAGGTCGGCTCCGCCCTGGCCCACCGCGGCATCCCCCTCCAGTCCCCCTACTGCGGCGCCAAGCACGCCATGTGGGGGTTCCACGAGTCACTGCTCACCGAGCTGCGCCACGAGCACAGCAACGTCCAAGTCACCTCGGTCGCCATGCCGGGCGTCAACACCCCCCAATTCAGGTGGGTGTCATCCCGACTGCCCATGCAGGCCCAACCAGTCCCGCCGTTCTACCAACCGGAGGTTGCTGCTCGCGCCGTCCTCTACGCCGCGGCACACCCTCAACGGCGGGCGTACTGGGTGGGCGCCACCACGGCCGCCACCATCGTGGCCAACCGGGTCGCAGGCGGACTATTGGACCGCTACCTCGCGCGCACCGGCGTGTCGTCGCAGCAGACAGACACGCCCCGCCCGGACGATCAGAAGGCCAACCTGTGGGAGCCGGTCGACGGCGAGGACGGTCACGACCATGGCGCCCACGGAGTCTTCGACGACCGCGCCATCGCGCACTCGCCGCAGCAGTGGGCCTCGCAACACCGCCGCGCCCTCGGCGTAACTGCTCTGTCGCTGGCCGGCGGGCTCGCTGTACGCGCAAGGAGGACGGCATGACCATGACACCACGTCCGGTCGACGTTGTCCGGCTCGGTCTCGGCCTGGGCACCCTGACCCGTCCGGAGGTGGCACTGCGACTCAGCGGAGGACGGACGCAGCAGCACGAGCGCACGGCGATCCGCATCCTGGGAGCCCGCTTCATCGCACAGTCGGTCATGGGCATCGCGGCCTCTCGGTCTCAGCGTCGGCCTCCGGCTTCGTGCGAACGTCGACCGTGCGTGCGAGAGCTGGACGTCGCCATCGAGGTGACGCACGCCGCCACCATGCTCGCCCTGGCGGTGGCCTCAGCCAAGCACCGACGCCTCGCACTCGTCAGCGCCGTCACGGCTCTGGGGTTCTCCGCGCTCGACCTGCAGGAGGTCCGGCGATGACGACACCGCGGCACCTGCAACGCGGCGCCGACATGACCGCCAACGCGGCAAGATCCCATGGTGCGACGCCCGATGACGCGACACCGGGTGGCAGGCCGGCACGACACCTGGTCCGACCCCGCTGGGTCTGGGGCGGACTGGTCGGAGCTCTCAGTGGTGCCGCCGTTCTGAGTGTCGGCGTGGTGCTGCTGTCCGGCCCGGTGTCCGTGACGGGCACGGCGCTACTGCTCGTAGGCGTGGGCTGCAGCGTCCACGGTGGCGTGCTTTACGACGCCGTCTCAGGCTTCTCTCCGCGTCGAGAGCTTCGGCAAGTCCGCGCCGGCGTGGTGCACCCAGGGGTCGCTCCCGGCGAGATGGTCAACACGGACCGGGCCCATGCCGACGCAGCCGCATCCAACCAACGCACCCGCCGTCTGGAGGACGCTGCCCATCATCCTGCGAAGGCTCACTGGGCTCCCGTCGCAGGTTGGATGTGCATGCTCATCACAGCAACCCTTGTCGTCTCCCAGTGGAACCTGGTGGCCCACAACGCCACTGGCGCTAGCAACAGCTTCCGCGACACAGTGTGGGCCATCCTGCTCGGCCTCTGCGGACTGCGGGTCGCTGTGGTCCCCGGTCGGCACCGCATCGCAGCCGCCGTCATCCTCATCTCGGGACTAGGACTGGTCCTTGGCGGCACGCTCGCCGAGCACGACCACCTTGGTCTGCAGCTGGTGGAGGTCACCTGCGGCTGCCTCGCCGTCGCATGCGCGCTTGCTGCGTACCTGTCCCCGTCGCCGCCGAAATAGACACTAGAGAGCTGACCGCAGGCCACGCCGTGTCAAGCCAAAACGCTAACGGCGCAAAGCCCTACGGCGAGGGCGTCTCCTGTTCACGTTCGCCCCCGAAAGCGGGCGTCACGCCGTGTCTGTGCGCTCTGACCACGCTTCCGCATCGACCGGGATTGCCATACAACGACATACGCGCACACGAACGTCCGTCCGTCTCACCGCCGCGTTGCCTCTATCCCGCATCCACTAAGCGGCCGCCGCTGGAAAGACGAGGCATCCGATGCAACCCTTCTCTGCGCTCAGCAACAACGATCTCGCTCTGGCTTGGGGGCGCCGCTATGTCTGAGCGTCGCGCCGTTCCTGTCTACCTCAGCCTGGCGGAGGCAGCAGAAGCCATGTCTGTGTCAGTGAAAACCATCCGCCGTTGGATTGCGGCGGGCACCCTCCCGGCTTACCGCTGCGGCAACCGCGCCATCCGAATCAAGCTCGACGACCTCGAGGCCGCTCCGCGGCAGATCCCTTCCGCTCGAGCCTGAACGAGCCGCTCCGTTACCGTCGCCGGAAGCCCTCGGCGCCGGCCAGGTCACGCCTTGCGGTACCGCGTGCGCTGTCGGTCGACTACCTCTACAAGATCGCTGGGCGCCGTCGATGATGACGCTAGGGCGCGTTCGGGCCGCAGTTCACGCTCGGGCCGCGCCATCGGTTGACGCATCGGTGTCGTCGTTGACCCTTCCTTCTGTGTGCGTGGCAGCGCAACGCGCCAAGGGACCGTCATCAGCGCAGAGCATGGGGCGGGACGCTGGGGGCGCTGGGAGCTTGCCTGTGGAACGCCCAGCGCAACGGCTTGTTGCACGTATGTTGCACGAGAGGCCGGCCTCCTGACGGATACCGGCCTCTGACCTGCAACTACTCGGGTGGGCGATACTGGGTTCGAACCAGTGACCTCTTCGGTGCGAACAACAGAGCCGCGCTACCTGTAGCGCGGCTCTGGGTGTCTCGGGTGGGCGATACTGGGTTCGAACCAGTGACCTCTTCGGTGTGAACGAAGCGCGCTACCACTGCGCCAATCGCCCGGGACGCGGGAACGATATCCCATGGTGGGAGTCGCCCGGGAATCCGGGTCAGTCCTTCTGGCTGAGCGCCTCGACCCGGTCCTTGAGCTCCTGGATCTCTTCGTCGTTGCCGTGGTAGCGGCGGTAGCTGTAGACGATGAAGCCGAGGGCGAAGATCGCGGAGGCGATCTGGGTGATCCCGGTCCAGATGCCGCCCGGCAGCCACAGGAGGTCGGGCAGCGGCCACCACGACGGCTGCTCCGGACCGACGATCCAGAACACCCCGGCACCTGCGAGGAGGAGGGCGGCGACCACCGACAGGATGATCTTGGGCCAGCTCTCGACGCCCTGGGCCGCGCCGAGCAGTGCCTTCATCTTGACCGGCTCGACGCGCTTCTCCGCCCAGTCGTACTGCTGCGAGAGCAGGAGCAGTCCGGCGAACACCCCCAGCAGCCCCGGACCCGGGAGCGGGATGGCAACAATGCCGATGACGAGGAGGGCCCAACCGGCCACCTCGAGGCCGATGCGCTTCGCTCCAGTCATGGGAGAAACCTACCCGGCCACCCCAGCCCCGCGCGGTCCAAGGAAACGCTAACGTTTCCCCCAGTTCGTCATGAGTGATCATCAAGAACAGGTCTGGACCGGTTCGGGTCATTTTTGACGGTTTCGCATCACAAGGCGGTGCGGATGCCGTCTCATGAGCACCGAGTCCCGGTAACCCCCGTCCGGACACCTTTCTCAAGGAGCAGCGATGAACATGTCTGGTAGCGGTCACACGCTGGCCGATGTGACGTGCGACATCACCGTGGAGTGCACGGACGAGCGGGGCATCCGCCACGAGATCGCGACGGTCCTCGGATACCGCAGCACCGACCCGTTCGCCGTCGCCATGACGTTCGTGACGCCCGAGGGCGACCTCGTGTGGACCTTCGGTCGCGACCTGCTCATGCGCGGCGTCGCGGGCCCCGCCGGCGACGGCGACGTGCACGTGTCGCCCGCCCTCAGCCTCACCGGACGCGCGATGGTCAGCATCGAGCTCAGCTCCCCCGACGGCCACCTCGTGCTGCACGCCAGCGCTGCCGACGTCCAGGACTTCCTCGCCCGCTCCGCCGCCGTGGTCGCGCCGGGCACCGAGTCGGACTACTTCGACGTGGACATGCTGATCAACCAGGTCCTCGCCTCCTGAGGGAGACCTCCCGCACGACCCGCTGAGCCTGGCTACACCTGCGAGTGCTGGGCGATCCAGCTCGCGTGCAGTCCCGCGTAGACGCTGCCCTCCTGGGTCACCAGGACCGAGTGCGGCCCGCGCTGCACGACCCGGCCCTTGTCGACGACGATGACCTCGTCGGCCCCCTCGGCCGTCGAGAGCCGGTGCGCGATCGTGACCGACGTCCGCGACTGCATGAGCCGCTCGAGCGCCCGGCCGATCTGCATCTCCAGCGCGGGGTCGACCGCACTGGTGGCCTCGTCGAGCACCAGCAGGTCGGGATCGGCGAGGTGGGCGCGGAGCAGCGCCACCAGCTGCCGCTCCCCCGCGGACAGCGACTCGCCGCGCTGGCCGACCTGCGTGTGCAGGCCGCGCGGCAGGCCCGCGAGCCAGTCGTCGATGCCGAGCTCGAGCGCCGACTCGCGGATCTCGGCCTCGGTCGCCTCGAGGCGGCCGTAGCGCACGTTGGCCGCGACGGTGTCGTCGAAGAGGAACCCCTCCTGCGGCACCAGCACCACGCTGCGGCGCAGCGACGTGGCCTCGATGCGGCGCACGTCGACGCCGTCGAGGAGCACGGCCCCGTCGACGGGGTCCATCAGCCGGGTGAGCAGCTTGGCGAAGGTCGACTTGCCCGAGCCGGTCTCGCCGACGATGGCGACCCGCGTGCCGGCCTCGATCGCGAGGTCGACCTCACGGAGCACCGGCGGGCCGCCGGGGTAGGAGAAGGTGACGTCGGCGAACCGGACGTCGATCGGTCCGCGCGGCAGCGTCTCGCCGTCGGGTCCCGGGTCGATGAGGTCCGCGGGTGTCTCGAGGATGCCGATGACCCGGCGCCAGCTCGAGATGGCGTTCTGCGCGTCCGTGAGGATCTGCGTGCCCATCTGGACCGGGCCGACGAAGAGGGTCACCAGGAACGCGAACGCCAGGACCTTGCCCGGGGTCATGTCACCGGTGAAGCCGAGCAGCACACCGATGATGATCACTCCGGCGTTGGCCAGCCCCGCCGACAGGCCGCCGAGCGAGAACGACGTGACGGTGTAGGTCTGCGCGTGCGTGTAGGCGTTCTGCCAGTCCTGGATCGCGGTGTCGATCCGCGCCTGCGTGCGGTCCTCGACCCCGTAGGAGCGGACCACGGCCGCGCCGACGACGGGCTCGGAGATGGCGCCGAGCAGGACGCCCACCTGGTGGCGTACGACGGTGTAGGCGGCCGACAGCTTCTTCTGGAACCAGCGGATCGACAGGAAGAGCGGCAGGAAGGCGAGCCACACGACCGCGGCCAGCTCCCAGCTGTAGACGAGCATGAGCACGGTCGCCACCAGCATCTGCCCGATGCTGACGACGAAGATCAGGCCGCCGAAGACGAGGAACTGGCTGACCTGGTCGACGTCGGTGGTGACGCGGGAGACCAGGGCGCCGCGGCGCTCGGTGTTCTGGGTGAGCAGCGGCAGGTCGTGGACGTGGCGGAACGCCCGGGTGCGGAGGGTGGCGAGGCCGCGCTCGGAGGTGGTGAAGAGCCTGCTGGTCATGGCGTAGGACGCCCAGCTGGTGAGGGCGATCGCCACGGCCGCCAGCACGCCCATCCAGGCGACGTAGTCGAACCGGGGGCCTCCGGGCGCGTTGAGGCCACGGTCGAGGGTCTGCTGCACGGCGATGGGGACGACGATCTGCCCGCACGAGGCGATGACCGCGAAGACCAGGGTGAGGCCGAGGCCCTCGCGCAGCTCGGGCGAGTACTTCATCCCGAGGCGGATCGTGGCGAAGGCGCCGATCTCCTCACCGGTGTCCATCGTGGTGCCGGCGGTGGGCGTGGTGGCGCTCATGCGTTGTCCCTCCCGGAATCGGCCGACGCGGTCTCGGGATGGGCCTCGGAGTGGGCCTCGGGGTCGGTCTCGTAGGCGTTGACGAGGTGGGCGTAGGCCGGGCTCGACTCCAGCAGCTCGGCGTGCGTGCCGCGCCCGACGATCCGGCCGTCCTCGAGGTGGGCGACCTCGTCGGCCAGCGAGATCGTGGCCTTGCGGTAGGCCACGACGAGCAGCGAGGCGGCTGCACCATGGACGTCGTCGCGCAGCGAGGCGAGGATCCGGGCCTCCACCTCCGGGTCGACCGCCGAGGTGGCGTCGTCGAGGATGAGCAGGCGCGGGCGGCGCACGAGCGCCCGGGCGAGCGACAGCCGCTGGCGCTGGCCGCCGGACAACGAGGTGCCCCGCTCTCCCAGCTTGGTGTCGAGGCCGTCGGGCAGGGCGGCGACGAACCCGTCGGCCTGCGAGGTGCGCAGCGCGCTCCACACCTCCTCGTCGGGGACGTCGGCACCGAGGGTGACGTTGCCGCGGACCGTGTCGTCGAACATGAACGCCGTCTGGGGCACGAGGGCGACGTCGCGCGGCAGCTCGCCCTTGCGCAGCGTGCGCAGGTCGCGGCCGTCGATGCGGATCCCGCCCGCATCTGGGTCGACGAGCCGGCTCAGCAGGCTGGTGAGCGTGCTCTTGCCCGACGCGGTCGCGCCGACGAGGGCGACCGTCCGACCCGGCCGGACCTCGAGGTCGATGCCCTGCAGCAGCGGCGTCGAGGCGTCGTAGGAGTAGTGGAGGTCCTCGACCTGCAGCAGGACGCCGGCGTCGGTGCGGGGCAGCTCGTCGGGGCCGTAGGGCATGGCGCCGCTCGCGTCGAGCACGGCCTTGGCGCGGCGGTAGCCGACGACCGAGCGCGGGAACTCGCCGAGCAGCCAGCCGATGGCCCGGATCGGGAAGGAGACGATCGTGAGGAGGTAGGCGACCGTGACGACGTCGCCGGCGCTGGTCGCGCCGCTGGTGACGCGCGAGACCCCGACGGCGAGCACGACGAGGACGCCGAGGCCCGGCAGGCTGGCGAGCGCGGGGTCGAAGATCGCGCGGATCCGGCCGGCGCGGATGTTGACGTCGCGCAGCTCGTGGGCCTTCGCCCGGAAGCGGTCGGTCTCCTCAGTCTCGCGACCGAGGGTCTTGACGACCATCGCGCCGTCGAAGGACTCGTGCGCGATCTCGCTGACCTCGGCGCGCAGGCCCTGGGCCCGCGTCATCAGCGGGGAGGCGTAGCGCTGGTAGAGCAGGTTGGCCATGACGACGGCCGGGAAGACCAGCAGCCCGACGATGGCCATGACGACGTCGGCGACGAACATCTGGAAGACCGCGACCACCATCATCACGACGGTGCCGAGCGCCATCGGCAGCGGCATGATCGGCGACCACGCCGCCTCGACGTCGGAGTACGCGTTGGACAGGAGCTGGCCCGTGGGGTGACGCTGGTGCCACTCCATCGGGAGCGCGAGGTACTGCCGGGTGACGCCGCGCCGCGTGTGGGACTGCATCCGGTAGTACATGATGCCGCCGCCGAGGCGCCGCGCGACGATGCCGATGGCGCGCAGGATCGCGACGCTCATGAACAGGACGAACACCCACACGAGCAGGTCCGTGCCGATCTCGCCGTTCTCGAAGGCGGGGATCAGGACGTGCTGGGTCGACCAGCCGAGCACCCACGCGTCGGCGACGGTGAGGACGCCGAACAGCACCGCTCCGAGCGTGGCGACGGTGAAGACCGTCGGCTCACGCTTGACGCCCACCCACAGGACGCGGAACCCGTCGAGAGTCGTCGTGCCTCGCAGCTCCGCATCCTCGGCCACCGGTGTCGCCCGCCTCCTCGTCGCCAGACATCGTCATGGGCACGTCACGCCCGTCACGCCCGTCAGTTGCTGTGCGCAACCAAGGAGCCCGGTCAGGCTATTCCTCCGCACCGACAGCGGACGAATCCCAACGCTCAGTAGCGGATGCGCGAGAGGAAGGCGCGGGTGCGCTCCTGCTGCGGGTCGCCGATGACCTGGTCCGGCGTGCCCTGCTCGTGGATACGGCCGTCGTGGAGGAAGCACACCCGGTCGGCGACGTCGCGGGCGAAGCCCATCTCGTGGGTGTTGAGCAGCATCGTCACGCCCTCGCCCTTGAGCTCGGTGAGCAGGTCGAGGACCTCGCCGACGAGCTCGGGGTCGAGGGCGCTGGTGACCTCGTCGAGCAGCATCAGCCGCGGGTTGGCCACGAGCGCCCGGGCGATCGCGACGCGCTGCTGCTGGCCCCCGGAGAGGTCGTCGGGACGGGCGGTCGCCTTCTCCGCGAGACCGACGCGCTCCAGCATCGCGAGGCCGCGCGAGCGCGCCTCGTCGGCCTTCACGCCGTGCACCAGCCGCAGCGCGAGGGTGACGTTGCCGATGACGTCGAGGTGCGGGAAGAGGTTGTAGGCCTGGAAGACCATCCCCATCCGCGAGCGGATCTCGTCGCCGTCGACGCGTGGGTCGGTGATGTCGCGACCGTCGAAGGTGATCACCCCGTCGTCGACGACCTCGAGCAGGTTGACGCACCGCAGCAGGGTCGACTTGCCGGAGCCCGAGGCACCGATCAGCACCACGCACTGGCCGGGCTCGACGGTGAGGTCGACGTCGCTGAGGACGACGTTGTCGCCGAACGACTTGCGGACGCCGTCGAGGCGCAGGAGTTCGGTGGGAACGGGGTCCCCGCGGCGTTGTTCGGAGGAGCGCAGCGGAGGAGAAGAACGTCGTGGGGTGTTCACAGCGTGCCTCCGGCGCCGTGGTAGCCCTTCTTGCGGGCGTAGCGGTCGGTGAGCCGTGCCATCGGGATCGTGAGGCAGCAGAACAGCACGCCCGCCACGACGTACGGCGTGTAGTTGAAGTCGAGCGCCGTCTCGATCTGCGCCTTGCGGATCGCGTCGCTGACCCCCAGCACCGCGATCAGGCCGGAGTCCTTCTGGAGCGAGACGAGGTCGTTCATCAGCGGCGGGATCACCCGGCGCCACGCCTGCGGCAGCACGACGTGGCGCAACGTCTGCCCGTAGGACAGGCCGAGCGAGCGGCCGGCCAGCCGCTGGCTCGGGTGCACCGACTCGATGCCGGCCCGGAACACCTCGGCGACGTAGGCCGAGTAGGACAGCACGAGTGCCGTCCCACCCCAGAAGAGCGGCGAGGTCGGCAGCCCCTGGAGGCTCAGCGCCGGCCCACCGAAGCCGAGCAGGAAGATCACCAGGAGCAGCGGCAGGCCGCGGAACACGTCGACGTACGCCGTCCCGAGCAGGCGCAGCGGGAACGCGACCGGGCCACGCAGGGTGCGCACCACCGCGACGGTGAGGCTGAGCAGCAGGATCAGGATCCAGCACACCACCATCACGCGGATGTTGAGCCAGAGCCCGTCGAGCACCGCCGGGAACGACGAGACCGCCTTGTCCCAGCTGAAGTAGGTCTCCTGGACCCGCTCCCATCCCGGCGAGCTGACCACCGCGCCCCCGATGGCGCCGAGCAGCAGCAGCGTGCTGCCGGCGGCAATCGCCGCGCTGCGGAGCGTGCGACGTCGCCGCCACTCGTCGCGGTCGCGCTGGACGTCCGACGGCTGCCAGGCGGTGTCCACCTGGCCGGCCTCAGGTGGCATCAGGACAGCTCGGGAGCGCCCTGCTGGGCCAGCCACTCCTGGCTGATCTGGTCGAGGATGCCGTCGTCGCGCAGCGCGTCGACCGCACCGGAGATGCAGTCGGTGAGCGGGCTGTCCTTGCCGAGGACGGCGCCGAACTGCTCGGGCTCGCCGTCGGGCAGGGGCAGCTGGCCGACGATCAGGCCGTCGTCGAGCTGGACCGCGGTCATGAAGTACGCCGTCGGCAGGTCGACGACGATGCCGTCGATCTGGCCGTTCTTGAGCGCCTGCACGGCCTGGTCGTTGGTGTCGAAGACCGCCGGCTCCTGCGAGGGCTGGATCTGGTCGGTGATCGCGGTGTAGCTCGTCGTGCCGACCTGGGCGCCGAGCTTGGCGTCGGCGAGGTCGGCGATCGCGGTCACGCCGTCGATCGCGCTGCCCTTGTTGGTGATGACGGTCTGCACGACGTCGTAGTAGCCGGAGGAGAAGTCGACGGCCTTGCGGCGAGCCTCGGTGATCGAGACCTGGTTGACGTCGAAGTCGAAGTCCTTCGGGCCGGGCTGGACGACCTTGTTGAACGGCACCTTCACCCAGGCGACCTGGTCCTGGGTGTAGCCGAGCTGCTCGGCGATGGCGTACGCCACGGCGGACTCGTAGCCCTGGCCGTTGGTCGGGTCGTTGTCGACGAACCACGGCTCGTAGGCCGGGTCGTCGGTGGCGATCGTGAGGGTGCCGTCGGCGACGGTCTCCAGCGTGTCGGGCGTGCACGCGTCAGCGGCCGGGGTCTCCGACGTCGACTCGGACGACGAGTCGCTCGCGTCGCTCCCGGTGTCGGCCTCGTCGGTCGGGGCGCACGCGGTGGCGGCGAAGGTGACGGTCGCGAGGGCGGCGAGGGCGAGGCGGCGCGACGCTGCGCGCCCGGAGGTCTTCAGCATGCCGGAATCGTACGACTCCGCGCCGCGTCAGCGGACCGGATGACCCGCCGTGGACAGACCGGCCTTGACGTCGGCGATGCTGAGCGTCCCGAAGTGGAAGACGGTCGCCGCGAGCACGGCATCGGCGCCTGCCTCGACGGCCGGCGGGAAGTGCTCGACCGCGCCCGCTCCCCCGCTCGCGATGACCGGGATGCTCACCTCGCGGCGCACGGCCCGGATCAGCTCGAGGTCGAAGCCGTCGGTCGTGCCGTCGGCGTCCATCGCGTTGAGCAGGATCTCCCCTGCTCCCAGCTCGGCGGCCCGGACGGCCCACTCGATCGCGTCGAGACCGGCGCTCTTGCGGCCGCCGTGGGTGGTGACCTCGAAACCGCTCGCGGTGCGCTGCTCCGCCGACGTGGCGCGACGTGCGTCCACGCTCAGCACCAGCACCTGGTTGCCGAACCGGTCGGCGATCTCCGCGACCAGCTCGGGCCGGTGGATCGCGGCAGTGTTGACCGCGACCTTGTCCGCCCCGGCGCGCAGGAGCCGGTCGACGTCGTCGACGCTGCTGACGCCGCCTCCCACGGTGAGCGGGACGAAGACCTCCTCCGCGCAGCGGCTGACCACCTCCATCGTGGTGGCACGGCCCTCGTGGGAGGCGGAGATGTCGAGGAAGGTGAGCTCGTCGGCGCCCTCGGCGTCGTAGAGCCGGGCGAGCTCGACGGGGTCACCGGCGTCGCGGAGCCCCTGGAAGTTCACGCCCTTGACGACGCGGCCGCCGTCGACGTCGAGGCACGGGATCACGCGGATCGCGAGGGTCATCGGCTGGCCACCTTCTTCTCGCGGGCGGCGAGGGCGATGTCGACGATCTCCGAGCGCGGCTGTCCCTCGAGCTCGACCAGGGGCACCCACCGCGCGTAGTCGGTCGAGCCGTCGACCTCGGTGGTCCCGAGCTCACCACCGGTGATGGTCGCCTCGAAGACGAACCGCTGCGACTTGAACGGGCCGTCGAAGCTCCGCCCCTGAGCCGTGAAGTGGTGCTCGGCCAGCAGCGCGCCCGGCTCGACGTGGTAGCCGGTCTCCTCGAAGACCTCGCGCACCACGCCGGCCATGATCGACTCGTCGTAGTCGATCCCGCCGCCGGGCAGCGACCACTCGGGGTCGCTGTGCCCCTCGCCGTTCCACCAGGCGAGCAACGCGCGGTCCTGGTCGTCGACCATCAGGACGTAGGCCGCCAGCCGGGTGCGGTACTCCCAGAACTCCATGCCTCAGGCGCCCCTGGTCAGGGCGAGGGCGTCCTCGAGCGTGAACCGGCCCTCGTAGAGCGCGGTGCCCGCGATGGCGCCCTCGACGCCCTCGCCGACGAGGCCCATCAGCGCGCGGATGTCGTCGAGCGTGGTCACTCCCCCGCTGGCGACCACCGGCTTGTCGGTGGCCGCGCAGACGTCGCGCAGGAGCTGGAGGTTGGGGCCCTGGAGCATCCCGTCCTTGTTGACGTCGGTGACGACGTAGCGTGCACAGCCCTCGGAGTCGAGGCGGGCCAGCGTCTCGTAGAGGTCGCCGCCCTCGCGGGTCCAGCCGCGCGCCGCGAGCGTCGTGCCCCGCACGTCGAGGCCGACGGCCACCCGGTCGCCGTACGTCGCGATCGCCCGCGCGCACCACTCCGGCTGCTCGAGCGCGGCGGTGCCGATGTTGACCCGGCGACAGCCCGTGGCCATCGCCGCCTCCAGCGACTCGTCGTCGCGGATCCCGCCGCTCATCTCGACCCGGATGTCGAGCGTGCCGACGATCCGGGCCTGGAGCTCGCGGTTGTGCCCGTGCCCGAAGGCGGCGTCGAGGTCCACGAGGTGGATCCACTCCGCGCCCGCCTCCTGCCAGCGCAGCGCCGCCTCGATCGGGTCGCCGAACCGCTTCTCCGAGCCGTCGACGCCCTGCACCAGCTGGACGGCCTGTCCGCCCTTGATGTCGACGGCGGGCAGGAGCTCGAGGTAGGGCTGCTCGGGAGTGCTGGGCATGCCCCGATCCTAGGAGCGACGGAATCCACGGTCGTACGCACGGTGGCTCGGCGAGACGGCGGGGTCGTCAGACCGGGCGGCTCATCCGCAGCGAACACGCCTCGGGGGTCCCCTCCCCGGTCGTCCCGTAGACGACCCGGTCGCGGACGACGAAGCCGCGCGCGAGGTAGAAGGGGATGCCGAGGTCGTTCCCCTCCGTCACCGACACCCACTGCTCGACCACGCCTGTCTCACGCTGCTGGTCGGTGACGACGTCGAGGAGGGCCGTGCCGATGCCACGCCCCCGGAGCGCCGGGTCGAGGTAGAGGACGTAGAGGTGGCCGACGGTCCCGTCCGTGATGCCACCACCCGCAGCGCCGAGCACGTCCCCGGGACGCGAGACCGCCACGACGTACCCCTGCCACCGGTGGTCGACACCGCCGGTGAGGATCTCGTGGCGCACCCGCGCCGGGTTGTAGTACTCCTCCGAGCGTCGCTCGACGGTGGCCGGCGACAGCAGACCGGCCGACGACTCCGCGAACCCGGCACGACAGACGGCGCAGATGCCGTCCTCGTCCCCCACCCGTGCGGGCCGGACCTCGTAAGCCGGAGCGTCGTCGCTCGCCATGACGCGCAGCATAGGAGTCGACGGGTGGGCGTGGCGCGGATGTCGGGGCGGGACCACTGCCTGCGCGTCTGCGCGGTCAGTAGCGTGGAACCGTGATCGGCGACCGGTGGGGTGTGAGCGAAGCGGAGGTGGCGCGGCGCTACGGCTGCGACGACGTCGTGCGCCGTCCTGCGCTCGAGGCGTGGCGCGGTGTGACGGTCCACGCCGACGCCGCGACGGTGTGGGCGCGGGTGCGCCAGGTGCGGATCGCGCCGTACTCCTACGACCTCGTCGACAACCTCGGCCGGAGGTCGCCACGCGAGCTGCGGGACGTGCCGGAGCCGGTCAAGGGCGACCCCTTCACCCGAGCGCTCGGACGCGACCAGGGCCGCGTCGTGGCGGTGGACCCCGGTCGCGAGCTGACGGCGCGGATCATGGGAGCGCACATGTCGTACGTCGTCCTGCGGCAGGACGACGGGACGACGCGCCTCCTGCTCAAGGTCGTCATGGGCGGCAGCCGCTGGCTCGCCCCTGCTGTCTCGGTCGGCGACCTGGTCATGGCCCGCAAGCAGCTGCTCAACCTGAAGCGGCTGGCCGAGGCCGATGAGCACGGGGTCGGCCGGTCGGAGCATGGTCGTCGGTAAAGTCCGCGCACCTTCGGGCCATGTCGTGACCCACGTCACCATCACATCGGGTGGTTCTACGACGATCCCGCCCCGACCCCACGCCCCGGCAGGATGCTCGACGGCATGAAGACGACCATCCACCACGTCGCCACGTGCGACGCCTGCAGTCGGACCACGGTGCACCGGAGCGTGGTGGAGCACGGTCCGGGGCGTGCGGTGTCCAGCCACCACGCGTGCGAGCCCTGCGGGTCGCGCGTGGCCGCGAGTGCCGTCGTGGCGCCCGTGCTGAGCATGATCACCGCCCGGTCGGTCCGTGGCCGGGTCGACGCGAGCCTGGTGCCGGTCGGCGAGGGCCACCTCGGAGCGATCGCGAACTGATCAGCGCCAGACCGGGGCGACCTCGCGGTTGTAACGGCGGGCGACGACCTTGGTCAGCACCGCGACGACCGGGCCGGGGATGGTGGACCGGAGCGCCGTACGCTCCCGCTCCCCCGCGCCGTCGTCCATCCAGGCGAGCGCGTTGGCGGCGTCGACCATGCTCGCGGGGCGCAGCTTCTTGGCCAGCTCCTTGAACTCCGGGTCGCTCTCGAGGTCGCCCATCGGTGCCTCGACGTCGCGCTCCTCGTGCTCGAGGTGGCCGTTGATGACGACCTCGGCCCGATCGACCGCGTCGGCCGCGGCACTGGCGTTGGCCGCGGTCGGCGCCGCGACGAGCGACGCGAGGCTCGCGCTCACCGACGAGAGGGCCGACTTCATCGCGACGTGCTCGGCCTCCATCTCCTCGAGGAGCGACAGCGCCACGCCGCGCGACTGGAGGAACGGCCACAGCAGCTCGTCCTCGGCCTCGTGGTGGTGCGTCAGCTCGCGGACCAGGTTGCCCCAGGCCGTCTGGATCTGTCGTGCTCGGTCACCGTCCCCGTCGCGCATGCCGCGCAGCGCCTGCCCGGTCCGGGCCACGTCGCGGCGCACGGCCGCGTGGATGATCTGGTTCATGCTCATCGTCCCCGTCATGGACGAGAAATTAACCCTCAGGCGCGGATGCTGGCGACCCAGTTGCGCAACAGGTCTGCACCAGCGTCACCGGACTTCTCGGGGTGGAACTGGGTCGCGGTCAGCGGTCCGTTCTCCACGGCCGCGACGAAGCGGTCGCCGCCGTGCTCGGCCCAGGTGACGAGCGGTGCCCGGGTGCGGTCGTTGGTGACGAGGTCCCACGTCCGCGCGGCGTAGGAGTGCACGAAGTAGAACCGCTCGTCCTCGATGCCGGCGAAGAGCCGCGTGCCTTCCGGCACCTCGACGGTGTTCCAGCCCATGTGCGGCACCACGTCGGCCTCGAGGCGCGTCACGAGGCCGGGCCACTCGTCGCACCCGTCGGTCTCCACGCCGTGCTCGACGCCTCCGGCGAACAGGATCTGCATGCCGACGCAGATGCCGAGCACCGGTCGCCCGCCCGCGAGGCGCCGGCCGATGATGCGCTCGCCCTTGATCGCACGCAACCCCTGCATGCAGGCGGCGTACGCCCCCACACCCGGCACGACGAGCCCGTCGGCCGCGAGCGCGGTGTCGAAGTCGGAGGTCAGGGTGACCGACGCCCCGGCACGCTCGACGGCGCGCACGACGGACCGCAGGTTGCCCGAGCCGTAGTCGAGGACGACGACGTCCGGACCCGACGCACCGGTCACAGGGAGCCCTTGGTGGAGGGCACGCCCGTCTCGCGCGGGTCGATGGCGGCGGCGTCGCGGAACGCCCGGGCGAACGCCTTGAACTGCGCCTCGACGATGTGGTGCGGGTCGCGGCCGGCGAGCACGCGGACGTGCAGCCCGAAGTGGCCGTGCTGGGCGATCGACTCGAAGACGTGCTGGGTGAGCGAGCCGGCGTAGAGCACGCCGGAGCCACCGATCGCGGCGTAGACCTGGCCCTCGGGCTCGCCGGTGTGCACGCAGTAGGGGCGGCCCGAGACGTCGACGACCGCCTGGACGAGCGCCTCGTCGAGGGGCACGGTGGCGTCGCCGAAGCGACGGATGCCGGACTTGTCGCCCAGCGCCTCGCGCAGCGCCTGGCCGAGGACGATCGCAGTGTCCTCGACGGAGTGGTGGGCGTCGATGTGGGTGTCGCCGCTGGTGTGTACGACGAGGTCGACGAGCGAGTGGCGCGCGAAGGCGTCGAGCATGTGGTCGTAGAACCCGACGCCCGTGGACACGTCGGAGCGCCCGGTGCCGTCGAGGTCGACCTCGACCGTGACCTGGGACTCCTTGGTCGTGCGCTCGATCTTCGCCACGCGAGTCATCGCGACTCCTCCATCTGCTGGGTCTGCTCGGCCTGCTGGGTCTGGGTCATTGTCTCGGTGAGCGCCGAGCGGAACGCTGCCATCTCATCCGCGGTGCCGATCGAGACGCGCAGCCAGCCGTCCGGCCCGGTCTCGCGGATCAGCACGCCACGGTCGACCAGACCCTGCCAGACCGCGTGCCGGTCGGCGAACCGGCCGAACAGGACGAAGTTGGCGTCGGAGTCGGCCACGTCGAGGCCCTGCCCGCGCAACCAGGTCACCGTGGCGTCGCGCTCGACCCGCAGGTCGTCGACGTGCGCCAGCAGCTCGTCGACGTACGACAGCGCGACGCTCGCGGTCGCCTGCGTCGTGGCGGAGAGGTGGTAGGGAAGCCGCACGATCCGCAGCGCGTCGCAGATCGCCGGGTCCGCGGCCAGGTAGCCGAGCCGCGCGCCGGCGAGCGCGAAGGCCTTGCTCATCGTGCGGGTGACCACGAGGTTGCGGTGGTGCGGCAGCAGCTCCAGGGCGCTCGGCGTGCCCGAGCGGCGGAACTCGCCGTAGGCCTCGTCGACCACGAGCAGCCCGCCGTCACCGACCGCCTCGCAGAGCATCGACACCGCCTCGGGCGGCAGGGCCGTGCCGGTCGGGTTGTTGGGGCTGGGCAGGAGCACGAGGGCGGGGCGCACGTCCTCGATGAGCGCCCGGGCCCGCTCGAGGTCGAGCCCGAAGTCCTCCTCGCGGTGACCGACGGTCCACTCGGTGAGGGTGTTGCGGGCGTACTCCGGATACATCGAGTACGTCGGCGCGAAGCTGAGCGCCGTCCGCCCCGGGCCGCCGAAGGCCTGGAGCAGCTGCTGCATCACCTCGTTGGACCCGTTGGCCGCCCACACCATGCGTGGCGTGATGCCGCTGCCGCCCGAGGTGTTGAGGTAGCCCGCGAGCTCCTCGCGGAGCGCGACGAACTCACGGTCCGGGTAGCGGTTGAGGTCGGCGGCGACGGTCGAGATCGCGGTCGCGAGCGAGGCCGCCAGCGCGTCGGAGGGCGCGTAGGGGTTCTCGTTGACGTTGAGCTGCACCGGCGCCTGCTCGTGCGACATCTGCGGCGCGCCGTAGGGCTCGATCCCCCGCAGCTCGTCACGCAGCGGGGGGAACGGCCTGCTCACTGGTCGAACCGGACGGAGACGGCCTGGCCGTGACCCGGCAGGTCCTCGGCCTCGGCCAGCGTGACCACGTGGTCGGCGACCTCGGCGAGCGCGGCCTGCGAGTAGTCGACGACGTGCATCGACCGGGTGAACGCACGCACCGAGAGGCCGCTGGAGTGGCAGGCGCAGCCGGCGGTGGGCAGCACGTGGTTGGAGCCGGCGGCGTAGTCGCCGAGCGACACCGGCGCCCACGGCCCGACGAAGATCGCTCCGGCGTTGCGGATGCGGGCAGCGACTGCCGCCGCGTCACGGGTCTGGATCTCGAGGTGCTCGGCGGCGTAGGCGTCGACGACCTGCACGCCCTGGTCGATGTCGTCGACGAGCACGATCGCGGACTGCGAGCCGCCGAGTGCCGTACGGATCCGCTCGGTGTGGCGGGTCGCGAAGACCTGCTTGTCGAGCTCGGCCTCGGTGGCGTCGGCCAGCGCGAGCGAGTCGGTCACCAGCACCGAGGCGGCCATCGGGTCGTGCTCGGCCTGGCTGATCAGGTCGGCCGCGACGAACGCCGGATCGGCCGAGTCGTCCGCGAGGATCGCGATCTCGGTCGTGCCGGCCTCGGAGTCGATGCCGACCATACCGCGCACCAGCCGCTTGGCGGCGGCGACGTAGATGTTGCCGGGCCCGGTCACGAGGTCGACCGGCCGGCACGGGCCGGCACCGTGGGCGAACATCGCGATCGCCTGCGCGCCGCCGACGGCGTACACCTCGTCGACGCCGAGCAGCGCGCACGCCGCCATGATCGTCGGCTCGGGAAGACCCTCGCGGTTCTTCTGCGGCGGGCTCGCCAGCGCGATCGAGCGGACTCCCGCCACCTGCGCGGGGACGACGTTCATCACGACGCTGCTGACCAGCGGCGCGAGGCCGCCGGGGACGTAGAGGCCGACGCGGTCGATCGGCACCTTGCGGTGGGTGACGACCGCACCGGGCGCCACCTCGCTGGTCACGTCGCGCTCGAGCTCGGCCTCGCACGTGGCGCGCAGGCGGCGTACGGACTCCTCGAGCGCCGCGCGCACGGCCGGGTCGAGCTCGGCCAGCGCGGTCTGGAGCGCCTCCCGCGGCACGGTGATCTCGTCACGGTCCACGCCGTCGAAGCGGGCCGACAGCTCGACGATCGCCTCGACCCCGCGGGTCCGGACGGCGTCGATGATCGGCTGCACCTGATGCGTCGCGGCCTCGACGTCGAACTCGGCGCGAGGCACGCTCGCGCGGTAGTCGACGGACGCCGGATCGGCGCCCCGCAGGTCGATGCGGCGGATCATGGACATGGGGCGAGTCTAGGTTCCCCGGCGGGTCGTTCCCGAGTCGTGGGTGCACCGTGGACGCGGGTGGTTAGGTAGGTCACGTGAGTGACCAGCTGCCGATGTTCCCGCTGAGCACCGTGGTGTTCCCGGGCATGAGCGTGCCGCTCCACGTCTTCGAGGACCGCTACCGGATGCTCGTCCGGCACCTGATGGAGGTCGCCGACCCGGCCGAGCGGGTCTTCGGCACCGTCGCGATCCGCGAGGGCTACGAGGTCGGCGAGCACGGCGCCCAGTCGGTCTACCGCGTCGGGTGCGTGCTCCAGCTCACCGAGGTCGAGCGGCGCGACGACGGCACCTTCGACATCGTGGCGGTCGCGCGCGAGCGGCTGATGCTCGAGGAGATGCAGCGCGGCTCCGACTTCCCGCACGGCGTCGTCGCGGTGCTGCCCGAGCCGGAGGTCGAGGTGCCGACCGAGGTGCTCGACAAGGCGCGGGCCACCTTCACGGCCTTCCGGGCCGCGATGACCGAGCTCCAGGGCGACCCGTTCAGCGGCACCCTCCCCCGCGACCCCGACTACCTCGCCTGGACCCTGTCGGCCCTGACCCCGCTCCCGATGGCCGAGCGCCAGTCGCTGCTGGAGGCCACCGACGCCACCGAGCGCCTCATGCTGGTCACCCGGCTGCTGACCGAGGAGCTCCGCGCGATCAACGTGATCCCCTCGCTCCCCGCCACCCAGGTCGCCCGCACGGCCTGGTCGCCGAACTGACCCGGTCACGAGGATGGCGAAGAAGAGCCGCGCGGTCGGCGGCACGCCGGCCACCGTCGCGCTGACCGCCGCCGGCATCGCCTACGAGGTGCGGTCCTACGAGCACGATTCCTTGATGACTGATCGGTCCCTGAGGAGGGCGCCCAGCGCCCGTCACGAAGGGTACGGCACCGAGGCGGCCGAGGCGCTCGGCGTGGACCCGGCGCGGGTGTTCAAGACCTTGCTGGCCTCCCTCGACGGCACGCTGGTCGTCGGCATCGTCCCGGTGACCGGACAGCTCGACCTGAAGGCCCTGGCACGGGCGCTCGGGGGGAGCAAGGCGGTGATGGCCGAGGTCGCCGCCGCAGAGCGGGCCACCGGCTACGTCGCCGGCGGCATCTCGCCCGTCGGGCAGAAACGCCCGCACCGGACCGTCCTCGACGCGAGCGCGCTGGAGCACGCGACGATCCTGGTGTCGGGCGGGCGGCGCGGCTTCGACCTCGAGCTCGCCCCGACCGACCTGGTGGCGGTCACCGGAGCGGCGACCGCCCCCATCGGGCGCTAGCGCGGGCGTACGACACAAGCACCGGCGGTGTGCGAGGAGGATTCCGGGCGTCCGGGATCCCCCTCACGCCGCTCGATCAGTTGGTCGTCAGCTTGAGCTGGCCGTGGACGACGTCGCCGTCGACCCAGCCGGTGACACCGAACGCGGAGAGCGGGGCGAGGTTGTCGCTGACCTCGGCGCCGCCGCCCATCTCGTCGGAGAGCCGGACCAGCCAGTCGTCGTCGACGTCGAAGTTCACGTAGATCACCGTCTGGGCGTCGCCGCTGTCGACGACCTTCGCGTAGCCGTCGCTACCGGCGAGGTCGCCACCGCTCTCGAGCTTGCTGCGGTAGTCGTCCTGGAGCGCGAGCACGGCGTAGCCGTCGCCCTCGGACACCTGGAGGAACTCCGCGGCCTCGGGACCGGCGAGCTCGCTGATCTTGTCGAGCACCGACTGGATCTCGTCGGCGTCGCCCTTGATGCGGATGCCGGCGGGGACCTCGCCCGGTCCGCCGTTGGTGATCGCGTCGGGGTCGATGCCGCTGCCCAGCGAGACGGTCACACCCTCGCCCAGCAGGGTCTCGACGTCCTCGGGAAACGCCAGCCCGGTCTCGTCCTCGAACTGCGCGAGCTGCTCGTCGAAGGTGTCGGCCTCACTGGGCAGGCTCTTCTTCAGGTAGTCGTAGAGGGCGTCGGCCCAGCCCTTCTCCAGGCTGAAGCCCATCGCAGCGACGGTGTCCTCCGGCAGGCTGCCGACCATGTCGACGCCGGTCTCGGAGTCGAGGAACTTCGTCATGTCCTCCTGGTAGTTGGACATGGCGTACTCGACCTCGACGGCACCGTCGTCGAAGCGCACGGTGGCAGCCGCGCCGTCGAACTTGTCGATCAGCTGCTGGAGCTCCTCGGGCACCTGCTCGTCGCCCATCTCGCTGCCGTCCATCGGCATGCCGCCGAGCATGGCGCCCATGCCAGCGGCGTCGTTGAGGTACTGAGCAGCGGCCTTGGCGACGTACATCGTCATGAAGCCGTCGTCGCCCGCCTCCCCGGTCCACTGGCCGAAGGCCGCGTCGCCGGAGAGCGTGCCGCCGTCGGTCGCGTCGACGACCTGCTGGGCGATCTCCTCGGTCTCGGCGATGACCATCCAGTCACCGTCGACGACCCAGCCACCGGCACCGTCGCCCGTGTCCTCGGCGCCGCCGCACTTCTCGACGAGGGTCGCCATGCCGTCTTCGGCCTTCCCGGCATCGGTGACCTGGACCACCCCGACCGGCGCCGGCTCGTCCTCGCCGAGGTCGACGGCAGCCATGGCCGCGCGCGAGCCGAGCCACGGCTTGACGTCGGCGGCGTAGTCGAGGTCCTGGCACTCACCTGACTTCGTGACCTCCTCGAAGAACCGCTCGCGCAGGTCGTCGTCGGTGTCGAGGTTGACCTTGTCGGTGAAGGCCGGGAACTTCCTGAGCATCTTGATGGCCTCGATCTTCTGGCCGCCGCTCGGGTCGAGGTCGACGCTCATGTAGGCGATCGTCGAGTCGGGAAGGGCCTCGGCCGGCTGCGCGCCCGTCGCGAAGAAGCTGGTGGCGGCCCAGGCGCCGCCGGCAACGACGGCACCGCCGGCCACGATCGCGCCGAGGGCGATCAGGCGCTTGCGGTTGTCGTTGCCGTGGTCGCCCGCGTGGGCGGACCCTTCCGGACCCTGCGGACCGGTCGGTCCGTCGCTCGATCCGTCGAGGTACTCCGGGCTCCCCGGTGTGGTGGTCATGACAGTTCTGCTCCCCCGCTGCACGTGTCCCGAACGGCTCGGGACGGCCCACTTGTGGTCGCGCTCAGCCTACCCACGCGAGCGCCGCGCCAACCCCTGTGTGCCGAAGAGAAACATCCCGACCAGACCAGTCATCGCACCCGCCGGGAAGGCGGCCAGGGCGGTCGACATCCAGGGTGTACGGCCGCGGTCGGGGGCGGTCAGGCCGAGGCCGCCCGGAAGAGGTGTGTAGTCGGGGCTGCCCGCGGCCAGGACCTGCGGGTCGGGCGGACCGAGCGAGGTGCCGACGGCGTACATCACGAGGCCGGCGGCCGCGGCGGCGACGAGCACGGTGAGGACGGTGGCCATCTCGCCGTCGCGCCACAGCGCGGCCACGGACGCGAGGACGACGCCGAGCGGGAAGGCGATCACCACGAAGAGCGCGACGGACTGGAAGGCGACGTCGGGACCGGCGGGCTCGAGGTACCACTGGTTGTCGTAGGTCAGGCCTGCCGTGGGGTCGGACAGCCGCTCCCACAGCAGCCCACCCGCGGCGCCGGCGACCAGGAAGCCCACCACCGTCAGCGCCAGGTGCGTGAGCACGGACCGGGATCCGCTCATCCGGTCAGGCATCCGGGACCCAGCAGCTGCTTGAGGTCGGCGAAGAGCGCCGGGCTCGGGGTGACGCGCAGGTTGTCGTCGAGGCGCAGCACCTTGGTGGAGCTGCGGGTCAGCAGCCGCAGCTGCACCTCGGTCATGCCCGGGTGGGTGCCGAGGACGTCGCGCAGCTGGGCCACGACCGGCGGCGTGCAGCGCGTGGACGGCAGGCTGATCACGACGGGGCCCGTGGGCCCGTGCGTCAGGTCGGGTGCCGTGACCTCCTGGGCGCGCAGCTCGGGCTGTTCCTTGTCGCGGGACAGCTGGCCCTTGATCCGGACGATCGCGTCCTCGACCAGGAGCGTCGAGGCCAGGGTGTAGGCGCTCGGGAACAGCAGCACCTCGATGGCGCCGTCGAGGTCCTCGAGCGTGATCGTCGCCCACGGGTCACCCCGCTTGGTGATCTTGCGCTGCACCGAGGTGACCAGGCCGCTGACCGTCAAGGTCGAGCCGTGGGCACGCTCCTCGTCGAGCAGCAGCTGGCCGATCGTGCAGTCGGTGCCCTGGGACAGCACGTGCTCGAGGCCGAGCAACGGGTGGTCGGAGACGTAGAGGCCGAGCATCTCCCGCTCGTGCCCGAGCAGGGTCATCTTGTCCCAGTCGTCGATGTCGGGGATCGTCACGCTCACGCCGAAGCCGGCGTCGTCCTCGCTGAGGCCGCCGAAGAGCGAGTCCTGGCCGATCGCCTCGTTCTTCTTGAGGTCGACGAACTGGTCGACGGCCGTCTCGTGCACGGCGGCGAGGGCGCGGCGCCGGTGCTTCATGTCGTCGAAGGCGCCGGCCTTGATCAGCGACTCCACGACGCGCTTGTTGCAGACCAGCGCGGGGACCTTCTCCATGAAGTCGTTGAAGTCGACGTAGCGGCCCTTCTCCTCGCGTGCCGCGACGATGCCGGCGACGACGTTGTGGCCGACGTTGCGCACGGCGGTGAGGCCGAAGCGGATGTCGTTGCCCACCGGGGTGAAGTCGGCGTGGGACTCGTTGACGTCCGGCGGCAGCACCTGGATCTTCATCCGGCGGCACTCGTTGAGGTAGATCGCCATCTTGTCCTTGTCGTCCTTCACCGACGTCAGGAGGGCGGCCATGTACTCGGTCCGGTAGTTGGCCTTGAGGTAGGCGGTCCAGTAGGTGATGACGCCGTAGGCGGCGGAGTGCGACTTGTTGAAGGCGTAGTCGGAGAACGGGAGCAGGATCTCCCACAGCTTGTCGATCGCGACCTGCGGGAAGCTGCGCTCGAGCATGCCGGCCTGGAAGCCGGCGTACTGCTTGTCGAGCTCCTCCTTCTTCTTCTTGCCCATCGCGCGACGCAGGTTGTCGGCGGCACCCAGGGTGAAGCCGGCCAGCACCTGGGCGATGGCCATCACCTGCTCCTGGTAGACGATCAGGCCGTAGGTCTCCCCGAGCACCGGCTCGAGCGCCTCGGCGAGAGCCGGGTGGATCGGCTCGATCGGCTCGCGACCGTTCTTGCGGCGGGCGTACTTGTTGTGCGAGTCGGCGCCCATCGGGCCCGGTCGGTAGAGCGCGGAGACCGCGGTGATGTCGGCGAACGCGTCGGGCTGCAGCGAGCGGAGCAGGGAGCGCATGCCCGAGCCGTCGAGCTGGAAGACGCCCAGCGTGTCGCCGCGTCCCATCAGCTCGTAGGTCGCCCGGTCGTCGAACCCGAGCTCCTCCAGGACGACCGTCTCGTCACGGTTGACCTTGATGTTGGCGATCGCGTCGTCGAGGATGCGGAGGTTGGACAGACCGAGGAAGTCCATCTTGACCAGCCCGAGCGACTCGCACATCGGGTAGTCGAACTGGGTGATCACCGCTCCGTCCTGCGGACGGGACATGATCGGGACGATGTCGATCAGCGGCTCGCTCGACATGATCACGCCGGCCGCGTGCACGCCCCAGTTGCGGATCTGGCCCTCGAGGCCGACCGCTGTCTCGTAGATCGTGCGGACGTCGGGGTCCTGCTCGTGCAGCGCACGGAACTCGCCGCCGTCGCGGTAGCGCTTGTGGTCGGGGTTGAAGATGTCCTTGAGCGCGACACCCTTGCCCATCACGTCGGCCGGGTAGGCCTTGGTGATCCGGTCGCCGATCGCGAAGCCGTGGTCGAGCACGCGGGCGGCGTCCTTGATCGCGGCCTTCGCCTTGAGCCGGCCGAACGTCGCGATCTGCGCGACGCGCTCGGCGCCGTACTTGTCGCTGACGTAGTTGATGACCTCACCACGACGGGCGTCGTCGAAGTCGATGTCGAAGTCGGGCATCGAGGGGCGCTCGGGGTTGAGGAACCGCTCGAAGAACAGGCCGTGCTCGAGGGGGCACAGGTCGGTGATGCGCAGCGCGTAGGCCGCGATGGAGCCGGCACCCGACCCGCGGCCGGGACCGACGCGGATGCCGTTGTCCTTGGCCCAGTTGATGAAGTCGGCGACCACGAGGTAGTAGCCGCAATAGCCCTTCTGGGAGATGATCGCCAGCTCCATCTCGACCCGGTCGCGCACCTCCTGGTCGAGCCGCTCGCCGGGGTAGCGGGCCTCGATGCCGCGCCAGACCTCCTTGCGGAACCACGAGTCCTCGGTCTCGCCCGCCGGGACGTCGGCGCGGGCCATGTAGCCACCGGTGGACTCGGTGAACTCGACCTCGCACCGCTCGGCGATGGCGAGGGTGTTGTCGCAGGCCTCGGGCATGCCGAAGCGGTCGGCCCAGAGCTCGCGCATCTCGGCAGCCGACTTGATGTAGTAGCCGCCGCCGTCGAACTTGAGGCGGTTGGTGTCGGAGAGCCGCTTGCCGGAGGCGACGCAGATCAGGGCGTCGTGGGCGGCGGCGTCCTCCGGGTTGTTGTAATGGGAGTCATTGGTGGCGATCGGCGGGATGCCCATCTGCTTGCCGAGGCGCAGCAGGTCGTCGCGGACCCGCTTCTCGATGTCGATCCCGTGGTCCATCAGCTCGAGGAACACGCTGTCGCGCCCGAACATGTCCTGGAGCTCGCCGGCCTCCCGCACCGCCTCGTCGTACTGGCCGAGGCGCAGCCGCGTCTGGATCGCGCCGCTGGGGCAGCCGGTGCTGACGATGATGCCCTCGCTGTGCTCGGCGAGGATCTCCTTGTCCATGCGGGGCTTGTAGAAGTAGCCCTCCATGCTGGAGCGCGACGAGAGCCGGAAGAGGTTGCGCATGCCCTCGGTGCTCTCGGCCCACATCGTCATGTGGGTGTAGGCGCCGCCGCCCGCGACGTCGTTGCCACCCTCCTCGGCGAGGTCGCCCTGCCCCCAGCGCACCCGGCGACGCTCGCCGCGCTGCGTGCCGGGGGTGATGTAGGCCTCGATGCCGATGATCGGCTTCACCCCGTGGCGCCGGGCCTTGCTGTAGAAGTCGTAGGCGCCGTGGAGGTTGCCGTGGTCGGTCATCGCGATCGCCGGCATGCCGAGCTCGCTGGTGCGGGTGAAGAGGCCGTCGAGCAACGAGGCCCCGTCGAGCATGGAGTACTCGGTGTGGACGTGCAGGTGCACGAAGCTGTCAGGGGCAACGGCCGACATGGAGGAGACTTCCGCACCTTTCGTGGGTCGCTGACGGGTGCCAGCCCTGGTCTACGGGCTGGCGGGACTGCTGACTGCTCGACTCGTCGGACCGGTCGTGCAGTCGGAGAGGGGGAAGAGCAGTCAGCCTACGTCAGTGTGCACGGCCCCACCGACAGGACACTCGCCGGCATTTCGCCTCCCGGCCGTCCCTCGTCACAGCCAGTCGAGGGCGTGGCCGTGACCGTGGCTCCAGGCCACCGGGACCCCGTCCAGCGCGGTCACGAAGCGTCCCGACGGGACCTCCGCGTCGCCGGTCACGTCGGGCAGGACACGGCGACCCTCGTTGCTGATCCAGCGGCAGCGGCCCTCCGCCACGAGGCCGCTCATCAGGTCGTGGAACCGGCGCCGGTCGGGCTCCTCGAGGTAGGCGATGACCGCCGAGTGGAACACCACGGGCGTGCCGTGCGGCGCGGCCTGCTCCAGCAGCGCGGGGAGGTGGTCGAAGAGGTCGCCGCGCCGGAGCAGCGGAGGCTCGCGGCGGGCCACCTCCACGGCCGCGCGCAGGCGCTCGCGCCGCTCGTCCTGCTCGGGCCAGACCAGGTTCTCCAACCAGGCCATCGCGTCCGCGTCCGCGACGTCGAGGGGGTTGAGGTCGACCCCTCCGCGCCAGGCGACCTCCGGGTGCCGGACCGGCACGGGGAGGGATCCGGTCGCGGTGGCCGTCAGGGTCGGTCCGCCGCTCCCCCGCAGCTCGCCGAGCGGCGGCCACGCGTAGTCGTACCGGTCCGGGTGGAGGCACAGCCCGGCGCTCGCGCCGACCTCGATCAGGGCGAGCGGACCCCCGACGAGGGCGAGGACCGGGGTGAGGGTGGCGAGCCGCCCCGCCTCGTTGGTCTGGGTCGCCCGCGACAGCACGGTCGCCCGCACCTCGGCCTCGTGCTCGAGCAGCACGCGGCGCAGGCCGGCGTACGGCCCGGGTGCCGGTGCGCCGTGCCAGCGGGCGGCGGCGAACACCAGGTTGGGCTGCCGCTTGATCGGCGGCAGCGTGCCGAGCCACGCCAGCACCTCGGGGTCCGCGGCGACCCCCAGCGCCCACGCCTCGAAGCACGGCGAGTCGCCGGCGGCGTACGTCGCGAAGTCGCGGTACTCCTCGATCACGTCGTCGTACAGCAGCATGCGGCCATCCTGCCTCGTGGTGGGCGCGGTCGGTTTCCCCGGTTACCCGGGGAAACTGGAGCCTTGCCCGCGAAACTTCGCACGGGAACCTCCAGTTTCCCCGGGTAACCGGGGATCGCGACACCGGGTCAGCGGCGGGTCGGGAAGGGCCCGCCCGGGCCGATGCCGGCGTTGCCCATCCGGATGCCGGAGAACTCCAGGCCGCGCTCGCGCACCTCGGTGAACCAGGGCTCCAGCTCCGGCAGCACGCGCAGCTCGATGCCGTGCTGCTCGTGCAGTGCGACCAGGTCGCCGACCGCGACCGGCGGGCCGAGCGGCTCGACCGGACGGGTGGCCACGTGGGCGTGCGGCCGCTCGCCGAACGGCGCGAAGTCGTTCGCGTCGAACCGGTAGGCGAAGAGCAGGGTCCGGCGCATCGTGGACAGCCAGCGCTCCTCGACGGCGTGGACGCGCGGCTGGTCCTCGTCCGAGGCGTCCCACGAGCACACGCGCGGGCACTGCCGCGGGAACCAGTAGCACGGGCTGTTGAGGGCGTCGACGGTCCAGACGTAGGCCTCCGGCTGCTGCGCGGTGGCGGCCACGTGCGGCACGAACGCGTGGATCGACGGGTCCTCGCTGAAGTGCAGGACCTCGCCGGGTGCCGGCAGTCCGCTCATCCTCGGCGACGGACGGTCGGGTTCGCGAGCGTCTCGGCCAGGCAGAGCTCGGCGGCGCCGTGGAGCTGTGCGGCTGGGCCGAGTGCACTGGGCACGATCTGCGCCACCGCCCGGCTCTGGCCCAGCGCCCGGGAGGCCACGCCCTGGGTGACGTGCGGGACGAGCTGGTCGAAGATCGGTCCGTAGCAACCGCCGAGGACGACGACGTCGGGGTTGAGCAGGTTGACCAGGTTGCCCACGCCGACACCGATCCACCGCGCGGCCGCAGGGTCGATCGTCCCGCCCGCTCCACCGAGGAGTGTCGCCTCCCCTGCCTCGGTCTCCCAACAGCCGACCTTGCCGCAGGAGCACGGACGACCGGACGGATTGACGAGCATGTGGCCCGCCTCGCCCGCGTAGCCGGCGGACCCGAGCATCGGTCGTCCGCCCAGGATGAGTCCCGCCCCGATGCCGACCCCACCGGAGACGAAGACGAGGTTGTCGTGACCCTGGCCGGCACCGCGCCGGTGCTCGCCGAGGGCCCCGAGGTCCGCCTCGTTGGCGACCAGGACGGGAGTCGTGGGCTGGCCCATCTGGTCGGCCAGCAGCGCCCCGACCGCAACGTCACGCCAGCCGAGGTTGGGGGCGAGGTGGACGAACCCGTCGGACCTCCTCACCAGGCCGGGCACGGCGACGCCCACACCGGCGACGGTGCCGTGCGCAACCTGCTCCGCGAGCGACCGCAGCGCCCGGGCCACCTGGCCGAGGGTCGCCTCGGGCGTCCGCCGCGCTCGGCCCACGTCCTCCTGCGCCTCGCCGAGCAGGGTGCCGCCCAGCCCGACCGCGGCAACGGTGATCGAGTCCACGCCGAGCTCCGCGGCGAGGACGACCGCACCCTCGGGCCGGACGGACACGACGGGTGACGGACGACCCGGGCCGCTGCGGGCGGCATTGCCCTCCTCCGAGGCGAGGCCGCGGGCGACCAGCTCCTGCACCAGGTCGGCGACGGTCGAGCGGCTGATCCCGGTGCCGGCGCCGAGCTCGGAGCGCGACGCCGGTCCGCGTCGGTGCAGCCGCTCCAAGAGCGTCGCGAGGTTGTGCTGGCGTACGGCCGACGTCGTGGCGCCCAGTCGTGCGGGCGCCGCAGGGCTGCCGGATCCGGGCGAGGAGCTCACCGCACGATCCTTGCAGAGCCGTTGACCGAAGTGACGTACGTCACCTAACGTGCGACTCGTCCCCCAATTTGTTCTGGTCCCAAACAATTTCTCGGAAGGCTTCCCATGAACAGACCGCTCACCCTCCTCGCCACCGGCCTCGGCGCCGGTGCGCTCCTGCTGGGCGGGGCGACGTTCGCCCCCGCCGGCGCCGAGCCCGACGCCGTAGCCGGTGCGGCCACCGCGTCGGCGGCGGCGCCCTACAAGGTGCTCGTCGTCGCCAAGACCTACGGCTTCCGCCACTCGCACATCGACGAGACCACGAACGCCGTGATCAAGCTCGGCGAGGAGAACGGCTTCACCGTCGACGTGTGGGACCCGCCGATCCCCGGGAAGTCTGCCGGCCAGCCCGCCCTGACGCTGCCCTCGACGCCGTTCACCAGCACCGAGGCGCTCTCGCAGTACGCCACGATCATGTTCGCCTCGCCCGTCGACGGGACCAACAGCGGCAACACCGCCCTTCCGCGCACGCTCGACGACGCCGAGCTGGCGGCGTTCCAGGGCTACATCCGCCAGGGCGGTGGCTTCGTCGGCCTCCACGCGGCGACCGACGAGATGCACGCCGTGCCGTGGTTCAGCCGACTGACAGGCGGCTCGGCCCGGTTCCGCAACCACCCCCAGCAGCAGACCGCGACCATGCGCGTCGAGAGCCCGACGCACCCGTCGACGACGATGCTGCCGAAGGAATGGATCCGCTTCGACGAGTGGTACAACTTCACCGCCAACCCGCGCCCCGACGTGCACGTGCTGCTCACGCTGGACGAGTCGACCTACAACCCGGGCAGCGGCCGGATGGGTGCTGACCACCCGATCGCCTGGTGCCACAACTTCGAGGGCGGTCGCTCCTGGTACGAGGGCGCCGGCCACGTCGAGTCCTCCTATGCCGACCCGCTGTTCCTCGGGCACCTGCTCGGCGGCATCGAGTGGACCGCGGGCGTCGTCGAGGGCGGCGGCAACTGCATCACCTTCCCCGAGGTCGAGAAGATCAACTCCGGCCTCGGCACCGGGGGCAACCGCCAGGTGAAGCTCAGCGGTGACGTGGCTGACTACCTCGCGGCCGCGCAGGCGGCAGCCGACGCGGGCGACCACGCCCGGGCCGCGCGCATCCTGGAGCAGGCCCGGGGCAAGGCCCACGGGCTGCAGGACAAGACGCTGGTCGCCAAGATCGACGACCTCGCCGTGTGGCAGCGGGGCCTCGTCGGGTTCTGACCGACCGACGCACCACCGACCGGCCACGCTCGCAGGGGCGTGGCCGGTCGTACGTCAGCCTGACGGGTCCAGAGACCCCAGGGACTCGGTGATGATCACGTCGACGATGCGCGCGACCCGCTCCTCGCCGAGCTCGGGCGCCACCGCCGCGACCCGGCGGGCGATCTCCGCCTCGCGGTCGGGATCGCGCTCCCCCGACGGCTTCACCGACTGGACCGCGCGGGTGAGCGCCGTACGTCGCGCGAGCACGTCGCCGAGCACGAGGTCGGCCTCGTCGATCAGCGCACGCAGGAAGGCAAGCGGGACGGGGCCGGGCCAGGCGACCCGGATGTCGGGCGCCTTCTCCTCGTTGCCCGCTCCGTCGGTGCGCTCGAGCTCGAGGCAGCCCCGACTCCGGTAGAACGCGCGCGCAGGCAGGTTGGACTCGAAGACCCAGAGGCAGAAGCCGTCGGGCCGCAGCGAGGTCACCACGTCGAAGAGGGCTGCGCCCACACCGCGACCCTGGTGCTCGGGACGGACGTAGAGGTCGTCGAGCCACGTCGGCGTGCACCGGGCGTAGCCGGCGACCTGCTCGCCGTCGGTGGCCACCCAGACGTCGTACGCCGTCAGGTCCCAGCTCGCGACCCAGGCGTAGGCCTCCGCGTCAGCGTGGACGGGCGGCGGGAACGCCGTGCCCGCGCCGTGGCGTGACGCGAGGTGGACCTCCGCGATCTGGGTCAGGTCGGCGGAGGTGGCCGGGCGCAGCGTCAGGCCGTCAGCGTTCATCTCGTCAGTGTTCATCCCGAATGGCATCGAGCGCGTGGGCGAGGTCGTCGGGGTAGGTCGACTCGTAGATGACGTGGTCTCCCGACTCCGGGTGCTCGAAGCCGAGGCGCATGGCGTGCAGCCACTGGCGCTGGAGGCCGACGCGAGCGGCGAGGGTCGGGTCGGCGCCGTAGGTGAGGTCGCCGACGCACGGGTGCTTGAGGGCGCTCATGTGCACGCGGATCTGGTGGGTGCGCCCGGTCTCGAGGTGGATCTCGAGCAGGCTCGCGAAGCGGTGGGCCTCGAGCGTCTCGTAGTGGGTGATGCTGTGGCGGCCGTCGGCCATCACGGCGAACTTGTAGTCGTGGGCCGGGTGGCGCCCGATCGGGGCGTCGACGGTGCCGGCGAGCGGGTCGGGGTGGCCCTGGACGAGGGCGTGGTAGGTCTTGTCGACCGTGCGGTGGCGGAAGGCGTTCTTGAGGACCGAGTAGGCGTGCTCGGACTTCGCGATCACCATGACGCCGGACGTGCCGACGTCGAGGCGCTGGACGATGCCCTCGCGCTCCTTCGCGCCGGACGTCGAGATCCGGTAGCCGGCACCGGCGAGGTGACCGACGACCGTCGGCCCCTTCCAGCCCGGCGAGGGGTGCACGGCGACGCCGACCGGCTTGTCGATCACCACGATCGCGTCGTCGTCGTGGATGATCCGGATCCCCTCGACGATCTCCGCCCTGACCTCGAGCGGGTCGCGCTCGGCGGGGATGGTCACGTCGAGCATCGCCCCGCCGTGGACCCGGTCGCTCTTGCCGACCGAGGCACCGTCGACCTGCACGAGGCCCTGCGAGATCAGGTCGGCCGCCTTGGTGCGCGAGAACCCGAACATCCGCGCCATCGCGGCGTCGACGCGCTCCCCCGCCAGCCCCTCGGGGACGAAGACGGTGCGCTGGTCGGTGTGGCTGCTCATCGGCGGGCGCTCACGGCTGCGTCGCGGAGGCGGCGTCGGAACGGTCGTCCGCGTCGCGGCTCCCGTCGAGCGCCACACCCCGGAAGGTCTGCAGGATGATCAGCCCGGCCGCGACGTTGATGCAGATGTCGGCGATGTTGAAGACCGGCCAGTTGGGCAGCATGAGGAAGTCGACGACGTGGCCGTGCAGCGGCTCGGGGTCGCGCACCAGGCGGTCGGTGAGGTTGCCCGAGACACCGCCCAGCAGCAGGCCGAGCGCGAGCGCCCATACCGAGCTGCGGACGCGGCGGCTGAGCCACAGCACCACGACCACCGCGACCACGGCGAGGGCCGTGAAAACGATGGTGAAGTCGGTGCCCGTGCTGAAGGCCGCACCCGGGTTGAAGGTCAGGTGGAGGGTGAACCAGTCACCGATCAGCGGCTTGTCACCGTCGACCAGCGCGGACAGTGCCCATTGCTTCGACCCCAGGTCGGCGACGTACGCCACCACGGCGATCGCCGCGAACACGAGACGCGCGTCGGGGCGCCGTCGGGACGGGCCGTGATCGGCCGAGTCGCTGGAGTTCAGCGACGCTCCTCGCGCTGCTTGCATGACATGCACAGTGTGGCATGCGGCACCGCCATCAACCGATTCTTCCCGATGGGGTTGCCGCAGGAGTCGCAGACGCCGTAGGTGCCGTCGTCGATGTGCGCGAGGGCGCGGTCGAGCTGGTCGAGCGTCTCGCGCTCCCGTGCCAGCACGGTGAGCTCGTGGTCGCGCTCGAAGCTCGTCGCCCCGACGTCGGCCTGGTCGTGCCCGGCACCGTCGCCGGCGTCGCGCATCAGCCGCGCCAGCTCCTCCTCGGCCTCCCCGATCGAGACGTTGAGGCGCTCACGGTGCTCGTTGAGCTCCTTGACGACCTCGTTGAGCTCGCTGCGCGTCCAGGCGTCCTCGCCCTCGAGGACGACGAGCTTCGCGGGGGTCGCCTTGCGGGGTGCTGCCTTCTTCGCGGGTGCCGAGTTGGTCACGGAGGATGCCTTCTTCGCAGGAACGGTCGTGGTGGCCTGGGCGGCCGGGGTCTTCGTGGCTGCAGCCTTCTTCGCCGGAGCCTTCGTGGCGGGGGCCGCCTTCTTGGCCGGAGCCTTGCTGGCGGGGGCCTTCTTGGCGGGGGCCTTCTTGGCGGGCGCCTTCTTGGCGGGGGCCTTCTTGGCAGGCGCCTTCGGGTCGGGAGCCTTCGCGGCCGAAGCCTTCTTCGCCGGAGCCTTCGTGGCGGGGGCCGCCTTCTTGGCCGGAGCCTTCTTGGCCGGAGCCTTCTTGGCCGGAGCCTTCTTGGCCGGAGCCTTCGCCGCCGGGGCCTTGGCGGGCGCCGTCTTCTTCGCCGGCGCCTTCGCCGCAGGCGCCGCCTTCTTCGCGGGCGCCTTCTTGGCAGGAGCCTTCTTCGCGGGCGCCTTCGCTGCGGAAGCCGCCTTCTTCGCCGGAGCCTTCTTCGCTGGAGCCTTCTTCGCTAGAGCCTTCTTCGCCGGAGCCTTCGTGGCGGGCGCGGGCTTCTCCGCAGGGGCCTTCGCTGGGGACTTCGCCGTCGACTTCCGGCCGATCACCCGCTTCGCGGCCGCAGCGGCAGCGCCGGCGAGTGACGTGCGCGCGGTGCCAGCCATGTCCGAGGGCCTCCCCTGCTCCGGTGTGTGGCACGAGCCACACAGTCGCAGGGAGGGTATCCGCTGGTAGGGGGCAGGCCAACCTCGGCTCGCCGAAATGCGAGAACGGCCACCCTGATGGGTGACCGTCCTCGTGTCGAGCGTGGTGCGGGTGGTGGCGAGAGGCTCAGCCCTCGTCGTCGCCCAGGACCGAGCGCAGGCGCTTCGGACCCTGACCGCTGTCCACCGGAGCCTGGCTGTCGCTGCCCGTCGAGAGGGCCTCCAGCTGCTGGGTGAAGTAGGTCTTCAGACGCGAGCGGTACTCGCGCTCGAACTGGCGCAGCGTCTCCACGTCGCCGTTGAGCTTGTCGCGCTCCTTCTCGAGGTCGCCGAACATCTGCTGGCGACGCTCGGCGGTCTCCGAGTCGAGCATCTGCGAGCGCTGACGGGCGTCGGCCTCCATGCGGTCGGCCTTCGACTTGGACTCACCCTCGAGGCGCTCGGCCTTGGTGCGGGCGGCACCGACGATGCGGTCGGCCTCGTTCTTGGCGTCCTCGACGAGCTCGTCGGCGTTGCGCGTGGCGATCTCGAGCAGGCGGGCCGCGGCGTTGGACGCGTCGGCGACCGTACGGACCGGCGGATCGGGCTGGACGGGGGCCGCCACTGCGACGGGCTCCGGCTCCGGCTCGGGCTCCGGCTCGGGCTCCGGCTCGGGAGCGGCGAACGACACCGGCGCGGGCGCCGAGGAGCCACCACCGGACTGCGCCGCGGACAGCTTGGCCCGCAGGTCGTCGTTGTCCTTGGTGAGCCGCGCGAGCTCGGCCTCGACCTCGTCGAGGAACTGGTCGACCTCACCCATGTCGTAGCCCTCGCGGAGCCGGACAGGCGTAAAGCGCTTGTTGCTCACGTCCTCAGGCGTCAGCGGCATGACGTCACCAAACTTTCTTCGATATCACGGTGGCTCTGGCTGTCAGAGACAATAGCGCCCGGCGGCTCCACCAGCACAGTGACCCGTGTGGCGGGTGGTTCGGGCAGGTCGTGCGAGCGGGCGTCGTAGGGACGCCTCACCCCAGGCTGAACACGGTACGGACGACGTTGAGCAGCAACCAAGCCGTCACCATCACCAGCAGGAAGCTCAGGTCGAGTGCGACCGAGCCGATGCGCAGCGGCGGGATGACCCGGCGCAGCGCGACGATGGGCGGGTCGGTCGCGGAGTAGACACCCTCGAGCGCGACGAGCAGCGGCCCGTGCGGCTCCCACCGACGCGCGAAGACCTGGACCCAGTCCACGATGAACCGGATCCAGAGCAACGCGATGAAGATGAAGAGGATGTAGTAGAGCGTCAGGCCGAAGTAGTACACAGGAGAAGACTGCCTCAGCTCTGGTTGAAGAACCCGTCCTCGGCCATCCGCTCCTTGTCCTCGGCGGAGATGGCCACGTTGGGCGGGGACAGGAGGAAGACCTTGTTGGTCACGCGCTCGATCGATCCGCGGGTCGCGAAGATGAGGCCGGCAGCGAAGTCGACGAGGCGCTTGGCGTCGTTGTCGTCCATCTCGCTGAGGTTCATGATCACGGGGGTGCCGTCGCGGTAGTTCTCACCGACGAGACGGGCCTCGTTGTAGTTGCGGGGGTGCAGGGTGGTGATGCGGCTCAACTCGGCCACGACTCCTGTCTGGACCGAGGCCGGTCGACGGCGCTCGGCGAGGTCGGACACAGGGGCAGGGCGTCGGTCGCGCACGACCGGACGCTGGTCGACGGCGTCGTGGGTCGAGGTCTCCGTGTCGCCGTCGTAGTCGTCGTAGTGGCCGGTGTCCTCGAGCAGGCCGAGGTACTCGCCGATCTTCCTCATCGCGCCGCTCATGAGAGTCTTCCTCCGCTAGACAGGGCGACCTCGATCGGACGCCTGATAACTGTTGTCGACATTACTTGTCCCGAGGCCTCGGACCGAGGACCGCGGACCCGACACGCAGGTGTGTCGCGCCGTGCCGGATCGCCGCCTCGAGGTCACCGCTCATCCCGGCGGACAGCACCGTCGCGTCGGGGTGCTGCGCGAGGAGGTCGGCGTGAATCGTCGCGAGCCGCGCGAAGGCGTCGTCGGGGTCTCCACCCAGCGGCGCGACGGCCATCAGGCCGCGCAGCCGGAGCATCCCCGCCTCGTCGACCCTGCGTGCGAGCTCGTCGAGCTCCGCGGGGTCGGCCCCGGCCCGACCATCGGCACCCGGCGGGTCGAGGCTGACCTGGAGCAGGACGTCGACGTCGTGGCCGCGGGAGTGGGCGCCGCGGGACAGCGGGCCGACGAGCTTGGCGCGGTCGACCGACTCGACCACGTCGGCGTACGACGCCACGGCCGCGGCCTTGTTGGACTGGAGCCCGCCGATGAAGTGCCACCGCAGCCCGAGGTCGGCGCACTCGGCGGCCTTGGCCTCGGCCTCCTGGTGGCGGTTCTCGCCGACGTCGGTGATGCCGAGGTCGGCGAGGAGCCGGACGTCGGAGGCGGGGAAGAACTTGGTGACGACGACGAGCCGCACGTCGTCGGTGCGTCGGCCCGCGTCCGCACAGGCAGCAGCGATGCGACGGCGTACGGCGTCGAGGTTGGCGGCGATCTCGTCGCGGCGCTCGCTCACGGATGGCTCCAGATCGCGCCGGCGAACCGGGTGGCGGCCGCGCCGTCGCGACGGTAGGACGGCCAGCTGGGGTCCTCGCGCGTGCAGACGTCGACGACCCGGACGTCGGTGATGCCGGCCGCCGCGAGCTGCGCGCGTACGCCGGCACCGAGGTCGAGCGCGGGAGTCCCCCAGGACGTCGTGGACCGGGAGGCGGGAACGATCGCACCGACCTGCTCCTGCAGCTGGACCGGCACCTCGTAGCACGCACCGCACACGTGCGGGCCCATCCACGCGACCTTCGGGTGTCCCCCCGCGTCGCGCACCGCCGCGATCGTGGCGGGAACCACGCCGGCGGCCAGGCCCGGGCGTCCGCAATGGACGGCGGCGATCCACCCGGTGTCCGGATCGGCCAGCAGGACCGGCACGCAGTCGGCGGCACGGGCCAGCAGCGCGACCTCGGGTTGCGAGGTGTAGAGGGCATCGCAGGTGTCCGGCCCACCCGCATCCCGGCCGGCGACCAGGGCGGCGTCCGCACCGTGCACCTGGTGCATCAGCACCGGGGTGGCCATGGTCGCCTCAGCGACCTGCCGCAGCGCCTCGTCGCGTACGTCGTCCGCGGCCGCGTCGCCGAGGCTGAGGGACACGTCGGTGAAGGCGACCTCGATGACGAGGTCGCCTTCGATCCGATCGTGGTGGTGGAGCAGCGTCACGAGCTCACTTCAGGAAGTCGGGGACGTCGAGCTCGTCGTCGTCGAACTGGACCTGCCGCGCCGGGCGGGGCTGGGCCGCCGGAGCGGGAGCCTCGGCGGACGGCGCCGACGGCGCCGACGGCGCCGACGGGGCGAACGTGGTCGGAGCGGGAGCACCGTCGGTCCGCGCCGGCGCCGGGGTCGCCGCCTTCGTCGCGAGCTGCTGGGCGGCGGCCCGCGTCTGCTCCTGGGTCTGGGCCGGCTGGGTCCGCTGCAGGACGTTGCCGTCGGAGCGACGCTTGGGCATCCCACCGTCGAAGCCGGCGGCGATGACGGTCACCCGCACCTCGTCACCGAGCGCGTCGTCGATCGTCGCACCGAAGATGATGTTGGCCTCGGCGTGCGCGGCCTGCGACACCAGCGCGGCGGCCTCGTTGATCTCGAAGAGACCGAGGTCGGAGCCACCGGCGATCGAGAGCAGCACGCCGTGCGCGCCCTCGATGCTCGCCTCGAGCAGCGGGCTCGAGACGGCCATCTCGGCCGCGGCCACCGCGCGGTCCTCGCCGCGGGCCGAGCCGATGCCCATGAGGGCGGAACCGGCGTTGGCCATCACGGACTTCACGTCGGCGAAGTCGAGGTTGATCAAACCGGGCGTGGTGATCAGGTCGGTGATGCCGGAGACACCCTGCAGCAGCACCTGGTCGGCCTGCTTGAAGGCGTCGAGGATCGACACGCTGCGGTCGGTGATCGACAGCAGCCGGTCGTTGGGGATCACGATGAGGGTGTCGACCTCCTCGCGGAGCTGGCTGATGCCCTCCTCCGCGGAGTTGGCGCGGCGCCGGCCCTCGAAGGCGAACGGTCGCGTCACGACACCGATGGTCAGGGCGCCCAGCGAGCGCGCGATGCGCGCCACGACGGGCGCGCCGCCGGTGCCGGTGCCGCCGCCCTCGCCGGCCGTCACGAACACCATGTCGGCGCCCTTGATGACCTCTTCGATCTCGTCGGCGTGGTCCTCGGCGGCCTTGGCGCCCACCTCGGGGTTGGCGCCGGCGCCGAGCCCGCGGGTGAGCTCGCGGCCGATGTCGAGCTTGACGTCGGCGTCGCTCATGAGGAGTGCCTGGGCGTCGGTGTTGATCGCGATGAACTCGACGCCCTTGAGGCCGACCTCGATCATGCGGTTGACGGCGTTGACGCCACCACCGCCGATGCCCACGACCTTGATGATCGCCAGGTAGTTCTGCGCTGCTGCCACGGCACGGGGCCTTCCTTGAGGGGACTGCATGAATGGAGTTCGGGGAGTGCTGCTGCTCGGTGTCTGGGGAAGGAACGAGATCCGGTGCCACACCCTCGGGCGGCGGAACCTTAACCGTCAGCCTGAGGGTTATAGTTATGTCAACCTCGCCTTTCGACAGACCATAGGCAGCGACAGCCGAGCAGCGGTGGCAACACGCCCAGCGGGCGGGAGTTTTCTCGGCGCCGGGTCCGATCGGTCCCTGGGTGGCGGCACACGACAACGTCGCTGGCCTGGGTGGCGGCACACGACAGCTCAACGGACCGACGGCCTGTCGTGTGCCGCCACCCTCGACGGGCCGGGGTCAGGGAGCGGTGGCGGCGTACGTCGGGTTGCCGGGGACGCTGACGTCGTAGTACGGCGCCTTCTGGGCGGCCAGCAGCTTGTCGACGACCTCGGCCTTGAGCTCGGACTCCTCCGCACTCCCCCACAGCACCTGCCGCTTGTCGCGCATCACCAGCGTGATCTGGTCGACGGTCTCGACCTCGACGTGGTCGACGCGGCTCGCGAGGTCCTCGGGCAGCGCCGAGACCACGGTCGCGGCCTCCTTGAGCGCGTCGGTGCCCGCGGACCCGCCCGCCTGGACGCGGGGCATCCCCTGCGGAGCGTTCTTGTACTCGCGGAAGACCACGCCGTCGGCGTCGAGGCCGCGCAGCGTGCCGGCCAGCTCGACGACGGCGACGGCCGTGCGCTCGACCACCGTGATGCGTACGCCGTCGGGCCAGGTGCGGACCACGTCGACGGACTTGACCTCCGCCAGCGACGCGACGCGCGCGTCGGCGCGACCGAGGTCGACGAGCGCGAGCTGCTCGCCGAGCGGTACGGCGGCGCGCTCGCGGATCCGGCCGTCGCTGAGCAGCTGGTTGCCGACGACCTCGACCCGCTTGACCTGGAGGGTCGCGGAGAAGAACACCAGCCAGATCGACGTACCGATCAGCGCGACGACCACCAGCAGCGCCAGCACGTAGCGCAGGGAGACCCAGCGGCGGGCCCACTGCCGGCGCGCGAAGCGGCGGCGGGTGCGCCGTTCGGCGCGCTCCTCGCGGTCCACTCACGCACCGCCCGGCTGGAGCAGCGCGAGCACCTGGGGGCCGACCGTGGTGATGTCGCCGGCACCGAGGGTGATCACGAGGTCGCCGGGGCGCGAGCGCTCCGCGAGCACCTGCGCGGCGGCGCCGAGGCCGTCGACGTAGGTCACGTGCTCGGCCGGCAGGGGTACGGCGCGGGCGACGAGGTGGCCCGTGACCTCCGGGTCCGGGTCCTCGCGCGCGACGTAGACGTCGAGCACCACGACCTCGTCGGCGGCACCGAGGGCGATGCCCATCGCCTCGCCGAAGATCCGGGTGCGCGAGACCAGGTGCGGCTGGAAGGCCGCGACGACGCGGCCCTCGCCGGCCAGGGCGCGGGCCGCCTCGAGGTCGCCGCGGATCTCGACGGGGTGGTGCGCGTAGGAGTCGTAGACGCGGACGTCGGCCGCCTCGCCCTTGAGCTCCATCCGGCGCCCGGTGCCGGTGAAGCCGCCGAGCCCCTCGGCGAGCGACTCGAACGAGAGGCCGAGCCGGAGGCCCATGGCGAGCGCGGCGACGGCGTCGAGGACGTAGTGGCGACCGGGGATCCGCAGCCGCAGCTCGCCGAGGTCGGTGCCGGCGCGGGTGATCCGGCAGGTCGAGGTGGACCCGTCGAGCGCGAGGTCGTGGATGCGGAGGTCGACCTCGGCGGACTCCCCCACCGTGACGACGTCGCGTCCCTGCGCGCGGGCGCCGGCGGCCAGCGTGGCGGCGCCGGGATCGTCGAGCACGCAGACCACGAACCCGGCGGGGTCGATCGTGTCGACGAAGTCCTCGAAGGCGCGGTGGTAGGCCTCCTCGGTGCCCCAGTTGTCGAGGTGGTCGGCCTCGACGTTGGTGACGATCGCCGCGTGCGGTCGGTAGTGGAGGAAGGCGCCGTCGCTCTCGTCGGCCTCGGCCACGAACAGGTCGTCGCCGCCCGCGTCGGCGTTGCGACCGGTCGCGGTCAGCACCCCGCCGACGGCGTACGACGGATCGGTGCCGGCGGCCAGGAGCGCCGAGGTGAGCAGCCCGGTGGTCGTCGTCTTGCCGTGCGTGCCGGCCACGGCCAGCACCCGCGAGCCCGCCATCACCGAGGCGAGGCCGGCCGAGCGCGGCAGGATCCTCAGGCCCCGGCGCCGAGCCTCGAGGACCTCGGGGTTGTCGTCGCGCGCCGCCGTGGTGACGACGAGGGTGTCGGCATCTCCCACGTGGTCGGCGTCGTAGCCGAGGTGGCAGGTCACCCCGAGCTCGCGCAGGGCCGGGAGGAACGGGGTGTCGTGGTCGTCGCTGCCGGTGACGGGGATGCCACGCCGCGCCATGATGCGCGCGATGGCCGAGATGCCGGCGCCACCGATGCCGACGCAGTGGACGCGGCCGAGGTCGGTGGCCGGGAGGATCTCGTCGGGGACGGGGATCCTCACGACGCGGTCCCTGCGGCGTCCACGATCATCCGGGCGAGCTTGTCGTCGGCATCGAGCGGGATCACGCCCTGCGCCGCCGCACCCATCGCGACCAGGCGGTCGGCGTCGGTGAGCAGCCCGGGCACGCTCGCCGCGACCCACTCCGGTGTGAGGGCGGCGTCGGCGACGAGCAGGCCGCCACCCGCGTCGACGACGGGGCGGGCGTTGAGAGCCTGCTCGCCGTTGCCGATGGGCAGTGGGACGTAGATCGCGGGCAGGCCCACGCCGGACACCTCGGTGACGGTGTTGCTGCCGGCCCGGCAGAGCACCGCGTCTGCGGCGGCGTAGGCGAGGTCCATGCGATCGACGTAGGGCAGCACGACGTAGGGCACATCGCCCGACGCGACGCTCAGCTCGTGCTGGGGACCGACGATGTGCAGCACCTGGACGCCGGCCGCGGCCAGGTCGGCGGCGGCGCCGGAGACGGCCGCGTTGATCCGCGCCGCGCCCTGGGACCCGCCGGTGACCATCAGCACGGGCCTGTCGTCGCGGAGCCCGAAGGCGTCCAGCGCCTCGGCGCGCAGGGCAGCCCGGTCCATCGTGGAGATGAGCCGACGGATCGGCAGTCCGGTCCACGCGGCGTGGGGCAGGTCGCTGTCGGGGAAGCTGGTCGCGACGTGGCGCGTCATCCGGGCGCCGAGCTTGTTGGCGATGCCCGGGATCGCGTTGCCCTCGTGCACCACGATCGGCACCCCGCGCTTGCGGGCGGCGAGGTAGGCCGGCACGGAGACGTAGCCGCCGAAGCCGACGACGACGTCGGGACGCGTGCGGTCCACCACCTCGAGGGCCGCGGCGCGCGCGGCGCGCAACCGGGTCGGCGTACGCAGCAGGTCGGGGCCGGGGCGTCGCGGCAGGGGCACGCGCGGGACGAACTCGAGGGGCAGGCCGGCCTCCGGGACGAGCCGCGCCTCCAGGCCCTCACGCGTGCCGAGGCAGGTGATCTCCGTCGCGAGGTCGAGCCGTCGCAGGGCGTCGGCCGTGGCGAGCAGGGGCGAGGTGTGGCCGGCGGTTCCGCCGCCGGCGAGGAGTACGCGCATCAGGGATGAATCTACCGATGCGCAGAGGCGGAGAGACCGGCGGAGCGGTTGCGACGGCGAGCCGCGAGGGCGGCGGCGGCCTCCGGCTCGCGGCGCGCGAAACCGATGATCAGCCCGAGGGCCACCAGCGACGGCAGCAGCGCTGACCCGCCGTAGGAGACGATCGGCAGTGGGATGCCGATGACGGGCAGCACGGCGAGGACCATGCCGACGTTGATCATCATCTGGCCGAGCAGCCAGACGATGATGCCGAAGGTGGCGTAGCGGACGAACGGGTCCTGGGTGCTGAGCGCCACCCGGATGGCGGCGTAGGCGATCGTGAAGAAGAGGCCCACCACCAGCAGGGTGCCGACCAGGCCGAGCTCCTCGCCGAGCACCGCGAAGATGAAGTCGGTGTGCGCCTCGGGCAGGTCGCCCCACTTCTGGGTGGAGGCACCGATGCCCTGGCCGAACCAGCCGCCGCTGGACAGCGCGTAGAGACCGTGCGCGGGCTGCCAGCCCGCGTCGGTGTAGTCCTTGAACGGGTCGCTGAAGTGCGTGATGCGGTTGAGCCGCTCGGGGTCGGTCGCTGCCAGGGCCACGGCGGCGACGCCGAGGACCGAGAGGCTGAGCCCGAACAACCGCATGGGCGCTCCGACGACCCACAGCATCCCGAGCAGGATCGCGGCGAGCACCATCGCCGTGCCGAGGTCGCGTCCGACGAGCACGAGCCCGATGACGGCGAACAGGCCGGGGACGACGGGCACCAGCAGGTGGTGGAGCTCGCGCAGGCGTCGCTCCTTGTGGGCGTAGATGTTGGCGGCCCACAGCACGATCGCGAGCTTGGCGATCTCGGCGGGCTGCACGGTGAACGGCCCGACCGCCAGCCAGTTCTTGTTGCCGTTGACGTAGACGCCGAACCGCGCGACGAGACCGAGCAGCACGAGGGCGAAGAGGAAGCCCGGGTAGGCGAGGCGGCGGATGTGCTTGATCGGGAGGCGTGACGCGACCCAGGCGCAGGGCACGCCGACCACGACCCAGAGCAGCTGCTTCTTCACCACGGCGTAGGAGTCGTCGTAGATGACGTAGGACCGCACGCTCGACGCGCTGAGGACCATGATCACGCCGATGGTGAGCAGCAGCGCCGAGGCGCCGAGCAGGAGGTAGTAGGAGGCGAGGGGCTTGTCGAGCGCGCCGCGCACCGAGCCCCACCCCGACACGTAGGGGGCGAGCAGTCCGGCCGCCCTGTCGCGGAGGGAGCGCCAGCCCGACGGGCCGACGTCCTCGGGGTTCGCGGTGGTCACTGCTCGCGCTCCCCTCTTCGGATGGGCTGGGTCTCAGTCGTGTCGGGCGATCCTGCGGCGTACGGCGTTCGCGAACTCGTCGCCGCGGTGGGCGTAGTCGGCGAACATGTCCATGGAGGCGCAGCCCGGTGCCAGCAGCACCGTGTCACCGGACCTGGCGAGTCCGGCAGCAGCGTCGACCACCCGCTCCATCGGGTCACCAGTCTCGTCGGCACCCACATCGATGACGGGCACATCGGGCGCGTGTCGCGAAAGAGCGTCGGCGACGACCTGGCGGTCGCGGCCCAGCAGCACGACGCCCCGGAGCCGGTCGCGGGCCGCGACGACGAGGTCGTCGAAGCGGGCACCCTTGGCCAGCCCACCGGCGACCCACACCACGGCGTCGTACGCACCGAGCGAGGACTGCGCGGCATGCGGGTTGGTCGCCTTGGAGTCGTCGACCCAGGCGATCCCGTCGTGCTCGGCGACGAGCGCGATGCGGTGGCCGTCGGGACGGAAGGAGCGCAGCCCGTCGCGCACGGCCTGCTGGCTGACGCCGTGGGCGCGAGCCAGCGCGGCGGCGGCGAGGGCGTTGGCGACGAAGTGCGGTGCCTGCGAGGCGAGCTCGTCCAGGGTGCAGAGCTCGGCGGCGCTCGTCGCGCGGTCCTCGATGAACGCGCGGTCCACGAGCAGGTCCTCGACGATGCCGACGTCGCCGCTGGACGGCGCGCCGAGGGTGAAGCCGACGGCGCGGGCGCCCTCGACCACATCGGCCTCGCGGACCATCTCCTCGGTGGCCGCGTCGGCCAGGTTGTAGACGCACGCACGCTGCACGCGCTCGAAGATCCGGGCCTTGTCGGCCGCGTAGTCGCGCATGCCGTCCACGCCGTCGTACCAGTCGAGGTGGTCCTCGGCGAGGTTGAGCACGGCGGCCGACTCGGCGGACATCGAGTGCGTGTAGTGGAGCTGGAAGCTGGAGAGCTCGACGGCCAGCACGTCGTAGGGCTCGGGGTCCATGACCGCCTCGACGATCGGCAGGCCCACGTTGCCGACCGCGGCTGCCCGGAGCCCGGCGGCGAGCAGGATCGACTGGAGCATCTGGACGGTCGTGGTCTTGCCGTTGGTGCCGGTCACCGCCAGCCACGGGGCGGCGTGCTCGGGATCGCGCAGCCGCCAGGCGAGCTCGACCTCGCCCCAGACGGGCACGCCGCGCTCGGCGGCCTGGGCGAGCAGGGGCGAGGAGGGCTTCCAGCCCGGGGAGGTGACGACGAGGTCGACGTCGTCGGGCAGCACGGACGTGGCCCCGGCCTCGAGGCGTACGGTCGCGCCGAGGGTCACGAGCAGCTCGGCCTTCTCCGCCCGCGCCTCGCTGGTGGCCTCGTCGAGCGCGGTCACCTGCGCCCCGAGGAACAGCAGGTTGTCGGCGGCTGCGTAGCCGGAGACGCCGAAGCCCGCCACGACGACGCGGACGCCCGACCAGTCGCTCGTACGGGTCAGGGACGGAACATCAGGAGTCATCGGGGTCCCCGCGGCGTCGTCCGGAGGAGCGGAGCGGAGGAAAAGGACGTCGTGGGGTGGTCATCCAACGCCGGCGACCCATTCGGCGTAGAAGATGCCGAGACCGATCGCGACGGCGAGGCCGGTCACGATCCAGAAGCGGATCACGATCGTGACCTGCTCCCAGCCGAGCATCTCGAAGTGGTGGTGCAGCGGCGTCATCCTGAACACGCGGTGACCGGGGCCGATCCTGAACACCGAGCGCACGAAACCGCTCGCGCGGCTGAGCTTGAAGACCGAGACCTGGATCATCACCGACAGGGTGATCGCGACGAACAGCCCGCCGAGCACCACGAGCAGCAGCTCCGTCCGGGTCATGATCGCGAAGCCGGCCATCGCGCCGCCGAGGGCGAGCGAGCCGGTGTCGCCCATGATGATCTGCGCCGGCGAGGCGTTCCACCAGAGGAACCCGAAGCAGGCACCGGTGAGTGCTGCGGCGACGACGGCCAGGTCGAGCGGGTCGCGCACCTCGTAGCACTTCGGGCCGGCCTCGAGGGCGCAGGACTGGCTGTTCTGCCAGATGTTCACAAGCGTGTAGGCGCCGAAGATGAACAGCGACGAGCCGGCCGCGAGGCCGTCGAGCCCGTCGGCGAGGTTGACCGCGTTGCTGAAGCCGGTGACGACGAACCAGATCAGCAGCAGGGCCAGCACGGCCGGCAGCGCGAAGCGCTCGTAGTCGCGGATGAACGAGATGTGGTCGGACGCCGGGCGCCAGCCGCGCTCGTCCTCCAGCCACGGCGACAGCGCGAGGACGCCGAAGACGATCGCGACGACCGTCTGTCCGATCATCTTGGCGCGGCTGCGGAGGCCGGTGCTGTGCTGGCGGCTCACCTTCAGGAAGTCGTCGAGGAAGCCGACGATGCCGAGGCCGACGAGCAGGAAGATCAGCAGCAGGGCCGACGCCGTCGGGGCCTGGCCGGTGATCAGCTTGGCGGCGAAGTAGCCGACGACCGTGGCGAGCACGACGACCGCGCCACCCATCGTCGGGGTGCCGCGCTTGACGTGGTGCGTGGTGGGGCCGTCGTCGCGGATCGGCTGGCCGAAGCCCTGCCGGGTGAAGAACCGGATCGCGTAGCGCGTGCCGAGCAGGGAGATCAGCAGCGAGAGTCCGCCTCCGAACAGGATGGCTCTCATCTGGTGCTGCTCCCTTCCACCTCGATCACGAGGAGCTCATCGGCGATCACTTCCAGCGCGGCTCCCCGTGATGCCTTCACCAGGACGACATCAGCAGCCGAGACATTGTGCCGCAGCCAGTCGACGGCTGCCGCATGCCCCGCCGTGGTGATGGCCACAGCCGACCGTCCCGACGTCGCGGGACGGGCTTCGAATCCCTCTGCCATCGCGACCGCGGCGGGGCCGACGGCCACGAGGACGTCGATGCCGACCTCGGCGGCGTACGCCCCGACCTCGGTGTGGGCGGCCGCGGACCCCTCGCCGAGCTCGAGCATCTCGCCGAGCACGGCGACCGTACGGCGACCGCTGCCGGCACCGATCCCGCCGAGCGTGTCGAGGGCGGCGCGGACCGACTCGGGGTTGGCGTTGTAGGCGTCGTTGAGCACGACGAGCCCGTCGGCGCGCTCGGTGAGCTCCATCCGCCAGCGGCTCGCCGACGCGGCGTCGGCGAGGGAGTCGGCGATCGTGTCGAGGTCGAGCCCGGCGGCCAGGGCCATCGCTGTGGCCGCGGCAGCGTTGCGCCACTGGAACGCGCCGACCTGCGCGAGGTGCACGGTGGCGCCCGAGCCGCGGTGGACCACGTCGAAGGACTGGCGGCCGAGCTCGTCGGCCGTCACGTCGCTGACCGCGACGTCGGCCGGCGGCGCGCCGAAGGTCGTCACGGTGGCGCTGGTGCGGGCGGCCATCGCCGCCACCAGCTCGTCGTCGGCGTTGAGGACCGCGGTGCCGTCGACGCCGAGCGCCTCGACGATCTCGCCCTTCGCGCGGGCGATCGACTCGCGGCTGCCGAACTCACCGATGTGGGCGGTGCCGACGTTGAGGACCGCGGCGACGTGCGGCGGCGCGATCCGGCAGAGCTCGGCGATGTGCCCGACCCCGCGGGCACCCATCTCGACGACGAGGTAGCGGGTCTCCGGGGTCGCCCGCAGGACCGTCAGCGGCACCCCGAGCTCGTTGTTGAAGTTGCCGCGGGTCGCGACGGTCGGTCCCGACTCGGCGAGGAGGTGCGCGAGGTAGTCCTTGGTGCCGGTCTTGCCCTGCGAACCGGTCATCGCCAGAACGAGGGTGTCGGGGAGGCGGTCGACGACGTGGCGCGCCAGCCGGCCCAGCGCCGCCGTCACGTCGGGGACGACGACGGTCGGCAGGCCGGTCGGCCGGGTGCCGAGGACCGCGACCGCCCCGGCGGCGCCGGCCGCGTCGGCGAAGTGATGGCCGTCGACCCGCTCCCCCGCGACCGCCACGAAGAGGCCGCCGGCCTCCGGGGTGCGGGTGTCGATGAAGGCACCACCGGTCACGGTCGCCTCGCCGTGGGCGACGCCGCCGACGACGTCGGCGATCTCGGCGAGCGTCATCTCGATCACGAGGTCGACCCCTGGCGCGCCTCGACCACTGCCTGGATCTCCTCGGCCGCGACCACGCGGTCGTCGAAGGGGTGCACGACCGACCCGACCTTCTGGCCGGTCTCGTGGCCCTTGCCGGCGATCAGCACGACGTCGCCGGTCCGCGCGCGGCGTACGGCCTCGCGGATCGCCAGTCGGCGGTCGCCCTCCTCGACGACCTCCGCGCCACCGCGGCGGGCGCCCTCGAGCACCGCCGCCCGGATCGCGGCGGGGTCCTCGGTCCGGGGGTTGTCGTCGGTGACGACGACGACGTCGGCCGCGCGGGCCGCGATCTCGCCCATCACCGGCCGCTTGAGGGTGTCGCGGTCGCCGCCGGCGCCGATCACCGCGATCACCCGGCCGGTCGTGAGCGGGCGCAGCGCGGCGAGCACGGCCTCGAGGGCGTCGGGCTTGTGCGCGTAGTCGACGACGACGGTGAAGCCCTGGCCGCGCGACACCGGCTCGAGCCGGCCGGGCACGCCGTCCACGCCGGTGATGCCGTCGGCGACGCGCTGCGGGTCGAGCCCGGCGAGCGCGGCGGACGCGATCGCGGCCAGCGCGTTGGACACGTTGAACTCACCGGGGAGCCGCACCCCGGCCCGTACCTCGACGCCGTCCGGTCCGAGGACCGTGAAGGAGGCACCCGCCGGGGACAGCTCGATGTCGGTGGCGCGCCAGTCGGCGTCCCCCTGCGCGGAGTACGTCGACATCGGGATCGTGGCGACGTCGAGCAGCCGCCGGCCGAACTCGTCGTCGACGTTGGTCAGTCCACGCGACGCACGCTCGGGGGTGAACAGGCTGGCCTTGGCGGCGAAGTAGTCGTCGACGTCGCTGTGGAAGTCGAGGTGGTCGCGGCCCAGGTTGAGGAAGGTCGCCACGTCGAAGACGACGCCGTCGACGCGCCCGAGGACCAGGGCGTGGCTGGAGACCTCCATCGCGCAGGTGTCGACCCCGTGCTCCGCCATCACCGCGAACAGCCCGTGGAGGTCGGGCGCCTCGGGCGTGGTCAGCTCGGTCTCGACGTCGTGGCCGGCGATCCGGGTGCCGACCGTGCCGACGACGGCCGAGGTCACCCCGGAAGCGGTGAGCCCCTGCTCGAGGATGCGCGTGGTGGTGGTCTTGCCCTGCGTCCCGGTCACGCCGATCACCCGCAGCCGGGTGGCCGGGTCGCCGTAGATCGTCGCGGCCAGCCGGCCGAGGACGCGCCGCGGCTCCGGTACGACGACCGTCGGGGTGCCCGGCGGCAGGCGGTCGAGCCCGGCCGGGTCGGTGAGCACGCCGACCGCCCCGGCATCCAGCGCCTGCGCGGCGAAGTCGGCGCCGTGGGCGCGCGTCCCCGGGAGGGCGGCGTACACGTCTCCGGGGCGCGTGCGTGCGGTGCTCAGGGAGATGCCCGTGACGGCGACGTCGAGGTCACCGTGCCGCTCGACGTCGGCGAGCGCTGTGAGCCCGTCGGCCAGGTCGGCGAGCGACGTCGCGACCACCTGCTGGGGGCGGGTGGCGACGTCCTGGGGCACCGACCGAGCGTATCGACTCACCACTCGACGGGAAGACGCGACGGCGTGCCGTTGGTCGGCTCGACGCCGTAGCGGCCGAGCACGTAGCCCATGATCCGCGAGAAGACCGGGCCGGCGATCGAACCACCGCCGCCGTCGACACCGGGCGCGTGCACCACGACGTAGACGGTGAACCGGGCGTCGTCGGCCGGCGCGAAACCGCCGAACGAGACCGTGGTGCTGCCGTCGTAGCAGCCGCACTCGGCCTCGACCCGCTGGGCCGTGCCGGTCTTGCCGGCGACGAGGTAGCCCGGGACCGCGGCCGCTGGAGCGACGCCGTCCTCGGGGTCGACCACCTTCTCCATCATCTTCGCCGTGCCGCGCGCGGCCTCCTTGCTGACGACGCGCGTACGGGTGGTGGTGTCGGTGCCGACGGTCAGGCCCTCGTCCGTCACCGCCGTGCCGGAGATCAGGCTGGGCGAGACGCGCACGCCCGCGTTGGCGATGGTGTTGACCGCCGCCGCCATCTGCAGGACGTTGACCGACAGCGACTGGCCGAAGGCCACGCGGTCCTTGGTCTGCGAGGTCATCACGTCGCCGGGGGTCAGGATGCCCTGGGTCTCGCCGCTCACGCCCACGTTGGTCTTCTGGCCGAGGCCGAAGCGCTGGAGGTAGGCGACGAGCTGCGGCGGCGAGAACGCATCGGCGGCCAGCACGGTGCCGATGTTGGAGGACTTGGCGATGATCCCGGCGAGCGTCAGCTTGATCATCCCGTGGTCGAACCAGTCGCCGATCACGCGGTCCTGGCGGGCCAGGCTCGGCGGGACCTTGAACTTCTGGCGTGGGAAGGCCTTGCCAGCGTCGATCAGCGACGCGACCGTGAGCACCTTCTCGACCGAGCCCGGCTCGTAGGTGTCGCTCATCGCGCGCGAGCCGCGGTCGCTCTTCTTGACCCCCGGTGCCGTCGGGTCGTTGGCGTCGAAGGTGGGCACGTCCACGAGCGCGAGGGTCTCCCCCGTGCGCGAGTCGAGCACGACGGCCGACGCGCTCTCGGCCCGGTACTGGCGGACTGCCTGGGCGAGCACCTTGCCGGTGAACCACTGGAGGTCGCGGTCGATCGTGGTGTGCAGCGGCGTGCCGTCCTGCGGCTCCTTGAGCGTGCTCTCGCGCAGCGGGATGCGTACGCCCTTGCCGGAGGTGGACTGCCAGGTGGCCAGCCCGTCGACGCCGGCGAGCTGCTTGTCGAAGGTCCGCTCGAAGCCGCCGAGCGGCTCGTCGGTGCCCATGTAGCCGATCAGGTTGGCCGCGACGTCGCCCGCCGGGTAGTCGCGGATCGGGTCGTCCTCGAGCGAGATGCCCTCGAACCCGGCCTCGTCGAGCGCGTCGAGCGTGTCACCGGCGAGGGTGCTCGGCACCCGTCGGGCGACGTACTCGTAGCGGCTTCCGGTCTTGCGGCCGCGCAGTGCGCTGAGGGTCTTGAAGTAGTCGATCGACAGCCGGTCGGACAGCAGCCGCGCGAGCTCCGGTGCCTTGCCCGCGGTCAGGACCGGGTCGGCGATCACCATCTTGCCGCGGATCGAGTCGGCGAGCGGCACCCCGTTGCGGTCGAGGATGTCGCCACGCTCGGCCTCCAGGGTGAGCCGGGCGGAGCCCTCGGCGGCGGCCATCGCGGCGTAGGACCGCGGGTCCATGCCCTGGAGCTGCACGAGGCGCGCTCCGAAGAAGGAGAGGACGATCGCGATGAGGACGAACCCCACGCGCAGTCGCAGCAAGGGGGCGCCCCGCGAGGCGCCGCGCTTGCCGGTGGCGCGGGTGCTCGGCACTGGGTTCTCCTCGTGTCCGGGGCCGACGCCGGTTGCGGCGGCGGCCTGTCGTGAATGTAGGTGTGACGGGGCGCAGATCGACGCGCCCGCGCCGTCAGCGGTTGCGGTTCTTGCGGTCCTGCTTGTTCGGCTTCGCGGTGGTGCTCCCCTGCTCCGTCGCCTGGTCCGTCGCCTGGTCCGTCGCCTGCGTGTCCGCCGGGGCCTCGGTCGTAGGGTCGGTTGTGGGGTCGGTCGCGGTGGGGTCCGTCGTCGTGTCGGCCGGGACCTCGACGACGGTGGGCGGCGGGGCGAGGACGGCCGGCTTGGGAGGCGCCGGCGGGAGCAGCTGGAGGGCGTCGTCCGGCGTGGACGGCGTGCGGACGCCGGTGGTCTTGCCGGTCTTCAGGTCGAGGAACACGGGCGCGGCCGGGATGACCATGCCCATCGACTGGGCCTGCTGGGCGACCCTCTGCGGGTTGCGCAGCTCGTCGAGCTCCATCCGGAGGGTCTGCTCACGGGCGGCCAGCGTGTCCGCCTCGCTCTGCAGCGACGACGCGGCGAACGACGCCTGCTGCATGGAGGTGTTGAAGAGGAGCAGCCCGACGATGCCGCCGACGAGGACCAGGCTCACGAGCGTCACGAACGGCACCCGCGGCGCCCGCGTCCGGACCCGCGGCACGACCGAGAGGCGCGCCTTGTCGACGGCCTCCTGGGCGAGCCGGGTGACGCGGGTCCGGGGTTGCAGGGCGGGACTGCTCATCTGACGACTCCTGGGGGAAGGTGGGAGCTGGCGCGGGCGGGACGGACGCGCTCGACGGCGCGGAGGCGTACGGAGGCGGCGCGGGGGTTCTCGGCGATCTCGTGCTCGTCGGCCTGCTCCGCGCCGCGGGTGACCAGGCGCAGCGCGGGCTCGGCGCCCTCGGGCACGAACGGCAGGTCCGGGGGTACGTCGAGGCGGGTCGCGTCGGCGAATGCCCGCTTGACCAGCCGGTCCTCGAGCGAGTGGTAGGACTCGACGACCACCCGGCCGCCGACCCCGATCGACTCGATGGCCGCGGGGATCGCCCGGCGCAGCACGGCGAGCTCGTCGTTGACCGCCATCCGCAGCGCCTGGAACGTCCGCTTGGCGGGGTGGCCGCCGGTGCGCCGCGCCGGTGCCGGGATGGTCGCGTAGAGCAGCTCCACCAGCTCGGCGCTCGTGGCGAACGGCGCGGTCTCGCGACGGCGTACGACCTCGCGGGCGATCCGGCTGGCGAACTTCTCCTCGCCGAAGTCGCGCAGGATGCGGGTCAGCTCCTGCGGCGTCGCGGTGTTGAGGAGCTCGGCCGCCGTCTGCCCGGTCGTCGGGTCCATCCGCATGTCGAGCGGGGCGTCCTCGGAGTAGGCGAAGCCGCGCTCGCGGACGTCGAGCTGCATCGAGGAGACACCGAGGTCGAAGAAGACGGCGTCGGCGTGGTCGAGGCCCAGGGAGCCCAGCACCTCGGGCAGCTCGTCGTACACCGCGTGGACGGCGGTGAAGCGGTCGCCGTGCGGTGCGAGCCGCTCGCGCGACATCTCGAGGGCGGTGGGGTCGCGGTCGATGCCGACCACCCGCGCCTGCGGCAGTCGCTCGAGGACGGCCTCGCTGTGGCCGCCGAGGCCGAGCGTGCAGTCGACGTAGACCGAGCCGGGTGCCTCGAGGGCAGGCGCCAGGAGGGCGACGACCCGGTCGAGGAGCACCGGGGCGTGGCTGGGAGAGATCATCGAGTCAGCCCTGGGATCCCAGGTGCGTCAGCAGGAGCAGCCCCAGCGCCAGCGCCGACGCGGTGGCGGCGGAGAACGCGATCAGGGCAGCCGCCTCGCGCGCCTGGTCGCGCACCCGCAGCGGCGTGGCCACTGCGGTGCGTCCCAAGGGCTGGGTGGTGCTCATGGTCTCGACCCCACTTGTTGCGTGCTGCTGGCGACTAAGGCGCTGACGGGTGCTGCTGGGCGTTGCTGAGTGCTGCTTGGGTGATGCTGGAGCTGGCGGTGCGGCTGACACGCCCCTCGCCTGAGTGGCACGGGGTGAGCCGCCGCACCAGGTCCCTGCCCGCTCCCGCCGCTTGGGGAGGCCCTCTGGTGCCGGGGAAGTGCCCCAGAACGCCTGCGAGGGAGCGGGCTCGAGACCTGGTGATACGGGTCGCGATGTCAGCTGTGTGTGGAGTTGTCGGTGCTGGTGGAGCTGGTGGAGCTGCGGATCAGATGCCGGGGAAGACCTCGTCGCTGAGCTCGGAGAACTTCTGCTCCTGCTCCTCCGAGTAGGTCGTCCACGCCGTGGGGTCCCAGATCTCGATGCGGTTCATGGAGCCGATGACGACGCACTCCTTGCGGAGCGAGGCGTACTCCCGCAGCGGTGCCGGGATGTTGATCCGTCCCTGCTTGTCCGGCACCTCCTGGCTGGCGGCGGCGAACAGCATGCGGACGTAGTCGCGGGTGCTCTTCTGCGTGACCGGCGCCTCGCGGAGCCGGTCGGTGAGCTTTCCGAAGTCCTCCATCGACCAGACGGTGAGGCAACGCTCCTGACCCCTGGTCACCACGAGTCCCTCCGTCAGCTCGTCCCTGAACTTCGCCGGGAGGAAGAGCCGGCCCTTCTCGTCGAGCTTGGGCGTGTAGGTGCCGAAGAACATCCGGCACCTCCCCTTGCTCGGCGGGCAGATCGACCTGTCCCCCACTTCGCACCACATTACTCCACTTCACTCCACCGTCAACCGAAACGCGGGAAGTCCACGCGTGAATTTCGGAGTCCTGGTCCGACGCGCGCTCCTGCGCTCCCCGAGCCGGCGGGGGGCCCGCTGAGCGTGGACCACGCTCGGACCGCGCTCCGTGGGCGCCGGGTGGAGGGCCGGTGGGGGAAGGTGGACACCGGTGGTGGTGGAAAGTGGGGCGCAGTCCGATAACGGTCCGGTCCGAGGCCGCCGACCTCCCGTGCCGGGCGGGTATGTTGCGCGCACCACATACCGTGGGGACCGCGGATCGACCTGTGCGGGCGAGGGCTACGAGGGGATGGCAAAGACGTGAGCAGTGGGTATGCGGGGCAGGCTCCTGACCTGGACACCGTGCATCGGGTGACCGGAGCCGTGCGCCAGAACATCGAGCGCGTGATCGCCGGCAAGCCGGACGTCGTCAACGCCGCGCTCGTCGTCCTGCTGGCCGAGGGGCACCTCCTCATCGAGGACGTGCCCGGCGTCGGCAAGACCCAGCTCAGCAAGGCGCTCGCGCGCAGCATCGACTCGACGGTCCGCCGGATCCAGTTCACCCCGGACCTGCTGCCCTCGGACGTCACGGGCGTCTCGATCTTCAACCAGGACACCCGCGAGTTCGAGTTCCGCCCCGGCGGCATCTTCGCCAACATCGTCGTCGGCGACGAGATCAACCGTGCGTCCCCCAAGACGCAGTCCGCGCTGCTCGAGGCGATGGAGGAGCGCCAGGTCACCGTCGACAACGCGACCTACACGCTCGAGAAGCCGTTCATGGTGATCGCGACCCAGAACCCGATCGAGATGGAGGGCACCTACGCCCTCCCCGAGGCGCAGCGCGACCGCTTCATGGCGCGCGTGTCCGTCGGCTACCCGGTCGAGTCCGCCGAGATCGCGATGCTCGAGGGCCACACCTCGCATAACCCCCTCGACGACCTCGAGCCGGTGACCGATGCCGGCGAGATCCGCAAGGTCATCGAGATCGTCGGCCGGGTGCACGTGTCGTCCGCGGTCCACCGCTACGCCGTCGCGCTGACGACGGCCACCCGCCAGAGCAACGACCTGCATCTCGGCGCCTCGCCCCGCGCGACGCTCCACCTGGTGCGGGCCGCCAAGGCCGTCGCCGCGACCCAGGGCCGCGACTACGTCCTCCCCGACGACATCCACGGCATCACCTCGCCGGTGCTCGCGCACCGGCTGCTGCCCAATGTCGAGGCCACGATGAGCGGGCGCACCACCTCCGCGATCCTGTCCGGGATCGTGGAGTCGGTGCCGGTGCCCGACGCAAGCCGTGCGTGAGGCACTCGGTGCACTGACCGTCCGCGGGCGGGCGTTCCTCGCTGCCGGCATCACGACGATGGTCGCCGCCATCATCGTCGGGCACTCCTCCGTCGTCCGGATCGGTGTGCTCGTCGCGGCCCTCCCGCTCCTCACGGCGTGGTGGGTCGGACGCTCGCGCTACCGCCTCGCCCTGGTGCGTACGGTCTCACCGCAGCTCGTCGCCGCCGGCCAGCCCGCCACGGTGGAGCTCACCGTCGCCAACGAGTCGCGCACGCCGACCGGCGTGCTGCTGCTCGAGGAGCGTCTCCCCTACGTGCTGGGCACGCGCCCGCGCTTCGTGCTCGAGGGCCTCGGCCACGGGTGGCGCCGCCATGCGACGTACGCCGTCCGCTCCGAGCTGCGCGGCCAGTTCGAGATCGGCCCGATGTCGGTGCGCGTGACCGACCCCTTCGGCCTCGTCGAGCTCGGTCGCACCTTCCACGCCACCGCACGGCTGACGGTCACGCCGCGCACTGTCACCCTGCCCGTGATCCCGCTCGGCGGGGCATGGACGGGCTCGGGCGACAACCGGCCCCGTGCCTTCGCCACCGGCAGTGCCGAGGACGTGACCGTGCGCGAGTACCGCCGCGGTGACGACCTGCGTCGGGTCCACTGGCGCAGCTCCGCGCGCGTCGGCGAGCTGATGGTGCGGCGCGAGGAGCAGCCCTGGCAGTCGCGGGCGACCGTCTTCCTCGACAACCGTGGCACGGCGCACCGGGGGCAGGGCGCGGCGAGCTCGCTCGAGGGTGCCGTCTCCGCGGCGGCGTCCATCGCGGTGCACCTCACGCACCTCGGCTACACGGTGCGACTGGTCACCGCCTCCGGCGACAGCCGTGAGACGCAGTGGCACTCGCACGCCGCGCAGGCCAGCACCGTCCCGCTCCTCGAGGCCCTTGCCGTCGTGCAGCTCGACCACTCCCCCGCGCCCGACACGCAGTGGCTGTCCGAGCCCGGTCACGGCGGCCTCGTGGTCGGCGTCTTCGGCGGCCTCGGCGAGCCGGACCTGCCCTTCCTGCGGCGACTCCAGCACCACGCGTCGTCCAGCCTCGCGATCGCGCTCGACGTCGACGCCTGGGCGCCGCACCTCCCGGTGCAGCCGGGCCTCGGCGCGGCCTCGTACCTCACCTCGTCGGGCTGGCGCTCGGTGACCCTCGGTCCCCGCGACCGCCTCGACACCGCGTGGCAGGAGCTCGGGATGCTGCAGAGCCGTGCCGTCGCCTCGGCAGGAGCCGCGCGATGAAGGCGTCCTGGAGCAGCCTCCCCCAGCAGCTGCGGCTGGCCGGCATCGCGATGCTCGCCGCGTGGGTCACGGTGCTGTCGTGGCGGGTGCTGACGGCCGGCTTCGCGGAGGTCGGCTTCCCGCTGCTGTTCATCGGCGTCGTCATCGCCGGTCTCGGGGCCCTCGCCCGCTGGAGCCGGATCCACCCGCTGGCGATCATCGCCGGCCAGCTGGTCCTCGGCGCCCTGCTGGTCCTCGGCACCACGACCGGCTCGCCGATCCCCACGCCCGACAACGTCGACGCGTTCCTCGCCGCGATCGACGCCGCGCTCGAGAGCTCCCGCAGCTACGCCGCGCCGGTGCAGGCGGGGGTCCCGCCGGTGCACCCGCTGCTGCTCATCGGCGGCACGCTCGTGGTCATCGCCGTCGACGTCATCGCCTGCACCCTGCGCCGGGCACCGGTGGCCGGGCTCGCGCTGCTGGCGGCGTACACCCTTCCGGTCGCGGTGACCGGCGAGGCGGTGTCGTGGTGGCTCTTCTCGGTCGTCGCCGGGCTCTTCCTCACCCTCGTCTTCCTCCAGCACAGCGACCACGTCACCAGCTGGGGCCGCGCGCCCGACGGCGAGAAGGGCTCCTTCTCCGTGCGCACCGGGGCCATCGGCAACACCGCGCTCGCCCTCGGGGCGGCGTCGATCGCCCTGGCGATCGTCGTGCCGGTGGCCGTGCCGACCATGAGCATGAGCGTCTTCGACGGCAACGGGCCGGGCACGCGCGAGGTCGAGGTCAAGGACCCGATGGTCGACCTGCGACGCGACCTCCAGCGCGGCGAGGACATCCCGCTGATGCAGGTCACGACCTCCGGACCCCGCCCGTCCTACTTCCGGCTCTCGGTGCTGGCCCGCTTCAGCGGCACGCAGTGGACGCCGGGCGACCGCGACATCCCCGACACGCAGACCGCGACCGGCGCGCTGCCGCCGCTCGACGGGGTCGCAGGCAGCGTCAAGCGCCGCGAGTTCAAGTACGGCGTCACGATCGGCGACGACTTCAGCTCGACGTGGCTGCCCACGACGTCCCAGACCACCCAGATCTCGGCCGGCACGGACTGGCGCTACGACGTCACCACGCGTGACTTCATCGCGGCCCAGGACGACGTGACGACGGCCGGCGCGAACTACGACTTCACCGGCGTCCAGCTGACCTACGACGCCGAGTCGATGAACACCGCGGTCTCCGGCGCCGGGTCGGTCGCGGGCATCTTCACCGACATCCCGCCCAGCCTCAACAACGAGATCCGCCGCCAGGCGGCGGCCGTGACCGCCGACGCGCCGACCCGCTTCCAGAAGGCGCAGGTGCTGCAGCAGTGGTTCCGCACCGAGTTCGAGTACGACATCAACCAGGTCGAGTCGGCCGGTAGCGGTGGCGCCGACCTGCTGGCGTTCCTCAACGACAAGGTCGGCTACTGCGAGCAGTTCGCGGCCACCATGGCGATCATGGCGCGCGTCCTCGGTATCCCGAGCCGCGTCGCGGTCGGCTTCCTCGAGCCCGAGAAGACCGCCAACGGTGCCTGGGAGTTCTCCGCGCACGACCTGCACGCCTGGCCCGAGCTCTACTTCCCGGGGTCCGGCTGGGTGCGCTTCGAGCCCACCCCGCAGACCCGCGCAACCGACGTCCCCGACTACACGGTCGCCGACTTCGCGCCGGTGACCGAGTCGCCCACGCCGAGCGCGACCCGGTCCACCGAGCAGCTGCCGGAGCGTGGCGCGAGCCCGAGCGCCGACGAAGGCACGGCCGACGAGAGCACCTCGTCCGTGCCGTGGGTGCCGGTCCTCGCCGGCCTCCTCGGTCTCGGCCTGCTGGCGCTCCTGCTGCTCACGCCCCGCCTCGTCCGCGCCGCCCGGCGCCGGCAGCGGATGGCGGGCGACATCGAGGACCTCTGGCTGGAGCTGCGCGACGTCGCCGCCGACCTCGGCCACGCCTGGCCGGTGGGTCGCTCACCGCGGCGTGCCGGCGAGTGGCTCGGACGACTGCTCGCCGCGACCGTCGTGGGCGCGGAGCGCCCCGATCGGCCGCGCCGCGGCCGCGACCAGGCACCCGAGGCCGCGCAGGCACTCGACCGCCTCGTCGGCGCCCTCGAGCACAGCCGCTACTCCCGCCACCCGGAGAGCTTCACGGCCGAGCGCTTCGCCGACGACGCCCATGTGGTGGAGCAGGCGCTGGCCGCCGGCGTCACCCCCCGGGAGGTGCGCCGCGCCCAGTGGTGGCCCGCCTCCGTCGTCGGACGGCGTACGACCTGGCGCCCCCGCGCCTCCCGCCGCGCCCAGCCCCCGACCCCGGTCGACCCCGAGACCAGCACGACGGTCGACGAGCTCGTCGGCTGACCGGGCGCATCTGTTCGCGCCAGCACCCTCGACCCGACGCATCGGTACCCGCCAGCACCCTCGACCAGGCGTATCTGTACGCGCGCGTCGCGTCGATCGCGTACAGATACGCCGACCCGGTGCCCAACGCGCGTACACATGCGCCGACTCGGTGCCCAACGCGCGTACACATGCGCCGACTCGGTGACCTATGGACGTACAGATACGCCGACTCGGCGCCTCTGGCGCGAACACATGCGCCAACTCGGCGACCTATGCGCGTAGAGACGCGCCGACTCGGTGGTCAGCGGTGGGTCAGAGGCCGCGCTCGCGGCGGCGACGCCACCGCTCCTCCATGCGCTCCATGAACGGAGCGCCGGAGCGCTGGCGGGAGGGCCGGTGCTGGCGGCCGCCGTCGACGACGCCGAGGCCGCTGCGGCCGGAGGCGCGGACCTTGGGAGCGGCCGCACCGGGGTTGCGCGAGGAGGTGAGCGCGAGGATCGCGCCGCCGAGCATCACGACGAAGCCGAGGACTCCGACGATCGTCTGGACGAGCGCACTGAGGTCGAGGAGCACCGCGGCGACAAGGAGACCGATGCCGGCCACGAGGACGACACCACCGACGACCATGCGACGACGGGCGGCGCGCTGGAACGACGTACCGCGGAGGGTGGAGGCGAGCTTGGGATCTTCCTCGACGAGGGCGCGCTCCATCTGCTCGAGCATTCGCAGTTCTTCCTCGGAGAGCTCCACAGTTCCTCCTCACCTCTCACGGCCAAGTCTAGGCACGTGTCAGGGCACACGGTAGGCGTCCTGTCGAAATTCACCCGGAAGCGGGGAATGCCTGGTCATTCCGGAGTGTCGCCAGGCCAGTTGCCGGGTCATCCGTTGCGCGCCCGGACACCCACCAGGCTCGCGGGTCGTACGGCCGACGAGCCGAACCGACGGGTGGCCAGGTCGACCGCACGATCGGCGTCGGACCAGCCGTGGTCGGGCTCCCCCAGCACCAGCTGGCGGTGCACGGTGGCGCGCGGGACCAGACCCTCGACGCGTACGCCGACGAGGCGCAGGCGTGCCCGCTGCAGGCCGAGCGCGTCGTAGAGCCGGGTCACCGCGCGGTGGACCTCCACGGTGACGTCGGTGGCCTCGGTCTGTGTGCGCGAGCGGGTGATCGTGGTGAAGTCGGCGAAGCGGACCTTCAGCGTGATCGTCCGACCGGCCACCCCGGCGGCGCGCATCCGGCCGGCCACCCGGGCGGAGAGGCGCAGCAGCTCGCGGACGATCACCTCGCGGTCGTCGGTGTCGCGCGCGAAGGTCTCGTCGGCCCCCATCGACCGGTCGGGCTCGTAGGGACCCGAGCGCGGCGTGAGCTCACCGCGGTCCGTGCCCCAGGCCAGGTGGTGCAGCTCGCGTCCGAGGTGCACGCCGACCGCGCGTTGGAGGGTGCGGAGCGGCGTGTGCGCCACATCGCCCACGGTCATCAGCCCGAACCGGTGGAGCAGCGCCTGGGTCTTCTCCCCCACGCCGTAGAGCTCACCGACGTCGAGCGGGTGGAGGAACGACGTCACCCGCGACGGCGGCACCACGATCACCCCGTCGGGCTTGGCCCGCCGGCTGGCGAGCTTGGCCACCGACACCGACGCGGCGACCCCCACCGAGCAGGTGATGCCCTGCTCGTCGTGGATGGTCGAGCGCAGCCGCTCGGCGATCTCGCCGGGCGTCCCGAGCCGGCGCGTGGAGCCGCGCACGTCGAGGAACGCCTCGTCGAGCGAGATCGCCTCCACCAGCGGGGTGACCTCGCGGAAGGTCTCCATCACCGACGCCGAGACGCTGGTGAAGGTGGCGTAGTCGGGCTCGATCACCACGACGTGCGGGCACAGCCGGCGTACGCGCGTCATCGGCAGTGCGGAGCGGACGCCGTAGCGTCGGGCGACGTAGTTGGCGGCGAGCACCACGCCCCGCCCGCTGCCGCCGACCACGACCGGCTGGTCGACGAGGTCGGGGCGCTCGCGCAGCGCGACGGACGCGTAGAACGCGTCCATGTCGACGTGGAGCAGGGGCGTGACGATCGGATCGGCCGTCATCGCGGCCGATCCCTCGCGTCAGCGGCGCGCGATGACGTGCAGCTGGGCCGCGAGCGGGAGGTACTCGGGGCGGGTGGCCACGGCACGCTCGAGCTCGACGAGCGCGGCGGTCGCTCCGGGCTCGAGGTCGAGGAGGTTGCCGGGCACGAGGTCGGAGAAGACCCGGACCGCCTGCACGGAGGTCGGTGCGAGTCCGGCCGCGGCGAGGAGGTCGACGACCTCGCCGTGGGTGAAGCGGTGCCCTCCCCGGCCCGGCCCACCGGCCTGGACGTCTCCGTCGAGGAGCTCGTGGGCGGCTTGGAAGTGGCCGGCCATCGCCCGTGCGACCACGGCCGCGTGGCGCTGGGCGACGAGGAGGCTGAGGTGGCCGCCGGGCCGGAGCACACCGGCGATGGTGCCGAGCGAGGCGGCGGGGTCGTCGACCATCTCCAGCACGCCGTGGCACAGCACCAGGTCGGCCTCGTCGACCAGGGTCGCCAGGTCGGCGAGGTCGCCCTGCTGTCCCGTGACCCGGTCGGCGACGCCGCGCTCGCGAGCACGCCGGTCGAGCGAGGCGAGGGCGTCGGGGCTCGGGTCGATGACCTGCACCCGGTGGCCCAGCTCGGCCAGGGGCACCGCGAACCCGCCGGTGCCGCCGCCGACGTCGACGATCCGCGCCTGCTGGTCAGCGGCGCCGGCACCGTCCAGCACCGCGCGTACGCCGTCCCATGCCACGCCGGTGCGGACGGAGTGGCGGCGGTCGCTGGCGGAGGGCTGGGCCATGCGGGCAACCCTAGTGGCTTCATCCCGGGCTCCCCGGGCTGCGGTGCCACAGCGTGCGGGCGACGCCCTTGGCGTCATCGCCGGCGGGCTTCACGTCGGCGTAGGGAGACAGGTGGAAGCCGCTCGAGTGGGTCAGGACCCGGCGCCGTGAGGGCTCCTCGCCCACGGGCTTTGGGACGCGCGCGAGTTCGGCGCGGACCAGCGCGAGACCGTCCTCGGACGTGCGACCGCTCCGCCACAGCTCGTGGAGCGCCTGGAGCTCCCAGGCACCGGTGGCGCGGACCGAGACCCCTCGCCGCCCGGTGCGTCGCAGCTCCCCGCGCACCAGCAGCAGCCAGGACGAGAAGACGATCGAGGCATAGGGGCCTTGCGCGTCCTCGAAGAACGTCGCGTCGACCGGACCGGTGCCGTCGTCGACGGTCAGGAACACCACCCGTCGTCCGGACCTGATCGGCGGCGTCTGGGTGGCGACCTTGACGCCGGCAACGAGCAGCTCGGCGCGGCTGCGGCGGCGCAGCAGGTCGCGGCTGCGGGTCACGCCGAGCGCGTCGAGGAAGGGGTCGTAGGTGGTGACGACGTGCTGGCTGACGTCGAGGCCGAGGATCTCGAGCTCGGCGCGCATCCGCTCGACCGTCGTCATCTCGGGCAGGCCCGAGGGCCGCTCCCCCGGCTCGCCCGGCTCGTCACCCAGACGGAGCGTGAGCTGCACCGACTCGGCCTCCGCCACCGGGCGGGCAGCGCGCGACTGCGCGGCTGCGCGCGCCCAGACCCCGCCGTCGGCCAGGGCGTGCCGCTCGACCGGAGCGGACGAGTCCCGGACTCCCGGGTCGGTGCTGTTGCGGGCCGCCGCCTCGGTGGCGCTCACCGCGGCCGCCGGCGAGGCGCGGCGACCCGACAGCCCACGACCACGGGCCCGGAGCGCGCGGTCGAGCGCCCGGGCATGGAGGTCGAGCTCGGCGACCTGGAGCAGCAGGTCGCGCCGTGTCACGCGGTCGCGCCGGTGCACCGCGTGGTCGCGTGCGCCGATGCCGTAGACGCCGTCGAAGCCGCCGGCCAGCACCAGCCGCTCGAGCACCGGCCGCGAGACCCGGGCGCGGTGGAAGAAGTCGGAGAGCGAGACGTAGGGGCCGCCATCGCGTGCCTCGACGATCCGCGCCACCTCGGCCGCGGTGATCCCCTTCACGTCCGTGAGCGAGAGCCGGATCGCATGGCCCTCCTCGGCGCTGCCGCGCTCGACGACGTACGTCGACGCGCTCGCGTTGACGTCGAGCCCGAGCACCCCCACACCGAACTGGCGAGCATCGTCGAGGATCAGCCGCTTGGGGTACATGCCGGGGTCGTGGGTGAGCACGCCGGAGAGAAAGTGCGCCGGCCAGTGGGCCTTGAGCCACGCCGACTGGTAGGTCGGGAGGGCGAAGGCGGCAGCGTGGGCCTTGCAGAACCCGAAGGACGCGAAGGCCTCGAGCACCTTCCAAACCTGCTCGACCAGCGCGAGGTCGTAGCCCTGCGCGAGCGCGCGCGGAAAGAACCACGCCCGCGTCTCGGCCATCCCGTCGGCGCTGCCGAGGGCGCGCCGCTTCTCGTCGCCCTCCGCGTTGGACACGCCGCCGAAGGTCGCGATCATCTCGATGACCTGCTCGTGGAAGACCACCACGCCGCGGGTCTGCTCGAGGATCGGGCGCAGGTCGGGGTGGAGGTAGTGCGCGCTCGCCCACCCCTGCTTGACCTCGAGGTAGGGGGTGATCATGTCGCTCTTGACCGGGCCGGGCCGGAAGAGCGAGATGTCGGTGATGATGTCGTCGAAGTTCTCGATCCCCGACTTTCCGACGAGCTCGCGCTGCCCCGGGGACTCGATCTGGAAGACGCCGAGGGTCCTCGCGCTGCTGATCATGTCGTAGGTGGTGGCGTCGTCGAACGGCACCTGCCCCTCGTCGTCGAGGTCGATCCGGACGCCGTCGACCCGCTCGACCTCGGCGACCGCGTGGGCCATCGCGGACTGCATCCGGATACCGAGCACGTCGAGCTTGAGCAGGCCGAGCTCCTCGACGTCGTCCTTGTCGAACTGGCTCATCGGGAACCCGGCCCACGACGCCTCGACCGGCGTGCGGTCGAGCAGGGTGTCGTCGGACAGCAGCACGCCGCACGGGTGCATCGCGATGTGGCGGGGCAGTCCGTCGAGCCGCTCGACGAGGCCGAAGAAGTGGTCGAGCGCGCCGTCGCCGAGGCCGCTCACGCGCAGCTCCGGCAGGTCGCGCAGCGCGTGCCGGGCGTCGCGCGCGCGGATGTGGGGAAACGCCTTGGCGATGGCGTCGACCTCACCCGGGGGCATGCCGAGGGCGGCGCCGATGTCGCGCACGGCGTGGCGCACCCGGTAGGTGTCCATCATCGAGACGGCCGCGCAGCGCTCGCCGCCGTAGCGGTCGAGGATCGCGCGGTAGACCTCCTCGCGTCGCGCGGACTCCACGTCGACGTCGATGTCGGGCAGGGACGCGCGCCGCGTCGAGAGGAACCGCTCCATCAGCAGGCCGTGGCGGACGGGGTCGACCCCGGAGATCCCGAGCAGGTAGGTGACGATGCTGCCGGCCCCCGACCCGCGGGCCGCACGGCGGATGCCCATCTCGCCGACCATGTCGGTGACGTCGGCGACGGTCAGGAAGTAGGAGGCGTAGCCCAGGACGCGGATCGTCTCGAGCTCGTCGTCGAGGCGCTTCCACACCACCGCCCTGGGCCCGGAGCCGTAGCGTCGGCCGATCCCCGCCTCGCACCGCTGCCGCAGCGCCGCGTCGGCCGACAGCGCGCGCGGGTCGGACAGCTCGAGCTCCGGGAAGTGCACCTCGCCGATGCCGAGGTCGGCGCGGGGGTCGAGGGCACAGCGGTCGGCGACCGCGCGGGTGCGGGCGAGCAGCCGCCTGGCCCCGGGAGCGCTGGCGCCCAGCCCGGACAGGCGGCACACCTCCTCGGCGACCTCGTGCATCTGCTTGCCGGACTTGAGGAAGCCCTCGGCGTTGCCCCGGCTCCCCGACGGCCCGACGTCGCGGAGGTGTGCCGAGCCCAGTGGCACCAGGCGTCGTGCGGCGTCGAGGACGTCGATGGTCGGCGCGTCGTGGCGGTCGGCGTAGCGCACCGCGTTGGTGAGGACCGTGGCGAGCCCGGCGGTGCGGGCGATGCCGGCCATCCGGGCCGCGTGGGGTGACGTGCCCGGCCCCCACTCCCCCCGGTGGCCGCCGAGACGGTGCGAGACCAGCTCGACCACGAGGTTCTCCCGGGGGACGACCTCACGCCACGGCGCGATCGCGGCCAGGGCGAGGTCGTCGCGCCGCCGGGTCGCCGCGACCCCCAGCTCGGTGGACGGCCCCAGGAGCACCACGACGTCACCGCCCGACAGGTGGGGCGCCAGGAGGTCGACGGTCGCGACCGGCCGCCCTCGCTCGCCGGACAGGTGGACCGAGGAGACCATCCGGCACAGCGCGGCCCACCCGGCCCTGCCGATGGCCAGGAAGGTGACCCGCGCGCTCCCGCCCTGCGGGAGCGACAGCTCGCGCGCCGCTCCCCCGCGGACCGGCGTGGGGCCGGACGGTGGTCGCCGATGCGGTCCGTGGGCACCCGTCGGTGCCACTGCCAGCTCGACGCCGAGGACCGGCCGGATCCCAGCGCGGCGGGCCGCCCTGACGAACCGCACCGCGCCGTAGGTGCCGTCGCGGTCGGTCAGCGCCAGGGTGTCCATCTCCTGCTCGGCAGCCCGGTCGACGAGGACGTGCGGGTGCGAGGCGCCGTACTGCAGGGAGAACCCGGAGGCGACGTGCAGGTGGACGAAGGGGTCCGGCGCCACCTCACGCCACGCTGGCGTGCGGCACCAGCCCGAGCGCCTGCTCGATGACGGCCAGGAAGCGGTCGGCGTCGCGCACCAGGTCGTCGGCCTCGCGCTCGGACACCGCGCGGGTCGACCCCGCCTCCGCGGCCGCCCGCTTCGCGGCGCCGGAGGCGAAGAAGCTCGCCCACTCCGTCAGCTCGGGCGCGACCTCGGCGAGCAGGACCCACGCATTCTTCTGGCGTCGTCCGCGGGGTGCCGGCTTGGCGCGCGCCGCGAGCAGTGCGGCAGCGGCGCACAGCGCCGCGACGTGGGCGCACGCATAGCGGGTGGGCACGTCGCGCGCGGTGATCGCGTCGCGCAGCGACGTGGCCGAGCGCTCGAGGTAGGAGTGGGCGGTGGCCGGCAGCATGTGCGGCCCGGCCGGCCCGGTGTAGTGGTCGTGGTGGGGACTCATCGCGGACATGCCCCCTCAGTCCTGGCAGCCGACGAGCTGCCAGTGCCCGTCGGTCCAGTCGAAGGACAGGTCGAAGACCCCGTAGGTGGTCTGCGTCCCGCCGTGCGAGCCGGTCTCGGCGACCTGGAGCCCGCGGCCGGCCTCGACGCGCCACAGCTCGCGCTCGGCGACCAGGTCGGTGGTCGTCCCGCCGCGCTCGGGCGCCGTCGTGCCCTGCCACCAGGGACCGGTCTCCACCCAGTGCGCGACTACGGCGCGCACCTTCCACAGCCTCCCCCGCCACAGGAACTGGTCGGGGTCCTCCGCCTCGCCTCGTCGCACCTCGACGGGGTCGTCGTACTGCCTCATCGCGCCTCCTCGCTGCTCCGTCGACCCCGGGGTCGACCCGGGCGGAGGTGGGGGTCGAGGTCACCGCCACCCGGGTCGCATCGAACATCTGTTCGAACACCACGAACCGTACTACCCGCCACCGACAGCGCGTCAAGAGCGCCGGGCCACCCCGTGGAGGACGGGGCTCAGTCGCGGAGGTGGGAGGTGGTCTCGCGCTGCCAGAGGAAGTAGGAGAGGACGACGCCCTCGACGATCACCAGCGCGGACAGCACGACGAAGATCGCGGGCAGGTGGTTGTCGAGGCAGACCGCGCCGACGAGCACGCCGACGCCTGCGGTCGCGGTGAGCACCGGCCGGGTCCAGGCGTGGCCGCCCCTGAAGAACGAGCCCAGCACCATGGCCAGGAGGGCGAAGCCGACGAACGCGACGACGGCGAGCGCCACGAACCCGGGCGCGCTCGGGCTGGCCCGGAGCGCGTCGACGCCGCCCTCGGCGAGGATCGACTGTGCGCCCTCGTTGCCCTCGGCCCACGCCCGGAGCACGTCGTCGCGCATCAGCCAGATCAGCAGGGTGATCACGCCCGAGGTGGCCACGATGAGGCCCAGCACCCGTTGGGCGTTGACCACTGATCCGGGCACGTCGCGCGCCATCCATCACTCCTGAGGTTCGGTCGTCGTTCGTCGCTAGGCTCGCATCATGTCGATCGAGCATGCATCCATCACCTCATTTCGAGGCGAGCACACCCGGCTCGGCGGGACGGGCGACGTGGTCATCCTGCCCGACAGCGCCCACACTGCGGCACTCGCCGCGGCGGCGCTGGGGTGTGAGGTGGGCGCCATCGCCAACAGCCTGCTCTTCGACGCCGGCGGTGAGCCGGTCCTGATCCTCACCTCGGGTGCCCACCGTGTCGACACCGCGGCCGTCGCCGAGCGCATCGGCGTCGACCGGCTGAAGCGCGCGGACCCCGAGTTCGTACGCCGTCACACGGGCCAGGTCATCGGCGGCGTCTCGCCCCTCGACCACCCGGCTCCGGTCCGCACGTGGATCGACCCGTGGCTGCGGCGACACCCCGTGGTCTGGGCGGCCGCCGGCCACCCGGCGGCCGTGTTCTCCACGACCTACGACGAGCTGGTCGAGATGACCGGCGCCGTCGAGGTGGACGTGGAGACAGGCGTGGAGACAGGCGTGGAGCTGGGCGTGCCGGAGGACAGGGACTGATGGACGCGCTGGCGCTGACCTTCTCCAGCGGCTGGGCGAGCGGCATCAACGCCTACCTCGTCGTGCTGGTGCTGGGCATCGCGGACCGGGTCGGGTCGTTCACCGAGGTCCCCGACGCGCTGGGCCGCTGGGACGTGCTGGCGGTGGCGGGCTTCCTCTACGCGATGGAGTTCATCGCCGACAAGATCCCCTTCATCGACTCGACGTGGGACGCGATCTCCACCGCGATCCGGCCGACCGCCGGCGCCGTCATCGGGGTCCTGCTCGCGGGTGACGCCTCGTCGCTCGACCAGGCGGTCCTCGGCGTCGTCGGCGGAGGTACGGCCCTGCTCAGCCACCTCGTGAAGGCGGGCGGCCGACTGGCGATCAACGCCTCCCCCGAGCCCGCGAGCAACGTCATCGCCAGCCTGACCGAGGACGCGGCCGTCCTCGGCGTCGTCTGGTTCGCCCTCGAGCACCCGCAGGCCGCAGCGGCGGTCGCCGGAGTGCTGCTCCTGCTCGGCCTGGTGATGCTGTTCTTCGTCGCCCGGCTGATCCGGCGCGGCTGGCGGCGCTGGAAGAAGAAGGGCCCGATCCACCAGACCGCCTAGGGTGCGTCCCGTGTCTCGCGTGGTGGTGGTCGGTGGCGGCTTCGGCGGCATGGCCGCGGCCGCACGCCTCGCCAAGCTCGGCCACGACGTCACCCTGCTCGAGCGCGCGGACACCCTCGGCGGAGCGCTCGCCACCGTCGAGCAGGACGGCTTCGCGTGGGACGCCGGCCCGACCACGACCTTGCTGCCAGCCGTCATCCGCGACCTGTTCCGCAAGTCCGGTCGACCGCTCGAGCGCGAGGTCGACCTCCAGCCGCTCGACCTCGTGCGCGAGCACCGCTTCGCGGACGGTTCGTCGCTCCGCCTCCCCGGCGCCTCCCGCGCGGCGCAGCTCGCCGCCGTGGACGAGCTCGGGCCGGGTCTGGGCGGGCAGTGGGTCGACCACGTGGCGGCGTACGGCGAGACGTGGGAGCTGCTGCGCAAGGAGTGGTTCGAGCGGCCCTTCGACGACGTCGTCGCGCCGCGCGAGCTGACCTCCCTGCTCGGTGCGCGCGAGTCGCTGGAGAAGCGGCTGAGGCGGTCGTTCCGCGACGAGCGGCTGCGGCTCGTCGCCGGCCACCGGCTCGTGATGGACGGCCACGACCTGCGTGACGTCCCGGTCTTCGCCGGCGTCGATGTCTACCTCGAGCAGCGCTTCGGCACGTGGACCGTGCCCGGCGGCCTCGCAGCGCTGGGCACGGCCATGGCCGAGCGGCTGACGCTGCGCGGCGTCACCGTCGTGACCGGCACCCCTGCCGTCGACCTCGTGGTGTCGGGCGGGCGCGTGGCCGGCGTACGGACGTCGGGGGGCGAGCTGCCCGCCGACCGGGTGGTGGTGGCGATCGACCCGCGCAGGCTGCCGGCGCTCGCACCCTTCGTGCGCCGCACGATGCCGGCGATCCCACCGGTGGTCTGCCACGTGGGCCTCGAGGGTGACGTGCCCGCCCTGCCGCACGAGGTCGTGCTGCACGGCGACCCGCTCCTGGTGGTCCGCACCGGCGGCCGCGCTCCGGAGGGCGGCGCCGCCTGGACGGTGCTGGCCCGCGGCCGGATCGCCGAGGACGTGCTCACCGCACTGGCGCGGCACGGGATCGACGTACGCACGCAGGTCGTGGCACGCGTGGACCGCGGGCCGCGCGACCTCGTCGAGCGGTGGGGCGGCTCGCCCCACGGCGTGCGGTGGCAGGGACCGCGGACGGCACGGACCCGCCTGGGGCCGCGGACGCCGATCGAGGGCGTGCTCACCGCCGGCGCCCACGCGACGACCGGCTCCGGCCTGCCGTTCGCGGGCCTCAGCGCCGCGCTCGTGGCCGAGGTGGTCGGGAAGGCCTGAGCCGCTCTGGGTGGCGGCACACGACATCCACCGCCCCCTTGGGTGGCGGCACACGACATCGATCCGTGCGCCGCAGATGTCGTATGCCGCCACCCACCACAGGGCGGATGTCGTGTGCCGCCACCCACCAGAGGGCGGATGTCGTATGCCGCCACCCACCACAGGGCGGATGTCGTATGCCGCCACCCACCCACAGGGCGGATGTCGTATGCCGCCACCCACCACAGGGCGGATGTCGTATGCCGCCACCCACCACAGGGCGGATGTCGTATGCCGCCACCCACCACAGGGCAGATGTCGTATGCCGCCACCCACCACAGGGCAGATGTCGTATGCCGCCACCCACCACAGGGCGGATGTCGTGTGCCGCCACCCACCAGAGGGATCAGTGGACGAGCTCCCACACCACGGTGACGGACACGGTGACCGCGGCCTCGCCCGGCTCGAGCCCGCCCGCGGAGTCGCGCATCATCGCCATCTTCGGCATCGGACCCGGGCCGGGAGCGGCGTCGCCCTCGACGATCGACTGCACCGCGCCGAGACCGGCGCCCGCCATCCGGGCCAGGGCGGCCGCGCGCTCACGCGCATCGGCGAACGCCGCCTCGCGAGCCGCGGCCCCGGCGCCGTGGTCCTGGGTGACCTCGAGCGCGACGCCGTCGACCACCAGCGCATCGCCGACCTCGCCCGCGAGCTCGCCGAGCATCGTCCCCGCGGCGGCGAGGTCGTCGCAGCCGATGGAGAAGGAGTGGCGGGCCTCGTACCCGTCACGCGCGCCCGAGTGGTCGTGCGACGGCCACACCGCGACCCCGGTGGAGGCCACCCGGCGCTCCTCGGTGTGCCGGCCGGCGACCTCGACGAGGGTCGTCGCGGCGGCGCTCATGGCGTCGTACGCCTCCGCGACGCCGACGCCCCGACCGACCGCGCCGACGCGGGCGACCGCGCTGTCCGGTGCGACCCGGCTGGTGCCGGTCCCCGTCACGGTGACCGTGTACATGTCCGCGGGCTCAGGAGGCATGGCGCCAACCTAGCTCCGCTACCGTCGCACGATGCCGCTCAGCGTGATGGAGGAAGTGCTCGACCAGCTCGAGTCGCACTGGGTCCACCAGCTCCGCCCGCGTCTCGACGGGCTCACTGACGAGGAGTACCTCTGGGAGCCGGTCGCGGACTGCTGGTCGGTCCGTCCGCGCACGCAGGTGCCGGAGGCGGTGGCGCACGGTTCGGGTGCGTACGTCTGGGAGCACGGACCGACCGCGGGACGCGAGCCGCTGACCACCATCGCGTGGCGGATCGGCCACCTGGCCGAGGGGCTCGCCGCGACGGCGGGCACGTTCTTCGGCGGCCCGTCCGTCGACCTCGACTCCTACGACTACGCCGGCACCGCCACGACGGCGCTGGCCCAGCTCGACGACGAGTACGCCGGCTTCGTGGCCGGTGTCCGCGCGCTCGGTGACGTCGGGTTGTCCGAGCCGCAGGGCGACCGCAGCCCGCCGGCCTACGCGCAGGCACCGGTGGCGCGGGTCGTGATGTACACGGCCGTCGAGGTCTTCCACCACGGCGCCGAGGCCTGCCTGTTGCGCGACCTCTTCCTCAGACGGTGATGCGGAGGTTCGCGAAGATCTCGCGCGTCGCCTTCGAGCGGTTCAGCGTGTAGAAGTGCAGCCCGGGCGCGCCGGCGTCGAGCAGGTCCTCGCAGAGCTCGGTCGCGATGGCGATGCCCTCGGCGCGCAGCGCGGCGGGGTCGTCGGCGTACGGCGTGAGGCGGGCGCTGGTCTCCTCCGGCAGTTGGCGCCCCGAGAACTCGACCATCCGCTCCATCGAGCGCAGGTTCAGGATCGGCATGATCCCCGGGATGATCGGGAGGTCCGCGCCGACAGCGGCGGCCCGCTCGACCAGCGCGGCGTAGTCGGAGGCCCGCAGCACCATGTCGGTCACCGCGAACTCGGCGCCCGCGTCGTGCTTGGCCTTGAGCACGCGCGCGTCGGACTCGAGGTCGGCGGCGTCGACGTGCCCCTCGGGGAACGCCGCGACACCGATCCGCATGTCGGCGCGCTCACGGATGAGCGCCACGAGCTCGCTGGCGTACGTCAGCCCGCCGTCGGTGGGCGTCCACGGCGTGCCCGGACCGGCGGGCGGGTCGCCGCGCAGCGCCATCACGTGGGTCACTCCTGACGCGTGCAGGTCGTCGAGGATCGCGGTGAGCTCCGCACGGGTGTGGCCGACGCACGTCAGGTGGGCGACCGGCAGCATCGAGGTGTCGCGGGCGATGCGCCCGGTGATCGCCACGGTGCGGTCGCGGGTCGTGCCGCCGGCCCCGTAGGTCACCGAGACGAACGTCGGGCCGTAGGGCTCGAGCTCGGTGATCGCCTGCCAGAGCTGCTGCTCGCCGGCCTCGTCCTTGGGCGGGAAGAACTCGAACGAGAACGACCGCTCGCCAGCCGCGAGGAGCTCGCGCATGCTGCGTCCGGGTGCGTGCGTCATGCGCAACAGCCTACGGACGACCGCCCATCAGTTCGGCACCGTCCCACTGGATAGGCTTCCTCGCGTGACGACCTGGGACCCCGCACCCTTCCGCGACCAGGTCCAGCAGGTGCTGGATGCGTTCCTCGACGAGCGCGAGGCCGAGCTCGCGCCGCTCGGCCCGGACGCCGGGCGCCTCATCGCCGAGGCGCGTACGTCGGTGCGCGGCGGCAAGCGGTTCCGCGCGGCCTTCTGCCACTGGGGGCACCGGGCCGTCCGCCCCGAGCCGGCCGACCCGACCGCCCTCGCGCGGGCGTGCGCGTCGCTGGAGATGCTCCACGCGAGCGCGCTCGTGCACGACGACTTCATGGACGCCTCCGACACCCGGCGCGGGCGCCCCGCGACGCATCGCGCCTTCGACGCCGAGCACCGGACCGCAGGCTGGCGCGGCGACCCCGAGCAGTACGGCGCGGCCGCCGCGATCCTGCTGGGCGACCTGCTGCTCGGCTGGGCCGGCGACCTGCTGCGGCACTCGGGCTTCGGGCCCGACGAGGTCGCCCCCGGGCTCGACCTGTTCGAGCGCTGCCGCACCGAGGTGATCGCCGGGCAGTTCCTCGACGTCTCGGTCCAGGCCCGCGGGCACGCCGACGTCGACACCGCGATGACCGTGCTCCGCTACAAGTCCGCGAAGTACTCCATCGAGCGCCCGCTGCACGTCGGTGCCGCCCTCGCCGGGGCCGACGACGACCGGATCGAGCAGCTCAGCCGGTTCGGCCTCCCGCTGGGCGAGGCCTTCCAGCTCCGCGACGACCTGCTCGGCGTCTTCGGCGACCCCGCGGAGACCGGGAAGCCGGCGGGCGACGACCTCGTCGAGGGCAAGCGCACGGTGCTCGTGGCCCTCGCCCTCGACGCCGCTCCGCGAGCGGCCGCGGAGCGGCTGGACGGCGCGCTCGGCACCCCGTTGTCCGAGGCGGACGTCGACGAGCTCCGCTCGATCATCGACGCGTCCGGCGCGCGGGCGCAGGTCGAGGAGGTGATCGGCTCGCTGGCCGACCACGCGGTGTCGGCGCTCGATGCTGCCGACGTCGACGAGCACGCGCGGGTCGTGCTCACCGAGCTCGCAGCCGCCGCGACCCAGCGGACCGTCTGACTCAGTCGAGCCGGATGATCCCGGGCACCACCGGGCCGTCGCCGCGCAGCAGGACCGAGAAGGGCACCACGCGGTCCGCGTGGACGCGCGAGCCGAGCACGCTGAGCGCGACGTTGAAGGCCTTCTCGTCCGAGCGGGCGAGGGTCGCCCAGCCGTCCCACAGGAGCAGCACCCCGTCGGTGCCGGCGCCGATGTCGTGGAGACAGTCGGCGAGGGCGTCGAAGTTCTGCCCGTACCAGTCCGGGAAGCCCAGCGTCTCCCCCACCTCGGCGAGGAACGCGGCCTTCGTGTCAGCGCGCGTCCAGCCGTCGACGTACCCGAATCCCCACCCGGCGTGCTCGACGGTGTGGCGTACGTCGGCGACGTCGAACGCGCCCGCCCACAGGTGGATGCCGGGCTGCTCGTGCCCGGCCAGGACAGCGGCGAGTCCGCTCATGATGTGGACCTCTCGATGCGGGAGAAGGAGTCGTAGTGGTCGTCGGTCCAGTAGTACTCGTCCTCGTCGCCGGTGACGATCCGGCGAGGTCCCCGCACCCGCGGGGCGGTCTCGACGGTGTACTCGCGGTAGTAGCCCATCGGCTGGTCGGGCAGCAGCTCCTCGCGGTTCTCGAAGGTCTTGCCGTCGTCGCCGGGGTACTTGAAGGGACCGCCGTCGTCGATCCGCGACAGAACGTCACGCGCCTCGGCCGGCAGGCCCGCCTCGTCGACGTACGGCAGACCGCTGTCGGGGTCGACGCCACCGGCCGTCGGCGGGAATCCGGTCTCGTCGTCGGTGGAGGTCGCCGAGGGGACCGCGGACGGCGAAGGAGTCGCGGGGCCGTCGTCCGGCGCCGGCGTGAAGAACCAGACGACCAGGATCGCGGCAGCAGCCAGCAGCACCAGCCACCGGTAGCGCTGGCGAGCCGTGGCTGTCGCGGCCATCAGTACTCCAGCACCTGCGCGCGGCGCTTGACCTCGCTGCCGCGGTTCTCGCGGAGCGCGTCGATCGGGCGCCCCGGCAGGTCGTCGTCGGTGAAGAGCCACGCGATGCACTCGCGGTCGTCGAACTTGTGGTCGTGGAGCATGATCAGCAGCCCGGACAGGCCCTTCACGACCAGGCCGTCCTGAATGAAGTCGGCCGGCACGCGCGGCCCGGCGCCGGGCGCGGACACCGCCTGGGCGAGCTCGTGCTCGCGGATCATCGTGCGGACCTTGCTGGGCGTGACGCCGAGGAGGTCGGCGACCTCGCTCCACTCGAGCCACTCGGGGACGAGGGCGGCGAGGTCACGGTCAGCCAGGGGAAGGTCGCTCATGGGGTGCAGCCTAGGAGAGGCCGTACGACATTGGCGAAGCCGGTTTGTCACCCCGGCGGGTGATCCGTAGCGTGTCGCGGATGCACCCCCTCAGATCCGCGCTCGCGGCCACCCTCGTGGGCCTGCTGGCGTTCACCCTGTCCCCGGCCGTGTCCCCCGCCCAGGCCGACCACTACGAAGGCGCCCCCGGCCCGGTCCACGCCGGCAACACCTTCGGCTGGTACCAGTACGGCGTCTTCCGCCAGGAGTTCATCGGCCCCAAGCCCGCGTTCTGGAAGAAGAGGGGTCGCGGCATCGTCCGCACCCAGAACGGCATGCTCACGCTGATGAGCACGAAGCGTGGCAGCGTCTCCGCCACGCTCGACCTGAAGGGGCACCCCTACGGTCGCTGGGAGATCCGGATGCGCGCCCGGACGATGTCGACGGTCAAGGGCGGCAAGCCCTTCAAGGTCGTCACCGAGCTCGTCCCCGCCGGCACCCGCGACCAGCACTGCGGCGGTCGTGACATCGGCATCGAGAACTTCACCCTCGGCACCAACACCGTGAAGTCCTACGTGCACACGCTGCCCAACAGCTCCTACCGCGGCTTCCTCGGCCGGCACCTGCGCAACGACCGGTGGCACACGTACGCCGTCGAGGTCGCGCCCGACCACATCTCGTGGTTCGTCGACGCGCACGTGATCCACACCGAGCGCCGCGACGAGGCCCTGGACCCGCTCCCGCGCCAGCTGAAGTTCGAGCTGCGGGCCAAGAAGGGCACGACCATGGACCCGGCCCGGATGCAGATGGACTGGATGCGCTACTGGTCGATGCGCGCGCCCAACGAGAAGTCGATCAAGGCGCCGCAGTTCGAGCAGAGCACCTTCAACGGAGCTTGCTGAGCCCCACCCGGCTGGACCGACGACACGCCCGAGGGGCCCTGCGCATCGCGCGGGGCCCCTCGCGCTCGCTACCGTCGAATGCTTCTCCGGCGCGTCTTCCTCCCGCAGGGCCCCAGGTCCCTCGGGCGCAGCCGGCGAGACGAGGAGGCCCTGTGCCCCGACCGTTCCGCTCCATGACCGCACTCGTCCTGGGTGCCGTCCTCACCCTCCCCCTGTCGACCGCGGTCGTCGCGCCTGCGCAGGCGGACCACGCGCGGCCGCCGGACGACCGCAGGCTCGTGTCGTACGTCGTCCGGCCGGGCGACACCGCCTCCGGCCTCGCGGTCCGGTTCCACGCGTGGACGGCCGAGCTGGTGTCCTCCAACCACCTCGAACCGAGCGGCACGCTGCGCGTCGGGGAGCGGATCGTGATCCCGGTGGTGCGCGAGCACGGGGTCAAGCACGGGGGCAAGCACGGGGGCAAGGACGGCAGGGGCGGGGGCAAGCACGGCGGGAAGCACGGCGGGAAGGGCCACTCGTCGATGTGGCAGCACCCGGACCGCGACCGCGAGAAGGTGCGTCGGGTGATCGCGGGCGCCGCCCGCCACCACGACGTCGACCCGCAGCTCGCGCTCGCGATCGCATGGCAGGAGTCGGGCTGGCAGATGGGTGTGGTGTCGAGCGCGCACGCGATCGGCGCGATGCAGGTGCTGCCGTCGACCGCGCGGTGGATGGAGCACTACGCCGGTCGCAGGCTGCGGCTGCACCAGCTCGGCGACAACGCGAAGGCCGGCGTGCTGCTGCTCCGGGTGCTGACGCACCACACGCACCGGCGTACGCACAAGATCGGGGCCTACTACCAGGGCCTCGGCGCCGTCCGCGAGCACGGGCTCTTCGCGGAGACCCGGACCTACGTCGCCGACGTGGTGGCGATCAAGAGGCGCCTCGAGGAGGGCCGTCCTCCCGCCTGACCAGGTCGTGATCCAGGTCGTGAGCTGGTCCTGGGCCCGCTGCGCCACGCCGGGGCCCGCGCGTGAGCGTGGCGGCAGGCACCGTTTCCGTAGAGTGGTGGCGCTGGATCCTTCCCCGTCCGGCAGCTGGAGGTCGACAGTGGAGCCACCCGAGCACGCCCGCGCAGCAGCGCCCGGCGTGTCTGGCGACCCTCTGGTCGGGCGCCTGCTGGAGCGCCGCTACCGCATCGGCGCCCGGGTGGCGCGCGGTGGCATGGCCAGTGTCTACGAGGCCACCGACATCCGCCTCGACCGCACGGTCGCGGTCAAGGTCATGCATCCGGGCCTGGGCGACGACCAGGAGTTCGCGGAGCGCTTCGTGCGCGAGGCGCGCGCGGCCGCACGGCTCAACCACCCCCACGTCGTCGGCGTCTACGACCAGGGTGACGACACCTCCGACGGCCAGGACACCGTCTTCCTCGTCATGGAGTACGTCCCCGGCCACACGTTGCGCGACGTGGTCCGCAAGGAGGCGCCGATGCCGCCGGCGCGGGCGCTCGCGCTCCTCGAGCCGGTCGTCTCCGCGCTCGGCGCCGCCCACCGGGCCGGGCTGATCCACCGCGACGTGAAACCCGAGAACGTGCTGATCGCCGACGAGGCGCACGGCGGCCGGATCAAGGTCGCCGACTTCGGCCTGGCGAAGGCGGTGAGCGCCGACACCCAGCACACCGCGACCGGTGGGGTGCTGATCGGCACCGTGTCCTACCTCGCCCCCGAGCTCGTCGTCGACGGTCGGGCGGACGCGCGCGCCGACGTCTACGCCGCCGGGGTGGTGCTCTACGAGCTGCTGACCGGCCGGAAGCCGCACGAGGGTGAGTCGCCGATCCAGGTGGCCTACCGCCACGTGCACCACGACGTACCGATGCCGTCGCTCCTCCAGCCCGGCATCCCCGACTACGTCGACGCACTCGTCGCCCGCGCCACCTCGCGCGACCGGGACCAGCGCCCCGCCGACGCGACCGTCCTGCTCCACCACCTTCACCGGGTCGAGCTGGCGCTGCGCGAGGGCCTGGACTCCGACCCCGAGCTGGCCGCCGACCTGCTCCCCCGCCGTGCGTCGACCGTCGACGCCGCGGACGAGCCCGGCGAGGACACCATGCCCGAGCCGTTCGACGCGGGGGCGCTGGCACTCCTCACGGAGGTCGACCTCCGTGACTCCGGGCTCGTCGCCGACGGCAGCCCCGACCGGACGACCGCCCTCGAGCGCCACCCGGTGCCGTCGTCCACGCCGTCCGAGGTCCCCGTGACCGAGCCGATGAAGGCAGCCGCACCGGTCGCCGCTGCGGTCGTGACGGCAGCCGCTCCCACCACGACCCAGGCCGCCCGGCCGGCACCCGCGCCGCCCGGCCGGGCCTCCGGCAAGGCGCCCAGCAAGGTCGCCCCCGTCACCACGACGGCGCGCCGCCGCTCGAAGAAGGGTCCGGTCGCGCTCCTGCTCGCGCTCCTGCTCGTCGCCGGTGTCGGCGCCGGCGCCTGGTGGTTCGGCTGGGAGCGCTACACGACGACGCCAGGCGTGCTCGGCCTCGACGAGGCAGCGGCGAGCGCGGAGCTGGAGTCGGCGGGCCTGGAGGCCGAGCCGGGTGAGGCGGCCTACAGCGAGAACGTCGCGGCCGGCCTCGTCATCGCCACGGACCCCGAGCCCGGGGGCAAGGTCCTCGATGGCGGCACCGTCACGCTGGTGCTCTCGCTCGGGCCCGAGCGCTACGACGTGCCGCAGCTGGCGGGCCAGACCGAGGACCAGGCGCAGGACACGATCGCGGCGACCAACCTCGCCTTCGGCTCGAGCGTGGGTCGCTGGAGCGAGACCGTGCCCGAGGGACAGGTCATCCGCTCCTCCCCCAAGGCCGGGACGACCCTCAAGCCCGGCGCGACGGTCGACCTCGTGCTGAGCCGTGGCCGCAAGCCGTTCGAGCTCAAGGACTGGACGGGCAAGGACTACGACGGGGTGAAGGCCGCCCTGGAGAAGCGCAACCTCCAGGTCGAGGCGGGTGAGGAGTACAGCGACACCGTCGCCGCCGGCGACATCATCTCGCAGGACCCGGCCCCGGGGACGGTCGTCTACCGCGGCGACACCGTCTCGTTCGTCGTGTCCCTCGGACCCGAGCTGGTCGAGGTGCCGCAGGTCAAGGCGATGGGCGTCGAGGCGGCCACCGAGCTGCTGGAGGGGCTCGGGTTCGAGGTGGAGACCGAGCAGGCCGACATCTACCTCGGCATCGGCTACGTCTCGAGCTCCGACCCGGGCGCCGGCGCCGAGGTGCCGAAGGGCTCGACGATCACGTTGTTCGTCGTCTGACGCCCTAACGTTCGGGCGTGCACGTCGAGCAACCCGGTCGTACGACGCTGCTGGCCACGCTCGTGCTGGTGGCCCTGGCCGCGTGCTGGGGATCGACGTTCTTCCTCATCAAGGACCTCCTCGACCGGGTGCCGACGCTGGACTTCCTGGCCGTCCGCTTCGCGATCGCCTCGCTCGCGCTCCTCGTGGTGGCTCCGCGGGCGATCGGGCGGCTGTCGCCGGTCGTGCGTCGGCATGCCGTCGTGCTCGGGCTGCTCTACGGCCTGGCCCAGATCCTCCAGACGACCGGCCTCGCCCACACGCCGGCGAGCGTCAGCGGCTTCGTCACCGGGCTGTACGTCGTCTGCACGCCGCTCCTGGCGGCCGCGATCCTGCGCACCAGGATCCCACCGATCACCTGGGTCGCCGTCGCCCTGGCCACGGTCGGCCTCGGCGTCCTGGCCCTCCGCGGGCTCAGCGTCGGCTACGGCGAGCTGATCACGCTGGCCTCGGCCGTGCTCTACGCCCTGCACATCGTCGGGCTCGGCGCGTGGTCGACCGCCCGCGACGCGGTCGGGATGACGATCCTCCAGGTCATCGTCATCGCGATCGTCTGCACGATGGCGACGGCGTACGACGGCATCGTGCTGCCGACGCGGACGGGCGACTGGGTCTCGCTCGCCTACATGGCCGTCATCGTCGGTGCCGCCGGCCTGCTCGGGCAGACCTGGGCGCAGGCCCACCTGCCACCCACGCGTACGGCCATCATCATGAGCATGGAGCCGGTCTTCGCCTCCGTCTTCGCGGTCTGGCTGGGCGGCGAGGACCTCACCCAGCGGCTGCTGCTGGGTGGCTCGATGGTGCTCGTCGCGATGGTGATCGTCGAGCTCGCGCCCCGTCGCGTGGTCGAGGGCGAGGTCCCGCACATCGCGGTCTGAGCCGCCCCGGGACGCTCCGCCCTCACCCCGAGACGGGAGGACGGACGAGGCACGTCCCCCTATCGTGGCCTGCGTGAACACGTGCGTGCGGTGCGGGGCAGCCCTCGGCGTGGGCCGGTTCTGCCTCAACTGCGGGCACCGCATCGGCGACCCGGCACCTGTCGAGGCCACCCCGGTCGAGGCCACTCCTCTCGCGCCCGCCCCGGAGCCAGCCGCCGCGGAGCCACCCGCCGCTGCGCCCGCTCCTCGTGACGCCGTCCCCGTCCCCGTCCCCGACTCCGCGCCCGAGCCCGTCGCGCTTCCGGTCCAGGCGGCCGACCCGACGGCCGTGGCCCCGGCCACCGCACCCCTGGGCGCTCCCGTCGAGCCGGCACCGGTCCCGGTTCCCGCACCACCCGCGCCCCGTGCTCCCGTGCGGGAGTCCACCTGGGACCCCCGCGAGGAGCTCCTGCCCTACGAGGAGGTCGACGAGCTCGTCGACGACCCGGTGCGCGGACGAGCCTGGATCTTCTGGGTGCTCGGGGCGGTGCTCCTCGTCGGCCTGGTCTTCGTGCTGCTCGACGCGTTCGCCGCCGACGAGGACGACACCCCGGCCACCGATCCGTCGGCGAGCGCGTCGTCCGCGCCCGCCGGCGGCGGGGCTGAGGAGTCGACCCAGCCCGAGGCCGGTGAGGACGGGGCGGAAGGACCGACGGGCGTCGGCAAGCGGGTCGACCTGGCCCGCGCCGCCACCGTCGAGGTGCCCGGCACGGCGCCGCCGACCACCGACTTCGACGGCAACCTGGTGGCCTACGAAGCGGTCCAGATGCACGACGGCGACCCGCGCACCACGTGGCGCGTCGAGGGCGACGCGACCGGCCAGGTCGTGACGTTCACGCTCGCGGAGCCCGCCGTCGTCGACCGGGTCGGGCTGGTCAACGGCTACGCCAAGCAGGTCGCCGGCGTCGACTGGTACCCCAACAACCGCCGCATCCTCGCGGTCACCTGGGGCTTCGAGGACGGGACGACGGTCGAGCAGACCTTCTCCGAGCAGCCGACGATGCAGCTGCTCAAGGTGACGCCGGTGCAGACGTCGACGGTGACGATCACGATCACCTCCGTGACGCCACCGGGCAGCGGCAGCCTCGGTCGCGACTACACCGCGATCAGCGAGGTCGCGGTCACCGGTCGACGAGCCGGCTGAGCACCAGCGCGGCCCGCTCCGCGTCCGCCCGGCTCACGTCGAGGTGCGTCACGAGGCGCACGGCGCGAGGTCCCACCGCCGCGATCCGGACGCCCTCGTCGGCCGCTGCCGCGACGAACGCCGTCGCGTCGGGACGGTCCACCACGACGATGTTCGTGTCCACGGACTCCGGGTCCAGCCCCAGCGCCTCGCCGAGCAGGCGCGCATGTGCGTGGTCGTCGGCCAGCCGGTCGACGTGGTGGTCGAGGGCGTACGCCCCCGCGGCCGCGAGGACGCCGACCTGGCGCATCCCGCCGCCCATCCGCTTGCGGCGGACGCGCGCCTCGTCGATCGCGTCGGCGGAGCCGACCATCAGGGAGCCGATCGGGGCCCCGAGACCCTTGGACAGGCACACGGCCAGCACGTCGGCGATCCGGCCGTAGTCCGCAAGCGGGGTGCCCGTGGCGACGTGCGCGTTCCACAGCCGCGCACCATCGAGGTGGACCTTCGTGCTCGTCGTGTCGGCCCAGGCGCGCAGGTCGCGCAGGTCGTCGAGCGGCAGCACGGCGCCGCCGGCGAAGTTGTGCGTGTTCTCCACCGAGACGGCGGCCGTGCGGACGAAGAACGGGCCCATGTCCGGGGCGTACATCGACTCGATCGCCGCCAGGTCGAGCTGGCCTCGCTCACCGGTCCACGTCCGCATGGTGATCCCGCTGATCGCGCCGTGCGCGCCGAGCTCGGCCCGCGCGATGTGGGCCGAGGAGTCGCACAGCACCTCCTCGCCGGGCCGTACGACGCTCGCCACCGCCAGCACGTTGGCCATCGAGCCGGTCGGCGTGAAGAGCGCGGCCTCGTGGCCGAACATCGCCGCCACCCGCTCCTGGAGCTCGGTGACCGTCGGGTCCTCGCCGTAGACGTCGTCCCCGACGTCCGCGCGGGCCATCGCCGCACGCATCGCCTCGGTCGGCCGGGTCAGGGTGTCGGAGCGCAGGTCGATCACGGTGCTCATCCAACCAGCCACCTCTCGACGTACCCGCCAGCGGTGGTGGAGCCACATTGCGGGCGCGCCGAATGTGGGTGGACCACCGCCCCGGGGGGGTCAGGCCTTGCGGAGCATCTCCGCGACGAGGAAGGACAGCTCGAGGGACTGGACCCGGTTGAGGCGGGGGTCGCAGACGGACTCGTAGCGGTTGGCCAGCTGGGCCTCGTCGATCTCCTCGCCACCGCCGACGCACTCGGTGACGTCGTCGCCGGTGAGCTCGACGTGCACGCCGCCGGGCCAGGTGCCGAGGCTGCGGTGGACGTCGAAGAAGCCCTGGACCTCCTCGATCACGTCGTCGAAGCGACGGGTCTTGTAGCCCGAGGACGCCTCGAAGGTGTTGCCGTGCATCGGGTCGCAGACCCAGGCCACGTTGACGCCCTCGGCGGTGACCTTCTCGACGAGGGCAGGCAGGCCGTCGCGGATCTTGCCCGCACCGAAGCGGGTGACGAAGGTGAGGCGGCCGGGCTTGTTGTCCGGGTTGAGACGCGCGGCGTAGGCCAGTGCGTCGTCGGGGGTCGTCGTCGGCCCGAGCTTGATGCCGATGGGGTTCTGGATCTTCGACAGCAGCTCGACGTGCGCGCCGTCGAGCTGGCGGGTGCGCTCGCCGATCCACACGAAGTGCGCGGACACGTTGTAGGGCAGGTCGGTGCGCGAGTCGATGCGGGTCAGCGCTTGCTCGTACTCCAGCAGCAGGGCCTCGTGGCTGGAGTGGAAGTCGACCCGGTGGAACTCGTCGGGGTCCGCACCGATCGCCTTCATGAAGGTGAGCGCGCGCTCGATCTCGTCGGCCATGGCCTCGTAGCGCTGGCCGAACGGCGAGTTCTGGACGAAGTCGGTGTTCCAGGTGTGCACCTGGCGCAGGTCGGCGTACCCACCGGTGACGAAGGCGCGGACCAGGTTGAGCGTGGCGGCCGAGGAGTTGTAGACGTCGACCAGCCGCTGCGGGTCGGGGATGCGCGCCTCGGGCGTGAAGTCGAAGCCGTTGACCGCGTCGCCGCGGTAGGCGGGCAGCGTCACCGGTCCGTCGGGGGTGGTGCGGGTCTCGAGGTCCGAGCTGCGCGGCTTGGCGTACTGGCCCGCCAGGCGGCCGAGCTTCACGACCGGCACGGACGCGGCGTACGTCAGCACGACGGCCATCTGGAGCAGGACCCGCAGCTTGTTGCGGACGTTGTCGGCGGTCACGCCCGCGAACGTCTCGGCGCAGTCGCCGCCCTGGAGGAGGAATGCCTCGCCGCGGCTGACCGCCGCGATCTTCTCGGTCAGCTCGTCGCACTCACCCGCGAAGACGAGCGGCGGCACGGTCCGCAGTCGGGCGACAGCAGCGTCGACCGCTCCGGCGTCGGGGTACGTCGGCTGCTGCCGAGGTCCGAGCGCGTGCAGCTGCTCGAGGGTGGGGATCGCGGCTCGTCCTGAGGAGCTGAGGGACGAGGCGTCTCGAAGGGTCACCCCCCAAGGGTACGGCGACAGCGCGTGCCGACCCGAACCGTGACCGAGCGCTGGGCCGACGCCTCAGCGTCGTGGCTCGAGCACGCCTGCCGAGCCGTCGACCTCGAGCCCACCCGACCGGGTCCGGTGCGCCTCGAGCGTGCCGGTCACGATCGAGGCGTCCGGATAGCTGATGTGGCCGGGCGCTCCCTGCCGCGACGTCGTCCAGAGCCGGTCCTCGAAGCCGATCTCGCCGCGGAACTGGTGGTTCTCCAGCACCAGCTCGTCGGCGGTCGCCTGGCCGACGACGTAGGACGCCTCCCCGCGGTAGAACAGCGAGCCGTGGGAGACCTGGAGGATCCCGTCGACCTGGTGCACGGTCTGGTCGTGCACCTCGCCGGAGAGGTAGACGTCGACGCCTCCGTCGACCATCGCCCGCCACAGCGCGGAGCGATCGCCCTTCTCGTAGGACAGGTGGCTGGAGTTGCGGGCGCGGACGTTGCCGGTCATCGGCACGTGACCCTGCACCATCACCCACGGCACCTCGTCCGCGCGGGCCTGGCGCAGCACCCGCCGCAGCCAGCGCAGCTGGTCGGGGTCGACGGACATGTGCACGTCTCCCCCGCGACGCTCGAAGACGTCGAGCGTCACCAGCAGCACCTGGGCGTCGAGCCGGACGGCGTACGCCGTGCGCTGCGCCGGGCCCTTCGACGGGTGCTGGGAGAAGCGCGGCCGGCCGCCGGGCGTCGACAGCATCTCGTCGGCGAAGATCGACTTGAACTCCGGCACGTGCCGCCGCTTGAAGTCGATCCAGCGGTCGCGTGGTGCCTTCCACGGGTCGTCGCCGATCTCGTGGTCGCCCACGGCCGGGAGGATGCGGAGGTCGTGGTCGGCGAAGCGCTGGCGGTACGCCGGGTAGTAGACCGCCGCGGCCCGGCGCCACGCGCGCATCCGCTGCCGGTCCGTACGCACGGGGCCGAAGACGCCGCTGCGCGAGTCGTCGCGCCCCCAGCGGCCCTCGACGAGGTCGCCGGCCACGAGCACGTCGCGGGTGCCGTGGGACGCCATCTCGTCCATCACGTGCCTGAGCCCGGCGTCGTACTCCCGGTTGGTCGAGTTGGCGACCGCGCCGGTGCGCGGGTCGACGTGCTCGGTGCGCCCGTCGGCCGTCAGGTCGGCGACGTCCTGGTTGAGGAAGTCGGGCGCCGAGACGAAGCGGTAGGCGCCGGGCAGGTCGGGCGCCGACGGCACGGCCGGTCGGTCGCGCGGGCCGCCGCGCGGGAGGCGACCCTCGGGCCCGCCGTCCGCGGTCGGCTTCGTGGTCGCGGAGTGGTCACCGGTGGGGGTCGCGCTCGCCGACGGCGACGGTGGCGCGACCGACGTGCAACCGAGCGCGGACGCGATCAGGACGGCCAGGAGGGCACCGAGAGGTCGTCGAGTCACTCGGCCAACCGTAGACGCCGGACCCGGCACCGCGGGCGCGAACCCGCCGGGTCGTGGCCTGCTGCTCGATCTGCTACTCGAGGTGGTCGATGTCGCGGAAGCCGGTCTTCTTCGCGCGGACGCCGCGGTTGGTGACCCAGGTCAGCGCCCACAGGACGACGCCGACCGCCAGCAGTCCGCCGGCGATCTTGTACTGGATCATGTCGGCCTCGAGACGTGCCCACGGGCCGAGCAGGTACGCGCAGCAGATCGCTCCGACCACCGGCAGGAACGACGGCGCCCGGAAGGCGCCCTCGGGCGTCGGGTCGCGGCGCAGGATCAGGCACGCGATGTTGACGATCGTGAAGACCGCCAGCAGGAGCAGCGCCGTCGTGCCGGACAGGGCGGCGACGACCGAGTTCTCCGCGTCGAGCGAGACGACCGTGATCAGCGCCAGCGCGAGGAGCGTCGTGAAGACGATCGCGGTCCACGGCGAGCGGCGGCCCGGCAGCACCTTGCCGAGCGAGCGCGGCAGCACGTCCTGCTGGGCCATGCCGTAGATCAGGCGGCTCGCCATCAGCATGTTGATCAACGCGGTGTTGGCGACGGCGAAGACGGTGAGGAAGGGGAAGAGCCTGTCGATCGGCAGGTCCGGCGCCCCGGTCTTGACGACGTCGAGCAGGATGCCAGCCTCGGCATTGGTCGGCTTGGCGATGTCACCTGCCGGGATCACCGCGACGACCGAGATCGCGACCAGCATGTAGATCACGACCGCGATGCCCAGGCCGGTGAGCATGGTGCGCGGAAAGATCTTCATCGGGTCCTGCGTCTCCTCGACCATGTTGACCGAGTCCTCGAAGCCCACCATCGAGAAGAACGCGATGGCCGTGGCGATCGTGACCGCCATGAAGAGGCCCTTGTCGTCCGGGCTCTCGAAGACCGTGATCCGGCTGAGGTCGCCGTCGCCGCGGCCGATCACCCAGATGCCGATGCCGATCACGATGGCGAGCGCGGTCATCTCGACGAGGGTGAGCAGCACGTTGAACTTCACGCTCTCGCCGACGCCGCGCAGGTTGATGGCGGCGAGCACGAGCATGAAGACGAGGGCCGTGACGAGCGTGGTCGCGCTGCTCGGGTCCTCGTTGCCGAACCCGATCAGCAGGTTGGCAGCGAGCAGGTTCGACGAGGTCGACGCGCTCGTGATGCCGGAGCAGACCACGGTGAAGGCCACGAGGAACGTGACGAAGTGGATGCCGAACGCCTTGTGCGTGTAGAGCGCGGCGCCGGCGGCCTGGGGGTACTTCGTGACCAGCTCGAGGTAGGAGAACGCGGTCACCGTCGCGACCGCGAACGCCACGAGGAACGGCAGCCACGCAATGCCGCCGACCTGGCCGGCGAGCTTGCCGGTGACGGCGTACACACCCGCGCCGAGGATGTCGCCGACGATGAAGAGCAGCAGCAGCTTGGGACCGAGGACGCGCTTGAGGTCGGCGTCCTCCGGACCGTTCACATCGGGTTGCGTGGATTGTGTCGTGCTCATCGAGACTCCCGTCGTCCGTCCGTGTGCTGCACGGTCACGCTCACCCTCGCCTGTCTGGACCGGGCGGGCAACCATCGCGCCCCGCAGGGGTGGGCGTGTCGCGCCGGTCCACTGCTCGCTCCGCGGACCGTTGGATCGTTCCAAGCGATGTGCCCTAACCTGCTGCCCATGCCGACTCGCGTTGCGCTCCTCACGGCCGGTGGCTACGCCCCGTGCCTGTCCTCCGCCGTAGGTGCCCTGATCGAGACCTACGACGCCACCGACCCCTCCATCGAGCTCATCGCCTACCGGCACGGCTACCACGGCCTGCTCACCGGCAACAGCCTCGTCATCGGGCCCGAGGAGCGTGCGGGAGCCGCCCTGCTCCACCGTTTCGGCGGCAGCCCGATCGGCAACAGCCGCGTCAAGCTGACCAACGACGACGACTGCCGGCGTCGCGGCCTGATCGGCGAGGGCGAGACCGCGCTCGAGGTGGCGGCGGCGCGGCTCCAGGCCGACGGCGTGGACGTCCTGCACACCATCGGCGGCGACGACACCAACACCGCGGCGGCCGACCTCGCGGCGTACCTCCGGACCCAGGGCTCGGAGCTGACGGTCGTCGGCCTCCCGAAGACCATCGACAACGACATCGTGCCGATCCGGCAGAGCCTCGGCGCCCAGACCGCGGCCCAGCAGGCGTCGCGCTTCGCGCAGAACGTGCTCGCCGAGCACGGCTCCAACCCGCGGATGCTGATCGTGCACGAGGTGATGGGTCGCGCGAGCGGCTGGCTCACCGCGGCGGCGGCGCGCGACTACATGGCCTGGCACGCCGAGCAGGAGTGGCTGCCCGGCATCGGGCTCGACCCGCGTCGCTGGGCGATCCACGCCATCTACGTCCCCGAGCGCAGCATCGACCTCGCTGCCGAGGCGACGCGGCTGCGCGCGGTGATGGACGAGATCGGCTGCGTCAACATCTTCCTCGCCGAGGGCGCCGGGATCGACGACATCGTCACCGACCTCGAGGCCGCCGGCGAGACCGTCGGTCGCGACCCGTTCGGCCACGTGAAGATCGACACCATCAACCCCGGCCGCTACTTCGCCGACCGGTTCTCCCGCGAGATCGGCGCCGAGAAGCAGATGGTCCAGAAGTCCGGCTACTTCTCCCGCTCGGCCCCCGCCAACGACACCGACCTCGCGCTCATCCGCGAGATGGCGACGCTCGCCGTCACCTGCGCCCTCGACGGCACCCCCGGGGTCATCGGCCACGACGAGGACCGCGGCGACGAGCTCCGCGCGATCGAGTTCGAGCGGATCGCCGGCCACAAGGCCTTCGACCCCTCGCAGCCGTGGTTCGCCGAGCTCCTGCGGGGCACCGGCCAGGCCTGAGGTCCTCCTGTGGTGCCGCCGCTGGGTGGCGGCACCCGACATCTCCGCCGCGCTGGGTGGCGGCGCACGACACCTCCGCCGCGCTGGGTGGCGGCGCACGACAACGTCACGGGCGAATGCGATGTCGGATGCCGCCACCCTCGCCGTACGTCATGTCGGATGCCGCCACCCTCGCCGTACGTCATGTCGGATGCCGCCACCCTCGCCGTACGTCATGTCGGATGCCGCCACCCTCGCCGTACGTCATGTCGGATGCCGCCACCCAGGGCTCATTCGGAGGCGGCGACCTGCTCAGCACGGTCGGTGACGCGCAGGGCAGCGGCGGGCAGCTTGCCCGGGAGCGTCTGGAGGTAGGCCGCGGTGGCGAGCGCGACGCCGACCAGCACCCACCAGAGCGTGGTCTGGCCGTGCGCGAGCAGCCAGGTGAAGCCGATCGGGGTCACCGCCGCCCCGATGCCCCAGCTCAGCTGGAACAGCCCGAGGTAGCGCCCGCGCAGGTGGTCGGGCGAGGCCTCGGCGGCTGTCGCGCTGAAGACCGGACCGCCGACCAGCTCGCCGCCGGTGTAGACGGCGGCACCGGCGAGCATCACCACGACGGCCAGCCAGACCGGCAGGAAGCCCGCGGCGACGAACAGCAGGTAGCCCGCGGCGAAGACCAGCTGGGCCAGCCCCATCATCCGGCCGCGCACCTGCCCGGTCATCCGGCGGACGACGAGTCCCTGCCCGAGCCCGACGAGCGCGGTGTTGAGGGTGAAGATCGCCCCGACCACCCATCCGGGGAGGTCGATCGTCTCGGCCACGTAGACCGGGAGGGCGAAGTTGAGCACCATCATCCCGACCACGAAGCCGAACTGCCCGACCACGAGACGGAGGTAGGCCCGGTCGCGCAGCACGACGCTCCAGCCCTCGACCGGCGCGTCCTCGTCGTGGACGACCCGGTGGTCGGGCACGTCGAGCAGGAGCACGAAGGCCAGGACGAACGTCGCCGCGTTGACGACGACCACGGACAGGTAGGCCGCGTCGGTCCCGACCTGGAGGGCGATGCCGGCCAGCACCCCGCCGACGGAGAAGCCGAGGTTGCGCACCGCCTGGAGGAAGCCGAACCAGATCTCCCGCTCCCCCGGCGCCGAGATCGCCGTGACGACGTTGCCGAAGGAGCCCCAGAACGACTGGCGGCCGAGGTTGAGCAGGGCCGTCCACAGCGCGACCGCGAGCAGCGAGTCCGCCCAGATGTAGGCCGCCATGCCGGCGGCCTGGACGAGGTTGCCGGCGAGCATCATCCGGCGCGGGCCGAAGCGGTCGACCATGCTCCCGATGACGAACGACGCGGGCATGCTCAGCAGCGCCGAGACCGACAGCGCCGTGCCGATCTGCACCAGCGTCAGGTCGGTCATCGCCAGGAAGTAGAGCAGCGTGATCGGCATGAAGAGGCCACTGCCGACGGTGTCGGCGACGATCGCCGCGACGAACCGGCGGTGCTCGCCGATGCTGGGGAATCCGAGACGGTTGAGCACCAGCCCACCCTAGGTCGCCCGCCCGACGGTGCGCTCCCCGATATGTTTCGGCCCATGACGTTCTCGATCGTGGCCAGGTCCGACGACGGCGAGTCCTGGGGCGTCGCGGTCGCCTCGAAGTTCCTGGCGGTGGGGTCCGCAGTGCCGGCTGCCGCCGCCGGAGTCGGTGCGATCGCCACCCAGGCCGACGCCAACATCGGCTACAAGTACCTCGCCCTCGCCCACCTCGACGACGGCGCCACCGCCCAGGTGGCGCTCGACCGGCTGGTCGAGGAGGACGACGGACGCGAGCACCGGCAGGCCGGCATCGTCGACTCCGACGGCAACGCGGCGACGTACACCGGCTCCGAGTGCTTCTCCTGGGCGGGTGGCACCACGGGTCGCAGCGGCGAGAGCGGCGGTTACGCGATCCAGGGCAACATCCTCACCGGCCCCGAGGTCGTGGAGGCGATGGAGCTGGCCTGGCAGGGCGCGCCCGACCTCTCGCTCGAACGGCGCCTCCTCGCCGCCCTCGCAGCCGGTGACGCGGCCGGTGGCGACAGCCGCGGCCGGCAGTCCGCGGCCGTGCTCGTCGTACGGGACGGGGCCGGCTACGGCGGCCACGACGACGTCGCCGTCGATCTCCGCGTCGACGACCACTCCGATCCGGTCACCGAGCTGGCGCGGCTGGTCGACCTCAACGAGCTCTACCTGACCGCCTCGACCGACGAGGAGAAGGTGCCGGTCGACGACACGCTGATGATGGAGCTCGAGGCGCTGGCCAAGGCCGACGGCAAGGACAGCTTCCACATGTGGGTCGGCTCGGAGAACTACGAGATGCGCGTCGGCCCGGGCGCGCGTCCCGAGTGGATCGACCAGCGGATCCTGGCGATCATCCGGGGAGGGAACGCATGAGCGTTCTTGCCATCGACGCCGGCACGACCGGCGTCACCGCCGTCGTCGTCACCCCGGACGGGAAGATCGAGGCCACGGGCTACCAGGAGTTCCGCCAGCACTTCCCGCAGCCCGGTTGGGTCGAGCACTCCGCCGAGGACATCTGGCAGGCCACGATCGAGGCCACTCGCGAGGTGCTCACCAAGGTCGACCAGTCCGAGCTCACGGCCATCGGGATCACCAACCAGCGCGAGACGATCGTGCTCTGGGACCGCGAGACGCTCGGCTCGCCCCGGCGCGCGATCGTGTGGCAGGACCGGCGGACGGCCGACATCTGCGACCGGCTCCGCGAGGACGGCCACGAGGACCGGGTCGCCGAGCTCACCGGCCTGCGGCTCGACCCCTACTTCTCCGGCACCAAGCTGATGTGGCTCGCCGAGAACGAGCCGCACACCTGGGCGCTGGTGGAGTCGGGACGGTACGCCGTCGGCACCGTCGACTCCTACCTGATCGCCCGGATGACGCGCGGCACCTGGCACGTCACCGATGTCTCCAACGCCTGTCGCACGCTGCTCTTCGACCTCGAGGCGGGCGACTGGTCCGACGAGCTGTGCGAGCTCTTCGGGGTGCCGCGCGACGCGCTCCCCGACCTGGTGCCCAACTGGGGCGAAGTCGCGCCGACCGATCCGAGGGTCTTCCTCGGCCTGTCGCTGCCGATCGCCGGGATCGCCGGCGACCAGCAGTCGGCGCTCTTCGGGCAGACGTGCTTCGACGAAGGCGAGTCGAAGTGCACCTACGGCACCGGCTCGTTCATCCTCACCAACACCGGCTCCTCGGTCGTGCGCAGCGACGCCGGCCTGCTGTCGACGGCCGCCTGGCGCTCGCCCGCCGGCGAGATGACGTACGCCCTCGAGGGCGCGATCTTCGTGACCGGGTCAGCCGTCCAGTGGCTGCGTGACGGACTCCAGATCGTCGGCAACGCGGCCGAGACCGCGGCCATCGCCTCGACCGTCGAGGACACCGACGGTGTCGTGTTCGTGCCCGCGCTGACCGGCCTCGGCGCCCCCCACTGGGACCCGCACGCGCGCGGCATGATCATCGGCATCACCCGCGGCACCACCCGCGCGCACCTCGTCCGCGCGACGCTGGAGGCGATCGCGTTCGAGGTCCGCGACGTGCTCGAGACGCTGCCAGAGCTGACGACGCTCCGGGTCGACGGCGGTGCGTCCGCCAACGACTTCCTCTGCCAGCTCCAGGCCGACCACGTCGGCCGCGCGGTCGAGCGCCCCGAGATCGTCGAGACGACAGCGCTGGGTGCGGCGTTCCTCGCCGGCCTCGGCACCGGTGTCTGGGAGTCGGCGGACGACCTGCGGCAGACCTGGGCGCTCGACCGGCGCTTCGAGCCCGGCGGCGACCGCGAGGCGCTCGATGCCTGCTACGCCCGCTGGGGCGAGGCGGTCGAGCGCGCGAAGGGCTGGGGCTAGGGCGGGTCTCTCGGCTCCCGGCCGTCGCGAGCGTCGTCCTGCGGAGCGCATCGCACGGCGGAGGAGGGACGCGACGCGCCAGCATCGACGACTGACGACAACGCAGCGAGGCACCCGCGGGGCGGCGTGCAGCAGGCCATGGAGCTGAGCGACGCGCCCTAGAGCTTCTCCCGCGCCGCCTTGGCCGCGTCCACCTCGGCCTGCGCCTCGTCGACGGCCTCCTGCGCCTCGGCCTCCACGGCCTCGGCCTCGCCGAGCTCGTCGTCGACCTCCTCGACCTCCGCCTCGAGCGTCGCGATCCGGCTGCGGAGCTCGTCGAGCTCGGACTGCAGCTGCAGGGTCTTCGCGCGGAACCGCTCGACCGCGCGCCGCGCGCCGCGCTGCTCCTTCTCCGCGACCCCCAGGGCCTGCTTGGCGTCGGCCAGCCGCTCGTCGGCGGCCTTGCGGGCCTTCACGTCGGCATCCGGGTCGGGTACGACGTGGAGCTGCGGTCGCTGCGTCGGGTCGGGCGCCGTGACGGGCCGGGCGGTCGCACTGAAGCCGAGCGCCTCCGGCAGCGCCACGGCGCCGCTGAGGTCGAGATCGCCGAGGCCGGTCGCCGACAACGACGTGACCAGCAGGCCGCTGCGGACCGCCTTCGCCGCGTCGGGCTCGAGCATCGCCGCAGTGAGCGTCGCCTCGACCTGGTCCCCGACGGCCTCCGTGGTCCTCACTCCCTCTCCCCTGGCCATCCGGCGGGCCTTGGTCGTCACCGACGCGGTCAGCTGGCGCCGCTGCTTGGTGAACTCGCGCAGCTGCGCGGCGTCGAGGTTCTCCTGGGCGTCGCGCAGGGCGGCGCCGACGGCCAGCAGCTGGTCGACCTGGTCGGGGTCGCGGCGCACGAGGAGGTTGACCACCCACGCGGCGACCGACGCCTTGCGCATGCCCTTGATCCCGGCCGCGAGCGCCTTGTCGGCCTTGTGCTCCTTGACGAGCGCGTCGCGCGCGGGCGTGAAGTCCGCGAGCGGCAGGGCGTAGAGGTCGTCGGCGATCTCCAGCAGCGGGTCGGCCATGGCGCCCAACCTAATCGGACGCAGCCTAGGGAGTCGCGGGAGCGGCGTACTCGAGCTCGGTCGGGTACGGCGGCCACGGGCACTCCTGGCGGTCCCCGCTGGGCGTCCAGCCGAACGACTCGTACATCGCCCGCGCCCGGTGGTTGAGCTCGAGCACCCACAGGCGCCGCGCGCCCGCGGCCTCGGCCCGGTGGAACCCCTCGCGCCCCAGCCCGGTGCCCCAGCGGTCGGGACGGACGGCGAGGTGGCGCAGGCTGGCGCCGTCGTGGGCGGCGAGCGCGACGAGACCGGCCGCGTCCTCGACGACCTCGACGTCGACCGTCGGGTCGTCGAGCAGCAGCACCCAGCGGGCGAGCACGTCGTCGTCGGGGTAGGGCAGGTCGCCGAAGACGTGCGCCAGCCCGCGCTGGCTCGCGACCCGCTCGAGGTCGCGCAGCGCCACGGCGTCCTCGCTCGAGGCGCGTCGCCACGCGGCCCTGCCGGCCTCGATCACGGACGACCCGCCTCGTCCCAGGTGCGGTGCGCGGCCAGCGTGCGCTCCCACAGCGACGACCACTCGTCGGGGGTGACGTCGTCCACCGGGAGCAGGAGGTCGTCGACCAGCGCGCCGCGCCAGTCGTCGTACGACGTCAGGTCGCGCTGCTCGCGGCCGTCCGGGGTCATCGCCTGGTGCACGAGGCCGCGGATGCCGCGCTGCACCGGACCGTCGATCCGTTGGGCGACGGGCACGCGCAGGAACGGCGACTCGGGCGCGGTGCTGCGGAAGAGGTGCGACGCAGCGATGGCCTCCGCCGAGTGGTCGCGGGAGGTCACGACGACGCCGCGGAGGACGCCGTCGGGCAGGTGCCGGTAGGTCCAGGCGGCCGGCCCGCTCGGTCGGCCGGCGGCCTGCGCGCCGTAGCCGGCGCCGATCCCGAACGACCAGCCGTCGACGACGTGGTCACCGCGCACGAGCGGCAGCGGCTCGGCGAAGCCCTCACCCATCCCGGCGTCGACCCACCAGTGGCCGCCGGGGTTGTCGTCGGTGTCCAGCCCCGACACGACCAGCACGAGGTGGTTGAGCTCGATGCCGAGCTCGTGCTCGGGCCGCGCCCAGACGTGGCCGTGGCGTCGGCTGACGGAGAACCCGAGCGCGGTGAGCAGCCACTCGAGCGCGGTGTTCTGGTGGAAGCAGTAGCCCAGGCGCCCGCCCGCGACGACCCGGCCGACCGAGGCGGAGGCGTCGATCGGGTCGGGCCTGCCGAGGTAGATGGACAGGTTGTCGTAGGGGATGCGCGCGACGTGGGCGCGGTGCAGCTCGCGCAGGCCGTCGACGGTGGCCGGCGGGCGCCCGGTCAGGCCGATGCGCGCGAGGTAGCGGTCGAGGTCGGGCGCGGTCATGCCCCGGCTTCGTCGTCGAGGCCGTGCTCGATCGCCCACCGGGTCAGCTGCACGCGGTTGTTCATCTGGAGCTTGCGGAGCGTGTTCTGCACGTGGTTCTGCACGGTGCGGTGCGAGAGGACCAGCCGCGCGGCGATCTGCTTGTAGCTCATCCCGGTGGCGACCATCTTGAGGATCTCGGTCTCGCGCTCGGTGAGCTGGTCGACCGGGCTGTCCGCCGGTCCGTCCATGATCCGGCGGAACTCGCCCAGCACCAGGCCGGCGAGGCCGGGCGTGAAGACGGCCTCGCCCTCGGAGACGCGGACGACGGCGTCGATCAGCTCGGCGCTGGACGCGGACTTCACCAGGTAGCCCGTGGCGCCGGCCTTGATGGCCTCGAGCACGTCGCCCTGCTCGCCGCTGGCCGAGAGGATCAGCACCCGGGCGGTCGGGTCGTGCTCGAGCATCATGCTCGTCACCTGGACACCGGTGTTGTCCGGCAGCTGGAGGTCGAGCACCACGACCTGCGGAGCGGACGCGGGGAACCGCGCGATCGCCTCGCGCCCGTTGGCGGCGACCGCCACCACCTGGTGGCCCGCCGCCTCCAGGTCGCGCTCGACCGCGTCACGCCACATCGGGTGGTCGTCGACCACCATCACCCTGACCATGCCGCCCCCCGGCTCCCTCGGTTGCGTCGCATCGTAGCCATCTCACTCGCCCGGCGGCAGGTAGCGTCCGCGGCGGTGCACCAGCGGGTCGGTGTCGTCGCCCACCACGACCTCGCGGAGCAGGCACGTGACCAGCCGCGACCAGCCAGCCTCGACGTCGGTCTCGACCTCGAGGCCCGCCCAGGTGGCGGCGTGCGCCAGCCGTGGTCCATGGGCGGTGTCGTCCCACTCGGCCATCCGCCACGGCCCGCCCGGCGCGGGCGCCGTGCCGGCGAACGCGTCGGCGAGCCCGCGGTCGTCCCACGTCAGGAGCTGGAGCACGCCCCGCCCCGTCTCCAGCAGCACGTCGGTGAGGTCGGCGTCGGGGTCGAGGAGGGCCAGCACCCGACCGGGCTCGCCCCCGGCGACCAGCCACGACGACACCGTGAGCCCCGCCCGGTCGTCGGGCCCGCCGGCAGTCCAGAGCGAGACGGTCCCGCCGACGCGCCCGCGCAGGCGTCGTACGGGATCACGGTCACCCTCCGGGTCCGCGAACGGGTGGGTCGAGTGGATCGTCACCCGCTCACGCTAGCGGCACGACCAGCTCCCACTCGGTGCCCCACTCGCCGCTCTCGACGGTCGCGGTGCCACCGAGGTCCGCGATCCGGCCGCGGACGGACGACGCGACGCCGAGACGACCCTCGCCCTCGGCCTGCGCCAGGCGACCGGGGGCGATGCCCGGGCCGTCGTCGCGGACCGAGACGGTGATGGCGTCGGGAGCCGCCTGGGCGAGCACCCAGGCGCTGCCCTGCGGGCCGACGTGGGCCAGGACGTTGTCGAGGCAGGCGCGCACGGCGGCGACCGTCTCGGTCGCGACGCGCGCGTCGACCAGGACGGCTCCGCCCGGGGTGGCGAGCTCGACGCGGACCGGGTGGGCGGTCGTCATCTCCTCGAGCGCACCTGCGAGGTCCACCAGGCCGGCCGGGGCCGTCGGCACCGTGTCCTGCTGCCGGATCAGCGACCGGAGGCTGCGCTCCTGCTCGCCGGCGAGCCGGCCGAGGTCGGCCCACTCTCCGCCGGCCGCGGCGCCACGCCGCTGCGTCATCGCGAGGACCTGGAGCACGCCGTCGTGGACGGCGCGGGCGAGCCGGGTGCGCTCCTCGGCGGCCGCTGCGGCGTGCTCGGCGGCGTCGCGCTCGCGGGCCATCCGCTGCAACGACGCGCACATGTAGCCCACGATCGGGCCGCCGATGAGGATCAGGAACACGTTGCCGTAGTTGCCCTGGTCGAGCTCGTTGCGCGGCAGGACGTCGAAGAGGGCGATCAGGGCCGAGGCGACGAGCCCGCCCTTCCAGTGCCAGTGGATGGCCCAGGCGAAGAAGACGCCCATCACGTAGAAACCGGGGATGGTCGCGTTGAAGTCCGGCGACTTGACCCAGGGCGTGGCGGCCAGTGCCGCGAGGACGATCGCGAGGTCCGCGACCAGCAGGACGGGCGTCCGTCGGGCGCGGTCCTGGTAGAGCCAGATCGCGACTGCCGTCCAGACGGCGAGCACGACGACGATGACCATCCCGATCGTGGGGTGCTCGTAGTTGTCGCGGCGGTAGGCGTTGAGACCGACCATGTTGACGGTCACGACCACCCGCACGATCGCCAACGCCGAGTGCAGCCGGTCCTCGACCGCCAGCGCCGAGTCGGAGCGTGGCGCCGTCGCCCGCCCGTCGGCGTACGCGCTCAGGACGCCTTCTTCTCCGGCTGGTCGGCCGCCTCCGCCGCTGCCTGCCTGGCCTTCTCCTTGTCGAGCTCCTTGGCCTTGGTGGCGTAGAGGTCGACGTACTCCTGTCCGGAGAGCCGCATGATCTCGTACATGATCTCGTCGGTGATCGAGCGCAGGATGTAGCGGTCGTTCTCCATCCCGGCGTAGCGGGAGAAGTCGAGGGGCTTGCCGAAGCGGACGACCGGTCGTGTCCAGGTGCCGTAGACCTTGCCGGCGGGCGCGACCACGTCGGTGCCGACGACCGCGCACGGGATGACCGGCGCACCGGACTCGAGCGCCAGCCGGGCGACGCCGGTCTTGCCGCGGTAGAGCTTGCCGTCGTGGGAGCGGGTGCCCTCGGGATAGATGCCGAAGAGGTCACCCTCTCCGAGGATCTTCATCGCCGACTTCATCGCGCCCTCGGCCGCGTTGGCGCCGGAGCGGTCGATCGGCACCTGGCCGGCGCCGGAGAAGAACTTCTTCTGGAACCAGCCCTTGATGCCGGGGGTCGTGAAGTACTCCGCCTTGGCGACGAACGTCACGCGCCGGTTGAGGGTCAGCGGCATGAAGAGCCAGTCGGCGTAGGACAGGTGGTTGCTCGCCAGGATCGCGGGCCCCTCCTCCGGCACGTGGTCGACGCCGAAGGCCTTCGGGCGGAACACCAGACGGAGGACCGGCCCGAGCGCGATCCACTTGAGGAACCAATAGAGCACGGTCGGAGCCTATCCCTGCTGCTGCGAGGTGACCCGCTCGATGAACTCGGCGGACTCGGCGAAGATGCGCGGGGCGTCGTTGTCGAGGGTGGCGACGTGGTAGCTGTCCTCGAGCACCCGCTCCTCGAAGTCCTTCGACGACAGGCCGGCGTTGAGCGCCCGCGAGCTCGAGATGTCGACGACGTGGTCCTCGGCGGATCGGAAGAACAGCACCGGGACGGTGATCTTCGGCAGGTCCTTGCGGAGCTCGGCGTAGCCCGCGAACATCGACGCGGCCGCCTTCAGCGGGGTCGTGGGGTAGCCGTGCTCGTCCGCGCCCGGCTTCTTGATGTCGTTGGCGATGCCGGGCATCCCGGGGACCACCAGCTTGAGCACCGGCAGCAGCTTGACGTCCTTGCGCAGCGTGTCGACCGCGGGGTTGACGATGCAGATGCCCGCGAGCCCGTCGCCGTGGTCGGCGGCCAGCCGCAGGCACAGCGCACCGCCCATCGACAGCCCGACGGCCACCACGGCGTCGTTCTCGGCGGCGAGCTTCTCGTACGCCGTCTCGACCGTCGCGACCCAGTCGGCCCACGTGACCTTGTTGAGGTCCTGCCAGCGGGTGCCGTGGCCGGGCAGCAACGGCATCTCGACGGCGTAGCCGCGCGCGGCGAGGTCCTCGGCCCACGGCCGCATGGACACGGGGTTGCCGGTGAAGCCATGCTGCACCAGCACGCCGATCCGGCGACCGCCGGTCAGCTCGGGTCGGGCCGGTGACGACATCGGCGCGACGAGGGTGGGGTCGAGGGGGGCCGCCGGGCCGCCGAGGAAGGGGATCTTCACGGGCACAGTGTGCACCACGGGGCAGGTACCGTTGCCGCGTGACGATGCCTGGCGACGAGAGCCGCACCGAGCTGGCCTGGCGCGAGATCGTGGAGCACTACGGCGAGCGACCGGTCCTCGACGACGACACCCGGCCCACCACACCGGTCGCGCCGCGCCCGGTCGACGACGGGGCCGACGAGGTCGGTGCGGTCGACGAGGTCGACGAGGTCGAGGCACTCCCGGAGGTCGACCGGTTCCAGCCGCCTCCCCCGCCGCCGTTCCCGACCCCCCGCACCTGGCAACGTGGCGTCGCGTGGGCGGGCATCTTCGTGGCGCCCGCGTTGGCGCTCGTGATCGGTCTGCTCTCGATCTACGTCGCGCCGATCGTCGGCTGGGCGCTGGTCGCGTGGTTCGTCGGCGGGTTCGGCTACCTGGTGTTCGTGATGCCCCGCGCGCCGCGAGACCCGTGGGACGACGGCTCCCGCATCTGAACCCGACCGCTTGGTCAGGAAGTACGCCCCGGGCGTCCGTCACCGACGCCCTGACGACGTAAGGTCCCAGCCGTGGGCGCTAGCGAGACCGTCGAGGTCACCGGACACCTGATGGACAGCGGGATCCTGTCGCGCATCCTCGACGACATCCGCGACTACGGCGGCGACTACCAGATCGACACCTTCGACGTCGGCCACGAGGCGCACGACCCGAGCAGCGCCCGGATCACCGTGCGCGCCGACGACGACGCGTCCCTCCAGCGCCTGCTGATGCGCCTCCAGACCCGCGGGGTCAACCAGCTCGACCCGGGCGAGGCGGTGACCGCGCCGGCCGAGCGCACGGGCGTGCTGCCCGACGGCTTCTACTCCACGACCAACCTCGAGACCCGCGTCCGGATCGACGGTGACTGGTACGAGGTCGAGAACCCCGAGATGGACTGCGGGCTCGTCCTCCTCGAGGCCGCCGACGGTGGCCGGCGGGTCCGGACGGTTCCGATGTCCGACGTCGAGCCCGGCATGCAGGTCGTGGTCGGGGCGTCGGGCATCCAGGTGTCGGTGCCGAGCCCCGGCTCAGTGGCCGACGCGTTCGCACCCGCCCCCGGCGAGGCGTACGAGAGGCCGCAGGCCGTGCTCGTCCGCCAGGTCGCCGACGGCATGCGCCAGGCGCGGGACGACGGCAAGCGGCTGCTGTGGGTCGCTGGCCCGGGTGTCGTCCACGCCGGCGCGGTGCCGGCCTTCGTCGCCCTCGTGCGGGCCGGCTTCGTCGACACCCTCTTCGCCGGCAACGCCCTGGCCACGCACGACATCGAGTTCTCCCTCTACGGCACGAGCCTCGGCCTCGACCTCGGCCTGGCCCAGGGCGTCGAGCACGGTCACGAGCACCACGTCCGTGCCCTCAACACGATCCGCAAGTCGGGATCGATCGCGCGCGCCGTCGAGGACGGCGTGGTGGCCAGCGGGATCATGCACGCGCTCGTGACCGAGCAGAAGCGCTTCGTGCTGGTGGGGTCGGTCCGCGACGACGGCCCGCTCCCCGACGTCTACACCGACGTGCTCGAGGGCCAGCGCGCGATGCGCGCCGAGGTCGCCGACGTCGGCTACTGCCTGATGATGGCGACGCAGCTGCACTCGGTCGCGACCGGCAACATCCTCCCGGCCACCGTGCCCCTGGTGTGCGTCGACATCAACCCGAGCACCGTCACCAAGATCGCCGACCGCGGGTCCAACCAGGGCCGCGGCATCGTCACCGACGTCGGACTCTTCCTCGAGCAGCTCGCGCTCGAGCTCGTGCCGGACTACCGCGGCGCCTGACCGCCCTCGCCGCCACCACGCGTGCGGGACGCATCTGTCGCTGTTCCGTCTTCAGGGAGAACAGTCGGCGCGTGGTCCTGCGTAGTCAGGAGCTCGTAGCAGCACCAGGCTGCCCTGCTGCCACACGGCTGTGTACCCCTCTGCCTCGGCGGCTCGCCTCGCCTCCTCAGGAGTGGCCTGTTCGAACGCCACGGTCGGTGCCGACATGTCAAGCGCGAGGAAGTCCGCGGGCGGGTCGGTCAGCCCTCCGGGCATCCCGACCTTGTTGGTCGACGTGAGATGCGGGGCGATGTAGTTGTCGGCCTCCACGCACGTGTTCTCTGGGACGGCCGAGACGAGCATCCGTTGGTGCTCTAGGTGGTGACCTTGGTCCACGTCGGTGTCCGTCAGCCGGAGAACGGGGTACAGCGAGGGGAGAAGGGCGATGCCCATGACAGAGATGGCGCCTGCCACGAGCGGGACCGTTGGGACGACCACGCTCCTCCGGCTCCTGATCCGAGCTGCACCGTCGACCGCAGCCAGGACCAGGATCACCCATAGCGGGGCCCAGTAGTGGAAAGTTGGCTGCCACAGCAGCTCGCGCGAGGTTAGGAACTGCGCAGCGAGCAGCGGTGCGGCAACGACGACGTATGGCGAGAGCAGTGGCAGGAAGAGCAATGGCACAAACAGGCACAGCCAGGTGAGTGACTTCATCCGGGGCTCGAAGAGCATCTGCACCGTCTGCCACGGGTGGCCGAGGATCCACGTGATCGCGGACCGTGGGTCCTCGCCGAGAGCGTCGTACGACCAGTACAGCCATGAGCCGACGGGCGAGAGGCGCGCCATGACGAGCTGCGTGATGACTACCACGGCCATGGCTCCCCCAACCACCACGCCAAGTCCAACCGAGCGTGGCCGCGTGCGCGCACGGAGGAGACCCAGCATCGCCACGAGGAGCCCCATGTCCTCGCGGACGAGAAGAAGGGCGACGCACCACACCACCAACGATCGATCAGCCTTGCGGTCAAGTGCGTCCATTGCCAGTGCAAGCAGCGGGACCGCGAAGGCCAGCTCGTGGAAGTCGAAGTGGATCAGCTGCTGCAACGGCCAGCCGACTGCGAACACCGCGGTGAAGGCCCCTGCGCTCCAGTGCGCGAGCCGCCGACGTGCGAATCCGTGCACCACGGGGACGGCCGCAGCGACCAGCGCTGCTTGGGCAACGAGAAGAGTTCGAGGATCGTCCCAGACCCAGTAGAGCGGCGCCAGCGTCGCGACGATGGGGTGGAAATGGTCGCTGAGGACGACCAAGCCCTCGCCACGAATGGGCACCACGGGCACCTGGAACTGGGAGTACTGCCGGGCCGCCTGGTCGAAGATTCCGAGGTCGAACGCGGCGGTGAGAAAACGGTTGTGCCGTACGACCGCGTACGTCGCGTACCAGGTGAACAGGATGAGGGAGAACAGGGCGAGAGGGGCCACTCGCACGAGCCGGCGCGACAACGCGCTGGCACCTCCCGCACTCCGGCGGGTCTCCTCGACTCCCACAGACACCCGGCCATCTTGACAGCGAGTGCATGCCACCGCTGGCGAACGAACGACATGTCCTACCGCAGCAGCAACGCCGCCCCAATCATGCCCGCGCGAGGTCCGAGGGTGGCCGCCACCACGTCGGGCACCCGCCGGTGTGCCGCCCCGACGAGCGTACGGCGCAGCGCTGCGCGCGCCGGGTCCAGGAGCCGGTCGCCCGCGGCCGACACCCCGCCGCCGACGACCACCACCTCCGGGTCGAGGGCCGCGACGAGGTTGGCCGTGCCGATCCCGAGCCAGTCGCCGACAGACGCGAACGCCTGACGCGCGACGAGGTCGCCCTCCTCGGCCGCCGCGGTGACCATCGGCCCGTTCACCCGCTCGGGCCGCCCGCCGCTCACCTCCGCCAGCACGGAGGGCTGCTCGGCCATGAGCGCGCGGGCATTGCGGACCAGGGCGTTGCCCGAGGAGTACTGCTCCCAGCACCCGCTCTTCCCGCACTCGCAGGCCTGGCCGCCCGGCACGACCTGCATGTGCCCGAACTCGCCGGCCATGCCGTTGGCTCCGCGCAGGACCCGGCCGTCGATCAGGACCGCACCGCCGATGCCGGTGCCCATGGTGATCATCAGGGCGGAGCCGGCACCGCGAGCGGCGCCGTGGTGCGCCTCCGCCCGGGCCGCGCAGTTGGCGTCGTTGTCGAGCAGCACCGGGCAGCCGAGCCGCTCCTCCAGCAGGTCGCGCAACGGTTCGCCCTGCCAGGGCAGGTGGGGCGCGAACATCACCCGCTCGCCTGCCGGGTCGACGAAGCCGGCCGCGGCCACGCCGACCCCGGCCAGCGGCCGGCCGGCAGCCGACTCGAGGACCGCCTCGACCAACGCGTCCTCGGCCTGCCGGGTCACGCCGCGTCGACCGGGCGTCGTACGCCGTGCGGGGGACGACACCGTGCCGGCTTCGTCGACGACCCCGGCGAGCACCTTCGTACCGCCGATGTCGACGCCCACGACCACCTGTCCGCCCATGCGCGCATCCTCGCGCATCGGCCCGGTATGGACCGGTTGGACCACCCGTCTAGTCATTCCGGGTCATCTTTGCCGGCGGTCGGACAAGACTGCCGCCAAACCAGCGACAGCACCGGCGGGCGTTCGTACTCTGACAGGCGAATCGTTTCGGGGTAAGGGGAGCAACATGCGCTGGCGCACCAGCAGGAACACGCGCGACGAACGCGGCGCGTCCGCGGTCGAGTTCGCGCTCGTCGTGGTTCCCCTCCTCATGGTGATCGCCGGGATCATCAACTTCGGCGTGGTCTTTGCGCAGCAGCTCGCGCTCGACAACGCAGTCCGCGCGGGCGCCCGAGCGGGTGTGGTCGACACCGGCAAGAACCTGACGACGGAGACCACGAACCAGTGGGACTCCACGGCCATCGCGAAGTCGCAGACGAGCGGTTTCGCCGTGACGTTCCCGACCAACACTGGCGGCGTCGGGACCACCTGCAAGGGGAGCACCTACGGCAAGAACATGGTCGTCAGGGGCGAGGTCACATCGAAGTTCCTCTTTCCCTGGCCGCTGCCCGGAATGGGGCAGACCATCACGCTCTCGAGTCAGGCGGAGTTCCAGTGCGAGTACCAGTGACGTCCTCCGAACCGGCGGCAAGCCGTGACGACCGGGGTGCGGTCGCGATCCTCGTAGCCGTCCTCGCGGTGTTCCTCATCGGCCTGTCCGCGTTCACCGTCGATCTCGGAACTGCCTACGTCAGCAACCGCAACCTGCAGAAAGCTGCCGACGCGGGAGCGCTGGCCGGAGCGCAGGCCCTGTCCAGGTACCCGGGCACATGCAGCACGATCAAGTCGAACACCACCGCCGTTGCGGCTGCACGGACCGCTGCGACGAAGATGGCCCAGAAGAACTATCCAGATGCAAGCTGGACCGAGACGACATTCGACGTCAGCTGTAGCAGCGGGAGCAAGGCGCTGATCGTGACGCTGGGAAACTCCGGCACGACCAGCAACCGTTTCGCGGGTGTCTTCGGCGGCGCATCCAGCATCACCTCGACGCGCGCCTCGAAGGCGAACGTCGAGGTGGCTCCGGCCACCGGCAACCGCATGCGGCCGCTCGCGATGTGTTCGACACAGCTGACCACGGGACCGTTCGTCCGTCTCGACTACCCCAAGGACGCCCCTCCCGCCTGCGGCAATGCGTCGGGCGCGTGGTGGACGGTCGATTGTCCCGGCAACGCCTCCAACTCCACCAGCGTGATGGTCCAGCAAGTTCGCGACGGCTGCCCCAAGGGCGCGTCGGTCGTGACGTCACAGTCCGAGACCCAGACCACGACCCAGCTGACGACCGCCCTGCAGGCCGCGTGCCTGGGTGGCGAGACACCCGACGGCTCCTGCTTGGAGTCCAACCCGGGAAACCTCGACTCCGGACAAGTTGCGGTGTCCTGGAAGTACCTCGTCGACAACAGCGTCGCCGCCATCTTCCCGGTCTTCTGCGCTCCCCCGCAATGCTCGTCCAGCACGGTCGACGGATCGGGCAACAATGCCACGTTCCCTGTGTACAAGCTCCTGGGCGCGGTCATCTGCGGGTATCACTTCAGCAAGACCGAGAAGTACCACTCGACGACGGGTGAGTGCAGCGGGCTGCCGAGCGACATGTATGCCGGTGACGACGATTCGGGCAACACGGTCAACTACATCATCATCAAGTACGTCCAGATCAGCGCGTCCGGCTCGAACCAAGAATCAGAGTGCTCTCTCGGCAACACTCCCTGCGACGGCGGGTTGCGCCGTACGCGCCTCATCGAGTGAGGCTGTCCGTCACGAGTCTGGCCAGTCGTCGCTGAGGACGATGTGCTCCACCGGGTCCGGGTCCCCCGATCGCGGGTCCGGGGTCCTGGTGAATGCGTCGGCCGCATTCACCAACGAGGCCAGGGCCGCGGACAGGTGCGCTGTCACGTCAGGATTGAGCTGCCGGACCGCGTGGACGGTGCGGCACAGGGGGCAGACCGTGCACTCGGCCGCTCCGGTGGCGAGGTGCTCGTCGACACCGTGCACCGCCGATGTGGCCCAGTCCGCCAGGCCCGACAGTCCTTCGCTCGCCTCCGCGGCGTGATCGCGCGCCCAGCCCGACAACGCACCGAGCAGCTTGGCGGCCTCCTCGGCGAGGGGTCCGACCTCGTGGGCCTCGCTCACGGGGACTCCTCGTCGGTGGCTGTGTCGGTGAACCGGACCTGAAGCTGTCCCCCGTGCACGCGAGCGCCGGCCACGCGGTGCCGAGCCAAGCTCGACGGGAGCGACAGGAGACGACGATACGACCCCACGCTGACGACGAGCTCGTCGCCCTTGCGTGCGAGACGTACGTCGTCGCGGTCGGCCAGGGGCAGCGGCATCGCCAGCAGCAGTCCGCCCTCGACCGCGCGCACTTCCATCGGCACCCGCTCGGCGCCGCGGGCGAGCGGATCCGCGTCGGCGTACACCGCGCGGGCCAGGTCGAGCAGCTCCTCGCGTCCGACCGGCTCGGAGGACCGGTAGACCGACGTGCGCAGGTCGAGCCCTGCGAAGGAGTCCGCCGCGTCGCCGAGCACCTGCTGCTGCGCCCGGACCCACGCGGCGCGCCAGTCGTCCGCGCCGCCGTCGGGGAAGACCCGGTTGACGATCGCGCTGTCGACCGCGTAGCCGAAGAGCGTCAGGAACGTGTAGGCACGGCGCGCCTCGGCGAGCACGACCGCCTCGGGGGTCAGCACGAGCCGCACCGACGTCTCCGGACCGGTCAGCACAGTGCGTACGTCGTCCAGGTCCGCGTGGAGCCGCTCGATCGCGTCGAAGACCGAGTCCTCCGGCATCGGCACGCCTGCGGCCCGCGAGAGGACGGGCTTGAGCGCCTTGACCACCCGCCGCTCGACGGGCAGCACGCGCGTCATGTACCACCCGAGTGCCTCGGGCAGGGCGAGCAGCCGCAGCGTCTCCGCGGTCGGTGCGCAGTCGACGACGAGGACGTCCCACTCCCCCGACCGTGCCTGCGCGCGTACCTCGAGGAGCGCGAGCACCTCCTCCGCGCCCGGGATGACGGTGAGCTCCTCCGCGGCGACCGGGTCGACGCCGGCCACGTCGAGGACGCTGAGCAGATAGCCCTGGATGTCGCCCCACGACCGCTCGAACCGCTCCTGGGCGTCGACGTGCTGGACCCAGAGGTCGGGCGCGACCTCGGTCGGCTCGCTCGTCGCCGCGACGTCGAGGGCGTCGGCGAGCGAGTGGGCCGCGTCAGTCGACAGCACCAGGGTGCGGTGGCCGGCAGCAGCGCTCGCGCACGCAGTGGCGGCGGCGAGCGTCGACTTCCCGACTCCGCCCTTGCCGGTGAAGAGGAGGATCCGCATCCCGGACCCGGGTGTCAGAGCGACTCGACGCGCTTCTTGAGACCCTTCAGCGCGGTGTCGATGAGAATCTTCTCGCCCTTGCGCTTGAGCATGCCGATCAGCGGGATGCTCACGTCGAGGGCGAGGCGGTAGGTCACCTCGGTGGTGCCGTCGCCCTGGTCGACGAGCGTGTAGGCGCCGTCGAGCATCCTGAGCATGTTGCCCTCGACCAGCGTCCAGGTGACCTCGCGGTCGCCGTCCCAGTCGTAGGCGAGGGTGTACTCGTCCTTGATCGGCGAGACGTCGAGCGCGAAGTAGACCTGCTCCGCCCGGTCGCCGGTGCCAGGTGCGGTGACCTCCGCCTCCTTCACGCCCTTCGCCCACGCGGGGTAGGACTCGAAGTCGGCGATGACGGCCATGACATCGGCCGGCGGCGCGTCGATCGTGATCGACGAAGAGGTCTGTTCGGCCATGTGGCGGAGCCTAGCCGAGCCGCACCGCAGTCCATCCGCGGGCAAGCGATAGCCTGCGCTTCGCACGTCGTCGTTCACCAGGAGGTCCCCGTGCGTGAGTACGCCGCACCGCTCTCGACCACGATCCCCACCACGGGCAACCTCACCGACGACGTCGTCGCCAATGCGCGCGACGCCGGCGGGACTGCGGTCTTCAGCCGCCGCACCGGCGACGGCTGGGTCGACGTCACGGCGGCGCAGTTCCACGACGAGGTGCGCTCCGTGGCCAAGGGTCTGGTCGCCGCCGGCGTCGAGGCGGGCGACCGCGTCGCCCTGCTCTCCAAGACCCGCTACGAGTGGACCCTGTTCGACTACGCCATCTGGTTCGCCGGTGCCGTCTCGGTGCCGATCTACGAGACCTCGTCGCCCGAGCAGATCGGCTGGATCCTCCAGGACTCGGGCGCCCGCGCCGTCGTCGCCGAGGGTCCGGACCACCTGGCCCGGGTGCGCGAGGCGCGAGAGTCCGGCGACCTGGCCGAGCTCCAGCACGTGTGGTCGATCGAGGACAACGCCGTCGACGTCCTCGAGCGCCTCGGCTCGGACATCCCCGACGACCTCCTCGAGCAGCGGCGTACGACCGCCACGCCCCTCGACCTCGCCACCCTGATCTACACGAGCGGCACCACCGGCAAGCCCAAGGGCTGCATGCTCACGCACGGCAACTTCATGTTCGAGCTCGGCGTCGCGGTCGACGAGCTCGGCGAGCTCTTCGACACCGAGGACGCCTCGACGCTGCTGTTCCTCCCCCTCGCGCACGTCTTCGCGCGCGTCATCCAGATCGGGTGCGTCAAGAGCCGCGCCCGGATGGGCCACAGCGCCGACATCAAGAACCTCGTGGCCGACCTCGGCGAGTTCCGGCCGACCTTCATCCTCGCCGTCCCCCGCGTCTTCGAGAAGGTCTTCAACACCGCCTCGCAGCGCGCCACCGCCGACGGCCGGGGCAAGGTCTTCGACCGGGCCGCCGACGTGGCGATCGCCTGGTCCCGCGCGCAGGACGGCACCCGGGTGCCCGTGCGACTCCGCGTCCAGCACGCGCTCTTCGACCGGCTTGTCTACGGCAAGTTGCGCCAGGCGCTGGGCGGCAGCTGCGCGTACGCCATCTCCGGCGGCGCGCCGCTGGGCGAGCGGCTCGGGCACTTCTACCGTGGCATCGGCCTGACCGTGCTCGAGGGCTACGGCCTCACCGAGACCACTGCTGCCCTGTCGGCCAACCTCCCCGACGCCACGCGCATCGGCAGCGTCGGTCGTCCCCTGCCCGGCACGGCTGTGCGGGTCGCCGATGACGGCGAGCTGCTGTTCCGCGGCGGCCAGGTCTTCTCCGGCTACTGGGGCAACGAGGCGGCCACCAGCGAGGCGATCGACCGCGACGGCTGGTTCCACACCGGCGACGTGGGCGAGGTCGACGACGAGGGTTTCGTCCGGATCACGGGGCGCAAGAAGGAGATCCTGGTGACGGCCGGCGGCAAGAACGTCGCGCCCGCCGTGCTCGAGGACCGCCTGCGCGCGCATGCGCTCGTCGACCAGTGCCTGGTCGTCGGGGACGGCCAGCCCTTCATCGGCGCGCTCGTGACCATCGACCGCGAGACCTACCCCGCCTGGGCCCAGGAGCACGGCAAGTCCGCCGACGTCGCCGACGCGGTGGACGACGACGACCTCGTCGCCGCCGTGCAGGAGGCGGTCGACGAGGCCAACAAGGCGGTGTCGAAGGCGGAGGCGATCCGCAAGTTCACGATCCTCCCCGGTGAGTGGACCGAGGAGGGCGGCCAGCTCACGCCGAGCCTCAAGCTCAAGCGCAACGTGGTGGTCCGCGAGGCGCGGAGCGAGATCGAGGCGCTCTACCTCGGCTGAGGTCCCACTGCGGGGCGTTGCGGTCGATCTTCGATCGGCGTACCGCGAATCTATTGCTCCGAGCACGCGGGCTAGTCGATGACTAGGTCGGACTAGTCACTTGGGACTACTCCGACACCCCCTTCGGGTGGTTTGCCAGGTTTAGCCCACGGCAGTCAAACGCGCGCCCCTAGATTCGATCCGCTGGGAGGGCACCGGGGCTCGATTTCACCGCACAGTCCCTGGTTCCGCCTACGCGACCCATCCCCTCAGTGGGACCACATGACCGCGAAGGACTGCACCATGGCTCGCCGATCTGTTCTCCTCCTCGTCGCTGCCCTCATCGCTCTGGCCGGGACGGCCATGATCGTTCTCTACGTGCAGGGCATCGACGCCCGAGCCACCAAGGACCAGGAGCTGGTCGAGGTGCTCGTCGCCACCGAGACGATCGACATCGGTGAGACGGTCGCCCAGGCTCAGGAGGATGGCAAGATCGAGAAGGCCGAGGTGCGCCGCGCCGACCTGGTCGATGGCAGCCTCTCCTCGACCACCTCGATCGCGGACGACGTCGCCCTCGGCACGATCTACCCCGGCGAGCAGCTCCTCGCCAAGAAGTTCGGCACATTGGGCGACACGCAGAGCCTCGTCATCCCGGAAGACAAGATGGCAGTGTCGGTCGAGCTCACCGACTTCGAGCGCGTCGCCGGGTTCGTGAACCCAGGCAACGAGGTGGCGATCTTCGCGACGCCACAGGACCTGACTGCACTTCTGCCGGATGGCAAGGACCGCCCGTTGGGTGACTACACGCGGATCGTGTTGACCCGTGTGCCCGTCCTGGGAGTTGGCACCACGACGGTGACGTCGCGGACGACCGAGGACGAAGACGGTGGCACCGCAACCGAGGAGGTGGCCAAGACGATCCTCACCATTGCGGTGACTCAGGAGGAGGCCGAGAGGCTCATCCAGGCGGATCGCAACTCCGACGTCACCTTCGCCCTGCTGACGGATGACTCGAAGGTCTCCGACGGTCCGGGCATCAGGCCGGGAGACCTGTTCCCTGAGCTGTTCCGGGGCGTGACGCCGTGACCGCCGTCCTCGAGCCGGAGCCCTCACAGCGCAGCGTCCTCCAAGCCATGCTGCACGGATCGATCGCCTTCGCGGACCTCGACGGACTCGACGAGCACATTCGCTCCTCCACCGACGAGTTCGCCGTCGTCATCGGTCCTTCGGTCCCGAGCGAGGCAGCTGCTGAGCTGGCCCAGTGGGCCCGGATCCACCGCCCCGACCTCGGAGTGATCCTGCTCCGGCACGACGTCGACAGTGCCGCGCTTTCCATGGCTTTGCGCAGCGGCATGCGCGAGGTGGTCGCGGCCCGGGACCTGGCCGGCATCACCACCGCCGTCCAGCGTGCCCGCAGCGTCGCCAACGCCATCGGACAGACGCTCATGGACGAGGCACAGGCCGCCGCGGAGTTCGCACGGGCACAAGCCGCAGATGAGATCGCGCAGGCGGCCGCGGTTGCCCAGGCGGAGGCCGATGCTCCGCGCGGCAAGGTCCTCACGGTGTTCTCGACCAAGGGCGGAGTGGGCAAGAGCCTCGTCGCAACCAACGTCGGAGTGTCCTTGGCCACAGCGGGCCGGTCGGTCTGCCTGGTCGATCTCGACGTCGCCAGCGGAGACGTAGCGATCATGCTCCAGCTGACACCCCAACGCACGATCAACGACCTGGTCGGCTTCAACGGCGTCATCGACGCCGAGGGGATCGCCTCGATCCTCACCCGCCACTCCGACAACCTCTCAGTCGTCGCGGCACCGGTGCGGATCGACTCACCCGACCAGGCCTCCCAGGAAGATGTCGGCAAGTTGATCGACGCCTTGCGCCGGATGGTCGACTTCGTCGTCGTGGACACGTCAGGAACCTTTGACGACAACGCGCTGTGCGCGCTCGATCGCTCTGACGCGATCATCCTCGTCGGCACTCTCGACATCCCCTCGCTCAAGGCGCTCAAGCTGGCGACCAGCACGCTCGAGGTCCTCAACTTCCCGAAGTCCACGTGGCGCTTCGTTCTCAACCGCGCCGACGGCAAGGTGGGCCTCACGGTCGAGGAGTACGAGAAGACGTTGGGACTGAAGGCCAGCTCCTCGCTCGTCTCGAGCCGCGAAGTCCTCGCAGCGGTCAACCGGGGCGAGGCCCTGGTCACGGCCTATCCGAACCACCCCAACTCCAAGGCTCTCGTCTCCTTCGCGAAGAGCGTGGCCGACAGCCTGTCCGAAGCGACGGTGGCGACCGAGAGCAACCCATCCAACCGGAAGTCCAGCGGCTCCCGGCTCCGCCTGAGGAGGGCATGACGTGAGTCTCACCGACCGCCTGGCCGCCGCACGTGGCCGAACGACCGAGCCCGACGCGGGTGCGCCCGCCCCGGCCGGGACGACGAACGCTCCCGCAGTGCAGGGCAGTGTCTCTAACGTCGCGGCCAAGAAGGCCAGCTCGAAGGCCGACCCGTTCCAGGACCTCAAGCGCATCGTGCACCAGCGCCTGGTCGAGGCGTTGGGGCCGAAGTTGTACGACGCCCACATGACGCAGTCGGAGCTGGAACAGCAGGTGCGGCTCGCTCTGCAGACCGCCATCGCCGACACCGACATCCCGATGTCGTCCGCGGACCGCACGCGCATCTCGCAGGAGATCGCTGACGACATCCTCGGCTACGGACCGATCGAGCCGCTGCTCCGCGACTCCAACCTGTCCGAGGTGATGGTCAATGCCTTCGACTCGATCTACGTCGAGCGCAGCGGCAAGCTGGTGAAGGTGCCGACCGCCTTCACCGACGAGGCGCACCTGCGCCGCACGATCGACAAGATCGTCAGCAAGATCGGACGCCGCGTCGACGAGACCAGCCCGATGGTCGACGCTCGCCTCCCGGACGGCAGCCGTGTCAACGCCATCATCCCTCCCCTTGCCCTGGACGGCTCCAAGCTGACCATCCGCAAGTTCTCCGAGGACCCCTACACCGTCGACGACCTGATCAACTTCGGAACGCTCACCGCAGCCTCAGCCAGGCTGCTGGAGGGTTGCGTCAGGGGTCGTCTCAACATTCTCGTGTCCGGGGGTACGGGTTCAGGGAAGACCACGACGCTGAACGTGCTGTCCGCATTCATCCCCGATGACGAACGCATCGTCACCATCGAGGACGCGGCGGAGCTCAGGCTCGGACAGGACCACGTCCTGCGCCTGGAGTCGCGACCGCCCAACATCGAGGGCAAGGGTGCCGTGAGCATCCGCGACCTCGTGAAGAACTCCCTGCGCATGCGCCCCGACCGTGTGGTCGTAGGTGAGATCCGGGACGCAGCCGCACTCGACATGCTGCAGGCGATGAACACCGGCCACGACGGCTCGATCTCCACACTCCACGCCAACACGCCTCGTGACGCCCTGGCCCGACTCGAGACGATGGTCCTGATGGCCGGCATGGACCTACCGGTGCGCGCGATCCGTGAGCAGGTCGCGAGCGCGGTCGACCTGATCATCCAGCAGACCCGCCTCAAGGACGGCACACGTCGTATCACCGCCATCACAGAGATCGTGGGCATGGAAGGCGACATCATCACCACCCAGGACGTGTTCATGTTCGACTACGCCGCGGGTATCGGCGAGGACGGAAAGTTCAAGGGGGGCTTGCAGTCGATGGGCCTGCGACCCCGCTTCCTCGACCGCCTCGCTGACCACGGCGTGCATGTCGACCCCGCGATCTTCGCGACCGGCGGAACGCTGCGATGAATCTCTTTCAGCGCGTGCGAGGCCGGCGCATGGTCGCTGCGATCCTCGGGTCGGGCCTGATTGTCCTCGCCGGTGCGGGCCCGGGCTACGCCGAGGACGAGATCAACATCGATCACCTCGAGTCCGCGGACGGTGTCGTCTCGCTGGTGCTCGCTGTGGACGGCATCCCCAGCGGTGAGCGGGTCGATCCGTCCACCGTCAGCGTCGAGGTGGACGGCCGCGCCGTGGAGTCGAGTGCAAAGGTCATCTCCGCCGGCGACGTGCAGCGCACCACGGTCCTGGTCCTCGACGCCAGCAACAGCATGTTGCAGGGCGACAAGTTCACGGCTGCAAAGTCAGCCGTCGACACGTTCCTCGAGGCGGCTCCCGCTGACGTACGGATCGGGCTGGTGGCCTTCGCCGGCGAGATCGGCGAGATCATCGACCCCACCACCGATCACGACGCGGTGCGCGCGGCCCTCGAAGGCATCGAGCTCAGCAAGGGCACGTCGGTGTACGACGGCATCGCTGAGGGCCTCGACCTTGTCGGCGCGGAGGGCTCGCGTTCCCTGCTGGTGCTCTCCGACGGAGGCGACACCAGCAGCGCGACGACCCTCGACGTCGTGACCACCGACGCCACCGACGGGGGCGTGGTCGTGGACGTTGTCTCGCTCGCCAACCCCAAGAACGCAGCCACGATGGCTGAGCTGGCGGACACCACGGGCGGGCAGGTCATTCCGGCGGAAGAAGGTGCCCTCGACGCCGTCTTCTCCGCGCAGGCGGACGCGCTGTCGCAGCAGCTGCTCGTGACGTTCGATCGTCCGGAGGACGCAGCTGCCGAGGTCAACCTCGGCGTGACCGTCGACGCCGGGGGCGCATCGTTCACGGACTCCGCATTCGTCTCGATCGGCGTCGCTGCGACCGGCCCCGACATCGTGGAGTCCGGCAGGTCACTCGTCGGCACACCCGGCATGCTGGGTGGCGCCCTCGCGCTTGCCCTGGGCCTGGCAGGCATCCTCGCCGTCACTCTCGGGGGACCGAAGACGTCGTCCGCGGACCGACGCCTCGACGCCTACTTCGGCGACAAACCCGCCAAGGGCTCGGCCAAGTCGGCCAGCGGTGCGGACCTCAGAGGATCGGCGGTCGCGCTGACGGACAAGGTGGTCTCCGCCGACCTCGAGTCTCGCATCTCGCGACGCCTGGCAGGTGCCGGATCGGCACTGACTGCCGCCGAGTGGTTGCTGCTCCACGCCGGCGTCGCCGTCGGCCTGGCTGCCCTCGGATTCGTGATGAAGGGAGCCGCCATGGCCGGGCTCGGCCTGGTCGTCGGCATCATTGCCCCGTGGCTCTACCTCAAGTTCCGCCACTCACGGCGGCTCAACAAGTTCAACGGCCAGCTGGCAGAGACGCTGGGGCTGATGGCGGGCGGGCTCCAGGCAGGACTGTCCCTCCCACAGGCGATCGACAGCGTGGTCCGCGAGGGCAACGAGCCCATGGCGGGTGAGCTAAGACGAGCCCTCATCGAGCAGCGCTTGGGAGTAGACATCACCGACGCGCTCGAGAGCGTCGGTGGGCGCATGGACAGCGAGGACTTCGCCTGGATCGTCATGGCAATCCGGATCCAGCGTGAGGTCGGCGGCAACCTCGCCGAGATCCTCCACACCGTCTCGGACACTCTCCGCGAGCGTGAGTACCTCCGCCGCCAGGTGAAGGCACTCAGCGCGGAGGGCCGGTTGTCGGGATACATCCTGTCCGGGCTCCCACCGACCATCGGGCTGTACATGCTCTTCGCCAACCCGGACTACATTCGAGTCCTGTACACAACGCTTCCGGGGTTCCTGCTGCTGGGATTGGCCGGCTTCCTGCTGGCACTCGGATCCTTCGCGATGGCGAAGCTCTCCAAGGTCGAGGTGTGAGATGACCGAGATGATGATGCTCGTCGGCGCTGGGCTGGTGTGCCTGTCAATGGTCATGGCGCTGTCCGTCATCGGGGTGATGACGTCGGAGCGGCGGGGCGTCGCCCGCTCCGTGGCAGCCATCCAGGCACTCGATTCCGCCCCCGCGGAGCTCAAGAGCGAGATCGAGCGACCGTTCGCCGAACGCGTGATCGCCCCCATGGGGGAAAGCATGGTGGGCCTCGGTCGAAAGCTGGTCCGTGCAGACACCGCGCGCAAGATCCAGTTCCGGCTGAACATCGCCGGCAACCCGCCGGCGTGGGACGTCAACCGGATTCTGGGCCTCAAGGTGCTGGGAGCCGGGCTGTTCACTGTCCTCGGATTCTTCTATCTGCTCGGTCAGAACTGGCCCCTCCTCAAGCTGGTGGTTGCCACCGCCCTGATCGGCGGCTTCGGCTACGTGCTCCCCAACATCCTTCTGTACAACGCAGGGCAGAAGCGCGAAAAACTCATGCGCAACTCGCTCCCGGACGCCATGGACCTGCTCACGATCTCGGTGGAGGCAGGGCTGGGCTTCGACGCGGCAGTCAGCCGTGTGGCTCGCAATGGCGATGGCCCGCTGAACCAGGAGTTCGCTCGACTGCTCCAGGAGATGCAGCTGGGAGTAGGGCGGGTCGACGCCATGCGGGCCATGGCCGAACGCACCTCCCTGCCCGACCTCAAGTCCTTCTGCAGCGCGATGGTGCAGGCCGACAGCCTGGGCATCCCGATTGCCCGAGTCCTGCGGATCCAGAGCCAGGAAATGCGGACCAAGCGCCGACAGCGGGCCGAGGAGAAGGCACAGCAGGTGCCGGTGCGCATCATGATCCCCTTGGTGATGTTCATCCTGCCGTGTCTGTTCATCGTCATTCTCGGCCCTGCCGGCATCAACATCTCCCAGACGTTCTCCAACGGCTGATGGGTCGCGCGACGACGACGCTCACACACGACGCGGGTATTTCGAGACCAGCGCTGCAGTCGTGGCGGACGACGGTTGCCGTCCGCGTCTTCGCGCTGTCGCTCGCCACCGGAGCTGTGCTGAGTCGGGGCGACGGGGTCGAGACCGTGCCGATGCTGGTCGTCCTCTCCATCGTCGCGGTCGTCGCCTCATTGCTCGAGTGGATGACGCGCAACCGACCCACCCACTGGTACGCCGTCGGGGAGGCGGTGGCCGTGGCGATGCTGCTGGTGGCCACCAGGACGACCTCGGAGCTCAGCGCCTACCTCGCGGTCGCCCCGATCGCGGCCGGCGTGCGCCACGGCGTCGTAACGACGCTCAATGTCACGCTCGTATCGGGCCTGACAGCTGCCGCATCGATCGCTGTCGACCCGGAGGACGACGCTCTCTCGCGGATGGGCGAAGCGTTGCCTTGGCTTGCGATAGGTCTCGGTGTCGGCCTGCTGGCGAGCTGGCAGTCCCGGTCGACCCGCGACGAGGCGGCGCGTCAGGCGCCCTACGCGGCGGCCCACCAGCTCATGGCTCGCATCCACCATCTTGCGAGCGCCGGCAACGTGGGACTCAACAGCACCTCGCTTGCGATGGACCTCGACACAGCGATGCGCCAGGCCACAGGCGGTGCGCGCTCCACCATCTTCGTGGCCGAGCCCGACAACACGCTCCGCCCGCTCAACGGCGGAGAGGACGTCGACCGGATGGCGCGGGAGATCGAGATCCCTGCGTCCGACCGTACGCCCGGTGCCGCTGTCATCCCGCTCCGCGGCGTGCAGCAGGTGCTGGGCTACTGCGTGGTCGTCGGTGTGCCTCGATGGACCCCCGAGCTCGAGGAGAGCGCACGCAACGTCGCCGACGAGTTCGCCGTGCGACTCGACACAGCCGTCCTGTTCGACGAGGTGCGCATGCTCGCCACCTCCGAGGAACGCAATCGCATCGCGCGCGAGATGCACGACGGCGTGGCACAAGAGATCGTCGGCCTCGGCTACATCGTGGACGAGATCGAGTCCATCAGCGATCACGAGCAGACCCGCGTCCTGGCCTCGTCGCTCCGCGCCGAGATCACCAGGCTCGTCTCCGAGATACGTTTCTCCATCTTCGACCTTCGCCAAGAGGTCTCCGACGGCCGGCTGGCCAGCTCGTTGGCCGACTACGCCCGCGAAGTCGGTGACGCAACCGGTCTGAGGGTGCATCTCTCCCTCGCGGAGTCTGGTCCCCCGCTCCCCTCACGGACGGCCACCGAGGTGCTGCGCGTCGCGCAGGAGGCCATCGGCAACGTCCGCAAGCACTCGCGCGCCGACAACATGTGGGTGGTGCTCGACTCCGACGGCAAGCGCCTCAACCTCGAGGTCCGCGACGACGGCATCGGCAACGCCGAGCCGCGCGAGCACCACTGGGGGCTCCAGACCATGCGCGAGCGCGCCCGCACGGTCGGCGCCGACCTCGACATCACCACCCGACCTGACGGCGGAACCGTCGTCAGCCTGCGGTCACCGACGACCGCACCCCACGAAGGAGAGACTGCCCATGGGCACCACCGTGCTACTGGTTGACGACCACGAGCTGATCCGCCAAGGACTGGCCCGGGCGTTCGAGCGCGACGAGGAGATGACCGTCGTGGGCCAAGCCGGCAGCCTCGAGGAAGGCGTCTCTGCGTGGCAGGCCCTGCAGCCCGATGTCGTCGTCACCGACCTTCAGCTGCCCGACGGCCACGGCCTCGACGTCGTACGCACCATCCGGGCGACCAACGACACCACCGGTGTCGTGGTGCTCACCATGCACGCCGGCGACGACCACATCTTCGCCGCCATGGAGGCCGGCGCCTCGGCGTTCGTCGGCAAGGACACGCGGGCCTCAGAGGTCGTGAGCGCTGCCAAGCACGCCGCGGTGGCTCCGCGCACTTTTCTGTGTGCCGGTCTGAGCCAGGCGGTGATGAGGCGCGCGACGTCCCCTGCTCCGCCCAAGCTCTCCGGTCGTGAGGCCGAGGTCCTCGTACTGCTCGCGGACGGCCTGGGAACGGGCGAGATCGCATCGACGCTCTACATGAGCGAGTCGACCGCCAAGACCCATATCACGCACATCTACCAGAAACTCGGTGCCGCCAACCGTGCGCAGGCGCTCGTCACTGCCATGCGCCTAGGAATGCTCGACCATGCCTCTCCGCAGCGCTTCTGACGTGCGTTCTGCCCCGTTCGCACGCTGGCCGGGGGCCCCTGCTTCCCTCCCCGGTGGACTGCACTGACCGGCCGAGTGCTGCATGGGCCAGATGGCGTCCAGTGACGCTGGACGGGTGGGACCGAGATAGTCACAAGGGACTATCGATCCGGAGCCGATCACCCGATTCGGGCGCTTCCCAAAGTTGGCAGAGTTCTCATCGACGGGTCCTCGTGGGCTCGGAAACGAAGACTCACTCACAGAGACTACAAGGGGAAATCCAATGCTCGAGAAGCTGCAGTTCATGACCATCATGCTCGTCAACGACATCAAGGCCAAGCGCGACGAGCGCGGCGCGACCGCCGTGGAGTACGGCCTGATGGTGGCCCTGATCGCGGTCGTGATCATCGCGGCCGTCACCACCCTCGGCACCAACCTGAACACCAAGTTCACCAGCGTCGGCGGCGCGGTCAACTGACGCTCCAACCGAGCGTGGGCCGGCGTCATCCAAGGATGACGCCGGCCCATTTCGTTTATCGAAGGGGACGGGCCGATCGCCGGGTGGCGAACGACCGACGGAAAGTCACTCGACCAGCGTCCCGTGTAACGGACTTGGCACGTCCTTTCCGGTTCCATCTGCTGTCAACGCCCCCACCACAGACATCACCAGGAGAAGATCCTCATGACCGAGAACTTCCAGCTCATGCCTCTCAAGCTGATCCACATGATCAAGGCCTCGCGAGATGAGCGCGGGGCGACCGCGGTCGAGTACGGCCTGATGGTCGCTCTGATCGCCCTCGTCATCATCGCGGCCGTCACGACCCTCGGGACCAACCTCAACACCCAGTTCACCAGCGCCAGCACTCTCAACTGAGCTCGACGGGCAAGCCGTCCGGTGTCGTCACTTGAGCCGGACTATCTGCGACGTGTAGTCCAGCGGTGGGGCTGACCATCTCATAGCACGTACCACCTCTTGGAAGCGGTCGGACCACCCGGCCGCTTCCACGTGTGGGAAGACCCGCACGTGCTCACTGGGCAAGCTTCCGCAGACGTGCCCGCCAGCTCCACAACAGATCTCGCAGCGGGAGGCCAGCTCGTGCCAGCGCGGTCGCCACCGGCGTACCGGCTCGCGCCGCGTCGTACACCGACACAAGGTCCCGCTCCCCCAGCCGCTCGGCAATGATCCGGCAGGCCAGCCACGCCTCCTCGTAGCGTGCCTGGAGCCCATCGGCACGCGTGTCGAAGTCCACCGCGCTCGGCAGCTCAGCGGGTACGCCGTCCTCACGGGCGGCGGAGATTGCCCGCCCGAGCGTCGTCCGGTCCGGCAGACCGGTGTCGCGCAGCGCGACGTAGTCGGCGAAGCCCTCCACCAGCCAGGGCTCGATGCCGCCGCGGGCGGCGTCGGTGGCGACGTGCACCAGCTCGTGGCTCATCACCACCTGCGCACCGGCGCGCCGCAGCCCGGCCGTCACCTCGGGGTTCACGAACACGTGGACCGGCACGTCAGCGCCGGTCGAGCTCCCGGCCGTTGCGGTGACGGCCGCGATCCCGGCGTAGGTCCCCTCCGTCGCTCCCAGGGTCTCGTCGAGGTCCGCTGCACTCGCCGGGACCTCGACGACCACCGACTCGCGCCAGCCGGGCAGGACGCGACGTACGACAGCGATCCCCCGCGTCACCCGATCGGCGACCACCTCGGCCTCCGCCTGCGATCCGTCCGCCATCACCAGCACGCCCGGCGCGCGCGCCACGGACAGCCGTCCCCGGAGCCACAGCGGCACCCGCTCGCCGCCCGGCCCACCGAATCCCGTGATCGCGACGCCTTCGGCGTCGGTCGCGAGCTGGACCACCACGTCAGCCTGCGACGGCGTCGTGTCACCGGCCACCCGCCAGCCGACCTCGGCCACGGCCGACCACGACCCGTCGCTCGCCACCGGGCCCGCCTGGTCGACGTAACGCGCCGACACGTCGGCGAGGTCCACCGCCTCCGCCGTCGTCGCGATGCCTCGCAGCAGCTCCTCGGCCTCCACGTCGCCCCCGGGCGCGAGGTCGGCCAGGGCCGTGGCGTCCCGCGCCTCCACTCCCCCGACGAACGCGGCCAGCGCTGCCGACGCCTCGGCCGGGCTGGCCCGGGCGACCTCCACCGGCCTCCGGTCGACCTCGTGGCGTGCACCGCGCTGCACGACGACGAGCACCACCGCCAGCGCGAGCACCACGAACAGAGAAAGGCCGGCCGCCCACAGACGCGGGCGACCGGCCTTCGAGGTCTGCTGGTCAGCCAGGGCGGACCGCGCCGACGTAGGGCATCGAGTAGAGGCCCGAGACGGTGACGCCGGTGCCGGGGTTGGCGGCGTGGACGATCATGCCGTTGCCGATGTACATGCCGACGTGGCTGATCGGGCTGTAGTAGAACACCAGATCACCGGGCTGGAGGTCGCTCGCGGCGATGTGCGGGCCGGAGCCGTATTGGGCGCTCGAGGAGTGCGGCAGGGACACGCCGGCCTGGGCCCAGGCGCGCATGGTGAGGCCGCTGCAGTCGAAGGCGTTCTCACCCATCGCGCCGTAGACGTAGGCGTCGCCGACCTGGGCCATCGCGTAGGAGACGGCAGCCGCCGCGCGGCCCGAGGCCGGCACGGAGGACGGCATGCGGGTGACACCGCTGCGGGAGGCGAGCACGCGCTCGCGCTCCTCGGCCTCGAGGTCGGAGAGCAGGCTCTTGGCCTCGGCCAGCTTGTCGTCGACCGTCTCGCTCTCGGCGCTGAGCTGCTCGGTGAGCGCGGCGATCTCCTGAGTGCGGGAGTCGGTCGCCTCGCGCCGGATCTCGAGCGCCTCGAGCTGCGTGTCGTAGTCGGCGAGCATCGACGACTGGAGGTCGTTGAACGACGACATCGTCGAGAGTGTGTCGAGGAAGGCGCCGGGGTCGTCGGACACGACGACCTGGCCGACGGTCGAGATGCCCTCGCCCTCGAGCTGGCGCACGACGGCGTCGGACACCTGGTCGCGCACCTCGTCGAGGCGCTGGTCCTGGCGGGCCTGGTCGGCCTTGAGGCCGGCGAGGTCCTGTCGCAGGTCGGCGAGGTCGATGCGGGCGTCGTGCAGACGCTCCTGAGCGGCCTCGGCCTCGTGGTAGAGGCGTTCGACGCGAGCCTTGACGTCCTTGATGGACGGGTCGGCCTGTGCGGGGGTAGCAGGCACGAATGCGATGGCGGCGATTGCTGCAAGACCAAGAGCGGTCGCGCCGACACGCTTGCGGTTGTGAGCCACGAGCGGGGGAACTCCTTGGGGGTGTCGTACGCCTACCAGGTGAGCTGACGGGTTCGGCACGACGTTGCCTACTCCTGCTCCACGCACCGCTCGCGCGATGCGCCTTGCAGGGGATTCACCCCAGGGGGAAGGTTGGTTCCCCGGCTCGTCGTCCACAGTCATGCAGGGGGCGAACGACGACTCGGCGCGACCTCCGCGCGGGCCTGGTGACCCACTTCCACGGAAGCCAGCCCACAGAGTAGACCGCATCCCCGAGCCCCGCCAATCTTCGGCCGAACTTCTGGACGCGTGTCTCGACGCGAAGCTCTGCGCCGTCGCGAGAAGCGGTTGTACGGTGCGTCGGTGGTCGCTCCGATGCGCTGGTTCGCACGCATGTACGGGCTGGCCGTCGTCGCTCACCTGGTCGGCAATCCCGCCGGCTGGCGCAGCGACGAGCTCGGGGGCTCGCTGCTCCTGGTGGTGGTCTCGGCCGTGCTCGGCGTCCTCGGACTTCTCCTGCTGGTGCGCCCCCACCGAAGCGCTCTCGGTATTGCTGCCGCTCTGACCCTCGTGTCGCTGTGGCTCGAGCTACCGGTCACAGGGAATCATTGGCTGCTCGTGGGGTTCGTCGCGGTGGCGGTGCTGATCGCGCTGGCCACGTCCGACTCCTGGGCGTGGTTGTCGGTCACGGGACGGTGGTTGCTTCTCGGCTTCTACAGCTTCGCGGCGTTCGCCAAGCTCAACACCGGCTTCCTGGATCCCGCGGTGTCGTGCGGGGTGTTCTACGCCAATCAGTCGCTCTCGTCGTTCGGCGTCCCGACGTTCGACGGTGACTCCCTCGTCGGCACACTGACGATCATCGGTCCGATGGTCACGGAGCTGTCGGTCCCGGTACTCCTGGCGTTCGGCCGAACGCGCCGCGCCGGAGTGCTCCTCGCCCTCGCCTTCCACACGGTCATCTCGATGGATCTCGGGCAGCACTTCTACGACTTCACGGCAGCGCTGTTCGTGCTGCTGTGCCTGTTCCTGCCGGAATCCACCACCGCGGGCTTCGAGGAACGTGCTGCGCGTCCGTCGTTGGCACGCTCCGTCATGGTGGTGCTGGCGGCGATGGTGGTGACTGCCTCCCTGCTCCCTTCCGCACCGACGGTCGTGGTCGTCGAACGGCTCGTCGGATTTGCCCTGTGGGTGCCTGTCGCGATCTGGCTGATCGTGCGCACCGCTCAGGACGGCTGGGGTGCTGCTCCGCAGCCGATGCGCCTTCGCAGCGTGTCCGCCTGGGTGCTCGTGGCAGCGGTCGTTTCGAACGGCCTGACGCCCTATCTCGAGCTCAAGACATCGGTGGGCTTCACCATGTACGCCAACCTGGTCACGGTGGCCGGCGCGACGAACCACCTCGTCGTGAAGCGGACAGCCCACCTGAGAAAGGTGCAGGACGACCTGGTCCAGGTGGTCGAGACCGAGGACGAGGACCTCGACGTCTACCGAACCGAGGGTTACCTGCTCCCGCGCCGCAACCTCCTCGACTACCTCGCACGACACCCCGAGGTCTCGGTGGTCGTGCAGGGAAGCCACGGCGAAGAGACCCTGGACGGCAGTGACGGCGAGAGGATGCCGGTGGCCCTCAGGAAGGTCGCGTCGTTCCGCTCGGTCGATCGTCGAGATCCACCGAGGTGCCAATCGGTGTTCCTCCCGGCGCTCTGACGTCACCCTCAAGCGGATTCGACCACCGGGCCCGACACCGGCTCCACGAGCCGCAGGGGCGGGACCAGACCGCCGCTGGCCAGCACGTCGAGCGCGGCCAGCTCGTCGTCGTCGATGGTGAGCTCCGGGGGTGGTCCGAGCAGCACCGTGATCACGCAGTCGTGGCAGTGCAGCCCGCGCACCACGCAGGTGTCGCAGTCGATCCGTGTCGTCATGCCCCGACGGTGACAGAACCCACCGACAACGCGGGTACGCAGCCGTATGGTGCAACTCTCCGAATCGCGGGACAAATGGGTGTGCCCCACCTACATTCCAGCAATGCACGACATCGACCTGCGCAAGGCTCTGCCGCTACCCATCACGTACATGCTGGGTCTGTCGATGGTGTGGATGACGTGGCGCACGCTCGATGTCCTCCCGCTCGGAGTCGACTCGCACGCCTACTGGGCGGCGTGGGCCGGTGAGTCCATGTACGACCGCGCGCCCGGGACACTTGACGCCTACCTGTACAGCCCGGCCTTCGCTCAGATGGTGTGGCCACTGGCGCAGCTCCCGTGGCCGGTGTTCGGGGTGCTGTGGGCGCTGGCGACCGTCGCGGGGCTCGCCTACCTCTTTGCTCCCATGGGCCGTCGCTGGATCCTGCCGATGCTCATGTTGTGCAGTCCAGAGATCGCCAGCGGGAACATCTTCTGGTTGCTGGCGATAGCTGCGGCGTTGGGGCTCCGGCATCCATCCGTCTGGGCTTTCGTCGTGCTGACCAAGGTGACTCCCGCACTGGGACCGATCTGGTTTGCAGTACGGCGAGAGTGGCGCAACCTCGCCGTGTCCGTGGTGTGCACCGCCGTCGTCGTAGCAGTGTCGTTCGCGCTCTCGCCGGAGCTGTGGACGCAGTGGCTCGCTTTCCTGACCGATCGAGCGGGGTCGAGCAGCACCCGGGTCGGCGCGCCCATCTTCCCCCCTCTGATCATCCGGCTCCCGCTGGCTCTCGTGCTGCTGGTCGCGACGGCTGTGACGAACAAGCGTTGGGGGCTTCCAGTGGCAATGATCTGGGCGACGCCGGTCTCGGGCATCGCGGCGTTCACCATCCTTGCCGCCCTTCCTCGGCTGATGGACGACGGCCGCAAGAACCCGCCCTCAGCGCTACCTGCTCAGCAGGCTCACAAGGACGTGCGCCGGTAGCACCTTGCAGCCGGACGACCTGAGGTCCGACGCGAGCGCGTGGTCCGTGGTCACCACGACCACGACCCGGCCGCCCGGCTCCGCCGCCACGAGCTGGCGGATCACGTCGTCGGCGATCACGCCCGCCGGGCTGAACACCACGCGCACACCGCGCGGAGCAGGCATGACCGTCCGGGCGGTCGACTCGGCGGCGTCGAAGACCACCGTGGTCTCGGCGCCCGACCGGGCCACCACGGGCCCGAGGGCCGCCACCAGCCGGCTGCGCTGCGCCTCGAGGCTGGCGGTCGGCCACGCAGCCTTCGTGACGTTGTAGCCGTCCACGATCAGGCGCGCGTGCGGGAGCGCGAGGAGCTGGTCGAGCGTCGCCTGGGTGGCCGGGGCACTAGTCAACGGCGCCGCGGCCCCGGCGAGCCCCGCCTCGACGGCATCGCCCGGTGCACCGTCGACCGCGGGGAGCCCGAGCTCGCGGCGCAGACCGGTCGCTGCGTCGACGACGGCGTCGAGCAGGAGCCGCGCACGGACGGTGGCGGCGTCACGGTCGGACCGCGTGTCGCGACGCTGGGCGGCGAGCCCGGCCTCCGCCTCGTCGAGCTGGGCACGCAGGCGCCGTACGTCTGCCTCGGCGGTGCGCGTCGCGGTCTCGGCGGCGGTCACCGCCTGGTCCCGGGCCGTCAGGGCCGCGTCCCGCTCGGCCTCGGCCGTACGGAGCGAGCTGCGCGCCTCGCCGAGCCGCTGGCGCAGCACCTTGTGGTCGGCCGCCGCGCGGTCGAGCTCCTGGCGGTGGTCGGCGCGGACCGCGGCCAGCTCGGCCTGCACGGCCGCGACCTGGGCGGACAACCGGGCGAGCTCGGCGCGCCCCTCCTCGCCGCGGGCGTCGTCGGTCGCCAGCGTCTCCGCGACCGCGTCGACCCTGGCCTCCCAGCCGTCCTCACGCGACAACCACGCACGCGCGGCGTCGTCCAACGGGTCGTCGGTGGCCGGGATCGCCGCGACCTGGACGGCAGCGTGTCCGCGGAACACGTCGTCGGCGAGGGCGTCCCAGATCAGGGTGCCACCGAGCCGGGCCCGCCTCGCCGGCGCGAACGCGGCGACCTTGCGCAGCGGTGCCGGCACCGGGGCGACCGAGGGCAGGACCGCCGACACGAGGGCGACCACCCGCAGGCGGAGGCGCTCGGGGACGGCAGCCGCGTCTGTCACGAGCAGTCCGTCACCCGGCGGCCGGGTCGGTGGCGAGATCGGCGTCCGCGCGGTCGACGACCTCGATCGCGTCGGACCGCCCGCACCACCGGCACGAGACGGACTCCACCGACTCGGCGAGCACCGTCTCCTCCTCGACGCGCGGTACGCCCGCGAGGTCGACGTGCCAGTAGTCCGTCGTACGTCGTGTGCGGGTCACGTCGAAGCGGGTGAGGTTGCCGCATCCGGCACACCGCCACCGCTCGCCGTCGCCGGGAACGCGGGGGGCGGCGGTCGGGTCTGTCACGAGGGCTCCTCTGGGTCGTGTCGGCTTCGACCTGCCGTCGGTCAGGCAGGCGCGGGCCAGCGTAGTGCGCGTGCCCTCCCACCATTGTCGGATCCCACGTCTAGCGTCGTCGCACATGAGCACGACTGCCCACCGACCGGCCCGGGAGACCTCCCGGTGGGAGGCGCAGCGCAGCTTCGACGAGCTGGGTCGGCCGCTGCGCGACCTGACGTTCTGCGTGGTCGACCTCGAGACGACCGGCGGCTCGGCGCAGGGCGGGTCGATGATCACCGAGATCGGCGCGGTGAAGGTCCGCGGCGGCGAGGTGCTCGGCGAGTTCCAGACCCTCGTCAACCCGCACACGGAGATCCCCGCCTTCATCGCGGTCCTCACCGGCATCACCAACTCGATGGTCCACGACGCACCGCCGATCGAGTCGGCGCTGCCGGCGTTCCTCGAGTTCGCTGCCGGTTGCGTGCTCGTGGCCCACAACGCGCCGTTCGACGTCGGCTTCCTCCAGCACTTCGCGCGTGAGCAGGGTCGGCCGTGGCCGAGGTTCGAGGTGCTCGACACCGCCAAGCTCGCCCGCCGGGTGATCACCCGGGACGACGCGCCCAACTGCAAGCTGTCGACCCTGGCCAAGGTCTTCGAGGCAGCGACCACGCCCAACCACCGGGCGCTGTCCGACGCGCAGGCGACCGTCGACGTGCTCCACGGCCTGATGGAGCGACTCGGCGGTCTCGGTGTCCACACGCTCGAGGAGCTCCAGACCTTCTCCTCCCGGGTGAGCACGGCGCAGCGGCGCAAGCGCCACCTCGCGGAGGGTCTCCCCCACGCCCCCGGCGTCTACCTCTTCCGCGACGACCGCTCCCGCGTCCTCTACATCGGCACCTCGCGCGACCTCCGCACCCGGGTCCGCACCTACTTCACCGCGTCCGAGACCCGCAGCCGGATGGGCGAGATGGTCGGCATCGCCACCTCGGTCACCGGCATCGAGTGCGCGACACCGCTCGAGGCCGAGGTGCGCGAGCTACGACTGATCGCGGAGCACAAGCCGCGCTACAACCGCCGCTCGCGGTTCCCCGAGAAGGTCCACTTCCTCAAGCTCACCCGCGAGGCGTGGCCGAGGCTCTCCCTGGTGCGAAAGGTCCTCGACGACGACGCCGACTACCTCGGCCCGTTCTCGTCGAAGAAGACGGCGGAGAAGTGCCTCGCGGCGCTGCACGAGACGTTCCCCGTCCGTCAGTGCAGCGGCCGGCTGCCGGTGGTCCCCTCGCGATCGGCGTGCGTGCTCGCCGAGATGGGGCGCTGCCTCTCCCCCTGCGACGGCTCGACCGACGAGTCGACCTACGGCGCCGTCGTCCGCCAGCTGCGCGACACCCTGCTCCGCAGCCCGCACCAGGTGGTCGACGCCATCAACGAGCGGATGACCGCCCTTGCCGATCGTGAGCGGTTCGAGGAGGCCGGCGTGCACCGCGACCGACTGGCGACGTTCGTCCGCGCCGCCGCCCGCACCCAGCGGCTCTCGGCGCTCACCCGCTGCGGCGAGATCGTGGCGGCCCGGCGCGAGGACGACGGCCGGTGGGCCGTGCACGTCGTACGCCACGGCAGGCTCGCCGCCGCCGGGGTGATTCCGCCGGGCAGCGACGCTCATCAATACGTGCGCGAGCTCAGCGCGAGCGCGGAGACCGTCGCAGGAGCACCCGGCCCGGTCCCCGCCGCCACTGCCGAGGAGTCGGAGAAGATCCTGCGGTGGCTCGAGTCACCCGGCGTGCGGCTGGTCGACGTCGACGGCGAGTGGACCTGTCCGTTGGGCGGAGCAGCACGCCACCTCGCGATCTACGACGCCGCCCACCAGTCGAGGCTCTCGCTGGTTCCCTTCGACGAGCAGCGGCTGCCGTCGCCGGTGCACCGCCCGGTGCGCTAGGAGTGCCCGGCGAGACGACTCAGTCGAGACCGATGCTGAAGGCCGACTCGAGGTCGTGCTGGGAGTAGGTGCGGAAGGCGATGTGGGTCTCCGTCTCGGTGACGCCGTCGACCTTGTTGAGCCGGTCGGCGACGACGGTGGCGACGTCCTCGTGCTCGCGCACCCGCACCAGTGCGATGAGGTCGATCTGCCCGGTCACCGAGTAGACCTCGCTCACTCCCTCGAGCGAGGCGATGGCCTCCGCCACCTCGGGGATGCGCGCGACGTCGGCCTTCACGAACACGATGGCGGTGATCATGGGCCCACGGTAGCGCCACACGGCCTGGCAACTCCGACCATCCATCCGCTATCGGGGATAGTCTCCACGCCGTGAACTGGCTCGCGCACCACTGGCTCGACGTGCTCGGATGGGGCGGCAGTGCGCTCTTGGTCTACTCGCTCCTGCAGACGAGCCTCCTCCGTCTTCGCATTCTGAACGCCGTCGCGTGCGTCATTCTCATTGTGTTCAACACGATGCTCGAGGTGTGGCCCATGGTCGGGATGAACACCGTCCTCGTCGCGATCAATGTCTGGTTCATCGCGCAGATGCTTCGCCACAGGCACGACGAGACGGCGTACCAGGTCCTCGAGGTCTCGCACGCCGACGAGTACCTCCGTCACGTCCTGCGAGTCCACGCTGCAGACATACTCAAGTTCAACCCCCACTTCGTGTACGACCCCGCAGATACTCACGACGCCTTCCTGGTGCAGAAGGGCGACGAGACGGTCGGCGTGGTCCTTCTACGCGAAGAGGGTGACACCGCGCACGTGCTCCTCGACTACGTCACGCCCCGCTACCGCGACCTCTCCCCAGGTGAGTTCGTCTGGCGCAGGAGCGGTCTGCTTGCCGAGCGCGGGATCGGGAAGGTCGTCACCAGTCCAGGCATGGTCGGCGCCTACTACGAGAAACTCGGGTTTCGACGGTCAGGCGATGCGTGGCGCCTCGACGTGCCGAAATGATGACCACCTTCGTCCGACGCGTGGCACCCTTCCTCGGCGTCGCAGGGCTGATGCTCGGCTTTGGCTTGGAGCAGCGCGTGCCCCCGGCCACCGGAGACATGTGGTTTCACCTGCGTCTCGGCGAGGAGTTCCTCAATGGGTGGAGCATCCGGCACCCCGGCCACCTGGGCCGGCTTGACTCGGCCGACTGGGTGCCAACCCAATGGCTCAGCCAGGTTGCGATGGCGTGGGGGGCAGACCGGGGCGGACCCGTCGCAGTCGTGTGGGCGACGGGGGTGGTCCTGATCCTGCTCGTCCTCGGCACGTACGTCGTGTGTCGAGATGTGGCGGCCCCGCTACCGGCCGCCATTGCAGTGACGCTGGGAATGTTCGCCGCCTCACCCGGCTTCTCCGCGCGTCCTCAGGTCCTGAGCTACGTCTTCTTGATGGCAACTGCCGCCGCCTGGCTGCGTATGGCTCGCGACGGGCGGCCGCGCTACTGGTTGATACCCATCGCATGGGCGTGGCCCATGTGTCATGGGTTGTGGCCGGTCGGACTATCCGTGTCGGTGGCGGCGTTTGCGGCCGTGGCAATCGAACGGAACGTCCCGCTCAGCTCTCGACTTCGCATGGGAGGCGTTGTGGCAGCGTCGTTCGTCGTCTCCGGGCTGACGCCGATCGGCCTCGACGCGTACGCGACGCTCTTCGTCGCAGGCAGCCGCCGCGAGTACTTCGCCGAGTGGGGCGCGCCAGACTTCACATCTCCCGCGACTGCCGTTCTTGCCGTCATGATCATCGTTGTCGTTGCGGCAGGGCTCCGGAGAAGACCCGTCCCGTGGACAGAGGTAGCCATCACGACGCTGGCCATCGCCTGGAGCCTGTACTCGCTTCGAACAACCGTCGTCGGCAGCCTTCTGCTGACCCCCATCCTCGCGGCCACCCTCGGGCGCTTGGCCCCCGCTTCAGAACCCGTCCGGCGTCACGAGAGACTCGCGCTGCTGGCTTTGGCCTTCGCCTCATCGATGTCCATCGCCATGCACCTGCACGACCAGCCGTCCCGACCCGTGGTTCCTCAGTGGGTCGACGCGCAGCTCGATGCCCTGCCTGCGGACACGAAAGTCCTGAATGACTGGGACTCCGGTTCCTACTTCGTCTATCGCCATCCCGACCTGTCATGGGCTATGCACGGATACGGTGATGTTTTCACTGACCCTGAGATCAGACGTAACTACGACCTCAGGAACCTCATGGCGGGGTGGGAGGCCGAGCTCCGCGAGCTGGACGTCGACGTCGCACTGCTGGACCCTGATTCACCGCTCGGGTACGTGTTAGAACAGGTGGAGGGGTGGGACGTTCAGCAGTCGGACTCGAGATTCGCGATCATGTTCCCTCCCCGAAGCACGTGACCCGCTGACCCTGGACGTCCCAGTGCCGCCAGAAGGCATCCGTAGAGGTTGGGCGCGACAGCTATCGGCCACAGAGACCCTCCTCATGGAAAGAACCTCCGTCACGTGCCGCGGGTGCACGGCGTTCGACATCCTCGGCTCAGCCTTCACCTCGGGGACGACCTGTCGGTCACCACGACGCGTTTCTCGTCACAAGGCGAGGAGTCAGTCGGCGCAGTGCTCCTCGGCGACGTCACGCCCCTACCGCGACTTCTCCCCCGGCGAGTTCGTGTGGCGCAAGAGCGCCATGCGCACCGAACGCGGCGTCCGTCCAGGTCGTGACGCCGCCCTAATGGTTGGCGGATGACACGACCGACCCGGCTCACGCCCGAGGGGGAGTCGTGGATGCTGCCCCACAGATGTGCCGTTCTCGCACATTCCGGCTTCCTGACTGATCGAATTGGTCCGACACACACCTCAGGAGTCCGATGAAGACCGCACCGACCCGGCGAGCTGTGGCAGCCGGGACCGCCATCCTCGCGCTCTCCTCGCTCAATGCGTGCGGAGCAATTGGCGACCTCGTGCCCGGCAGCAACGCGTTCGTCGAGCAGGGGCCGCGCAAGGTCGCCGAGGCCGGCTTCGACGAGATGCGTGACCTGACCTCGATTCGGGTCCTCGGCAGCATGGAGGACAAGCGCTTCGGGTTCACGAGGATCGACATCAAGCTCGACGACACCAACTGCACCGGGACCCTGGACACCGCCGAGGGGTCGATCCGCGTCACCCAGACGGCCGACGGGGCGTGGTTCAGCGCGGACGAGGACTTCTGGCAAGCCACCATCGGCGTGCAGTCGCCCCAGGCGGACCGCCTGATTCGGAAGTACGCCGGCAACTGGTCGTCGATCGGCAAGGACGACAAGAAGATCCTCGGGCTGTGTGACCTCGAGAACTACCGCGGCAGCTTCACCCTCGACAAGACGGACACTGACGACACGCTGAAGATGGGCGAGGTCGTGGAGGTGGGCGACACCGATGCCGTACCGATCACCGGACGGGACGGCAAGGAACTGGTCACGGTGTGGATCGGCGTGGACGCTCCGCATCGCGTGCTGAAGATCGCTCCCGCCAGGGACACCGGACGCGAGGATGCCCTCTACTTCGAGGAATTCGGCCTCGACGTCGTCGTGAAGACCCCGGCGAAGAAGGACATCGTTGTGCTGCCCCAGGGGCAGTCGCCCGTCTGAGCAGTCACAACCGGTTCAGTGCGATGCCTGTCGGAAGCACGAACGACAGCACGAGCACCACGAGGGCGACGAGGACGGCCGGGCCCGCTAGGTCCTCGCCGCGCGCCATCGCCAGGACCGCGGAGAACATGCCGACGACCGCGAGCAGCGGTCCGTAGCCCAGCACCACACCCACCGCGCAAAGGAACGACACGGCCGACAGCACGGAGGTGGGTTGCCCGCCGTACGCCATGGCAGAAGTGTGGCAGACCGTGGCGCCGGTCAGGCGGACGTCGCCGCCACCCACCGGTCGAGGGTCGTCTGCGCAGCACCGGAGTCGATGGCCTCCGCGGCCTTGGCCACCCCGGCCCCGAGGGCTGACCGGACGTCGTCCGCTGGAGAGTCGTGGACCGCGAGCGCCGCACCGGCGTTGAGCACCACGGCGTCGCGGACCGGACCGGGTTCCCCGGCGAGCATCCGGCGTACGACGTCCGCGTTGTGCGCCGCGTCGCCGCCGCGCAGGTCCTCGGTCGTCGCTCGGGCGATCCCGAGCGGGGCCGGGTCCAGGGTGAGCTCGGCGACCTCCCCCGCGTGCACCCGCCACACGGTCGACGTGGTCGTGGTGGTGAGCTCGTCGAGGCCGTCGTCGCCGCGGAACACCCAGGCGTCGACGCCGCGACCGGCGAGCACGCCGGCCATCACCGGCGCCATCCGGACGTCGGCGCAGCCGATCGCCTGCGCCTGCGGGCGGGCCGGGTTGGTGAGCGGACCGAGGATGTTGAACGTGGTGGCGATGCCCAGCTCGCCCCGGGTCGGGGCGGCGAAGCGCATCGCCGGGTGGAAGGCGGCGGAGAAGCAGAAGGTGATGCCCGCCTCCTGCGCGACCTCGGCGACCCGCGCCGGGGCCAGGTCGAGCCGGATGCCGAGGGCCTCGAGGACGTCGGCCGAGCCCGACTTCGATGATGCGGACCGGTTGCCGTGCTTGACCACGCGCGCACCCGCACCGGCGGCCACGATCGCCGCCATCGTCGAGATGTTGACCGACATGGAGCGGTCGCCGCCCGTGCCGACGACGTCGAGCAGGCGTCCGGGGACCTCGATCCGGTTCGACGCCGCCAGCATCGCCGAGGCGAAGCCGGTGACCTCCTCGACCGTCTCGCCCTTGGCGCGCAGCGCGACCAGGAAGGCGGCGAGCTGCACGGGGCTCGCCGCGCCGGCGAAGACCTCGTCCGTGGCCCATCGCGCCTGCTCGGTCGTCAGGTCGCGACCAGCGACCAGCGTGGAGAGGACGTCGGGCCAGGTGTGGGACATGGCCTCAGGCTAGTGGCCGGCGATCGGCGTACGCCCGTCGTGTCAGGTCGTGGGTCAGGTCGTGGGTCAGGAGGTGGCGGGCACCGAGGGTCGCATCAGGCCGATGACGGCCTCGGCGAGCTGGATCGGGTCGATCGGGTGCGGCACCGCCGCCTCGGCACGCGACCAGGTCGCCAGCCAGGCGTCCTGCGGGCGTCCGGTGAGCACGACGACGGGCGGGCACTCGTAGATCTCGTCCTTGAGCTGCTTGGCGATGCCCATGCCGCCGGCGGGGACGGCCTCGCCGTCGAGGATCGCGAGCGAGATCGTGCCGGAGTCCATGTTCTGGAGGACCACCGGCTCGGTGGCGACCTCGACGTACTCGAACTCGGGCAGGTCCGGGTGCGGACGGCGGCCGAGGGCGAGGATCACCTGCTGGCGCGTGTTGACGTCGTCGCTGTAGACGAGGACCTTGACCGGTCGGGCGGCGGGGGCATCAGTCACAGGCGGCATCGTAACCGTCCCGGTCAGTGCGTCGGCGCGCGGCGCTCGGCGAGGTCGAGGCGCCGGTCCTCGCGGGCGGCCTCCTTCATCGACGAGCGCACCCACTGGGTGAAGAGGACGGCGAAGAAGAGGACGCCGATCAGGTCGCCGGACGCCCACAGGATGCCGCCGGCGAGGTGCTGGTCCTCCAGCATCGGGGGCAGCCAGGAGCCCATCGGGCCCTCGCGCAGCTCGCGGTAGTGCTCCTCGCCGATGATCGTCGACTGGCCCATGATCGTGACGCCGAGGAAGGCGTGGAAGGGCAGGGTCATCAGGGTCAACAGGACCCGGAACGGGTGGCTCACCCGCCCCGGCACCGGGTCCACGCCCATGAGCGGCCAGAAGAAGAGCGTCCCGACGAGCACCAGGTGCACGTGCATCATCTCGTGGACGAACGCCGAGGCGAGGCTGGCGTCGTACCAGGACGAGAAGTAGAGCGCCCACGGCGAGGCGACGTAGAGGGCGAACGCGAGCGGCGGGAACGCCAGCACCTTCGCGACCCGGGAGTGCAGCACGGCGAGCAGCCACCGACGCGGGGCGGGCGGGAGGGTGCGCAGGGCCAGCGTGACGGGCGCGCCGAGGGCGAGCGCCAGCGGGACGACCATCGACAGGAGCATGTGCTGGACCATGTGCACGCTCAGCAGGGTGGTGTCGTAGCGGCCCAGGCCGGACGAGGTCGCGAAGAAGAAGGAGCCCATGCCGAGGCCGACGAACGCGAGCGTCCGACCGACCGGCCAGCGGTCTCCCCGGCGGTGCAGCACGACGACGCCGAGGACGTACAGACCGACCGCCCAGACGGTCACCACGAACGGGATCGGGTCGATCCCCCAGTCGCTGAAGACCCGTCCGACGGTGAAGCGCGGGAGGACCTCGAGGTCGGCGGAGTAGGGGGTCAGGAGGGCGGGTACCACGGTGTGAACTTTATGACCCGGTTGCACAGGGGGTCGGGGTGCCCTCACTGGGATCCAACAGCCATAATGATCGGGTGGCGACAGCAACAGCGACGATTCCGGCATCCCGGCTGCACGGGCACCACGACCGACCGAGCATGGTCAGCGTGGGCACGATCATCTGGCTCTCCAGCGAGCTGATGTTCTTCGCCGCGCTGTTCGCGGCCTACTTCACGATCCGCGCCGTCAGCCCGGACCTCTGGGCGCAGGAGACGGAGAAGCTCAACGTGCCGTTCTCGACGGCCAACACCGCGATCCTCGTGGCCTCGTCGTTCGCCTGCCAGTGGGGCGTCTTCGCCGCCGAGCGCGGCCAGGTCGGGCGTGCGGGCTCGCTCTTCAACTTCGCCAAGTGGGGCCTGCGTGAGTGGTTCATCCTCACCTACGTCATGGGCGCCATCTTCATCGGCGGCCAGGCGCTCGAGTACGCCGAGCTCATCCACGAGGGCGTCACCATCCCGAGCTCGGCCTACGGCTCGATGTTCTACCTGACCACCGGCTTCCACGGCCTGCACGTGACCGGCGGCCTCATCGCCTTCCTCTTCGTGCTGGGCCGCACCTACCTCGCCCGACGCTTCACCCACGAGCAGGCCGTGACCGCGATCGTCGTGTCCTACTACTGGCACTTCGTCGACGTGGTCTGGATCGGGCTCTTCTTCACGATCTACGTCATCAAGTAACGACCGAACCGCAACCGGCAAGGACTCACAGTGCGCGTGCTCAACCGAACCGCTGGACGCCTCTCCCGGCATCGCCGGGGACCACTCGCTGGCCTCGCGGTCCTGCTGCTCGGGCTGCTGATCAGCGGCTCCCTCTACACCGTCTTCGCCCCTGCGCAGGCCACCAGCCAGGCCAGCGAGACCGAGCAGGTCGCCCAGGGCAAGGAGCTCTTCCTCGCCAGCTGCGCGTTCTGCCACGGCAAGAACGGCGAGGGCGTCCCGACGGTCCGCGACGGCTACCAGATCGGTCCGTCGCTGGTCGGCGTCGGTGCCGCGGCGGTCGACTTCCAGGTCGGCACCGGCCGCATGCCGATGGCGAGCCCGGGCGCGCAGGCGCCCCGCAAGAAGGTCGCCTTCAACGACGAGGAGGTCGCGGCCCTCGCGGCCTACGTCGCCTCGCTGGGCCCCGGGCCCGCGATCCCGAGCCAGTCCGACTACTCGATCGAGGGCCTGTCGGAGGAGGAGCGCCAGGAGGCCATCTCCCGCGGCGGCCAGATCTTCCTGACCAACTGCACCGCGTGCCACAACTTCAACGGCGCCGGCGGCGCCATGCCGCGCGGCGGCTACGCCCCGACCCTGCACGGCGTCGAGGGCAAGTACATCTACGAGGCCCTGCTGACCGGGCCGCAGAACATGCCCAACTTCAGCAACGGCAACCTGTCCCCCGAGGAGAAGCGCGACGTCATCGCCTACCTCGACAGCATCCAGGACACCCCCGAGTACGCCGGCTTCACCCTCGGCGGCCTCGGCCCCGTGTCGGAGGGCATGTTCGCGTGGCTGGTCGGGATCGGCGGTCTCGTCGGTGCGGCCGTCTGGATCGCCTCGCACACGACCCGGAGCAAGAAGAGCAAGGTGAACGCGTGAGCAACGAAGACCACCCCTCCGACCACGTGCCCGCGACGACGCACGACTCGCACGTCCCGTCGCACCGCGAGTCCGAGCCGATCCCGGACCCCGGCCTCCCGCCGCACGAGTGGCGCCCGACCGACGTCGACCCCAAGGCCGAGAAGCGCGCCGAGCGCCAGATCGCCGCGCTGTTCATCGCGGCGATGGTCAGCGCGGTCCTCTTCGTGGTCGCCTACTTCTCCTTCTCCGTCGGCGACAGCTGGGACACCTTCGCCGGCATGGGCGCCTCGACGGTGTCGCTCGGCGTCACCCTCGGCATGTCGCTCCTGCTCATCGGCATCGGCATCATCCACCTGGCCCGCAAGCTGATGGCGGACCACGAGATGGTCGAGATGCGCCACCCGGCGGCCTCGCCCCAGGAGGACCGCGACGCCACGATCCAGGCGCTCAACGACGGCCTCGACGAGGCCGGCATCGGCCGTCGCCCGCTTGTGCGCAACACGATGCTCGGTGCCGTCGGCATCCTCGGCCTCCCGGCCGTAGTGCTGCTGCGCGACCTGGCGCCGGGCGACACGCTCGACATCAGCAAGCTCGCCCACACGATCTGGGAGCCGGACATGCGGCTCGTGCGTGACGTGGTCGGCACCCCGATCCTCGCCAGCGAGGTCGAGGTCGGCGACCTCATCAACGCCGCACCCGAGGCGATGTTCCCGACCGAGGAGAACGGCTACCCCGAGCTCGAGGGCGCGGAGGAGCAGTCCGAGAAGGCCAAGGGCGCGATCATCATCGTGCGGATGGACCCCGACGACATCACTCCGGCGAAGGGCCGGGAGAAGTGGACCGTCGACGGGATCATCTGTTACTCCAAGATCTGCACCCACGTCGGGTGCCCGATCTCCCTCTACGAGCGCACCACGCACCACGTGCTGTGCCCGTGCCACCAGTCGACCTTCGACCTCGCGGACGCCGCGAAGGTCGTCTTCGGTCCGGCTGCCCGTCCCCTTCCACAGCTGCCGATCAAGGTCGACGGAGAGGGATACCTGGTCGCTCAGAGCGACTTCACCGAGCCCATCGGGGCTAGCTACTGGGAGCGTGAGAAGCAGTGAGCGTCGACACCAGCAAGGTCGCGACGAGCAACCGCACGGACGCCGCAACCGCATCGAAGCCCGGCCCCGCCGGGTCCCTGGCCTCCTGGGCCGACGACCGCCTGGGCCTGGCCACGGCGATGAAGAAGAACCTGCGCAAGGTCTTCCCCGACCACTGGTCGTTCATGCTCGGTGAGATTGCGCTGTGGAGCTTCGTCGTGCTGCTCCTCACCGGCGTCTTCCTCACGCTCTGGTTCAACCCGTCCATGGGCCACGTGACCTACGAGGGCTCCTACGACCAGCTCCGGGGCATCGGCATGTCGGAGTCGATGGCCTCGACGCTGCACATCTCCTTCGACGTGCGTGGCGGCCTGCTCATGCGCCAGATGCACCACTGGGCGGCGATGATCTTCATCGCCTCGATGATGGTGCACCTGCTGCGCGTCGCCTTCACCGGCGCCTACCGCAAGCCGCGCGAGCTCAACTGGGTCATCGGCTGCATCCTGCTGCTCCTCGGCACGCTCGAGGGCTTCACCGGCTACTCGCTCCCCGACGACCTGCTGTCCGGCACCGGCGTCCGCGCCGCGGACGGCTTCCTGAAGGCCACGCCGGTCGCCGGGACGTACATGTCGTTCCTGCTCTTCGGCGGTGAGTTCCCGGGCGAGTCGATCATCCCGCGGCTCTACATCGTCCACGTGCTGCTCATCCCGGGCATCCTGCTGGCCCTGATCGCCGCCCACATGCTGCTGCTCGTCTACCACAAGCACACGCAGTGGCCCGGCCCCGGCCGCACCGAGCAGAACGTCGTCGGCTTCCCGATGCTCCCGGTCTACGCCGCGAAGGCCGGTGGCTTCTTCTTCATGGTCTTCGGCGTCATCGCCCTCATGGGCGGCCTGCTGTCGATCAACCCGGTCTGGAAGTTCGGTCCCTACGACCCGACCAAGGTGACGGCGGGCTCGCAGCCCGACTGGTACATGGGCTGGCCCGACGGACTGCTGCGCATCATGCCCAGCCACATGGAGTCGGTGATCTTCGGCTACACGATCTCGTGGAACGTGCTGATCCCGATCCTCCTCGTGCCGCCGCTCATGCTCACCGTCCTGATCGTCCTGCCCTTCCTGGAGGGCTGGATCACCGGCGACAAGCGCGACCACCACCTGCTCCAGCGCCCGCGCAACGCGCCGACGCGCACCGCGGTCATGGTGGCCCTGATGACGTTCTACGGGCTCGCCTGGGCGGCCGGCGGCAACGACATCATCGCGATCAAGCTGCACGCCAGCATCAACCAGATCACGTACTTCATGCGCGGTGCGATCTTCATCGGCCCGGTGATCGCGTTCTGGATCACCCGACGTTGGTGCATCTCGCTGCAGCGCCACGACAACGAGAAGCTGCTCCACGGCTACGAGACGGGCATCATCACCCGCTCGGTCGAGGGCCAGTACGCCGAGCGGCACCTGCCGATCAGCGGCACGAGCGCCTACACGCTCACGGCTCGCGACCGCGACGAGATCTACTCGGTCGACGGCGACACCGACGCCGCCGGCGTGGCCGCGCCCAACTCCCGCTCGGAGAAGCTGCGCGCGAGGCTCTCGTCGTGGATGTACCAGCACAACGTGCAGAAGCCCACCAGGGCCGAGCTCGAGGAGGCGCACCACCACGCCGAGCACGAGGCGGAGCTCCAGTCCGGGCTCGACCACCCGGTCGACGGTCACCAGTTCGACGACCACCGCCTCCGCGACACCGACGAGGTGCCGCTCCGCGACCACTGAGTCGCCCAGCACGACACGAAGGGCCCGCCGGTTTGATCCGGCGGGCCCTTCGTCGTTCGCTCCCCTCCCCCAGCCTGTCCTCCGGGTGGCGGCACACGACATCCCTCCGCCGCTGGGTGGCGGCGTACGACATCCCTCCGCCGCTGGGTGGCGGCGTACGACACCCTGGCGGCGCCCTGCCATGTCGTGTGCCGCCACCCAGGCGACCGAAGCGTGACGTTCTGCCGCCACCCACACGGAGAAGCCACCGCTCAGGCGGCGTCGCCGGAACCCGCCTCGTTGCGTGCTCGCGGCGCGATCGTCGGGGTGGTGCGGGCCAGGACAGCGCGCGTACCGGACGGCGTGAAGAGAGACTGACGGAGCTGGTCGTGCCATGCCCGGATCCGGGTGGGATCGTGCGGACGACCGAGCGACCGATCTGCGTCCTGGAGCACGGTCACGGCGCGGCGAAGGATGTCTCCTGAGGTGTACCCGCGCCGCACGAAGCCGGCCGCGTCGAGGGCCCGATCCCGTCGTCGGTCCACCACTCTTCGCGGTGCCTTGTCGTGCTCGTCGCCGTCGTACTCGGGAGCCTCGTTGGTCCCGACGATGAGCAGGTCCACCCGTGCCACGCGGGCGCCACTCGTGTCACGGATCACGTACTGCGGCTCGACGTCGATGCCGCAGAGCACGTGCAGCAGGCGGGTCAAGGTTTCGAACGGTGACTCCGACCGGCCGTCGGCGAATGCGAGCGCGCGCTGCAGGGCCTTGGATCCAGGTCTCTTGACGCCGAGCACGGCCCTGATGTCGGACTCGCTGCACGCTCCCGTGTGCAGCACCCCGTCGAGGAGAACCACCATGTCGATCAGGCACAACCATCTGGCGCACGCGAGCAACGTCTCCGGACCGGAAGCGACGCGCAGTCCGTCGATCTCCTCGCACGAGATGACTCGGGTGTGCCGACTCGTCCGCACCCCCGCGCGCATGGGCCGAGGGTCGTCGAGCCCCATCGCCATGAAGACCGGAAGGTCAGCCGGAAGCGGAGGCAGCCACCAGCCGCGGACCTCCGCGCTGGTCAGCGCGGTGAAGCAGCCCTCGCCCGGCATGAGCAGCTGCCAGGCATGCAGTGAGGCGACGCGGTCGTCACCCAGGTCGGCGCGACGGTGCACGGCCTGGGACTCGCGGACGTACGCCGTGAGTCGCGGGTGGCCGCGGACAGCGCGGGGTCCAGGAATCGCGTGAAGGTTCACCCGCCGACGGTCGTACTCCCGACACGCACGCTGCGACCGCATGAGCGTCAGGCTGTGGACGAGCTACCTGACGTACGTCCTGTGGACGGGTTCGGGCGCAGTCCTTGAGTGGCGGCTCCCGACATCTCGTAGCGGCGGGGTGGCGGCAGATGACATCGAAACGGCTCGTTCCGATGTCGTACGCCGCCACCCACGTCACAGTCGATGTCGTACGCCGCCACCCACGCCGGCGCCCTGTGTCGTATGCCGCCACCCATGGCGGCACGGGGCGCTCAGGAGAGGGCCGAGCCGGTCTTCCAGTCGGGGTACGAGAGGTTCCAGTCGCCGTAACCGTTCTGGAGGGTCATCTGGCGCTCGGTGCCGGTGTACTCGACGACGTCGCCGCGGCGGCTCATGGCGTAGAGCCAGCCGGCGTCGGCGGTCGACATGCCGGTGCAGCCGTGGGACACGTTGGCGTAGCCCTGGGAGCCGACCGACCACGGGGCGGCGTGGATGAACTCGCCGGAGAAGGTGACGCGCATCGCCCACTGGACGTCGTCGATGTCGTAGGCCTCGGGGTTGTTGCGGTTGATGCCGACGGTCTCGGAGTTCATCCGCTTCTCGTCGAACTTCTCGATGATCACCTTGGTGCCGGAGCGGGTGGTGAAGCCGGGCTTGCCGGTCGTGATCGGGAGGGTGCGCAGCAGCTTGCCGTTGGAGAAGACCTGCATCTGGTGCGTCTGCGCGTTGACCTTGTAGACGTGGGCGTCACCGATCTGGAAATCGATCGTGCGCGACTCCTGGCCGTAGATCCCGTTGCCCGCCGGCAGGCTGTTGAGGTCGAGGTCGACCGACACGTCGGTGCCCGCCTTCCAGTACGACGCCGGGCGGTAGTGCGCCTCCTGGTCGCTCATCCAGTACCACGAGCCGCGCTGCGCCGGCGTGCTCGTCACGTGCATGTGCTTCTCGAAGAGCGCCTTGTCGGTGACCGGCAGGTCGAAGGTCACGATCACCGGCATTCCGACGCCGACGGTCTCGCCGTCGAGCGGCGCGATCGAGGCGAAGGTCTGCTCGTCCAGCGTCAGGTCCACGGTGTGGAAGCTGCGCGTGCGCTCGACGGTGCGACCGTCGCTGCGGATGGTCGACGCGGTGATGGTGTAGTCGGTGCCGGGCTCGAGCCGGTCCGACGAGGTCCAGGTACCGTCCGCGACCTCACCGGCCACGGCGCCCGCGGCCGACGTCACCTCGACGGTGTCGAGGGTGCCGCCGTCGGCGCCGACCGTCAGCGGGTGGTCGAGCGTGACCGCCGCGGCGTCGGTGAAGCTCGTCGAGAGGCGCACCGGGTCAGGCTTCGCCGACGCGGACCCCGAGGTGCCTGCCGGCCCGTCCGACCTGCTCGGGCCCTCGGTGCTGCTCGACGTGCACGCCGCGAGGCTGCCGGCGAGTGCCAGCACCGCGGCAGCGAGTGTCGTACGACGGCGCGCGGAGCGCAGGTGAGCGGACGCGCGAGTGCGCATACGGCATACCCCCCAGTGATGACGACCCGAAATCGGAAGAACCCGTCCAGCGTACGTCGCGGACGGGCTCTTCTCTAAAAGGCGCGATCAGTGAGCGTGCTCACCGCGGTAGTACTCGAAGATGAACCCGCAGAGGACGATCGCCCCGACCGTGAAGCCGATGAACACCAGCCACCACGCGGCGAGCGCCGTGCCGTAGACGATCACGCCGAGCGCGAGCGCACACCACAGCGGCCACCAGGAGTAGGGCGGGAAGAAGCCCAGCTCACCGGCACCGTCGGCGATCTCGCCCTCCTTGCGGTCCTCCGGCCGCGGGTCCATGCGCGAGGCGTGGAAGCCGAGGTAGAGGGTGACCATGCCGAAGAGCAGCGCGGTCATCACCAGGGCGGAGGTGCCGGTCGGGTCCTCGGTGAGGAACCAGTAGGCCGGTGCGACGACCGCCACGAACAGCGCAGTGATCCCGAAGACCCAGGACTCAGCCTTCATCGGAGGTCACCCTTCGTCTCGGTGATGTCGTCGCCGTCGACCCGGTCACGGAGCATCTGCTCGCGGCCCTCCACGTCGGGCGCGTCCGTGGGAGTGTCCTCGTCGCGCATCGAATCGTTCTCCTGGAGCTCCATGAGCGCGATCTCCGGGTGGTGCAGGTCGAAGGCCGGGGACTCCGAGCGGATCCGCGGCAAGGTGTGGAAGTTGTGCCGCGGCGGCGGGCTGCTGGTGGCCCACTCGAGCGAGCGGCCCCAGCCCCACGGGTCGTCGACCTCGACCTTCGGCCCCTTGGAGGAGACGTAGACGTTGTAGAGGAACGGCAGCGTCGATGCGCCCAGCAGGAACGCCCCGACCGTGGAGATCTGGTTGAGCGTGGTGAAGCCGTCGTCGGGCAGGTAGTCGGCGTAGCGACGGGGCATGCCCTCGACACCGAGCCAGTGCTGCACGAGGAAGGTGGTGTGGAAGCCGACGAACAGGATCCAGAAGTGGAGCTTGCCGAGACGCTCGTCGAGCATCTTGCCGGTCATCTTGGGCCACCAGAAGTAGAACCCGGCGAACATCGCGAAGACGACGGTGCCGAAGACCACGTAGTGGAAGTGCGCGACCACGAAGTAGGAGTCGGACACGTGGAAGTCGAGCGGCGGGCTGGCCAGGATGACGCCGGTGAGGCCACCGAAGAGGAAGGTGGTCAGGAACCCGATCGACCACAGCATCGGGGTGTCGAAGGACAGGGACCCGCCCCACATCGTGCCGATCCAGTTGAAGAACTTCACCCCTGTCGGCACTGCGATGAGGAACGTCATGCCGGAGAAGAACGGCAGGTCGACGGCGCCCGTGACGAACATGTGGTGCGCCCACACGGCCACCGACAGCATCGCGATGCCCAGCGTGGCGGCCACGAGGCCGACATAGCCGAAGATCGGCTTGCGGCTGAAGACCGGCAGGATCTCGGAGATGATCCCGAAGAACGGCAGCGCGATGATGTAGACCTCGGGGTGGCCGAAGAACCAGAAGAGGTGCTGCCACAGGACCGGCCCGCCGTGCGACGGGTCGAAGACGTGGGCCCCCAGGATCCGGTCGGCCTCCAGCGAGAGCAGGGCGCCCGCGAGGATCGGGAACACCATGATCACGAGCATGCTGGTGATCAGCGTGTTCCAGACGAAGATCGGCATGCGGAACATCGTCATGCCGGGCGCGCGCATGCAGATGATCGTGGTGATGAAGTTGACGCCACCGAGGATCGAGCCGAGACCGGCCATCCAGAGGCCCATGATCCAGAGGTCGCCGCCGACCCCCGGACTGCGTACGGCGTCGGAGAGCGGCGTGTAGGCGAACCAGCCGAAGTCGGCGGCACCCTGCGGCGTCAGGAAGCCCGAGCCGGCGATGAGGCCGCCGAACAGGAACAGCCAGTAGCTGAACATGTTGAGGCGCGGGAACGCGACGTCGGGGGCACCGATCTGCAGCGGCATGATCACGTTGGCGAAGCCGAAGAACAGCGGCGTCGCGAACAGCAGCAGCATGATCGTGCCGTGCATCGTGAAGAGCTGGTTGTAGAGCTGTTCGCTCACGACCTGCTGGCCGGGGTAGGCCAGCTCGGAGCGGATCAGCATCGCCATCAGGCCGGCGATCAGGAACCACGCGAACGAGGTGCCGAGGTAGAGCTTGCCGATGAGCTTGTGGTCGGTCGTGGTGAGCAGTCGTACAACCTGCTCGCCCAGGGGCTTGCGCTGCGGTGCGGCAGCAGCGGATGCGGCGCTCACTCCTCGCTCCCTTCCTCGGACTCGAGTCCGGCCTGCGTGGTCACGTCTGATCCACCGATGATCGGGGTCTCCGCGGTGTTGCCGGCGTCGGCCAGCTGGGTGAGGTAGTCCTCGTAGTCGGCCTGGCTGACGACCTTGACCTTGAACAACATCCGCGAGTGGTAGACCCCGCAGAGCTCGTAGCACTTGCCGAGGTAGTCGCCCTCGACGGTGGGCGTCACCTGGAGCTTGTTGATGCGGCCCGGGATGACGTCCATGCGGGTCAGGAACGACGGGACGCCGAAGTTGTGGATCACGTCGGGCGAGCGCAGGTTGAACTGGATGCGCTGGTCGACGGGGAGCACGAGCGTCGGGATCTCGCTGCCGTCACCGGAGGTGTAGACGTAGGAGTCGTAGGCGTAGTCGTCCGGCTCACCGCTGGCGTCGGGGTTCTCCTCGCCGACACCGTGGTTGAAGGTCCAGGACCACTGCTGGCCAGTGACCTCGACCGTGACGTCGGGCGTGGTGATCTCGGTCTGGATGTCCTGCACGCGCACGGTGTGGAAGAAGAACACGATGCACATCAGGACCGGCGCGATCGTGTAGAAGACCTCGAGCGGCAGGTTGTAGCGCGTCTGCCGCGGCACCTCGTCGTCGCTGCGACGACGGAACTTGATCACCACATAGGCGATCAGGCCCCAGACGATGACGCCGGTCACCATGGCGGCGACCCACGCCCACTTCCACAGCTCGTAGGTGTAGGGGCCCTGCTCGGTGATGCGGTCGGGCATGGCGAGGTTGCGGATCTGGTGCTCGTCGGCTGCGGAGCAACCGGCCAGCACCAGCATCGTCACGCCGAGCAGCGCGACCCTCAGGACGCGCCGTGGCGCACCCGAGATCTTGGGGACTTGCAGACCCACTGACGAGCCTCTCTCTCGGTCCTTCTCAGACACGTAGAGAGTATCCCCAACCGGCCTCGCCGTGCGGGGCAGGGTGGGGTGTCGTGGGATGGGCGGACGTTCCGGGCACGGCTGACCGCGCGAGTGGCACAGTTCGTCCTGTGACCGGGTCCGTGCCAGCGCAGGGCGACCTCGACAGCGCATCCGCCGCGCCGCTCCACCCGGCGGCCCGCGAGGTGCTGCTCGCCGCGCTCGACCGCGGGTACGCCGACCCCCGCCGGCTGCACCGCCCCGGCCGCGAGGCGCGGCTGCTGCTCGACAACGCACGCGAGGCGACGGCCGACGCGCTCGGCGTGCGCGCCGACGAGGTGACCTTCACCCCGAGCGGCACGCACGCGACGCACCTCGGCCTGCTGGGGCTGGTGCGCGGCGCCCGCCGGGGCGACGTCGTCGTCCACTCTGCTGTCGAGCACTCGGCCGTCCGCCACGCCGTGGAGTGGGGTGCCCGCGGCGAGGAGGTGCCCGTCGACGCCGTCGGCCGGGTCGACCCCGCCGAGGTGCGCGCCCGTGCTGAGCGGCCCGAGGTGGGCGTCGTCGCGCTCCAGAGCGCCAACCACGAGGTCGGCACCGTCCAGCCCGTCGGGCGGGTCGACCTGCCGCCCGACGTCCCGCTCTTCACCGACGCCTGCGCGTCGATGGGCCGGCTCGCGCTGCCGTCCGGCTGGGCCGCAGCCGCGGGATCGGCGCACAAGTGGGGTGGCCCGGCCGGCGTCGGCGTGCTGCTGGTCCGCACCCGGGCGCGCTGGCGCAACCCCTTCCCCGGCGACGACCGGGTCGACGAGCGCTCGACCGGCTTCGAGAACATCCCCGCGGTGCTCGCCGCGGCAGCCGCGCTCCAGGCGGTGGTCGCCGAGCGCGAGGAGGTCAACGCGCGCCACCACGGTCTGGTGGACGTCGTACGCCGTCGGGTGGCCGCGGAGGTGCCCGACGTGGAGGTCGTCGGCGACCCGGTGCGCCGACTCCCCCACCTGGTGACGTTCTCGTGCCTCTACGTCGACGGGGAGGCGCTCGTGACCGAGCTCGACCGCCGCGGCTTCGGCATCGCGAGCGGCTCGGCGTGCACCGCGTCGACGCTCACCCCGAGCCACGTGCTGGAGGCGATGGGGGTGCTGACCCACGGCAACGTCCGGCTCTCCCTCCAGCGCGACGCCACCCGCGCCGACGTCGACGCCTTCTGCGACGTCCTGCCGGAGATCGTCGCGGAGATCCGGTCGCGGGTCGGCCTGTGAGCCCGGCTCCGGTGAGCCTCGAGCTCGACTGCCGCGCGATGCTCTGCCCGATGCCGGTCATCGAGCTCGGCCGCCACCTCGCCGACGTCGAGGTCGGCGAGCTGCTCGCGGTGGTCACCCACGACGTCGCCGCCGCGGTCGACGTACCGGCGTGGTGCCGGATGAAGGGGCAGGAGTACGTCGGCACGGACGTCGCCGACGACGGCGCCCCGCGCCACGTCGTACGCCGCCTCGGCTAGACCCTGATCGTCTGGAGGTGCGGCTCGAAGTCGGCGACGGCCTCGTCGCCGTAGGTCGCGCCGCACCGGGCGAGGAAGGCCGCGCGGGAGATCTCGTACTCCTGCGTGCCGACCTGCTCGACGACGTAGACGGCGAGGAGGCACCCGAGCTGCGCGGCACGCTCGTGGCCGAGTCCCCAGCTGAGCGCGGCGAGGAAGCCGGCACGGAACGCGTCGCCCACACCGGTCGGCTCGACCTTCTCGATCTCGGGGACCGCCCGGACGACGATCGACTCCTCGCCGGCGCGGTCGATGCGGACGCCGTCGGGGCCGAGGGTGACCACCCACGAGCCGACGCGCGAGAGCACCTCGTCACGGGTCCAGCCGGTCTTCTGGGTGATCAGGCTGGCCTCGTACTCGTTGGAGAAGAGGATCTCGGCGCCGTCGATCAGCGGGCGGATCAGGTCGCCGTCGCCGAAGGCCAGCTGCTGCGACGGGTCGGCGAGGAACGGGTAGCCGCGCTGGCGGCACTCGTCGGTGTGGCGCAGCATGCCCTGCGGGTCGTCGGGGCCGATGATCACGTAGTCGGGCGCGCCGACGCGGTCGACGATCGGCTTGAGCTCGATCTCGCGCGACTCGCTCATCGCCCCGGCGTAGAAGCTGGCGATCTGCGCGTGCGCGGTGTCGTTGGTGCACACGAAGCGGGCCGTGTGCTTGGTCTCCGACACGTGGACCGAGTCGCAGTCGACGTTGTGCCGCTCGAGCCACGCGCGGTACTCGGCGAAGTCCTCGCCGACGGCCCCCACGAGCACCGGACGCAGGCCCAGGTTGCCGAGGCCGAAGCAGATGTTGGCGGCGCAGCCACCCCGGCGTACCTCCAGGTCCTCGACGAGGAACGACACCGACAGCTTGTCGAGCTGGTCGACCACGAGGCTGTCGGCGAACTTCCCGGGGAAGGACATCAGGTGGTCGGTCGCGATGGATCCGGCTACGAGGATGGACACGTCGCGGAACCCTACCCGCCGACCGCCTCCGCGCCGCTTCGCCGACTCCCGACCGGACGAGCCCGGAGTTACCTCCCGGTACGGCTCGGGATACCCCGCAGTAGCCAATAGCGTCGTGGACATGACGACCTCCGCGCCCGGTTCTCGCCGTCCCTCGCTCACCCACGACGAGCTCGGCACGCTCGCCGAGATGGCCGCCGACGGGCGTGCCGCGCGTCGTCACCTGCGCCTCGAGCGCGCCGCCCGGGCCGCGGTCTCCGCCCCGCCCAGCATCCGCTACGAGGACTACCCGACCGAGGTCGGCAAGCGCGAGATCCGGGTCTCCGACGCCGCCGCGCGCATCGCCAACGCGCTCCACCTGCACCTGGACTGAGCAGTCACCCTCAGACGACGAAGGCCCCCGCCAGTGGCGGGGGCCTTCGTCGATGTCCGGTCAGCTCAGTGGAAGCTGTCCCCGCACGCGCACGAACCGGTGGCGTTGGGGTTGTCGATCGTGAAGCCCTGCTTCTCGATGGTGTCGACGAAGTCGATCTCGGCACCGTTGAGGTAGGGGACGCTCATCCGGTCGACCACGACGGTCACGCCGTCGAAGTCGGTGGTGACGTCGCCGTCGAGCGTGCGCTCGTCGAAGAAGAGCTGGTAGCGCAGGCCCGAGCAGCCACCGGGCTGCACGGAGATGCGCAGGGCCAGGTCGTCGCGACCCTCCTGCTCGAGGAGGCTCTTCACCTTGCCGGCGGCGACAGCGGAGAGGTTGATCTGGTCGGTACGGCGATCGGTGGTCTCGATCTGCTCGGTCATCTCATCACTCCAGGAAGTCTCGGGTACTGCTTGCCTCAATGGTCGCACACGCGCCCTTATTCCCTCCGCTCGACGACGTCATTCCGGCAGCGCGTGGCCGGACCGTCGTACGCCGCTGACCACTGTGCGGTTGCTGTAATGCAGCATCCGCGTCACAGCAACCGCACAAGGGCTGGAGTCACCGGATATCCGGTGACTCCAGCGCTCAGCGAGACCAGGTCCGCGCGACGCGTTGGGCGAGGTCGGCGAGGGTGTCGGCGGGGGCGCCGAGGGCGCGCTCCTCCCCCACGAGCTCGACGAGGGAGTACGCCGACTCGATGCCGAGGGCGCGCATCTCGCGCGAGCCGACCAGGACCTGTCCGGCGAGGGCGATGCACGGGCGGAGGGCCTCGGACGCGACGGCCGCGACGCCGTAGGGCACCTTGCCCGCCCGGCTGGAGAAGTCGAAGGCTCCCTCGCCCGTCACCACGAGGTCGGCCTGACGGGCCCGGGCCGCGAGGGAGACGGAGGACGCGACGAGGTCGATGCCGGGCTCGCGGGTGGCGCCGAGGACGAGCAGCGCGTAGCCGATGCCCCCGGCCGCGCCGGCACCCTTGTCCAGCGACGTACGCCGGTCGGTCGCGACCGCGAAGCCCTCGAGCCAGCCGTCGACCTCCGCGATCCGGTCCTCGCCGATCCCCTTCTGCGGCCCGAAGGTCTTGGTGGCCCCGAAGAGACCGGTGAGGGGACTGTCCACGTCGCTCGCGGCGACCAGTCGCACGCCGGCCAGCCGGGAGCGGGCGGGACCGAGGTCGACGTCGCTCACGGACGACAGGGCGGCAGGGCCGCCGTCGAGCACACCGTCGGAGGTGGCACCGAGGGCCGCCAGGACGCCTGCGCCCCCGTCGTTGGTGCCGGTGCCGCCAAGACCGACGACGACGGTCGTCGCGCCGCCGTCGACCGCCGCGAGCACGAGCTCGCCGACGCCGCGGCTGGTCGCGGTCTCCGGGTCGCCGTCGACCAGGTGGAGGCCGGCGGCCTGCGCGCTCTCGACGTACGCCGTCTCCGCCACGCGCAGCACCACCGCCGGCACCTGGGCACCGTGCGGTCCGGACACGGTGACGGCGGACAGCTCACCGGCCAGCGCGGCGTGGAGGACGTCGACGAAGCCGGGGCCGCCGTCAGCCATTGGCGCCAGGTCGAGCTCGTCGTCCGGCGCGTGCCGGCGCCACCCGGCGGCGATGGCCTCGGCCGCCTGGACGGCGGTCAGGGTCCCCGCGAACTTGTCCGGAGCGATCAGCACGCGCATGGCGGACATCCTTGCAGCGGCACCGTCGGGCATGCTGGTCGCATGCCCGACACCCCCGCCACCGACGCCGGTCTGGCGCCCATCGTCGCCGAGGTCACCGTGCCCGTCACCCCCACCGAGGCCTTCGTCGGCTTCACGGCCCAGATGGGCGAGTGGTGGGACCCCGTGCTCACCCCCGACGCGGCGACGTTCACCAACATCGCCATCGACCCCAACGGCCCGGTGGCGATGGTCCACGGCGACGAGGAGTACGTCTGGGGCCGCGTGATGGAGTGGGACCCGATCGGCCGCTACACCCAGGAGTTCTGGCTCGGCCACCCCGAGGACGAGGCGACCGTGCTGGACGTGCGGTTCACCGAGGCGGACGGCGGCGGCAGCCTGGTGCGGCTCGTGCACAGCGGCTGGATGCCCGGCACCGAGGAGGTCCGCGCGAAGTACACCCACTGGGGCGACCTGCTGGCGAGGTACGCCGCCCACGTCTCGTGACGCTGCTCGTCCGCCCGATGCAGGTCGAGGACCTGCCGGCCTGCGAGGCCATCACGCGGACCGCCTACTTCGAGGTCGACCGCACGACCTCCCAGCGGGGGTGGCCCGACCCGCAGCCGCGCTCCGAGTCCGGTCGCGCCGACTGGCTCGCGAAGTCGCGCCACAAGCTGGCGACGGACCCCGGCGGGTGCTGGGTGGCCGAGGAGGACGGGGTGGTCGTCGGCCTCGCCACGTCGCTGCGTCGCGAGCTGATGTGGATCCTCTGCTCCTTCGCGGTCGCGCCCGAGGCCCAGGGCCGCGGGCTGGGCACGCTCCTCCTGGACGCGGCGGTCCGCTACGGCGACGGCTGCCTGCGCGGCATGTTCGTCGCCAGCCAGGACCAGGGCGCACTGCACCGCTACCGCAAGGCCGGCTTCGACCTGCACCCGCAGATGGTGCTGTGGGGCACGGTCCGGCGCGACCTGCTGCCGGCGGTGCCCCACGTCCGCGAGGGAACGGCCGCGGACCGCGACCTCTGCGACAGCCTCGACCGCCGCACGCGCGGTGCCGCCCACGGCCCCGACCACGAGCTGCTGGCCCGGCAGCTCCGGCTCGTCGTCATCGACCACGCGTCCGGCCAGGGCTACGCCTACGTCGCGAGGGCCGGGGGCGTGCAGTGCCTGGCCGCCGACAACCGGCGCACGGCGCGGCTGCTGCTCTGGGAGTCGCTGGCGGCGTCCGACCCCGACACCCCCGTCGAGGTGCCACGCGTCACCGCGGCGAACCAGTGGGCGCTGGACGTGGCGACGGCGGCGCGGCTGGGCATCCACACGAGGAACTTCCTCGCCACCCGGCACCTCAAGCCGCCGACGACGTACATCCCGCACAGCACGTTCCTCTGACGCACTACCTGAGGACGCGGTGCACGCATCCGGGACGGATCGGCGTACGCCACGTCCTCAGGTCTGCCTAGAGAGCGGACCCCGGCTCGAGGCGCGCGCCCGCGGCCACGTCGCCGCTGACGGTCGAGTCGCGACCGACCAGCACCACGTCGTCGTCGTGCGCCAGTCGCCGCGACGGCTCGGCGCCGACGCGCGATCGGGGTGCGACCTCGCAGCGCTCGTCGAGCACCGTGGTGCGTACGACGGCGCCGGCGCGGATCACGCAGTCGTCCATCACGACGCTGTCATGGACCTCGGCGCCCTTCTCGACGACGACGCCGGGGCCGAGCACGCTGCCGACCACGAGGCCGGCGACGTCGGCACCCGGCGAGAGCATCGAGTCGCGGCAGTCGGCCGAGGCGCGCACGCGGGCGGCGGGACGGTCCGGCCAGTGGGAGATGACCGGGCGGTCCGGGTGGTCGAAGACGTCGACCGTGCCCCGGAGCAGGTCGCGGTGGGACTGGAGGTAGAGCCCGGGCTGGCCGACGTCGCGCCAGTAGCCGGTGAGCGGCACCGCAGCGACCGTGCCGCTCTCGACGAGGCGCGGCAGGAGGTGCTCGCCGAAGTCCCCGATGCCGCTGTCGCCGTCGTCCTCCTGCTCCCCCGCCAGCTCGCGCCGGAGGTCGTGCAGGGCACCGAGGAGCGCCTCGGTGTCGTAGACGAAGATCTCGGTCGCGACCGTGCCGGCGGACGGCTTCGAGGGCTTGTGCTCGATCCCGGTCACCGTGCCGCCGCGGCCGGCGAGGACGACGACGTTGTCGGCGGCGTCCTTCTTGCTGACCTCACTGGTGAGCACGGTCGCGGTCCGACCGGCGGCCACGTGGTCCTCGATCACCGGCGCGAGGTCCATGTTGAAGACGTGATCGGCGCTGCACACCACCAGGGTGCGGGCGCCGAAGGCCTCGATGTCGGCCGACATCCGCATCAGCAGGTCGCCGTTGCCGTGCGCGAAGCCGCTCTCGGTCGCGGGGCCCGTGCCCGTCTGCGGGACGATCCGCCGGAAGCCGCCGCGGTTGCGGTCCAGGCTCCACGGGCGCCCGCCCGACAGGTACTCGTCGATGGAGGTCACCTGGTACTCCAAGGACACCCACACGTCCGCGAGGTCGGCGTGGACGAGACCGGAGAGGGCGAAGTCGATCAGCCGGTGGACGCCGCCGTACGGCAGCGCGGGCTTGGCCCGTTCGCGGGTGAGGACGTCCATCCGGGAGCCCTGACCGCCCGCCTGGACCAGGGCCAGCACCTCACCACGTCGCGACATGGGGCTCACCCTCCCACGCTGCGGTCAGCGCCGGGTCCCCCTCCTAGGATGAGTCCCATGGCGACCATCGACCTGCCGCTCCTCCCCCTCGGCAAGGGCCGCGACCTCGACGCCGAGCGTGGCGTGGAGTGTCCCGGGGACCTCCCGGCAGCGTCCGACCCCGACCTCGTCGAGCGCGCCCGCGCGGCCAAGGCCGCACTCGGCGACCGGCTCTTCGTGCTCGGACACCACTACCAGCGCGACGAGGTCATCCAGTTCGCCGACGTCACGGGCGACTCCTTCAAGCTCGCCCGCGACGCGGCCGCACGGCCCGACGCCGAGTTCATCGTGTTCTGCGGGGTGCACTTCATGGCCGAGTCGGCCGACATCCTCACCTCGCCGACCCAGCGGGTCGTCCTGCCCGACCTCGCGGCCGGCTGCTCGATGGCCGACATGGCGCGGCTCCGACAGGTCGAGGACGCCTGGGACGCGATGGCCGACGCCGGCATCCAGGACAGCGTCGTGCCGGTGACCTACATGAACTCCAGCGCCGACATCAAGGCGTTCTGCGGGCGCAACGGCGGCGTCGTCTGCACGTCGTCCAACGCCGAGGTCGCGCTCGACTGGGCCTTCTCGCAGAAGGACGGTCTCGAGGGAGGCGCCAAGGTCCTCTTCCTCCCCGACCAGCACCTCGGTCGCAACACCGCCGTCCTCCAGATGGGCATCGCGCTCGACGAGTGCGTCGTCTGGGACCCGCGTCAGCCCGGTGGCGGGCTCACCGCGGACGAGCTCCAGAAGGCGCGGATGATCCTCTGGAAGGGCCACTGCTCGGTGCACGGCCGGTTCTCCGCGGACGTCGTCGACGAGCTCCGTGCGAAGCACCCCGGCATCAACGTCCTGGTCCACCCCGAGTGCACGCACGAGGTCGTCCTCAAGGCCGACCTCGTGGGCTCGACCGAGTTCATCATCAAGACGATCGAGGCCGCCGAGCCCGGCACCACCTGGGCGATCGGCACCGAGCTCAACCTGGTCAAACGCCTCGCCGACGCCCACCCCGACAAGAACATCGTCTTCCTCGACCGCAACGTCTGCTACTGCTCGACGATGAACCGCATCGACCTGCCGCACCTGGTCTGGGCGCTGGAGAACCTCGTCGCCGGTCAGGTGGTCAACCAGATCACCGTCGACCCCGAGACCGAGGCCGACGCGCTCGTCGCGCTCCAGCGGATGCTCGACCTGCCCGGCAAGTCCCACCGCGACTGATCCCCCGAGGTCGACACCCGCGATGCGACACGTCAGCGACGCCGAGCGGCGCCACCGGATCGCCACGCGCCACGCGCTGGCTCCCGCGCACCGGCTCGACAGCGTCGAGGCCGTCACGCGCGCGATGACCGTGCTGCACGCCACCGAGGCGGCGACCGTCCACCTCGCGGTCGCGGCCCGGGCCGAGGGCCTCGGTCCCGACGACGTCGACACGGCCCTCTACGACGACCGCGAGGTGGTCAAGCAGCTCGCGATGCGGCGCACCCTCTTCGTCTTCCCCCGCGACCTGCTGCCGGCGGCGTGGGGCAGCGCGTCCGCCCGGGTCGCGACGTCGGAGCGCAAGCGGATCGCCAAGGCCATCGCGGGCGCCGGCATCGCCGCTGACGGCGAGGCCTGGCTCGATGCTGCCCGCGAGGCGACCCTCGCGCGCCTCGCGGTCGGGCCCGCCAGCACCTCCGAGCTCCGCGCCGAGGTGCCCGAGCTGGCCGGGATGATCGGTGGCACCACCGACAAGAGCTATGACCGACCGACTCCCGTGGCGCCCTGGGTGCTCACCCACCTCGGTCTGTCCGGCGATGCCGTGCGCGGGCGCAACGGCGGGCACTGGCGACTCAACAAGCCCGTGTGGACGCTCGCCGACGACTGGCTGGGCACCGTCGACGACCCGCTCGACGAGGCCACGGGCTATGCCGAGCTCGTACGCCGCTGGCTGGGCACGTTCGGCCCCGGCACCTCGGCCGACCTCCAGTGGTGGCTCGGGTCCACCAAGGGTGCGGTGACCCGTGCGCTCGCCGACGTCGAGGCGGTCGAGGTCACCCTCGACGACGGAACGACCGGCTGGCTCCTGCCCGACGACACCGACGAGGTGGGAGCCGCAGGACCGTGGGCCGCGCTGCTGCCCACCCTCGACCCGACCGTGATGGGCTGGAAGTCACGCGACTTCTACCTCGATCCCGCCCACGTGCCGTTCCTCTTCGACACCAACGGCAACGCCGGCACGACGGCGTGGTGGGACGGTCGGATCGTCGGTTGCTGGGTGCAGGACGACGAGGGCGTCGTACGCCTCTCGCTGCTGGAGGACGTCGGACCCGCGGGTCACGACGCGCTGCACGCCGAGGCGGCGCGGTTGACCGCGTGGCTCGACGGCACGGTGATCGGCAACGTCTACGCCTCGCGCCAGATGAAGCAGGCCAGGCTGCCGTAGCGGCTACACGTCGGCGAACGGCAGGTCGAACCAGAACACCGACCCACCACCGGCGCGCGGCACGACGCCGATGAGGCCGCCGTGGGCCTCGACGACCCGGCGACAGGTGGCGAGCCCGATGCCGACACCCTCCACGCTCTTGTCGAGGCGGGCCAGCGGCGCGAAGATCCGCTCGCTCCGGTCGACCGGGACGCCACGGCCCCGGTCGCGCACCTCGATGCGGTGGCGACCGTCGAGCATGCGGGAATCCACCTCGATCTCGGGGGCAGCGCCGTCGTCGGTGAACTTCGCGGCGTTGTCGAGGAGGTTCATCAGCACCGACCGCAGCTGGACGGCGTCGCCGCGCACGACTGGCAGCGCGCCCACGGTCACCGCGCGGGCCGCGACCCGACCGGCGAGGTCGTCGAGGGCCAGGCGCAGCTCGGCACCGAGGTCGACGAGGTCGTCGCCGGGCGGGGCACCCTGCGAGGCGAAGGCCAGGAGGTCGCTGATCATCCCGTCCATCCGGTCCACCCCGCGTCGCGCCCGGGCGAGGGTGTCGAGCTGGTAGGCATCGGTCACCTCGAGCTCGAGGGACTCCAGCGAGAGCGACAGCGACGTCAGCGGGTTCTTCAGGTCGTGGCTGACCTGGCCGGCGAAGTGCTCGAGCCGTTCGTTGGCCGTGCTGAGCCGGGCGTTGGCCTCGCTCAGCCGACGGCTGGTGAGCTCGAGCTCGAGCACGTCGACGACACGGTCGGCCAGCTGGGCCAGGCCCCGTGCGGAGTCGGGCGTCACCGGGTGCGACTCGGTGTCGAACACGCACAGGGTGCCGATCACGACCTCGCCGGGCGTCCGCAGCGGGTGCGAGGCGTAGTACTTGACCTCGGCGATCTCACCCGTGGTCCAGGGGCTGTCCGCGAAGCGACTGTCGGTGCCGGCGTCCTCGACCATGATCGAGTGGCCCGACTCCACGACGAAGCGGCACATCGAGTCGCTCCGGGGGCTGTCCTTGCCCTCGAACCCCGAGGTCGCCACCTGGTGCTGATGGTCGTCGCTGAAGAGGTTGATCGCGGCGAAGGGGACGTCCGCCACCTGAGCGGCGAGGTCGACCAGCGCCTCGAGCTCGCGCCGCGGCGGACCGCCGATGACGTCGTATGTCGCTAGCGCCTGTGCGCGCTGCCGCTCGTCCATCGTCTCCTCGTTCACAGTCCGGGGGCCTTCCAGATCGCCAGCCAGCGCTGGAGGTCGGCCTCCATCGGCAGCTCCGCGGCGAGCAGGTCGCGCACGGACAGCTCGAGAAGGTTGTCACGGGTCTGCCCGTCCTGGGGTGCGAACGGGTAGAACGTCCCCTGCTTGTAGAGGTAGGTGAGGCCGAAGCGCTGACCGGAGGCGTTGGCGAACGGGACCATCGAGCAGAGCAGCCCGCCGTCGAAGCCGTTGAGCTCCAGCGTCGTGTTGACCGCGTGGAGGTCGGTGCAGAGCGCGGCCGTGTCCGCCGGGTCGCCGGCGACGACGAGCCAGGTGAAGCCGAAGTCGTCGGTGCTGACGGTGACGTCCGGCGCTCCCGCGTCGTCGCGGATCAGCGCTAGGACGTCGGACTGGGTCTGCGCGAACGCGGCGCCGGCCGCCGACCGGTAGCAGACCGACCCGGAACCGGTCGGCTCGAAGCCCAGGGCCGTCTGCAGCGTGATCGCCGCGCTGGGGACGAGGAACAGCGCATCGAGGTGGTTGCGCCGGGGCGTCGTCCGCGCACGCATCGCCTCCCAGAGCCCCATCGTGGACGCCCTCAGCCCGTCGGCCGGCTGAGCTCGGCCTGGATCCGGGCGAGCTGCTCGAGCCGCTGCTGCAGGGGCGGGTGGGTGGCCATCAGCCCGCTGAGGCCGCCGGCCGCAGCGGGGATGATGCACAGGGCGCTGGCAGCGCTGCCGGCGCGCAGGTCGCGCGTCGGGATCGCGGCGACCTCGCCGCTGATCTTCTGGAGCGCGGAGCCGAGGGCCGCGGGCTTGAGCGTGAGGTAGGCGCCCGCCCGGTCGGCACTGAGCTCGCGGTAGCGGGACAGCAGGCGCAGCAGCAGGAAGCTGACGGCGTACACCACGAGGCTGACGACGAGGGCGACGAGCACCACGGGCAGGGTCCCGCTGTTGCGCGAGCGACCCATCCCGCCGAACTGCGTGAGGCGCAGGAGGAGGCCGGCGGCGATGCCGGCCGACGAGGCCACGGTCATCACCAGCACGTCGCGGTGGGCCACGTGGCTCAGCTCGTGCGCCAGCACCGCCTCGAGCTCCTCGGCGTCGAGGACCTGGAGGATCCCGGTGGTTACGCACACGACCGCGCGGTCGGGCGAGCGGCCGGTGGCGAACGCGTTGGGGACCGACAGGTCGGAGATCCCGACCCGCGGCTTGGGCATGTCGGCCAGGGCGCACAGCCGGTCGATCATCCCGTGCAGCTCGGGAGCCTCCTCGGGCGTCACCTCGCGGGCGCGCATCGCACGCATCGCGACCGTGTCGGAGCTCCACCACTGCCAGAACGCCATCCCGATGGCGGCGACCGCCACGAGCACGGCGCCGCCCGGGCTCCGGACGAACGAGATGACCACCACGACCAGCCCGACGAACAGGCCGCCGAGCAGGAACATCGTGAGGGTCATCCGTGCCGTGAGCCCGGTGTCCTTGATGAAACGGGAGGTGGCCATGGGCAGCCGGTCGACCTCAGCCCGGGATCAGGCCGTCGTCGCCCAGGAGCTCGCGGACCTCGTCGATCGTCGCGTCGGGTGGCGGCAGGATGAGGTCGGACTCGTCGAGCGAGTCGACGTCGTGGTGGGTCCCGCTGGCGCGCACGGCCGCGAGCAGCCCCTGCAGCGCCGTACGGAACATCGCCTCGTCCCCGGCCTCGACGGCCGACTCGATCTGGGAGTCGAGGCCGTTGAGGGCGTCGAGGGCGTGGTCGTCGAGGTCGTACTGACCCTCGCCGAGGATGCGGACGATCATGCCCTGCCGCCCTCGGTGGTCTCGCCCTCGACCGGCACGGCCTCCGGCTCGGCCAGGATGTCGCCGTCACCGGCCTCGATGGCCTGGGGCTGGGTGGCGGACCCGGCCTTGAGGCGGGCGAGCTCCGCCTCGACGTCGGAGCCGGAGCTGAGGGCGTCGAGCTCGCGGGAGATGTCGTCGCCCGCGTTGAGCTGGGAGGCGTCGTCGAGGGCGCCGGAGGCGATCAGCTCGTCGATGGCCTGACCACGCGCCTGCATCTGCGCCGTCTTGTCCTCGGCCCGCTGGATGGCGAGGCCGACGTCGCCCATCTCCTCGCCGATGCCCGACATCGCCTCGCCGATGCGCGTCTGCGCCTCGGCGGCGGTGTAAGTCGCCTTGATGGTCTCCTTGCGCGTGCGGAAGGCCTCGACCTTGGCCTGGAGGCGCTGCTGGGCCAGCACCAGCTTCTCCTCCTCGCCCTGGAGCGTGGCCTGCTGCTCCTTCAGGCTGGTGATCTGGGACGCGAGCCCGGACTTGCGGGTCAGCGCCTCACGGGCGAGGTCCTCGCGACCGGCGCCGATGGCCTTCTCGGCCTGGCCCTGGAGCTTGGCGGCCTGCTGCTCGAGCTGGTTGACCTGGAGCTCGACGCGCTTGCGGCTGGTGGCCACGTCGGCGACACCACGGCGCACCTTCGAGAGGAGCTCGAGCTGGCGCTGGTAGCTGTAGTCCAGCGTCTCGCGGGGGTCCTCCGCCCTGTCCAGGGCCTTGTTGGCCTTGGAGCGGAAGATCAGGCTGATGCGCTTCATGAGACTCATCGGGGTGAGAACCCTCTCTCGGTCATGCTCGTTCTGGTGGCGTGGTCGTCACTCTCACCCTAGGACCAAACCCAAGCCGGAGGTAGGGCATCCGGCGACGCCGGGCCGCGTGCCCGACGACGATAGGCTGCCCCCAGCATCCGATCGTCCAGCCCCCGTCCAGCCCGTTCCGGCCCGTTCCCCGTGAGGCAGCACCTGTGTTCCGTCGTTCCAAGTCCGAGCCGACGCCGACCGTTCCCGAGAAGGTCGGCGGCAAGGGCCGTCCCACCCCCAGCCGCAAGGAGGCCGAGGCCGCCGCCCGCGCGCGGGCCAAGGTGCCGCGCACCCGACGCGAGCAGATGGCGGCCCAGCGCAGCGCACGCGGCGAGACCTCGCAGCGCATGCGCGAGGCGATGAAGACGGGCGACGACCGCTTCCTGCCGGCCCGCGACCGTGGTCCCGTACGCCGCTTCATCCGCGACTACGTCGACTCGCGCTTCTCCTTCATCGAGCTGATGGTGCCGCTCCTGGTGCTCTCGATGATCCTCAGCTACTCCGGCAGCGACGGCATGATCCAGCTCGGCAACACCGTCCTCCTCACCACCATCCTGGTGATCCTGGTCGACATCGTGATGCTGCGGTTCCGGATCCGGCGCGAGATGGCGCGCCGCTTCCCCGACGAGCCCACCAAGGGCCTGACCCTCTACGCCGCCCTCCGGTCGCTGCAGATGAAGTTCCTGCGGCTGCCGAAGCCTCAGGTCAAGATCGGCGACAAGCTCCCCGAGACCTACCGGTGAGCCACAGCCACGGCGGTCCGACCGCCGACGTGTCCGTCCGCATCGCGTGGGCCGACGACGCCGCCGCCATCGCGGGAGTCCAGGTGCGCGCCTGGCCCGAGATGTACGCCGAGCTGCTGCCGGCGGACGTCCTCCCCACCGACGTGGAGGCCGTCGCCGCCCAGTGGCGCCAGGTGCTCGCCAAGCCCGCTGACGCTCGCAACCGCGTGCTCGTCGCGCTCGAGCGCAACCGCGTCGTCGGCTTCACCCTGACCTCCCCCGCCGTTGACCCCGACTGCGACCCGATGGCCGACGGCGAGCTGGCCGAGGTCACCCTCGACCCGGAAGAGCGGGCCAAGGGCCACGGGTCGCGCCTGCTCCAGGCGGCCGTCGACACCCTGGCCGCCGACCGCTTCACCCGGGCGGTGACCTGGGTCAACGCCGAGGACGACGCGTTGCGGACGTTCCTCGCCGACGCCGGATGGGCGCCGGACACGGCGCACCGCGAGCTCGACCTCGACGGCACCGGGGCCACGACCGTCAAGCAGGTGCGGCTCCACACCGCCATCGGCTGAGCCGGGCAGGCCTCCACAATCCACCCTTGAGTGTCTTGTATTTCCTGTGACGCACGTCACCATGGAAGGGCCGGTCACTTCGCCGGCCCAGCACGGGGGTTCCAGATGCTAGGTCCGCTTCCCACGCTCCACCGCTTCGTCCTCGTCCTCGCCGCACTCGTCGTCTGCGTCGGGATCGGCCTCTGGTTCGGTGCCATGCCGGAGATCCCGCTCAACCTGCGGGTCGGACTGCTCGCGGGGGGTGCGACAGGCGTGGCCGCCGCATTCGTCCTCGTCCACGACTTCCACCAGCGCCAGGCACGTCCCGAACGGGCCCGCAGGCGGGTGCTCTAGCCTCACTGCGTGACCGCGGAGCCGAGACTCAGCCCCGCTGAGCGCTCGGGGATCGTCCGTGACGGGATCGCCGTCGGCCTCGCCACCGGGGCGTACGGCGTCGGCTTCGGCGCCGTGTCCGTGGCCTCCGGGCTGAGCGTGGCACAGACCTGCGTGCTGTCGCTGCTGATGTTCACCGGCGCGAGCCAGTTCGCGCTCGTGGGCGTCGTGGCGGCCGGGGGCGCCCCGCTCTCCGGGGCAGCGACCGCGCTGCTGCTGGGCACCCGCAACACGCTGTACGGCCTGCGGATGGCGCCGCTGCTGCAGTGGCGTGGCTGGCGTCGCGCGGCCGCCGCGCACGTCCTCATCGACGAGTCGACCGCCATGTCCGTGAACCGCCCGACCACCGAGGGCGCCCGGCTCGGCTTCACGACGACCGGGGTGGCGGTCTTCCTCCTGTGGAACCTCGCGACCGCGATCGGCGCCCTCGCCGGGGAGGCCGTCGGCGACCCGCGGACCTTCGGCCTCGACGCAGCAGTGGGCGCGGCGTTCCTCGCGCTGCTCTGGCCGAGGCTCAAGGACGACCGCAACATCCTCGTCGGGGTGCTGGGTGCGGCGGTGGCACTGACGATGGTGCCGATCACGGCAGCCGGTGTGCCCGTCCTGGCGGCCGGCGGCGTTGCTGTCCTCGTCGGGGTCCTGTCGAAGCGGGACGACCCGACGGAGCTCCCCGGGACCGATGACGTGGCAGGGGGTCACCACTGATGTGGACCGCGATCCTGCTGGCCTGCGTCGGTTGCTACGTGCTCAAGCTCGCCGGGCTGTCCCTCCCGGAGCGGGTGCTGAGCCACCCGACGGTCGAGCGGGTGGCCGACCTGATCCCGGTGGCGCTGCTCGCCGCGCTCGTCGCCGTCCAGGTCTTCTCGGACGGGACCACCCTCACCCTCGACGCCCGGGTGCTCGGACTGGGCTTCGCGGTCGTGGCCCTGCTGCTGCGGATGCCGTTCCTCGTGGTGGTCGTGGGGGCGTCGGTCGTGGCGGCTCTCGCTCGCCTCGTCTGACGCCCCCACTCCCCGTCGTACGGTCAGATCAGCCGACTGACACCGCGCTCCACGCAGCGGCGACGGTGTTCTGCTGCACCGAGCCGGCGCCGTAGAGGTCGCGCGCGGCGTTGAGGGTCGCGGTGCGCGCGCCGGCGTAGGTGGTGCCGGACGTCATGTAGACCGTCAGCGCGCGGTACCAGATCTTGCCGGCTGCGTCGCGGCCGATGCCCGTGATGGTCGACCCGTTGCAGGTCGAGGAGCTGTGCGCGACGCCGCCGATGGTCTTGGCACCACTGCCCTCGGCCAGCAGGTAGAAGAAGTGGTTGCCGACGCCCGACGAGTAGTGCACGTCGAGGTTCTTCGTGTTGCTGCTGTAGCAGTTGGGCGAGCTGCCGTCCGCGATCGGGTTGTCCATGCGACGGAAGCCGACGTGGTTCTTGAGGTCGAACTCCTCGCCGATCAGGTAGTCGGCCGGGTCGTTGGCGTTGGCCGCGTAGAACTCGACCATCGTGCCGAAGATGTCGGAGGTGGACTCGTTGAGGCCGCCGGACTCGCCGGAGTAGGTGAGGTTGGCGGAGTTCTCGGTGACGCCGTGCGACATCTCGTGACCGGCCACGTCGAGCGAGACCAGCGGGCCGAAGTTCACGCCGTCGCCGTCGCCGTAGGTCATCTTGGTGCCGTCCCAGAAGGCGTTGACGTAGTTCTGGCCGTAGTGGACGCGGTTGTAGGAGCCGGTGCCGTTGTTGAAGATGCCGTTGCGGCCGTGGGTGGTCTGGAAGTAGTCCCACGTCTCGTTGGAGCCGTACTGAGCGTCGGCGCCGGCCGTCGCGCGGTTGCTGTTCTGGCCGTTGCCGAAGGTGGTCGTCGTCGAGGTGATGAGCGTGCCGGTGGCGCAGCCCGAGCCGAAGAGCTGGCACAGGATCGAGTCCTCGGCGTTCTTCATGTCGGTCGTGTAGGTGTTGCCGCGGACACCGGCGTTCTTGAGCTGGTAGGTCGACCCGGACTGGGTGACGCTCAACGGCACCGAGCCGCTGTAGAGCGTCTGGCCGGTGCCGTCGACGTTGACGATCTGCTGCTCGCTGCGGATGACCGTGCCGGTCCTCGCATCGACGTACGTCGCCAGGCGTGACGGGGTGCCGTCCGCCTGCGTGCCGCCGGTGACGACCTGCCAGGCCAGGCGCGGCGTGGCGCCGGTGGCGTCGACGACGAGCTCGCTGCTCTCGGCGGCGTCGTCACCACGGATGCCGGCGGTGCGGGCGTTGCGGGCGTTGCGGGCGAGCACGGCGCGGGTGGCGGTGGCCGACGCGATGCCGGCGTCGGTGCCGAGCGTCAGGGGGGCCGCCAGGGTCTGGCTGACGCCGGCCCACCCGTCGGCCGCGCCGCGGTGGACGACGAGGTCGCCGCCGACCACGCGCAGGCCGTCGAGGGTGCGGTCGAAGCGGACGTGGGTGCTGCCGTCGGCGTCGGTGATGGTCTCGCGGGCGACGAAGGCCTGGCCCTCGGCCGCGCGGGCGGCACCGGGGTGGGCCTCGAGGCCCGCGAGCGCGGCGCCGATCGCGTCCGGACGGGCAGAGGGTGCGCCCTGGGCGCTCGTGGCCGTGGTCAGCGGCAGCGCGGCCGCGGTGGCGGCTGCGACGGCGAACGCGGCGAGTCCTGCAGTTCTGCGCATGGTGGGGAGCCTTCCGAGAGGTCAGCCGCGCCCCCGAGTGGGCCGCGACTCCACTGGCCCAACGACGATCTGCAACTCCGGGTTACGTCTGCGACCGCGGCATCCCCCCGGACGCGCAGGTGGGGGCGCCGGATGTCCGGCGCCCCCACCCCACTCGTGGTCGATCAGTTCACGGAGACTGCGCTCCAGGCCGCAGCCACCGCGGCGTACTGCGTGCTGGCGGTGCCGCCGTAGAGGTCGGCAGCAGCCTTCAGCGTCGCGGTGCGCGCACCGGCGTAGGTGGTGCCGGACGTCATGTAGACCGTCAGCGCGCGGTACCAGATCTTGCCGGCTGCGTCGCGGCCGATGCCCGTGATGGTCGACCCGTTGCAGGTCGAGGAGCTGTGCGCGACGCCGCCGATGGTCTTCGCGCCGCTGCCCTCGGCCAGCAGGTAGAAGAAGTGGTTGGCCACACCTGACGAGTAGTGCACGTCGAGGTTCTTCGTGTTGGTGCTGTAGCAGTTGGGCGAGCTGCCGTCCGCGATCGGGTTGTCCATCCGGCGGAAGCCCAGGTGCTTCTTGAGGTCGAACTCCTCGCCGATCAGGTAGTCGCCCGGGTCGTTGCTGTTGTTGGCGTAGAACTCGACGAGGGTGCCGAAGATGTCGGACGTCGCCTCGTTGAGACCACCGGACTCACCGGAGTAGGTCAGGTTGGCCGAGTTCTCGGTGACGCCGTGCGACATCTCGTGGCCCGCCACGTCGAGCGAGACCAGCGGGCCGAAGTTCACGCCGTCGCCGTCGCCGTACGTCATCCTCGAGCCGTCCCAGAAGGCGTTGACGTAGTTGCGGCCGTAGTGGACGCGGTTGTAGGAACCGGTGCCGTTGCCGAAGATGCCGTTGCGGCCGTGGGTGGTGAAGAAGTAGTCCCACGTCTCGTTGGAGCCGTACTGCGCGTCCGCGCCCGCGGTCGCCCGGTTGCTGTTCAGCCCGTTGCCGAAGACGGGGCTCGTGCTGGTGATGATGGTGGCATTGCCGCCGGACTTGTTCTTCATGTCGGCGGTGTAGGTGTTGCCGCGGACACCGGCGTCCCTGAGCTGGTAGGACGTGCCGGAGCCCGTCACGCTGAGCGGCACCGAGCCGCTGTAGAGCGTGTTGCCCGTGCCGTCGACGTTGACGATCTGCTGCTCGCTGCGGATGACCATGCCGGTCCTGGCGTCGACGTACGTCGCCAGGCGGGACGGGGTGCCGTCGGCCTGCATGCCCTCGGAGACGACCTCCCACGCCAGGCGCGGGGCGCTGCCGGTGGCGTCGACGACGAGCTCGCCCCGGGAGGCGCGGTCGTCGCCACGGACGGCCACGGTGCGGGCGTTGCGGGCCAGCACGGTGCGACGCGCGACGGTCCGCGCGACCCTGGCGTCGGTGCCGAGCGTGAGCGGGGCGTCGAGGGTCTGGCTCACGCCCTCCCAGCCGGCCGAGGCGTCCTGGTGCACGACCAGGTCCCCGCCGACCACGCGCAGGCCGTCGAGCGTGCGGTCGAAGCGCACGTGGCTGCTGCCGTCGGGGTCCACGACGGTGGTGCCGGCGACGAAGGCCTGGCCGTCGGCCGCGCGGGCCGCGCCCGGGTGACGCTGCAGCGCCGCGAGTGCGGAGCCGGTGACGTCAGGGGCGGCCGGTGCCGCGCCCTGCGCGCTCGTGACCGTGGTCAGGGGCAGTGCGGCCGCGGCGGCGGCTGCGACGGCGAGCGCGGCGAGTCCTGCTGTTCTGCGCATGGTGGTGCCTTCCGGAAAGGTGCACCGCGCCCCCGAGTGGCGCGCGGCTGGAGATGACCCGAGCGATGCTCCCCGGCCGGACGTCATGTTCCCGAGCGTCAGTCGAGGTCGAGGAGTGACTCTAGGCCCACGGTGAGGCCGTCTCGAGTAAAGATTTCGCGTACCGCGCGTAGGACCCCGGGAGTGAACGAGACCCGGTCGAGAGAGTCGTGCCGGATGGTGAGCGTCTCCCCCGCCGCGCCGAGGACGACCTCCTGGTGGGCGACGAGTCCGCGCACCCGCAGCCCGTGGACGCGTACGCCGTCGACGTCGGCGCCGCGTGCCCCGTCGAGGCCCGTCGAGGTCGCGTCGGGCATCGGCGCGCTCCCCGCCTCGCGCCGGGCGGCCGCGATCATCTCCGCGGTGCGCCGGGCGGTGCCGGACGGGGCGTCGGCCTTGTCGGGGTGATGCAGCTCGACCACCTCCACCGACTCGAAGAAGGGCGCTGCCGTGGCGGCGAACCTCATCATCAGGATCGCGCCGATGCTGAAGTTGGGGGCGATCAGCACGCCGACGCCGGGCGCGGCGGCGAGCCACTCCTCGAGCTGGTCGAGCCGGCTCCGGTCGAAGCCGGTGGTGCCGACGACGACGTGGATGCCGTGCTCGATGCAGAACCGCAGGTTGTCCATCACGACGTCGGGGTGCGTGAAGTCGACGACGACCTGGGCGCCCGACCGCGCGAGCTCCTCGACGTCGTCTCCCGCGTCGACGGACGCCACCAGCTCGGTGTCCGGAGCGGCCTCCACGGCCCGGCAGACCTCGGCCCCGACCTTGCCGCGCGCGCCGAGCACGCCGACGCGGATCGGCGTGTCGGTGGGGTCGGTGGGACGTTCGGGATCAGGGATGCTCACGGGGCCAACCTACTGCTCGACGGGACCCGACGGGTGGCGGTGGCTGACGCGCGATCACGCGTCTGGCAGGCTGTAGGTCATGCCACTCGCGACCATCCCGCCGCGCATCTTGTGGGCCGTCGACCTCATGGACGTGCAGCCCGCCGACCAGGTCCTCGAGATCGGCTGCGGCCCGGGTGCCGGAGCCGAAGCCATCTGCAGCCACCTCGAGACCGGCAAGCTGTTCGCGATCGACCGGTCCGAGTCGGGTGTGGACCGCACCAAGCGCCGCAACCAGAAGTACGTCGACGCCGGCCGGCTCGTCGTACGCCAGATCGACCTCGCCACCCTGCGGGTCCCGGTGAAGCGCCTCAACAAGGTCTTCGCCTTCAACGTGAACCTCTTCTGGGTCCGCGACTGCGACGACGAGATCGCGCTGCTCCACGAGCGGGTCGTCCCCGGCGGCGCGGTCTACCTCTTCTACGACGCCGCGCGCCCCGAGCTGGTGCCCAACATCGTGAAGAAGGCCTCGGAGAACCTCCTCCGCGGCGGCTTCCGGGTGAGCGTCGTGGAGCAGAAGGCTCCCCCGGTCATCGGGATCATCGCCAAGCGCTGAGCGCGGCACGGAGCGCAGCGACGGACCGCGCTCGTTGGTGGTTGAGCAGCGAGCACGAGCGAGGCACGAGCTCGTGACCGAGCGTGTCGAAACCCGGTCAGCCGAGAAGCAAGCTCAGCACGAGCCTTGGTTTCGAGACGCTCGCTGCGCTCGCTCCTCAACCAGCGGAGGAAGGGCCGACGACCGCGAGGAGCTCGGGCTGGGTGAAGAGGTCGCGGGCGAGCGTGGCGATGTCGTCGCGGGTGACGGCCTCGATGCGGCGCACCACCTCGTCGATGGTCAGCAGCTCGTCGTGGACCAGCTCGGCCTTGCCGATGCGCGACATGCGTGAGCCCGAGTCCTCGAGGCCGAGCAGCAGTCCGCCCTTGAGCTGGCCCTTGCCACGCTCGACCTCCTCGTCGGTGAGCCCGTCGGCCGCGACCTTGGCGAGCTCGGCGCGCACGGTCTCCAGCACGGCGTCGTACTTGCCGGGCAGGCAGCCGACCGACACCCCGACCACACCGGCGTCGGCGTGGTGGCTGGCGAAGGAGTAGACGGAGTAGGCCAGGCCGCGGTGCTCGCGCACCTCCTGGAACATCCGCGACGAGGTGCCGCCGCCGAGGGCGGTGTTGAGCACGCCGAGGGCGTAGCGCCGCGGGTCGGTGCGGGTCAGGCCCTTCACGCCGAGGACGAGGTTGACCTGCTCCTGCGGGCGGACCGTGCGCGTCTGGCCGGGGTGGACCTTGCGCGCCTTCTCGGACTGCGCCGACGGCGTCGGGGTGCCCTCGCCGTCGAGGAAGCCCTGGCGCGCGAACGCCTGCTTCACCTGGCGTACGACGTCGGCGTGGTCGACGTTGCCGGCGACGGACACGACCATGTTGCCGGGCGTGTAGTGGCGCCGGTAGAAGCGCTGGATCTGCGCCTGCGTCATCGCGGTGATGGAGGCCTCGGTGCCGGCGATCGGCCGGCCGAGCGGGGTGTCGCCCCACGCCTGGTGGGCGAAGAGGTTGTGGACCACGTCGTCGGGGTCGTCGTCGTGCATCGCGATCTCGTCGAGGATCACGTCACGCTCGGCCTCGACGTCGGCCTCGGTGATGGTCGAGGCGGTCACCATGTCGCCCAGCACGTCGACCGCGGTGGCGAGGTCCTCGTCGAGGACGCGGGCGTGGAAGACGGTGTACTCCTTGGTGGTGAAGGCGTTGAACTCGCCGCCCACCGCGTCGAGCGCGACCGAGATCTCCATCGCGGTCCGCTCGGGGGTGCCCTTGAAGAGCAGGTGCTCGAGGAAGTGCGAGCAGCCGTGCAGGGTCGGGGTCTCGTCGCGCGACCCGACGTTGACCCACACGCCGATGCTGGCCGAGCGGGTGCCGGCCATCTGCTCGGTGACGATCCGCAGGCCGCTGGGCAGGACCGTACGACGTACGCGCGAGGTCACGGCTCCCTCGGCGTCCTTGACGGTGTGGAGGGTGCGGGTGGTGCCGTTCTTCTGCACGGGGGTCCTTCCGGGTGCTGCTGCGGGTGGAACGCCACGACCGGCCGGCGGAGGCCGCCGGCCGGTCGTGGTGGTGGAACGGGTCAGCTCACTCGCTGTCGGTCGGCTCGGCCTGCTCCTCGGAGCCGCCCTCGGACTCCTCGACGACCGGGACCAGCGACAGCTTGCCGCGGTCGTCGATCTCGGCGATGGAGACCTGGACCTTCTGGCCGACCGAGAGGACGTCCTCGACGGCCTCGACGCGCTTGCCGCCGGCGAGGGCACGCAGCTTGCTGATGTGCAGCAGGCCGTCCTTGCCGGGCATGAGCGAGACGAAGGCGCCGAAGTTGGTGGTCTTCACGACGGTGCCGAGGTAGCGCTCGCCGACCTCGGGCATCGTCGGGTTGGCGATCGCGTTGACCGCGGCCTTGGCGGCCTCGGCCGCCTCGCCGTTGGTCGCACCGATGTAGACCGTGCCGTCGTCCTCGATGGACAGCGTCGCGCCCGTGTCGTCCTGGATCTGGTTGATCACCTTGCCCTTGGGGCCGATGACCTCGCCGATCTTGTCGACGGGCACGCGGACGGTGATGATGCGCGGCGCGTGGACCGACATCTCCTCCGGCGCGTCGATGGCCTCGGCCATCACGTCGAGGATCGCCAGGCGCGCGTCGCGGGCCTGGGTCAGCGCGGCGGCCAGGACCTCGGCGGGGATGCCGTCGAGCTTGGTGTCGAGCTGGAGGGCGGTGACGAACTCGCGCGTGCCGGCGACCTTGAAGTCCATGTCGCCGAAGGCGTCCTCGGCACCGAGGATGTCGGTCAGCGCGACGTACTGGGTCTCGCCGTCGACCTCGTCGGAGATGAGGCCCATCGCGATGCCGGCGACGGACGCCTTGAGCGGCACGCCCGCCTGGAGCAGCGACAGGGTCGAGGCGCAGACCGAGCCCATCGAGGTGGAGCCGTTGGAGCCCATGGCCTCGGAGAGCTGGCGGATCGCGTAGGGGAACTCCTCGCGCGAGGGCAGCACGGGCAGGAGGGCGCGGCGCGCGAGCGCACCGTGGCCGACCTCGCGGCGCTTGGGCGAGCCCACGCGACCGGTCTCGCCGGTGGAGAACGGCGGGAAGACGTACTTGTGCATGTAGCGGCGGTGCTTCTCCGGCGACAGCGTGTCGAGCTGCTGCTCCAGCTTGAGCATGTTGAGGGTGGTGACGCCCAGGATCTGGGTCTCGCCACGCTCGAACAGCGCCGAGCCGTGGACGCGCGGGATCACGCTGACCTCGGCGTGCAGCGGACGGATGTCGGCGAGGCCGCGACCGTCGATGCGGACCTTGTCGCGCAGCACGCGCTGACGGACCAGGGCCTTGGTGAGCGAGCGGTAGGCCGCGCCGATCTCCTTCTCGCGACCCTCGAACTGACCGGAGAGCTTCTCGAGCAGGGCGCTCTTGATCTCGTCGGTGCGGGTCTCGCGCTCCTGCTTGTCGCCGATGGTCATCGCGGCGGCGGTGTCGTCCTTCGCAGCGGCCTCGACGGCGGCGTAGACGTCGTCCTCGTAGTCGAGGAAGACCGGGAAGTCCTGGACCGGCTTGGCGGCCTCGGCGGCGAGCTGCGACTGCGCCTCGCACAGCTGCTTGATGAACGGCTTGGCGGCGTCGAGGCCGCTGGCCACGACCTCCTCCGTCGGCGCCTGGGCGCCACCCTGGATGAGCGCGTAGGTCTCCTCGGGGGCCTCGGCCTCGACCATCATGATCGCGACGTCGCCGGTCTCGGTGACGCGGCCGGCGACGACCATGTCGAAGACGGCCGACTCGAGCTGCTGGTGGGTCGGGAACGCGACCCACTGGCCGTCGATCAGGGCGACGCGCACGCCGCCGACCGGGCCGGAGAACGGCAGGCCGGAGAGCTGGGTCGACATCGACGCGGCGTTGATGGCCAGCACGTCGTAGGGCATGTTGGGGTCGAGGGCCATGACCGTGATGACGACCTGGACCTCGTTGCGCAGGCCCTTCTTGAAGGTCGGGCGCAGCGGGCGGTCGATCAGGCGGCAGGTGAGGATCGCGTCCTCGCCCGGGCGACCCTCGGAGCGGAAGAAGGAGCCGGGGATCTGGCCCACGGCGTACATCCGCTCCTCGACGTCGATCGTCAGGGGGAAGAAGTCGAAGTGGTCCTTGGGTGTCTTGCCCGCGGTGGTCGCCGAGAGCAGCATGGTCTCGTCGTCGAGGTAGGCGGTGACGGCACCGGCCGCCTGGCGGGCGAGCAGGCCGGTCTCGAACTTGACCGTGCGCTTGCCGAAGGAGCCGTTGTCGAGAACGGTCTCGACAGCGGAGATGATGGGTTCACTCATGGAAGCAGGACTCTGCTTTCTCTTCGCGGAGCGATCCGCGGCGCCCACTGTGAGGCGGGGCTTCGAAGCCCCGCGAGGCCGGTCTTCGATCGAGGCCCGCAGATCCGTTGATCTGAAGGCCACTACCGAGGACCGAGCCGGACGTGCGGGTCGCTCCTGTTGGTGGTGTGTTCAGTTGTGACGGCCCGACACTAGCGCGACGGGCCCGTGATGCGAGAAGGAGCGGCCCCCCGGGTGGGGAACCGCTCCGACGCGATCAGCGACGCAGGCCGAGGCGCTCCACGATGGAGCGGTAGCGCTCGATCTCCGTCTTCTGGAGGTAGTTGAGCAGCCGGCGGCGCTGGCCGACGAGCAGCAGCAGGCCACGACGGCTGTGGTGGTCGTGCTTGTGCGACTTCAGGTGCTCGGTGAGGTGCGAGATGCGGTGGCTGAGCAGCGCGATCTGGACCTCGGGCGAACCGGTGTCGCCCTCGGCGACGGCGTACTCGGCGATGATCTTCTTCTTGGTCTCCGCGTCGGTACCGATCGACATGGGGGCTCCTTCTGGTTCTCGTTGCGCGGCGCGCCCGGGCCTGTTCACCGGGGCACTCTGGATCCGCGGCCGTTGTCACGGCGTGTCGCCCTCCTGGGCAACCGCAGAAGCATATCGAGGCGCGGGACCTGCGGCCCAATCCGCGCCACGCAGCGAGGGTGGAGCGGGTGTCAGACCACCGGCGGGGCCGGGGGGTCGGACTCAGAGGTGCGCTGGGTGGTGGCCTGGCGACCCTCGGCGTCCGTCGTGGTCGCCGTGGTGGTGTGGCGACGCTTGGTGTTCTGCTGGACGATCGTGAGCACGAGCCAGAGCACTCCGGCCACGACGAGGATCCAGCCGAGCGTGACGATCTCGAGCGGACCCACCTGCTGCTGGTCGAACGCCAGCGCGAGGATCAGTCCGACGACGATGAGGCCGATCGGCCCTCCGAAACCCATGACGGTCTCCATTCTGTTGGGGTGCCGACCCGTGACCGGGTGGGCGGGGTGAGTCTGTCCGCTCCGCTGTGCGCTGTCATCCCCCCGAGGGGTCAGCGTGCGACGATCGGCCCATGACCGGGCCCACGGAGAAGCGAATCGGCGTCTGCAACCTGTGCGAGGCGATCTGCGGGCTCGAGCTCACCGTCGCGGGCCGCGACGTCGTCGGGGTGCGCGGCAACCCGGCCGACCCGCTGTCGCGCGGCCACATCTGTCCCAAGGGCGTCGCCATCGCGGACGTGTACGCCGACCCGGACCGGCTGCGACGTCCCGTCAGGCGCGTCGGTGAGGGGACGGCGGCGCGCTGGGAGGAGATCGGCTGGGACGAGGCCTTCGACCTGGTCGCCGACAACCTCGCGCGCGTCATCAACGAGCACGGCGACGACGCGCTCGGCGTCTACCTCGGCAACCCCAACGCCCACAGCCTCGGCTCGATGACCCACGGCACGGCGATGTTCAAGTCGTTCCGCACCAGGAACCGCTACTCCGCCACGTCGGTCGACCAGCTGCCCCACCAGCTCGTCGCGCACCTGATGTTCGGCCACCAGCTCTTCCTCCCGATCCCCGACATCGACCGCACGTCGTGGTTCCTGGTGATCGGCGCCAACCCGATGGCCTCCAACGGCTCGCTGATGACGGTGCCCGACTTCCCGCAGCGCGCCCGCGACCTGCGCGCCCGCGGGGGGCGGATGATCGTGCTCGACCCGCGGCGCACCGAGACCGCCAAGGTGGCCGACGAGCACCACTACGTCCGGCCCGGCACCGACGCGTGGGTCCTGCTCGCGATGCTGCACGTCCTCACGACGGAGCAGACGCCCGGCTCCAGCCTGAGCGTGGCGTCGTACGTCGACGGGCTCGCGACCGTGGTCGACCTCGTCGCCGACTTCACCCCCGAGCGCGCCGAGGCGATGAGCGGCCTGCCCGCCGCCGAGATCCGCCGGCTTGCGCGCGAGCTCGTCGCCGCCGACGCGGGGGTCGTCTACAGCCGGATCGGGGTGTCCGCCGGCCCGTGGGGCACGGTGTGCCAGTGGGCGGTCAACTGCCTCAACGTCCTCAGCGGCAACCTCGACCGCGTGGGCGGCGCGATGTTCACCTCCCCCGCCATCGACGCCGTCGGCACCGGGCTCATCGGGCGCGGGCACCACGACGCGTGGCGCTCGCGGGTCCGCGACCTTCCGGAGACCGCCGGCGAGCTCCCGGTGGCAGCGCTGCGCGAGGAGATCGAGACGCCCGGGGAGGGGCAGGTGCGCGCGGTGCTAACGGTCGCCGGCAACCCGGTCCTGTCCACGCCCGACGGGTCGCGGCTCGACGGCGCGCTGCGCGGTCTCGACTTCATGGCCGCCGTCGACATCTACGTCAACGAGACCACCCGGCACGCCGACGTGATCCTGCCGCCGACCACGGCTCTGGAGCGCGACCACTACGACCTGGTCTTCCACCTGCTGGCGGTGCGCGACACCTCGCGGTTCACGCCGGCCGTCTTCGAGAAGGACGCCGACCAGCGCCACGACTGGCAGATCTTCCGCGAGATCACCTTGCGTACGACGGCGCGGCTGGCGCGCAAGGCACCGCTGAAGAAGCGACTGGTGCAGCGGGCACGGCTCACGGCGAGCCCGACCTTCCTCGTCACGCAGCTGCTGCGGCGTGGCTCGAGCGGCGTGACGATGGCGAAGCTGCGCGCCCGCCCGGCCGGGATCGACCTCGGCCCGCTCCGCGGCGGCCAGCTGCCCGGCCGGCTGCCGTCGAAGGGCAAGCGCCTCGACCTCGCCCCGGCGCTCGTGGTGGCGGACGTCGCCCGGCTGGCCGCGGTCGCCGCGCCGGAGGGCGAGGAGCTGCTCCTCATCGGCCGCCGGCACAAGCAGGACTGCAACTCCTGGATGCACAACTCCGAGCGGCTGACCAAGGGCCGTCCGCGCCACCAGCTGCTGATGAACCCCGACGACCTCGCCCACCGCGACCTCACCGACGGCGCCCGCGTGCGCGTCACGTCGCGGATCGGCTCGGTCGAGGTCGAGGTCGCGGCCTCCGACGACCTGATGCCCGGCGTGGTGTCACTCCCCCACGGCTACGGGCACGCGAAGGACGGCGTCCTGATGACCCGCAGCCGCGAGGTGCCGGGCGTCTCGATCAACGACCTCACGGATCCCGAGCTGCTCGACGTCTCCGGCAACGCCGCCCTCAACGGCGTACCGGTCGCCGTCACTCCTGCCTGACGCCGTCCCTCTGGCGGTCGCGCTTCTTCGCGTCGCCCTCCGGCGCGTCCGACTCCGGAGCGGGCTCGACGACCTCGGGCACCAGCGGATTGGTGACGGCGGGTGTGGTCGCGCGGTCGGGCGTGGGGAACGACGCGCCGCTGAGGTCGGCGCGACGCTCGGGCGTACGAGCAGGGCGGGCGCGGACGCCGAGCGGGAAGACGTTCCAGCGGTTGACGTCGCCGAGCACCCACGGGACCGTCCGGCCGGCCTGTCCGTAGCACGCGACGTCGAGGGGGCGACCGGCCTGGTCGAAGAGCTGGACGCCGGTCAGCGGCTGTCCGGAGGCGTCGTAGGCCGCGATGTTGCAGACCTGCTGCCCGCGGCTGACCAGTCCCTCGTCGTCGCTCCCCCGCAGCGCCTCGTTGTAGCCCTGGCTGTAGCGGCTCCACGACTGGGCCTCGAGCTGGCCACTGATGACGGGGACCCCCACGATCGCGACGACGTTGAGCGCCAGCAGCACCGCACGGGGCGTCACGGCGCGGGCTCCCCCGGGCCAGAGCCGCCCGAGGCCGACCCACGTGCTTCCCGCGAGGCACACCACGAGGATGACGACGGCGAGCACCTGGTGGACACCGGGGAGCCAGACGAAGCCGTAGGGGTACCACCCCGGCACGAGGCGGGCGACGGCGACCGCGGCCACCCAGGCGCGGACCAGCCACCACGCCGGGCGGAGCGCGACGAGCACCGTCCAGACCGGCGCGATCCGCGGACGCGCGACCTGGTCGTCCCAGAGGTGGCGCACGATGTCGAGCTGCTCGGCGAGGGAGCGGCCCGTCGGGACGTGGAGCCGACGCCTGCGCGGCACCGGGTCGAACCCCGCGGCCGACCGCAGCTCGCGGGCATAGGCCTCCGGGTCACCGAGCACCGTCCCGCCGTGCTCGGCGACCTGGTCGGTGAGGTCGGCCTCGAGGCCCTCGGTCAGCTCGAGCCGATCCTCGTCGGAGAGGTCGGCGAGCGACTCGCGGACGCGGGCGACGAACGCGGCCACGTCGGGGCGCAGCGGAAGCTCGGTCGTGTTCATGCGGAGGCCCCCTGGGAAGTGGTGGAGTGTGCGGGCCCGTCGAGCAGGCCGTCGAGCGTGGTCGAGAAGGTGTGCCAGTCGTCGCGCTGCCGCTTCAGCTGGTCGCGGCCGATCGGCGTGATCCCGTAGTACTTGCGGTGCGGTCCGCTCTCCGACGGGACGACGTACGACGTCAGCGCGCCGGCGGCGTAGAGCCGGCGGAGCGTGCCGTAGACCGAGGCGTCGCCGACATCGGCGAGCCCGCCGTCGCGGAGCCGCCGCACGATGTCGTAGCCGTAGCCGTCCTCGCCCCGGACGACCGCGAGGACCGCCAGGTCGAGCACTCCCTTGAGGAGCTGGGTCTGATCCATGGACCGCACACTACTACGCAGTCCGCAGTAGTGCGCATCGCGCGTGTGCGGGCGGCGTGTCGCGCCGGCCCGGTCGGGTCGCAAGGCAGGGCCTCGCGGGAGGGCAGGTCGAACCCGGCACGTCGGACCTTGGTCCCACCACCCACGGCGCGTTCAATGTCTAGCGAATGAATAGACAATCGAGACCGAACAGGGGAACCCATGACGCTCCAGCTCGACCAGCACGCCCACACGTCCGCCGACCTCGAGGCGCACCGGCTCGGGGGGCGCATCGGCGCCCGCATCGACGGCGTACGGCTCTCCGGCGATCTCGACGACGCGGTGGTGGCCCAGGTCCGTGCCGCGATCCTCGCGCACAAGGTCGTCTTCTTCCGCGGACAGGACCACCTCGACGACGACGCGCACATCGCCTTCGCGGAGCGGCTCGGCACGCTCACCACCGCGCACCCGACCGTCAACACCGGCAGCGAGCGGGTCTGGACCCTCACCGCCAACAAGGGCATGGCCGCCAACAGCTGGCACACCGACGTCACGTTCGTCGACCGCGTGCCGGCGTTCAGCATCCTGCGCGGCGTGACCATCCCGCCCTACGGCGGCAACACCGTCTGGGCGAACACGGTGGACGCGTACGAGCGCCTGCCCGAGGCGCTCAAGGCCCTGGTGGACCGCCTCTGGGCCGTGCACACCAACGCCTACGACTACGCCGACCGTGACGAGAGCGAGCATCACGACGACGAGGTCGCGGTCCGCCGCCGGGCGCAGTTCCGGTCCACCCACTACGAGACGAAGCACCCGGTCGTCCGCGTGCATCCCGAGACCGGCGAGCGCTCGCTGCTGCTCGGGCACTTCGTCAAGGAGCTCGTCGGCTTCAACCAGCGCGAGTCGAGCACGCTCTTCAACCTGCTGCAGAACCGGGTGACGCGTCTCGAGAACACGATCCGATGGACGTGGCAGCAGGGCGACGTGGCGATCTGGGACAACCGGGCGACCCAGCACTACGCCGTCGCGGACTTCGGGGAGGAGCCGCGCGAGGTACGCCGGATCACCGTCTCCGGCGACGTCCCGGTGTCGGTCGACGGCCGGACCAGCGAGGTCGTCGTCGGCGACTCGTCCGACTACACGAACCTCGACGCACTGATCAGCTGACGCCCTGCTCAGCCGAAGCCCTGCGTGGACGCACAGGAGCCCCCGCCGGACAGCTGGCGGGGGCTCCTGCGTGCTCGTGGTGGCTGCGTGCTCAGGTGCTGACGTCACCGAGGACGGCGAGGACGTCGTCCGGGGTCTGTGCCGCGTCCAGCCTGGCGATGCTGTCGTCGTCGGTGAACGCACCGGCGAGCGCCTGCAGCACCGTGAGGTGGTCGTCGCCCGCACCGGCGATGCCGACGACGTACTTCGCCGGGCTGCCCTTCCAGTCGATGGGCTCGTCGTAGCGGACGAACGAGATGGCCGTCTGGCGGATCAGGGCCTTGGCCTCGTTGGTGCCGTGCGGGATCGCCAGGCCGTTGCCCATGAAGGTCGAGACCGAGGTCTCGCGCTCGTGCATGGCGTCGACGTACGCATCGTCGACGGCGCCGCTGGCGACCAGCAGACGGCCGGCCTCGGTGATGGCTGCGTCCCTGTCCCTGGCCTGACCGCCGAGGACGATGGACTCCCGGCTCAGTACGTCGCTCATCTGGTGCCTCTCTCTGTCACTGGTGGGGTCGGACTCATCAGACCACAGGGGTGGACGGGTCCGGCTGGCTCGAAGGTGTGGCTCGAAGGTGTGGAAAGACGGCGCCCGGCCCTCCGCACCGCGGAGGGCCGGGCTCAGGGGTGACTGGCCGACCTTCAGGAGGTGGACGAGTTGTTCTGCTCGACCAGCTCGACGATCTCGTCGTACCTCGGGCTGCCCATGAAGTTGTCGACCGAGACGTGCACGGCGGACGGGGTCTTCTCACGGGCACGGTCGGTGAGGTCCTGGTGGGTGACCACCAGGTCCACGTCGTCCGTCAGGTTGGAAATCGCCTTGTTGACCACGGTCACCTCGGGGTGACCGGCGGCCTGGATCTTCTTGCGGAGCACCGAGGCGCCCATCGCCGACGAACCCATCCCGGCGTCGCAGGCGAAGACGATGTTGCGGATCTCCTTGGTGGTGGCGGGGGCGGTGGCCGTGGCCGTGCCGCCGGCCACGAGCGACGAGGCGACGGACTGCTTGCCCTTCATGGCCTCCATCGACTGGGTGGCGTGGACCAGCTCGTCCTCGGCCTCCTCGGTCTTGTCGGTCTTGAGGATGATCGCCGCCACCGTGAAGCTGGCTGCCGCGCCGCCGATGATCGAGAGCGTGACGCCGACGTAGTCCATGACGGTGGAGTTGGTCTGGATGTAGACCGCGAACACCGACCCGGGTGCGGCCGGGGCACGGAGGCCCACGCCGAAGATCACGTTGATCAGGATCTGCGAGGCGCCACCGGCGATCATCGCGACGATCAGCTTGGGCTTCATCAGCACGTAGGGGAAGTAGACCTCGTGGATGCCGCCCAGGAAGTGGATGATCAGCGCGCCGGGAGCCGACGACTTGGCCATGCCCTTGCCGAAGAACATGTAGGCGAGCAGCAGGCCGGCGCCGGCGGCGGGGTTGGCCTCGAGCAGGAACAGGATCGACTTGCCGCTCTCCTGCACGTCCGCCGTGCCGAGTGGCGTCAGCACGCCCTGGTTGATGGCGTTGTTGAGGAACAGCACCTTCGCGGGCTCGATGAGGATCGAGGTCAGCGGGAGCAGGCCGGCGTCGGTGATGGCCTTCACGCCGTCGCCGAGGACGTTGGCCACCCACGTGAGGATCGGGCTCATCGCGAAGAACCCGAAGGTCGCCAGGACGAAGCCCCAGATGCCGGCGGAGAAGTTGTTGACCAGCATCTCGAAGCCGGGCTTGATCTTGCCGTCCCAGATGGCGTCGATGTGCTTCATCGACCAGCCGCCGAGCGGGCCCATAATCATCGCGCCCATGAACATCGGGATCGACGTGCCGGCGATGACACCCATGGTGGCGATGGCGCCGACCACGCCGCCGCGGGCGGTGTCGTTGTAGACCATCCGGCCGCCGGTGTAGGCGATGAGCAGCGGCAGCAGGTAGGTGATCATCTTGCCGACGAGGCCGCCGCCGGTGTCGGCGAAGTCGCCCCAGCCGCCGATCTCGGCGACCCAGCTGTCGGGCGCGAGGCTGCCCTTGCCGCCGAGGTTGAGCCAGCCGACCTCGATGAAGAGGGCGGTGATGAAACCCCAGGCGATGAAGGCGCCGATGTTGGGCATCACCATGTTGGAGAGGAACGTGCCGAACTTCTGTACGCGTACGCGCGCGCCGGAGCCGGACGCGGGGGGAGTAATGGTCGCCATGCTTGATGTCCTCCAGTTGAACGTGGGGTGACCCCCATCACATGATGAGGGGATCACACCACACGAACGGGGGTGTTGCCAAGCATCCGGGCATGATTTGTGCCCGAACTTGTGGTTTTGTGCCGACCACGTGGCGTCAGTCGCGCAGCTGGCTCTCGAAGAAGGCCTTCTCCGCCTCGTCGTTCCACGTGTCGCCGGGTCCGAGCAGCGCGGCGACGTCGGGCAGCCGCTCCTTCAGCTCGTCGAGCCCCGTCAGGGGGAGGTCGTGGATCTGCGGGAAGATCAGGACCTTGCCGGAGTAGCGCGCGTCGACCAGCGCCTGGAGCCCGTCCTTGGCCGCCGTCATGCCGCCGACCGCGCCCACGATGGAGCCCGGGGACAGCTCGCCGCTGGTGGCGAGGTCGACCACCTGCTGCTGGTCGTGGATGGTCAGGCCCGAGGTCCCGGTGTACTGCGCGTTGGCGAGGTAGACCGCGCTGAGGTTGAGCGGCGCCAGCGTGCCGTTGGGGACACCCGCGAAGAAGACCAGCATCCCGTCGGGGTTCATCACCGTGTCCGCCTCGGCCATCACCCCGGCGATGGGGACGCTGACGACGACGTCGTCGGCGCCCTTGCCGTCGGTGAGCCCCATGACGAAGTCGTGGAGGGACTCCTCCGACGTCTGGGAGTTGAAGGTGACCAGTCGGCAGCCGTTGCTCTCGGCGAGGTGGGCCAGGCGCTCCTCGAGGCTGGCGAGGCGCTCGTCGCTCACCTCCGTCGCGACGATCGTGGCCGGACCGTCGCTCTGCTGGATGGCCCGCTGGACGTGCATCAGGCCCATCGGTCCGCCGGCGCCGACGAACACCGTCGTACCGCGCTGACGCAGGTCGCAGCGGTTGCGCGCCTCGCCGTAGGAGTCGGCGATGTCCGGGCCGCGGCCACCGATGTAGGCGGTGTAGTCGTAGTGCAGGCGGCCCACGTCGGTGTCCACCAGGCCGTCGAGCTCGGTCTCCCCCACCATGTTGAGCGTGCCGCGCCGGGCGATGTGCGTGGCGACGGCACCCACCGTCACCGCGGAGCGCGGGTCGAGCATGACGATGTCGTCGAAGCCCGCGCCGTCGGTCAGCTCGTCCACGAGCGCCTGGTGGTCGTCGACGCCGAGCCCGTCGCGTACGACGACGGTGGCCGACGTGGCCTCCGCGAGCGCGGCCACCGACGCGGGCGCGTCGGTCAGCACGATCGTCGCGGGGGCGTCGAGTCCGGAAGAGAAGGTGTAGTCCCGCTCGTCACCGGGCCGACCGACGATCCACATCGTGCCCCCGGCCTTGGGCTCGAGGCGGCGACGCTGGGTGTAGGCGGCCATCACGCAGCCCCACGGCTCCAGCGTCGAGCCCTCGGCGTAGCCCATCGAGTCGGGCAGCGGCAGCAGGCAGGCCCCGTCGTCGGTCTCGAGCATCTCCGCGCCCATCAGGTGGTACTGGATCAGCCCGCCGGGGATGGTGTAGCCGTAGGCCGTGCTCGTGCCGTCCTGGTAGATGTCGGGCTGCACGGCGAGGCGCTGGCCGGCGTGGTAGCGGTCCTGCAGGTTCTCCCCGACCTCGATGACGGTGAGGCTCACCTCGTGCCCGAGCCGGGTCGGGTCCTTGGCCAGGTCGCGGTTGTAGAGCTTGGGGTGGCTGCCGCCCTGACGCATGATCTTCACGTCGGAGAAGCAGAGGCCGACGCTGTCGATGCGCACCAGCATGTGGTCGGCGTCGGGCCTGGGGATCGGCACCAGCTCGGGGGCGCTGTCCTTGCCGAAGTTGTCCTCCCCCGCTCCGTGCAGGAGCCAGGCCCAGGCCTGGTCCGGCACCTCGAGGTCGGCGGCGCGGTACTGGTCGTACGCAGATGTCATGGTTCCTCCGATGTGAAGCTGGACGGTCTGTCGGGGCGGACCTCAGTGACCGAGGACCTCGCGCACGGCGGCTCGGGCCGCCATCGGGTCGGGGGCGCCGAGCGCGGCCTCGGCGGCCGCCTCGCAGGTCTCCAGCGAGACCCGGCTGAGCTGGGCGCCGACGGGGCGTACGGCGCGCGCCGCCATCGAGAGCGACGTGATGCCCATGCCGATGAGCGCCGTCGCCAGGAGCGGGTCGGCCGCGGCCTCGCCACACACCCCGACGGGCTTGCCCGCCTCCGTGCCGGCGTGGGCGGTGATCGCGATCAGCTGGAGCACGGCCGGCTGCCACGGGTCGGTGAGGTGGGCGAGGTCGGTCGCCATGCGGTCGGCGGCCATGGCGTACTGGGTGAGGTCGTTGGTGCCGATCGAGAGGAAGTCGACGACCTCGAGCATCCGGTGCGCGAGCAGCGCGGCGCTGGGGATCTCGACCATGACGCCGGCCTTGAGCCCACGGGCACGGACCTTCTCGGAGAAGTCGGTGGCCTCGGCGACCGTCGCGACCATGGGCGCCATCACCCACGTCTCGGTGCCGGTGCGCTCGGCCGCGGCGGCGATGCCGTCGAGCTGGCGCTCCATCAGGCCGGGGTTGTCGAAGCTCAGCCGCAGTCCGCGCACGCCGAGCGCGGGGTTCTCCTCGCCCTCGTGGGTGGCGAAGGCGATCGGCTTGTCGGAGCCGGCGTCGAGGGTGCGGACGACGACGTAGCGCCCGTCGGCGTAGGGCGCGAGCACGGCGCTGTAGATGTCGGCCTGCTCCTCGACGCTCGGCTCCTCCTTGCGGTCGAGGAAGCAGAGCTCGGTGCGGAACAGGCCGACGCCCTGCACGGGCTCCACGCCCGCGGACTCGGCGGACGCGCCGTCGGCGACGTTGGCGAGCAGCTTGAGCGGCAGGCCGTCGAGCGTCGCCGCCGGGCCGGTCCAGCTGGCGAGCTCCTCGCGGAGGCGGCGGCTCTCCTCGACGCGCCCGCGGGCCTCGTCGGGATCGGCGCCGAGCTCGATCGCACCGGTCTCGCCATCGACGACGACGAAGGTGCCGGTGGCGAGGTCCATGATCCCGGCCGCGCCGACGACGCAGGGGATGCCGAGCTGTCGCGCGATGATCGCGGTGTGGCTGGTCGCGCCGCCGCGCTCGGTGACGAGGGCGGTCACCAGGGTCGGGTCGAGACCGGACGTGTCGCTGGGCGCGAGGTCCTCGGCGACCAGGATCGACGGCTCGCTCGGCGTCGGGACGCCGGGCGCCGGCTCCCCCACGAGGTGGGCCACGACGCGGCGCTCGATGTCGCGCAGGTCGGTGACGCGCTCGGCCATCAGGCCGCCCATGTTGGTGAAGATCGTGACGAACTGCTCCACCGCCCCCTGCACGGCGGCGACGGGGCCCTGCCCGGCCTGGAGGAGCTTGTTGACCGCTCCGCGCAGGCCCTTGTCGCGGGCGAGCCCGGCGCTGGCGGTGAGCACCTCGGCCGCCGCGCCCTGGGCGTTGGCCGCCTTGGCGGCGAACGTCTCCGCGACCGCGCCGACCGCGTCGTCGTACGCCGCCAGGGCCGCGTCGGCGTCGGCGAAGTCACCGTCGCCGAAGCGGGCGATCGCGTCGGGCGAGACCTCGCCGCGGACGTGGAGGACGGGGCCTGCTGCGACGCCCGGCACGACCGGGGTCCCGCTCAGGCTGGCTGAAGGTGCAGGCGATGTGGTCATGGACACACCGTAGAACAGCGCGTGGTTGACAGGCAACACATTCGGGACTAAAACAACACATACGCAGATCCGCACACTGCTCCGGAGGGAGGACCATGTACGCCGAGGAACGTCAGCAGGCGATGGCCCAGCTGATCAGTCGTCGCGGTCGGTTGTCAGTGGTCCAGTTGGCCGAGGAGTTCGAGGTCACGACCGAGACCGTGCGTCGTGACCTCTCCACCCTCGACCGGATGGGCGTGGTGCGTCGGGTGCACGGCGGCGCCGTGCCCGCCGGGTCCCTGACCGTCATCGAATCAGGGATCGTCGAGCGCGACCAGTCCAACACGCAGGCCAAGGAGGCCATCGCCAACGCGGCGGTCGCCCTCCTCCCGCCGCCCGACTCGGTCGTCGTCATCGACGCCGGCAGCACCACGGCGCGCTTCGCCGCCGCCCTCCCCCGCGACCATCGGCTCACGGTCATCACCCACGCGGTCCCGGTGGCGACCCGCCTCGCCGGCCTGCCCCAGATCCAGCTGCACCTGCTCCCCGGCCGGGTCCGGCCGACGACCCACGCCGCCGTCGGCGCCGAGACGGTCGCCGCGCTCGCCGAGCTGCGGGCCGACGTCGCGTTCGTCGCGACCAACGGCCTGACGGTCGGCCACGGCCTGACCACGCCCGACAGCGACGAGGCCGCCAGCAAGCGGGCGATCATCGCGTGCGCCCGACGCACGGTCGTGCTCGCCGACTCCACCAAGCTCGGCGTGGAGAACGCGGTGCGGTTCGCCACCCTCGACAGCATCGACGTGCTCGTCACCGACAGCGGCATCGACACCCAGGAGCGCCGCGCCCTGGAGCAGGCCGGAATCGAGGTGGTGGTCGCATGATCCTGACCCTGACGCCCAACCCGAGCATCGACCGGACGGTCGCGCTCGACGGCGAGCTGTCCCCCGGCCAGGTCCACCGCGTGGCGTCCGTGACGTCGCAGGGTGGCGGCAAGGGCGTGAACATCTCCCGCGCAGCCATCAGCGCCGGCATCCCCAGCATCGCCGTCGTACCGGCCGAGAAGGACGACCCGTTCGTCCTCGAGCTGCTGACCTCGGGCATCGACTGCCGCCCGGTGAAGCCGGCCGGCGACGTGCGCGTCAACCTGACGATCACCGAGCCCGACGGCACGACCACCAAGCTCAACTCCCCCGGCGCCGAGGTGCTCCCGATCCACCTCGAGCTGATGGCCCAGGCCGTTCTCGTCCGCGCGTCGGGCGCCGACTGGACGGTGCTGGCGGGCTCCCTGCCCGCCGGGGCGCCGGCGGAGTTCTACGCCGAGCTCGTACGACGCCTGCGCGAGGTGGGCGGCCGCGTGGCCGTCGACACCAGCGAGGCTCCCCTGCGCGCACTGGTCGACGCGCTGCCCGGATCGGCACCCGACCTGATGAAGCCCAACGGCGAGGAGCTGGCCTCCTTCACCGGCGGCGACGCCGACGAGCTCGAGTCCGACCCGGCAGCCACCGCCGCCGCCGCCCGCCAGCTCATCGAGCGCGGCGTCGGTGCCGTGCTCGCCACCCTGGGCGGCAACGGCGCCGTCCTGGTCACTCCCGAGGGCGCCTGGCATGCCACGCCACCGCCCACCACCGTCGTCAGCACCGTGGGTGCCGGCGACTCCTCCCTCTTCGGCTATCTGCTGGGCGACATCAGGGGTCTTGCGGCCCCGGACCGCCTGGCGTTGGCTGTTGCCTACGGCAGCGCCGCCGCAGGCCTGCCCGGCACCACCATCCCCCAGCCCTCGCAGCTCCGCACGGAGCTGGTGGGCGTCACCTCCCTCGGAGGAACAGCATGACCGACCTCATCACCACGGACCTGGTGCGCCTCGGCGCATCCTGGGGCCAGGACAAGCACGACGTGATCCGTGCGCTCGCCGGCGTCGTCGGCGACGCCGGGCGCGCGACCGACCGGGACCAGCTCGTCGAGGACGCGTTCGCCCGCGAGTCCACCTCCTCGACCGGCCTGCCGGGCGGCATCGCCATCCCACACTGCCGCACCGCGGGCGTCGAGACCCCGACCCTCGCCTTCGCCCGGCTCGACCCGCCGGTCGACTTCGGCGCCAAGGACGGCCCGGCCGACATCGCCTTCCTGATCGCCGCCCCCGCCGGCGGCGACGCCGACCACCTGACGATCCTGACCAAGCTCGCCCGCGCGCTGGTCAAGCCGGCCTTCACCGACGCCCTCCGCTCGGCCTCGTCGGCCGAGGAGGTCGTCGAGCTGATCAGCCACGAGCTCGGCGAGCCCGCTCCTGCCAAGCCGGTCCCGGCCTCCGGCGCACCGTCCGGTGCAGCCGCCCCCGCCCCCGCCCCCGCGGCTCCCGCCTCCGGCACCAAGGCGTCGCTCGTCGCGGTGACCGCCTGCCCGACCGGCATCGCGCACACCTACATGGCGGCCGAGGCCCTCGAGGCCGCCGCCGAGCGCGCCGGTGTCGACCTCCAGGTCGAGACCCAGGGCTCCGCCGGCTCCACTCCCCTCGCCCCGGGCACGATCGCCGCCGCGGGCGCGGTCATCTTCGCGGTCGACGTCGGCGTGCGCGACCGCGCGCGCTTCGCGGGCAAGCCCATGGTCAGCTCGGGCGTGAAGCGGCCCATCGACGACGCCGACGCGATGATCGCCGAGGCGCTGCGCTACGCCGCCGACCCGTCGAGCGCCCCCAAGGTCGAGGGCACGGCCAGCGAGGCCGGCGACACCTCGACCGCGCAGCAGTCCGTCGGTGCGACCGTCCGCCGGGTCCTCATGACCGGCGTGTCCTACATGATCCCGTTCGTCGCCGCCGGCGGCCTGCTGATCGCCCTCGGCTTCCTGTTCGGTGGCTACGAGATCGTCAACGACGGCCAGTCGATCGCGGTCGACAACACGCTGTTCAACCTCCCCGACGTCGACGCGCTCGGCCTCGACCACGCGCTGTTCGGCAGCTCGTTCTTCGCCTACATCGGCGCCTTGATGTTCACCCTGGGGGCCGCGGCCTTCGGGTTCCTGGTCCCGGCGCTGGCCGGCTACATCGCCTACGCCGTCGCGGACCGTCCCGGCATCGCACCCGGGTTCGTGATGGGGGCGATCGCCGGCACGCTGAACTCGGGCTTCCTCGGCGGCATCGTCGGCGGCGTGCTCGCCGGTGTCGTCGCGCTCTGGATCACCCGCTGGAAGGTCCCGACGTGGATGCGCGGACTGATGCCCGTGCTCGTCATCCCGCTGCTCGCCACGCTCATCTCGGGCTTCGTGATGGTCGTCCTGCTCGGCAAGCCGCTCGGCGCGCTGATGACCAACCTGGCCGACGGCCTCAACAGCCTCCAGGGCGGCTCGGCCATCCTGCTCGGCATCATCCTCGGCCTGATGATGGCCTTCGACATGGGCGGCCCGCTCAACAAGACGGCCTACGCCTTCGCCACCGCCGGTCTCGGCGCTGCCGCCACGGCGACCGACGCCCCCGAGCTCAAGGTGATGGCCGCCGTCATGCTCTCCGGCATGGTCCCGCCGCTGGCGCTGGCCCTGGCGACCGTCGTACGCCCCGGTCTCTTCACGGTGCCCGAGCGCGAGAACGGCAAGGCCGCCTGGGCCATGGGCGCCTCGTTCATCACCGAGGGTGCCATCCCGTTCGCTGCCGCCGACCCACTGCGCGTCATCCCCTCGATCATGGCCGGCAGTGCGGTGACGGGTGCGCTCTCGATGGGCCTCGACGTCGGGCTGCGCGCGCCGCACGGCGGGATCTTCGTGCTCTTCGCCGTCGACAACAAGCTCTGGTTCGTCGTCGCGCTGCTCGCCGGCGTGCTCGTCGCCGCGGCGCTGGTGATCGTGCTCAAGAGCATCGGCCGCACCGACAACGACCTCGCTACTGTCTGACCACGTCGCCCACCTCGACCACCCACCAGCCGTCCAACCCACGAGGAGAACCATGCCCAGCAAGTCCGTCGTCGTCGGCTCCGCCGTCGGCCTGCACGCCCGTCCCGCCGCGATCATCGCCGAGAAGGCCGGCGAGCTCGGCTCCGACGTCACCATCAACGGTGTCGACGCGAGCTCCTCGCTGATGATCATGACCCTCGGCGCCGGCAACGGCGACACCGTGGAGGTGGCCGGCGACGACCAGGCCGCCGTCGACGCGATCGCCGCACTGGTCGAGCAGGACCTCGACGCCTGACCGCACTCCCTGATGGGCGGTGGTCCAGCCACATTCCGTACGCCGGAGACGTGGGTGGGTCACCGCCCATCGGCGTGTCCGCGCCCGACACGCTCGAGAGCGGTGGTGCAACCACATTCCGAGTGCCGCGACCGTGGGTGGACCACCGGCCGCGGGTGCGACCGGACGGCAGGGCGTACGTCAGTCGCGGTCGCGGGTCGCCAGGTAGACCGCGCGCATCCCGACGGCGCGCTCGAGCTGCCGCTCGACGACGGAGAAGAACTGTCGGCGGTAGGTGTCGTCGGTGACGGCGGACACCGTGAAGTAGAAGCCGCTGAAGGACGCGAGGAACAGCGACACCTTCATCAGCGAGACCGACACGTTGGAGAGGTACGGCGCCGCGTCGAGCGTCTCCAGCTGGGTCCAGGCCAGCTGCGTCTTCGCCTCCATCACCAGCGAGCCGAAGAGCATGAAGAACACGAACACCGTCGCCGACAGCAGCACGACCTGCACCGTCTGGATGACCAGCAGGACGAGGATCAGGTTCCAGCGCTCGAACCCGTCGACCTGCGCGTGGTCCTGCGGGTCGATGGACGGGTCGTCAGCCACCTCGTGACTGGCCTGCTCCAGCGGCGTGCTGGCGCACGCGCGGACGACGAACGCGTCGTCGACCTCGTCGTCGACCCGGTCGACCTCCTCGGGCAGGCGCGTCATCAGGAACAGGACGGCCAGCCCGAGCATCAGCAGCACGGTGAACCACAGCGTGCCGAAGCGGAGGTTGCTCGTCATCTGCCACGCCTCGGCGTTCACGAAGAGGAACGTCACGAAGACCAGCAGCAGCGGGAGCGCGCGCGACGCCATCGGCACGAGGTAGCGAAGGCTGCCGAGGGTGCGCGACAGCGCGAAGCCGAGGATCGGCCGGGCGTGCAGCGCGGTCGCGGCATACCAGAGCAGGCCGAGGAACATGATCGTGATCCAGACGGCCGGGCCGGCCGTGTAGGTCTTGGTCGCCCAGCCCAGGAGCGCTCCGGCCCCGGCCGCGACGAGGACGAGCAGGACGACGAGCGGCACCAGCCGGCGCGCCCGGAGCCCGGCGCGGGCCGCGTCCCGCTCCTCGGCGACGAAGTAGGGCAGGCCGTGGGCCAGGAACCACTCCTCGACCGGCGTGTGCCGGGTGGTCACGCCAGGATCTCGCGCGCGCGGCGTACGTCGTCGTGCATGGTCTCGATCAGCGCCTCCATGCCCTCGAACTTCACCATCCCGCGCAGCCGCTCGACGAACTCGACCAGGACGTCGACGCCGTAGAGCTCGAGGTCGTCGCGGTCGAGGACGTAGGACTCGACGCGCCGCTCGCGCTCGCCGTCGAAGGTCGGGTTGGTGCCGACGGAGATCGCCGCGGGATAGCGCACCCCCGTGTCGAGCCGGGTCAGCCAGCCGGCGTAGACCCCGTCGGCGGGGGCGGCGTCGACGGGCGGGATCGGGACGTTGGCGGTCGGGTAGCCCATCTCGCGCCCGCGCTTGTCGCCCTCGACGACCGTGCCGCGGACGGTGAACGCCCGGCCGAGCGCCTCGGACGCGCCGGCGACGTCGCCGGTGGCCAGGCACTGCCGGACGTAGGTCGAGCTCCACACCTGCGGACCACCGTCGAGGGGCACGCCGACCGTGTCGAAGCCGCGGGTGGCACCGGCCTCGACCAGGGTGGCGACCTCACCGGCGGCCTTGGCCCCGAAGCGGAAGTTGGCGCCGACGACGACCGCAGCCGCGTGGAGCGTGTCGACGAGCACCCGGTCGATGAACTCCTCCGGCGACCAGCTCGCGACGGACCGGTCGAAGCCGACGACGAGGATCGCGTCGACGCCGGCGGACTCGAGCAGCCGGGCGCGGGTCTCGATCGAGGTCAGCGTGGGCGGTGCGTGGTCGGGTCGCAGCACCGCCATCGGGTGCGGGTCGAAGGTCACCGCCACCACGGTGTCGATGCCGTCACGGTCCGCGGTCGCGCGTGCCTCACGCAGCACGTGGGCGTGCCCGAGGTGGACGCCGTCGAAGTTGCCGATGCTGACCACGGTGCGGCCGAGGTCGGCCGGCACGTCGTCGACTCCACGCCAGATCTGCACGGGCAAAAGCCTACTGGCGCGTCCGGCCGCAGCGACCCGCTCCCCCTCGTGGCGCGGCGCCGGGTCAGACGAAGACCGCGACGGGCTTCGCGCGCGAGCCGCTCTGCTCGTAGAGCGCGAGGAACTCGCCGTCCGGCGCGAAGACCGCGTGCGGTCCGGCGGCGGGGAGCTCGAGGTCGAGGGGCCGCCCGAACCGCACGTGCGAGGCCTGCTCGTCGGTGAGCTCGAGCACCGGGAAGCTCGCCCGGGCAGCTACGGCGATCGGCAGCACGGCGAAGTCGTCGGCGAGCTGGTCGAGCGTGCGGGCGACCGGGAGGTCGAAGGACCCGACGGCCGTACGACGCAGCGCCGTCAGGTGCCCGCCCACGCCGAGTGCGGCGCCGAGGTCGCGGGCGATCGCACGGATGTAGGTGCCCGACGAGCAGCGCACCGAGATCCGCACCTCGGGCAGGGTCACGTCGTGGACCACGAGCTCGTGGATCGTGACGGGACGGGCCCGGAGCTCGACCTGCTCGCCGGCCCGCACGCGGGCGTAGGCCCGCTGCCCGTCCACCTTGATCGCGGACACCGCGGTCGGCACCTGCTCGATGTCGCCGACGAACCGCGCCAGCTCGGTGCGTACGTCCTCCTCGCGGACGCCGCTCGCGTCGTGGGTCGAGACGACCTCACCCTCGGCGTCGTCGGTGGTCGTCGCGACGCCGAGCCGCACCGTGGCGTCGTACGCCTTCTCGGTGAGCATGAGGTGCCCGAGCAGCCGCGTGGCGCGGTCGACGCCGAGGACCAGCACGCCGGTCGCCATCGGGTCGAGCGTGCCGGCGTGGCCGACCTTGCGCGTGCCGGCGAGCCGGCGCACCCGGGCGACGACGTCGTGCGAGGTCATGCCCGGGGACTTGTCGACCACGACCAGTCCGGGGTCGACCATCAGGAGCGGTCGTCCTCGTCGTGCTCGTCGTCCAGCTCGTCGTCCAGCTCGTCGTCGAACGAGAGGTCGGACCCGTCGTCCAGGGCGTCCTCGTCCTCGTCCTCGATCACGCGGGGCTTCTTGTAGGGGTCGGCCTCGCCGGCGTAGGCCTCCACGCGACGGGCGGCGACCTCCTCGTCCTGCAGGCGCGCCCGCTCGAGAACCTCGTCGAGGGCGCGGGCGCTCTCGGGGAGGGCGTCGGGGATGAAGGTCAGCGTCGGCACGATGCGCATGCCGAGCTGCTTGGCGACCTCGGAGCGGATGACGCCCTTGGCCGACTCGAGCGCCGCGGCCGTGCTGGCGAGCTCGTCCTCGGTGCCGAGCACCGTGTAGAAGATCGACGCCTGCTGGGAGTCGCCGGTGACGCGTACGTCGGTCACGGTGACGAAGCCGAGCCGCGGGTCCTTGATCCGGCGCTCGAGCATCTCGGCGACGATCACCTGGATCCGGTCGGCGATCTTGCGCACGCGGGGGTTGCTCATGGTGCTCACTCTCTCAACCGAGTCGGCTCATCTGCTCGACTCGAACGTACCGAGTCGGCGCATCTGTCCGCATGGTGCGTACAGACGCGCCGACTCGACGCTGTTTCTCGGCACTTTCGCGCCGACTCGATCAGGTGCGGGCGATCTCGCGCATCTCGAAGGACTCGACGATGTCGCCGATCTTGATGTCCTGGAAGTTACGGAGCACCAGACCGCACTCGAAGCCCTCGCGGACCTCGGAGGCGTCGTCCTTCTCGCGGCGGAGCGAGGACAGGTCGAGGTTGTCCGCCACCACGGCGCCGTCGCGCAGGACGCGCACCTTGGCGTTGCGGCGGATGAGGCCCGACGTGACCATGCAGCCCGCGATGTTGCCGGCCTTGGACGAGCGGAAGATCTCGCGGATCTCCGCCTGCCCGAGGGTCGACTCCTCGTAGATCGGCTTGAGCATGCCCTTGAGCGCTGCCTCGATCTCCTCGATCGCCTGGTAGATGACCGAGTAGTAGCGGATCTCGACACCTTCCTTGTCGGCCATCTGGCTCGCCTTGCCCTGCGGGCGGACGTTGAAGCCGATGATGATGGCGTCGGAGGCAGCGGCGAGGTCGACGTTGGTCTCGGTGATCGCACCGACACCGCGGTCGATGACGCGCAGCGACACCTCGTCGCCGACGTCGATCTGCGACAGCGCGTCCTCGAGGGCCTCGACCGAACCGGACACGTCGCCCTTGAGGATGAGGTTGAGCTCCTGGCTCTCGCCCTTCTCCATGGAGGCCATGAAGTCCTCGAGGCTGCGACGGACGCGGCGCTTGGCCTGCATGGCCGCACGCTCGCGCGCCTCGCGCTTCTCGGCGATCTGACGGGCCATGCGGTCGTCCTCGACCACGATGAAGTTCTGGCCCGCACCGGGGACGGCGCTCAGGCCCAGCACCATCGCCGGACGCGACGGGTCTGCCTCGGTGATCTCGTTGCCGTGCTCGTCGAGCATGGCGCGGACACGACCGTGGGCCGGACCGGCGACGATCGAGTCGCCGACGCGGAGGGTTCCGCGCTGGACCAGCACCGTGGCGACCGGACCGCGACCGCGGTCGAGGTGCGCCTCGACCACGAGGCCCTGGGCGTCCTGCGTCGGGTTGGCCCGCAGGTCGAGCGACGCGTCGGCGGTGAGCACGACGGCCTCGAGCAGCTTGTCGAGGTTGAGCCCGGCCTTGGCCGAGACGTCGACGAACATCGCGTCGCCGCCGTACTCCTCGGGGATCAGGCCGTACTCGGTCAGCTGGCCGCGCACCTTGGTGGAGTCGGCTTCCGGCTTGTCGATCTTGTTGACCGCGACCACGATCGGTACGCCGGCGGCCTTGGCGTGGTTGAGCGCCTCGACCGTCTGCGGCATGACACCGTCGTCGGCCGCCACCACGAGGATCGCGATGTCGGTCGCCTGGGCACCACGGGCACGCATGGCGGTGAACGCCTCGTGACCGGGGGTGTCGATGAGGGTGATGCGACGGTCGGTGCCGTCGACCTCGGTGTGGACCTGGTAGGCACCGATGTGCTGGGTGATGCCACCGGCCTCCTTGTCGACCACGTTGGCGTCACGCAGCGCGTCGAGGAGCTTGGTCTTTCCGTGGTCGACGTGACCCATGACGGTCACGACCGGCGGGCGGACGACCAGGTCGGCCTCCTCGCCCTCGTCGGCGCCGAACTCGAGGTCGAACGTCTCGAGCAGCTCGCGGTCCTCGTCCTCGGGGGACACGATGACCACGACGTAGTTGAGCTCCTCGGCGAGCAGCTCGAACGTCTCGTCACCGACCGACTGGGTCGAGGTCACCATCTCGCCGAGCGAGAACAGCATCTGCACGAGGGCAGCCGCGTCGACGTTGATGCGCTCGGCGAAGTCGGTCAGCGAGGCACCACGCGGGAGACGTACGGTCTCTCCGTTGCCCTTGCGGACGCGCACGCCACCGATCGTCGGGGCCTCCATGGCCTCGAACTCCATGCGACGCGCACGCTTGGACTTCCGTCCTCGACGCGACGGGCCACCGGCGCGACCGAACGCACCCTGGGTCTGGCCACGCTGGCCGGGGCGACCGCCACCGGGACGACCGCCACCCGAGGGGCCGAAGCCACCGGGACGACCGGGAGCGCCACCGGGGCCACCACCGGGAGCACCGGCACGGCCCGGAGCGCCGCGACCGGGAGCACCCGGACGACCGGGGCCGCCGGGGCCGCCACCGGGACCACCGCGGGCGGGACGCCCACCGGGACCGTTGCCGAAGGCAGCCGGGGACTTGGGCATCATCGCCGGGTTGGGGCGAGGCATGCCGGGACGGCCCTCGCCGCCGGCCGGCGGGCGCGGCGGACGGGTGTCGTCGCTGCTCGGGGTCCGCGGGGCGGGACGCGAGCCCATGCCCTGGCTGGGCGCGAACGGGTTGTTGCCGGGGCGCGGAGCGCCGGGGCGACCGACCGGACGCGGAGCCGGGGACGGCGCCTTCGCCGCGGGTGCGGCAGGGGCCTCGGGCTCGGCCGACGGGGCCTCGGGCTCGTCGACCGGCGCCTGCGGACCGGGCTTGGGACCGGGCTTGGCGGCGGGAGCAGGCTCCTCGGCCGCGGGCACCTCGGCGGGGGCCTCGGGCTCTGCGGCGACGGCAGGCTTGGGGCCGGGCTTGGGGCCGGGCTTGGCGGATGCGGGCTTGGCGGCAGCCTTCTCGGCCGGCGCCTCGGCGGCGGGAGCGGAGGCCGCAGCGGCCTTCAGCTCGTCGCCGTACTGCTTCTTGAAGCGCATCTCGACGGGGGGCTCGACGGTCGACGAAGCCGACTTGACGAACTCACCCATCTCCTTGAGCTTCTCGAGAACGAACTTGCTCTCGACTCCGAACTCCTTGGCGAGTTCGTGGACTCGGGTCTTGGCCACGGTGCGTTACTTCTCCTTGTGATCCGTGACCCCACAAGGAGAGGGGAAACGGAACAGCTAGTGGGTGAACAGACTCATTACGAGTTACTCATCGAGTGCTCATGAGCTGCGTGCTCCAGTTTCTGGTCGGTGCTGATCTGATGTGGTGGTGGCGAGCGCGGCGTGGAGGTGTTCTGCCAGCAGGGTGTCGGTGAGCAGGACGCCCGAGCGGAGGGCCCGGGAGAATGCTCGGCGACGCACTGCGAGCTCCCAGCACTCGGTCGTGGGGTGCAGGTGCGCCCCGCGGCCGGGTGCCCGGTGGTCCGGATCGGGCACCAGGGCTGGTCGGCCCTCGGCGTCCGAGCCTGCGACCACCCGCAGCAGCTCGCTCGCAGCGGCCCTGGCCCGGCATCCCACGCAGGTCCGGACAGGTCCGGGCGCAGGGGTGTCAGACGTGGTGGCCACTGTCCCCCACTCTACTGCGTGGGGCCACCGACTGACGAACCGGGCGGCTCCTGAGCGGTCACACCAGCCCCACCGGTCACTCAGTCGTCGGCCGGTGCCTCGTCCGAGCGGATGTCGATGCGCCAGCCGGTCAGCCGGGCGGCCAGGCGGGCGTTCTGCCCCTCCTTGCCGATCGCGAGCGAGAGCTGGAAGTCGGGCACGACGACCCGGGCCGAGCGCGCGGCCAGGTCGACGATCTCCACCGAGGTGACCCGCGCCGGCGACAGGGCGTGGGCGACCAGCTCGGCCGGGTCCTCCGCCCAGTCGACGATGTCGATCTTCTCGCCGTGCAGCTCGCTCATCACGTTGCGCACCCGCTGGCCCATCGGGCCGATGCAGGCGCCCTTGGCGTTGACGCCCGGGACGGTGGAGTGGACCGCGATCTTCGTGCGGTGGCCGGCCTCGCGGGCGATGCCGGCGATCTCGACGGTGCCGTCGGCGATCTCGGGCACCTCGAGCGCGAAGAGCTTCTTGACGAGCGTCGGGTGAGAGCGCGACAGGGTGATCTGCGGTCCGCGCATGCCCTTGCGGACCGAGGTGACCAGGCACTTGATCCGCTCGCCGTGGACGTAGCTCTCCCCGGGCACGCGCTCGCTGATCGGCAGGATCGCCTCCAGCTTGCCGAGGTCGACCATCACGTCGTCGGGGTTGCGACCCTGCTGGATCACGCCCGAGATGATGTCGCCCTCCTTGCCGGAGAACTCGCCGAACCGGATCTCGTCCTCGGCGTCGCGCAGCCGCTGCAGCATCACCTGCTTGGCGGTCGTCGCCGCGATCCGGCCGAAGCCGGCGGGAGTGTCGTCGTACTCCGGCCCGGCGGTGCCCTCCTCGTCGACCTCGCGCGCCCACACGGTGACGTGCCCGCTCTGGCGGTCGAGCTCGACGCGCGCGGGGTGCTGGGACTCGGTGGCGCGCTGGTAGGCGGTGAGGAGGGCCTGCTCGATGGCCTCGGCAAGCACCTCGAAGGAGATCTCCTTCTCGCGCTCCAGCATCCGCAGGATGCTCAGGTCGATGTCCATCAGTCGTCCTCGCTCGTGTCGCTCGTGTCGGTCTTGCGGTTGAACTCGATCTGCACCAACGCCTTGGCGACGTCGGCGAAGGCCACCTCGCGGCGCTCGCCGTCGACGTCGAGCGTCGCGGCGGTGTCGTCGGAGGCGACGATCCGGCCGGTCAGGTCGCTGCCGTCGGCGAGCGTGGCCCTGACCAGGCGGTCCTCGTTGCGGCGCCAGTGGCGCGGCAGGGTGAGCGGACGGTCCACGCCCCGCGAGGTGACCTCGAGGGTGTAGGGCATCTCGCCCATCACGTCGGAGTCGTCGAGCACCCGCGAGACCTCCCGGGTGGCGTCGGCGACGTCGTCGAGGGTCACTCCCCCGTCCTTGTCGACGGCGACACGCAGCACGCGACGCTTGCCGGCCGGGGTGACCTCGACGGCCTCGACGTCGAAGCCCAGCTCCTTCAAGGGGTCGACCAGCTCTGCTTCGATGCGGTCCCGGGTGGCGTCCTGGCGGGCGGTGCTCATGGGGCTGCGACCTCCTGTGAAGTTGTAGAGGGGACACGATAGCGGCCGGGACCGTACGCCGGTCACTCGCCGCCGACTGGTCCGGTCCGGCCGGACGTCGCCTAGGGTTCGGGGGTGCCCGGACGCCCGCTCTCACGTCGTACGACGCTGGGCTCGGCGCTCGCCGCACCGATGGTCCTCGCCGCCTGCGACATCGATCCGCCGCCCCGGGCCGAGGGCACGTCGGCCCCGACACCCGAGCCGCCCGAGGACTCCGCACTGGTCGCATCGGTCGTGGCCGCACTCGTGCGCGCCCGCGGCGTGCTGGACGCGGCGGTGACGGCTGCGCCCGACCTGGCCGCCCGCCTCGACCCCGTCCTCGTCGCGCACGCCGCCCACCTCGACCTGCTCGTCGGGGCCGTGCCGGAGTCCGAGGTCCCGACTGCCGAGCCGCCCTCGCTCCCGTCGCGCGTGCCCGCCGTGCTCACCGCCGTCCGGCGCTCCGAGCAGCGCCTGCTGCGCGAGGTGCGCACCGGGTGCCTCGACGCGCGCAGCGGCGACCTCGCGCGGGTCCTCGCGAGCGTCGCGGCCTCGACGTCGCAGCACGCCGCCGCCCTCGCGGACGGGGCCGCACCATGAGGACCACCCCACGACGTCCTTCTCCTCCGCTTCGCTCCCCCGAACAACGCCGAGGGGACACGCGATGACGGTCCTGGACGCCCTGCAGGACACCCTCGGTGACGAGCACGCGGCGCTCTACACCTACGGCGTGCTCGGCGCGCGGACCTCGCAGGCGGCGACGCCGGCGCTCTACGACGCACTCACCACGGGCTACCGACGCCACCGCGCGCGCCGCGACCGGCTGCGCGTGCTGGTCGAGGAGGCCGGAGGTGTGCCGGTGGCCGCCGCAGCGGCGTACGAGCTCGACGGGCCGCTGCTGCGGGTGGCCCAGGTGCAGGCCGAGGCGGTCGCGACCGAGGAGTCCAGCGTCGAGGTGCTGCTCGCGCTCGTCGCCCAGTCGGTCGGTGCCGTGCGCGAGTGGGCGCTGGCCGAGGCGATCTGGTCGGCCACCTGGCAGCTCGAGCTGGGCGGTGGACCGCGCACCTGGCCGGGAGCGCCCGAGCTCGACTGAGCTCGACCCAGCTCGACCCAGCTCGACCCAGCTCGACCCAGCTCGACTCAGCTCGACTCAACTCGACTCAGCCGGTCCGGCACACACAGAAACGGCCCGCGGCCTCAGCCCTTGGGAAAGTCCCGAGATCTCTCCCAAGGGCCGAGGACGCGGACCGCTTGATGGGGTTGGTCAGCATCACCCTGTGCGAGCTCCTCCTGTGGGGGTGGTGGAGCCGCATGCACAATCATGCATTCGATCCAGCAGATGCGAAAGCGCATCCGACTTGCATGTTCCTGCAACGCACAAAGATGCAGGGCGGGCCTCGGTCAGGCCCGGCTCCAGGTGCGCACGATCCCGGGGATCTCGAGCAGCGAGGTCACGCTCGCGTCGGGCTCGCCCTCGGTGTGCCCGACCTGCGCGGCCGGGATGCTGCTCAGCGGGACGTGGATCGCCCTCAGTCCGGCGTTGTGGGCGCCCCACACGTCGTCGAAGAGCCGGTCCCCCACGTAGACGCAGGCCGCGGGATCGCTGACGCCCACCGCGTCCATCGCGGCAGCGAAGGCGCGCGGGGACGGCTTCGTCCACGGGATCTCGCTGGAGTAGACGTCGCCGTCCACGAGGTCGTAGACGCCGTCGCGCTCGAAGAAGCCGACGTGCCACGCGCGGGGCCAGATCGTGTTGGAGAGCACGCCGACCTTCACGCCCGCCGCACGGAGCTCCTCCCACATCGGCCCCACCTCCGGGTCCGTGAGCGTGTGCGGCTCCCAGAAGTCGTAGTAGGCCCGGAGCAGGTCGGGGTCGTGGTCGAGGCCGGCCTCGACGAAGAGGTCGGCGATCGTCGAGCTCTGCTGGTGGTCGCGGCTGCGTCCCCAGATCACGTCGCCGGCGCGGTGGAGCCTCTCTGCGTGCGCGTGGTGGTCGTCGTCGGGCGAGGGCGTCGTGCGTACGGCCTGGGCGAGCGCGACGGACTCGGCGTGGAAGTCCACGTCGTGCCAGCGCGTGAGCGTCCCGCCCCAGTCGAAGATGACAGCCTCGATACGCGTGCTCGACATGGCGCGAACCTAGCCGACAGGATCGGGAACCTTTCGGGGATGCCCGGTCATCTCACGTGCGTCGGGACGAGGACCTGGAGGGGGTGCGGTGGACGAGGACCGGGAGCGCGCGTTCGCGACGTACGCTGCCGCCCGCTGGCTGACCCTGGCACGATCGGCCGTGCTCCTCGGCGCCAGCCACCACGAGGCCGAGGACCTCGCCCAGACGACGCTGATGAAGGCCTACGTCTCGTGGTCGCGGGTGGCCGCTGCGAGCCACCCGGACGCGTACGTCATGAAGATCCTGGTCAACGAGTTCCGCAGCTCGCGGCGGCGGCGCTGGTGGCAGGAGCGGCCGACCGCCCCGCTCCCGGACCAGGTCGCGCCCGACGCGACGGACGGCGTGGACGGCGCCGACGCCGTGGCCCACGCCCTCGACGGTCTCGGCGCGGGACAGCGCGAGGTCGTCGTGCTGCGCTACTACGCCCACCTCACCGACCGGCAGATCGCCGACGCGCTCGGCGTGGCCGAGGGGACGGTCAAGAGCCGTCTCTCGCGGGCCCACCGCCAGCTGGCCTCCGACGAGCACCTCCACGCACTCCGTGACGGGACCACCCCATGACCGACGAGACCACCCGCCTGCTCGAGCGGCTGGCGGAGACCTTCCCCGACCAGCCGGCACCGCTGCCCGCGATCGTCGCGGCTGCCCATGCCGGGCGCCGACGTCGTGCGCACCGCACCGTCGCACTGGTAGCGGGTGCGTGCGTCCTCGCCGTCGGCGCTGGGACGGCGCTGGCGCAGGTGGTGCCGGACGACGACCGCGCGCACTCGGTGGACCGGATCGCGGACCCGGTGCCCGAGCAGGCCTGCGACAAGGGCAACCCGGTGCCACCGAAGGACCCGGTCCCCGCCGGGCCGAGCTACCTCACCAACGCCGCCGGCGAGACCTACGGCAGCGCGACCGACGGCTCACCACAGCCCGACCTCCTCGCGGCCGTCGGCGACTGCGGTCGCACCGGCTACATCCGACGCGGCGATCTCGACGAGCCGCCGCCGTGGGTGCCGGGAGCCGGCAGCGGGGAGCCGCTGTCGACGCCTGTCTACGAGTCCGACGGTGTGACCCGGATCGACACGTTCACCCAGGACGAGGGCGTCTCCGGGCCTGTCGGCCCCGACGGCAGCCCGCCACCGTCGTTCGACCCGCCGACCGGTCCCGAGGCCGCCGACCTGGAGGGCGAGTGGAGAGCGACGATCGCCGGCGCGAGCAGCGGCGGCAGGGAGCACGACGACACCTACCGCGACCTCGACCTCCGGTTGGTCTTCCGCGACTCGTCCGTGGAGGCGTACGACGGCTGCAGCAACCGGGCTGCCGGCTTCACGCTGGAGGACGGGGCCTTCGCGATGACCACGCCGTTCGAGCTCGAGCTCGCCGACGAGCCCGGGTGCGAGCGCGCCGCGCCCCTCGCCGCGATCCTCGACAACGTCCGTCACGTCACCCAGGACCGGAAGCGGACCTACCTCCACCTCGAGAACTTCCGGATCGCGATCGTGCTGACGCGCGCCCGATGAGCTTCCACTCGTACGAGTGGATCTTCGTCCGGGCCCACGCCCAGGGGGCGCCCCAAGGATCAGGACCGGACGGCGGCGACGACGTGGGCGGCCGCGGCGTCGACCGCGACCTCCTCGCGGACGTCGGTCTTCCGGTCGCGGACCTCGACGGTGCCGTCGGCGAGGCCGCGGCCGACCGTGACGATCGTCGGCACCCCGATGAGCTCGGCGTCCTTGAACTTCACGCCCGGGCTGGTCTTGCCGCGGCGGTCGTCGTAGATCACCTCGACGCCCTGGGCGGCGAGGTCCTCGGCCAGCTTCTCGGCTGCGTCGAAGATCGCGTCGTCCTTGCCCGCGGCGACGACGTGGACGTCGGCCGGCGCGACGGCGCGCGGCCAGCAGAGGCCCATCGAGTCGAGCGTGTTCTCCGCGATCGCGGCGACGGCGCGCGAGGGGCCGATGCCGTAGGAGCCCATCGTCACCGTGACGAGCTTGCCGTTCTCGTCGAGCACCTGGAGGCCGAGGGCGTCGGCGAACTTCCTGCCGAGCTGGAAGATGTGGCCCATCTCGATGCCGCGGGCGGCCTCGAGGATCCCGTCGCCGCGCGGGCAGGGGTCACCGGCGCGCACCTCGGCGGCCTCGATCGTCCCGTCCGGGGTGAAGTCGCGACCCACCACGAGGTCGATCGCGTGACGGCCGGGCTGGTCGGCGCCGGTCACCCAGCGGGTGCCCTCCACGATCCGCGGGTCGACGAGGAAGCGGATGCCGGACGAGCCCTTCTCCCCCAGCACGCCGGGACCGATGTAGCCCTTGACGAGGTCGGGGTACTTCGCGAAGTCCTCCTCGCCGAAGGGCCGGAACTCAGCCGGGTAGAGCGTCGCCTCGAGGCGCTTGGCGTCGACCTCGCGGTCGCCGGGGACGCCGATCGCCAGGGGCTCGCTGGTGCCGTCGAGCTGGGTGACGACGAACAGCACGTTCTTGAGCGTGTCCTCCGCCAGCCACGCGCGGTCCTCGCGCGGGAACCGGTCGTTGAGCAGCTCGACGAGGGAGTCGATGGTCGGCGTGTCGGGGGTGTCCTCCACATGCGCCTCGGGCGCGTCGTCGTACGCCACCGGGGCGGGCGAGGGCGTCTCGACGGCCTCGACGTTGGCGGCGAAGCCGCACACGGGGCAGGTGACGTAGGTGTCCTCGCCGACCGACGCCTTGGCGAGGAACTCCTCGGACTTCGAGCCGCCCATCGCGCCGGCGTGCGCGCGCACGATGACGTACTCGAAGCCGAGCTTGTCGAAGATGCGGATGTAGGCCTCGCGGTGCTTGGCGTAGGACGCGTCGAGGCCGGCGTCGTCGACGTCGAAGGAGTAGGAGTCCTTCATGATGAACTCGCGCCCGCGCAGCAGGCCCGCGCGGGGACGCGCCTCGTCGCGGTACTTGGTCTGCATCTGGTAGATCGAGAGCGGCAGGTCCTTGTAGGACGAGTAGAGGTCCTTGACCACGAGGGTGAACATCTCCTCGTGGGTGGGGCCGAGGAGGTAGTCGGCGCCCTTGCGATCCTGGAGACGGAAGATGTTGGGGCCGTACTCGGTCCAGCGGTTGGTCGCCTCGTAGGGCTCGCGGGGCAGCAGCGCCGGGAACGACAGCTCCTGGGCGCCGATGTCGTCCATCTCCTCGCGGACGATGCCCTCGATCTTGCGCAGCACGCGCAGGCCGAGCGGCAGCCAGGTGTAGATGCCCGGGGCGTTGCGGCGGATGTAGCCGGCGCGGACCAGCAGCCTGTGGCTCGGCACCTCGGCGTCGTTGGGGTCGTCGCGCAGCGTGCGCACGAAGAGGGAGGACATGCGGAGGATGCGGGCTGCCATGCGCGCAAGGATAGGTGCGGGCCACCGGGCACGACGAACCAGATTCACCTTCCGCGCAACCACCGGTCCCTGCGGCGCGTCTCCCACCCGACACCACTTCTCAGGGGGAACCACCATGCGTCGCTCGATCATCACCGTCGCCGTCCTCGCGATCGCCTCGCTGGCGCTGCCCGCGCAGGCCGCCGCGCCCGCCGTCGAGCTCCAGCCGGAGGAGCTCCCGCGCGGCGCGGACATCGCCGTGCCGCACCTCGAGGACGGGCAGTGGGGCGACGTCCTCGTGGACGGCGACCGGCGGGTGGAGCTCCCGGGCCGCATCGCCAGGATCGTCGGCGAGTCCGACGGCGACTGGCTGGTCGGGACGCAGAACGCGGACTACAAGCGCAACCGTCGTGTGGTCCGGGTCTCGGGCGACGGCTCCGTCACCGACGTGCTCCGCAACATCGACCCCTCGAGCGTGGTCCTGTCGGCTGACGGCACCACGCTCGCCTGGCCGCGGTACGTCAGCAGGGGCAGCAAGGTGGTCGTGCACGTCGCCCGCGCCGCTGACGGCGAGGAGCTCGGCGCGAAGGGTCCGATGGCGTACGCCGACGTCCTCGACGTGGACGCGAAGAAGGTCGTCCTGGGCAGCGACAGCCGCACCTTCGCGTGGGGCTTCGCACGCAACCGGACGCGCACCCTGGCTCGCGGGCTGTCGGGCGACGTCGACCTGTCGCACGACCTGCTCACCACGTGGACGAAGGACCCCTACGAGGGCGGCTGCATGGTCGTGAGCACGCTGAGCAGGCCCCGCACGGAGATCTGGCGCTCGTGCCGGGAGCGGGTCGCCGCCTTCTCCCCCGACGGCACGCAGATGCTGACCTTCCACAAGCTCACCGACGGGCTCGGCCCCGGCGAGATCCACCTGCGCGCGATCGAGGGCCGCAAGCTCGCGACCTGGACGACGGGATGGTTCGACGGCTGGTCGTGGGAGTCCACCGGCGTCGTGCTGCTGGACGTCAACGGCCAGCGCAAGGCCGCGACCGTGCGCTGCACCCTTGCGACGTGCGAGAACGCGACCGACCCGGTGAAGGTGCAGGCACCCTGACCGTCACGTCCCCACCACGGTGAACGACGCCGCGGTGGCCGCCAGCACCTGGTCACCGGCAGACGCCTGACGCGCGGCGAGCAGCGCGTCGCCGAGCCCGCCGCCCTCGCGCAGGGCGGCGTGCAGCGCCACCATCACCTCGACGGTCGCCGCGTCGTCGACCTCGGCGAGGCTGGACACGACTCCTGCCGTGCCCATCGACAGCAGCGCCGCGGCCAGGCCGAGGAGCTCCTGGTCGCCGACGGGCGCCATCACGCCCGACTCGCAGGCCGACAGCACGACGCGGTGCGGCGGGTGGGTCAGGTGCTGGAGGTCGTGCACGAGGAGCGGTCCGTCGGCGAGCGTGAGGGAGGAGAAGAGCGGGCTGTCCTCGCGGAAGTGTCCGTGGGCAGCGACGTGGACGAGCGCGGCGCCGTCGAGCGCGGCCAGGGAGGCCGCCACGGTGGCGCGGTCGCCGTCGAGCACCTCGGCCCGGTCGTCCTGGGCTGCCACCGCGGGCACCTCGGCGCCACCACTGCCCAGGCCCGGCCCGACGAGCATCACCCGCCGGTCGGTCTGCGCGGCAGCCGATCGGGCGCGGAGCCACAGCCGCGCGGACGGCGTACTCGTCACGGGGCGGTCGGCGAGCGCCGGCAGCAACCCCCACGGCACGCCCTGGAGGGTCGAGGTCCCGGACACGACGACCCGTGATGCACCACGGCCGTCGAGCGCGTCGCCGAGCAGCGCGCGCTGGAGCCGGGCGCCGGCGACGTCGAGCTGGGCCCGTCGACCACGCGCCGCCTGCCGCAGCGAGAAGAGCGCGAAGTCGACGGCCTTCGCCGCGCTGGCCGCGTCGCCGACGTGGAGGTGGCGGACACGTCCGCGCCCGGCGACGAGGGCGTGGAGCGATCCGTCGACCTCGGTCAGCTCGACCAGCACCGTGTCGTCGGCGCGCAGGGCGTCGAGGAGCTCTGCGACGTCCAGCGTCGAGGCGGTCTCGCCCGTGCCGCGGGCGTGCAGCAGCCGCCGGCGGACCAGCTGCTCGAGTCGGGTGACGCGTGCCTGGAGCTGGTCGGTGCGCTCGCCCTGCGCGCGCGCCGCGGTGAGCACCTGGTGCTGGGCGCGGAGGGCGGCGAGGTCGGTGGCGGTCCCCGGATCGTGGGCGGCGGCGGTCGACGGTAGGACGAGGGCGTTGGCGCGCCAGCGCTCGGACCACTGGAGCAGCCGGCGGCTGTCGCCGGAGGCCAGTGCGGTACGGGTGCCGAGCTCGGCGAGCGCGCCTCCGTGACCCGTCATGACCGCGCGGAGCTCCTGGCTGCCGAGGGTCGCCCGGTGCTCGTCGAGCGCGCGCAGCCCGCGGTCGCACGCCCGCAGCACGCCGCCGCGGTCGCCGGCGGCGTCACGGCGCTGGGCCAGCGCGAGCCAGCCCAGCGCGCGGACCGCGTGCGTGCGGGCGTGGCGGCTGGCCGACGCCTCCTCGAGCCACGCGGCGGCCAGGGCGGCCGCGCGGGGCGAGCGCACGTCCCGCGCCAGTCGCGCCCCCAGCAGCAGCGCCTGGGCGAGCTGCGGCATCGAGGCCTCCCGCATCCGGTGGACCAGCCGCTCAGCGCGGCGCAGCAGCGGTCCGGACGGCAGTCCCATCTCGGTCCGCGCGGCGATGGCGAACAGGTCGGCCTCCAGGCTGGGGACGCGGCGCGACTGGGCGCGCATCAGCGCCGCGCCCTCGTCGGCTGCCGAGGCGGCGCGGGGCCAGTCCCGCGCCGCCAGGGCCGACTCGGCCACCGAGACGAGCAGGTCGGCGCGCTCGCGGGCCAGGAGGGGCCGGGCGACCAGGGCCTGCTCGGCGACGGCGAGGGCGTCGTCCGCGAGGCCGCCGGCCAGGTAGGACGTGGCCTGGTCGAGGACGAGGTCGACACTCGTCATGCCCAGCGCGTCGAACTGCGCCCGCGCGTCGGCGTACGCCTCGAGCGCCTGCGGCAGGTCGCCCCGCAGGTAGGACACCCAGCCCACGTTGTGGCGTGCGATCGCGACCTCCAGGGGGTGGCCCGCGCGGGCCGACAGCTCCCCGAACAGCGCGAACGCCTCGGCAGCCGAGTCCAGCGAGCCGAGCTTGGCGTCGGCGAGGCCCTGGAGGTTGAGCGCCCGCGCCTCCCACACCTCGTCACCGGCGCCGGCGAAGAGGCGGCGCGCCTCGCGCAGGTCGGTGGCGGTCTCCTCGAAGCGGGCCATCAGGTGCCCCGTGACGTACGCACGGCGCACCAGCACGCGGCCCCGGGGCAGCCCCTCGAGCGCGGCTGCGGCGTGATCGAGGTGGCGGAGTCCTTCGCTCACCCGGCGGGTGAGCGCCAGCGACATCCCCAGGGTGGCCACCACGTCCGGCCACCGCTCGGCATCGTCGGACCGACGCGCGAGCCGCAGCGCGGTCCTCAGCTCGGCGATCGCCCGGTCGGCATGTCCGAGCTCGCGCAGCACGATCCCGACCACCTGGTGCCCGATCGAGGCGATGTGGGGGTCCGGGTCCGCGACGAGCTCGGCCTCGGCCGTCGCGCGCGCCGCGGCCAGGTCGGTGAACACCGTGCGCAGCACCTCGTCCGCCTCGGCCCGGTCCACGGCACCATCCTTGCCGATCGGGCTCGGCCCTTGTGCGGAATCCGCACCGTGGAGCCCCTCCCGGGACTAGCGTCGGACCATGGGCGACTGGATGATCGGCGACGACCGACGACGACGCAGCACGGACCAGCTCAGGGACCTGCGCAAGGCCAACGACGGACAGGTCGCCTGGAACACCGAGGCGCCGGCCGACTTCACGTTCCTGTTCCACCCCGACCACCTGCTCGTGGGTGACGAGGACGTCGACGCGCTCGAGGCTGCGTTCGACCGGCTCGACAAGGACCTCCTCGCCGGAGAGCCGCGTCGCGACGACGTACGCATCCTGGGTGGCGACCTCGTGCGCTACGTGCTGCCGGCACGTCCCGGCGGGGAGACCGTGCCCGACGTGGTCGACCTCCTCGAACGGAGCGGACTGCGCCCCGGGGCGGCGACGCCCGACCACTGGGTCCACGTCTCCCCGGGCGGGGGTGGCGGCGGTACGGCCTGTCCCGCCGTGGAGCCGCAGGAGACCGGTCTGACCGAGCCGTGGCCGCCGGTCGCCCCGCAGGAGAAGGGGTGCGAGGTCAGCGTCGTCGTCGTCGACACCGGGTGGAACCCGCCGTCCGGCACCGACGGACGTACGCCGTGGCTCGAGGGCGTGACGGGAGACGACGAGGACAACGGGCCCGAGCTGCGGCCCTACGCCGGACACGGCACGTTCATCGCGGGCGTCGTGCGGTGCATGGCGCCGAAGACGCAGGTCCACGTCGAGGGCTTCGCCGTCGGCGGCGTCGGCGGCGGCGGCATCCTGGAGTCCGAGATCGTCATCCAGCTCGAGCAGGCGATGAAGCACAAGCCACAGGTCATCAACCTGTCGGCCGGCTGCCGGACCCACCTGGACCGCCCGTCGATCGCCTTCCGTCGATTCCACCGCCGCTACCTCGAGGACGCCGACTGCGTGCTCGTCGCCGCAGCGGGCAACGACTCGTGGGCCGCACCGTTCTGGCCCGCTGCCTTCCGCTGGGCCGTCGGCGTGGGCTCGCTCGACCGCGACGGTCGCGTGTCGGAGTTCTCCAACTACGGCGTCTCCGCCGACGTCTTCACGCTCGGGCGCAACCTCGTGAATGCCTTCCCCGACGGCACCTTCGTGTGCCACGAGACGCCCGACAAGGGAGACGTACGCGTGTTCTCCACGGGCCTGGCGCGCTGGAGCGGTACGTCGTTCGCGGCGCCGGTCGTGGCGGGGATGATCGCCCGGCAGATCAGCGAGACGGGGTCGTCGGCGGCCGAGGCCCGCGACGCCGTGCTGGCGACCGCGGTCCACGACTCCGACCCGATCATCGGACCACACCGGGAGCTGCACCCGTTCTCGTGACGGGCCGCGAGTGAGCAGCCCTGCCTGACCGGCCCCGTGCCCGGTCAGGCGCGAGCCGTCCTCAGACGTCGAGCCAGCGACTGCGGGCGATCCGGCCGTCGATGGTGACCACGAACCGTACGGAACCGACCGCCTCGGCCTCGAGGGCGAAGAAGCCGACCTCGTCGACCTCGGTCGTCCAGGACGCGCCGTCGCGGTTCTCCAGCGCGATCTCGACGGACCCCGGGTCTCCGGGGTGGTCGAGCAGCTGGCCCTTGACGTCGTTGCCGTCGATCTCGGCCTCGAGCGACCAGCCGGCCGCGGCGTTGAAGTAGAGCACCCGAGCGGTGCTCAGACCGCGCACCTGTGCGGCGGGCTCGTGGGCCGAGTCGCTGACCAGTGTCAGCAGCTCCCACTCCTCGTCGAGGTCCGCGGCGGCGACGACGGCGATCATCGCGGCGGTCAGGCCGGGCGGCGGAGGGTCGTAGGTCACCCACATGGTGCGCAGCTCCTCGAGGAGAGCAACGTCTGCTCCAGCGTCCCCGTCAGTCATCGCCCGCCTCCTTTCGTCAGTGCAGTTCGGACCTTCGCCAGGCAGCGGGCCCGCGTGGGTCCGATGCTCCCGACGGGCATGTCGAGGTCCTGGCTCAGGGAGTGGTAGTCCGGTCGGTCCATGAAGGCAACGACGCGCAACAGCTTGCGGCAGCGTTCGTCGACGGACGCCACGGCTCCCCACAGCCGTGCCGCCTCGTCGCCACGCACGGCGAGCGCCTCCGCCGACTCCTCGTCCGGGAGCACGGCGTGCAGCGTCTCGTCCTGCACCGGGGCCGCACGACGCGCGGTCCTGGCATGGGCGGCAGCGCCGCGCCTGGCCGAGGTGATCAGCCAGGACGCGACCGCCTTGGGGTCCTCGATGGTCTGGTGCAGGCGCACGAACCCGACCCACGTCGCCTGAATGACGTCTTCAGCCGCTTCGCGGTCGTGCCCGTATGCCCTCACCACGTGCCAGAGCACCGGTGTCATCGTGGCGACCAGCTCGTCCACGGCGGTGGGGTCCCCCGACCTCCACGCGATGAACGCCCCACTGGCCTTGTCCCACGGTGACTGCTCGAGCTGCCCCTCAGCTCTCCGGTTCTCCGACATGGTGACCATTGTCCCCATGTCAGCACAGGTGCACGGCACCGCCGTGCTGATACACCTCCGGCAGAACTTTCTTCGCAGACCTTTTCCGGTGGGTCAGAACATCATCGTGGCGAAGGTCGCGGTCTGCTCGAAACCGACCCGGGCGTACGCCGCCCGTGCGGGCTCGTTCCACTCGTTGACGTAGAGCGAGACGACCGGGGCCATGCCGCTCCCCAGGACGTGCTCCACGACCGCCGCCATGCCCGTCACCGCGAGGCCCTCGCCCCGGCGATCCGGTCGCACCCAGACGCCCTGCACCTGGGCGGCGTACGGCGTCGCGCAGGCCACCTCGGCCTTGAACACCACTCCGGCGTCGTCGAAGCTCGCCATCGACCAGCCGCGGCCGATGAGCTGGCGGATCCGTGCGCGGTAGAGGTCGCCGCCGCCTGCGTCGTTCTCCGGCGAGACGCCGACCTCCTCGGTGTACATCGCGACGCAGGCCGGGTAGAGGACCTCGAGGTCCGCGGGCGTCGTGAGGCGTACGCCGGGGTCGCCCGGTGTCGTCGGGAGCCGGTCCGTCTGGAGGTGCGGCTGGCGCGCCCGGATCTCGCGTGGCTGCGCCCACTTCGGACCGACCAGCTCCCACAGCGCCGCCACGACGTCGCTGGGCCCGACGATCGTCCCGACGCTGTTGCGGCGCCGGAGCGCCACGTCGGCGAAGGCACCGACGTCGGCGGGCGTGCACTGCACCGGCACGAGGTTGGCTCCGAGGTGGCACCCGGCGACGAGCACGTCGTCCTCGAACCGTCCCCACACCTGGCCGCCGAGCCACCGCTCGTCGAGGTTGGTCAGGCGGGCGCGGTAGTCGGCGAACACGTTGACCACCGGGTCCTGCTCCGCGAGCGCGACGAAGCTGTCCCGGTCGCCCGGGCCCAGCACGCGCACCTGTCCTACCCCGCGGGTCCTCAGCACGCTCGGAGCCTACTCACGCCGTGCGTGCTGTCCTGCTGCTTCACCGTGGGATGTCGGCGAACCTGCACTTCCCATGGTTGATCGACCGTGGGACGTGCAGGTCGGTCGACATCCCATGGTGGAGCGTCAGGAGACGGAGACCGACGCCTCGGAGCCCTCGACCGGCTCCATGCCCTCGGCGAGGCGCATGGCCTCCTCGATGAGGGTCTCCACGATCTGCGACTCGGGGACGGTCTTGATGACCTCGCCCTTGACGAAGATCTGGCCCTTGCCGTTGCCGGACGCGACGCCGAGGTCGGCCTCACGGGCCTCGCCGGGACCGTTGACGACGCAGCCCATCACGGCGACGCGCAGCGGCACCTCGAGCCCGTCGAGGCCGGCGGTGACCTCCTCGGCGAGCTTGTAGACGTCGACCTGGGCGCGGCCGCAGCTCGGGCAGGAGACGATCTCGAGACGGCGCGGCTTGAGGTTGAGCGACTCCAGGATCTGGAGGCCGACCTTGACCTCCTCGACCGGGGGCGCGGAGAGCGAGACGCGGATCGTGTCGCCGATGCCCTGGCTGAGCAGGTGCCCGAAGGCGACCGAGGACTTGATGGTCCCCTGGAAGGCCGGGCCGGCCTCGGTGACGCCGAGGTGCAGGGGCCAGTCGCCGGCCTCGGCGAGCAGCTCGTAGGCACGCACCATCACGACGGGGTCGTTGTGCTTGACCGAGATCTTGAAGTCGTGGAAGTCGTGCTCCTCGAAGAGGCTCGCCTCCCAGACGGCCGACTCGACGAGCGCCTCGGGCGTCGCCTTGCCGTACTTGTCCATGATCCGCTTGTCGAGCGACCCGGCGTTGACACCGATGCGGATCGACGTGCCGCGGTCCTTGGCCGCCTTCGCGATCTCCTTGACCTGGTCGTCGAACTTGCGGATGTTGCCCGGGTTGACGCGTACGGCGGCGCAGCCGGCGTCGATGGCCGCGAAGACGTACTTCGGCTGGAAGTGGATGTCGGCGATGACCGGGATCTGCGACTTCTGCGCGATGGCGGGCAGCGCGTCGGCGTCGTCCTGGCTCGGGCAGGCGACACGCACGATGTCGCAGCCGGTCGCGGTGAGCTCGGCGATCTGCTGGAGCGTGGCGTTGACGTCGGACGTGAGCGTCGTCGTCATCGACTGCACGGAGATCGGCGAGTCGCTGCCGACCCCGACGGACCCGACCTTGATCTGGCGGGTCTGGCGACGCGGCGACAGGACGGGGGGCGGGAGCGCGGGCATGCCCAGGCCGACGGAAGTCATGCCGCCAGTCTAGGAGGGGGTGCCCCGTCTCCCCGAGTCGGCGTGGAGCCTCGAGCTCAGCTCAGGTGCAGCGGCACGACGAGGTCGGCGACGATCAGGACCACGCCCATCACGAGCATCGCGAGCCCGACGACGTACGCCACCGGCAGCAGCTTGGCGACGTCGACGTGACCGGGGTCGGGACGACCGCGCAGGCGGGCGAGCCCGCGCTTGAGGCCCTCGTAGAGCGCGCCGGCGATGTGGCCGCCGTCGAGCGGCAGGAGGGGCACGAAGTTGAACATGCCGATGAAGAAGTTGAAGCTCGCGATGAGGAACAGGAGCGTGACGAGCTTCTCGGTCATCGGGAAGGCGTCGCTCGCCGCGGCCTCACCGGCGAAGCGGCCACCGCCGACGATGGAGACCGGGCTCTCGGGGTCGCGTTCCTGGAGCCCGACGATCGCGCGGCCCACCTCGTAGACCTTGACCGGCAGCTGGCCGAGGGCCTTCGCCGTCTCGACCGTCATCGTCTCCATCTGGATGGCGGTGTAGATCGGGCCGCCCGTCGCGAGGCTGACCTCGGGCTGCACGCCGAGGAAGCCGACCTCGGTGAGCGCGTCGTCCTCGACCGAGGTCTGGCGCAGCGTGACGGTCGTGTTGGTCTGCAGCGTGAGCAGCTCGCCGTCGCGTCGGACCTCGATGACGGCATCGCCGTCGGCGTTGTCGCGGATCTGCGACTGGAAGCTGTCCCAGTCGCTGAACGGCGTGCCGTTGAAGCTCACGATCACGTCGCCGGGCCGGATCCCGGCCTGCGCAGCGGGCGTGGGCGGGTCGTCGGACGTGCAGGCGCGGCCGGCCTCCTCGACGGGGATCACGCAGGCGGGCACCGACGCGACGGTCGGCTCGATGACCTGGTCGCGCGGGTTGCCGTAGGTCGCGAACAGCAGCACGAACAGCGAGAACGCGATGGCGATGTTGACCATCGGCCCGCCCGCCATCACGATCACCTTCTTCCACCACGCGAGGCGGTAGAAGAGCCGGTCGGTGTCGTGCTGCTTGACGTACTCCCACTCGGCCGCGCGGGCGTCGGAGATCAGCTGGGTGAACATCCCGGTGTTGGAGCGGCGCACCTTGTGCACCGGCTCGCCGTCCTCGTCGTACGTCGTCTCCTCGACGAGGTCCTGCGCGCCCGGGGGCAGCATCCCGACGATCTTCACGTAGCCGCCGAGCGGGATGGCCTTCACGCCGTACTCGGTGTCGCCGATCTGCTTGCTCCAGACCGTCGGCCCGAAGCCGATGAACCACTGGGGCACCTTGCAGCCGAACTTCTTCGCCGGGACCAGGTGGCCGAACTCGTGCAGCCCGATCGAGACGAGGATCGCCAGGACGAAGGCGACGACGCCCAACGTGTAGAGCAGGGGGGTCATGCAGGGACGTCCTTGTCGGCGATCAGGGCCGACGCTTCCTCGCGAGCCCAGGCATCGGCGGCGAGGACGTCGTCCACGGAGAGGTGCTCCCCCGATCGTACGTCGTGGGCGGCGAGGACCGCGGCAACCGTGGGGATGATGTCCACGAAGCGCAGGCGTCCCCCGCGGAACGCCTCGACGCACTCCTCGTTGGCGGCGTTGTAGACGGCGGGGGCGGTGCCGCCGAGCCCGCCGGCGGTCCGGGCCAGCGACACGGCCGGGAACGCCTCGTCGTCGAGCGGGAAGAACTCCCACGTGCCGGGCGTGCTCCAGTCGAACCCGGGAGCGGCGTCGGGCACCCGGTCGGGCCACGCGAGACCGAGCGCGATCGGGATCATCATCGTCGGCGGGCTGGCCTGCAGGATCGTCGAGCCGTCGACGAACTCCACCATCGAGTGGACGTCGCTCGTGGGGTGCACGACGACGTCGATCCGGTCGAGCGGGATGCCGAAGAGCAGGTGGGCCTCGATCACCTCGAGCCCCTTGTTGACCAGCGTGGCCGAGTTGATCGTGATGACCGGTCCCATCGACCAGGTCGGGTGCTGGAGGGCCTCCTCGACGGTGACCTCGGCGAGGTCGTCGCGGGTGCGCCCGCGGAACGGCCCGCCCGACGCGGTCAGCACGAGCCGGCGTACGTCGTCGTGGGACCCGGCGCGCAGGCACTGCGCGAGCGCCGAGTGCTCGGAGTCGACCGGGACGATCTGGCCCGGCCGCGCGCGGTCGGTGACCAGCGAGCCGCCCATGATCAGCGACTCCTTGTTGGCCAGCGCGAGCGTCGTACCGGCGTCGAGAGCGGCCAGCGTCGGCCGGAGCCCAACGGCTCCGGTGATGCCGTTGAGCACGACGTCGCACGCGCGGCCGGCGGCCTCGGTCGACGCCTCCTCCCCCAGCCCGGAGAAGGCAGGTGCGAACTCGGCGACCTGCGCCTCGAACAGCTCGGGGTTGGACCCGCCGGCGGTGAGCCCGACGACGCGGAACCGGTCGGGGTTGGCGCGGACGAGGTCGAGCGCCTGCGTGCCGATGGAGCCGGTCGAGCCGAGGATCACGATGTCGCGGGCGGTCACGGCGCCCAGTCTGTCAGGTGCGTGGCGGGCCGCTCAGGGCGTGTCGAACGACCAGAACCTCACGCCGCCGACCTCGACGAGCGTGGCTCCGGCCGGTGTGGCGGGCTTGTGGTCGTCCGACGCGCCGACGGCCGCCAGCACGGTCAGGACGTCGTCGCCGTGGGTGGCCATGACGGCGTCACCCGGCACGTCGGCGCAGCCCGCCGGGTCGGTGCGACCGGCCCGCATCGCGACGTCCCACGACACCTCGTCGCCGTCGACCCCGAACCCGGTGGCGTCGACGCGCACCTTGCCCGCGGCGCCCACCGTGTTGTCGTAGGCCGCCAGAGCACCGACGCGGGCCACCGCGAGCGGGACCACGATGCGGTTCTCCGGCGACAGCTCGCTCACCACCACCCGGTCGCCGAGCCCGACGCCGAAGGCGCGGAGCACCCCGCCGCAGGCGGCCACCTCGGTGAGCAGCCGGGCAAAGGTGAGGTCCTGCCCCTCGACGGTGGCGGCGACGTCGTCGGCCCGGCCGCGCACGACGTGGATGTCGAGCGCCTCGTAGCAGGCGTTGAGCGTGCCGGGGTCGCCGTCGGCGGGCGGCCGGAACCAGTTCACGGGTGCCACGGGCGACCTCAGAGGAGACCGTTGTCGGCGCTCTTGGCCGGCTTGGCGGCAGTGCGGAGCCACGCGGTGAAGAAGCCGGTGAGGTCCTCGCCGCTGACCCGCGCGGCGAGCGCCTCGAACTCCTCGCTCGAGCCGTTGCCGCCGTTCTGCTCGCGGATCCACGTGCGCAGGATCCGCCAGAAGTCCTGGTTGCCGACGCGGTTGCGCAGCGCCTGCAGCGTCATCGCACCGCGGCCGTAGACCGAGTCGTCGAAGATCTTCGCGGCGCCGGGATCGGCGACGGTGACCTGCCAGAAGTCCGACTCGGCCCCGACGTTGCTGTAGTAGTCGTCGAGGATCGTCGCGGCGGTGCGGCCGCCGTGCTTCTCCGACCAGCGCCACTCCATGAAGGTCGCGAAGCCCTCGTTGAGCCAGATGTCGCGCCACTGCTGGACGGCGACGTCGTCGCCGAACCACTGGTGCGCGAGCTCGTGCACGACGAGGCTGGTGTAGCTGCTGCCGACGGCGGGATAGGTGGGCCGGGTCTGGTTCTCCAGCGCGAAGCCGCTGTTGATCGAGGTGGTGAGCCCGCCGACGACCGAGAACGGGTAGTCGCCGAGGTCCTTCTCGAGGCCGGCGACGACGGCCGGGGTCTTGCGCATCAGCCGCATGCTGGCGTCCTCGTCGACCTGGCCGAGCGCCTGGGAGACGGCGACCAGCCACGGGAGCCCCTTGTGGACGCCCTTGGCGATGGTGAAGTCGCCGGCCGCGAAGAACGCGAGGTAGGGCACCATCGGCTCGTCGGCACGCCAGTGCCAGGTCGTCGACCGCTTGCCGACCTGCCGTCCCTTCAGCTTGCCGTTGGAGATCACCTCGCGGCCGTTGGGCACGCGGATCCTCACGTCGACCATCGCCTTGTCCTGCGGGTGGTCGTTGCTCGGGAACCACCACGGCGCCATGTGCGGCTCGTTCATCGTGACGACCTCGCGCGAGGTGGCCAGCCAGCTGTTCTCGCCCGCGTAGGAGTGCGACGCCGGGTGGTCGGCGTACGACACCACCACCGCGTGGTCGGTGCCGGCGAGCAGCGGCTCGGCGGGGGTGATCCGCAGCTCGTGCCCCTCGTCGGTCTTCGTGAAGTCGGCGGCAGCACCGTCGACGGTCACCTTCGAGACGTCGAGCAGGAAGTCGAGGGAGAGGCTGCGCAGGTCGCTCGTCGCGGTCAGCTCGACGCGGGTGCGGCCGGCGAGCCGCTTGGTGTCGAAGGCATAGCTGTTGCGGATCTCGTACGACGTCACGTCGATGCCGCCGTTGCCGTCGAGCGGCCAGTAGGGGTCGCCGATGCCCGACGCCCCGTCGACGGGCGCGACGAACGGCGCCTCCGCGGTGGCCGTCGCGCTGGTGAGGCCGACGGTCATGGCGGCGCAGATCGCGGCTGCGAGGAGCGGGCGTGGCATGGCTCGTGAGGTCACCGCCCGAACCTAGCCCACGCCGTAATTCGCGTGCGCGCAACGAGCCGGTCCGTCAGACTGGCCGCGAAACCGGGTGTCGATCCGCGCTGCCCGTGTCCGAAAGGAGCCGTGACATGTCCATCACTGTCCTCGGCCTGTCCGCCGACCACCTTTCGCACACATGGAGCACCCACGTTGTCGCACCACACTCACCCGCAGTTCCCGGAGGACTTCCTCCGGCCTGACGACCGTTCGCCCCTCGAGGGCATCGACGAGTCGTTCGTCTTCGACTTCGACACCTACGCCGACGAGCTCGGCGAGGGTCAACGCTGGTCCCGCTGGGAGGACCTCGAGGCCCTGATGCGCGGCCCCGAACCGCGACCCGACTGGGTCGTGGTGTCCAGCGGCGCCATCGACACCGAGCTCGGCGTCCTCAAGACCGGCAAGGAGGCCGACGTCTTCCTCGTCGAGCGCGAGGACCCGCACACCCCGGGCAGCGCCGTCGTCATGGCGGCCAAGCGCTACCGGGACACCGACCACCGCACCTTCCACCGCGCCGCGGCCTACACCGAGGGCCGTTCGATGAAGCGCTCGCGCGACGAGCGCGCCCTCAAGCGGAAGTCCACCTGGGGCAAGCAGGTGGCCGCCGGCGAGTGGGCGATCTCGGAGTGGAACGCGCTCCGCCGCTGCTGGGAGCTCGGCCTGCCGGTCCCCTACCCGGTCCAGATCGACGAGACCGAGCTGATGATGGAGTGGATCACCGTCACCGTCGACGGCGAGGTCGACACCGCTCCGCGTGTCGCGCAGGTGCGCCCGGAGCCCGACCTGGTCGAGAGCTACTACGAGCAGCTCCGCGACGCGCTCGGCACGATGGTGCAGTCGGGGATCGTCCACGGCGACCTCTCGCCCTACAACACCCTCGCCGCCGGCGAGCGGCTGGTCATCATCGACCTGCCGCAGGTCGTCGACCTCGTCGGCAACCCGCGCGGGATGGACTTCCTGCTGCGCGACTGCGCCAACATGTGCGCCTGGTTCCGCTCACGCGGGCTCCCGGTCGACGAGCAGGAGCTGTTCGGGGAGCTCATGGCGCACGCCTTCTGACCGCCGCTGGCCCCTGAGTCTCCAGAGACTCAAGGGCCAGCGGCATAGGTTGGCGCCCGTGAAGCACAGCCGCGGACGGGTCCTCGACGTGACCACCCTCGCCGACCTCGACCGCCACCTGGCCGGGGGTGCGCGGTCGCTCGCGGGCTGGCGGGTGGTCGGTCTCGACCTCACCGAGCGCGGGCCGGCGCTGCTCGAGCGGTCGCTGGCCCAGTCGCTGTTCCTCGGGTGCGAGTTCGCCGACGGTGACGACGACGCCGTACGCCTGGCGGGCGGGATCGTGCTCCACGACATCCCCGGCATTCCGGTCGACCCCTACCGCACGACCCTCTACTCACCGCGCGAGCTCTACGACGCGCCTCGCTACGAGGACTCGCTCGACGCCCGGGCCTACGCCTGGTCGCGGGGCCCGGCCACCCCGGACGACACGCTGGCACGGGCGCTGCACGACCACCAGGTCGACGCGGCGATGGCCGACTGGGTCCGCGGCCGCGACATCGTCGGCGTGATGGGCGGTCACGCCGTCGAGCGCGGCAGCCAGCCGTACGCCGACGCGGCGGGGCTCGGCCACGAGCTCGGCGCGCACCACACGGTCGCCACCGGCGGCGGACCGGGAGCGATGGAGGCCGCCAACCTCGGCGCCTTCGTGCCGGGCGACCTGGCAGGCGCGCTCGCGACGGTCGCCCGGGTGCCGTCCTTCCGGCCGAGCATCGGCGCCTGGGCCGACGCCGCGTTCGAGGTCGTCGACGCCACCCCGGACGGCCGGGAGTCGCTGGGCATCCCGACGTGGCACTACGGCCACGAGCCGCCCAACCCGTTCGCCAGGTCCATCGCGAAGTACTTCAGCAACGCACCGCGCGAGGCGCTCCTGCTGGATATCTGCAACGCCGGCATCGTCTTCCTCCCCGGCGCCGGCGGCACCGTGCAGGAGGTCTTCCAGGACGCCTGCGAGAACTACTACGCCGACGCCTCGTCCGTCGCGCCGATGGTGCTCCTCGGCCGGGCGCACTGGACCGAGGAGCTGCCGGTGTGGCCGCTGCTCCGGGCGCTGGCCCGCGGGCGGGCGATGGAGGGCCACGTGCACCTCGTCGACAGCGTCGAGGAGGCCGTCGCGGTGGTGGCGGGCTGAGGCGTCAGCCGGCGCGGCGACGGCCCACGACGGGGACGCTGACGTCGCGGTAGTGCTCGACGAGCAGCTCGTTGACGGCCTGCCAGGTCCGCCCACGCACGCTCTGGCGCGCGGCCACCGCCATCCGGCGCCGGAGCACCGGGTGGGTGACGAGCCGCTCGACATGGCGGACCAGCTCGCCGGCGTCGCCGGGCTCGTAGAGGTGGCCCGCGACCGTGTCGTCGACGACGTCGATCGGCCCGCCGGACCGCGGCGCCACGACCGGGACGCCGCTGGCGAGCGCCTCCTGCGCGGACTGGCAGTAGGTCTCGTGACGACCGGTGTGGACGAAGACGTCGAGCGTGGCGTAGGCCCGGGCGAGCTCGTCACCGTGCAGCACCCCGAGGAAGACGGCGTCCGGCAGCAGCGCCCTCAGGCGCGCCTCCTCGGGGCCGCCGCCGACCAGCACCAGCCGGACGCCGGGGAGCCGGTCGACGTGGGCGAGCAGCTCGAGCTCCTTCTCGGGCGCGAGTCGACCGACGTACCCGACGAGCTGCTCGCCGTGGGGTGCGAGCTCGCGGTGCAGCGCCTCGTCGCGACGGCCGGGGTGGAACTGGTCCTGGTCCACTCCCCTGGGCCAGCGCGCGACGTCGCCGATCCCGAGCCGGTCGAGCTGGTCGATGCTCGCGGTCGACGGCGCCAGGGTGCGGTCGACCCCGAGGTGGATCCGCCGCGTCAGGGCCTCCATCGCGCGGGCGCCGCCGGGGACGGCGTACCGATCAGCGAAGCCCACGAGGTCGGTCTGGTAGATCGCCACGGTGGGGATGCCCAGCGAGCGGGCAGCCCCGGCCGCCTGGTAGCCGAGGGCCGCCGGTGAGGCGATGTGGACGACGTCGGGGGCGAACCGCTGCATCGTGGCGCGCAGCCGGCGACGGGTCTCGAGCCCGATCCGGAACTCGGAGTAGAACGGCAGGCTCGCCCCGCGGGCGTGGGTGACCGGGAAGCCGGCGTACGTCGACGGGCCGGTCGGCGCGACCAGCTCGGCCTCGTGGCCCTCGGCGGCGAGGTGCTCGAGCACGCGGCGTACGGAGTTGGTGACGCCGTTGACCTGCGGCAGGAAGGACTCGGTGACGACCAGGACGCGGAGCCGCTGACCGGTCCCGGCGTGACGGGAGAGGTGGGTGACAGGTGCCGTGCGGCGGCGACGCCGCCTCTCGAGCAGGTCCATGCCACGGACGCTAGGAAGCGATCCGCAACGGACACCCCGGGTCAGGCAGACGACACGTGAACAGGCCTCGACGCCTGCACGGACCTACTCCTTGGCGGCGAGCTGACCGCAGGCGCCGTCGATCTCGCGGCCGCGGGTGTCGCGGACCGTGGTCGGGATGCCCTTGGCCTCGAGCCGACGGACGAACTCGCGCTCGTCGGCCGGGTCGGACGCCGTCCACTTCGAGCCCTCGACCGGGTTGAGCGGGATCAGGTTGACATGCACCCAGCCCCAGTCGCCGTAGGAGTTCAGGACGTCGCCGAGGAGGTCGGCGCGGTGGGCCTGGTCGTTGATGCCACGCATCATGGCGTACTCGATCGAGACGCGCCGCTTGGTCACGCGGGCGTAGTTCCACGCCGCCTCGACGGTCTCGGCGACCGAGAAGCGGGTGTTGATCGGGACCAGCTCGTTGCGCAGCTCGTCGTCGGGCGCGTGCAGGCTCAGCGCGAGGGTGACCGGGATGCCCTCCTCGGTCAGCTGGTTGATCCGTGGCACCAGGCCGACGGTGGAGACGGTGATCCCGCGGGCGCTCATGCCCAGACCCGCCGGCGACGGGTCGACGAGGCGGCGTACGGCCCCGATGACGGCCTTGTAGTTGGCGAGCGGCTCGCCCATGCCCATGAAGACGACGTTGGACACGCGGCCCGGACCGCCGGGCACCTCACCGCGGGCCATCGACCGGGCGCCGGCGACGACCTGCTCGACGATCTCGGCGGTCGTCATGTTGCGCTGGAGGCCGCCCATGCCGGTGGCGCAGAACGGGCAGGCCATGCCGCAGCCGGCCTGGCTGGAGACGCAGACGGTGGCCCGGTCGGGATAACGCATCAGGACCGACTCGACGAGCGCGCCGTCGAACAGCTTCCAGAGCGTCTTGCGGGTGGTGCCCTTGTCGGCCTCGAGCGTGCGCAGCGGGGTCATCAGGTCGGGGAGCAGCGCCGCGACCAGCTCGTCACGCTGGGTGGCGGGAAGGTCGGTCATCTCCGCGGGGTCGTCGACGAGGCGGCCGAAGTAGTGGGTGGAGAGCTGCTTGGCCCGGAAGCCCGGCAGTCCCATCTCCTCGAGCAGCGCATTGCGGCCCGCCTCGTCGAGGTCGGCGAGGTGGCGCGGCGGCTTCTTGCGGCCACGCGGCTCGTCGAAGACGAGGGGCAGGGTCTTGATGGGCTCAACGGTCTCGGACATCGTGTCCGAGTCTCCCACCCCGACGGTCACCGCGGCGAGTCAGCGACCCGAGCGGGACGGTCTCAGGCGTCGACCATGAAGTAGAGGACCAGCGACGTGACGCCCAGGACGACCAGCGCGGTCACGAGCATGCCGACGAACATGAACTGCGCGAAGCGGCGCGTCTTGCGCTTGACCAGCATGAAGATCGGCAACGCCAGGGCGAGGAGCACAAGGGGGAACAGCTGCTCGGCGGTCTCGTAGCTGAACAGCAGGCGCAGGAAGCCGACGAATGCGCCGGGCAGCGCGGTGACGAAGAGCATCCCGGCGAAGAAGCCGGTGATCCCCGCGAACGTGGGGTGGCTGGCGTGCCACCACGCGAAGCGCTGCCGCTCCTGCGGGGGCGCCACCTCTGCATGCACGTCCTGCGTCTCCACGGGTCCAGCCTAGGACGTCGGTCGCGCGCGGCTGCGCGTGGCACGCGGTGGGATGGATTTCCACTCGCACGCGTGGAAATGCAGGGCACGTGCGGCAGATCGAGCGGGACGCCCGATGAACATCCACTCGTACGAGTGGAGGTTCATCGCGACCTCACGGCAGGCTGATCACGTCAGGCATCGCCAGGGCCGCCCAGCGGTCGAGGTCGGGCGGCTCCCCGGTCAGGTCGGCGACGACCAGCGTCCAGGCCGTCCCGTGGCCGGTGAGGACCACGTCGTCGTCACCGTGGACCTCGAGGATCCGGCGTACGGCCCGGGTGACGCGGTCGCGGCACGCGGTCAGGGGCTCCCACCCCACGGCCGCAGGCACGTCGGGCTCCGCGAACGCCCGACGGACCGCAGCCGGGAAGTCGTCGACCCACTCCCCCGACCGCTGGTGCTCGCGCAGGTCGTCGACCACGCCGACCTCGCCGTCGGTGAGCAGCCCCGCGGTCTGGAGCGCCTTCGGCTCCGGCGAGGCGAGCCACGCCGCCCGGGCGGGGAGACGGCCCGAGGACCGCAGCGCCCAGACGTCGTCGTACGCCGCGGGGTCGAGGTCCCACTCGGCTGCGGGCATGCCGGGAACCATCAGCGGGCGGCCGTGCCGGACGAGGTGGAGCATCCCTCAGTAGACGAGGTAGTAGAGCACCAGCCAGATCGGGGCGATCGTGGCGAGGAGCGAGTCCAGCCGGTCCATCAGGCCGCCGTGGCCGGGGATCACCTGGCTCATGTCCTTGATGCCGAGGTCGCGCTTGATCACCGACTCGCAGAGGTCACCGAGCGTCGCCATCACGGCGGCGATGATGCCGAGGATCACCCCGACCCACCAGTCGCCGTCGAGGAACGAGCTGACCAGCCACACACCGACCGCGATGGTGGCGATCATCGACCCGGCGAAGCCCTCCCAGGACTTCTTCGGCGAGATGACCGGGGCCATCGGGTGCTTGCCGAACAGGACGCCGGCGACGTAGCCACCGGTGTCGGAGGCGACGGTGATCGCGATGAACGTGATGACGCCGCGCACGCCGGGGTCGTCGAGGTCGAGGCCGAACGCGGGGGCGGTGCCGCCCTCGCCGAGCAGCAGCGCCACGAACGACGCCAGGAACGGGACGTAGACGAGCGTGAAGACCGACGCCGTGGCGTTCTTGACGTAGCCGTCCACGCCACGGCGCAGCAGCCACAGCATGATCACGAGCGCCGTGACCGCCGTGGCGGTGACGAGCGCGGGCGCACCCCAGACGTAGGCGACGACGACCATCACGACGCCACCGAGCATGAGCGGCTGCTCGGGGATGTCGATGTCCTTGGCGGACAGCCCCTGGTGCAGCTCCCACACCGCGACGACGACGGCGACCGCGACGATCCCCATGAAGGCGGTCTTCCAGAAGAAGAGCGACACCAGGATCGCCGCGACCAGCACGACGGCCGAGATGACCGCGGCGCGGAGGTCACGGCCGGCCCGGCCGTGGTCCTTCTTGATCGCCTCGGACGGCTCGATCGGGTCGATCGGCGGCTCGGGCGCCGGTGGCTCGGAGGTCGTCATGGATGCGGGCTCAGACCTCGAGCAGCTCGGCTTCCTTGTGCTTGAGCAGCTCGTCGATCTTGTCGGTGTGGGTCTTGGTCATCGCGTCGAGGCGCTTCTCCGCGCCGGTGACGTCGTCCTTGCCGACCTCGCCGTCCTTCTCGAGCTTCTCCAGGCCCTGCTTGGCCGTGCGACGGATGTTGCGCACCGAGACCCGGCCGTCCTCGGCCTTGCCGCGCGCGAGCTTGATGTACTCCTTGCGGCGCTCCTCGGTGAGCTCGGGGAACACGCAGCGCAGCACCTTGCCGTCGTTGGCGGGGTTGACGCCGAGGTCGGAGTCGCGGATCGCCCGCTCGACCGCCGGCATCGCGCCCTGGTCGAAGACCTGGATCAGGATCGTGCGCGCGTCCTGCGAGGTGAAGCTCGCGAGCTGCTGCAGCGGGGTCTGGGTGCCGTAGTAGTCGGCGGTGATCTTGGCGAACATCGCGGGGTTGGCGCGACCGGCGCGGATCGTGGCGAACTCCTCACGGGTCGCCTCGACGGACTTGCCCATCTTGGCGTCGGCATCGTTCATGACGTCGTTGATCACAGCGGCTCTCTCTCGTCGTACGTCCGGGTGGTGGTGCTCAGGCTCAGGCCGAGGTCACCAGCGTGCCGATCTTCTCACCCCGCACGGCGCGCACGATCGTGCCCGGCGTGGAGAGGTTGAAGAAGACCATGTCCATCTTGTTGTCGCGGGCCATCGCGATGCCCGTGGCGTCGGCGACCTTGAGGTCGCGCGCGAGGTACTCGTCGTAGGTCAGCGTGTCGAACTTCTCGGCCGCGGGGTTGGTCTTGGGGTCGGAGTCGTAGACCCCGTCGACGCCCTGCTTGCCCATCAGGATGACCTCGCACCGGGTCTCGAGGGCACGCTGTGCGGCGACCGTGTCGGTGGAGAAGAACGGCATGCCCGCACCGGCGCCGAAGATCACGACGCGGCCCTTCTCCATGTGGCGGATCGCGCGGCGCGGGATGTAGGGCTCGGCGACCTGGCCCATCGTGATGGCGGTCTGCACGCGCGTCTCGACGCCGTGCTTCTCGATCAGGTCCTGGAGCGCCAGGCAGTTCATCACGGTGCCGAGCATGCCCATGTAGTCGGCGCGTGCCCGCTCCATGCCGCGCTGCTGGAGCTCGGCGCCGCGGAAGAAGTTGCCGCCGCCGACGACGATCGCGATCTGGACGCCCGACTTGGCGACCTCGGCGACCTCGGCCGCGAGCGCGTTGATGACGTCGAGGTCGAGACCGACCTCACCACCCCCGAACACTTCACCGGAGAGCTTGAGGAGGACTCGGTTGTACGCCGTCACATCGTTCCCTTCACACACGCCAGGTGGTCCCCAGAAACCTACCGGCCCGTGGGGTCGGCGGTCGAACCCGCTCCACCCGGACGCGTGGTCACACCCCGAAATGCGACGGAGCCCGTACGCCGATGCGTACGGGCCCCGTCAGTGGTGCGGGTGCGTCAGGCGCCGACCTCGAAGCGGGCGAACCGCTTCACGGTGGTGCCGGCGGCGTCGAGGACGGCCTTGACCGACTTCTTCGACTCGGTGACCGACTCCTGCTCGAGCAGGACGATCTCCTTGTAGAACCCACCGAGGCGACCCTCGACGATCTTGGCGATCGCCTGCTCGGGCTTGCCCTCCTCGCGGGTCTTCTGCTCGGCGATGTTGCGCTCGGTCTCGACGACGTCGGCCGGGACCTCGTCGCGGGTGAGGTACTGCGCCTTCATCGCGGCGATCTGCATCGCGGCGGCGCGGGCAGCGGCCTCGTCACCCTCGAACTCCACGAGCACGCCGACGGCGGGCGGGAGGTCGGCGGCACGCTTGTGCATGTAGGTGACGGTGGTGCCCTCGAAGTAGGCGACCTCGCCCAGCTCGATCTTCTCGCCGATGGTGATGGCGAGGTCCTCGACGACCTCGCCGACGGTCTTGCCGTCGAGCTCGGCGGCCTTCAGGCTCGCGGTGTCGGCAGCCTTGACCTCGTTGGCCTTCTCGGCGATCTGCTGCGCCTTGGCGATGAAGTCCTCGTTCTTGGCGACGAAGTCGGTCTCGCTCTTGAGCTCGACCAGCGCGTTGCCGGCGGTGGCGACGAGACCGGCAGCGGTCTCGCGCTCGGCACCGCGGGCGGCGGCCTTGGCGGCACCCTTGACGCGCAGCAGCTCGACAGCCTTGTCGAAGTCGCCGTCCGCCTCGGTGAGCGCCTTCTTGCAGTCCATCATCCCGGCCTGGGTCAGCTCGCGGAGCTTCTTGACGTCGGCAGCGGTGAAGTCAGCCATGATCCCTCTTCCTTCGGTTCGCAGTGGTGGTGCGGGGACGAGCAGAGGCCGGCCACGGGGGTGTCCCCCCCGCGGCCGGCGTCCGTCATCAGTCCTTGGTGGTCGCCTCGGCGTCGGCTGCAGCCTCGGCCGGAGCCTCGGTGGACTCCGCGGCCTTGTCCTCGGCGGGCGCCTCGGTGGACTCCTCGGCCTTGTCCTCGGCCTTGTCCTCGGCGGGCGCCTCGGTCACGGCCTCGGCGGCGGCGTCGGCCTGCGGGGCCTCGGCGGCGGCACCGGTGGCCTCAGAGGCAGGAGCCTCGGTGGCGGCGTCGCCACCGGTCGCGGCGACAGCGGTCTTCTCGGCGTCACCCTGCAGGAGCTCGCGCTCCCACTCGGCGAGGGGCTCCTCGGCGCCGACGGACTCGGCACCGTCGGTGGCCTTGGCGCCCGAGCGGGCCACGAGGCCCTCGGCGACGGCGTCGGCGACGACGCGGGTCAGCAGGCCGACCGCGCGGATCGCGTCGTCGTTGCCCGGGATCGGGAAGTCGACGAGGTCGGGGTCGCAGTTGGAGTCCAGGATGCCGATGATCGGGATCCGGAGCTTGCGCGCCTCCTCGACGGCGAGGTGCTCCTTGTTGGTGTCGACGATCCACACCGCGGAGGGGACCTTCGACATCTCGCGGATGCCGCCGAGGGTCTTCTCGAGCTTGGCGTGCTCCCGCTTCATCTGCAGGAGCTCCTTCTTCGTGCGACCCGAGCCGGCGACGGTGTCGAAGTCGACGTCGTCGAGCTCCTTGAGGCGGTTGATCCGCTGGTGCACGGTCTGGAAGTTGGTGAGCATGCCGCCGAGCCAGCGCTGGTTGACGTAGGGCATCCCGACGCGCGTCGCCTGCTCGGCGATGGCCTCCTGGGCCTGCTTCTTGGTGCCGACGAACATCACGACACCGCCCTTGGCGACGGTCTCCTTGACGAAGGCGTAGGAGCGGTCGATGTAGGCGAGCGACTGCTGCAGGTCGATGATGTAGATGCCGTTGCGCTCGGTCATGATGAAGCGCTTCATCTTGGGGTTCCAGCGACGGGTCTGGTGACCGAAGTGGACGCCGCTCTCGAGCAGCTGGCGCATGGTGACGACTGCCATGGGTTCTCCTGTTGTCGCGGAGGCGCTCACCGATGTGCCCGACCTTCGGCAGGTCGAGCCGGGAGCGTGACTCCTGTTGGTTTTCAGTTGCTGCGCCCGACGGGTGCCGGGTGCCCTGACGCTCACACGCCGGTCCGATCCCCACCGCAGTGGGGAACTGAGGACCGACGCCCACGGGCGGTCCGGAACCAGGGATGCATTCCGACGCGGTCTGCGAGCGTGCGAAGTCAGCCCATGAGGGCTGCTCCGCACATCGTACGCACGCGGACCCCTCGGAGCGAATCGCTGCGCACGCTCACGCCGAGCGTGGACCGGGGTGTCCCGCAACTCTCCACAGGCCCGGTCCGCACCGCGTCGTCCACAGGGCCCGCAGGCGTACGTCGCCCGCGCGCCACCGGCGGCCGAGGATCGTGCCGTGCGCGTGCTGCTGATCCTCCTGCTGGCCCTGGTCGTCGGGACCGTCTCCCCCGCTGCGGCGTCCCCGGAGCCCGCCGGCGTCTGGCCGCTGGTCCCCGATCCGGAGGTGGTCCGCGCCTTCGAGCCACCTCCCACGCCCTACGCCTCCGGGCACCGCGGCGTCGACCTGGCCGGTGCGCCCGGGCAGGCCGTCCTCGCCGCGCTCCCCGGCACGGTCGGGTTCGCCGGCTCGATCGGCGGCAAGCCCGTGGTGACCGTGGTGCACGGAGGGCGGCGTACGACCTACGAGCCGGTCGTGGCCTCGGTCGCCGTCGGCGAGGTCGTCGCGGCCGGTCAGGTGCTGGGTCGGCTGACGGTGACCGACAGCCACTGCTTCCCGGCGGCATGCCTGCACTGGGGCCTGATCGAGGGCACCGGGGACGGGCAGGTCTACCTCGATCCGCTCTCGCTGGTCGGCGGTGGACCGGTGCGGCTGCTGCCGCTGTGGCGTGACGAGCCGGTCGGCTCCCGTGCCCCGTGGACGCCGCTGCGCGAGGTCTGGCGGCGGCCCCTCGACTGGCGGGTCTGACTACGCGCGGGGGTGGGCCTGCTGATAGGCCCGGCGCAGCCGGTCGGTGGTGACGTGGGTGTAGAGCTGCGTCGTCGCCAGCGAGGCGTGGCCGAGGAGCTCCTGGACCGATCGGAGGTCGGCGCCGCCCTCGAGCAGGTGGGTGGCCGCGGTGTGGCGCAGGCCGTGGGGCCCGATGTCGGGAGCCCCGGGGACGTCGGCGATCCGCGTGTGGACCAGCTCGCGCACGGCCCGCTGGTCGATCCGTCGACCGCGGACGCCGAGGAAGAGCGCGGCTCCCGACCCCTCGATCCGCAGCGCGGGCCGCCCCGCCGTCAGCCACCGGTCGACGGCGCGACCGGCGGGGGTGCCGTAGGGCACCGAGCGCTCCTTGCGCCCCTTGCCGAACACCCGCACGACGCGGCGCTCGTGGTCGACGTCGTCGATGTCGAGGCCGACCAGCTCGCCCACCCGGATCCCGGTGGCGTAGAGGAGCTCGAGCATCGCCACGTCGCGCAGGCCCGTGGGCGTGCCGTCGTCGGCGAGATCGGCGGCGGACCGGATCAGCGCCTCGGCCTCGTCGGGGCGGAGCACCGGAGGGAGCGTCTTGTGCTTCTTGGGTGACCCCAGGGCGGCGCCGGGGTCGGTCGGCAACCGGCCGGTCCGGTGCAGCCAAGCGGTGAAGACGCGCGCGGCCGTGGCGCGGCGGGCGATCGTCGTACGACTGCGCCCGGTGGTCTGGAGCCGGGCCAGCCAGCTGCGGAGGGTGCGGAGGTCGAGGTCGGTGACCTCGTCGATCCCGAGCCGCGAGCAGTGGTCGAGCAGGCTGGTGACGTCGCCGAGGTAGGCGCGGACCGTGTGCGGGGCGAGGTCGCGCTCGGACACGAGGTGTCGCTCGTAGTCGCCGAGCAGCCGTGCGAAGGCCTCGGTCAGGCCGGGCTCGACCGCCTCGTCCTCGGTGCTCGCGCTCATCCCCGCAGCGTAGGCGGCTCCCGGCCCCTCACACGTCAGGCGCGACCCGCCACCCGTCCTCGGTGAGCAGGACGAACCCCTTGTCCTTCATGCGGCGGAGCGCGCCCTCGGTCGTGCGGAGGTGGAGCCCGCTCCGGAGCGCGATCGAGTCGACCTGGGCGTGCCCGGCCACTGGCACCCACTCGATGACCTGTCGCTCGACCCGCGTGAGCCTGTCGCGCGGCCGCTCCTCGCCCCGCTGCTCCTCGACCAGGTGCTCTCCCGCCCGGCTGATCAGCTCGAGCACCTCCGCGCCGCGGGTGACCACCGTGCCGCGACCCTCGCGCAGGAGGTTGTTGACGCCTTGTGAGGTGGCGCTGGTGACCGGGCCGGGCACGCACATCACGTGGCGGTTGACCGCCTCCGCCCACCCGACGGTGTTGAGCGCACCGCTGCGCATCGCGGCCTCGACGATCACGGTCCCGCTGGTGAGGGCGGCGATCAGCCGGTTGCGGGCCAGGAACCTCAGGCGGGTCGGCGCCGACCCGGGCGGCTGCTCGGACACCAGGGCGAACTCGGACGCGAGGTGCTGGAGCAGGAGACGGTGGTGTGCGGGGTAGAACCGGTCGACGCCGCACGCGAGCACCGCGACCGTCGCCCCGTCGGCGCGCAGCGTGGCGTCGTGCGCGGCGAAGTCGATGCCGAGTGCGCCGCCGGACACCACCGGCACTCCGGCGAGCGCGAGGTCCGCGCAGATGGTCCGGGTCATCTCCACGCCGTAGACCGACGCGGCGCGGGAGCCGACCACGCCGACGGAGGTGTCGAGCTCGACGAGCGGCATCGGCCCCTTGACCCACAGCCCGGGAGGGGTGCCGCCGAAGCCCTCGTGGGTGATCGCCCCGTCGAGGTCGTCGAGCCGGGTCGGCCACTCGGGGTCGCCGGGCACGACGAACCGGATGCCGCACCTCGCGGCCTGGTCGAGCTGCCGGGCGGGGTCGACCTCGGCCAGCCGGGCGGCGAGCTGCTCGGCGACGCCGGTCTCGCTGGTCGCGACCAGCGACTGCTCGAGCGCCCGGACGGGGCCGATCTGCCGCACGAGCGAGGACGTCGTGCCGTCGCCCGGCTCCACACCGCAGCTGAGGACCACTCTGGCGAGGCGATCGGACTCGGGGACCGTCGCGGCGGCCTGCACGGGCCGCGTCGTCGGGCCGGTCGGGACGGACCTCAGGCGTGCCCCGCTCACGACGCCGCCCCCACGACGCGGGCCGGCAGGGTCCGGGCCGCGTTGTCGGAGCGCAGCGCCAACGCGATCTCGGCCTCGCGCCGGCCGGGACGCTCGACACCGGCGCAGTCGGCCACGGTCCACGCCAGTCGTTGCACGCGAGTCATCCCCCGGCGCGTCAGCGAGCCCGTGGCGAGCTCCTGGTCGATCACCTGCTGGCCGTCGCGCTCGAGCGGCCAGCGGTCCGCGAGCACGGGCCCGGGGCAGGAGGAGTTGAGCAGCCAGGCGCAGTAGGCGTAGCGGCGCGCCTGCCGTTGGCGGGCCTCGGCGACGCGGGCCCGCACGTCGGCCGAGGACTCCGGCTGGGGTCCCCACGCGCTCGACCCGCGCCGGCCCTGGGGTCGTACCTCCATCCAGATGTCGACGCGATCGAGGATCGGGCCGGACAGCTTGCGCCGGTAGTGGGCACGCTGCTGCTCGGAGCACTCGCACGCCCCGCCGGTGAGGCCGTGGAAGTTCCCGCAGGGACACGGGTTGGCCGCCAGCACGACGAGGGAGCGCGCGGGGTAGGTCGCGGTCTCCTCGCCCCGCGCGATCGTCACCTCACCGGACTCGAGCGGCTGTCGCATCGCCTCGATCACGTCGGAGCGGAAGTGCGGGAACTCGTCGAGGAAGAGCACGCCGTGGTGAGCGAGGCTCACCTGTCCCGGTCGCACCTTGCCGGTGCCGCCACCGAGCACGCTCGCGGCACTCGCGGAGTGGTGCGGCGCGAACCAGGGAGGGCGCCGCAGCAGCCCCGACCCCTCCGGCAGGACGCCGGTCACGGAGTGCAGCGCGGTGACCTCGAGCGACTGCTCGATCGTGAGGTCGGGCAGGATCGAGGGGATTCGCTCGGCGATCGACGTCTTCCCGGTGCCGCGCGGTCCGACGAGCATGAGCGGGTGGGCGCCCGCCGCGGCGACCTCGACGGCGTAGCGGACGTCCTCGAGCCCGTCGAGGTCGGCCAGGTCGACGTCGTCGAGCCGTCCCTCCCCGCTCCAGGTGCTGAGCGACGTGCCCGACGCCGCGACCACGGGTGGCGCCTCAGGGACCTCCGCACCTCGCAGGACCGCGGACACCTGGGCGAGCGAGCGGACGCCGAACACCGTCATCCCCGGGACGAGTCCCGCCTCGGCCGCCTGCGGCTCGGGGACGAACACCCGCGTGATCCCGTGGGCGGCAGCGGCGATGACCATGGGCAGCACTCCGGGCACCGGACGCAGGCCGCCGGCGACCGAGAGCTCGCCGACGAAGGCCCATCCGTCGAGGAGATCGGGCGTGAGCTCCTCGTGCTTCTTGTCGGCGGCCAGCACGGCGACGGCGATGGCCAGGTCGTAGTGGGTGCCGGTCTTGGGGAGGTCTGCGGGAGACAGCAGGATCGTCACCCGCTTGGTGGCCGGCCAGCGGCCGCAGTCGTTGTTGATGGCCATCCGGACCCGGTCGCGGGCCTCGGACAGGCTCTTGTCGACCCGCCCGACGATCGTGGTGTTGACCAGTCCCGGGGAGACGTCGACCTGGACGTCGATCACGTGGCCGTCGGCGCCCTTGAGCGCCAGGGAGCGGGCCGTCGCGAAGGCCATCAGCCGATCCCCTCGACGTGCTCGACCTCGACGGGCCGACCGGGAGGCGCGAGGACACCGACCATGTCGATGCGGATGTCGTCGGGGTGGCAGTCGTGCGTGCGCAGCCAGCGCGCGCCGAGGCGCCGCAACCGGTCGGCCTTGCGCTGGTCGACCGCCTCGAGCGGGTCGCCGTAGTCGGTCGACGTGCGCGTCTTGACCTCGCAGATCACCAGCACGTGACCGTCACGGAGGACCAGGTCGATCTCGCCCGCCTCGCACCTCCAGTTGCGGTCGAGCAGGACCATCCCGCCCCGGACGAGGTGACGCGCCGCGATCGCCTCGCCGCGCTCGCCGAGCAGGCGGTTGTGGACGGCGAGCGGGTCGGGCGAGAAAGGGGACGCTGCAGCGGATCGAGCCATCGTGGGTGCCTACCGTCTCTGTCAGGTGCGGGAAGGCACCAGCAGACCGCGCGGCACCGACGCCCGGGGACGAGGCGGCGACGACCCTGTGGAGGACGGCCGGACGGGCCCGGTTGTGGACGGTTGGTGGCCCGGAGCGGGACGCGTCAGTCCTTGGGCGGGTCGATCTCCCGCGGTGCGAGCTCCTCGACGTTGACGTCCTTGAAGGTGAGCACCTTGACGTTCTTGGCGAAGCGGGCGGGCCGGTACATGTCCCAGACCCAGGCGTCGGTCATCGAGACCTCGAAGAACACGTCGCCGCTCTCCGAGCGTGCCTTCACGTCGACCTGGTTGCACAGGTAGAAGCGGCGGTCGGTCTCGACGACGTACTTGAAGATGCCGACGACGTCGCGGTACTCGCGATAGAGGGTGAGCTCCATCTCGGTCTCGTACTTCTCGAGATCCTCCGCGCTCATGCGCCCTCCTCCGTCGACTCATCGACGACCCTAGTGGCCGAGCCCTCGACCAGCGGCTCGAGACCCGCGGCGCGTCGTACGTTGACGAAGCGCATCCGGTGCTGCGGGCACGGGCCGTGCTCGACGAGCGCTGCGTCGTGCTCGGCGGTGCAGTAGCCCTTGTGGGTGCGGAAGTCGTAGTGCGGCCACTGCTCGTGCAGCTCGACCATGAGCCGGTCGCGCGTCACCTTGGCGATCACCGAGGCCGCCGCGATGCAGGCGGCGACCCGGTCGCCCTTCCACACCGCGAGCCCGGGGACGCCGAGGCCGTCGACGGGGAACCCGTCGGTGAGGACGTACGACGGACGCGTCCCGAGGCGGGCGACCGCTCGACGCAGCGCCTCGAGGTTGGCGACGTGCATCCCTAGCCGGTCGCACTCCTCGGACTCGATCACGACGACCGACCACGCCAGCGCGCGGCGTACGACCTGGGCGTAGACCCGCTCACGGGCGGCCTCGGTCAGCAGCTTGCTGTCGGCCAGGCCGGGCACGATGCCGGCCCTGCCGGGCGGGAGCACGACGGCCCCGGCGACGAGGGGGCCGGCGCAGGCACCGCGACCGGCCTCGTCCACTCCGGCGATCGGGTCGAGGCCCGCACGGCGCAGGGCTCGCTCGTAGCCGTAGATCCCGGCGTCACGGCGTACGGTCACGCGCTCCGAGCGCGCCGGAGCGGGCAGCGGCGCGGGGGCCGTCATCGTCGGGCCACTCACGGGGACGGGTCCGGCACGTCCTCGAACGGGGCCGGACGGGTGTTCCAGCGGAAGCGGTCGGCGGGCCAGAGCAGCACGAAGACCTTGCCGACGACCAGGTCGACCGGCACGAACTCGTCGCCCGGCACGCACTCGGTCGCGTTGGGCTTGCACATCTTCGCCGAGGAGTCGGCCGACCGGGAGCGGTTGTCCCCCATCACGAAGATGTGTCCCTCGGGGATCGGGCCGACCGTCCAGTCCTCCTTGCAGTCGGTGACCATCGGACCATCGCAGGAACGGTCGCCGCGCCGCACGAAGGCGGTCTCGTCGAGCGCCTTGCCGTTGACCGAGAGCCGCCCCTTGTCGTCGCAGCACACGATCGTGTCGCCGGCGACGCCGATGACGCGCTTCACGAGGTGCCCGCCGGTCGGGTAGAGCCCGATCTTGGCCATGACCTTGGCGACGGGGTTGGAGGGACCAGCGCTCTCGGAGGGCGGCAGCCAGCCGCCCGGGTCCTTGAAGACCACGACGTCGCCGCGCTCGGGCTGGTCGTCGCCCCAGTAGGAGACCTTCTGGATCAGGATCCGGTCGTTGAGGATCAGCCCCGGCTCCATCGACTCCGAGGGGATGTAGAACGCCTGGACGAAGAACGTCTTGATGACGATGGCGAGGACCAGCGCCACCCCGAGCAGCAGGATCGTCTCCTGCCACAGGGGCAGCTGCTTGCGCTTGGAGCGACGCGACGACGCGGTCACGTCGTCCCCCGAACGCGATGACCGCGGTCCCTCGTCCGTGGAGATGGACGAAGAACCGCGGTCATCAGAAGTCACGCGCAGAGACTAACCAGTCCCTGGTCGGGATCACGCCTCGCGGCGCTCCTTGATCTTGGCGGCCTTGCCGCGCAGGTTGCGCAGGTAGTAGAGCTTGGCGCGGCGGACGTCACCGCGGGTCACGACCTCGATCGTCTCGAAGATCGGGGAGTTCAGCGGGAACGTGCGCTCGACGCCGACACCGAAGGAGACCTTGCGGACGGTGAAGGTGCGGCCGATGCCCGAACCGTGGATGCGGATCACGACGCCCTGGAACACCTGGACACGCGAGCGGCTGCCCTCGATGACCTTGACGTGGACCTTGACGGTGTCGCCGGCGCGGAAGGCCGGGACGTCGTCGCGCTTGAGTGAGTTGCCGAGTTCGGCGATGACGTTGGTCATGATGTTGCTCCTCGCGAGTGCCACAGGTCAGACGCGGATCTCAGTGGTGATCTCAGTGGTGATGGAAAGGCTGGTGCTCGGTGCGGCCGTGCCGGCGCGCCCCCTGTGGCAGGTGCGGTACGGCGGACCCCGGGGCGGTGCACCACAGCGTGGATGCGTTCCGGGCGACCCTGGCCCCGAGCGGACCAGTGGAAGAGTCTGCCAGAGGCGGGGGTCAGCGTGAAATTGGTCGCTGAGCTTTCTTCGTCATCACCACCGCGCCCGGCGGCGCCTTCCGGTCCGGTCGCAGCCGGAAGCCGGCCTTCTTGTACATCCGCTGGTTGTCGAGCGACCCCTGCCCCGTGAAGAGGACGTAGGTCTCGACCTCCGGCGGCGCGAGCTCCTGGACGAGCTCGAGCAGCGCCCGGCCGAGGCCACGCCCCTGGAGGTCCGGCGCCACCATGACCCGGCCGATGTCCCACTCGCCGTGCGAGTCGACCTTGCCGCGCACGGCGCCGACCAGCCGGCCGGAGGACGGCTCGCGCACGACCCGGACGACCCACCCCTCCAGCCCCCTTCGTACGTCGTCGAGGGACTCGCGCAGGGCCGGGATCTCCACACCGGGGTTGGCCTCCAGCTCCTGGAGCCAGCAGGCCCGCTGGAGCGTGAAGAGCTCGCCGGCGTCGGCGGGCACGGCGGGGCGTACGTCGAGGTCGGCGAGGCCACCGATCGCGCCGGTCGCCGGGAGGAGGTCGGGACGCCGCTCGGCGGTGCGGCGCGCGGCCTGCTCGCGCCGCCAGCGCGCGATCCGGGCATGGTCCCCGGAGAGGAGAACGTCGGGGACGTCGCGGCCCTGCCACGAGGCGGGCTTGGTGTAGACGGGGTACTCGAGGAGGCCGTCGGCGTGGGATTCCTCGACCAGCGACTCGGCGTTGCCCATGAAGCCGGGCAGCAGGCGGACGACCGCCTCGGTGATCGCGAGCGCGGCGACCTCGCCGCCGTTGAGGACGTAGTCGCCGAGGCTGATCTCGCGGACCGTGCCGATCGTCGCGGCGTGCTCGATCACGCGCTGGTCGATGCCCTCGTAGCGACCGCAGGCGAAGACGAGGTGCTCGTGGCCACTGAGCTCGTGGGCGAGGGCCTGGGTGAAGGGCTCGCCGCTGGGGGTGGTGAAGACGATCGTCGCGCCCTGTGCCACCTCGTCGAGCGCCTGTCCCCACGGCTCGGGCTTCATCACCATCCCGGCTCCGCCACCGTAGGGCGTGTCGTCGACGGTGTGGTGGCGGTCGGTCGTCCAGCGGCGGAGGTCGTGGACGGCGAGGTCGAGCAACCCCTTGTCGCGTGCCTTGCCGGGCAGGCTGAGCTCCAGCGGGGCGAGGTAGTCGGGGAAGATCGTGACGACGTCGATCCTCACGTCTCGTCCTCCGGGAAGGGCGTCACGAGGCCCGGGCGGTCGGCGACGACCAGGCGCCCGGCCGCGAGGTCGACCTCGGGGACGAGGGCGGACACGAACGGCACGAGCGTGTCGCGGCCGTCGCCGGTGCGGACCGTCAGCAGGTCCTGCGCCGAGCCGTGGACGACGGCCGTCACCTCGCCGAGCGCCGTGCCGTCGAGATCGACGACTGCCAGCCCGACGAGCTGGTGGTCGTAGTACTCCTCGGGGTCGTCGGGGACCTCGTCGTGGCCGATCGTCGCGTGGAGGACCGTGCCGCGCACGGCCTCGGCGGCGTTGCGGTCCTCGAGCTCCTCGAAGGTGACCAGCAGCGTGCTCTGGTGCCACCGCGCGCGGGCGACCGTCAGCGAGGTGGGGCGCCGGTCGGCGCCGGCGGGCGCCTCGGCGCGCAGCGTCGTGCCCGGGGCGAAGCGTCGCTCGGGCTCGTCGGTGCGTACGTCGAGCGTGACCTCGCCGCGGATGCCGTGGGGCTTGCCGATCCGGCCGACCACGACCTCGATGTCAGACGGTTGCTCAGCGCTCACGCGGCTCAGCGTAGAGGGACTGGCCCGTGAGTCTCCCAGCGACTCAACGTCCAGCGTGGCGGCCGCTCGACCTTGAGTCTCCCAGCGACTCAACGTCCAGCGTGGCGGCGTACGACATCGACGACGCGCTCGGAGATGTCGTGTGCCGCCACCCTCGCGAGCTGCGACATGCGAACGGGCGCCACCCCGCTGGGGTGGCGCCCGTTCGATCAGGCTGTGCTGCTGAGAGATCAGCGGCGGCGGTCGGTGTCCACGAAATCCACCCGCGCCCCGCCACGGCCGGCGAGGGCCGAGACGACGGTGCGGAAGGCGGTCGCGGTGCGGCCGTTGCGGCCGATCACCTTGCCGAGGTCGTCGGGGTGCACCCGGACCTCGAGGATCGAGCCTCGACGCAGCTGCTTGTCGCGGACCACGACGTCGTCGGGGTGGTCGACGATGCCACGCACCAGGTGCTCGAGAGCCTCGGCCAGCACGTCGCTCACGCCTCGCTCTTGCCGGCGTCCTCTGCGGTCACCGTCTCGGCGGCCTCAGCGGCGTCGGCAGCGCCCTCGGGGGTCTCCGACGCGGGGACCTCGGCCGGGGCCTCGGTCGCGGCGGGAGCCTCGGCGGGAGCGGCCTCGGCGGCCGGCTCCTCGGTCTTCTTCTCGGCCTTCTTCTTGGCGGTCGTCGCGGCGCCCTTGGGCTCGGCGGCGGCCTCCTTGAGGGCCTCGTTGAAGATGTCGAGCTTGGAGCGCTTGGGCTCCTTGACCTTCAGGGTGCCCTCGGTGCCGGGGAGACCCTTGAAGGTCTGCCAGTCACCGGTGACCTTGAGGATGGCCTCGACGGCCTCGGACGGCTGCGCGCCGACGCCGAGCCAGTACTGCGCCCGGTCGGAGGTCACCTCGATGAACGAGGGCTCCTCCTTGGGGTGGTACTTGCCGATCTCCTCGAGCACCTTGCCGTCGCGCTTCTTGCGCGAGTCAACGACGACGATGCGGTACTGCGGCACCCGGATCTTGCCCAGGCGCTTCAAACGAATCTTGACGGCCACGTTTGTGGTGTCTCCTCAGGAATTGTCGTGGTTGAGCGACCCTCGCCAGGTGGGGCACACCGGGTCCGGTCGATCGATGGGCGCTGCGTCGCTCGGATGAGAGGGGCCGGACGCGCAGGACTCGAGGAGAGATTCTGCCAGACAGGTGCCGCGAGCCACCAATCAGCCGAGCCCGATGAACGTGCGCACGGCCTCGGCGCCGGTGACCTCGACCGGCACGTCGCTGCGCACGAGGGACTCGGGGGTGAGCGCCAGGCCCTGGTTGAGCGCGAGCGCGCCCTGGCGCTTGATCCGGTTGACCACCGTGGGCTGGTAGCCGACCTTGCGCGAGACGCCGAGCGAGGCGGGGTTGTCGAGGAACGCCGCGGAGGTGATCTCCTCGAAGCCGAGGTGGTCGAAGAGCAGCTCGCAGAACACCTGACGCATCGCGGTGCCGAGGCCGCGGCCCTGGAACTCGCGCCCGAGCCACGAACCGGTCTCCCCGGTCCGGGTGACCGGGAAGTTCTTCGCCGCGACGCCCTGGCAGCCGATCACCTCACCGTCGAGCAGGACCGCGAGGTCGAGGCAGAAGTCGTCCGGCGTGAAGGTCGAGCGCTTGCCCCAGTGGTACGCCGCCGTGTTGCGGCCCAGCTCGCCGACCGGCGCCGTCGACCACGGGAAGTAGAAGGGCATGGCGTCGGGGGCGTGGATGCCGCGCTCGGCGAGGTCGCACAGCTCGAGCAGGAGCTCGTCGGTCAGCCCGCGCAGCTCCAGGGAGCCCGCCACGACGTGCAGGCCGAAGGGCGGGTAGCGGTCGACGACGGAGCTCATGGAGCCATCCTCAGCGGGCGTCGCACCGCGCCACACATCGGTTTCCGGCGGGACGCAACGAACGGCGTCGCCGGCGCGTCTCCCCATCGTGACCCACGTGCACCCGGTCGACGGGCTGGAGCCGCTCGCGCTGCCGGCCCGCCTCACCGCTCCCCCGCGCCTGACGCAGCGCCACCCCTGGCTGCTGCCCGCCGCGATGGCAGTGCACCGCACCCGACGGCGTACGCAGTGGGTGCGGGACACGTGGTCGGGCCGCATCGTGTGGGCGCGCCGACGCGACGACCACGACCTCCCGGTGCGCCTCAAGCAGCACGGGTCGCTGCTGCTGCGCGAGCTCGACGCGGACCAGATGCACCTCCAGCACAACAAGGTCACCAACCTCCGGCTCGCGGCGTCGCGCGTCGACGGCATCGTGATCGCGCCGGGCGAGACGTTCTCCTTCAACCGGGTCGTGGGCAACTGCACGCGCCGCAAGGAGTACGTCGACGGGATGAAGCTGTCCAACGGGTCGGCGGAGGCGGGCGTCGGCGGCGGGATCTGCCAGCTCGCCAACCTCGTGCACTGGATGGTCCTCCACTCGCCGCTGACCGTGGTCGAGCGCTCGGAGCACTCCTTCGACCCGTTCCCCGACAAGGGCCGGGTGCTGCCGTGGGGCGTGGGCTGCTCGATCGTCTACAACTACGTCGACCTGGTCGTGCGCAACGACACCGACCGTCCGTTCCAGCTCCGCGCCTGGCTGGGCGACCGCTACCTCCACGGCCAGCTGCGCACCGACGTCCGCCCGGGGCACTCGTGGAAGGTCGAGGCGCGCGACGAGCAGTTCCTGCGTCACGACGGGCGGGTCTACCGGCGCAACCAGATCTGGCGTCGCGTCGTCGACCGTCGCACCGGCGACCAGGTCGGCGAGGAGCTGGTCAAGAGCAACTGCGCCCTCGTGGTCTACGAGCCCGGCCCGGACGTCGAGGTCATCGACCTCGACTGACCGCCGCTCCACGCAGCACGACCACCGTCGGCGTACGGAGCACGGAGAGGTCCTCCACCGGGTTGCGGTCGTAGACGACGAAGTCCGCCGACGCGCCCTCCTCGAGCCCGTCGACGCCCAGCCACTCCCGCGCCCGCCAGCTGGCGGCACCCAGCGCGTCGTGGGCGGGCATGCCGATCCGCACGAGGGCCTCGATCTCGCCGGCGATGTTGCCGTGGCGGCTGATGCCGCCGCCGTCCGAGCCGGCGTAGATCGGCACCCCGGCCTCGTAGGCCGCCATGATCGTGGCCGGCATCCGGGCGTAGAGGTCGGTCATCGTCGCGGCGTAGTCCGGGAACTTCTGACCGCCCGCGGCCGCGTGCTCGGGGAACTTGTCGAGCTGCATGACCGTCGGCACGAGGCGCGTGCCGCGCGCGACCATCGCGTCGATCAGGTCCTCGGTGAGGCCGGTGCCGTGCTCGATGCAGTCGATCCCGGCCTCGATCAGGCCGGGCAGCACACCGTTCCCGAAGCAGTGCGCGGTGACCTTCGCGCCCTCGGCGTGGGCGGCCGCGATCGCGTCGGCGAAGGCCTCGGCGGGGAACGACGGCGCGAGGTCGCCCTCCTCACGGGAGATCCAGTCGCCCACGAGCTTGATCCAGCCGTCGCCGTTGCGGGCCTCCCGGGCGGCGTACGTCGCCAGGTCGGCGGGCTCCACCTCGTGGGCGTAGCCGCGGATGTAGCGCTTGGTGGCCGCGATGTGGCGCCCGCAGCGGACCAGCCGCGGCAGGTCGTCGCGCTCGTGGACCCAGCGCGTGTCGGCGGCCGACCCGGCGTCGCGGATCAGCAGCGCTCCCGCGTCGCGGTCGTCGATGGCCTGCTGCTCGGTCGCGTCGCGGTCGACGGCGCCGTCGTCGTCGAGGCCGAGGTGGCAGTGGGCGTCGACCAGACCGGGCACGACCCAGCCCTCGGCGACGGTGTCCGCACCGGCCTGCGGCTCGTAGGTGATCCGGCCGTCGACGACGTACAGGTCCCGGCTCTCACCCTCAGGGAGGACTGGTCCGCGGTATCGCTGCGCTGCCATGGCCCCGACCCTAGGGCGTCCATCCGTGGGGGTGTAGGTGACCTGGGCTAGACCACTTACGTTCAACCGGATGCCCGGGGCGTGAGCCGCCCCGACCTGGGAGGTTCGGCCATCCGACGACACGGCTACAGCCGCGTTGCGACGGGCATCGTCTTAGGGAGGTAAGACATGCAGACGAAGACATCTCGCTTCTCCACGGCGCTCTCCACTGGCGTCCTCGCCCTCGTGATGGCCCTCGGCCTCGCCTCGGTCAGCATCGGGTCCGCGTCCGCGGCAACCCCGGACCGTACGTCCGCACGCTCGGTGGTCGGCAAGTCCGACGCCGGCAAGATCACCAGCACCGTCGTCGGCAAGGCCTCCGACGGTGGCAAGGTCACCGGGTCGTTCACGCCCACCCGCTTCGTCCAGCGTGACGGCGTGCTCTACGCCAAGGGCTTCCTCGAGGGCAAGATCACCCACCCGGACGGCTCGAAGTCGACGTTCTCCGGGATCAAGAAGATGCCGGTCAAGAAGATCAACGGTCAGTCGGCCACCGACGCACGCACCGCCGGCCGGGTGGCCGCGTGCGACATCCTCAACCTCGTGCTCGGCCCGCTGGACCTCAACGTCCTCGGCCTGCAGGTCAGCCTGCAGCGCGTGGTGCTCGACATCGTCGCGGTCGCGGGTGCCGGCCAGCTCCTCGGCAACCTGCTCTGCGCCGTCGCCGGCCTGCTCGACGGCAGCCCGCTCGCCGGTCTGCTGGGTCAGCTGACCAACCTGCTCAACCAGATCCTCGCCGCACTGGGCCTGGGTATCTGAGCGAGCACGAACAGCACGACGCACGACATGGTGGCGCCACCCTCGGGGGTGGCGCCACTGCCGTGTCGGGCCGGGTCAGACGCGGTCGAGCAGCCAGGACGGGCTGAGCACCTGTGCCGGTGAGACGTTGGCGGCGAGCATCCGGTCGGCGGTCACCACCGTCACCAGTGCCCCGCGCTCGGCTGCCCGCTGGGCCTGCGCACGGATCTCGGCGTCGCCGTCGCGTGCGGCGTGCACCGTCGTGACGTGGCTGTCGCGCCCGGCGCGAACGCCGCCCTTGGCCTGCCCCTCGAGCACCAGCACGATCTCGTCGTAGGACGTGTCGGCGACGAGCAGCCGCTCGTGGAGGCGCCGGGCCGCGCCCGCGCGGTCCTTCCACCACCCGTCGGGGACGGATCCGACGACGTTGGCTCCGTCGACGACGAGGACCGAAGGCACCCGAGGAGTGTGTCAGTCCGGTCCTAGTCGGTCAGGACGAACTCGTTGCCGCGGGTCACCGCGACCACCGAGCCGTCGGCGTGGATCCCGTCGATCTGCACCTCGGGGCTGCCGATCACGATGTCGACGTGGGTGTCGGACTGGTTGAGGCCCTCACCGATGCGTTGCTCGGGCGTGAGGTCGAGCGAGCCGTCCATGCCGACCGTGTAGCCCATCCCCCAGGCGACGTGGGACCCGACGTTCTCGTCGAAGAGCATGTCCTTGTAGACGAGGTTGGTGCGCGCGACGGCCGAGTCGGCGTCGACGATCGCGACCTCGCCGAGGTGCCGGGAGCGCGGGATCATCTCGAACTGGGCCTGCACGGCCTCCTCGCCGCGCTCGGCCTTCGCGCCGGTGATCGTGCCGTCGCTGATCTCGATCTCGAGCCCCTCGACGAGCGCGCCCATCGTGTTGAGGAAGAACGGTGCGGAGGTGCGGACGAAGCCCTCGGCACGACGCCAGTCCGGGGAGACGAAGACCTCCTCGGTCGGCATGTTGGGGACGAACTCGATGCCCGCGTCGTTCTCCACCGAGCCGCCGACCCAGCGCGAGCGCTCGGACAGGCCGAGGGTGAGGTCGGTGCCGGGACCCCGGTAGCGGATCTTGTCGAAGCCGTGCGCGTTGAGGATCGCCGCGCGCGCCTTGAGCTTCTCCACGTGGGAGCGCCACGCGGCGATCGGGTCGGCCTGGTCGAGGCGCATCGCGACGGCGACGGCGTCCCACAGCTGGGCGACGTCGGCCACGCCGACGCTGTCGGCCCACCCCTTGGTCGGGGCGCCGACGACCGTCCAGGCGACCTTGTTGGTGGTGACGATCGGCGCGACCTCCTGGATCACGTCGATCGGCACGGACTTCGCCAGGCGGGCCGGGTCGAGGCCCTCCATGAGCGTGGGGTGCGGGTTGCCGGAGAGGCTGATGAGCGCGGGCCTGCTGTCGGCCCAGCCGCGCACCTGGGCGAGCGTGTGCTCGGCCGTCTTGCCGAGCATCTCCACGGGGGCGTGCTCGACCGCGGCCTTCTGGAGGAACGGGTCGTCGTAGTTGACGACCACGCGCGACGCCCCGACGCGATAGGCCTCGGCGGCCACGGCCCGAGCGGCGTCGGCCTGCTCGGGGAGCGCGTTGATGACGACCTCCTGGCCGGGCTGGACGTTCACGCCCACCCGCACCACGAGGGCGGCGTACTTCTCCAGCAACAGGTCGTACGGCTCGCTCAACAGGTTCCCCCTCATCGACGTGGTTGCACACTCAACCAGCAAGGAGCCCCTGCCGGGGCGATTGATACGCGATATTTCGACGCGTTCGTGCGGCTTCGTTCCTCAGCCGTGTCACTTGCTCAATCTGGCCGCCCCCACGCCGGTCACTCGCTGCGCTCGTGAACGGCTGGGTGTCTCACTTCAGGAACTTCGAGAAGTCCTTCGGCAGGTTGAGCTGCTCGGCGGCCTTCTCGTAGTCGACCTCGCCCGCGCCCGGGTCGCCGAACGGGTTGCCGGCCTTCTCCGCGGCCGCGGCCTTCGCAGCCGCCGCCTCCTGCGCGGCCTTGGCCGGGTTGCCGGAGCCCCGCTTGCCCTTGGCCTTCTTGCCCTTGTTCTGGGGAGCCTGCCTGGCGCCCGCGCGCTTGCCGCCGCCCGGCAGGCCAGGCATCCCGGGCATGCCCGGCATCCCGCCGCCCTTGGCCATCGACTCCATCATCTTGCGCGCCTCGAAGAAGCGGTCGACGAGCTGGTTGACGTCGGAGACCTGACGACCCGAGCCCTTCGCGATGCGGGCCCGGCGCGAGCCGTCGATGATCTTCGGGTTCTCCCGCTCGGCGGGCGTCATCGACTGGATGATCGCCTGGAGGCGGTCGATCTCGCGCTCGTCGAAGTTCTCGAGCTGGTCGCGGAACTGGCCCATCCCGGGCAGCATCCCCATGATCTTGGTCATCGAGCCGAGCTTGCGGATCTGCATCATCTGCTGGAGGAAGTCCTCCAGGGTGAAGCCGCCCTTGGTGCCGAGCTTCTCGGCGGCCTTCATGGCCTGCTCGGAGTCGAACGCCTTCTCGGCCTGCTCGATGAGGGTGAGCATGTCGCCCATGTCGAGGATGCGCGAGGCCATCCGGTCGGGGTGGAACAGGTCGAAGTCGGTCATCTTCTCGCCGCTGGAGGCGAACATGACCGGCTTGCCGGTGATCGAGCGGATCGACAGGGCCGCGCCACCGCGGGCGTCGCCGTCGAGCTTGGTGAGCACCACGCCGTCGTAGCCGACGCCGTCGAGGAAGGCCTGGGCGGTCGTGACCGCGTCCTGGCCGATCATCGCGTCGACGACGAAGAGCACCTCGTCGGGCTGCACGGCGTCGCGGATGTCCGCGGCCTGCTGCATGAGGGTCTGGTCGACACCGAGGCGACCGGCGGTGTCGATGATGACGACGTCGTAGAGCTTGCGCTTCGCCTCCTCGATCGAGGCGCGGGCCACGTCGACCGGGTCCCCGGTGCCGTTGCCCGGCTCGGGGGCGAAGACGGGCACGCCGACGCGCTCACCGTTGACCTGGAGCTGCTGGACGGCGTTGGGCCGCTGGAGGTCGGCCGCCACGAGCACCGGCGTCTTGTCCTGCTCCTTGAGCCAGTGCGCGAGCTTGGCGGCCAGGGTCGTCTTGCCGGCGCCCTGGAGCCCGGCGAGCATGATGACGGTCGGGCCGTTCTTGGCGTAGCGCAGCCGGCGGGTCTCGCCGCCGAGGATCGTCACGAGCTCCTCGTGGACGATCTTGATGATCTGCTGGGCCGGGTTGAGGGCACCGCTGACCTCTTCGGAGCGTGCCCGCTCCTTGACCGCACCGACGAACTCCTTGACGACGGGCAGCGCGACGTCCGCCTCGAGCAGCGCGATCCGGATCTCGCGCGCGGTGGCGTCGATGTCGGCCTCGGAGAGCCGGCCCTTGCCCCGCAGGTTCTTGAAGGTGTCGGCAAGGCGGTCGGAGAGTGTGGCGAACACGGTGTGGGTCAGTCCCTCGCATCAGTGGGTGTTACGAGCGCCAAGACTAACGGCCGGACCCGCGTCGGGCTCACCCGCCGAGCGCGGTGCGTACGGCGTGGGCGGCCGCCGCGGCACGCTCCTCGGTCGGCCGGACGCCGCCGTCCTCCTGGACGTAGAAGACGTCGACGGCCTGCGGTCCCAGCGTCGAGACGTGCGCGGACGCGACCGTCAGGCCGAGCCCGGCGAGCGTGGTGAGCACGCGGTGCACGACGCCCGGACGGTCGGAGGTGCGGATCTCGAGCACGAGGGACGTCCGGGAGGCGTCGGGACGGACCTCGACGATCGGCGGCAGCTCGCCCTCGGGCCGCGCGGGCAGGTCGGGCAGCCGCTGGCTCCCCTCGACGACCCGGCGGATCCGGTCGCGCACCTTGGTCGCGTCGAGGTAGGCGTCGGGCACCTCCCACGAGCTGACGCCCCACTCCCCCTCGGCGTCGACCTGGGCCCAGGCGCGGGCCGCGTGCACGGGCACCCGCAGGGCCGCGAGGCCGCCGGCGACGTCGGCGAGCAGCCCGACCCGGTCGGCGGCGATGACCGTGACCGTGGCGCCGACGCCGTGGGGCTCGACCGAGACCGACACGGCCTCCGGGTCACGCCGTACGACGTCCGGGACGGGGACCACCTCCACCGGCGGGACCGGGCTCGCCTCCGCGCCGAGGACGGTGTCGGCCCGCAGCACCAGCCGGTCGACGAGCGAGGCACGCCACGTGGTCCACGCCTGCGGCGAGGTGGCGCGGGCATCGGCCTCGGTGAGCGCGCGGAGCAGGTCGAGGCTGGCGGCGTCGGGGACATGGGTGAGGAGCTCGGTGGTCGTGGCGGGATCGTCGGGATCCCGCGTCGTGGCGAGGTCGGCGAGGAGCAGGTGCCAGCGGACGAGGGAGGCGACCACCTCGGCGTCGAGGTCGGTGAAGCCCATCCGCGCGACGATCTTGCGCGCGACCGGCTCCCCGGCGACGGAGTGGTCGTGCAGCGAGCCCTTGCCGATGTCGTGCAGCAGCGCGGCGACGAGCAGCAGGTCGGGCCGTCGGACCGTGCGGATGAGCGCTCCCGCCTCGGCGCAGGTCTCAACGACGTGCCGGTCGACGGTGAAGCGGTGGATCGCCGAGGCGTGCGGCAGGAGCCGGATCTGCTCCCACTCGGGCAGGAACGTCTCGATCCCGTCGATCTCGTCGAGCGTCTCCCAGATCGGCAGCAGGCCGGGTCCGCTCGCCAGCAGCCGCACGAGCGCGTCACGGGCGCCGGCGGGCCACGGCACCGGCAGCGGGGCGCCCTCGCGGACGAGCCGCGCAGCGGTGGTCGGGGACAGCACCGCGTCCCGCGAGGCGGCCTCGGCGGCCGCGCGCAGGAGGAGCGTGGGATCGTCGCCCGGCTTGGTCCCGGCGTCGAGCACGACCTCGCCGCGGGAGAGGGCGATGCCGGGCGCGATGCGCTCGAGCGCCGGCGTACGCCGTCCCTTCTCGCCGCGCTCCCTCGTGGTCACTGCGTCCGTACGTCGCCACGCCAGGCGCGACAGGTGGGCGATCCGGCGGCCGAGGGAGCGCACGTGGCGCTGCGCGGCCTCGGCGTCCGGGAGGTCGAGGCGCTCGGCCAGCGGCCCCCACATCTCGGGCGCGATCCGGTCGCTCGGCCGGCCGGCGAGCTCCTGCACCTCGTCGCGGACGTCGAGCAGCATCAGCCGCGCCGCCTCGAGCGCGGGCGTGGAGGCGTCGACCAGCCAGCTCGCCTCGATCGCCTTGAGCACGCCCGCGTCGCGCAGGCCGCCCTCGGCCTCCTTCACGTCCGGCACCGAGGCGTGCGCCAGCTCTCCGGTGACGTCGTGCCGCTTGCGGGTCATCGCCTTCAGCTCGGGCAGCCGCGTGCGCGCCTGCCTGCGCCAGTCGGCGAGCATCGTGGTGCGCAACCGCAGCGTCAGCCCGGGGTCCCCCGCGAGGTGGCGCACGTCGAGGAGCCCCAGCGCGACCCGCAGGTCGGCCGCGGCGTCCACGACCTCCCCCATCGAGCGCACCGAGTGGTCGAGCCGGCGCCCGGAGTCCCACAGGGGGTACCAGAGCGCGCTGCCGAGGTCGCCCAGGTCGACGTCGTCCTCGTGGACGAGCACCACGTCGAGGTCGGAGTGGGGTGCGAGCTCGCCGCGCCCGTAGCCGCCGACCGCGACCAGGGCCACCCCGGCGGCGGGCCCTGCGGAGGCGGCGTACGCCTCACGACAGAGCTCGTCGGCCGTGGTGGCCCTGGTCCGGCGCTGGTCAGCGGTCATGCTGGATTCACTGTGCGAGCCCGAGACAGGCGTGCCATCAGAGCGCGGACGCGTCCTGCTCGCCGGTCCGGACCCGGACGACGGTGTCGACCGGGCTGACCCAGACCTTGCCGTCACCGATGCGCCCGGTCTGCGCGGTCTTGACGATGATCCCGACGATGTCGTCGGAGTCGGCGTCGTCGACCACGATCTCGATGCGGATCTTCGGCACGAGCGCGATGTCGTACTCCGCACCGCGGTAGACCTCGGTGTGGCCCTTCTGGCGGCCGTAGCCGCTCACCTCGGAGACCGTCATGCCGGCGACACCGAAGGTCTCGAGCGCCTCGCGGACGTCCTCCCACTTGTGCGGCTTGATGACCGCGGTCACGAGCTTCATGCGCTGGCTCCTTCAGACTTGGCAGGGGCAGAGGCGGGCACGGTCGCGGCGGCGAGGACGCTGCCACCGCCGCTGGAGCCGCTGTGGAGGTCGTACGCCGACTCGCCGTGGGCGGCGAGGTCGATGCCGGCCACCTCGTCCTCCTCGTCGAGGCGGAGACCCATCGTGTACTTGATGGCGAGCGCGATGACGGTGGTGATGACACCGGAGTAGAGCACGGCGACGAGCACGCCGAGTGCCTGGTCGGCGAGCGGGCCGAAGCCGCCGCCGTAGATGAGGCCGTCGATGCCGCCGGCACCGTCGGACGTGGAGAAGACGCCGATGAGCACGGTGCCGATGATGCCACCGACGAGGTGCACGCCGACGACGTCGAGCGAGTCGTCATAGCCGAGCTTGTACTTGAGGCCCACCGCCCAGGCGCAGACGGCACCGGCGATCGCACCGATGGCGACGGCACCGGACAGGTTCACCGCGCCCGTGGCCGGGGTGATGGCGACGAGGCCCGCGACGATGCCGGAGGCGGCGCCGAGGGAGGTGGCCTTCTTGTGGACCAACCGCTCGACGACGAGCCAGCCGAGGATCGCGGCCATCGTGGCGAGGGTGGTGGTGGCGAAGGTGCGGCCGGTCTCGGCGAAGAACTGCTCGTCGTTGTAGCCGTCGCCGAACACGATCGAGCCGACGTTGAAGCCGTACCAGCCCATCCAGAGCAGACCGGCGCCGAGCATGGTGAGGGTCAGGTTGTGCGGGCGCATCTGCTCACGCGGCCAGCCGATGCGCTTGCCGAGGAGCACGACGAGCACGAGGGCCGCGATGCCGGCGTTGATGTGCACCGCGGTGCCGCCGGCGTAGTCCTGCGCGCCGATCCGGCCGCAGATGAGCGAGTCGTCGGTGCAGCTGAACACCATGTGCGCCATCGGGAAGTAGACGAACAGGGCCCACAGAGGGACGAAGACGACCCACGCCGAGAACTTGAGCCGGTCGGCGACGGCGCCGCTGATGAGGGCCGCGGTGATGATCGCGAACGTCATCTGGAACATCACGCCGATGTAGGCGTCGGTGGTGACGCCGTCGAGCCAGAGGAGCTCGAAGGGGTTGGCGAAGAACGTGCCGTCCCCGCCGAAGCCCATCGACCAGCCGACGGCGACGTAGAGGATGCCGACGATGGCAGCCGCGACGTACGACATCATCATCATGTTGAGCACGGACTTCGACCGGGACATGCCGCCGTAGAACAGGGCCAGGGCGGGCACCGTCATCATCAGGACGAAGGCAGTCGCCACCAGCATGAAGGCGTAGTAGCCGTCCACAGAACCTCCAGGGTTCGAGCTTGGTTGACAAGGTGGGGGTGCGGGGCTCCGGTGTCATGACGACGGTGGCATGGCGGGCCCGCGTGATGACCCGAAGCCTGCGACGAGGAGGTTTCACCGGCGCGCGACGGATGTTGCGGGCAGGCAACGGATTCCCGCGTCGTGTTACGGGCATGTGAACTGATCGGGCGACGGTGCCCGCTTGTTAGTGTTCGGCCGTGTCCAGACTGGCCGTGATGGCGCACTTCGACGTGGCTGGGGAGCTGCGTCCGCACGTGCGCGGACAGGTCGAGGCACTGGCCGCCTCGGTCGACACCCTGCTGGTCTGCACGACCGCGACCCTGCAGGACTCGGCCCGCGCCTGGCTGTCCGAGCGGGCGGTCCTCGTCGAGCGGGCCAACTACGGCTACGACTTCTTCTCCTACAAGGTCGGTCTCGACGCCGCCGGGGACCTGACGGCGTACGACGAGGTGGTGGTCTGCAACGACACCTACGTCTTCGCGCTCGACTCCTACGACCCGGTGTTCGACGAGATGGCCACCCGGCCGTGCGACTTCTGGGGGCTGACCGGCGCCGAGCGCGTCGCACCCCACATTCAGTCCTTCTTCATCGCCTTCCGTCCGTGGGTGGTCGCCTCGCGCGCCTTCACGACCTTCTGGGAGGAGATGGAGCCGATCTCCAAGCGGCGGCAGGTGATCCGCCGCTACGAGGTCGGCATGTCGCGTCGGCTCTACGAGGCGGGCTTCACCTCCGACACCTACTTCGTCGAGACACCCGAGGACCAGCGGATCGCCCGCGAGCGGATGCGGTGGTGGGCGGCACACCGCTCCCACTTCCCGCGCACGCGCGCCGAGGTGCGCGAGTGGCGCGAGCGGGCCAACGAGCCGTGGAACCCGGCCCGGAGCCTGGCCGACCGCGTGCTCGACAACGCACGCCTCCCCTACGTCAAGATCGACACCCTGCGCTACGACCCCTACAACCTCGACGCCAAGCGGCTCCTCGAGCTGTGCGAGCGGCGGTTCCCGCAGCGCTTCGAGGGGGTGCGCGAGTTCCTCGACGAGACCGCGCAGTACTACCCGCTGCGCGACACCGAGCGGCTGCTCCCGACGCCGTTGGCCCTCGAACCCCTCTTCCCCCGCGTGAGGTACTCCGATGCGCGGTGAGCGTCGCCGGCCGAGCCAGGTGCGGCTCGACGACGCCGAGATCGTCCTGGTCGAGTCGGGCCTGGTCGACGCCGACTACGTCGGCGCCCAGCTCGGCACGACCTTCGCGTCGGTGCAGGACGCGGCCCGCGCAGCCGTGCTGGCCGGCGACGTGTCGCCGCACCCGCTCTTCGAGGCCCAGTGGATCGGCCGGCGTCGCTCGTGGCAGCGCCTCGGCCAGCACCCCGTCCTCTGGTACGTCTCCGAGCGGCGTCGGCGCAACCGGATCGCGCCGCACCCGCTGGTGGACCCGCGGATCATCTTCGCGGCGCACCCCGAGGCCCGCCACCACCCCTACGGCGCGCTGTCCTACTGGCTGTCGGTGTCGCCTCCCGGGACCGCGCTGCCGACGCGGATCCTGCCGCGCAAGGTCTCGTGGGGCACCTACCGCGCGGCCGCGATCGAGGCGGCCACGGCGTGGCGACGCGAGGTCGTGCTCGACCGGCCCGACCTCGTCGGCCCGACCCCGGCCCTCCCCACCGCCCTGGGCACCTCCCCCGCCGTCACGGTCGTGATGGCGACGCAGGACGCCGGACCGCTCGTGCGCGAGACGCTCGCGTCCCTCCAGGCGCAGTCCTTCGCCGACTGGCACCTCGTCGCCGTCGACCGCGGGTCGCTCGACGACACGGCCGCCGTGCTCCAGGGCATCGCCGCCTTCGACGACCGCATCACCGTGGTCCGCGAGTCGCGCTGCTCGCACGCCCACGCGCTCAACGTGGCGCTCGAGCACGGGACGGCCGAGCACGTCGCCTTCCTCCCCCTCGGGCGCCAGTGGCTGCCCGACATGCTGGGCTCGCTGGTCGCGCACGCCCACCGCTCCGGCTCCTCGGCCGTGCTGGCCGGTGCCGGCGCCGTCGGCCGCGACCGGGCCGAGCTGCTCGCCGGACGACCGGTCGACCTGGCGACCGCCCTGCTGCGGCGGGCCGCCATCAAGGACGTCGGCGGCTTCGACGAGGGGCTCGGCGGGTCGGTCGAGCGCGACATCATGCTGCGGCTCTCCCGCGACCACGACCCGCTCCCCGTCGACGTACCCGTCCTCAAGCGGCCCGACCCCGGCCTGCCCGACCTCGGTGACGACTGGGACTCGGTCGTCCTCGAGCGCCAGCTCGTCGACTGGGACGCCGCCGTGCGCGAGCGGTCCGACGACCTCGTCACCGCGGTCATGCCCGTCGGGCCCGAGCCGCGGCGCACCGTCGAGTGGCTAGGCTCGGTGCCCCGTGAGGGGGTCGAGCTGATCCTCGTCGGCGTACGCCTGCGGCGCGCGCACCACGTGCTCGCTGCCTCCATCGCCGCGATCATCTCCGGCGCGCGCTTCGTGTCGGTGCCGACGCCGGTGTCGATGTCGGCGGCCACCAACATCGGCGTCTCGCAGGCCGCGGGCAGCACGATCCTGCTGGTCCGTCCCGAGGCGATGCCGCCTCGCCAGCCGATCGCCGGCCGGCTCGCCGAGGTCGTCCGCGAGCCGGGCGTGGCCCTCGCCCAGCCACTGATCGTCGACCTCGACGGTGTCGTCCTCAGCGCCGGCGCCCGCTTCACCGAGGTCAACCCCCACCCCGAGCTCTTCCTCGCCGGGCTGCCGACCAGCGACGCCGTCCGCATCGGGCAGTGCACGGTCGCCGCACCGGCCGCTCCCCTCGTCGCGCTGCGCACCGAGGACGCCGTCGCCCTGCGCGGGCTCGACCCGCGCTTCCGGTCGGTGCTCGCGGAGACCGACCTCGGCCTGCGGGCGCAGCACGCGGGGCTGGGCGGCTCGGTCGTCGTGCCCGAGACCGTGATCACCTCGCGCACGGCGTACGCCCTGCCCGACGAGCTCATCGGCGCTATGTCCTCACTGAGCCGCAGCCCCGCCGCGGCCGGCCCCGACCGGGCGCCCGAGCTGCTGGCCCGGGCCGGCCTCGAGGTCACCGACGAGCGCAACCGCCGGATCACGGCGGACCCGGAGGACCCGGCCGCACCGTCGGCGCTGGTGCCGGAGCTCGTCGTGCGGCCCATCCAGGGCATCCACGAGACGCCGCCGCGACTCCGATGGGCGATCGACATCGCCGCACCCGCCGCGCAGCGCGGCGACCGGTGGGGCGACACCTACTTCGCCCGCTCGCTCGCCGACGCGCTCGAACGACGCGGGCAGCACGTCGCCATCGACCGGCGCGATGCGCGTGGTCGCGACTCACGCGACCACGACGACGTGCTCCTCGTGCTGCGCGGGCTCGACCGGGTCGCTCCGCGGCCCGGGCTGCTCAACGTCGAGTGGATCATCAGCCACCCCGACATGATCGCGCCCGACGAGGTCGCTGGTTTCGACCACGTGTACGCCGCCAGCACGAGCTGGGCCGAGCGGATGACCCGCGAGTGGGGCACCACGATCGAGCCGCTGCTCCAGTGCACCGACACCCGGTGGTTCCACCCCGACCGGGCCGAGCCCGACACCGGTCCGGCACTGCTGTTCGTCGGCAACTCCCGCGGCGTCTACCGCTACGCCGTACGCAGCGCGCTGGCCATCGGCGCCGACCTCACCCTCCACGGCAACGACTGGACCGAGTTCGTCGAGCGCGAGCAGATCGCGTCCGGCGGCGTCGACAACCGCGAGGTCGGCGTGCTCTACGCCTCCGCCGGCATCGTCCTCAACGACCACCACCTCGACATGCGCCGCGACAGCTTCGCGTCCAACCGGCTCTTCGACGCCGCCGCCTGCGGTGCGCGCATCCTCAGCGACCGGATCGACGGCCTCGAGATCTTCGGCGGCCTCGTCCTGCCCTTCGACAACGAGCACGAGCTCGCCCGCCTGGTCCAGCCGCCCTACGACGCGTTCCCCGACGACGCAGCCCGCCGTGCCATCGCCGAGCGGGTGATGGCCGAGCACAGCTTCGACAAGCGCGCCGAGACCCTCGTCGACGACGCCGTACGCCGGATCCTCGCCCGCTCCTGATCCCGAGTCGGCGCATCTGTTCGCCGGGTCAGAACCGAGTCGGCGCATCTGCTCGCTGGAACACCGCCGAGTCGGCGCCTTTGTTCGCCGCTGCGCGCACAAACGCGACGGCTCGATGCGATCTACGCGTACACATGCGCCGACTCGGCACGTTCTACGCGTACACATGCGCCGACTCGGCACGTTCTACGCGCACACATGCGCCCACTCGGCACGTTCTACGCGTACACACGCGCCCACTCGGCACGCTGTGCGCGTGCAGAGGAGCCGGGTCAGCCGAGGAGGGCGTCGACGAAGGCGGCCGCGTCGAAGGGGGCCATGTCGTCGGGGCCCTCGCCGAGGCCGACGAGCTTGACGGGTACGCCGAGCTCGCGCTGCACCTGGACCACGATCCCGCCCTTGGCGGAGCCGTCGAGCTTGGTGAGGACGATGCCGGTGACGTCGACGATCTCGCTGAAGACGCGGGCCTGGACCAGGCCGTTCTGGCCGGTGGTGGCGTCGAGCACGAGCAGCACCTCGGTGACCGGGGCCTGCTTCTCGATGACCCGCTTGACCTTGCCGAGCTCGTCCATCAGGCCGGCCTTGTTCTGGAGCCGGCCGGCGGTGTCGATGAGGACCGTGTCGATGCCCTCGTCCACGCCGTGCTTGACCGCCTCGAAGGCCACGCTGGCGGGGTCGCCGCCCTCGGGGCCGCGGACGACCTCGACGCCGACGCGCTCGCCCCAGGTGGCCAGCTGGTCGACGGCCGCCGCGCGGAAGGTGTCGGCGGCACCGAGGGTGACCGAGAGGTCCTCGGCGACGAGGATCCGGGCGATCTTGCCGACGGTGGTCGTCTTGCCGGCGCCGTTGACGCCGACGACCAGGACCACGCCGGGCTTGCCGTCGGTGCCGGTGACCTGGACGCGACGGTCCATGTCGGTGCCGACGAGCTCGATGAGCTCCTCACGCAGCACCGCACGCGCGTCGGGCTGTTGGCCGCCCTCGACGCGCAGCCGGGTGCGGAGCTTCTCGACCAGTGCCTGGGTCGGCGCGACACCGACGTCGGCGGTGAGGAGGGTGTCCTCGATCGCCTCCCAGGTGTCCTCGTCGAGCTTGTCGCGGCTGAGCAGGGCGAGAAGGCCCTGGCCGAGGCCGCCCTGCGAGCGCGAGAGCCGCTGGCGCAGCCGCACCAGGCGCGACGCCGTACCCTCCGGCTTCTCCACCGTGGGAGCGGTCTCGACGGCCGGCTCGGGCGCCGCGTCGACAGCCGTGTCGGTCTCGGTCGGCGGGGGCGCGATGACGTCCGTCCCGCCCGCGGCGGGCAGGTCGCCCTTGCGGCGTCGGCCGGAGGTCAGCAGCCCCGCGAGCGTGAGGACGCCGACGACGGCGATGCCGATGATCAGATAGAGCCAGTCAGCCATGCGGGCAATCCCATCACAGGTGCGCGGCGCGCCGGAGGCGGGTGACCACCTCGGCGCCGCGACGCGGACGCACGGCGCCCAGCCGCGCCAGCAGGGCGTCGCGCTGGGCGGCCAGCCGGTCGCCGCGGGCGCGTGCCCGGTCGACCCTCGCGCGCGTCAGCGCGAGGTCGGCCAGCACGGCGTCGAAGGCCGCCGTGAGGCCCGAGGCGGGCCCGCCGGCGAGCATGGGGGCAGCCACCTCCTTGCCGGGGCGGGCCACCCAGACCATCTCGTGCGGCATCAGGTGGAACCACTCGACGGCGGCCTCGCCGAGCAGCGCCGGCGGGGTGACCCGGACCGACGACAGGCCGGCCTCCGACAACCGCGAGTCGAAGTCGTCGCCGTACCACCGCACGTGGTCGACCTGGCCGAACCGGCGCAACCGCTCCTCGGGCAGGGCCGCCGGGTCCTCCTCGGTCGGCACGCCCATCCGGATCGGCACCTGCAGGAGCGCGATGCCCCGCGGGCTCAGCACCCGCGCGATCTCGTGCATCGCGGCGGCGTCGTCGGGCACGTGCTCGAGCACGTGGTAGCAGACGAGCAGGTCGACCGAGCCGTCCCGCAGCGGGAGCCGCGTCAGGCACGCGAGGGCGTCGACCTCGCGACCGTCGTAGCCGAAGTCGAGACCGATGCGGCGACGCGCGCCGAGCTGGTCGATGAGGACGGTGGACTGACGCGACGGACCGATCTCGACCACGGTGTCCAGGTCGCGCAGCTCCGGGGCGAGGACGCCGAGGAGCAGCGAGAGGAACCGGTGGCGCTCCAGGCTGCCGCAGCGGGGGCACTTCACGTGCGGGCGGCCGTCCGGACCACGCCGGAACTCCCGTGACACCGTGGTGCCACAGGCTGCGCAGTAGGCGCTCGAGACATGCTGGCGTGACTCGGTCACGCTGGGCACGCTAACCCGTCGCAGGCTCTCGCGGGAGTGCCACGCCGTACGGACGTCCAGGCGTCAGACGCGCGACTCGGAGTCCTCGAGCGTCGGGAGGGCGTCGACACCCTTGCGCATCGCGTCGCCGAGCTGCGGGACCACGGGGATGTCCTCGCCGCGGTGCGGGTAGGCGACGTAGACGGCCACGGCAGCGGCGACGAGCACGCCGAGGGTCATCATCAGGATGATCGCGAGCATGGAGGGAGCCTCTCCGAGGGGGTTCGTGCTGACTCCTCCACCGTCGCACAGCCACACTCGCAGACCCGCATCGAGGCAGGCTCCCGGGCGCGTCGGGGTGAGCTAGGGGACGCGCCCTACGCCTGAGCAGGCAGGAGTCGTACGACGGCCTCGCGCACGACGTCGGGGATCGGTGTCACCGGACGGGAGCCCGCGCCGTGGGTGTTGTCGACGTAGACGTGGACGAACCGCCCCTCGGCAGCCGCCTCCTCCGAGGGTCCCTGGAAGAGGCCGATCCGGTAGACGATCGAGCTGGTGCCGACCTTGTCGACGACCAGGCCCATCTCGATCGGCTCGGGGAACCCGATCTCGCGGAAGTAGCGGCACCCGGTCTCGGCGACGACGCCGATCTCCGGCAGCGCCCGCACGTCGACGCCGGTCGCCTCGTAGAGGTAGGCGTTGACCGCGGTGTCGAACAGCTCGTAGTAGGTGGCGTTGTTGAGGTGGCCGTAGGCGTCGTCGTCGCGCCAGCGCGTGGTGGCGGTGCGCCAGGCGACGTACGCCGACCGCGTCCTGCGGCATCAGGCAGACCTCACGCCGACTCTGCGTCGCGCAGCCGCTGGCTGATCACCGCGGACACGCCGTCGCCGCGCATCGTGACGCCGTAGAGCGCGTCGCCGACCTCCATCGTGCGCTTCTGGTGGGTGATGACCAGGAGCTGGGAGTTCTCGCGGAGCTCCTCGTAGATCTGGAGCAGGCGGCCCAGGTTGGTGTCGTCGAGCGCCGCCTCGACCTCGTCGAGGATGTAGAACGGCGACGGACGGGCCTTGAAGAGCGACACCAGGAAGGCGACGGCCACGAGCGAGCGCTCGCCACCCGACAGCAGGGAGAGCCGCTTGACCTTCTTGCCCGCGGGGCGCGCCTCGACCTCGATGCCGGTGTTGAGCATGTCGTCGGGGTTGGTGAGGACGAGCCGCCCCTCGCCGCCCGGGAACAGCCGGGCGAAGGTCTGGTCGAAGGCCTTCTCGACGTCGGCGTAGGCCTCGGTGAAGACCTGCTCGACGCGCGCGTCGACCTCGCGGACGATGTCGAGGAGGTCCTTGCGGGTCCGCTTGAGGTCCTCGAGCTGCTCGGTGAGGAACTTGTGCCGCTCCTCCATCGCGCTGAACTCCTCCAGCGCCAGCGGGTTGACCCGACCCAGCATCGACAGCGCGCGCTCGGCGGTGCGGAGCCGCTTGACCTGCTCCTCGCGGACGTAGGGCGTCGGCTCGGGCGGCTCCTCGCCGTCGGGCACCTCGCCGCTGAACGGGACGAGCGTCTCCGGGCCGTAGTCGCCGACGAGGCCGTCGGCGTCGAGGCCGAGCTCCTCGAGCGCGCGCTCCTCGAGCTGCTCGATGCGCATCTTCTGCTGGGTGCGCGCCATCTCGTCGCGGTGCACCGAGCTGACCAGCTCGTCGTGCTCGCGGCCGAGATCCCGCAGCGAGGTGCGGACGGCCATCAGCTGCTGCTCGCTCCCCTGCCGGGACTCCTCGACGGCCGCTCGCTCGTCAGCGGCGAGCATCACGGAGCGCTCGAGCTCGTGGAGCACGACCCGGACGGCGACCGACACGGCCTGGGCGGCGCGGCCCTCGCGGATCAGCCGCTCGCGACGCTCGGCGGCCCGCGCCCGGGACTCGCGCTCGGCCTGGGCGGCCCGCAGCAGCGAGTCGGCGCGGCCGTGGAGGGCGCGGGCGCGCTCCTCGGCGGTGCGCAGCGCGAGCCGGGCGTCCATCTCGTGCTGGCGGGCCTCGCGGGCCGACTCGGCGAGCTTCTCGCGCTCGGAGGTGTCGGGCTCCTCGTCGGTGACGTCCTCGGCCGCTGCGAGCCTGGCCTGGAGCTCCGCCAGTCCGGCGAGGTCGGCCTCGCGGGCCTCGCGCGCGGTCGCGATGGCGCGCTCGAGCCGGTCGGCCTCGCCCTTGGCGGCGCGGGCCTGCGAGCCGTACTGGCCCAGCTCCTCGGCCACGGCAGCGAGGGTGGCGTCGGACTCGTGGAGCTTGGCGAGAGCGACGTCGACGCGCTTGAGGGCGTCGTGGCGGGCCGCCTCGAGGCGGGAGATCTCGAAGCCGAGCCGCTCGGTCGTCGCGGTCGCCTCCGCGAGCCGGCTGGTGGCCTCGTCGACGGCCGCCTGGACCTCGATCAGGCTGGGCTGGCTGCTGGAACCGCCCGCCGCGAAGTGCGACCCGAGGACGTCGCCCTCGCGGGTCACCGCGACGACGTCGGGGAGGTCGGCGACCAGGCGCCGGGCGGCGGGCAGGTCGTCGACGACGGCGACCTGGTGGAGCAGCCGCGCCAGCGCGGGACGTACGGCTTCGGGCGCGGACACCACGTCGGCGGCGTAGACCACGCCGTCGGGCAGCCGTGGCCAGTCGCGCTCGGCGGTCGGGGCGCCGCCGAGCAGGAGCCCGGCGCGTCCGAGGTCGTCGTCCTTGAGGTGGGTGATCGCCCGGACCGCGGCCGCTGCGTCGCTGACCACGACGGCGTCGGCGGCGGAGCCGAGGGCGGCGGCGACGGCGGTCTCGTAGCCGTGGTCGACGTCGAGCAGCGCGGCGACCGAGCCGAGCAGTCCGTCGACGGTGTCGGTGGCAGCCAGCAGGGCCCCGGCGCCGTCCTTGCGGTTGAGCCCGATCTCGAGCGCGTCGCGACGGGCGACCAGCCCGGCTCGCTCGCGGTCGGACTGCTGAGCCTCGTCGCGGGCCTTGGCCAGCTCCTCCTCGACCTCGTCGAGGACCGCCACCGCCTCCTCGTGCTCGGAGTCGAGGCCCTCCTCGCCGGCGTCGAGGCCGGCGACCTTGGTCTCCAGCGCGGTGAAGTCGCGCTGGGCGCGCTCGGCGCGCGTGGCGGCGTCCTCGCGCGCGTCGGTGAGGCGCTGGATCTCGGCGTCGGCGGCCTCGGAGCGGGACGTCAGCGCGTTGACCTGCCCGCTGAGCCGGGCGAGTCCCTCGCGGCGGTCGGCGGCGGCGCGCAGGAGGCCGGCGATGCGCTTGTCCTCCTCGGCCGCGGCCTCCTCGGCGGCACGCTTGGCGACCACGGCGGCGTCGAGGGCGGCGCGCTGCTGCTCGACCTGCGTGGCGATCTCCGCCTCCTGCTCGCGGACGCGTCCGGCCTGCGCCTCGAGCTCGTCGGGGTCGCGCCCGGAGTCGACGGAGTCGCCGTCGGCCGCGCCGGCGGCGTTGCGGATCCGCTCGTCGGCCAGCGACGCGGTGCCGCGCAGCCGCTCCTTCAGGCCGGACAGGGCGAACCACGTCTCCTGCGCGGCGGCGAGGCGCGGGAGGTCGTCGCGCAGCGCGGCCTCGAGCCGGGACTCCTGCTCGCGCCCGGCGGTGATCGCCGCCTCCACCTCCTGGCGGCGCTCCAGCAGGACGGTCTCGTCAGCGAGCTCCGACTCGAGCGCACCGCGGGCGGTGACCAGGTCGTCGGCGAGGAGTCGCGCGCGGGCGTCGCGCACGTCCATCTGGACCGTCTGCGCCTGGCGGGCGACCTCGGCCTGCCGGCCGAGCGGCTTGAGCTGGCGGCGGATCTCGGTGAGCAGGTCGGCGAGACGGGTCAGGTTGCCGTCGGTCGCGTCGAGCTTGCGGAGCGCCTTCTCCTTGCGCTTGCGGTGCTTGAGGACGCCCGCGGCCTCCTCGATGAAGCCGCGCCGGTCCTCGGGCGTCGCGTGCAGGATCGAGTCGAGCTGGCCCTGCCCGACGATCACGTGCATCTCGCGGCCGATGCCGGAGTCGCTGAGCAGCTCCTGGACGTCGAGGAGCCGGCAGCCGGTGCCGTTGATGGCGTACTCCGAGCCGCCGTTGCGGAACATCGTCCGGCTGATCGTGACCTCGGCGTAGTCGATCGGCAGCGCCCCGTCGGAGTTGTCGATCGTCAGCTGCACCTCGGCACGACCGAGCGGCGGGCGCCCGGACGTGCCGGCGAAGATGACGTCCTCCATCTTGCCGCCGCGCAGGCTCTTCGCGCCCTGCTCGCCCATCACCCACGCGAGGGCGTCGACGACGTTGGACTTGCCCGACCCGTTGGGGCCGACGATGCACGTGATGCCCGGCTCGAGCTGCATCGTCGTCGAGGACGCGAAGGACTTGAACCCCTTGAGGGTCAGGCTCTTCAGGTACAACGCGGGCTCCTCGCCGGTCAGGAATGATCACTGAAAACTGGGGAAGCTCAGCTGCGCCCACCCTACGACACCGGCGCCGGGTGGAGGCGTTGCGCGTGGGCGTGCCCCGCCGCCATGCTGGAGCATGCGCCGCACCCCCTCGTCACCCGCCTCGCCGCCGGCCGCCCTCAGCGCCCTCGTCACGGTCCTCCTCGCCGGCCTCCTCGTCCCGGCGCCTGCGTCGGCCGCGCCCGCGCCGGTCACGCGGGACCACCTGCTCACGGTGTCCGACTACGTGGCGGTCTACCCCGACATGCGCGAGCCGAGCCGCATCACGCAGCGCTCCCCCGTCTTCGCGCCCCGCCGCTGCGAGGACCAGGGCCAGGCGGTGCGCGGCAGCAGCCGGATCTTCGGCAGCGTCTCCCCTGGCGTACGGCGACGGTCGGTGTCGCTCATCGACCAGAACGTCGTCCGGTTCCGCACGGTGGCCGAGGCTGGCGCACTGGTCCAGCGCTACCGGTTCTTCAGCAAGCACTGCGTCGGCAACGTCGCCACCGACGACGGGGAGGGCGGCGACGTCCTCCTCAAGAACCGGGCGTGGCTGCCGCCGCGGGTGGGCGACGAGTCGGCGGGAATGCTGATCTGCTGGCTGCAGCGCGGTCTCGCCGACTGGCGTCGCGTGCTCGCCGTACGCGTCGGGCGGACCGTGACGGTGCTCGACGTCAGCTTCACCGACATCCGGCCGCCGCGGTCGCAGGTCCTCGCGCTGGGGGACGCCGCGGTCGCTCGTCTGGGCTGAGTCAGAGGGTGCGCTTCATCTGCTGCGCGGTGACGGTGTAGCCGGAGGTCTCGTAGAGCCGGATCGCGGTCGGGTTGTCACCGAAGACGTTGAGCGTCATCGTCGTCGCGCCGAGGTCCCGCGCGGCGTCGTGGAGCGCCTCGAGCAGGGCGCGCCCCAGACCCTGCCCGCGTCGGTCGCCGTCGAGGCGGATGTCGTAGATCCAGGCCGAGGTCCCGGACGCGCGCTGGCGCAGCTCGAACCAGCCGATGCCGACCGTCTCGTCGCCGACGACGGCGGTGAACAGGTGCATGCCCGGGCTGGTGAGACCGTCGGGGAGCAGCTCGGCGAACTCCCCGCGCGAGGCTGCCTCGGCGGCGGCCGGGTCGAGGTCCCGCGAGACCGCGATGTCCGCGGCGTAGCCGCGCTCCGAGCGCTCACGCCACACGACGTACTCCTCCTGCGACATCGGCCGCAGTGACAGCTCAGCCACGTCCGAGCACGTCCTTCAGCGCGGACAGGACGAGCAGTACCGCATCGGGACGGGCATTGCGGCCCATCAGCCCGATGCGCCACACCGTGGCGGCGTACGCCCCGGCGCCCGCGCCGATCTCGAGGCCGTAGGTCTCCAGCAGCTCGCGTCGCACCGCGGCCGAGTCGACGCCCTCGGGCACCTTGACGGTGGTCAGCTCGGGGAGCCGGCTGCCCTCAGCAGCGAAGAGCTCGAGACCCATCTCCTCGAGGCCGGCCTGCAGCGCGTCACCGGCGGCCTGGTGGCGCGCCCACACGGCGTCGAGGCCCTCGTCGAGGATCCGGGTGAGGCCGGCGTGGAGGCTCGCGACCATCGCGGTGGGTGCCGTGTGGTGGTAGGTCCGCTGGCCGCCCTTGCTGGCCGCCTCACCGACGTAGCCGCCGAGCATGCCGAGGTCGAGGTACCACGAGCGCGGCTTCTCGACGCGCCGCTCGAAGGCGCGGTCGTTGATCGTGAAGGGCGCAAGGCCGGGCGCGACGCCGAGGCACTTCTGGGTGCCGGCGTAGCCGACGTCGATGCCCCAGTCGTCGGCGCGCAGCTCGATGCCGGCGATGGAGGTGACGGCGTCGGTGACCAGCAGGGCATCGCCCTTGCCGGCACCGAGCGCGGCGATGTCGGAGCGGACGCCGGTCGAGGTCTCGGCGTGGACCGCGGCGATGATCGCCGGCGAGTCGTGGGCGGCCAGGACGCGCTCGACGTCGACGGGCTGGCCCCACTCGTGCTCGACCGCGACGACCTCGGCGCCGCAGCGGGCGGCGACGTCGGTCATCCGCTGGCCGAAGAGCCCGTTGACCGCGACGACCACGACGTCACCGGGGTGGACCGTGTTGACGAAGGCCGCCTCCATGCCTGCCGAGCCGGTGGCGCTCAGCGGCAGCGTGCGGGAGTTGTCGGTGCCCCAGACCGTGCGGAGCATGTCGCAGGTCTCGTCCATGATCCGGAGGAACTCCGGGTCGAGGTGACCGAGCAGTGGCTCGGCCAGTGCCCGGGTCGCCTCCGGGTAGGGGTTGGAGGGACCGGGACCGAAGAGGTGGCGCTCGCGGATCATGCGTCCGAACCTAGCCAACCGCTGATCGGTGTCGAGCCACCCGGGACGTCATACGGATGGGGCGACCGTCTGCTCCGTCGGTATGACGTCCTGCGGCGCGGGTCAGAGCACCGCCCCCGGGTTGAGGATGCCGGCCGGGTCGAGGGCGTCCTTGATCCGCCGGGTCAGCGCCATCACGTCCTCACCGAGCTGGTCGGGCAGCGCGGCCTTCTTGGTCCGCCCGACGCCGTGCTCGCCGGTGATCGTCCCGCCGAGCCGGATCGCCGCCCGGAGGATGTCGTCGAAGGCCGCCCGGGCCCGCCGCTCGGAGTCGGCGTCGCCCGGGGTGTAGACGATGATCGGGTGGGTGTTGCCGTCGCCAGCATGGGCGACGGTCGGGATCTCGACGTCGTGGACGCGCGCGATCTCCTCCACCGCTGCGAGCAGGTCGGGCAGCACCGGCACCGCAGCGCCGACGTCCTCGAGGAGCAGGGCGCCGCGCGCCTCGACCGCGGGGAAGGCGGCCCGACGGGCGGCGACGAACATCTCGCCCTCCTCCGGGTCGTCGGTCACCGCGACCTCGGTGGCGCCCGCTGCCTCGCACGCGGCCTCGACCACGGCGATCTCCGCGGCCCTCGCCTCGCCCGGCGCATCGGACTGCACGACCAGCAAGGCGCCGGCGGTGCGGTCGAGCCCGCGCGGCGCGAAGTCCTCGACCGCGTTGATCGTGGCGCGGTCCATCAGCTCCATCATCGACGGCCGCAGCGTGCGGCGTACGGCGACGACGGCCTCCGCGGCGGCCACCACGGACTCGAAGGACGCCACCAGCGTCGCCGGCGGCAGGGGCTGCGGCACCAGCCGGAGGATCGCGCGGGTGACGATGCCGAGCGTCCCCTCGGACCCCACGAACAGCTTGACCAGCGAGAGCCCGGCCACGTCCTTGATGCGCTTGCCGCCGAGCGTGATCAGCGTCCCGTCGGCGAGGACCACGTCCAGGCCGAGGACGTAGTCGGTCGTCACGCCGTACTTCACGCAGCACAGGCCGCCGGCGTTGGTGGCCACATTGCCGCCGATCGAGCAGATCTCGAAGGACGACGGGTCGGGCGGGTACCAGAGGCCGTGCTCCTTCGAGGCCGCCTTCACCTCGGCGTTGAAGGCACCGGGCTCGACCACGGCCACCTGGCAGTCGGTGTCGATCTCGATGGCGCGCATCCGTTCGAGGCTCAGCACGATGCCGCCGTCGACGGCGCTCGCCCCGCCCGAGAGGCCCGATCCGGCACCGCGCGGCACCACCGGGATGCCGTACGCCGCTGCCCACCGCACCGCAGCCTGCACCTGGCTCGCGTCCTCGGCCCGCACGACCGCGACGGGTGTGCCGGCGCCGGTGTCGCGCGACCAGTCGTAGCGGTAGTTCTCGAGCGTGGCCGGGTCGGTCGCGACCACTCCGGCCGGCAGGGTGTCGACGAGCTCGGCGAGGGAGTCCATCCACCCATCGAACCATCCGGCGCCCGAGCGGCCCGAGAGGTCAGGCGTCGGCAGTGGTCGTCTCGTCGGCGTGGGCGATCTGCTCGAGCGACCGCCAGACCAGCGCCAGCGTCACGCCGGACCCGACGAACGCGAACCACCACGGCGCGGTCAGGCCGCCCACCCGCGCGATGACCCCGCCGAGGACGGACCCGATGAGCATGCCGCCCATCACGCAGATCATGTAGACCGAGCCGACGCGGCCCTGCAGCTCCGTGGGCACCGCCCGTTGCCGGACGGTCCACGAGAGCGTGCCCCACACGAAGGCGTACGCCCCGAAGAAGAACATGAGCGGGTACGCCGCCCAGGCGGACGTGGTGAGTGCCATGGCGAGGTGGAAGAGCACCTCGCACAGCAGCACGGCCCGCATCAGCGTGGCGAGCGGAACGCGCTTCTCCAGCCGCGAGTACGAGAACGTGCCCAGCAGGCTGCCCAGCGCGGACGCCGTGGTGAGCAGTCCGAACCCGGCCTCGTCGATCCCCACGCGCTCGAGGGCCCAGAGCACCAGGACCGACCACGGCGCGGCCCAGGTGACGTTGAAGACCACGATGATGATCGCGAGCGTGCGCACCGGCGGGTTGCCCACCAGCCAGCGCAGCCCGTCGGCGATGTCCTGCCGGACGTGCGTGTCCACCTGCTCGCGGACCCCGCCGGGGGGCGTGCCGATCCGCGAGACCAGCAGCACGCCGACCACGATGCAGAGCACGGTGACCGAGAACGGGAAGACCATCCCCACGGAGAACAGCAGCGCTCCGAGCGCCGGCCCGACCAGCTGGTTGCCGGTGATCATCCCCGCCATCAGGCGCGAGTTGGCCAGGCCCAGGTCGTCCTTGTCGACGAGCATGGGCGTCAGCGTCCCGGCCGTCGCGTCGACGAAGACCTCGGCCGTGCCGAGCGCCACCATCGCCGCCAGGACGATCGCGATGTTGACGTGACCGCTCGCGATCACGCCGCACAGCATCGCGAGCACGAGTCCGCGCACCAGGTTGGCGGCCATGATCACGCGACGGCGGTCGAGCCGGTCCGCAATGGCACCGGCGAAGAGGCCGAAGACCAGCCACGGCGTCTGCAGCGCGATCATCGCCGAGGAGACGAGGACCGGGTTGCGGGTCTGCGAGGCGATGAGGAGCGGGCCGGCTGCGATGAGCACACCGTCGCCGAGGTTGGTCACCCAGGACGAGCCGATCAGCCAGCGGAACCCCGTGCCGAGGCGCGCCGGGAAGACGGTCTCGACAAGTCTGGTCACGAGCACCGGAGCCTACGTCCGCGGATGCCCGCGGCGCAGGTGGGTATCAGGCGAGCTGCAGGTCCTCGGCCACGCGAGCTGCCTCGCGGGCGTCCCGGTCGGCGGCCGCGAGCCGGTCGTTGTCGGCCTGGAGTCGCAGGACCAGCGCCTCGAGGTCCTCGACCCGACGCCGCAGCCGGCGGTTCTCGACGGTGAGGACGGCGGTGGTGCGCACGTCGCTGTTCACATGACCCAACAGCGCCTTGGCCATGGGGAGCCTCTCGGGACGATCGATCTTGCCGGTGACTTCCGGCCGGCGAACCGGCCGTCTCCAAGAGTCCCACCGCGGTGCCGTCCGGTCAACGCCTCCGGTGGGGCGGCCGCTGGCAGCGCGGGCAGAAGAACGACGAGCGGTTCATGAAGGCGACCCGGCGGATCGGGGTGCCGCAGCGGCGGCACGGCCGACCCTCCTGGCCGTAGGCGTCGAGCGAGCGGTCGAAGTAGCCGGACTCGCCGTTGACGTTGACGTAGAGCGCGTCGAACGACGTGCCGCCCTGCGCGAGCGCCTCCCCCATGACGGCGCGCACGTGGCCGAGCAGCTCGCGCAGCACCGGACCGGTGAGCCGGTCGCCGGGGCGCTCGCCGTGCAGCCTGGCCCGCCAGAGCGCCTCGTCGGCGTAGATGTTGCCGACGCCGGAGATGAGTCCCTGGTCGAGCAGCAGCCGCTTGATCGCAGACGTACGACGGCGCGCGCGGCGGACGAACTCGTCGTCGTCGAACTCCGGGTCGATCGGGTCGCGGGCGATGTGGGCGATCTCGGACGGGAGCTCGGCGCCACCCTCGGAGACGGCGAGGCCGCCGAACATCCGCTGGTCGACGAAGCGCATCTCGAGGGATCGCCCGTCGGGGGTGGTCAGCAGGAAGCGGACCCGCAGGTGCCGCTCGTCGGGGGCGCTCGACGAGCGCTCGTGGAGCAGCATCTGGCCGCTCATGCCGAGGTGGCCGAGCAGGGCGTCCCCGCCCTGCTGGTCGTCGAGGGGGGCGAGGGCCAACCAGAAGTACTTGCCGCGCCGGCGGACGGCCTCGATGCGGCGCCCGACCAGGGCGGCGGCGAAGCCGGACGGACCGCGGACGTCACGGCGTACGGGCCGGGGGTGCAGCACCTCGACGGACGCGATGGTGCTGCCGACGACGTGGCGCTCGAGGCCGGCGCGGACGACCTCGACCTCCGGGAGCTCGGGCACGGCTCAGCCGGATCAGTCGACGGGAGTGGCGTCGGGCGCCGGGTGGGAGGCCCGGATCTCGCTGTAGGCCGTCTCGGCGGCGCCCTGCTCGGCCTCCTTCTTCGAACGGCCGTTGCCGTTGCCGAGGACGAGCTCGCCGACGCGGACACGCGCGACGAAGGTCTTCATGTGGTCGGGGCCGTCGTCCTCGATGAGGTACTCCGGCACGCCCAGGCCGAGGGCCGCGGAGAGCTCCTGCAGGGAGGTCTTCCAGTCGAGGCCCGCGCCCATGCCGGCCGCGGCCTCCATCACCGGGTCGAACAGCCGGTGGATGACCTTGGCGGCCTCGTCCATGCCGCCGCTGAGGTGGATCGCGCCGATCACCGCCTCGACGGTGTCGGAGAGGATCGAGGCCTTATCGCGACCGCCGGTGGTCTCCTCACCGCGGCCGAGCTTGATGTGCTGGCCGAGCTCGATCTCGCGGGCCACGTCGGCCAGCGCGCGGGCGTTGACCACGGCGGCGCGCAGCTTGGCCAGCCGGCCCTCGGAGTAGTCCGGGTGGGCGAGGTAGAGCGTCTCGGTCACCACGATCCCGAGCACCGAGTCGCCCAGGAACTCCAGGCGCTCGTTGGTCGGGATCTGCCCGTTCTCGTAGGCGAACGAGCGGTGCGTCAGGGCACGCTGCAGCAGCTCGGGATCCAGGACCGGATCACCGAGCGCTGCGCGGAGCTCGTCGGTGGTCAGAGGACCTGGCGACGGTCGGCCTTGGCGCCGTACTGGCCGCACTGGCCGCACGCACGGTGCGGGAGGTGCTTGGCGCCGCAGGCGGGGTTGGCACACGTCGCGAGGGAGGGCGCGACGGCCTTCCACTGCGAACGGCGGTGACGCGTGTTGCTGCGCGACATCTTCCGCTTCGGAACAGCCATGGTGGTCTCCTGTGAATCAGTTGGCGTGCATCGTCCGGGGTGCCCCGGGCGAGTGGTCGGTCTGGGTCGGGCTGGGTCTCAGTCCTGCTGGTCCTGCGTGAGCTGCTGGAGCCCTGCCCAGCGCGGGTCGATCGGCGCGTCGTGCGCGTGGTCCGGGTCGTCCGCGAGCCGCGCACCACACTCGGTGCACAATCCCGGGCAATCGTCCATGCACAGCGGCTGGAACGGCAGTGCGAGCACCACCGCGTCCCGCAGCAGGGGCTCGAGGTCGAGCAGGTCGTCCTCGAGCCGGCTGGTCTCATCGTCGAGGTCGCTGTCGTCGTGCTCAGCGGCCTTGTCGTGCTGGTCGGGGTAGACGTAGAGCTCCTGCAGGTCCACGTGGACCTCGTCCACGATGGGCTGCAGGCAGCGTACGCACTCCCCCGCGAGATCGGCCGTGGCCGTGCCCGTGAGCAGCACTCCCTCCATGACCGCCTCGAGGCGCAGGTCGAGCTCGACCGGCGCACCCTCGGGGACACTGAGGACTTCGATACCAAGCTGTGCCGGAGCCGGAACCGTGAGCTCGACTTCACGCTGGGACCCCGGGCGGCGGCCGAGCTCGCGGGTGTCAAGCACGAGCGGCGCCCTCGGGTCCAGGCTGGTCAAGACGAACTCCTGTTTCTGGACACAGACACAACCGGAGAATCGTATCCGTCGCCGTGTGACGGGGCAAAACGGGTGACGGGTGGGGCGCGGACGCGACGGTCAAGCGCGGCGCTCGGCGAGCCGCCGCACGAGCTGGTCGTGGACGGCGTCGGGGACCAGCCCGCGTACGTCGCCGCCGAGCGCCGCGACCTCCTTGATCAGGCTGGAGGACACGAACGCGTTGCCGACGGCGCCGGGGAGGAAGACGGTCTCGACGTCGGTGAGGTGCGAGTTCATCTGGGCCATCGGCAGCTCGTACTCGTAGTCGCCGGACCCGCGCAGCCCCTTGACGATCGCGACGGCGTCGATCTCGCGGCAGAAGTCGACGATCAGGCCCTCGAACCCCGCGACGCGCACGTTGGCGATCCCGGCGGTGGCCTCCTCGAGCATCGCGATGCGCTCGTCGGGCGTGAAGAGTCGGCTCTTGGACATGTTGGTGCCGATGGCGACCACGACCTCGTCGAAGAGCCGGGCGGCCCGGGAGACGATGTCGAGGTGGCCATTGGTCACCGGGTCGAAGGACCCGGGGCAGACAGCGCGGCGCACGGCACTCCTTCAGGTCTCCATCAGGGGGCGGGGGTGGCGTGACCGTACCAAAGCGTGGTCTCGCCGTAGCGCTTCGTGCGGTCCTCGACGATCCCCTCGGGCCAGGTCAGCTGGGTGCGCTTGGTCGCCCGTTCGACGACGACGAGGGCACCCGGGACGAGCCAGCCCTGAGCGACGAGCGCAGCGAGGTCGGCGTCGACGTCCTCGTCGGGGGTCGGGTAGGGCGGGTCGGAGAAGACCAGGTCGTAGGGCGCAGCGGGCGGCGACTGGAGGACGGTCGCGACCGAGGCGGAGATGACGCGGGCGCGGGAGAACCCGAGCGCGGCGGCGTTGCGGGTGATGAGGGCGGCCGTACGCCGGTCCTGCTCGACGAGCGTGACCACCCCCGCGCCGCGGGAGCGGGCCTCGAGGCCGACGGCGCCCGACCCGGCGTAGAGGTCGAGGAAGCGGAGGCCGTCGAGGGAGCCGGTGCGCGCCTCGATCGCCGAGAAGAGCGCCTCGCGCACCCGGTCGCTGGTGGGTCGCGTCGACTGGCCGCGCGGCGTCTCCAGACGCCGACCGCCAGCCGTTCCCCCGATGATGCGAGTCATTCCCCGTGTTCAGCCCTTCTCCAAGAACCCCGAGGCTGCCGAGCGTTCGACCTCGGCCACCGCGGCGGCGAGGTCGGGCGCCCGGGTGAGCCCGGGGTCACCGGAGAGTAACGCCTCTGCGGCTTCGCGGGCACGCATGATGGTCTTCTCGTCCCGGAGTACGCGAAGAGTGACGAGACCTGAACGAAAACCTGACTGACTGGCCCCGAGGACGTCGCCCTCGCGGCGCTGCTCGAGGTCGACGCGGCTCAGCTCGAACCCGTCTGTCGTCGAGGCCACGGCGTCGAGGCGGTCACGGGCCGGCGACCCGACCTCGGCGTGGGACACCAGCAGGCACAGGCCCGGCAGCCCGCCACGACCCACCCGGCCGCGGAGCTGGTGGAGCTGGGAGACGCCGAACCGGTCGGCGTCGAGGAGCACCATCATCGTCGCGTTGTGGACGTCGACGCCCACCTCGATGACGGTCGTCGAGATGAGCACGTCGATCTCGCCGGCGGCGAACGACCGCATCGTCGCGTCCTTGGCCTCGGGCGCGAGCCGGCCGTGCAGCACTGCGGTGCGCAGGCCCTGGAGCGGTCCCGCGGCGAGCTCGGCGTGGACGTCCTCGACCGCCGCCAGCGCCCGCCTGGGCGCGACCTCGTTGCCCTCGTCGTCGAGGTCGAGCTGGTCGGTCTCGCCGTCCTCCTGGGCGTCGCCCGAGATCCGCGGGCACACGACGTAGACCTGGTGGCCCTTCTCGACCTCCTCGCGCACGCGCTGCCAGGCCCGGTCGATCCACGTGGGCTGGTCGGCGAGCGGGACGACGTTGGTCTGGATCGGCGCGCGGCCGGCGGGCAGCTCGGCCAGCACGGAGGTCTCGAGGTCGCCGAACACCGTCATCGCCACGGTGCGCGGGATGGGCGTCGCGGTCATCACCAGCACGTGCGGCGGGCTGCCGGCCTTGTCGGTGAGCGCTGCGCGCTGCTCGACGCCGAAGCGGTGCTGCTCGTCGACGACCACGAGGCCGAGGTCGGCCATCTGGACCTTGTCCTCGAGCAGGGCGTGGGTGCCGATGATGATCCCGGCCTCGCCGGTGACGATCCTGAGCATCGCCTCCTGACGGGCCGCCCTGCCCATGGAGCCGGTGAGGAGGACGACGCTGGTCGCGTCGGCGGCGCCGCCGAGCATGCCGCCCTGCGCGAGGTCGCCGAGCATCGCGCTGATCGAGCGGTGGTGCTGCTGGGCGAGGACCTCGGTGGGCGCGAGGAGCGCGGCCTGTCCCCCGCTGTCGACGACCTGGAGCATCGCGCGCAGCGCGACGAGCGTCTTGCCGGAGCCGACCTCACCCTGGAGCAACCGGTTCATCGGGTGGTCCTGAGCGAGCTCGTCGGCGACGAGCCCACCGATCTCGCGCTGCCCGGCGGTGAGCTCGAACGGCAGCCGCGCGTCGAAGGCGGCGAGGATCCCGTCGGGACGTCCCGGCCGGGCGTGCGCGCCCTGCTCGCGATGGACGGCGCGCCGGCGGGCGAGCACGAGCTGGAGGACCAGCGCCTCCTCGAAGCGGAAGCGCTTCTGCGCGGCGCCGAGCTGGCTCCACTCGTCGGGCGCGTGGATCCAGCGCAGCGCCTGCATGACGTCGAGCAGCTCGAGCTCCTTGCGGAGCTCGGGGGTGAAGACGTCGGGCACGTCGGCAACGAGGTCGAGGGCCGCGGTGATGACCTTCTGGAGGTCCCAGGAGTAGAGCTTGGCGGTCAGCGGGTAGACCGGCATCAGCTTGCTCATCGTGGCCGCCTCGGCACCGTCGAGCGCGAACCCGTGGGGCTGCTCGAGCTGCCAGTTGCCGCGGAACTGCTTGGCCTTGCCGGTGAAGACCGCCCGGCGGCCCGGCCGGAACTCGGCCTCGTGCTTGTCGGCCAGGCTCTGGTAGGGGCTGAACAGCGTCACGGAGAAGTCGGGGCCGTCGGTCCTCAGCCGGACCGTCGTACGGAACTGGCGGCGGTTGCCGCTGAAGAAGGACGCGCTCTCGCAGGACCTGACCTCGCCGACGATCGTCAGCTGCTCGCCGACGACGGGCGTCGGGACCTCGGACAGCTCGGTCGCGGCGATGTAGCGGCGCGGGAAGTGGCGCAGCAGGTCGCCGACTGTCCGGAGGCCGAGGCCCTCCTCGGCGAGCTTGCGCTTCTTGTGGTGGGAGCCGAACACCGCCCCGATCGGGCTGTCCGGCGTGATGGCGGCCATGGATCGACTACCGGCTACTCGACGCTGACCAGCAGCGGGTAGCGCGGCTGGCCGCCGTCGTGGACGGCGACGTCGACGGTCGGGTGGTGGTCCTCGACATGTGCCGCGAGCCGCGCGGCGAGCTCGACGCCGTCCTCGCCGGACACGATGGTGACGAGCTCACCACCGCCCGCGAGGAGCCGCTCGACCACGTCGATCGCGACCACGTCGAGGTCGCTGCCGACCACGGCGAAGTCACCGGCGATGACCCCGAGCGCGTCGCCCGGCTCGCACGGCCCGGCCATCGTGATGGCCTGGCGTGCGGCCACCGTCACCGCGCCGTGGCGCGCGTGCCGTGCGGTCGCGGTCATCTCGCGGACGTCGGCGTCGAAGCTGCGGCCGGGCTCGTGCACCGAGATGGCGGCGAGGCCCTGCACCTGGGCCTGGGTGGGGATCACCTCGACGGAGACCGCGTGCTCGGCCTCGGCCGTACGGGCTGCGATCTCGGCCGCACGCACCGTGTCGGCGTCGTTGGGGAGCACGACCACCTCGGCCGCGCCGCAGCCCGTGATCGCCTCGAGGAGCTGCCCGGTCGAGGGCCGCTGGCCGGGGCCACCGACCACGACGACGGCGCCGGCCGACTCGAAGAGCTCGGTGAGGCCCGGCCCGGCGGCGACGGCGACGACCTTGCGGCCGGTGCGCGTCGAGACCTTCTGCCGGTGCCCCGCGACCTGCTCGGCGAAGTGCGTGACCCGGATCCGGTAGGGGCGCCCGGCGGCGATGCCCGACTCGATCGCGGCGCCGACGTCGTCGACGTGGACGTGGACGTTCCAGAGCCCGTCGCCACCGACGACGACGAGGCTGTCGCCCAGCGCCGCGAGCTCCTCGCGCAGCACGCCGATCGCGTCGTCCTCGTGCTCGGGGGCGACGTCGAGGAGGTACATCACCTCGTAGCCCGGACCGTCCTCGGTGAGGTCCTCGCCGGGGACCGGCGTGGAGACCCGGATGTGGTGGGTGCCGATCGGAGCGGTGTAGGGCATCGGTCGCCGGCCGGTCGCCGTGGTCTCCACCGCGTCGAGGACGACGGTGAGGCCGCGTCCGCCGGCGTCGACGACACCCGCCTGCGCGAGCACGTCGAGCTGCTCGGGGGTCCTGGACAGCGCCGTGCGGGCGGCCGACGCGGCGGCGGTGAACACGTCGCGGGCTCGGGCGTTACTGCCCTCCGCGCTCGCGAGCGCCGCGTCGGAGGCGGCCCGGGCGACCGTGAGGATCGTGCCCTCGACCGGCGTACCGACGGCGGCATAGCTGGCGTCGGTGGCCGACGACATGGCGGCGGCGATGGTCTTCGCGCGGGGCTGCCCGCCGTCGGCACCGGCGAGGTGGGTGACGTAGGCCCGGAGCATCTGGCTGAGGATCACCCCGGAGTTGCCGCGCGCACCCATCAGCGCGGCGCGGGCGAGGAGCGCCATCCCCTCCTCGAGCCCCAGGTCGGGGTCGGCGGCGCGGGCCGCGCGCAGCTCGTCACGGGCCGCGGACACGGTGAGGAACATGTTGGTGCCGGTGTCGCCGTCGGGCACGGGGTAGACGTTGAGGGCGTCGATCTCCTCGCGCGCCTCCGACAGGGCGTCGGTCGCGATGTCGACGAACCGGGCAACCGCGTCCAGGGTGATCCCGTGGGTGACTGGCTCCATCGAGTCGGTGCGCTCTCCATCGAGTCGGGCAGTGGTGGGGTGGTCGTGGTGGTCTGTGTCGCGCGCCACAGGGTAGTGGCTAGGTCTGACCGTGCTGCGATTTCATCCCCGCGCCGGTCCTCGGCTACTCTTCTGCGGTTGCCTGTTGCTGCCACCTGGCGGTGTGCAGGCTCTCGAACCTCTATCAACCTCGAACGGATCGGAGTGCACGGTGGCTGCCGTCTGCGACATCTGCGCCAAGAAGCCGGGCTTCGGAAACAACCGTCCCTGGTCGCGCAAGATCACGAAGCGTCGCTTCAACCCCAACATCCAGCGCGTCCGGGCGACCGTGAACGGCACGCCCAAGCGCCTCAACGTCTGCACCGGCTGCCTCAAGGCCGGCAAGGTCTCCCGCTGACCTGACCCAGACATTCGTCGAGACCCCCGTCGCACTGCGGCGGGGGTCTCGTCGTGTGTGCGGGCTTCATCTGCATGAGTCCCCGCACGTGCGGGGACTCTGACACATGGAGGCGGTTGCGACGGCCTCCAGGTGTCGGACTCGCCCACCCAGTCCGTGTTGAGTCTCTGGGAGACTCACGGGCCAGCGCAGGTCAGAAGTGGGTCCAGCCGGTCGGGCCGTCGTACTCCAGCCCGTCGACCGTCACGCCCGAGCCCTCGCGCACCTCGCCGATCACCTGCCACCCGGCGGGCACGGACGCCACGTCGGGGAAGGTCGCCAGCAGCGCGTGGTCGTCGCCGCCACCGAGGATGAACTGGATCGGGTCGGCACCCAGCGCGGCACCGACGGCGGTGAGCGGCTCGGGCACCTCGAACGCGTCACGGCGTACGTCGATCGCGACACCGCTCGCCTCCGCGAGGTGGCGGGCCTCGGCGAGGAGGCCGTCGGAGACGTCGATGAGCGAGGTCGCTCCGGACTCGGCCGCTTCCCGCCCGGCGGCGTACGGCGGCTCGGGGCGGCGGTAGGCCTCGACGAGTGCCCGGGGCGAGCGGAAGCCACGGCCGAGGACCGCCAGTCCCCCGGCCGCCCAGCCCTGTCGGCCCACCAGCGCGAGGACGTCGCCGACCTCGGCGCCCGAGCGGAGCACCGGCGCCTGGGTGCACTGGCCGATCACGGTCACCGCGATGACGATCTCGTCGGCGCGGGTGATGTCGCCCCCGACGACGCTCGCGCCGACCGTGGCGCACTCCTCGGCGAAGCCGAGGGCGAAGTCGAGTGCCCACTCCACGGGCAGGTCGGCGGGCGCGGCGAGGCCGATCGTCAGGTGGCGGGCGGTGCCGCCCATCGCGTTGATGTCGGAGAGGTTCTGCGCGGCCGCGCGGTGCCCCACGTCGGACGCGCTCGCCCAGTCGCGGCGGAAGTGGCGGCCCTCGACCATCAGGTCCGTGGAGACGACGACGTGGCCGTGCTTGATCCGCAGCACCGCGGCGTCGTCGCCGGGCCCCACCAGGACGTGCTCGTCGCCTCCCGAGGCGCCCTCGAAGAGCTTCACGAGCTCCGAGATCAGGCCGAACTCACCCGCGTCGCCGAGGGTTCCGTCGAGGGTCGCGCGGGGGTCGTCAGCCATGCGCCCATCCCACCAGACCCGGGGCGTGAGCACAGTCACCCGGCCCCTGTCGGCCCGCCCGCGTGGCGCGGTAGGTTGGCCCGGTCACACCCGATGAACGAGACCGAGGAGTCCACGATGGTCGTCCAGGCCTACATCCTGATCCAGACCGACGTCGGCAAGGCCGCAGACGTGGCCAAGGCCATTGCGCAGGTCAGCGGCGTCACCCTCGCTGAGGACGTCACCGGTCCCTACGACGTGATCGTCCGCGCGGAGGCGAAGAACGTCGACGAGCTGGGCAAGCTCGTGGTGTCGAAGGTCCAGAACCTCGACGGCATCACCCGCACGTTGACCTGCCCGGTCGTCCACATCTGAGCCACCCGGCCGTCTTCTGAAGACACACGTGCACGTACGCCGACGCCTCGGCCCCCGATGGGGCCGGGGCGTCGTCGCGTCCGCGGCCGTCCTGGTCCTGACCTCCTGCTCCCCCGGCACCATCTCGATCGACGACCACGACCTCTCCGACTCCGACCGCGCGACCTGCGAGGCACTGGTCGACGACCTCCCCGACACCATCGGCGGCGAGCTGCGCCGCTCGGTCGACGCGGACGGCGGTCCCGGCGCGGCCTGGGGCGATCCGGCGTACGTCCTCACCTGCGGCGTGCCCGAGCCGTCGGACTACGAGCCGACCGCGGAGTGCAGCGACATCAAGGGGGTCGGCTGGTGGGTGCCCGACGACGAGCTCGACGACCTGTCCGAGGACGCGCACGCCGTCGCGCTCAGCAGGACGCCGTACGTCGAGGTGCTGGTGCCGTCGCGCTACCGCACCGACGGCATCGACCGGGCCCTGGCCGACCTCGCTCCGGCGATGAAGGAGCACCTGGCCGACGGACGCCCCTGCCTCTGAGAAGTCAGCGCAGGCCGGTGTCGCGACGCAGCGCGAGCTGGACGAGCCGGTCGACCAGCTCGGGGTAGGCGAGGCCGGACGCGGCCCAGAGCTGGGGGTACATCGACGTCGGGGTGAAGCCCGGCATCGTGTTGAGCTCGTTGATCACGAGCGAGCCGTCGGGCATCACGAAGAAGTCGACGCGGGCCAGGCCCTCGCACGACAGCGCGTCGAACGCGCGCACCGCCATCGCCCGCAGGGACTGCTCGGTCTCCGCGTCGAGGTCGGCCGGGATGTCGATCTCGGTGTGCTGGTCGGCGAGGTACTTGGCCTCGAAGTCGTAGAACTCGTGGTCGCCGCCGGTGCGGACCTCACCGGGCCGCGACGTCTCGGGCGGACCCTCGAGGGTGCCGAGCACGCCGCACTCGACCTCGCGCGCACCCTCCATCGACTGCTCGACGAGCACCTTCGGGTCGTGCCGGAAGGCCTCCTCGAGCGCGTCCACGACCTCGCCCGCGTCGTGCACCTTGCTGATGCCCATGCTCGACCCGGCACGCGCCGGCTTGGCGAACGACGGGAAGCCGAGCTCCTCGACCCGCACGCGTACGCCGACCGGGTCCTGCTCCCACTCCGTGCGGGTGACCGTGATGCCGGGCGTCACGGGAAGTCCCGCTGCCTGGAGGACGACCTTCATGTAGGCCTTGTCCATCCCGATCGCGGAGGCCAGCACTCCCGAGCCGACGTAGCGGACGCCGGCCATCTCGAGCATCCCCTGCAGGGTGCCGTCCTCGCCCCACGGACCGTGCAGCAAGGGGAAGACCACGTCGACCTCGCCGATGACCGACGGGACGCTGGTCGCGTCGGTGACGACGAGCTCGGTGCCGCTGGCCGCACCCATCAGCGCGACCGTCGAGCCCGCGGCGTCGACCTCCGGCAGGTCGTTGCCGCGGATCGCGAGCCGCGCGGGCTCGTCGACCTCCAGCACCCAGCGGCCATCGGTCGCGATGCCCACCGGCACGACGTCGTACGCCTCCCGGTCGATCGCCGCGAGCACGCTGCCCGCGGTGACGCAGGAGATGCCGTGCTCGGACGAGCGGCCGCCGAAGACGACAGCGACGCGGGGCTTGCGGGTCTCGTGCGGGGTGGTCTCGTTCATCGGCTCGACCCTATCCACCTACGCTGGCGCGCATGGCTTCGCACTCGTCTTCCGGCTCCCCGCTCAGGCCCGGCACGATCGCTGTCACGGCCGGTCGCCCCGACCGCACGCCGGACGCGCCGCTCAACACCCCGATCACGATGGCGGCGACCTACGTCGCCGGCGGGGACGTGGAGTACGGCCGCTACGGCAACCCGACCTGGACCGCCCTCGAGGACGCCCTCGGCGCGCTGGAGGGCGGACGCTGCCTGACGTTCGCCTCCGGCCTCGCCGCCGTCGCGACGGTGCTCGACCTCGTCGGCGCCGACGGCACCGTCGTCGTGCCGAAGCACGCCTACACCGGCACGATCATGCAGCTCGCCGACCTCGAGGCGCGCGGCCGGTTGAAGGCCCACCTCGTCGACATCACCGACACCGAGGCTGTGGTGGCCGCCTGCGCCGACGCCTCGCTGGTCTGGCTCGAGTCGCCCACCAACCCGGCCCTCGAGATCGCCGACATCCCGACGATCACGGCGGCCGCCCACGAGGCCGGTGCCTACGTCGTCGTCGACAACACCTTCGCCACTCCCCTGCTCCAGCGGCCGCTCGAGGACGGCGTCGACCTCGTCGTGCACTCCGCGACGAAGTACCTCGCCGGTCACTCCGACGTGCAGATGGGCGCGATCGTGACGCGCGACGACGAGCTGTGGACCGTCATCAAGGGCCGGCGCGACCTCGTCGGCGCGATCCCCGGCCCGTTCGAGGCGTGGCTGACGCTGCGCGGCCTCCGCACCCTGCACCTGCGCGTGGAGCGCGCGCAGGCCAACGCCCAGGAGCTCGTACGCCGACTCGGTGAGCACGCCGCGCTGTCCGAGGTCCGCTACCCCGGCTTCGGTGGCATCGTGAGCATCGTGCTCGCCCAGGGTGAGATGGCCGCGGACCTGCTCAGCCGCAAGACCCGCCTCTGGGTGCACGCGACCTCGCTCGGCGGCGTCGAGTCGACCCTCGAGCGGCGCCGCCGCTGGAAGGCCGAGGCCGCGACGATCCCCGACGGCCTGGTCCGGCTCTCGGTCGGCATCGAGGACGTCGAAGACCTCTGGGACGACCTCCGCGCCGCGCTGGACGGCTGCGTCGGCTGAGGTGCGCCAACCGCCGGACGTCATGAGAATCGCGGGTTCGAACCCCCGCTTCTCATGACGCTCCGAGAGCTCAGTCCGTCTCGGCCTTGGTGTCGCGCGCGATGAAGGAGTTCATCATGTCGAGGGCGGTCATCCTGCCGTCGACGACAGCATCGACGGCAGCGGCGATGGGGGCGTCGATGCCGGTGCGCTCGGCGAGCGCGAGCAGCGACTTGCAGGACTTGGCGCCCTCGGCGACCTGGCTGGTCGAGGCGTAGATCTCCTCGGTCGTCATCCCCTGGCCGAGCCGCTCGCCGAAGGTGCGGTTGCGCGAGAGCGGCGAGGAGCAGGTGGCGACGAGGTCGCCGAGCCCGGCGAGGCCCATGAGCGTCAGCGGGTTGGCGCCCTGCGCGGTGGCGAGTCGCGCGGTCTCGGCTAGGCCGCGGGTGATGACGGACGCGGTGGTGTTGTCGCCGAAGCCGAGGCCCACGGCCATGCCGACGGCGAGGCCGACGACGTTCTTGTAGGCACCGCCGATCTCGCAGCCGAGGACGTCGACCGACGTGTAGGGCCGGAAGGACGGGCCGTGCGTGATCGCCTGGAGCTCCTTGGCGCGGTCCTCGTCGAGGCACGCCACGACGGACGCGGCCGGCTCGCGGCGGGCGATCTCGCGGGCGAGGTTGGGTCCGCTGATCACGGCGATCCGCTGCGCCGCGGCATCGGTGACCTCCTGGATCACCTCACTCATCCGCATCAGCGTGCCGAGCTCGACGCCCTTCATCAGCGAGACCATCGTGGCCTTCTCGGGGATGATCGGCGCCCACGCGGTGAGGTTCTCGCGCAGGCTCTGCGACGGCACCGTGAGCACGACGACGTCGGCGTCGGCGGCGACCTGCTCGGGATCGGTGGACGCGCTGATCGACGGCGGCAGCTCGATGCCGGGCAGGTAGTCGGTGTTCTCGCGGCGCTCGTTGATCGCCTCGACGACGTCGTCGCGTCGGGCCCACAGGGTCACGTCGTTGCCCGCGTCGGCCAGGACCAGGGAGAAGGCAGTGCCCCACGACCCGGCGCTGAACACCGCGACCTTCTTCTTCGTCTCGCTCATCGGCCTGGCCTCTTCCTCGGGTTCCTCGGGTTCCTCGAACGGGGGTGCGGGTCCTCGGCAGGGTTCCCGATCTCTCGTACGCCGGTGGCGCGCGGGTCGTACCTCACGGCTGGCGCGGTCGAGCCTCGCAGGTCGGCGACGATCGCGGTGATGGCGGCCATGATGCGGTCCGTCGCCTCGGTGGTCGCCTCCGCGCTCGCCGGCTGCGCGGCCAGGTCGTCGAGCCGCACCGGGTCACCGGCCTTCATCACGATGTTCTTGCGCGGAAGGAGGTGCGGCCTCTTCGTGTAGGGCGGCAGGACCTCCTGCGCGCCCCACTGCCCGACCGGGATCACCGGGCAGCCGGTGGCCAGCGCGATCCGTGCCGCACCGGTCTTGCCCTTCATCGGCCACAGGTCGGGATCGCGGGTCAGCGTGCCCTCGGGGTAGATCACGATGCACTCCCCCTCACCGATCGCGCGGACGGCCGCGTCGTAGGCACCGATGGCGTTGCGGCTCAGCCGCTCGACAGGGATCTGGCCGGCCGAGGTCAGGAAGCCGCCGAGCGCCTTGTTGGAGAACAGGCCGGACTTCGCGAGGTAGCGCGGCAGCCGACCGTGGTCGTAGACGAAGTGCGCGGACAGCAGCGGGTCGATGTGGGAGATGTGGTTGATCGCGACGATGCAGCCGCCGGTGGCGGGGATCTTCTCACCGTCGATCCAGGTGCGGGACGTCGCGGCGAGCAGCGTGGGCTTGAGGATCGTCGCGGCGACGGTCATCGCCCAGCCGCGGTCCTGCTCCAGCTTCCTGACGCGCACGCGCCACCTTCCTCCGTCGTGCTGCGAGCCGATGTCGCGAGCAGGCTACTCGGTCGGACGGGCCGTGGACCGGCACCGCCGCGCTGGCGTCGGATGGGAGGATCTGCGGTGATGTCCGCACCACATGACCGCCCCGAGACCCCTGTCACGACGCGACCGACCTGCGTGGTCGTCGTACCCGTCAAGCCGCCTGCGCTCGGCAAGTCGAGGCTCGTCGGCATGACCGACGAGCAGCGCCGCGAGCTGGCCGAGGCGTTCGCGCTCGACACGGTCGCGGCGGCGGCCGCGACCGCGGGCGTGGAGGCGGTGCTGGTCGTCACCGACGACTCCCGCCTCGCCAGCGCACTTCGCGGCGACGGCGTCGAGGTGATGCCCGACGGCGTCAGCGAGGACCTCAACGAGACGCTCGTGCAGGCCGCCGCCGAGGTCGCCCGCCGGTGGCCGGGCACCGTCCCCGTCGCGCTCTGCGCGGACCTTCCGGGCCTGCGCCCCGACGAGCTCGCGGCCGTCCTGGTCGAGGCGACCACCCAGGTGTCAGCAGGCCGTACGGCCTTCGTGCGCGACCGGGCCGGGATCGGGACGACGGTGTACGCCGCCGCTCCCGATGGGTTCGCCCCGTCCTTCGGCTTCGACTCCGCGGCCGCGCACGAGCGGGCGGGCGCGGTCGAGATCGGGTCGACGGCGACGAGCGTGCGCACGGACGTCGACGACCTCGCCGACCTCGGTGCTGCGCTCGTGGCCGGCGTCGGTCCGCACACCACCGCGGCAAGCGGAAGGCGGGCCACCCCAGAGGGGTGACCCGCCTTCGCAGGACTGACGAGCAGTCGTCAGGACTTCTTGGCGGTCTTCTTCGCCGTCGCCTTCTTGGCCGGGGCCTTCTTGGCAGGTGCCTTCTTGGCCGGAGCCTTCTTCGCCGTGGTCGCGGTAGAGGTCTTCTTGGCCGGAGCCGACTTCTTGGCCGCGGTCTTGGCGGGAGCCTTCTTGGCCGGGGCCTTCTTGGCGGTCGTGGTCTTCGCAGCGGCCTTCTTGGCCGGAGCTGCCTTCTTGGCCGGAGCCGCCTTCTTCGCCGGAGCCTTCTTGGCCGGAGCCTTCTTGGCGGTGGTCGTCTTGGCGGGAGTCGACTTCGTGGCCGGCGCCGACTTCTTCGCGGCCGCACCGGTCACCGCAGCAGCAGCAGCGCGCACGCTGGCGGGCGGCTTCGGCATCGTGGCGGCGGTCAGCTTCGGCAGCTTCTTCGCGCCCGAGATGACGTCCTTGAGCTCCTTGCCGGCGGAGAACTTCGGCACGGACTTCTTCTTGGACTTGATCCGCTCGCCCGTCTGCGGGTTGCGCACCCAGCGTGCGTTGCGCACGGCCTTCTCGAACGAGCCGAACCCGGTGATCGCGACCTTCTCGCCCTTGGCCACCTCACGCGTGATCGTGTCGAGCACCGACTCGAGTGCGTGCTGGGCCTGCTTGCGGTTCCCCTCGTAACGCGCGGCCAGCGCGTCGATGAGCTCTGTCTTGTTCACTAGCTTCCCTTCCAATGAACCATGGAAGCCGAGCTCGTGCTCGACCCTCTGCGTCGCACGCTAGGCACATGGAGGGGTGAGGACAATCACCATCGACCCTATTTGAGGGCTTTTTTCAAGCGGTGACAGGCTTCCAGGCCGGTCGCGCTGCCTCGAAGGCCGTGATCGCGTCGTCGTGGCCGAGGGTGATCCCGATGTCGTCGAGCCCCTCGAGCAGCCGCCAGCGGGTGTAGTCGTCGATGTCGAAGGAGTCCTCGATCGCGTCCTCACCCGCACCTGCGCGGAGGGTGCGGCTCTCGAGGTCGACGGTGATCACGCCACCGGGGTGGTCCTCCAGCCAGTCCCACAGCCGCTGCACGACCTTCTCGTCGACCTGCGCGGCGAGCAGTCCGGCCTTGCCGGAGTTGCCGCGGAAGATGTCGGCGAAGCGCGAGGAGATGACGACCTTGAAGCCGTAGTTCTGCAGTGCCCACACGGCGTGCTCGCGCGAGCTGCCGGTGCCGAAGTCGGGGCCGGCGACGAGCACCGACCCCTCGGCGTACGTCGGGTCGTTGAGGACGAAGTCGGGATCGTTGCGCCAGGCGGAGAACAGCCCGTCCTCGAAGCCGTCGCGCGTGACGCGCTTGAGGTAGACCGCCGGGATGATCTGGTCGGTGTCGACGTTGCTGCGCTTGAGCGGCACGCCGACGCCGGTGTGGGTGGTGAACGCGTCCATGTCTCAGACCTCCTGCAGTGCTGCGATCGGCGCCAGGTCGGCGGGCGAGGAGAGCGTGCCGCGCACCGCGGTCGCGGCGGCGACGGGGACCGACACCAGGTGCGTACGTCCGCCCTTGCCCTGCCGGCCCTCGAAGTTGCGGTTGGAGGTCGACGCGCTGCGCTCGCCGGGCGCGAGCTGGTCGGGGTTCATGCCGAGGCACATCGAGCACCCGGCACCGCGCCACTCGGCGCCCGCCGCGATGAAGACCTGGTCGAGGCCCTCGGCCTCCGCCTGGAGCCGTACGCGCACCGAACCGGGCACGACGAGCAGGCGGGTGTCGTCGGCGACCGTGCGGCCCTCGAGGATCGAGGCCGCGAGGCGCAGGTCCTCGATGCGGCCGTTGGTGCACGAGCCGACGAAGACGGTGTCGACCTTGACCTCGCGCAGCGGAGTGCCGGCCGTCAGACCCATGTAGTGCAGGGCCTTCTCGGTCGCGACCTTGTCGTTGGGCTCGTCGAAGTCATCGGGGCTCGGGATGGTGGCACCGAGCGGTGCACCCTGCCCGGGGTTGGTGCCCCAGGTGACGAACGGCGTCATCGTCGAGGCGTCGAGCACGATCTCCTGGTCGAAGGTCGCGTCGTCGTCGGTGCGGAGCGTCTTCCAGTGCTCGACGGCGGCGTCCCAGTCGGCGCCCTTGGGGGCCTCGGGCTTGTCGGCGAGGTAGTCGAAGGTCGTCTGGTCGGGCGCGATGAGACCAGCCTTGGCACCCCACTCGATGGACATGTTGCAGACGGTCATCCGGGCCTCCATCGAGAGCTCCTCGATGGCCTGGCCGCGGTACTCCACGATGTAGCCCTGGCCCCCGCCGGTGCCGATGTGGGTGATCAGGGTGAGGACGAGGTCCTTGGCGGTGACGCCCTCGGGCAGGCTGCCGTTGATCGTGACGGCCATCGTCTTCGGACGGGCCTGGGTGAGGGTCTGGGTGGCGAGGACGTGCTCGACCTCGGAGGTGCCGATGCCGAAGGCGATCGCCCCGAAGGCACCGTGGGTGGAGGTGTGCGAGTCGCCGCAGACGATCGTCATGCCGGGCTGGGTCAGGCCGAGCTGGGGGCCGACGACGTGGACGATCCCCTGCTCCACGTCGCCGAGCGGGTGCAGGCGCACGCCGAAGTCCGCACAGTTCTTGCGCAGCGTCTCGACCTGCGTGCGCGAGACGGGGTCCGCGATCGGCTTGTCCCAGTCGATCGTCGGGACGTTGTGGTCCTCGGTGGCCAGGGTCAGGTCGGGACGACGGACCGTACGGTTCTCGAGGCGGAGGCCGTCGAAGGCCTGCGGCGAGGTCACCTCGTGGAGGAGGTGGAGGTCGATGAAGAGGAGGTCGGGCTCCCCGGACGCGCTGCGGACGACGTGCTCGTCCCAGACCTTCTCGGACAGGGTCTTGCCCATGGTGCGAACTCCTTCATCTGTCGTGCGGTGAGGCGACGCTACATCTTGCATCCCACTCTCTGAGATGACAATATCGGCATATGGACAACGGATCTGGCGTCGGCGTGCTCGACAAGGCCGCCCTCGTGCTTGCCGCTCTCGAGGCCGGACCGGCCACCCTGGCCGGCCTCGTCGCCGGCACCGGGCTGGCCCGGCCCACCGCCCACCGCCTCGCGGTGGCGCTCGAGCACCACCGGCTCGTGGCCCGCGACATGCAGGGTCGATTCGTGCTCGGCCCCCGGCTCTCCGAGCTCTCCGCGGCTGCCGGTGAGGACCGGCTGCTGGCCTCGGCCGGACCGGTGCTCGCGCGACTGCGCGACATCACCGGCGAGTCTGCCCAGCTGTGGCGGCGCCAGGGCGAGCACCGTGTCTGCGTCGCAGCCGCCGAGCGCCCGTCCGGCCTGCGCGACACCATCCCGGTCGGCTCCCAGCTGACGATGAACGCCGGCTCCGCCGCCCAGATCCTGCTCGCCTGGGAGGACCCGGAGCGGATGCACCGCGGCCTCCAGAACGCCGCCTTCTCCGCCACCGCGCTCTCCGGCATCCGCCGCCGCGGCTGGTCGCAGTCCGTCGGCGAGCGCGAGCAGGGCGTGGCGTCGGTCTCCGCCCCCGTCCGCTCCCCCGGCGGCAAGGTCATCGCCGCCGTGTCGGTCTCCGGCCCGCTCGAGCGGCTCTCCCGCCAGCCCGGCCGGATGCACGCCCCGGCGGTGCTCGCCGCGGCCGACCGGCTGTCCGAGTCGCTGCGACGGGCCGCCGCCGAGTAGGTCTCCCCTGCCGCTGGGTGGCGGCATCCGACATCCGGCGGCCGCTGGGTGGCGGCACACGACATCGATCCGTACCCGGCGCATGTCGTGTGCCGCCACCCACCGCAGACACCATGTCGTGCCGCCACCCACCCCAGTAGCCGGGACGTGGCCCTTCACGGTGTCGGTGACATCGGGCAAGGTGGCGCACATGAGCGATCTCGTGGACCTCGGGCCTGCCGGTGAGCGACTCCTGGCGGTCGCTGCCCACGTCGGTGACGACCAGCTCGACCACCCGACGCCGTGCGAGGGGCGTACGGTCGGCCAGCTCGCGCAGCACCTCGTCGGCCTGACGCAGGCCTTCCGCGCCGCCGCCGACAAGGACTTCGGCCCGCTCACCGACACCAACCCCGACGGCGACGGCTGGCCCGACGTCGAGCCGGGCTGGCGCGAGGCGCTCGGCGCGCACGTGCCCGCGCTGGTGACCGCGTGGCGCGAACCTGCGGCCTGGGAGGGCATGACGCGCGCCGGAGGGGTGGACCTGCCGGGACAGGTCGGTGGCCTCGTCGCGCTCGACGAGATCGTCCTGCACGGGTGGGACCTCGCCCGCGCGACCGGCCAGTCCTACGACTGCGACGACGCGACCGCAGCGGCCTGCATGGCGTTCGTGGGCGGCTTCGACGAGGGCGGCACCCCCGGCCTCTTCGGTCCGTCCGTGGGCGTGGGTGCCGACGCGTCCACCTTCGAGCAGCTGCTCGCCCGCTCGGGCCGCGACCCGCGGTGGTCGCCCGCCTGACGCCAGCGTCGCTGTCGCTTCACCATGGGATGTCGACGAATGTGCACTTCCCCATGTTGATCAACCATGGGACGTGCGGGTTCACCGACATCCCATCGCGGAACATCAGAAGAGGGCGTCCTGCTCGAGCTCGAGCAGCTGCTGCTTGCGCTCGAGCCCACCGGCGTAGCCGGTGAGGGTGCCGTTGGCGCCGATCACCCGGTGGCAGGGCACGACGATCGGGATGGGGTTGCGGCCGTTGGCCAGGCCGACGGCGCGGGAGGCGGCGTTGGTCATCCCGAGCCGGCCGGCCACCTCGCCGTAGGACGCGGTCTCGCCGTAGCCGATCTTCTCCAGCTGATCCCACACGCGCTTCTGGAAGTCGGTGCCGACCGGCGCCAGGGGCAGGTCGAAGGTCGTGAGCTCGCGCCCGAAGTACGCCGTCAGCTGGCGCGCCGCCTCGGCCAGCACCGGCTCGTCGTCCACGCGGGCGCCGAGCGGTCGGCCGTCGGCGGGCTGCTTGAACGGTGAGAACTCGATCGCCACGATCGAGCCGTCCCGCTCCACGATGCGCAGGTCGCCGATGGGCGAGGGCAGCACGGTCCACATGTCAGTTCTCCTTCACCGAGCGGGTGGGCTCGGGGGTGTCGGGCATCAGGGTGTTCCAGAGGTGCATCAGGGCGTAGGAGCGCCAGGGTCGCCAGCGCTCGGGGTCGGACTCGACCGAACCGCCCAGCTCGGTCAGCACGCGACGGACGGCGAGGTCGGTGGGCAGGAACACGTCGGGGTGCCCGAGCGCACGCATCGCGACGTAGTCGGCCGTCCACGGGCCGATCCCGGGCAGGGCCAGCAGAGCGCGGCGTACGTCGTCGCGGTCGGGGCCGCGGTCGAGGACCACGCTCCCGTCGGCGAGGGCGCCGGCGAGCGCGACGAGCGCGCGACCGCGGGCGCGCGGCATCGGCAGGGACACGGGATCGACGACGGCCAGCGTGGCGGCGTCGGGAAAGAGGTGGGTCAGGCCCGGCACCGGTGACTCGACCGTCCGACCGTGCTCGGCGACCATCCGCCCGGCGACGGTGCGTGCCCCGGCGACGCTGACCTGCTGACCGATCACGGTGCGGACGGCGGTCTCCGCGCCGTCGACCTGGCCGGGGACGCGGAGTCCCGGGGTGGCCTGCACGAGCGGGCCGAGCAACGGGTCCCCGCCGAGCTGCGCGTCGACGGCCGTGGGGTCGCAGTCCGCGTCGAGGAGGCGGCGTACGCGCTCGCTCGCGGCCGCCGTGTCGCGCAGGTCGTGCAACCAGAACTCGGCGGCGACGAACCCGGTGCCACCGCCTGCGGGCAGGTCGGCGAGGTGGAGCCGGACCGTGCCCGGGCCGTGCGGGAGGTCGAGCGTCCGGGCGTACGACCCGGGCTCGGCGACCTCGACGCCGGGCACGACGTGGAAGGCGAGGAAGTCGAGGAGTCGGCGACCGGCGAACGGCGTACGCACGGCGAGGCGCATCGTCACCGCACCCGACGTGCGGGCGGTCGCGGTGGACCGCGACCGGCCTCGTCCCCGCAGCTGCGAGGGCGAGGCGTCGTAGACCTCGCGGACGGTCTCGTTGAACTGCCGGACGCTGGCGAAGCCGGCCGCGAACGCCACGTCGGTGAGCGGCAGGTCGGTGGTCTCGATGAGCACCCGCGCGGTCTGCGCGCGGCGGGCGCGGGCGAGGGCGAGGGGCGCCGCCCCGAGCTCCTGGCTGAGCAGCCGGCCGAGGTGGCGCGGCGTGTAGCCGACCCGCTCGGCGAGCCCGCCGACTCCCTCCCGGTCGACGAGCCCGTCGGCGATCAGCCGCATCGCGCGCCCGGCCACGTCGGCGGCGACGTCCCACTCCGGACTGCCGGGCGTGGCGTCGGGCAGGCAGCGCTTGCACGCGCGGTAGCCGGCCGACTGGGCACTCGCCGCGGTGGGGTGGAAGCTGACGTTGCCCGACGCGGGTGTCCGCGCCGGGCACGACGGGCGGCAGTAGATGCCGGTGGTGCGGACCGCGGTGTAGAACACGCCGTCGAACCGGCGGTCACGGCTCTTCACGGCCCGGTAACAGGCCTCCGCGTCGAGGTGTCCGGTCGGCGTCATGCCCCGAGTCTGCCTCCTCGGGTGCGGACCCACCAGCGGAAAACGGACACCGCGACGAGGGTCACCTCGCGGCCGGTGCGGGCTCCTCCACGGCGATCTCCGTCGTGCGACGGGTGCGCGGCTGGCGGGAGGCTCCCTCGAGCAGGAAGCGCACCCGGACGTCGAGGTCCGGGAAGGCCTCGGTGAGCTCGCGCTCGACCTGGCCGGCGGCGTCGAGGATGTCGGCGGCGTCCGCCTCCAGCTCGACGTGCCCGCTGAGGAGGATCACGTCAGGCGCGTCCGGGGTCGTCCGGCCGCGGGTGCCGGTGACCGGCGCGAGCGAGGCCCAGCGCTCGGCGAGGGCCTTGGCGAGCGAGGCGTGGTCGGCCTCGAGCCGGCCGGTCGCGTCGCTGCCCGAGAGCCGGGTGCTGCCGCGCGTCGGGCGGGGCAGGTGGGTGAGCAGCCACAGCACGCCGAGCACGCCGAGGACCAGGCCGACGGCCGCGGCGACCCACGGCCACCAGCTGCTGTCGACGACGGGGCCGACACCGGTGATCTCGCCCTCGGGGTCGAGCAGGCCGGTCAGGTCGAGGCGCCACTCCCAGGCGAGCGCGGCCAGGGCGAGCAGCACCAGTCCCAGCAGGATGGTGGCGGCGCGGTCGGTGCCGCGCGTGCGTCGGGTGGTCATGTCACTCCTCCTCCGCGGTGCGGACGTCGATGCGGCGGGCGCCGAGGGCGTTGCCGGCAGTGGTGGCGGCCTCGCGGGATGCCGCGAGAGCGGCACCCTCGTCGCCGCGGGTGGCGATCTCGAGCACGATCCGGCGGCGACCGGCGCGGGCGGTGCGCGCGCTGAGGACGCCGGGGGCGCGGTCGGCCGCGGCTCGCGCGACGGCAGCGACGGCGGCCGGGCTCGACCAGAGCTGGTCGGCGTCCGGCGCACGGGTGTGGCGTCGCGGCACCGGCGTCAGGCCCACGAGGACGAGCAGGAGCCCGACGACGCCGGCGACACTGGCAGCAACGAGCACGCCGGTCGTCGGCGTGGTGCCGTCGAGCCCGGCCAGCAGGTCGGGGAGCCACGTCTGTCCGGTGGCCCAGCGCTGGTCGATCACGAGGTCACGGACGGCGACGACCGCTAGCAGGACCAGGATTAGCGCCAGGACGATGCCGATCGGCACCGTGCGGTGCAGGCCCACGGGCGGCCGCGACAGGGCGCGCTTCGTACGGGTGGTGCTCACGATGCTCTCCTCTCGTCGATGCCGGACACGGTGACGGTGACGTCCACCGCGGTGATGCGTACGCCGCTGAGCTCGGAGGCGCGGTCGAGGACCGTGTCGCGCACCTGGGCGGCGATCTCGGACGCCCGGGCGGGCCAGGCGACGGCGACGTCGAGCGAGACCCGCGCGGTCGTGCCGCGCACGTGCACGCTGGCGTGGGGCGTTCCGCTGCGCACGCCGGCGAGCGCTCCGATCGTCCGCCGCACGCGCGGGACCTCGAGCGCCACGGACTCCACGATGTGCTGGAGCGCGTGGGCGCGGACGCTCAGCTGTCCGCGTGCCTCAGGCACCGCGACCTCGCCGGTCACCTCGGTGGGCTCAGCCACGGCGACCTCGCAGCATGGCGCGTACGTCGACCTCACCGTCGACGTGGCCCCCGACGAGGTAGCCGACCGTCCCGAGCACGATGGCCAGCAGGAGGCCGAGCAGGCCGCCGGTGGTGATGGCGATGGTCAGCAGCAGGCCGGCGATCAGGCCGATGGTGGACGTGGTCATGGTCTCTCCTCGAGCAGGTGGGCGTAGCGGGGGCCGCCGAAGCGGCCCGGCGCGTAGGTCTCGGTGTAGGTGCGGAGCCGGCGGCGTGCGCGTCGCACGGACCTCGCGGCTCGCGAGCGTGGGGTGGTGGTGATGGTCGGGCGAGGACCCACAGGTCCCCGGACCGCGGCGCCCGACCCCCTGGCAGGCGCCGCGGTGGTCATCGGGGTGGACGACGCACGGTCGAAGGCCTGCATGACCGCGATGAAGTCGTCCACGTCACCGCCGAGGTCGGGGTGGGTGGCCTTCAGCGCGGCGCGGCGCTCGGATCGGCTGTCCATCCGCGTCAGTCCCCGGCGACCGCGGCCGGGCCGGCGACGTCCTCGACGGCGAGGTGGACCACGCCGGGGACGATCGCGGCCACGCGGGACCGGACCTCGTCGATGGTGGCGGACATCGGTGCGTCCCACTCCAGGACGAGGTGCACCTGGGTGACGCCGTCGAGCAGCCTCACCCCGGCGACACGTCGCCCGGGCAGGTAGGTCGCGACCTCACCCAGCACGCCGCCGTGGAGGTCGTGCACCCCGGGCACGGACAGGGCGGCAGCAGCCACCCTGTCGGCGAGGCCCTGGGGCTCGTCCTCGGGCGCGACGGCGGGGGTCAGCTCCGCGCCACCGGCACCCGGGTCACTGGACACGGGTGGTGGCCGGCTCCTCGTCCGGCTCATCCGACTCCAGGAAGACGTCGTGCACGGTGATGTTGACCTCGGTCACCTCGAGACCCGTCATCCGCTCGACGGCGTCGACGACGTTGCGTCGGATCGCGGCGGCGAGGTCGGCGATCGCGACGCCGTACTCGGCCACGATGTCGAGGTCCACGGCGGCCTGGTGCTCGCCCACCTCGACCGCGACGCCCTGGCTGAGGTTGGTGCGCGAGCCGGGGATGCGCTCGCGGAGCGCACCCACCGCGCGGGCGGTGCCACCGCCGAGGTCGTGGACTCCGCTGATCTCACGCGCCGCGATGCCGGCGATCTTGGAGACGACGGTGTCGGCGATCGAGGTCCGACCCTGCTCCGTCACGAGCGCGCCCGTCGAGGGGCTGGTCGTGGCCGGCGTGGTGGCGGTCTGCTTCTCGGTCATGGTCTCTCCGTTCGGGTGTTCTCCCGACCCTTGGTGGGCGGGACACAGGTTGGTCGCACGGAGTTCGACGATCGTCACGCCCGGGATGCCAGAAGTTCGTGTGAGCCGCGTCACGGTGGTTGAACCTGAAACTTGTGCTGCTGGGGCACACTTCCCGCGTGCCCGCCGCCGCCTTCGACGCCGCCTCTGACGGAGCGCTGGTCCGCGCCGCCAGGCTGGGCGACGACGACGCCTTCGGCGAGATCGTGGACCGCTACGGCCCGGGGATGCTGCGCTACGCGCGCCGCCTGGTCAACGGCAGCGACGACGACGCCGGCGAGGTCGTGCAGGAGGCCTTCATCTCGGCGTGGAAGAGCCTGGACTCGTTCCGTGGGGAGTCGTCGCTCAAGACGTGGCTCATCCGCCTGGTCCACCGACGCGCCGTCGACCTCCTGCGACACCGCCGTCCCACCCCCATCGACGACGACCTCCTGTCCCGCGTCGTGACGGTCGCAGATGACAACCCCCTGCAGGACGTGCTGGACTCGGAGCTGCTCGAGGCGCTGCAGGAGGCGCTGGACGAGCTCCCGTGGAACCAGCGATCCGCCTGGTTGTTGCGTGAGGTCGAAGGACTGGGGTACGACGAGATCGCCCACGCGATGGGCACGACGGTCGGCAGTGTGCGGGGCCACCTGCATCGCGGCCGCCGACAGCTGGCAGAGAGGATGGCACGATGGCGATGAGCCCGACAGGCCCCCTCGAACGGGCGACCGACGCCGCACGCGCGGAGCAGCCGGAGGACTGGCAGACGGTCTCGGCGGCGGTGAAGCGGCGCGTCCGCGCCACCGTGCTGCCGGCGCGACAGATCGCGGTCGTCGGCGCCGACGGGTCCACGGCGCAGGACGCGTCGGGCTCGCGGACCTACGTCTCCTCCCGGGTCGTGCGTGCCCGCATCCGCGAGGCGCTGCGCACCGGTCCCGACCTGGGCGCGGAGCGGCTCGACCTCACGATCGACGACGACGACCTCCTGACCCGCGTCGCGATCGAGCTGGTGTGCGCCTACGGCACGGACGTCCGCGCCGCGGCCGACCTCACCCGGACGATCGTCGAGGCGGTCGTGGTGGACACGCTCGGCGCCGGCACCCGTCCGCCGGTCGACATCACCGTCACCGACGTGGTGGCGGGCGACGTACGCCTGACCTGACGAGGCTCAGATCGTTCGGTAGCGCCGTTCGGGCCGCCCGGCGCCGCCGTACTGCAGCCGTACGCCTGTCGGCAAGCTGCTCATGGGCAGCGTCGCCCAGCGGATCCTGCTCGGCGCCGAGTGCGCGGTGCTCGCCGTGAAGCCGGCCGGCTAGGCAGCGAGGAAATGCCGAAGGGCCCGGTCCTGGTGGACCGGGCCCTTCGTCATGCGTTGGTACCCCCGACCGGATTTGAACCGGCGTTACCGCCGTGAGAGGGCGACGTCCTAGGCCGCTAGACGACGGGGGCTTGCATGTGCTGCTCGGAAGCAGCGGACGGAACTCTATCGAACGATGGAGGGCCGACCAAATCCTGTCCCGGAGGACCGGATCTCGCTGGGGTACTAGGACTCGAACCTAGAACAACTGGACCAGAACCAGCCGTGTTGCCAATTACACCATACCCCATGGGGGTATCAGTCCGACCGCGCTGCGATCGCCTGACCACCACGTGGTTCCTTGCGGAACCGACCACGAACGTTACACGCGCGGTGCTGGGGCATCCAAAATGGGGTCCCCTGCGGGAGAGAGCGGCGCTCCCCCGACCGGCGGGCCCTGTGTCGAGACGCCCAACGCCTTCGCGACCCACATCGCGAGGCCGAGGTAGACCAGGGACTGGGTCAGGGTGCTGAGGATCATCCACCAGCTGCTGCCACCCGAGGCGTTGAGCGCCGTGGTGAGGTCGCCGAAGGCTAGCGCGAGGCCGAAGGCGAGGAAGTTGTTGAGCACGTGCATCGCGATCGCGGCCTCGAGCCCACCGGTGCGGATCACCAGGATCCCGGCCACCACGCCGAAGGCGAAGCGGTCGAAGAAGACCGGTAGGTCCTGGGAGAGCCCGTGGAACAACGCGAAGATCAGCGCCGGACCGAGCACCGCGATGATGTCGGACGTGCGCCGGGAGATCCCGCGGATCGACCCGAACGCCTGGGTGAGATAGCCGCGGAACAGGTATTCCTCCCCGGCCGCCTGGAGAGGGGTGAGCAGCAGGATCACGAGGAGGAAGTCACGGGTCTGCGAGCTGAACTCGTTGACCTCGCCGACCGGCGCCTCACCAGGTGCGAGCGGCAGCAGCAGCCCGACTCCGACGGACGCGACGAGCGCGACCACTGCCAGCGGCAGGCACAGCAGGAGGTAGCCCCAGCGCAGCCTCGGGCGCACGGACGACACCCACCGCGGCTTGAGCCGGTGGAACCACCACGTGACGGCGAAGGTCAGCGGGATCGCGGCGGCGATGACGATGTTGAGCAGGGCCAGCCCGGCTGGCGTCGCCTCGGCCGTGACGTCGAGGACGGCCGTCGCCTCGTCGACCGTGTAGCCCGCGAGCATGAGCCCGGCGAAGAAAACACCGCCGGCGACGATCGGAACGATCCCGAAGACGAGCACCAGGAGGAGCAGAGCGCCCACGATGGAGCGCCACTCACCGGGCCGCCCGACGCGGTGCAGCTCGTGGTACCGCGGCCGGAAGTCGGGTGCGAGCGGAGCAGGCATGGGAGTGATACGTCGCTCAGCCGAGGGCGGATTGCAGCCGGGCCAGGCTGCGCTCGCGTCCCAGCAGCTCCATCGACTCGAACAGCGGTGGGCTGATCCGCTTGCCCGTCACCGCCACCCGGACGGGTCCAAAGGCCATGCGGGGCTTGAGCTCCATCCCCTCGATCAGCGCGACGCGCAGCGCCTCCTCGATGGCCGCGGTCGACCACGTGTGCAGCCCCGACAGGGCGTCGTACGACGCCTGGACGACGCCGCGACCGGTGTCGTCGAGCAGCTTGGCGACGTCGTCCGGGTCGCGCACGAAGTCGGCCTCGTCGACGAAGAGGAAGCCGAGCATGGGCGCTGCCTCGGTGAGCTTGTTGATCCGCTCGGCGACGAGCGGCATCGCGAGCTCGAGCAGCTGGGCGTCGGCGTCGCTGACCGGGTCGCTGACGACGCCCGCCTCCTTGAGGAACGGCAGCGCGCGGTGGGTGATGTCCTCGACGGTGAGCAGGCGCATCTGCGAGGCGTTGATCGCCTCGGCCTTCTTGAGGTCGAAGCGTGCCGGGTTGGGGTTGACGTCGGCGATGTCGAACGCCTCGAGCATCTCCTGCATCGAGAAGATGTCGCGGTCGGCGGCGATCGCCCAGCCGAGGAGCGCGAGGTAGTTGAGCAGGCCCTCGGGCAGGAAGCCCTGCTCGCGGTAGGCCAGCGCGTGTGCCTCGGGGTCGCGCTTGGAGAGCTTCTTGTTGCCCTGGCCCATCACGTAGGGCAGGTGGCCGTAGACGGGCACCTCCTTGGCGACGCCGAGCGCGACGAGCGCCTCGAGGAGCGCGAGCTGGCGCGGGGTGCTGGAGAGCAGGTCCTCGCCGCGCAGGACGTGGGTGATCTCCATCAGGGCATCGTCGACGGGGTTGACCAGCGTGTAGAGCGGGTCGCCGTTGGCGCGCGAGAGCGCGAAGTCGGGGACGTTCTCGGTCTCGAACGTGATGTCGCCGCGGACCGCGTCGTTCCACGTGATCGAGCCGTCGGGCATCCGGAACCGCACGATCGGCGAGCGGCCCTCGGCCTCGAACGCGGCGCGCTGCTCGTCGGACAGGTCGCGGCAGAAGCCGTCGTACCCCTGCATCTTGGAGCCCGACGCCTGTCGGCGCGCGGTCACCTCGTCGTTGGTGCAGAAGCAGTCGTAGGAGTACGACGACTCGCGCAGCCGGGCGAGCACGTCGCGGTAGATGTCGCCGCGCTCGCTCTGCTTGTAGGGGCCGTGCGGGCCGCCGACCTCGATGCCCTCGTCCCAGTCGAGGCCGAGCCAGCGCCACAGCTCGACGATGGCGTCGTAGGACTCCTGGGTGCTGCGCTCGCGGTCGGTGTCCTCCATCCGGAAGACGATCTGCCCACCGTGGTGGCGCGCGAAGGCCCAGTTGAACAGGGCCGTGCGGACCAGGCCGACGTGCGGCGAGCCGGTGGGCGAGGGGCAGAAACGGACGCGGACGGGCGACGACATCGAGGTGCTCAGCTTCCGGGGTTGGTGGATCGCAGTGCGACGGGGTTGGTCAGGGCGCCGATGCCGGCGACCGAGATCTCGACCTCGTCGCCGACCTGCATGGGACCGACACCCTCGGGGGTGCCGGTGAGGATGAGGTCGCCGGGCAGCAACGTCATCACGGAGGAGATGTGCGCGACGAGGGTCGGCACGTCGAAGATCATGTCGGCGGTCGAGCCGTCCTGCACGAGATCGCCGTTGAGGTAGGTCTGCACCTGGCGACCGTCGATGAACGCCTGCGGGTCGAGGTCGGTCTCGATCCACGGGCCGACCGGGCAGAAGGAGTCGAAGCCCTTGGCGCGGGTGAACTGCACGTCGGACCTCTGGAGGTCGCGCGCGGTCACGTCGTTGGCGATCGTGTAGCCGAAGATCACGTCGGTGGCCTGGTCGACCGGCACGTCACGGCAGATGCGACCGATCACCACGGCGAGCTCGCCCTCGTAGTGGAGGTTGCTCGTCTGCGGCGGGTAGAAGATCGGGTCGCCCGGACCGACGACGGTCGTGTTGGGCTTGAGGAACATCAGCGGCTCGTCGGGCACGTCGTTGCCCATCTCGGCGGCGTGCTTGGCGTAGTTGCGGCCGATCCCGACCACCTTGCTGCGCGGGATGACCGGCGCGAGGAGCCGTACGTCGCCGAGCCTGTGCTCCTCGTCGACGAGCTTGATGCCGACGTAGAGCGGATCGCCGGCGAGGGGCACGACGACCGAGTCCTCGGCGGGTTGGCCGAACTCGTCGACCTCGCCGGTGACGACGCCGAAGCGGGGCTCCTCGCCCGTGCTGAACCTGCAGATGCGCATGCACCGACCCTATCGAGCGGCCGCACGCCCCAGCGCATCGAGAGCGGCCTCGACGTCGGCTGTGGTCGTCGACCAGTTGCTCACGCTGACCCGGAGCACGGCACGCCCGCGCCAGCGCGAGCCGGTCGTCCACGCCGTGCCGTCGGCGAGCATCGCGTCGACGACCCCACGGGTCGCGGCGTCGTCGCCGAAGGCGGCGCACACCTGGGTGAACTCGACGTCGTTGAGCACCTCGGCGCCCTCGAGGGCTGCGATCCCGTCGGCGAACGTGCGTGCGTGTGCGCAGTAGCCGTCGACCAGTGCGGCGACCCCGTCGCGGCCGAGCGAGCGCAGCACCGCCCACACCGGGAACGCCCGCCCGCGTCGGCTGATCTCCGGGACCTTGTCCATCGGCTCGCCCGCGACGTCGAAGATCAGGTAGTCGCCGTGCATGCCCATGGCCGCCCGCAGGGCAGCCCGGTCGCGGACGATCGCGAGACCGCAGTCGTAGGGCACGTTGAGGGTCTTGTGGGCGTCGGTGGCCCAGGAGTCGGCGGCCTCGTAGCCCGCGGTGAGGTGGCGACGGTCGGGCGAGGCGGCGGCGAAGAGCCCGAAGGCGCCGTCGACGTGCACCCACGCGCCGGCGTCGTGGGCCGCGGCGATGGTCTCGACGAACGGGTCGAAGGCACCGGAGTGCACGTTGCCGGCCTGGAGGCACACGATCGTCGGTCGGCCGTCGCCCGCCTCGAGCGCGGCGGTGAGCGCGGCGGCCTCGATCCGGCCCTGGTCGTCGGCCGCGACCGGCTCGGGCGAGCCGAGCCCGAGGTAGCGGAGCGCGAGGTCGATGGTGTCGTGCCGCTCGGCGCCGACGAGGACGCGTACGCCGGGTGAGCCGACGAGCCCCTGCGTGGCGACGTCCCACCCGGCGCGGCGCAGCACCTCGTCGCGGGCCGCGGCGAGGCAGGTGAAGTTGGCCATGGTCCCGCCGGTGACGAAGCCGACCGCGCTCTCCTCCGGCAGCCCGAGCAGCTCGAGCAGCCACTGCTCGGTCAGCTCCTCGATCGCCGAGTGGGCGGGCGTGAGGACGCGCAGGCCGGTGTTCTGGTCCCACGCGCTGACCAGCCAGTCCGCGGCGAGCGCAGCGGGGTGGGTGCCGCCGATGACGAACCCGAAGAACCGGCCGCCCGGCATGGCGGTCAGGCCGGGGTCGCAGGCGGCGGCGAGCTCGTCGACGACGGTCGCGGGGTCCGTCGGACCCTCCGGCAGCACCCGCTCGAGCCGGTCGGCCATCTGCTCGCTCGTCAGGCGCGGCGGCACGGGGCGGTCGGCGAGCGAGTCGAGCCACTCGAGGGCGAGGGCGTGGGCGCGGTCGAGGCCGGCGCTGCGGTCGATCATCTCGTCAGTGTGATCGTGTCGCCGCTCGCGCACTAGCCTCTGCCCGGTGCAGGTGCTGTCCGGTCCCGACTGGCGCGCGCGGGCCGACGCCCACGCGGCCCGGGTCGACGCGTTCCTCGAGCCGCACCTCGCCCGCCGGGCCGAGCAGGTGAAGCACCCGGTCCACGACTTCCTCTTCACCTACTACTCGCACCGCCCGGCGCAGCTGCGCCGCTGGCACCCCGGCTACGGGACCGCACTGGAGGATGCGCCGGACTACGCAGGCCTCAAGGGCTATGCGCAGGTCGAGTGCGCTCACGGTAGTAGTCGCTCCGGAGCTGCGCACTCGACCGTCATCGAGTCGTACGTCGAGTCGCAGCGCCCGCTGCTCACCCAGCTCCGCACGCTGCTGACGGCCACCGCCGGACGTACGCCCCAGTTCGGCTGCTTCGGCCTGCACGAGTGGGCGATGGTGCACCGGTCCGCCGAGCACGGCACCCGCCACGACTGGCCGCTGCGGCTCGGGCAGGCCGGCACCGACGAGGTCGTGGAGTCGCACCGGATCGGCTGCTCCCACTTCGACGCCTTCCGCTTCTTCACCCCGACCGCACGCCCGCTCAACACCCTCCAGCCCGGCCGCGACGACCGACCCGCCTTCGAGCAGCCGGGCTGCCTGCACGCCGGGATGGACCTCTACAAGCACGCCTTCCGGCTCACGCCGATGATCCCCAGCGACCTGGTCGCCGACTGCTTCGAGCTGGCCCGCGACATCCGCGTCCTCGACATGCGCGCGGCGCCGTACGACCTCGCGGACCTCGGCTTCGAGCCCGTCCGGATCGAGACCGCGGACGGCAAGGCGGCCTACGTCGAGGCGCAGCGCGGGTTCGCCGAGCGCGGCGCGCCGCTGCGGGCGCGGCTGATCGCCGAGTGCGAGCGGCTGCTCGCCGTCGCGCGCGAGCCTCAGAACTCGTAGCCGAAGGCCTCGATGGTGTCGGCGAAGACGTCGGCGACCCGCTGCTTCGAGGTCGGCGAGTAGAGCTCGCGGTAGTGCCCGGCGGGCCGGGCGTTGCCCTTGGCGCGCGGCAGGTCAGGGGCTCCGGGCAGGCCGAGCTGGTCCCACACCTCGCCGAGCTCGGCGTCGAGGGACTCGTAGCGCAGCACCCGGTCGAGCACCATCCGGCCGCGGATCCGGTAGAGCCGGCGGTTGTTGGCCAGCTGCTCGATCCAGATCTCCTGGACGTAGGCCTCGAAGTCGGGCAGCTCGTCGCGGTCCTTGTACTTCCAGAAGTAGAGCGAGACGACCGCGTCCCACGGGTTCCGCTCGATCGCGAAGGTGAAGTAGTCGGTGAAGGCCTGCTCGCCGACCAGGTCGCGCACGGCCTTGGCGCCCATGTGGTTGTAGGCCTTGCGCTCCAGCGGCGGCGACTCGAAGTTCTGCGGCGGACGGCCGCCGGCGGCCCTCCGGAGCTTCTCGTCCTCGGGGCTGATCTCGGTGATGATGTCGTCCGGTCCGCACACCTTGGACAGCGCGATCTCGACGCTCGTGCCCGCGGTCTTGCGGGTCTTGAGGAAGATGAAGCGGTGCTGGTGGGACGCGATCACGGGCACGACCCTATCCGTCCCGGCCGCCACGGTCGCGACGTACGGTGGCTGCCGTGACCGACCCCCTGACAGCCGGCGGCCAGCACTACCGGGGCGACGACTGGTACGGCGACGACCTCGGCGCCGCACGGTTCACCGACTGCACCTTCACCGACGTCGACCTGTCGGAGGCCACCACGTCGGGCGCGACCTTCGAGCGGTGCACGTTCCACGGCGGCAGGTTCAACGCGTCGGTGCACCGGGCGACGGCGTTCGTCGGCTGCGACTTCCGGCGTACGTCGTTCTTCGACGCGACGCTCGACGGCTGCAAGCTCGTCGGCACGGTCTTCAGCGAGTGCACGCTGCGGCCGCTCACCGTCACCGGTGGCTCGTGGCTCGGCGTGACCATCCGCGGCGCCAATCTCTCGCGGCTCGACCTGACCGGCGTCGACCTGCGCGAGGCGGACCTGTCGATGTCGGACCTGACCCTCACCGCCCTCACCGGCGCGCGCCTCGACCGGGCCGTGCTCCGCGACACCGTGCTCGACCGCGCCGACCTGCGCGGGGCGAGCCTCGACGGCGTCGACCTGTCGGCAGCGACGTTGAAGAAGACGCAGCTCGACCTCGCCGGCGCCGTCCTGCTCGCCGAGCTCCACGGGGCCGTCGTCGACCCCTGACACCTGAGGACGTGGTGGACGGCTCGTGACCTCAGGACCGTCGACCACGTCCTCAGGTATCTCGGGACGATCTCGTTGGTCCGGCCCTTGCTCCTCCGACCAGATCGTCCCTAGACACCGGGGCGCGGGCTGACGCGGGCGCGCAGGCCGTCGATCACCAGGTCGAGCCCGAGGTCGAAGTCGGGCAGCGACTCCAGGGACCGCTCGACGGCGCCGAGGCTGACAGCCTGGCGGGCTGTCTGCTCCTCGAAGGCGTGGCCGAAGACGTAGTGGACGAGCGCCCGGGACGCGACCGGCACCAGCTCGGCGGGGACGTCGGCGTCGGCGAGGACCTTCTCGAGCTCGGCCACCGGTGCGGCCGCGCCGAGCCCGAACGCCCAGACCGTCGCCACCACGTCTGCACCGTCGGTCACGGCGAGCATCGCGAGCCGCAGCTCCGAGCAGACCTCGCGCAGCCGGTCGGGCCACTCGGCGGCCTCGCGCGGTCGCGCGCCGCGCGCGAGGATCTCGTCGGCGACGGCCGCGAGGAGGGCCTGCTTGCTGGCGAAGTGGTGGTAGATCGCGCTCGGCTGCACGTCGAGCTCGGCCCCGAGCCGGCGCATCGTCAGCGCGGCGAGGCCGTGGGTGTCGAGGAGGGCGACGGCGTGCGCGAGCACGTCACTGCGGTGATGCGCCACCCACCCTCCTAGGCCGATCCGGCGACTGGACTGCGTTGACGACGTCGTCGCGACCACCCTAACCTGAACACCGTTCAGGTTGCCCGCTGCACGAGCAAGGATCCCCCGATGACCGCCACCACTGAGCCCACCACCGTCGATCAGGACACCGCGGGCTCGTCGTCGCCGACGCGCGACATCGCCCTGGTCGCGGCGTTCGCGGCCCTGATCAGCGCCAGTGCCTACGTCGGGGCGATCCCGGTCGGCAGCGCCGGCGTCCCGATCACCCTGCAGACGCTGACGGTCATGCTGGCGGGCTGCGTCCTCGGCCCGCTGCGCGGCTTCTCGGCCGTCACTCTCTACCTCGCGCTCGGCGCGGTCGGACTTCCCGTCTTCGCCGAGCACTCCTCCGGGATCGGCGTCTTCAGCGGTCCCAGCGGCGGCTACCTCATCTCGTTCCCGATCGCCGCGGCTCTCGCCGGCTTCCTCGTGAAGTATGTCGCCCGCGACCGGCGTACGCGCGCACTCGTCGTCTTCGCCTGCTCGATCACCGCCAGCATCCTGGTCATCCACGTGCTCGGCGTGCTCGGGATGAAGCTCTACTTCGACGTCTCCCTGCGCGAGGCGATCTCCTACGACGCGCCCTTCTGGATCGGCGACGTCGTGAAGACCTCGCTGGTCGCGATGATCGCCGCCGAGGTGCACCGCGCGTTCCCGCAGCTCCTGCAGCGCCGCTGACTTGCCGGAGATCCGCTTCGACTCGGTCGCCGTCCGGGTCCCCCTCCCCGGCCGCGGCGAGCGCGAGATCCTCGCACGGACGACCCTGACGCTCACCGAGCCGCGCGTCGCGGTCATCGGCGCCAACGGATCGGGCAAGTCGACCCTCGCGCGGCTGGTCAACGGCCTGGTCCGACCTTCGTCCGGCCACGTCACCGTCGACGGCAGGGACGTGGTGCGCGACGGTGCGGCCGTACGCCGGACGGTCGGCTTCTGCTTCACCGACCCGGCCGCGCAGCTCGTGATGCCGACCTGCGTCGAGGACGTCGAGCTGTCCCTGCGGCGTACGGTCCCCGGCTCCGAAGCGCGACGCGAGCGCGCGCTCGAGGTGCTCGCCGCCCACGGCCTTGAGGAGCACGCCCACGACTCGGTCCACTCGCTCTCCGGGGGCCAGAGGCAGCTGCTCGCGCTGGCCGGGGTGCTGGCGACCGAGCCGACCGTCGTCGTCGCCGACGAGCCGACCACGCTGCTCGACCGCGCCAACACCCGGCGGATCGGCCACGCACTGCTCGGCCTGTCCCAGCAGCTCCTGCTCGTCACCCACGACCTCGACCTCGCCGCCCGCTGCGACCGGGTCGTCGTCATCGACGACGCCCGCGTGGTCGCCGACGGGACCCCGACCGAGTCGATCGCCCACTACACGTCCCTGGTCGACACATGAGCACCCCACGATGAGCGACCTGATGGCCGGCCTCCACCAGCCGGGCGACACCCTGCTCCACCGACTGCCGGTCGGCGCGAAGGTGCTCGGACTCGCGGCGCTGAGCCTGTCGATCGTCGTCGTCCGCGACGTCCGGGCGGCGCCCGTCTTCCTGCTGGTCACCCTGCTGCTGGCCGCACTCGCCCGGGTGCCGCTGCGCTCGGTCTGGCGCGCGGCACGCGGGGTGCTCGCGATCGCCGTGGTGGCCGGTGCGCTGCAGTGGTGGTGGTACGGCGCCGAGAAGGCCCTCGAGACCTTCCTCGACCTGCTCAGCCTGGGGCTGGCGGCGCTCTCGCTGACGGCCACCACGTCGATCAACGAGATGGTGGACGCCCTCGCGCGGTGGGCGCGGCCGCTGCGCTTCGTCGGCGTCGACCCCGATCGGGTGGCGCTGACCGTCGCGCTCACGATCGGCGCGCTGCCCGGCACGATCGCGATCGCGCGGGAGACCCGCGACGCCGCCCGGGCCCGCGGGCTCGACCGCAACCCCCGGGCGTACCTCTCCCCCTTCGTGATCCGCGTCGTCGCGCGCGCACAGGAGTCCGGCGACGCGCTTCACGCGCGCGGGATCGGCGACTGATCCATCGGGCGTTCGCCCTGGAGTCACCGGACATCCGGTGACCGCAACGGTTGTCAGCCCAGATCTCGGCCGACAACCGTGGAACTCGGGTGCAGAGGTCAGGCCATCGGTTGGTTGAGGAACCAGCGGTGGCCGAACGGGTCGCGGAAGACCGCGACCCGGCCGACGGGCGGGTTGTCCTCGGGACCCCGGTCGAGCTCGACACCCGCGCCGGTCACCCGCTCGCAGGTCGCGTCGACGTCGTCGACCTCGAGGTGCAGTGTCACCGCTGCGAAGCGCGAGGTGTCGGGAGCCGCCACCCCGGCCGAGTCGAACTCGTCCGACATCATCCAGCGCCCGCCGCCGACGGCGAGCTCGACGTGCCCGACCTTGCCGTCGTCCATCACGATCGGCTCCATCACGACCTCGGCGCCGAGCACGGCGACGTACCAGTCGATCGCGCGCCTCGCGTCGGAGACACAGATGTACGGCGTCAGCTCACCCATGCCGCCACTTCACCAGCCGGGCGGATGCCTGTCCACCCACGCCGCGGCCGCCTCGACCTGGGCGGCGAGCGAGACGAGCAGCTCCTCCTCGGCGGGGCGCGCGGCGAGCATCACGCCGACCGGCAGGCCGTCGTCGGTCCAGTGCAGCGGCAGCGAGATCGCCGGCATGCCGGTGACGTTCCACGCGCTGGTCCACGGTGTGAAGGCCTTCTGGGCGGCGAAGTCAGCGGCCGGGTCGGCGTCGTCGCGCAGCGCGCCGACCTCGACCGGCGGCATCGCGAGGGTCGGGGTGAGGACGACGTCGTACGCCGCCAGCACGGCGAGCGCGGCGGCGGCGTGCTGCCGCAACCGGCCGATGGCGAGGCCGAACTCGGGTCCGCTGACGGCGTGCCCACGCTCGCTGAGCCACCGGGTCAGCGGGCGCAGCCGGTCCTCGAGACCGGGCGGCGCCGGCGACAGCGCCGTGAGCACCGCCCAGCAGGTCTCGAAGTCGGCGACGGCGTCGGGCGGGATCGGCACGCCGACGTCCTCGACGTCGTGGCCGAGCTGCTCGAGCAACCGGGAGGCGTCCTCCCAGGCCGTCACGCTGGACGGGGCGACCTCGACCTCCGCGATCACGGGCGCGATGAACCGCGCCACCCGGAGCCGGCCCGGCTCGCGGTCGCAGGCGTCGAGGAACGACGTGGTCGGCGGCGGCGCCCAGAAGGGGTCGCCGACGCGGCGCCCCTCCAGCACGTCGAGGAGGGCCGCGGCGTCGCGGACCGTACGGGCGAGGGTGCCGGGCGTCGCGAGCCCGACCGGGTCCCCGTAGCGCGGCGCGCCGCTGATCCGGCCGCGCGACGGCTTGAGGCCGACCAGGCCGCAGCAGGAGGCGGGGATCCGGATCGACCCGCCGCCGTCGGACCCCGGCGCCACGGGCAGCAGCCCGGCCGCGACGGCCGCGGCCGCGCCGCCCGACGAGCCGCCCGCGGTGCGGGTGGTGTCCCACGGCGTCACGGCCGGCGGCGCGACGTCGGGCTCGGTGTAGCAGGGCGACCCGAACTCCGGCGTGCTCGTCTTGCCCAGGCTCGGCATTCCGGCGGCCTCGACCGTGCGGACGAGGTCGTCGGACTCCTCGGGCACGAAGTCGTCGTACGCCGCCGAGCCGAAGGTGGTGCGCACACCGGCCGTCGGGTGGAGGTCCTTGATGCCGGTCGGGACGCCCCAGAGCGGACCTGCGTCCGCGGGGCGTCCCGACTGGCTGAGAGTGCGCGCATGCTCGCGAGCGAGGTCGTGCGTGGTGGTGACGAACGCGCCGACACCGTCGGCACGACCGGCGTAGTGCTCGACCAGCTCGAGCGGCGACACGTCACCGCGACGTACGGCGTCGCCCTGCTCGAGCGCGGTCAGGTCGTGCAGCTGGGCCATGGCGCCGAACCTAGTACCTCTGGAGTCCCCGGATATCCGGGGACCTGCCCCCTCACAGGTAGAGATCTCTACCTGCAAGCGGGCAGCTGGGGTGCAGAGTCAGGCCGCGATCGGCTCGTGCGCAACGAGGGCGTCGAGGGCACCGAGGAGGCGCTGGACGGCGGCCTCGTCGGCGAGCGGGTCACCCTCGACCGCGGACTCGTCGACGACGATGCCCTCGACGACGAGGGCGCCGGCGATCGTGGCGGAGTGGCGGGCGTGCTCGTGCGACCACTTGCCGCCGTACGGCGTCGGGGTGGCACCGATGGCCGCGAAGGGCTTGCCGACGATGGCACCGGCGCCGTAGGGCCGCGACAGCCAGTCGATGGCGTTGTTGAGCACGGCGGGCATGGTGCCGTTGTACTCGGGGGTGACGGCGAGCACGCGGTCGGCGGACGCCACGGCCTGGCGCAGCGTCGAGGCGCCGGCGGGGACGGTCTCGCCGTCGAGCTCCTCGGTGTAGAACGGGATCGTGTCGAGGCCCTCGACCACGTCGACGGTCACGCCGGCGGGCGCGTGGTCACGGAGGTGCTCGGCGATGCGGCGGTTCAGGCTGCCGGTGCGGGTGGAGCCGAGGAGGACGGCGACGCGGGTCTGCTGCTGGGTGTCAGTGGTCATGACGATCAAAACGGACTGCGGTCCGCTTTCATTCCCGGGTGCCGGATCTTTTTTCCCGCCCTACTCTGACCGCGTGACGAACCTGCTGCCGATGGCGGACGAACCCGCCCCGGAGCGGGCCGACGCCGCGCGCAACCGACAGGCGATCCTCGCAGCCGCGCTCGAGCTGGTCCGGACGCGGGGGGTCGACTGCGTGACCATGGACACGGTCGCGTCGGTGGCCGGGGTCGGCAAGGGCACGCTCTTCCGGCGGTTCGAGAGCCGCGAGGGCCTGATGGCCGCGGTGCTCGACGAGTCCGAGGCGGAGTGGCAGGCCAGCGTCATCTCCGGTCCCCCGCCGCTCGGTCCCGGTGCCCCGCCGATGGAGCGGCTGCTCGCCTTCGGCCACTCGCGAATGCGCACCAACGTCACCCACGGCGCGCTGATCAAGGCCGCGACCGGCGACAGCTCCGCGCGGTCGCGCGCCGCGGCGTCGTTCGCCGTCATGCACGTACGCCACCTGCTGCGAGAGCTGCGGGTCACCGGCGACCTCGTCCTGCTGTCGATCGCGATCCTCGCACCGCTCGACATCATGGTCATCGAGCAGCAGCAGCGCGACGACATCCCTCTCGACCGGATCGAGGCGGGCTGGGACGACCTGGTGCGCCGGGTCGTCGGGGCCTGACTCAGCCGACCGCCGAGACCGCGAGGACGCCACCGAGCGCCCAGAGCGCGGCGCCGACGACCAGCGCGGCGATCGGTACCCACCACGTACGGCGTCGGCGCACCCACCGCACGATGATCACCACGAGCGCGGCGATCCAGACCACCCACGGCGCGCCGCTCGAGAGCACGATCCCGGCCGTCATCTGACCGCCGTTGCAGGGGGTGTCGCCGACGCACCCGTCCGACGCCATCCCGAAGAAGAGCCCGAAGAACGACGCGAGCGGCACCAGCGCGGCGAGCACGATCATCAGCAGGACGGTGACGGACCGCTCGACGACCGAGGTCTGGGGCGGCAGGGGCTCCTGCCCGGTCACGCCGCTCCCCCGTCGGGCGACCAGCGGATGCAGAGTGCGTCGTGCACGAGGGGTACGGCGGTCGTCCCCGCCGCCTCGCACGCCTCGGTCACCAGCCGCTCGGTCTCCGCGAGCGCGGCCTCGCGCTCGGCGTTGGGGAGCAGCGCGACGTGGGAGACCGTGGAGACGAACCCGCGCCACTGGGCGGGCGTGAGGGTCCAGGTCCAGCGGACGGTCCGCTGCTCCGCGGATCCGGACGTCAGGTCCAGACGCTCCATCGGGTCGGTGTCCTCCGAGTGGGCCAACGCCGGGTCGAGACGCATCGCCCGCCACTGCCAGTCGTGCTCGAGGACCGGCACGTTCCAGACGCACCCGAGCCAGCCGCCGGGGCGGAGCACGCGGGCGACCTCCGCCGAGGCCTCCGACTTCGGGAACCAGTGCCAGGCATCCGCCACGAGGACGGCGTCGACCGACCCGTCGTCGAGCGGCAGCGCATCGGCGCCCTCCTCGTGCACCCGCAGTCCCGGGTGGCGGCGGGCGACGAGCGCCAGCATCCGGCCGTCCGGCTCGACGACGTCGAGGTCCACGTCCCGCTCGACCAGCCGGTCGGTGAGCTTGCCGGTGCCGGCCCCGACCTCCGCGACCCGCGCCGCGTGCGGCGGGAGCAGCCAGTCGACGGCATCGTCGGGGTAGGTCGGGCGGTGGTCGTCGTACTCGTCGGCCCAGGCGCCGAAGCTGGTCGCGCGTGTCGAGGTCACCGGCAGCAACCTAGACGACCTAGCGGTGCTGCCTCCGCAGGCCGAAGGTCAGCCCGTCGACCAGCGCGCCCCACGACGCCTCGATCACGTTGGCGCCGACGCCGACGGTGACCCAGCTCGACTCACCGTCGCTGGTCTCGATCAGCACGCGGGTGATCGCGTCGGTGCCGTGGCCCTGGTCGAGGATGCGCACCTTGTAGTCGATGAGCTCGAACTTCGCGACCTCCGGGAACGCCTGCCCGATCGCCTCGCGCAGCGCCGCGTCGAGGGCGTTGACCGGCCCGTTGCCCTCGCCCGTGACGACGTACCTCACACCCTCGGCGCGCAGCTTCACCGTCGCCTCGGAGACGGCCTCGCCGTCGGTGCGGGTCTCGGTGATGACGCGCCACGACTCGACGTCGAAGTACGACGGCCGCGCGCCCTCGACCTCCTCGGCCAGCAGCAGCTCGAAGGACGCGTCGGCGGCCTCGAACGTGTAGCCGCGCTGCTCGAGGAGCTTCACGCGGTCGGTGACGCGCGTGACCAGGTCGCGGTCCTCGGAGAGGTCGTAGCCGAGCTCCCTGCCCTTGAGCTCGATCGACGCACGGCCGGCCATGTCGGAGACGAGCAGACGCATGTCGTTGCCGACGACCAGCGGGTCGAGGTGCTGGTAGAGGTCGGGGTCGACCTTGATCGCGCTGGCATGCAGCCCGGCCTTGTGGGCGAATGCCGACGTGCCGACGTAGGGCTGGCGTGAGGCGGGCGGGACGTTGGTGACCTCGGCGACGGCGTGCGCGATGCGGGTCGCCTCCTTGAGCAGGCCCTGCGGCAGGACGCTGCGGTCCAGCTTGAGCTCGAGGTTGGCGACGACGGTGACCAGGTCGGCGTTGCCGGTGCGCTCGCCGTAGCCGTTGATGCAGCCCTGCACGTGGCTCGCGCCGGCGGCGACCGCGGCGAGCGAGTTCGCCACGGCGCAGCCGCTGTCGTTGTGGGCGTGGATCCCGACCCGCGCCCCGGTCGTCTCGATCACGTCGAGCACCACGTCGGAGACCCAGTCGGGCAGCATCCCGCCGTTGGTGTCGCAGAGGGCGACCACCTCGGCGCCGGCCTCGGCGGCGGTGCGCAGCACCTCGAGGGCGTACGCCCGGTTGGCCCGGTAGCCGTCGAAGAAGTGCTCCGCGTCGAGGAACACCGCCTGCCCCTCCTCGCGCAGGTGGGTGACGGTGTCGCGCACCATCGCGAGGTTCTCCTCGAGCGTCGTGCGCAGGGCGAGCTCGACGTGGCGGTCGTGCGACTTGGCGACGAGGGTGACCACGCCCGCCCCGGAGTCGCGGAGGGCGGCGACGAGCGGGTCGTCAGCCGCGCGTACGCCGGCCCGGCGGGTGGCACCGAACGCCGCGAGCTTCGCGTGGGTGAGCTCGAGCTCCTGGCTCGCGCGGCGGAAGAACTCGGTGTCCTTGGGGTTCGAGCCCGGCCAGCCGCCCTCGATGTAGCCGACCCCGAGCCCGTCGAGCTGTCGCGCGATGCTCAGCTTGTCGGCGACCGAGAGGTTGAGCCCCTCCTGCTGGGCGCCGTCGCGCAGGGTGGTGTCGTAGACGTGGAACGAGCCGTGCAGGTCCATCGTGTTCCCTCGGTGTGTCTGTGCTCGGACAACAAAAAACCTCCTGGGGTGCAGGAGGTCGGCGCGGCGGGGAGTCCCGTCGCGCTAGGCAATGATGATCGTGCTGGTCACGTCTTCATGGTGCCATCGATCCGCTGACCGTGAGACGGACATCTCGTCATCCGGGCGGCAGGGCCGGTGGCACGCCCGGTCGCGCACCCGCGCCGGAGAGGTCGTCGTGCCAGAGTGGACCCATGATCATGGTCGATCACCTCACCAAGACCTATGGCGGGTTCACCGCCGTCGACGACGTCAGCTTCACCGCGAGACGCGGCCGGGTCACGGGGTTCCTCGGCCCCAACGGAGCCGGGAAGACGACGACCATGCGGATCATGGTCGGGCTCACTCCCGCGACCTCGGGCAGCGTCCGCATCGGCGGCCGGGACTACCGCGACATCCCCAACCCCGGCCTGCACGTCGGTGTCCTGCTGGACGCGTCCGCCCAGCACGCCGGCCGCACCGGCCGCGAGGTCCTCATGATCGGCGCGAGGACGATGGGGCTGCCGGACTCACGCGTCGACAAGATGCTGGAGCTGGTGTCGCTCACCCCGGACGAGTCGAAGCGACGGGTGCGCAACTACTCCCTCGGCATGCGCCAGCGCCTCGGGATCGCCCACGCGCTCCTCGGCGATCCGTCGGTGCTGATCCTCGACGAGCCGGCCAACGGGCTCGACCCGGCCGGCATCCGCTGGATGCGGCGCCTGCTCAAGTCGTACGCCGACCAGGGCGGGACCGTGCTGCTGTCCAGCCACCTGCTCAACGAGGTCGAGCTGATCGCCGACGAGATGATCCTCATCGGACGCGGCACGATCGTCGCCTCGGGCACCAAGGAGTCCCTGCTGTCCGGCGAGGCGACCAGCACGCTGGTCCACTCCGAGGACAACGACGCGCTCGGACGCCAGCTGGCGGCAGCAGGACACACGGTGTCGGTCGAGGCCGGTGGGCTCCGGGTCGACTGCGACTCCCCCACGGTCGGACGGGCAGCGCTGGAGGCGCAGGTCGTGCTGACCGAGCTCCGGTCCGGCGCCGCCGGCCTGGAGGACCTCTTCCTCTCCCTCACCGAGGACACCCAGCGCGAGGGACATCCCGCCGCCGCGACCGCCCAGGGAGGCACCGCATGACCACCACCGACGCCTCGTCCGAGCTCCTCGACGTCTCCGGCACCCCGGCCGTCCCCTTCACCCGGCTCGTGGCCGTCGAGGTCCGCAAGGCCCTCGACACCCGCGCCGGACGCTGGTTCTCCGCCTCGATCGTGCTGCTGAGCCTGGCGGTCGTGGTGATCTACGCCTTCGCCGCGCCCGAGGACAGCCGCGACTTCAGCGACGTCATCGGCGTCGCGGGCGCCGTCCTGGGCTACTTCCTGCCGATCCTGCTGATCCTCATGGTCACCAGCGAGTGGAGCCAGCGCACCGGCCTCACGACCTTCACCCTCGAGCCCCACCGCGGGCGCGTGGTCGGGGCCAAGCTCGTCGGGGGCCTTCTCCTCGGCGCCGCGCTGATCCTCGTCGCGATGGCAGTCGCCGCAGTCGGGACACTCATCGGCGGCGGGGGCTGGTCGATCACCGCCGACGTGCTGGTCAAGGGATTCCTCGTCGCCAACCTCATCGCGATCCTCACCGGCTTCGCGATCGGGATGCTCCTGATGAACAGCCCGGCCGCGATCGTCACCTACTTCATCTACTCCCTGGTGCTGCCGATCGCGGTCGGCGTCCTGGGCTCGTTCCAGGACTGGTTCGCCGACCTCGCGCCCTGGATCGAGTTCAACACCGCCCAGGGACTGATGTTCCAGGCCGACGGCATGCCGAGCGGCGAGGTCCTCGCCCAGCTGCTGGTCTCCGGGACCATCTGGCTCGTCGTCCCGTTCGCCCTCGGCCTGCTGCGCCTGCTGCGCGCCGAGCCCAAGTAGGTCAGCCCGGCGGGCCGGCGACGACGGTCGGGACGTACTCATACATCTGGAGACGGCCGTCGAACGTCCGGTGCTCGACGGTCTCGAGCGTGACGTCGGGCCAGCCCGCGTAGAACGGGTCCTGCCCGGTCGCGCCGTTGACCACCGGGAAGACGACGACGCGGAACCGGTCGACCAACCCGGCAGTGAGCAGCGAGCGGCAGAGGGTGAGGCTGCCGATGGTCCGCAGGGACCGGTCCCCGTCGCTCTTCATGCGGCGCACCACCTCGACCGGGTCGTCGCGCACGAGCCGGGTGTTGGCCCAGGCGAGCGCCTCGTCGAGGGTCGAGGAGAAGACGACCTTGTCGCGCCCGGTCAGCTCGGACATGTCCTCCTCGCCGGTCTCGACGAAGCCACTGAAGAGCCGGTAGGTGGTCGCGCCCATCAGCAGCGTGTGGCTGGTGTCGTCCTCACCGAGCCACGCGAAGTAGTCAGGCCCGCCCATCCCCCACAGACCCGGCCAGCCGTCGGCTGCGGTGAAGCCGTCGAGCGACGTGATGATGTCGAGCGTCAGGGTGGCCACGTCCCGACCTTGCGCCCGCCCGGCAGGAAATGCAACAGGCCCCGCCACCCTCGGGTGGCAGGGCCTGTCAGCGTGGGTCAGCTGCCCGAGATGATGCCCGGCAGGGCCTTCTCGAAGAGCGCGATCACGTCGGCGGCCGGCAGCACGTAGCTGCGCGGGCGCGCAGCGGCGGCGAGGTCGGCACCCCAGTCAGCCGCGCGCTGGCGCTGCAGCGGCGTGCCGTGGTGGCCCGGGCTGTCGAACACGCAGTCACCGACGGTGTAGAAGCTGAGCAGGGCGTCCGTCACGCGCTTGGCGTTGAGCGAGAGCCCCTTCTTGTGCGTCGCGAAGTAGGTCGCCATGGCGTCGGCCATCAGCTCCGTACGACGGGTGGCCGCGGCCGGGTCGGACGGGCCGTTGTCGAAGGCGTTCAGCTCGTACTGCACGTGGTGGGCGAACTCGTGGGCCATGATCACGCGCGGCCCGACGTCGCCGAGGCCGAACGAGTCGTAGGCCTCGATGATGCCCTTGCCCATGATCAGCTTGTCGGGGAGGTCCTTGATCAGCGGGTCGGTCTCGCCCTCGGCGCTGAAGGCGAAGGCGTTGGCCGTCCAGAGCGGGTTGTCGTAGAGGTCGCCGTGGCTCTGGAGGTAGGTGGCGACGGTGGTCGCCTCCTGCTGGATCTCTGCCTCGGTCATGGGAGCGGCCTCACCCGTGGCGACCATCGCCGTGAGCGTGCGGGCGATGCGGTCAGCGTCGAGCAGCGACTCGCCGTTCATCTCCATGAGCTGGATGTCGCTCGAGTCGATGTCCCAGAAGCGGCGCAGGTCGCGGAAGGTGTGGGCCACCTGCGTGCCGTGCGTCTCGAGCGCGTAGGTCGGGTCGCCGGCCGTGCCGAAGAAGAGGGCGTCGTAGGTCGGGACGCTGAAGAGCGTGTCCTGGTGGTCGATGACGAACTGGAAGACCGCGGGGTCCGCGGCGAGCGCGCCGATCTGCTCGTCGAAGTAGGCGTCGAACAGCGTGGCGCCACACTCGCTCGGGTCCACGGCCGGGTCGAGCGCCGCCGATGCGGGCACCTCGACGAGTCGGTCGGCGGTGCGAGCGGACGCCGTGCCGGCAGCAGGTGCGGCGGTCGCGACTGCGGCGGGACCGAGCGGGAGGAGGACCGCAGCACCGAACGCCGCGGTCCACCGGATGAGTCTGTTCACGAGATCTGACCTCCGAGAGTGATGACCCGGAGGACTGTCCGCCCCCGAGTGGAACCGTCCCAACCTAGGTCGGGATCCACGGGAGGAAAAGGCAGAAAGGCCTCAGAACCAGCCGGGAACGCGTACGTCCGCGAACGGCGCGTCGTCGTACGGCGTCCAGCTGGTGCCCTGGGCCGAGGCCGCGGCGCCCAGCCCGGAGCCGAGCGCGGCGACCAGGAGGGTGACCAGCAGCCACGGCACGCCGCGGCGGGCGAGCGGGTCGACGACACGGTGGATCGGCGAGCGGACGCGCTCGGAGCCCGGACCCCACCAGGTGCCGATCGCGAAGGATCCGCCGATCACCGCGAGCGACGTCAGCACCGAGAGCGAGGCGGCGAAGCAGAGCAGGGCGACGGCGGCCGCGATGCCGACGCTCCACAGGATCAGCAGCAGGGTGCCGCCGAGCCCGGCGACCACGTGCCACGGAGCCGCGAGCAGGAGCTGGATGCCGTCGTACCACTTCGCCCCGCGCCGGTCGCGCCTGCTGCCCGCGGACGCCGCGGCGAGCGAACCGCTGCGCAGCAGCCAGACGGTGAGGAAGAGGACGGCGAGCGCGAGGTAGGGCGCGTAGGCGATGCCGCCGGTCACCACGCCGCCGAGCGCGAGCAGCGAGAGACCGCGACGCAGCCGCTCGCCCGTCGGGACCGGCTCTCGGGCCGCTCCGTAGTCACCGACGTACTCCACCGAGCCGTCAGGCAGCACGCGCGTCTGGCGGTTGGGGAGCGTGTGTCGGTCTCCGTAGAGGTCGTTGCGCGGGTCGGCGCGGGTCTCGTCACGCTCCCAGTCCGACGACCAGTGCACCGGCTCGCGCGGGACGACCCCGGTGCCCACGGCCGTCGGGGCCTCGAGGTCCTGGCGTACGCCGGCGACGTAGGGCAGCGTCACGGGGTGCGGCTCCCGGCGGTCTCGTGACGGGCCCGGAGGGCCCTCCTCGACCAGCGGTGAAGCGAGCTCCTCCAGCCAGTCGCGCACCTCGTCGAGCGAGGGACGGTCCTCCGCCTCGGGCGCGAGCGCGTCCTCGACCAGCTCGAGGATCACCGGGTCGAGGCCGGAGAGGTCGTGCTCGCCACGACGGACGCGGTCCATGATCGCGACCGACGGCCCGCGTCCGAACGGCGCACGGCCGGTGCCGGCGTAGGCCAGGGTCGCCGCCCAGGCGTGCACGTCGGATGCCGCCGTCGCGTCGTCGCCGTAGAGGATCTCGGGCGCGAGGTAGCCGGGCGTGCCGAGCAGCCAGCCGGTCATCGTGATGCGCGAGTCCTCGGCGACGCGGGCGAGGCCGAAGTCGATGAGGATCGGCGTGCGGCCCTCCATGATCACGTTGGACGGCTTGATGTCGCGGTGCAGGACGCCGACGTCGTGGACCGCCTCGAGCGCCTCGGCGAGGCAGTCGGCGAACCACAGCAGGTCGTCGCCCTCGAGCGGTCCCTCCTCCTGCACGTGGTCGTGCAACGAGAGGCCGGGGACGTAGCGCGTGGCGACGTAGGGGATCTCGCCCCACGGGTCGGCGTCGACGATCTCGGCGATCCGGCGGCTGCGCACGCGGCTGAGCGAGCTGACCTCGCGCGCGAGCCGGCGGCGGGCCTCGTCGTCACCGACGACGTGCGGGCGCAGGACCTTGATCGCGACCGGCCGCTCCCCCGGCTTCTGGCCGAGGTGCACGACGCCCATCCCACCCTCGCCGAGGCGGGCGCGCAGCGAGTAGCCGCCGACGGTCAGCCCGGGCGGCGGCGCCTGAGGGGACGTCGTCACGTCATGAGGATACGGGCGGTGAGCGGCGTTGACCGTCATCCGGCGGCCTTTCGACGGGCGGCCTGTCGTCGGCGGCGGCTAGCGTCGCGGTGTGGACGACGTACGACGACGGCTCGCCGCCGAGCGCGCGCAGACGCAGTCGCGGCTGGCGAGCCTGACCGGCGACCACGAGTCCATCGTCGCCGCCTCGCTCGACACCAACGCCGACGACGAGCACGACCCCGAGGGCGCCACGATCGCCTTCGAGCGCTCGCAGATCGGCGCCTTGATCCGTCAGGTGCAGGGACATCTCGTCGAGGTGGACGCTGCTGTCGCTCGCCTCGATGCCGGGGCGTACGGCGTGTGCGAGCGCTGCGGGTCGGTGATCAGCGCTGCGCGGCTGGAGGCACTGCCCGCGGCGCGGCTGTGCATCCGGTGCGCGTCGACAGTGGCGTGAGGCGCCCGACCTAGGGGCCGTTCGCTCCACTGATCACGTGGCGCTGGCCGCGCCGCACCAGCCACTCCGCGACCGCGAGGTTGATCACCCACGCGAGCCCCATGCCGACCGCCTTGACGGTGCCGTCGGGCTGACCGGCGACGACGGTCAACGGTCCGAGGACGAGCGCCTGCGTCCCGGCGCCCTGGGCGACGGCGTACGACCTCGCCATCCAGCGCCGGTGGGTGGCGACGTCACGGCGGAGGATGGCGCGGAGCCCGAGGACGAGGCCCGCGACCATGAGCGAGCCGAAGACGAGGCGGAGCCACATGAGTGCGGTGTTGTCGTAGGCAGGGAGGTCGGAGAAGACCGCCATCCACATGCCGCTGAGCGCGGCGGCGATGCCGGCCGGCACGAGGATCCGTCCGCTCCACCGGTGCCAGGTCGGGCGGCGACGCCGCAGCGACGGCTGGAGCTGGAAGGCGCCGAGGACGCAGAAGGTCGTCGCTCCGATGATGTGCACGACGATCGGGAGAGGGAGGTCGAAGAAGCGGGCGTTCTCCTCGGTCCGGCCTCCGGAGAGGTCGACCAGCCGGGCGGCGCCGGCCAGCGCCGGCACGGCCGTCAGCGCGATCAGCGAGGCGGGGATCGACCAGTCCCGGCGGGTACGGGTCGCGGCGGGCGCTGGCGGAGCGAGGATCGTCATGGGACGAGCCTCGCCGCGGACGGCGTACTCCGGATCGGCCTGCAGGCCGGAGCTGGATCAGCCGTTCGGCCGACTGCTCCTGCCCCGCGCGTCGCCTCAGAGGTCCCTCGGGCACCACGTGTGGGCGGAGTCCGTTGCGTTGCAACAGCCGAGTCGCGCGGGAGTCACCGCTTCAGCGGTGACTCATGCAGCGGCCGATCAGCAGACGCGGTGCATCCAGCCGAAGGTGTCCTCGGTGCGGCCGAACTGCATGCCGACGAGCTCCTCGCGGATCTTCATCGTCAGCTCGGTGCTGGCCGGCGCCGGGGTCACCGACGCGGGCGAGCGCAGCTCACCGACCGGCGTCACGACGGCCGCGGTGCCGCAGGCGAAGATCTCTGTGATCTCGCCCGAGGCGACGCCGTCGCGCCACTCGTCGATGGAGAACTTCCGCTCCTCGACGGCGTGGCCGAGCTTGCCGGCGAGCTCGATGATCGAGGCGCGGGTGATGCCCTCGAGGATGGTGCCGGTCTCGGGCGTCACGATCCGTCCGTCGCGGTGGACGAAGAAGAGGTTCATCCCGCCGAGCTCCTCGATGTAGCGGAACTCCTGGTCGTCGAGGAAGACCACCTGGTCGCAGCCCTGCTCGATGGCCTCGCGCTGGGCGGCGAGCGAGGCGGCGTAGTTGCCGCCGGTCTTGGCCGCGCCCATGCCGCCGCGGCCGGCGCGGGTGAAGGTCTCGGAGAGCCAGAGGTTGACCGGCTTGATGCCGCCCTTGAAGTACGCACCGGCAGGAGACGCGATGACCATGAAGGTGACGTGCTGGGCCGGGCGCACGCCGAGGAAGGTCTCGGAGGCGAACATGAACGGGCGCAGGTAGAGCGACTTCTCACCGCCACCGGCAGCCGAGTTGTCGGGGACCCACCGCTGGTCGGCGGTCACGAGCGCGTCGACGGCCTCGACGAAGTCGTCGACGGGCAGCTCGGGGAAGGCGAGCCGCTGCGACGAGCGCACCATGCGGGCGGCGTTCTGCTCGGGACGGAAGGTCCAGACCGAGCCGTCGTCGTGGCGGTAGGCCTTCATCCCCTCAAAGGTCTCCTGCGCGTAGTGCAGCACCGCGGTCGCCGGGTCGAGCGTCAGCGGACCGTAGGGCGTGACACGCGCGTCGTGCCAGCCGCTGTCCGGCGTCCACTCGATCGTGAGCATGTGGTCGGTGAAGTGCTGACCGAATCCCGGGTTGGCGTGGATCTCGGCGAGCCGGGCGTCGTCGACGGGCGTGGGGTTGGCGGTGGTGCTGATCTGCATGGGGTCAACCTATTCCAGAGCCCCGGGAAGGGCGCTCAGAGGCGGGCGGCGATCGCGTCCCCGACCTCGGACGTACGACGGCTCGTGCCCGGCGCGCGCTCGGCGAGGTCCGCCAGGACGGCGGCCTCGATCGCGGCGGCGGCGTCGGGGTGGCCGAGGTGATCGAGGAGCAGCGCGCCGGAGAGGATCGCCGCGGTCGGGTCGGCCTTCTGCTGGCCGGCGATGTCGGGGGCGGAGCCGTGGACGGGCTCGAACATGGAGGGCGCGGTCCGGTCGGGGTTCACGTTGCCGGACGCGGCCAGCCCGATGCCGCCGGTGATGGCAGCGGCCAGGTCGGTGACGATGTCGCCGAAGAGGTTGTCGGTGACGATCACGTCGAAGCGGGCGGGGTCGGTCGCCATGAAGATCATGGCGGCGTCGATGTGGATGTAGTCGGTCGTGACGTCGGGGTGCTCGGCGCCGACCTGTTCGAAGAGGCGCCACCAGAGCGAGCCGGCGTTGGTCAGCACGTTGGTCTTGTGGACCAGCGTCAGCTTCTTGCGCGGTCGCTTCTCGGCCCGGGCGTAGGCGTCGCGGATCACCCGCTCGACGCCGTACGCCGTGTTGACCGAGACCTCGGTGGCGATCTCGGCCGGGGTGCCGACCCGGAGGGCACCGCCGTTGCCCGTGTAGGGGCCTTCGGTGCCCTCGCGCACCACCACGAAGTCGATCTCGCCGCGCTCCAGCACGTGCTCCGCCAGGGGTGAGACGGAGCCGGGGAACAGCCGGGAGGGACGCAGGTTGACGTAGTGGTCGAGCTCGAAGCGCAGCCGGAGGAGCAGCCCGCGCTCGAGGATGCCGGGAGGCAGGTTCGGGTCGTTGGGCTTGCCGCCCACCGCACCCAGCAGGATCGCGTCGTGCCCGCGGATCTCCGCGAGCACCGAGTCGGGCAGCACCTCGCCGGTCGCGAGGTAGCGCTCGGCGCCGAGGTCGTAGCGCGTCGACTCGAACTTCACGGGCGAGGCGACCTCGAGGACCTTGAGGGCCTCCGCGGTCACCTCCGGACCGATGCCGTCGCCGGGGATGACGGCGAGGGCCAGCGGCTCCGTGGTGGTGCCGGCGGTGAGAGCTTCCTGGTGGGTGTCGGGCATGCGGCGAACGTTAGTTGTCGTCCGGCCGCAGGCCGCCGTTGTCTCGCAGGTCAAGCGCGGTCTGGAGCGCCGTCGCGGTGTTCTCCGCGCTGCGGGGGTTCTCCGGGTCATGGGCCGAGGGGCCCCACGAGTCGGGGTAGAAGTCGTACATCGGATCTCACTCCTGAGGATCGGTCGTGCTGATGGGTGAGAGCTCGAAGCCACCGACACCGCGGTGGGTGACGGAGCGGGAGTGCGGGGATCGCCCGGGGCCCGGCTGCCGGCCGGCGACGAGGCGGATCACGCGGTGATCGCGGACCCACCGCAGAGGCGGCGCCTTCGAAGCTCAGAAGGACTGGCGAACTCGACTGACTGTCGAAAGTTCAGAAGGCCGGTGGCGGAACCTCGTCAACGCCGAACACCGCGACGAGGTGGCCTTCTTCAGGCCTCGCCGCGGCGAACGATAAGTACGAGCACGTTCCGCATGGTGATCCGACTGTACGACCGCCCACCGGACGTCCGCATCCGTTTTCCGAAACGTGTCAGATCGTGAGATCGGGAGCCGCGACCTGAGACGGGGCGCGGCAGGTGGCACACTCGGCGGTCTCATGTCTGCTCCTCCCGATCTCCCCGACGTCGTCCAGCGCGCCTTCGACGTGTGCCGCTCCGCCGGCTACGTGTCCTTCTGCCGCAACGAGACCGGCCGCCTCCTGGCGACCCTCGCGGCGACCCGCGGCGGCACCATGGCCGAGTTCGGCACCGGGTGCGGCGTGGGCACGGCGTGGCTGCGCAGCGGCGTACGCAACGGGGCGCGGATCCTGACCGCCGAGCTCGACGAGTCCCTGGCCGGCGCGGCCGCCAAGATCTTCGACGACGACGCCAAGGTCGAGGTGCTCGCTGCCGACTGGAGCGTGCTGCACGACCGCGGGCCCTTCTCCCTCCTCTTCCTCGACTCCGGCACGCCGTCCGAGGTCGGCGTCGACCAGGTCGTCGACCTCGTCGAGCCGGGCGGGATCGTCGTGCTCGACGACTTCGCCCCGTGCGAGTCGTGGCCGCCGATCACCTACGGACGGGTCGACACCCTGCGCGAGCAGTGGCTCACCGACGAGCGGTTCACCGCGGTCGAGGTGATGGTCGCCGCCGACGCGTCCGCCGTCATCGCCACGCGCCGCTGAGCCGGGTCCGGTGAGCAGGACGAGCACGTGACCGGGCTCGCCGTCGCCGCCCCCAGCCGGGCGGCAGCGGACGCGGCCACCCGGGTCGCGCGCGCCGGCGGGTCCGCCGTCGACGCCGCCATCGCGGCGGCCCTCGTGGCGATGGTCAACGAGGTCGGCCTGGTCTCGCTCAGCTCCGGTGGGTTCGTCGCCGTGCAACCGGCGTCAGGTGCGGCGTACACCGTGGACGGCTGGATGGACCGGCCCGGACTCGGGCGCGGTGACGGCTCCCCCGCGCCGCACACGTGGGACATCGACACCGAGTACGGCGGCGGGGTGACGATCACGATCGGTCCCGGCTCGGTGGCCACGCACGGCTCGCTCGCGGCCTTCGGCGAGGCGCACGCCCGCGACGGGCGACTGCCGTGGCGCGAGCTGGTGGCGCCGGCGGTCGAGGTCGCCCGCGACGGGTTCGCGCTGGGCTCGGCCTCGCGCTACTACCTGCGCTACGTCCACGAGAGCGTCTTCGGCTGGGACGACGCGAGCCACGCGGCGCTGCACGACGCGGCGGGACGGCTGACCGAGGAGCGGGTGGTCGTGCCGGACCTGGCCGCCACCCTCGAGCACATCGCCACCGTCGGTCCGCGCGCGCTGCACGAGGGCGACCTCGCCGACCTGGTCGCGCGCGACGTGCGGGAGCGTGGCGGTCTGCTGGGTGCCGCCGACCTGGCGGCGTACGAGCCCGTGGTCCGCCCGCCGCTGACCACCCGGGTCGGCGCGTGGAGCCTGGGCACCACTCCCCCTCCCTCGGTCGGCGGCGTGGTCGTCGCCTCGATGCTGCGGTTGCTCGACGACCGGCCGCGCGGGGCCTGGACCGCGGACGACGTCGAGCACCTGGTGCGTGTCCAGCGCGCCGTGCTCGGCCACCGTCGCGAGGTGCTCGAGGTCGCGGGCGACCTCGACGCGGCCTCCCGTGCATGGCTGGATCGCGTCGACGCGGACCACCGGGCGGTGCTCGAGTCCGGGTCGACGGCCCACGTGTCGGTCACCGACGCGGACGGAGGGGCGTGCTCGATCACCGTGTCGTCGGGCTACGGGGCGGGGATGATCGCGGCCGGCACCGGCATCTGGCTCAACAACTGCCTCGGCGAGCAGGAGCTCAACCCGCCCGGCCGCCGGGTGCCCGCGGGCGGTCGGCTGCTCTCCAACATGGCGCCGACGGTCGGCCGCCACGACGACGGCTCCACCCTCGCGATCGGCTCCCCCGGCGCCGACCGGATCACCACCGCGCTCGTCTGCACGCTCGCCGGCTTCGTGAGCGGGGGGCTCGACCTGGCCGACGCCGTCGCCCAGCCGCGCGTGCACGTCCACCGGGCCGGCCTCTCCGACGAGGACGTCCGGGTCGAGCACGACCAGTCGATGTACTTCGGCGGTGTCGGCGCCGCGCTCACCACGGCCGGCGGCGCGCTCGAGGCGGTCGCCGACCCGCGTCGCGAGGGCGTCGCCGAGGTCGTTGGCACACGCTGATTGGATGACCCGCATGGCCGACGCCCTGCTCACGGTCCGCGGGATCACCCGCCGCTTCGGCGACCGGACGATCCTGTCCGGCGTCGACCTCGACGTGGCGGCCGGTGAGGCCGTCGGGGTCGTCGGGCCCAACGGCAGCGGCAAGTCGACCCTGCTGCGGTGCATCGTCGGCGCGGACGAGGCCGACGACGGCGAGGCGACGCTGGCCGGGCGGGTCCTCGACGAGAAGCTCCCCGAGATCCGGCGCGACCTCGCGGTCGTGATGGACGACCTCGACTTCTTCCCCGACCTGTCGGTCGTCGAGCACCTCGACCTGGTGGCGCGCGCCCACGCCCAGCCCGACGCCGAGGAGGTCGTCAACGTCGTGATCGGCGAGGTCGGCCTGATGGAGGTCTCCGGCCAGCTGCCCTCGACACTCTCCTCCGGCCAGCGGCGCCGGCTGGCCCTCGCCAGCGCGTTCGTCCGGCCGCGCCGGCTGCTCGTGCTCGACGAGCCAGAGGCCCGGCTCGACGTCGACGGCGTGGCCTGGCTCGGCAGCAAGCTGCTCGCCGAGAAGGCCGCCGGTCGAGCGGTGCTGCTCGTCAGCCACGACCCGGCCCTGGTGGAGCGGGTCTGCGACCGCGTCGTACGCCTCGGACCGGACGCCGGCGATGGCTGAGTCGGTCCACGAGGTCCCGACCGCCCGCGAGGTGCGGGCCGAGATCCGCGACTGGCGCCGCGGGCGCGCCGAGCTGAGGTGGGGCGAGGTGCTCTCCGACGGCTACATCGCGCTCTTCTGCATCGTGATGATCGGGGCGATGGGCGGCAACGTCGTGCTCACCCTGCGCCGCCTCGCCGACGACTCCTGCACCGGGTCGTGCACCGAGGTGCGCGCGGCGACGCCGTGGCTCGTCGCGCTGGCGGTCGCCCTGCTCGCGCTCGGCCTGGCCCGTCTCCTGGGGCCGGTCTTCAGCCCGCCCGCCGCCAACGCCTGGCTGCTCAGTTCCCCGGTCGACCGGGGTGCGCTGCTGCGTCCGGGGTGGGCGCGTACGTCCGCGCTGGCCGTCGCTCTCGCCGTGCTGGTGCTGCTGGCCCCGGCCGCGCTCGGCGGGTTCTCGCTCACCGAGGGAGGGGTGTTCCTGGTGGCCGGCGGCGCCACCGCGCTCGCCTGCGTCGGCATCGCCGCGCTGTCGCAGGTGCACGAGAGCCGGGTCGCCCGGTGGCTCACCTGGCTGGTCGCCGCGGCGCTCTGGTTGCTCCTGAGTCTCTCAGCGACTCAGGGCGCAGGAGCGGTCCCCGAGGTGTCGCTCGCGACCGGCGTCGCGGTCGCCGTGCTCCTCGTCGCGGTCGCCGCCGCGCTCTTCTGGCGCGCCCGCGCGGCGATGGCGGGCGTCTCGCGCCGCGTCCTGGGCTACACCGCGCACCTGTCCCCCAGCCTCTCGGGCGCGCTGTCGTCGGTCGACCTCGGCCTGATGTACGACGTCCTGCTGGCGCGCCGCTGGGGACGTGGGGCGCGCGTCCGACCACGCACCGGCGGCCCCCTCGGCTGGCCCGCGCTGGTCCACCGCGACCTCATCCGGGCGGCGCGGTCGCCGCAGCCGTTCGTCCTCCTCGCCGCACTCGTGCTCGTGCCCTACGCCGCCGCCGAGGCCGGCGCCGGCCGCGCGGTCGTGCTCGTCACGACGCTCCTCGGCCTGCTCGGCGGGCCTGCGATGTGCTCGGGCCTGCGCGTCGTCGTACGCACCCAGAGCCTCGCGCGGATGCTGCCGCTGAGGCGGCAGACGCTGCTCCTCGCCCACCTCGCGGTGCCCGGGAGCGCGCTCCTGCTCTTCTCGCTGGCGACGATCCCCACGCTGCTGCCGACGCATCCCTCGACGGAGGCGGCCAACCTCGCCATCGCCTGTGCACTCTCGTCGGTCGCGGCGACGACGCGCTGGGTCACGGGCAAGCCGCCCAACTACGCAGCGCCGATGGTCAGCACGCCGGCGGGCGGCGTGCCGACCGGGGTCTTCGGCAGCCTCGCGCGCGGCTTCGACGTGTGGGCGTTCACCGCGCTGCCGATGATGTTCGGGACCGGCGGGATGATGCTGTCGAGCGTGATCAGCATCGGGGTGATCAGCTACCTGGTCTCCGACTCCGCCGCCTGAGGGCCCGGGGCGGACGCCCTCACGCCCACCGGCCCCACGTCGACCGTCAGCCACGGCAGCATCAGCTGGGTGAGCGGGCCGATCGCCAGCGCGTAGACGACGGTGCCGAGCCCGAGGGTGCCTCCCATCAGCAGGCCGATCACGACGACGGCGACCTCGAGACCCGTACGGACCAGGCGCAGCGACAGGCCGGTGCGGCGGGCCAGCCCGGTCATCAACCCGTCGCGCGGTCCGCGACCGAGCTGGGCGCCGATGTAGAGGGCACTGGCCAGCCCGCAGAGCACGACACCGCCGAGCATCAGGGCGATGCGAGCAGCGATCGCGTCGGGCCGGTCGAGCACCCCGAGCGTGAGGTCGGCCGAGAACCCGACGACCAGGGCGTTGCTGATCGTGCCGAGCCCGGGCATCTCGCGCAGCGGGATCCAGAGCACCAGCACCACGAAGCTGAAGAGCACGACGGCCTGGCCGAGGGTCATCGGCACGTGGCGGATGAAGCCGGAGTGCAGCACGTCCCACGGCGCGAGGCCGAGCGCCCCGCGCACCATCAGCGCGAGCGAGACGCCGTAGAGGAACAGCCCCACGTAGAGCTGCGGCAGGCGGCGGGCGAGCCGGCCGGCGCGGAGCTGGGCGATCGGGCCGAGGTCGGTGAGGACGGCGCGGGGAGCGGTGGCGATGGCGGGAGTGGTGCCGGACATGGGTCCATCGTGGCGCCGATTGGCCTTGTCCGACATAGCCAATCGTGGAACAGTGGCCTGCATGAGCCGCCTCGTCAGCGCCCACCGCGTAGCCACTCTGGTCGGAGACTTCCCTCGCTCCCCCGCCTACCTCGGCCTCGCCGAGAGCCTGCGGGTGCTCATCGGCGACGGCCGGATCGGGATCGGCGTACGCCTGCCCAGCGAGCGCGAGCTCACCACGACCCTCGACGTCTCCCGCACCACCGTGACGCGCGCCTACGAGGTGCTCCGCGAGAGCGGGTACGCCGAGGCGCGCCGCGGGTCGGGCACGTTCACGAGGGTGCCCGGTGGCGAGCGGCGTGCCCACGACCGCGCGCTCATGCCGGGCACCGGCGGCGAGGACGTCATCGACCTCACCTGCGCCGCGCACTCCGCACCGCCGGGACTGGTGGAGGCCTACCAGCGCGCCACCGAGGAGTTGCCGGCCTACCTGAGCGGTCCCGGCTACTTCCCGCTCGGCGTCCCCGCGCTCCAGGCGCGGATCGCGGCGGCCTACGAGGCACGAGGGCTGCCGACCGTCCCCGAGCAGGTCATGGTGACCGCCGGCGCGCTCGCCGCGGCGTCGGTCGTCGCGCAGGCCTTCACCGCCCCGGGCGACCGGGTCGTGGTCGAGTCGCCGACCTACCCCAACGCCACCCAGGCCGTGCGCCACGCAGGCGCGCGGCTGGTCCCGGCAGCGGTCGACCCCGACGGATGGGACCTCGACGCACTGGCCGCGACCCTGCGCCAGACCTCGCCGCGGCTCGCCTACCTGATCCCCGACTTCCAGAACCCGACCGGGCACCTGATGTCCGACGAGCAGCGCGAGGAGCTGGCGGCGGCGCTGGCCCGCACCCGCACGGTCGTCGTGGCCGACGAGGCGCACCAGGCGCTGGCCCTGCGGCCCGGCCTCGCCGCGGCGATGCCCCGCCCGCTGGCGGCGTACGCCCGCGACGCGATCACGATCGGCAGCGCGAGCAAGTCCTACTGGGGCGGGCTGCGCCTGGGCTGGGTGCGCGCTCCCCTGGAGCAGATGGACAGGCTGATCCATGCCCGCATCGGCCTCGACCTCGGCGCGCCGGTCTTCGAGCAGCTCGTGCTGGCCGACCTGATGGACCGCGCCGACGAGGTGCTGCCGGTGCACCGCGAGCGGCTCGTCGCCGGCCGCGACGCCCTCGTCGCCGCCGTCGGCGAGCACCTGCCGGAGTGGCGGTTCCGGGTGCCCGACGGCGGGCTCGCGCTCTGGTGCGAGCTGCCCGAGGCGCTCGGCACCGCGACGACCGTGGAGGCCGAGCGCCGCGGCGTCGTGGTCGCCCCCGGCCCGGTGTTCGCCGTCGAAGGGGGTCTCGACCGCTTCGTCCGGATCCCGTGGACCGCGTCGCCCGACGACCTCACCGAGGCCGTACGCCGACTCGCCGCCGCGTGGGACCACGTCAGCGGTCGTTCCCACGACGCACCGCGGCCGGCCACGCAGAGCGCGGCCGGCCGGGTGATGGTCGCCTAGTCGTCCACCGGGCGACCGGTCGTACGTCGTACTACCTCTTCTTCTTCGGCCCCACCTTGACGACCAGCGCGTCACCGGTGTCGGCGGTCACCTGCAGCGTGGTGCCCGTCTTCGGCACGTCCACGCTGTACCAGCCGGGCTGGTAGCGGCCCGGGTGCTTGCCGGTCGCCCCGTGCTCGTCCGAGCCGTACCAGTAGGTCCTGGTGTCGTCGAACAGCGGGTTGGCCGGCCTGCTCGCGATGCTGGCCGTCTGCAGCTCCGCGCCGGTGATCTTGCCGTCGCCGTTGGTGTCCACCTCGCGGTGCAGCGTGATCTTGTCGGTCCGCTCGAGCGAGAACGTCGAGTCGTAGGACAGGATCCGCGGGCGCATCAGGGTGTTGTCCGGCCAGTGGCTGAACTGCGGGTTGGCGTCCACCGGGAGGACCAGGCCCGAGCCGGGGTGGTCACCGACGTTGTTGTCGGCCTCCGAGGAGTCCCAGTAGTTGATCAGCATGCCGTCCTGGTAGGGGTAGTGCTCCACCCAGTCCGGCTTGGTGAACGGGTACGAGAAGTTGTACGCCGACGCCAGCGAGGTGTCGTAGCCGTCGTACTGACGGTTCTCCGCGATGTAGGCGTTGAAGTACGTCTCGATCTCGGAACCCGTCGTGGTGCGGAACCCGTCGTAGGTCCAGCCCGCGTCGGTCTCCGCGTCGCCGACCACGGTGCCGTCGATCGCGATGTTGTCGACCTTGAAGCCGCTCAGGGCGAAGGCACCGTCGGTCTGGTAGCGGAACCGGATCGCGTTGGTGCCGGCCGGGAGCGTGGCCGTGAGGCCGGTCCACGCGGTCTTGGTACCCGTGATGCCGGTCTTGCTGGAGTTGAACCCGCTCTGGTCACCGGAGGTGTCGGAGAGGTTCGTCGCGACCGGCGCCCACGTCGTACCGCCATCGGTGGAGGCCTCGAGGAACGCGTAGTCCCAGTCCTCCTCGATGTCGTAGTTGACCGTGGCCGTCAGGTTGGAGCCGCTGACGCCCGTCTTGGTCATCGTGGTGTTGAGGTCGTCACCCTGGGTCGACCAGTAGTACCTCGTCCCGCCATCCGCGGCCGGGGCCCCCAGCTCGAGCGGGACCTCCTTGTCGGGGAGCGTGGCGATGATCGCCTGCTTCGCGCGGTTGGTCGCTGGGACGTTCTTGCCGAGGCGGACCGTGGCCTTCTCGCCGGGCCGGACGACCTGGTAGAAGGGGCCCTGGTCGCCCTGGGCGTCGAGCCAGCCGAGCTGGAAGAGCTCCCAGGCACCCATGTCGGTCGGGGCGTCGCCGATGGTGTCGCCACCGTCGCCGATGTTGGCGCCGGACGACATCAGGGTCCAGAACGCGGTGTTGTTCTCCGCGCCACCGGTGTTGCCGGAGGTGTCGTAGAGGTCGGGCAGACCGAGGTCGTGGCCGAACTCGTGCGCGAACACGCCGAGGCCGCCGTTCTCGGGCTGGATCGTGTAGTCACCCACCCAGACGCCGGTCGGGTTGTTCGGGACCGGGTTGGCCGCGTCGGCTCCCAGGCCGTACGCGCCACCGTTGGAGCCGATGTTGACGCCGGTCAGGCCGCCGGGGCCGCCCGACTGCAGGTTGGAGTACCAGCGGTGGCTCCAGATGGCGTCGGAGCCGTAGATCGGGTCGCCGGCCGCCTCGTCGCCGCCCGCGTGGACGATCTGGAAGTGGTCGATGAAGCCGTCGGGCTCCTCGAAGTTGCCGTCACCGTCGACGTCGTAGCGGTCCTGGATGTCGAACGTCTTGAGGTAGTCCGTGATCTGGGCCATCGTCTGGCCCGCCTTGAGCTGGTTGTCGACCCACACGGCCATCGCGTCACGCACGAGGGCCTTGGTCGAGGCGCAGGTGGTCACGGCGGCACCGGGAGGGGTGCCGCAGAAGCCGCGGCCGTAGAGCGCCTGGTTGTAGGGCACCTTGACCCACTCGGTGACGTCACCGTCGATGGAGTAGCGACCCGAGGACTGGGTCTCGTAGTACTCCTTCATGCGGTTGAAGTACATGTCCTCGTAGTGCTCGCGGTCGAAGTCGTCCTGCCAGATCGTCGAGTTGTCGACGGCGCGGTCGGGCGCCGGGATCTCGTTGTGCAGGGGGCCGTCGAACTTCTGCGGCTGCGGCGCCGGCAGGTTGAACCCGTTGTTGGGCGGGTCGACGAAGCGCTTGTCGGTCGCCGTCTCGTAGCGCTGGTTGCCGAACTCGGCGAGCACCACGAAGATCTTGTCGGTGCCCTCGAGCTCGAGGGGCACCTCCTGGTTGGCGCCCTTGCCCGCGGCCTTGAAGGGCACCTTGCCCTCGGCCTTGCGCTCGAGGGCTGCCTGCTTCTGCGCGTCGCGCTTCGCCTTGATGGCGAGCGGGTGCTTCGGCTCGTGGCCGCCCTGCGGGCGGTCGGCCGACGGTGCCTCCTCAGGGGCACTGACCCCCGGGTTGGCGCTGGTGGGCGAGCTGACCAGCAGCCCGGCGGCGACGAGGCCGGCCGACGCGACGGCTGCCGCGGCCCTCTTGCTGTGACGTGAGAGGTGTCTCAACGGGGTGTGTCCCTCCATGCAGGCAGGGAGGCCCCAAGGTCGAGATCGTCGCCCGAGACATCCCTGATCTGACGATCCCCGCCCGATGCGGAGATCCGACCCGTACCGTGCGTCGTGAACCGGGTCACAAGGAAGACCAGCGTCGGGTTTTTGCCCGGTCGTTACCGAACCGTGACCTTGACACCGCCCCGCGGGTGAGGGATCAGGAGAGGTCGACCGCCCGCACCGACACGGCCTGGATGGCGGCCTCGATCTGCGTCAGCGTGTCGGCCGGGATGGCCGAGTCGACGCTCAGCGCGACGAGTGCGGCACCGCCCTTGTCGTGGCGGGAGACCTGCATGCCGGCGATGTTGACCTGCGCGTCGCCGAGGATCCCGCCGACCGTCCCGACCATGCCCGGGCGGTCCTCGTAGGTGAGGAACGCGAGGTGCGTGGTGGGCTCGAGGTCCACGTCGAAGCCGTTGACCTCGACGAGCCGCTCCTTCTGCGCGAGACCGACGAGCGTGCCGCTGACCGAGACCTGGGTGCCGTCGGCGAGGGTGCCGCGCAAGGTGATCAGGTTGCGGTGGTCGGGGCTCTCGGGCTCGGTGACCAGGCGCACCTCGGTGCCGCGCTCGGCCGCGAGCAGCGGCGCGTTGACGTAGGACACCTGCTCCTCGACCACGTCGGCGAAGACGCCCTTGAGCGCGGCCAGCTCGAGGACCTTGACGTCGTACTCCGTGATCTCGCCCCGCACCTCCACGTCGAGCTGCTGGGCGACCTCGCCGGCGAGCGCGGTGAAGACGCGACCGAGCTTCTCGGTGAGCGGAATGCCGGGTCGTACGTCCTCGGCGATGACGCCGCCCTGGACGTTGACCGCGTCGGGCACGAGCTCGCCGCTGAGCGCGAGCCGCACCGAGCGGGCGACGGCGATGCCGGCCTTCTCCTGCGCCTCGTCGGTGGACGCGCCGAGGTGGGGCGTCGCGACGACGTTGTCGAGCTCGAAGAGCGGGCTGTCGGTGCAGGGCTCGCTGGCGAAGACGTCGAGTCCGGCTGCCGCGATCTGCCCGGTCTTCAGGGCGTCGAAGAGGGCGGCCTCGTCGACGATCCCGCCGCGGGCGGCGTTGACGAGGACCAAGCTCTGCTTGGCGGCGGCGAGCTGGTCGGCACCGATCAGGCCCACGGTCTCGGGGGTCTTGGGCAGGTGGACGCTCATGAAGTCGGACTCGGCGAGGAGCGTGTCGAGGTCGACCAGGCGTACGCCCATCTGCGCGGCACGGCCGGCCTGGACGTAGGGGTCGTACGCGATGACCTTCATGCCGAACGCGCTCAGGCGCTGTGCGACGAGGACGCCGATGCGGCCGAGGCCGACGATGCCGACGGTCTTCTCGTAGAGCTCGATGCCGGTGTACTTCGAGCGCTTCCACTCACCGTTGCGCAGCGCCGCGTGGGCCGGGCTGATGTGGCGGGCGGCGGCCAGCATGAGGGCGACGGCGAGCTCGGCGGCGCTGACGATGTTGGAGGTCGGCGCGTTGACGACCATCACGCCGGCCTGGGTCGCGGCCTTCACGTCGACGTTGTCGAGGCCGACACCGGCGCGGGCGACGACCTTGAGCCGCTGCGCGGCGGCCAGCGCCTCGGCGTCCACCTTGGTCGCGGAGCGGACCAGGATCGCGTCCACGTCGGCGATCGCGGGGAGCAGCACGGCGCGGTCGGCTCCGTCGCAGTGGCGGATCTCGAAGTCGGGGCCGAGCGCCTCGATGGTGGCGGGGCTCAGCTCCTCGGCGATGAGCACGACGGGCTTGCTGGGCGTTGCGGTTGCGTTCACAGCGAGGGTCCTCTGGATGTTCGGAGGGTGGTCCGGGACTGCACGACGCTGTGCTCCGCCCACCCTACCCGCGTGGTCGTGGCACCCCGAACCCGTCCCATCCCTCGCTGTCGGTGTCCGCTCCTACGATGAGCGGATGGGTGCGATGGACGAGGCGGAGCGGCTCGAGCCGGGCTCGGTCGCGGAGTGGAGCGACTGGCTGCGCGAGCACCACGGGCAGCCGACCGGTGTCTGGCTCGTCTCGCCGCGGAAGGCGGCCGAGCGACCGTTCTCCTACGAGGAGGCGGTGATCGAGGGGCTGCGCTTCGGCTGGGTCGACTCGACGGTGAAGCCGGTCGACGACCTGCGGTCGATGCAGTGGTTCGCGCCCCGTCGCGCCGGCAGCATGTGGACCCGGATCAACAAGGGACGGGTCGCCCGGCTCGAGGAGGCCGGGCTGATGGAACCCGCCGGTGCGGCAGCGATCGCCGAGGCGAAGAGGACGGGCATGTGGACGCTGATGGACGAGGTCGAGGACCTCGTCGTGCCCGCCGACCTCGCCGCCGCCTTCGACCGCCACCCGGGCGCGCGCGAGCACTGGGAGTCGTGGTCGCCGTCGGCGCAGAAGATGATCCTGACCTGGATCGTGCTGGCGAAGCGTCCCGAGACCCGCGCGACGCGGGTCGAGACATCAGCCGCGAAGGCGGCGCAGGGAGTGAAGGCGCAGGGCTAGCCAGGGCCGACTGACGACGGGCTGGAGGCTAGATCGCGCAGCCGTCGGGTCCGCACGCCTCGCCGTCGGCACCGACCGTCTGCAGGGTGGGGTGCGACTCCGACCACGCCTGTTCGAGGACCTGCGTGAAGACCTCGGTGGGCTGCGCGCCCGAGACGCCGTACTTCTGGTCGATCACGAAGAACGGGACACCGGTGGCGCCGTAGGCCTGCGCCTGCTCGACGTCGGCGCGCACCTCGGCCTCGAACTCGCGGGACGCGAGGACCTCGTCGACGCGTGCGCCGTCGAGGTCGGCAGCAACTGCGACCTCGCGCAGCACGGCAGGGTCGGCGACGTTGCGGGCCTGGGTGAAGTAGGCCTCGAGCAGCGCCTCCTTGACCCGCCCCTGGAGGTCGTTGCCGCCCTCAGCGTGGGCGAGGTGGATCAGCCGGTGCGCGTCCACGGTGTTGAGGTGGAGCGTCTCGGAGAGGCGGTAGATCAGTCCCTCCTCCGCGGCGACGGCCTCCACGCGGTCCTGCATCTGCTTCGCGCCCTCGGGCGACTGGCCGTACTTGCGGGCCAGCATCACCGACGTGCTCTGCGTCGGCTCGGTGGGCGCACCCGGGTCGAGCTCGTAGGAGCGCCAGTGCACCTCCACCTCGTCGGCGTGGCCGAACTCGGCCAGCGCGTTCTCGATGCGGCGCTTGCCGATGTAGCACCAGGGGCAGACGACGTCGGACCAGATCTCGATCTTCACGACCTGCCCAACACCGATCCTGACCTGCGTGTTCCCGCGTCCGCTGGGCGGTGAGTCTCCTAGAGACTCAACGTGCAGCGCGGGCGGGTTGCTGTCGCACTGGACCGTGAGTCTCCCAGAGACTCAACGTCCAGCGCGGCCACGTCCTTGGGCCAGGTGCACCGTGAGTCTTCCAGAGACTCACGGTGCAGTGCGGGCCGGTGGGGGCGGTCAGGCCTCCTGGCGCTGCACCGTCGAGCGGCGGAGCAGGTAGCCGCCGACGAGGCCGATGAGGAGGGCGAAGAGGACGCCGAGGTTGGCGAACGCCCACGCGCCGTCACGGCCGCCGAGGCCGAGCGGGCCGAGGAGGTAGCCCTGCCAGTTGTTCCACGAGGCGGCGTCGGAGAACGTGTTGATCACGAGTCCCCAGCCGACGAGCGAGGCGACGACCATGGTGCCGATGGCCGCCCAGTCGAACGAGCCGTAGCGGCCCGCGGGGTCGAAGAGCGCTTCCTCGTCGTAGTCGCGCTTGCGGAGGGCGAGGTCGGACATCATGATCCCGGCCCACGCGGCGAGCGGGACGCCGAGGGTGATCAGGAAGCTCTGGAACGGCCCGGCGAAGTCCTCCGCGACGAACACGACGTAGAACGTGCCGAGCGTCAGCAGGACGCCGTCGACGGCGGCCGCCTGCGGTCGCTTCAGCTTCACGCCCAGCGAGAGCAGCGTGAGGCCCGAGGAGTAGATGCCGAGGACGGCACCGCTGACGAGCGAGAGGATCGCGGCCAGCAGGAACGGCACGAGGAACCAGGTCGGCAGCAGGGTGGCGAGGGTGCCGATCGGGTCGCCGGCGACGCCGTCGAGGATCTCGGTCGACGAGCCGGCGAGGGCGAGGCCGAAGAGCACGAGCACGACCGGGGCGAGCGCCCCGCCGAAGGTGTTCCACGCCACGATCGAGGGGCCGGAGGCGGTGCGCTTCTGGTAGCGCGACCAGTCGGCGGCGATGTTGATCCAGCCGAGGCCGAAGCCGGTCATCACCATCACGAGCGCGCCGATCACGGCCTGCGTCGAGCCGGCCGGGATGTCCTGCACGGCCGACCAGTTGATGTCGTCGACGGTCAGCACCATGTAGAGCACCGTGACGATGCCGGTGATCCAGGTCAGCACCGACTGCATCCGCATGATGATGTGGTAGCCGGCCACACTGGCCGAGACGATGAGCGCAGCCACGACGACCGCCGCGACGACCTTGGTGCCGTCGCCACCGCCCCAGCCGAGGCGGGTGAAGATCGTCGAGGTCGCGAGCACCGCGAGGATCGCGAGGAAGGTCTCCCAGCCGATCGAGACCAGCCACGAGATCACCCCTGGCACCTTCTGCCCACTCACCCCGAACGCCGCGCGGCTGAGGATCATCGTCGGCGCCGAGCCGCGCTTGCCGGCGATCGCGATGATGCCGCAGAGCAGGAACGACACGACGATCCCGATCACGGAGACCAGCACGCCCTGCCAGAACGAGATGCCGAAGTAGAGGACGAACGAGGCATAGCTCAGGCCGAAGACCGACACGTTGGCCGCGAACCACGGCCAGAACAAGTCCTGCGGCCGGGCGGTGCGCTCGGACTCCTCGATGATCTCGATGCCGGTGGTCTCGACACCGAGGCGGCGGGTCTGCTCGAGACCCGACCTCTCTGACGTTGTGCTCATGCCCGCATCGTAGGCCCGCGAGAGGCCAGGTCGACCACACCCTCGAGCGGGCCACGCCGCCACGGCCCACGGCGTACGACCGCGTGCCAGGCCGCGGTCACGACGAGCGACCCGACGACCAGGACGGCGAGGTTGCGCCACGAGTCGTCCGTCGCGCCCGGGTGCAGCACCCGGACGTCGTACGCCAACCAGAGGACCTGGAGCGTGTAGAGGGTCAGCGTCATCGCTCCGACGGCGGCCAGCCCGGCGACGAGGCGACCGGCCGCCCCGCGGTCGAGGGCCCGGGCCGCGGCGATCCCGACGAGGGCAGCACCGGTCGCGACGAGCGCGCAGACGACGGTCTCCTGCAACGTGCCGGAGTAGGGGACGAGGTCGACGAGGCCGCGCTGCTCCGCGGCGAGCATCGCCGCCGCGGCGACCAGGAACCCGCCGCCGACGGCCGCCGGCACGAGCACGGCGTCGCGGCCGGCGCCGCGCAGCAGGACGCGGGCGACGAGGATGCCGATTGCGGCGTAGAGGACCATCGGCAGGAGTCGGTAGGGGCCTCCCACCGCGAAGCGCGCCGCGTCGGCGAGCCAGCCGTCGTCGAACAAGAGGTCGATCGAGGTGTGGCGCACGAGCCACGGTCCGACGAGGAAGGCGACCAGCGCCACTCCCCCGACGACGAGGTCCGGGAGCCGCGCGAGGACCGCCGCGACGAGCAGCAGCACACCGAGGTGGGCGAGCACGATCACGACCTGCGCCTCGGCACGCTCGAGCGCCAGGCCCAGGCCGATGAGGGCGAGGGCGCGTACGACGACCGCGACCCAGTGGCGGGTGCCGCTGCTGCGGGCGCCGAGCTGAGCGCCGACGCCGACCAGCAGGGCGAAGAGCGGCATCGTGAGGTACTCGCTCAGCTCGAAGACGTGGGCAGGCCCCTGGACCGGCGTCACGTGGGCGACGTACATCGACACGAGCGCGAGGAAGCGCACGAGGTCGACGTCGCTCCGGCGGTGAGTCACGACTGCCATCCTGCACCGGCAGCTCAGGCGCGGATCAGCACCTCGCCGTGCAGGACGGAGAACCAGCCGTCCGGGTGCGCAGCCCAGTCGCGCCAGGCAGCAGCGACGGTCGCGAGCTCGTCGGGCGTGGCCCGGCCCTCGTCGAGGAGCTGCCGCGCGAGTCCGGTGGACGTGAGCCGGTCGGCCCAGAGGCTCCCCCACCAGGCGCGGTCGTCAGGGTCGGCGAAGCACCATGTCGAGGAGCTCGCCTCGACGTCGGTGGCGCCGGCGGCGTGGGCCCAGGCCAGCAGCATCCGGCCGGCGTGGGGCTCTCCCCCGTTGGCCCGCGCCGCGGCGTCGTACAGCTCGAGCCAGCGGTCGAGGCCCGGCGACGCGGGGTGCCACGAGAAGTGGCCGTAGTCGCTGTCGCGTACGGCGACGAGGCCGCCGGGACGTGTCACGCGACGCATCTCGCGCAGCGCGGCGACGGGGTCGGCAACGTGCTGGAGGACCTGGTGGGCGTGCACGACGTCGAAGTCGTCGTCCACGAGGTCGAGCGCGTGCACGTCCCCGACGACCACTGTCGCGTTGGTGACACCCTGCCGCTCGAGCTCGGCGCGGGTGAGGTCGGCTGCCGCGTCGTCGATCTCGAGCGCCACCACCTCCCCCACCAGGCGGGCCAGGTCGGCCGTGATCGTGCCCGGGCCGGACCCGATGTCGAGCAGGCGCTGGTCGCCGTCGAGGTGGGGCAGGAGGTGGGCCGCCGAGTTCTCGGCCGTACGCCAGCGGTGCGAGCGCAGCACGGCCTCGGCGTGCCCGTGGGTGTAGGTGTTCACGGGCACGCCGATCTTGGATCTGCCGTCCGCGTCAGCGGGCGGAGGTGCCCTCGGTGTAGTCGGAGTCGTGCGACTTCACCCAGGCCATCAGCTTGCGGAGCTCGCGACCGGTCTGCTCGATCGGGTGGGCCTCACCCTTCTTGCGGAACTCGGTGAACTCCGGGGAGCCGTTGTCCATGTCGGAGATGAAGCGCTCGGCGAAGACGCCGCTCTTGATGTCGGCGAGCACGTCCTCCATGTTCTTCTTCACGTCGGGGGTGATCACGCGAGGGCCGGAGACGTAGTCACCGAACTCGGCGGTGTCGGAGACCGACCAGCGCTGCTTGGCGATGCCGCCCTCGTACATCAGGTCGACGATCAGCTTGAGCTCGTGGAGGCACTCGAAGTAGGCCACCTCGGGCTGGTAGCCGGCCTCGGTGAGCACCTCGAAGCCGTACTGGACGAGCTGCGACGCCCCGCCGCAGAGCACGGCCTGCTCGCCGAACAGGTCGGTCTCGGTCTCCTCGGTGAACGTGGTCTTGATGCCGCCGGCGCGCAGGCCGCCGATCGCCTTGGCGTAGGACAGCGCGAGGTCCCAGGCCGTGCCCGACTCGTCCTTCTCGACCGCGACGAGCACGGGCACGCCGCGCCCGTCGACGTACTCACGACGCACGAGGTGGCCGGGGCCCTTGGGGGCGACCATGAAGACGTCGACGCCGTCGGGCGGGGTGATGTAGCCGAAGCGGATGTTGAAGCCGTGGCCGAAGACCAGGGTGTCGCCGGGGGTGAGCGCGGGCTCGATCTCCTCGGCGTAGAGCTTGCGCTGGTGCTGGTCGGGAGCGAGGATCACGATCAGGTCGGACTCCTCCGCCGCCTCGCGCGGGGTGAGGACCCGGAGGCCCTCGGCCTCGGCCTTGTCGCGGCTCTTCGAGCCGGGCTGCAGGCCGATCCGGACGTCGACGCCGCTGTCGCGCAGGGACAGCGCGTGGGCGTGGCCCTGGCTGCCGTAGCCGATCACCGCGACGTTCTTGCCCTGGATCAGGCTCAGGTCGGCGTCGTCGTCGTAGAACATCTCAGCCACTGGGGGCTCTCCTTCGGTTGTTTCTCTGGGGTCAGTTGGCGATGGCAGAAAGGGGGGCGGGTACGGCGACCGGACGCTGCGGGCGCTCGCTGATCGAGCGCGAACCGCGACCGATCGCGACCATGCCCGACTGCACGAGCTCGCGGATGCCGAAGGGCTCGAGGACCTTGAGCAGGTCGGCGAGCTTGTCGGAGTTGCCGACGGCCTGGACGGTGACGGCCTCCGGCGACACGTCGACGACCTTGGCCCGGAAGAGCTGGACGGCGTCGAGGACGGCACCGCGGGTGGCGGCGTCGGCGCGGACCTTGACGAGCAGGAGCTCGCGGTTGACCGACCCCGGACCGTCGAGCTCGACGATCTTGATGACCTCGACGAGCTTGTTGAGCTGCTTGGTCACCTGCTCGAGCGGCGACTCCTCGACGTTGACCACGATCGTCATCCGCGAGACCTCGGGGTGCTCGGTCGGGCCCACGGCAAGGCTGTCGATGTTGAAGCCGCGGCGGGAGAAGAGGCCGGCGACCCGGGCCAGGACGCCGGGCTTGTTCTCGACCAGGACGGACAGGGTGTGCTTGTTGCTCATCGACGTCCTCGCTTCGCTCCGGGCGCCGACGAGGCTCCCTGTGCACTGTGTTCGTTGACGGTCTCGCTCCGCTCGTCCACTAGATGTCGTCCTCGTCGAACTGGGGCGCCAGGTCGCGCGCGTACTTGATCTCGTCGTTGCTCGTGCCGGCAGCGACCATCGGCCACACCATCGCGTCGCGGTGGACCCGGAAGTCCACGACGACCGGTTGGTCGTCGATGGCCATCGCCTTCTCGATCGTCGCGTCGACCTCGTCGGGCGACTCGCACGCCAGGCCCACGCAGCCGTAGGCGTCGGCGAGCTTGACGAAGTCCGGGATCCGCTTGGAGTGCAGGTCGGTGTTGGAGTAGCGCTCGTTGTAGAAGAGCGTCTGCCACTGCCGGACCATGCCGAGCGACTCGTTGTTGATGATCGCGACCTTGATCGGGATGTCGTTGATCGCGCAGGTGGCCAGCTCCTGGTTGGTCATCTGGAAGCAGCCGTCGCCGTCGATCGCCCACACCGTGCTGTCGGGCATGCCGACCTTGGCGCCCATCGCGGCCGGGACGGCGTAGCCCATGGTGCCGAGGCCGCCGGAGTTGATCCAGGTGTTGGGGTTCTCGTAGCCGACGTAGTGGGCCGCCCACATCTGGTGCTGCCCGACACCGGAGGCGTAGACCGCCTCGGGGCCGGCGATCGCGCCGAGCCGCTCGATGACGTACTGCGGGGCGAGCGAGCCGTCGGCCGGGGTGTCGTAGCCCAGCGGGTAGCTCTTCTTGAGCCCGGCGAGGAAGGCGACCCAGGCCTCGTAGTCACCGTCGGCGCCCTCGGCCGTGAGCAGCGCGACCAGCTGTGAGATGACCTCCTTGCAGTCCCCCACGATCGGCACGTCGGCGTGCCGGTTCTTGCCGATCTCGGCCGGGTCGATGTCGGCGTGGATGACGAGGGCGTTGGGGGCGAAGGAGTCGAGGTTGCCCGTGACGCGGTCGTCGAAGCGGGCGCCCAGGCTGATGATCAGGTCGCTCTTCTGGAGACCGGCCACCGCCGCGACGGTGCCGTGCATGCCCGGCATGCCGAGGTGCTGCGGGTTGCTGTCGGGGAAGGCGCCGCGCGCCATCAGCGTCGTGACGACCGGGATGCCGGTGAGCGCGGCCAGCTGGGCCAGCTCGCGCGAGGCGCGGGCGCGGATCACGCCGCCGCCGACGTAGAGGACCGGGCGGCGGGCCTCCTTGATCAGCCGGACCGCCTCCTTGATCTGCTTCGCGTGGGGCGTGGTCACGGGGCGGTAGCCCGGCAGGTGGAGCTCGCTCGGCCAGCTGAAGGTCGTCATCGCCTGGAGCGCCGACTTGGCCACGTCGACGAGGACCGGTCCGGGGCGTCCGGTCGAGGCGATGTGGAACGCCTCCGCCACGGTGCGCGGGATGTCGGCGGGATCGGTGACGAGGAAGTTGTGCTTGGTGATCGGCATCGTGATGCCGCGGATGTCGGCCTCCTGGAAGGCGTCGGTCCCGATCATCGCCGCACCGACCTGCCCGGTCACGGCCACCATCGGCACCGAGTCCATGTGGGCGTCGGCGAGCGGCGTGACGAGGTTGGTCGCGCCCGGACCGGACGTGGCCATGCAGACGCCGACCTTGCCGGTGGCGGCGGCGTAGCCCTGAGCGGCGTGCCCGGCACCCTGCTCGTGGCGCACGAGGATGTGGCGGATCCGCGTGGAGTCCATGAGGGGGTCGTAGGCCGGGAGGATCGCGCCGCCCGGGATGCCGAAGATGTCGGTGACGCCCGCTGCCTCGAGGGACGTCACGAGACTCTGCGCTCCAGTCACCGAAGTGCCGCCCTGCCCGCCCTGCTCACTCATGGATCCACTTCCTGGCTCGGTCCTGCCCAACAAAAAACCCCTCGGCCCGGTGGGCGACGAGGGGATGACGCGTGTGCAGCGGGTCCGGGGACCTCAGCTCACGCGTCGCGTGCGTACAAGAATGTCGGTGCGCATGCGACAACCGTCGTCGCCGGGCCGGTCCGGCGTCAAGCCAGTGTGCCAGTCGTCCCACGATGTGGAACGCGAGTCTCGGAATGTGGCGGCCAAGCCGGCTGGTCAGTCGCGGCCGAGACCGGTCGTGACGCACACCTTGTTGCCCTGAGCGTCCGCCAGCACGACGAACGTCGGGGCGCGCTCGTCGCTGACGAGCGTGCCGCCGGCAGCGAGCGCTGCCGCGATCCGCGGGCCCGCCACCTCGGGCGGCACGCGGACGTCGAGGTGGAAGCGCTGGCGAGGCTCCTCGTGCGGCTCGGTGGCCTGGAACCACAGGGCCGGGCCGATCCCTTGGAGGTCGCGCACCTCGCGGTCATGGAGCGGGTGGTCCTCGTAGCCCAGGACGGCACGCCAGAACGGCTTGATCTCGGCGTGGTCGGGGGTGTCGAGGGCCAGCTCGACGATCTCCACGACGCTCGGGTCGGCGGCGACCCCGAGGTCGGCGGCGACGGCGCTGATCCGTCGGGCGAGGTCGAGGTCGGCCGACGTCACGCCGAAGACGTCGCGGCTGATCAGCCGGACATGCACCGCCGCCGCACGCACGTCCAGCTCGGGAGCGTGGCCGAGCCCGTCGGCGGCCTCGCCGATGCGCCCGACCAGCTCGAGGCCACGCGCGAAGGTCCCGGTCAGGAAGCAGGTCTCGAGCGTCTGGAACATCATCCGCCAGTCACCGAGGCCCGGCTGCTCGAGCTCGGCCTGGACCGCGGTGAAGGTCAGCGGCTGGCTCACCCGCGCTCCAGCGGCGTGCAGATGCACGACCGGTTGCCGTCGGCGTCCGCGACCACCCAGAACGACGGCGCCTCGGCGTCGCTGACGAGCGTGCCGCCGGCGTCGAGCACCGCCTGGAGCCGCCGCTCCCCCTCGTCGTGGGGCACCCACACGTCGAAGTGCCACCGCTGGTCGAACTCCTGTGCCGGCAGGTCCGCGCCCCGCTCGTCGTCGGGCCCGGGCGGCTCCTGGAACCACAGCCCGGGCACCTGTGCGCTGGGGTCTGCGATGCCACCGCGGGACTCCTCGCCGCCCAGCAGTGCGGCGTAGAACGGAGACAGCCGGGACCCGTCGGTCGTGTCGACGCCCGGCTCGAGCTCGGTGAGCCCCGAGGTGTCCGCCTCGGCGCCGAGCTCGGCCGCGAACCCGCTGATCCGGCGGGCGAGGTCGATGTCGCGGCTGGTGATGCCGCCGACGTCGTGGCTGCTGAGCGTCACGATCACCTCGGGGTAGGTCAGCGATACGTCGGGGTGGTGGTCGGCCTCGTCGGCAGCCGCACCGATGCGGTCGACGAGCGCGACACCGGTCGCGAAGTCGCCCGTGCGGAAGCGGGCCCGCAGCCGGTTGAGCACCTTGCGCCAGTCGTCGATCCCCGCGTCGAGGATCTGGTCGTGGGTGAGACGTGCCTTCGGGTCCGAGGTCGTGTCGCTCATCCTTCGACCCTGCCACGAGGGTCCGACAGCGGCCACCCCCGTCCGCGCGGTCAGGCGAGGGTCTGGGTGATCTCGCGGACGTCGCCGTCGACGACCACCCGCGCGAGCGCGCCGTTGACCAGCGGCAGGTGCGGCGGCACGTGCCCGATCTCGAGGTCCCACACGATCGGCAGGTCGAGCCGTCCGACAGCGTCGAGCACCGCCTCGCGCTGCTTCAGGTCGGGGTGGTCGGGAGCGCGGGTGCTGCCGACCAGGAGCGCCTCCGCCCGGTCGAACCACCCCGCCAGCCGCATCGCGTGGAGGAAGCGGCAGGTGTTGACCGCGTCCTCCTCGCACGACTCGAGGTAGACGACGGTCGGTCCGTCCAGCGTCTCGGCCCACGCGCGCACGTCGCCGTACGGCGTCCCGGCGAGGTGGCCGATCGTCTCGGTGCAGCCGCCGATGAGCCGACCGGAGACGTCGAGGCTGCCGCCGCCCTCGACCTCCCAGCGGCTCGTCCCGACCTGCTTCCACTCGGTGGCCCGGGGGTCCTCCTCGAACCGCCACCAGTCCGTGACCACGCCGGAGTCCCGCTGCACGAAGGGGCCGTCGCCGCTCGCGAGGTCGAGCCAGTGCAGCAGCCCGTCGGGGACGGCGTACGGCGTGTCGGCGAGGTTGTCGCCGTGCAGGGTCGCCCAGCCGAGGCGGGTCGTGATCGGGAGGAGCACGGTGGAGAGGTCGGAGTAGCCGACCAGCCAGGTCGGCTCCGCCCCGGCGAGGGCGTCGTAGTCGATCAGGTCGACGAGGTCGATGGCGGTCTCGCCGCCCCACGGCGGCACCACGCAGTGGATGTCGGGGTCGGCGAGCATCCGGGTGAGCTCGGCGGCCCGCTGCTCGGCGGGCGCCGAGGTGAGCCCGGTGCCGTCCATGCACTCCCCCACCACGACGTCGTACCCGCGCTGGCGCAGCCAGTCGACGCAGAACTCGATCCGCTGCGTGGCGGCACCGGCGACACCTGCGGACGGCGAGGTCACGCCGATCCGGTCACCCGGACGGAGGGGACGGGGGAAGCGGGGCGTCGAGGACACGCGCCGATTCTGTCAGGGTGTGTCCATGGGACTCCTCGGCGTTTCCGTCTCGAAGGCGATCCACGCGGCGACCGGCGTGCCCCGGCTGTTCGGTGCCGCGATCGACACGGGGCTCGGTCCTGCGGGCGGCCTCGAGGTGCTGCGGATCTCGCAGGCCGCGCTCCAGGCCGCGGCTGCGCACGGTCGCGGCGTACCCGGGCGCACCAACGCCATGCGGCACTTCATGTGGCAGGCAGTGCTGACCGCGCGCTTCGGTGCCGACGCCGCGCGGGACATCGCCGACGCGCAGGAGGCCGGCACGCCGAGCCGACGCGACTCGAGCGTCGACCAGCACAACAACGCGGCCGGCCGGGCCTACGGCGCGGAGCACGCCGACGACCTGACCGCCGGGTCGGCGTCGGCCGCGATGTCGGTGCTGGTGCCGGTGGCGCTCGAGAAGTGGGAGTCCGACGAGCTGGTGTGGGTCAAGCCCCACTAGCTCCAGGCGGTGAGGCCCTCGCGGTCGTGCTCGCCGTCGGGCCAGACCGCACGGACCACGCCCGCCGCGGCGAGCGCCTTGCGACAGCCCGGGCAGGGCGGGTCGGTGATGTAGGCCGTCGCGCCCTTGGTGTCGCGCGTCGCGAACAGCAGCGCGTTGACCTCGGCGTGGATCGCGATGCAGAAGCCCGGCGTGCCCGGCCGGTCGTAGTCGCCGAGCCCCGGCACGTCGTCGTACGTCAGTCGGCCGCGGGGGCAGGCCCCCATGAGGCAGTCGTCCTCGCCGGGGGCCGCGCCGTTGTAGCCGGTCGCGATGATCCGGTGGTCGATCGTCAGCACGGCGCCGACCCGGCGCCGCGTGCACTTCGCGCGGGCGGCGACGGCGGTCGCGATGCCGAGGAAGTAGTCGTCCCAGCCGGGTACGGCCTGTTGGTCGCTCACGGGAGCACAGACTGCCCGATCTCGCCCGGGTTGTAGGCCACTTCCCAGCGGAAGCCGTCGGGATCGGCGAAGTAGCCCGTGTAGCCGCCCCAGTCGCGCTCGACGGGCTCGCCGACCTCGGTGGCGCCGGCCGCGGCCGCCTGCTCGAGGACGGTGTCGACGCCCTGCTTGGTCGCGACGTTGTGGGAGAGCGTGATCGGGGGCACGCCACCACGCGCGGGCGCGTGCCCGACCTCCGCGACGAAGCCCGACTCCGTCCACAGGCTCAGCACGACCTTCTCGGCGACCCGGAACATCAGCACCTCGTCGGGGTCGTCGAAGACCGGCTCCCAGCCGAGGCCGCCGACGTAGAACTGCCGGGAGGCCCCGAGGTCGGTGACGACGAGGGTGATGAAGCTGACGCGCTGGTCCATGCTCAGTCCTTCCCACCGTTTTCGGGCGGTGCCTTCTCGGGCGGTCGGGCGGCGAGGCGGGCGCGCTGGCGGCCCATGTCGTCGAAGTTGCCGTCGTCGAGCCACGTGTCGAGGGCGGCGCTGACACGCGGCCACTCGAGGTCGGTGATGGAGAACCAGTCGGTGTCGCGGTTGCGGCCCTTGTAGACGAGCGCGTTGCGGAACCGGCCCTCCCAGATGAAGCCGAGCCGGATCGCGGCGCGGCGCGAGGGTGCGTTGAGGCTGTCGCACTTCCACTCATAGCGGCGGTAGCCCAGGTCGGCGAACACGTGGCGCATCAGCAGCGCCTGCACCTCGGTGGCCGCGCGGCTGCGCTGGAGCTGGCGGCCGTAGTTGATCGCGCCCACCTCGATCGAGCCCATCGCGGCGTCGATGCGCATCAGCCCGCAGAAGCCGGCCGCCCGACCGGTCTCCGTCGGGACGATCGCGTAGAACACCCGCTCCTCGTCCGCCGCGAGCTCGGCGACGAGTGCCGCCATCTCGTCACGGTCGCGCGGGCGGTCCCAGAAGAGGTAGGTCCACAGCGCGTCGTCGTCCGCGCCGCCGACCGCCGAGACCAGGCCGTCGACGTGCTGCGTGCCGATCGGCTCGAGGCGTACGCCGATCCCCTCGAGGACCCGCTCCCGGTCCGGCCGGGCCGCACCCGACCAGTCGACGGGACGGCCGATGCGCTGGCCGTGGTCGTTGGTGGCCCGGGTCCGCGTGGCCGACAGCTGCACTGCCACGGGCCCGCTCACCGCAGCGCCTCCGCGACCGCGGCCATGCCGCGCTCCACCTCGTCGAACGACGTCGACAGCGGCGAGAGGCCGATCCGCAGCCCGCCCGGGTCGCGGTAGTCGGGGATCACGTCGCGCTGCCAGAGCCGGGCCGTGACCTCGCGCATCCGGTCGTGGTGGAGGGTGATGTGACCGCCGCGCTGCGCCGGGTCGCGCGGGGACGCGAGGGTGACCTCGGGCAGCGTCGCGTCGGCCACCTCGACGGCGTACGACGTCAGCGCGACGGACTTCGCCCGGATCGCCTCGATGCCGGCCTCCTCGACCAGCTCGAGCATGCTCTGCATCGCGACCATGCCCAGGATCGGCGGGGTGCCGGAGATGAAGCGGCGGATGCCGGCCGCGGGCGTGTAGCCGGGCCCCATGAGGAACGGGGCGGCGTGGCCCATCCAGCCCTGGATCGGCTGGGTGAGCTCGCCCTGGAGGCGGGCGTTGACATAGCCGAAGGCGGGTGAGCCGGGGCCGCCGTTGAGGTACTTGTAGGTGCAGCCGACGGCGAGGTCGACGTCCCACTCGTCGAGGGCGGTCGGGACCGCACCGGCGGAGTGGCAGAGGTCCCAGAGCACCAGCGCCCCTGCGTCGTGGACGATCCGGGTGAGCTCGGGGGCGTCGGCGAGCCAGGCCGAGCGGTAGGCGACGTGGTTGAGCACGACGAGGGCGGTGCGCTCGCTGACCGCCTCCCGGACCTGGTCGGCCGTGACGCCGGCCGAGGTGTCGACCTCGATCCAGCGGAGCGTCAGTCCGCGCTCGGCGGCGATGCCCTCAGCGACGTAGCGGTCGGTCGGGAAGTTGTCGGTGTCGATGACGATCTCGGTGCGCGAGGGATCCGTCCGGACGGCGTGGTCCACCGCGGCGCGCATCAGCTTGTAGAGCCAGACGGTCGTGGAGTCCCCGATCGCGGTCTGGCCGGCGGCCGCACCGAGGGCGATGCGCCCGAGGTCGTCGCCGAGGGTGGTCGGCAGGTCCATCCAGCGCTCGTCCCAGCCGCGGATGAGCCGGCCGCCCCACTCCTCCTGGACGAAGGCGGTGAGGCGGTCGGCCACGTCGGCGACAGGACGCCCGAGCGAGTTGCCGTCGAAGTAGACGAGGTCGGACTCGGCGCCGACGAAGCGGCCGCGCAGCAGCGCGAGGGGGTCGGCGGCGTCGAGCTCGGCCGAGGTGCGGGGGGTGCTCACCCCCGCAACCTATCGACCCGGTCGGCCTCGATCAGTAGCAGACCGCTCCGTGCGCCGCGGACTGGACGACCTTGCGGTACTTGCCGAGGACGCCGCGGGTGTACTTCGGCGGGAGCGGCTCCCAGCCCTCGGCGCGCGAGGCCAGCTCGGCCTCGTCGACGTGGACGTCGAGGGTCATGTTCGCGACGTCGAGGGTGATCCGGTCGCCGTCCCGGAGAAACGCGATCGGACCGCCGTCGCTGGCCTCGGGCGCGATGTGGCCGACGCAGAGACCGGTCGTACCGCCGGAGAACCGGCCGTCGGTGATCAGCAGGACGTCCTTGCCGAGCCCGGCGCCCTTGATCGCCCCGGTGATGGCCAGCATCTCGCGCATGCCCGGGCCACCCTTGGGGCCCTCGTAGCGGATCACGACGACGTCGCCCGCCTGGATCGCGCCCTCGGCGAGGGCGTCGAGCGCGTTGCGCTCGCCGTCGAAGACGCGGGCCGTGCCGGTGAAGGTGGAGTCGTCGAAGCCGGCGCTCTTCACGACCGCACCCTCGGGGGCCAGCGAGCCCTTGAGGATCGTCAGGCCGCCGGTGGCGTGGATCGGCCGGTCGAGCTGGCGCAGGATCTCGCCGTCGAGCGGCTTGGGGTCGAGGTCGGCGAGGTTCTCCGCCATCGTCTTGCCCGTGCAGGTGAGGACGTCGCCGTGCAGGTGCCCGGCATCGAGCAGCGCCCGCAGCAGGACGGGGATGCCGCCGACCCGGTCGAAGTCGGTCCACACGAACCGGCCAAACGGCTTCATGTCCGCGAGGTGCGGGACGTTGCGGCCGATGCGGGTGAAGTCGTCGAGGGTCAGGTCGACCTCGGCCTCGCGGGCGATCGCGAGCAGGTGGAGGACGGCATTGGTCGAGCCGCCGAGCGCCATCGCCATCGTAATGGCGTTCTCGAAGGCGGGCTTGGTCATGATCTGGCGGGCGGTGATGCCCTCGCGCAGCATGTTGACCACGGCCTCGCCGGACTTGTGGGCGAACCCGTCGCGACGCCGGTCGACCGCCGGCGGGGACGAGCTGCCCGGCAGCGACATCCCCAGGGCCTCGGCGACGCTGGCCATCGTGTTGGCGGTGTACGCCCCTCCGCAGGCGCCCTCGCCCGGACAGATCGCGCGCTCGATCTCGTCGACCTTCTCGCGGGTGATCTTGCCGGCCAGGCACGCACCGACCGCCTCGAAGGCGTCGATGATCGTGACGTCCTTGCCGTCGACCTGCCCGGGCATGATCGTGCCGGCGTAGAGGAAGACGCTCGCGAGGTCGAGGCGGGCGGCAGCCATGAGCATGCCGGGCAGCGACTTGTCGCACCCCGCGAGCAGGACCGAGCCGTCGAGCCGCTCGGCCATCATCACGGTCTCGACCGAGTCCGCGATCACCTCCCGGCTGACCAGGGAGAAGTGCATCCCCTCGTGCCCCATCGAGATCCCGTCGGACACCGAGATCGTGCCGAACTCGAGCGGGTAGCCGCCGGCCGCGTGCACGCCGCTCTTCACGGCCTTCGCCAGCCGGTCGAGGCTCAGGTTGCAGGGCGTGATCTCGTTCCAGCTGGACGCCACCCCGATCTGCGGCTTCTCCCAGTCGTCGTCGCCCATCCCGACCGCGCGCAGCATCCCGCGCGCGGCGGTCGCCTCGAGGCCGTCGGTCACGGCGCGGCTCCGGGGCTTGATGTCGGGTCCGTCGGCTGCGTGGCTCATGGCGTCAGGCTAGTGCGCTCGCCTCGCCCGGAGCCCACGTGTCTCAGGCTGCGGGGCCTTACCTCGCCCGCCGCCGGTCCTCGCGGCACTCGTCGAGGTAACGGACCTCCGCGACGAGCTGGTGCACCGCCGGGTGGTCGTCGGGCGTGCCGTACATCAGTCGCTCGATCCGTCGCCAGTAGGCCGAGACCCGGTGCCGGATCGCCGGGTCGCCCACCCGTCTCGACCGGTCCCGGGCACGGAATGCCTCGATCGACGTCATCGTCCGGAGCCGCCGCGGGACCCACCAGCCGGTCGCGGTGAGGTCGGTGTGTGCGGGGTAGCGGCTCCCTCCGTGCTTCCTCGCACCGTCGGCACGCATCGGACCGACCGGCTCCGCGGTCTCCTCGTCCTCGAACCGCATCCGCAGCCGCGCCATTCGCAGCAGCCGCTCCATCACGCTCATCCGCGGGCTCGTCCGACCGGTCTCCCACCGCGCCACCGCCGACTGCGACACGTCCAGCAGCGCGGCCAACCCCCGCTGCGACACGTCGAGGATCCGCCTGACCCGGCGAACCATGCCCGGGATCCCGCCGTCGAACGGACCCATCTCCCACACGTCCCGCTCGGCCTGCGTCCAGTTCGCCATGCAGTCCCAGGCCGCTCGTGCGGCCGCCAGGAGGTCCGCGTCCTCGTCCGTCCGGCCCTCCCCCTGGTTGTCCGTCTGCTCGTCCACCCCGTGCCACCTCTCGCCGGCCACCTGCGCCCCCGGTCGGGGCGCGTCGTACGCCCAGCACAGACGTCACCGCCGACAGCGCTGAGGTCGTCATCCACAGCCACGCGCCCGTACGCCGACACGCGGCTGCCTGTGGACACCCGGTGGCCCGCGATCCGATGCAGCCACCCTCGTGCACCCTCACCGCCCGCACTCGCCCATGAGTCGCCCAGAGACTCACGGGCCAGCGGCCCTGGCAGCGGCCGGCCGGCGACCTTGAGTCGCCCAGAGACTCACGGGCCAGGAGGCGCCGGCGGAGTGCGGACACACCGTGAGTCGCTCAGAGACTCATGGGCCAGCGGGGCCGCGACCACCGTCGATCACGGCCGGCCACCGGCTGGAGCAAGCTCGAGCACGGTCGACCGAGCGGAGCAGGCCCGCGTCAGGTGGTGGTGCCCTCGGCCTCGCGCTTGAGGCCGGCGAGGCCCTTGTCGAAGTCGGCCGCGATCGCCTTGTCGAAGAACAGCTTGCCCATCAGGCCCATGACCGCGCTCCGCGTGCCGGTCATCGTCCAGGTGACGTCGGTGCCGTCGCCGGAGGGTGCGAGCTGGAAGACGGTGACGTTGGAGGCCTTGAACGGCTTGAGGAAGTCGAGGTCGACGGCCACGCGGGAGGTCGTGGACTCGGTCATCCGCATCTCGCCCTCGCCGGCCTTCCTGTTGCCGGACCAGTGGTAGATCGATCCCATGCCGGCGGGAGCGCCGGAGTACTCGCGGTGCAGGTCGGGGTCGAGACCTTCCCACGGCGACCATCGCTGCCACTGGTGGAAGTCGTCGATCAGCGGGTGGATGCTGGCGGGCGGCGCTGGATGCGCGTGCTGCGCGACAGGGAGAAGTCGGCCATGTGCCGAGCGTAGACCTCGGGGACGGGTCTCAGTCGAGGTGAGCGGCACGTACGACGAGGACGTCGGGCAGGTCCTTGTGGATCTCCTGCCACGTCGCGCCCTCGTCGGGCGAGGCCCACACGCCGCCGTTGCGTCCGCCGAAGTAGAGACCCACCTGCTCGTGGTCGTCGGCGCACATCGCATCACGCATCACCGCGGTGAAGTAGCCGTCCGGCAGCGCGCCGTCGCCGAGGGGTTCCCACGACGCGCCGGCGTCGGTGGTGCGGTAGACCCGCGCCTTGCCGTCGACGGGCCAGCGGGCCTCGGCGCCGGTGATGGGGAAGTTGTACGCCGTGTCGGCACGGTGCGGGTGGGCCACCATCGCGAAGCCGAACTCGGTCGGCAGGGTCGGCGCGATGTCGTTCCAGGACGCGCCGCCGTCGTCGGAGCGGTAGACGCCGCCGTGGTTCTGGAGGTAGAGCCGCTCGTGGTCGACGGCGTCGCGCGCGACCTTGTGCACGCACTGGCCGAACTCGGGGTAGTTGCGCTCGCCGGGGAAGAACTCGGCCTTCACGCCGGTGTTGGACGGAGCCCAGGACGAGCCGCCGTCGGAGGTGACGTAGACCCCGCCGGTCGAGAGCGCGACGAGCACCCGCGACGGGTCGTCGGGGTGGGGCAGGATCGTGTGGAAGGCCTGCCCGCCGAAGCCCTCGTTCCACTCCTCGCGGTGCGGGTGGTCCCACAGCCCGCGGACGAGGGAGAACGTCTCGCCCCGGTCGTCGGAGCGGAACACGGCACCCGGCTCGGTGCCGGCCCAGACGACCTCGTCACCACCGTCGGCGGAGAGGCCGGGCTGGAGCTGCCACACCCGGGCCAGGGTCGCGCCGGTGTCCTCGGGGAAGCGCGCGGCGCCGTTGGGCGTCTCGTCCCACGACGCACCCAGGTCGTCCGAGCGCCACACCTGCGGGCCGAGCCAGCTCGACGAGGCGCCGGCCAGCAGCCGCGGCGCGGAGCCCCGGGTGTCGATCATGACGGAGTAGACCTCCTCCATCGGGAAGTGCGGCCCCGTCCACTCCCACGACGTACGCGCCTCGTCCGAGGTGCCGAGCCACAGGCCCTTGCGGGTGCCGACCATCAACAACGTGCGGGACATGCGGGGGCTCCTTCGGTTCGGTTCACTGCAGGGTGCGGTTGCGGAAGGTCCTGAGCGCCAGCGGCGCGACCACCGCGGTGATCCCGACGGTCCAGAGGATCGTGAAGAGGACCGGGTGCTGCATCGGCAGGTGCGAGTCGGCCGGCGCCGGGCCGGTGTTGCCCCAGAGCTCCCGCACCGCCTGGACGAGGGCGGAGATCGGGTTCCACTCCGCGATCGCGCGGAGCACCGTGCCCATCTTCTCCGACGGCGCGAACGCGTTGGAGAGGAACGTCAGCGGGAACATCGTGGTGAACATGACGCCGTTGACGGCCTCGACCGAGCGCATCGCCGAGCCGACGAGGATGCCGACCCAGATCATCGCGAAGCCCCAGAGCAGCAGCAGGCCGTAGGCCGCCAGCGCCTCGAGCACGGAGCCACGGATCCGCCAGCCGACGACCAGCCCGGTCAGCGACATGACGATGATGCCGATGAAGGAGTGGGTGATGCTCGACATGCTGCGCCCGACGAGGATCGCCGCGGGATTGATCGGCAGCGACCGGAACCGGTCGACGATACCCTTGTCGATGTCGGCGGTCAGCCCGACCGCGACGATGAACGACGCGAACGCGATCGTCTGGCCCATGATCCCGCCGAGCAGCCACTCGCGGTAGCCGGCGGGAGCGCCGACCGAGATGGCACCGCCGAACACGAAGGCGAAGAGCAGCACGAACATCACCGGCTGGATGGTGACGTCGAGCAGCATCTCCGGCATCCGCTTGATGTGGATCAGGTTGCGCCGGAAGATCGTCACCGACTGGTGCCACAGGGTGGTGTGACGGATCTCGGGGCGCTCGATGGCGCCGTGCTCCGTGTGGCTCATGCCGGCACCTCCTGCCCGTCGTGCGCGTCGCCGTCCATCGCGTCGCCGTCGACCTCCTCGGCCCGGTGGCCGGTCAGGTTGAGGAACACGTCGTCGAGGCTCGGCCGCTGGAGGCCGAGGTCGTCGATCTCGATCCCGCTGCCGTCGAAGATCGAGGCGATCCGGGTGACGTCGGACAGGCCGTCGGCCGGCGCGGTGATCCGCCGGGCGGCCTCCTCCACGTGGGCCTCCAGGCCCGCGCTCCGGACGCGCTCCACGGCGGCACCGAGGTCCTCGGCACGCGAGACCGTGACGACGAGCGCCGCCTTGCCGGAGGCGTCCTTGAGCTCGAGCGGAGTGCCCTGGGCGATGACCTTGCCGCGATCGATCACCACGATGTCATCGGCGAGCTGGTCGGCCTCCTCGAGGTACTGCGTCGTCAGCAACAGCGTCGTACCGTCCTCGACGAGGTCGCGCAGGACGTCCCACAGCTCGACCCGGCTCCGCGGGTCGAGTCCGGTCGTCGGCTCGTCGAGGAAGAGCACGGGTGGCGTCGCCACCAGGCTGACGGCCAGGTCGAGACGTCGCCGCATGCCGCCGGAGTAGGTCTTGACCACCCGGTCCGCGGCACCGGTGAGCGAGAACCGCTCGAGCAGCTCACCCCCGACCCGGTCCACGGTGGCCTTGTCGAGGCCGTAGAGGCTGCCGATGAGCCAGATGTTCTCGCGGCCGGTCAGCAGCTCGTCGACCGTGGCCGACTGGCCGGTGAGCCCCATCGAACGGCGTACGGCGGCGGGGTCGGCCAGCACGTCGTGCCCCGCCACGCGGGCGGTGCCGCGGGTCGGCTTCGTGAGCGTCGTCATCATCCGCACCGTGGTCGTCTTGCCGGCGCCGTTGGGACCGAGCAGGCCGAGGACCGTCCCCCGCGGCACCGCGAAGCTGACGTCGTCGACCGCCAGCGTCTCCCCGAACTCCTTGACCAGTCCCTCTGCCTCGATCGCGTGCTCGCGTCCCACCCCGTTGACCGTCCCCTCCGTGACTATTCCGATTAGGAACACTACTCTGCAGGAGAGATGAGTCAAGACCTTCCGGTGACGGCGTACGCGATCCTCGGCCTCCTCACGTTCGGCGACGAGCTGACGGGCTACGAGATCAAGCAGCGCGCCGACATGACGCTCCGCTTCTACTGGGTCTCCCCCGCGACCAGCCAGATCTACACCGAGCTGCGCCGCCTGGCCGACCACGGCCTGGTCCGCGCCGACGCCCACCCCGACGGCGGCCGCGAGGTGACGTCGTACGCCATCACGGACGCCGGGCAGGAGGCGCTGCGCACCTGGATGGCCGAGACCCCCGCCGGCTTCCCGGTCCTCAAGCACCCCGTCCTGCTGCGGCTGCTGGTGGGCCACGCCAGCGAGCCGGAGCGGACGCGACAGATGCTCCACGACTACCTCGCCGAGCTCGACCAGGCGCTCACCGACCTCCACGGCGTGCGCGAGTCCCTGCGGGGCGCGGACAGCGAGGGGGAGCCGTTCCGCTTCCCCGCGCTCGTCGCGGACTGGGGGCTGGACTACTTCGCAGCGGAGGCGGTCCACACCCAGCGGGCCCTGGCCAGCCTCGGCGATCACGGTCCCTAGGCTTGGCGGGTGACCCCGCGACCGAGCCGATCCATCCTCGGCCCGGTGGGGCTCGTGCTCATCGGCATCCTGTCCGTGCAGGTCGGCGCGGCGATCGCCAAGGGACTGTTCGGCGAGATCTCGCCCACCGCGATGGTGTGGCTCCGGCTGGCCACGAGCGCCCTCGTCCTCGCCGCCGTGGCGCGGCCGCGGTTCACCGGCCGCAGCCGGCAGGACTGGCTCGTGGTGCTCGCCTTCGGCGCGAGCCTCGCCACGATGAACTGGGCGATCTACCAGTCGTTCTCCCGCATCCCGCTGGGCATCGCCGTGACGATCGAGTTCATCGGCCCGCTCACCCTGGCCGTGCTCGGCTCGCGGCACGCGCGCGACCTGGTGTGGGTGCTGCTGGCGGGTGTCGGCGTGCTCCTGCTCGGCCTCCAGCCGGGCGACCTCGACCTGCTCGGCGTGCTGTCGGCCCTGCTCGCCGGGGCCGCGTGGGCGGCGTACATCCTGCTCAGCGCGAGCACCGGGCGGCGGTGGGCCGGGTTCGACGGCCTCGCGGTGGCGAGCATCGTCGCCGCGGCCGGCATGACGCTGCCGGCACTCCTGAGCGCCGGGAGCGAGCTCTGGGACGGCCGGATCCTGCTCATCGGTGCACTCGTCGGTCTGTTGAGCTCGGTCATCCCCTACAGCTGCGAGCTCGTCGCGCTGCGCAGCCTGCGCCCGGCGGTGTTCGGGATCCTGATGAGCCTCGAGCCCGCCGCGGCGGCGCTCGCGGCGATCGTGGTGCTCAGCGAGCACCTGTCTGTCCTGCAGTGGCTGGCGATCGCCTGCGTCGTGGCGGCCTCCATCGGTGCGACCCGCTCGGGCGCGACGCCCGGAGAAGAGCCCGGTGAGCACGCACACCCGCCCGGCACACTGGCCACATGACGCGTCCGGCCCTGACCTCCCTCGTCCTCGTCCTCGCGGCGACCACGGCCTGCTCCGACCCCGCACCGGCTCCCGTTCCGAGCGTCACGCAGCCGACCGACCCGACCAGCGAGCCGACGCCCAGCGAATCTCCCGCTGAGTCTCCGCGCGACTCAGGGCCGAAGGGCGGCGACCCGCAGGCCGTCGGCACGCTCGTCGACCTCCTCGACGTCCCATGGGGCGTGGACTTCCTGCCGGACGGCAACGCCGTCGTGACCGAGCGCGAGACCGGACGCGTCCTGCAGGTCACGCCCGACGGCGCCCTGACCCGGCTCGGGGGGATCACGGCAGCGGTCCCCCAGGGCGAGGCCGGCCTCCTCGGCGTCGCGGTGTCGCCGGACTTCGACACCGACCAGACGCTGTTCTTCTACCTGACGACGGGCTCGGACAACCGCGTCGTGAGCGCCCGCCTCGACGGCACCGAGCTCGACGCACCGACCGTCGTGCTCGACGGCATCCCCGCGGGCTTCATCCACGACGGCGGCCGGATCGCCTTCGGGCCCGACGGCTACCTCTACGTCACCACCGGCGAGACCGGGAACCCCGAGCTGGCGCAGGACCCCGACAGCCTCGCCGGCAAGATCCTCCGCATCACCGCCGACGGCGAGCCCGCCCCGGACAACCCCGACCCCGGATCGCCCGTCTACTCACTCGGCCACCGCAACGTCCAGGGGCTCGCCTGGGACGACGAGGGACGCCTGTGGGCCTCCGAGTTCGGCGACTCCACCTGGGACGAGCTCAACCTCGTCGAGGCGGGCGGCAACTACGGCTGGCCCGAGGTCGAGGGCACCGGCGGCGGGTCGGACTTCATCGACCCGCAGCTGGTCTGGCCGGTCGAGGAGGCGTCGCCGAGCGGGTTGGCGTACGCCGACGGGCACCTCTGGATGGCCGGGCTCCGCGGGCAGCGACTCTGGCGGATCAAGGTCTCGGCCCAGGGCAGGGCCACCCAGCCGACGGCCTTCTTCACCGAGGACTACGGCCGGCTGCGGACCGTCGTCACCTCACCCGACGACCAGCTCTGGCTGACGACCTCCAACCAGGACGGCCGGGGCAACCCGACCAAGGCCGACGACCGCATCATCGTCATCCAGCCCTGACCTCGCCGGGCTCCGCGGCGCCGACACCGGCACTGCGGCTGGACTGGGCACTGGCGCCGGGTGCCACGACCGCGCGACGGGCCGCCCGGCGCAGCGTGGTGAGGATCGCCGGGCCGAGCACGACGATCGCCACCGCGGTCGTGATCGCGCGACCGGTGTCCCAGCCGCCGGTCGACGTCAGCAGCGTGTAGACCAGGAACCGGTGGGCGTTCTCGAGCACCGGCGCGCCGGCGACGTACGCCAGCGAGCCCTGGTGGTCGGGCACGACGATGCCGAGGGTGAAGGGCCAGTAGCTGAGGTTCATCAGCATCCCGTAGAGGTACGACGCGATGACGGCGTAGACGACGAGCATCACGACCTCACCGCGGCCGGTGACGCGGCGCGGGAGCAGGCCGGCGAACATCCCGACCCACGCCGCGCAGATCATCTGGAACGGCAGCCACGGCCCGACCCCGGCGGTGAGCAGCGCGGAGGCGAACATCGACGTGCAGCCGAACGCGAAACCGAAGCCCGCTCCGAAGACCCGGCCACCGAGCACGAGCAGGAAGAACACCAGCTCGATGCCCGCGGTGCCCGCCCCGAAGCCGCGCAGCACGGCGTTGATCGCCGAGAGCACCCCCAGGACGGCGAGCACCCGCGCGTCCATGCCGCCCTCCCCCATCTCGGCGAGGACGACCACGATCACCAGCGACAGCAGCGCCAGGAAGACGAACGGCGGCTCGACCCGCTGGCCTGGCTCGGCGTCGAGCAGCAGCGGCCAGCACAGCATCATCAGGCCGGCCAGTGAGGCGAGGGCGAGCACGCCCGCGGTGCGGGGGCCGATGGGCATGGCCACGGTCCGGCTCGTCGGGGTGCTCATCGGCGGACCTCCAGGAGCGCGGCGGCGACTTCCTCGACCACCAGCCACGGCGGGCCGAGCACCTTGGTGACCTGCGGCGCGAACGACGGAGACTCCGCGAGCACGCGACGCGGCGAACCGCTCGAGACGACCTCGCCCTCGGCGAGGACGACGACCTCGTCGGCGACGTGGGCGGCGAACTCGACGTCGTGGGTCGCGAGGAGGACGGCCCGGCCCTCGGCGGCCAGGTCGGCGACGATGCGGGCGAGCTCGGCCTTGCCGGCGTAGTCGAGGCCGCGCGTCGGCTCGTCCAGCAGCAGCACCGGCGGGCGGGCGGTGAGCACGATCGAGAGGGCGAGGGCGAGTCGCTGTCCCTCGGACAGGTCGCGCGGGTGGAGGTCGGCATCGATGCCGGGAGCGAGCCGGTCGAGCAGGCCACGGCAGGTGCCCGGTCCGGCCTCGGCGCCGGCGTCGGCGGCCGCGCACTCCTCGGCGACCGTCTCGAGGTAGAGCAGGTCGGCGGCGGTCTGCGGCACCAGCCCGACGTGCGTACGGCGCTGGGCGGGCGCGAGCGTGGCCGGGTCGTCGCCGTCGACGTCGACCGTGCCGGAACGCCGCTTGCCCGTGCCCTGGAGCGCCCAGATCAGGCTCGACTTGCCCGATCCGTTGCGGCCCATCAGCACGGTCACCCGGCCCGCGGAGAGCGTCAGGTCCACCTCGCGCACGGCCACGTGGTGGCCATGGACGACGGTGACGCCGCGGGCGGCGAGGACCGGCATCGCCTCGCGGGACACGGTCGCCGCTGGCGGGGTCAGGTCCGGCAGCGTCCGGGCCTGCCGGCGCGCGTCGCGGACGGTCAGCGGGAGCGGGTCCCACTGCGCGAGGCGGCCGAGGTCGACGAGCGGCGGCGCGACGGGCGAGTCGGCGAGGACGGCTCGGGGCTCGTCGACCCGGACGGTGCCGTCGCCGGCGACCAGTGCGATCCGGTCGGCGAACGGCACGACCCGCTCGAGCCGGTGCTCGGCGAGGAGGACCGTCAGGCCGAGGTCGTGGACCAGCCGGGTGATGGTCGCGAGGACGTCCTCGGCGGCCGTCGGGTCGAGGGCGGAGGTCGGCTCGTCGAGGACGAGGACGCGCGGGTGGGTGGTCAGCACGGACCCGATCGCGACGCGCTGCTGCTGCCCGCCGGAGAGCGTGCGCAGGTCGCGGGCGCGCAGGTCGGCGATGCCGAGCAGGTCGAGCGTCTCCTCGACCCGGCGACGCATCGTCTCCGGGGCGGTCCCGAGCTGCTCCATGCCGTAGGCGAGCTCCTCCTCGACCGTGTCGGCGACGAACCCGGCGAGCGGGTCCTGGCCGACGTACCCGACGAGGTGCGCGCGCTCGCGCGGCGGCTGCTCGACGATGCTCGCTCCGTCGAGGAGGACGTCGCCGGTGAGGACGCCTCCGGTGAACCGCGGCACCAGCCCCGTGATCACCCCGAGGAGCGTGGACTTGCCCACTCCGGTGCGCCCCGACACGAGCACGAGCTCGCCCTCGTCGAGGGTGAGGTCGACGTGGCGGAGCACCTCGTGCTCGTCGTAGCGGAAGCCGATGTCGCGCAGGGCGATCACTCCGGTCATGCGGTGACCTCCCGTCCGACGAAGGCCGTCGCCGGGACCGGCGTCGCCACGGCCGGCGCGGTGCCCAGCAGGCCGACGACCAGGGCCAACGGTGAGAGGTAGGGCATCGCGTCGACGCCCGGGTAGGCGACGGGGACCTGGGTGTGGCCGAGGTACCAGCCGAGCACCGCGACCACGACGCCGACGCCGACCGTGACCAGCTCCGGCGTGCGCCACGGGTCGGGGCGGTAGCGGCTGCGCTGCACGCGGCGGCCGGCGCTGACGAGGCCGAGCACGGCGACGACCGCACCCGCGCCGAGCATCGGCCCGGCGAGGATCCGGGGCGCGGTGGGGTCCAGGAGGGCGTACGTCCCCACGCAGATGCCGGTGAGCGCGGCGAGCAGCAGGGATCCGGTCAGCCACCGCTCGCGGGGGGACGCACCGCCGGAGCGGCCGTAGCCGCGCGTGTCCATCCCGGCGGCGAGCGCGAGGGACCGCTCGAGCGCGTCCTCGAGCACCGGGACGAGGAAGCGCCGCAGCCGGCCGACGCCGGACGTCGCACCGCCGCGGAGCGCCTGGGCGGCTCGGACGCGGCGGGCGCTGTCGGCGAGCTGGGGGAAGATCGTCACCGCCACGACGAGGGCGGTGCCGATCTCGTAGAGCGCCGGCGGCACCGAGGCGAGCAGGCGCTTGGGGTTGGCGAGCGAGTTCGCGGCACCCACGCACAGGATGATCGTGGCGAGCCGGAGACCGTCGTACAGCCCGGCGAGCAGCGCCTCGCTCGTGACCGGGCCGAGCAGGCGTACGCCCGCCGCCCAGTCCGGCAGCGGGATCTCGGGCAGGTCGAGGAGCACGTGGCCGATCTCCTGGCCGCCGAAGACCAGCCGGAAGACCACGCGCATCACGACGGTGACGAGCGCGAGCAGGACGTAGAGCCGGAACGAGCGGCCGAAGGGGTGACCGGACCGGCGCGCCATCACCACGACCGTCGCCGAGCCCATGATGAGCAGCAGCAGCAGCGGGTTGGTCGTGAGGGACGCCGCGGTGGCCAGCCCGATCGCCCAGGACCACCAGGCGATCGGGTGCAGGTCACGCGGCAGTCCCCACACGGGTGCGGCCGGTCCGGTCACTGCGCGTCAGACCCCCCGTCTACGACGCGCCACGACGGCGCTGCCCGCGATCGCTACCGCGAGCAGGCCGACGATGCCCCAGGTGACTGCGGCCGGGATGCGCGCCGGCTGATCGGCGCTCGGCTCACCTGCCGCTGGGGCTGCACTGGACGTTGAGTCTCCAGGAGACTCAACGCCTTGATCGGTGGCCTCGGCGTCGTCGCTGGCCTCTGAGTCGCTGGGAGACTCATCGTCCAGGGTGCCGTCGTCCGAGCCCTTGTCGGAGCCCTTGTCGGAGCCCTTGTCGGAGCCCTTGTCCGAGCCCTTCGTCGACCCTGAGTCTCCAGGAGACTCAGAGGCCAGGGGGGACTCGGACGGGCTGGACGGCGTGCCGGAGGGCGACGACGAGGGCGAGGAGCCCGAGCCACCGGACGTGCCGGAAGCGCCGCCACTCGAGCCGCCGGACGAGCCGGAACCGCCCCCTGACCCGCCGCCCGAACCGCTGCCCGAGCCGCCCGAACCCGGGGACGGACTCGCCGTCGGGCTGGACGACGGCGATCCACCGCCACCCGACGGCGTCGCGGTCGGCGACGCCGGGGAGGAGGTGGGGGACGACGTCGACGTGGGCGACGCGGTCGGGCTGCTGGCCTGCACCGGCGGGGCGACGCCGGGTGCCACGGCGCCGCTGGAGGCGCGGTCCTGCTGCCAGGCCCAGCCGACCGAGCCGCCGGCGGGGACGGTCAGCGACCCGGAGGAGTACGACGAGTACGTCCACGAGGCCTTCGAGCCGTCAGCCCACCACAGGCCCCAGTAGGCGTCGGCCGGCGAGGCGTTGACGCACGGATCAGCAGCCGGCTGGCCGTTGACCCGGCAGACGAAGCCGGGCTGTCGGCTCGCGTAGGTCAGCGAGACGCCGACCGAGGCGACGATCGCCGTGGCGCTCTTGCCCCCGCCGTCGGGCGCGCAGGCGGTGAGGATGCCGCCGCCGAGCTCGCGGTAGTCGACCACGACGCTCACCCCGCCGCCCGAGGTGCACGTCGCCGCGGAGGCGGCCGGGGCGAGCCCCACGGTCACTCCCCCGCCCACCAGGCCGGCGGCCAGGAGGGCGAAGGAGGTGACGGCCCGCCGAGATCGGGCACTCATCGAGATCACTTCCGGCGCAGCCAGAACTTCGTGCGAGCCGGGTCGGCCCCGTCGGCGGTCTGGACGGCGACCACCCGGATCCGCTGGGTGCCGACCACGCGGCGCGCCGGCTTGGTCAGCGTGAGCTTGACCTTCGCGGTGTCACCGGCCTCGACGTCGTACGCCGACTTGGCGAGGACCAGCACCTTCTTCTTGCCATGGGGCCGCTTGACCTTGCCGACCGTGCGGACCTTGACCTTGCCGGCGCAGTCCACGGTCGAGTCGCAGTCGACCTCGAGCCTGAGCACACCCTTCCTGCCCACCTTGACCACCTTCGCGACGGCCAGGTCACCGACGGTGGGCTCGGCCACGACCGGAGGCGTCACCGGGGTGAGGGTCGCCGCGGTGGTGGCGGTGGTGGAGCCGGTCAGCGTGGCGACGCGGAACGTGTGCGTGGCCGCACCCGCCGGCAGCGTGAACGTGACCGGGACGGGCGAGCCCGTGCCGGTGACCTTCTTGGTCTCCGAGCCGAAGCTGACGCAGCCGGGCTCGCCCGCACCGAGGCCGGTGACGGTGACGGTGACGGTGCTCTTCTCGACCGCGGTGGCCGGGGCGGAGAGCGTGACGGCCGCACCGGTGGGCACGTTGCCCAGGGCGGGCAGTGCCTGCGCGGTCGCGAAGGCGTAGGTGAAGCGCTTCGCGCTGGGAATGCCACCAGCCGTCCGGGTCGCGGCCAGGTCGGTGGGGTTCGGCGCGATCGCGCCGTTGTCAGCCGCCAGGGTCGTGGCGCACGGAGCGAGGTCGGCGACCTGGACGCCTCGCAGCCACCCGGCCGCAGCCGTCGCGGCGGGGGTCTTGCCGGCCTCGCCCATCGCCCACCCGGCCAGGCCGGTGGTGTTCGCGTTGACGCCGTCGTCGGAGCCCGCGCCGAACGAGCCGTCGGCCGCCTGCTGGGTCTCGAGCCACGCCGCGCCGGAGCGGGCGGCCGCGATCGCGTCCGGGGAAGCCCCGGGCGTCGACAGCAGGTTGATGACGGTGATCGACGTGGCGTCGAGGTCGGCTGCGCTGCCGGCGGCGCCCGCGACGCAGCCCTGCTGCGGGCTGGTCTTGTCCGACGTCAGGCCGAAGCGGAAGTACCCGGCGCCACACTGCTGGTCGAGCAGGAAGGCGGTCGCCTCGTCGGCGCGGTCCGAGCCGACCGTGGTCAGGGCGCGAGCGGCAAAGGACTGGCTGATCACGTTGGCGTAGTCACCGTAGGACGACACGTCCTCGATGCGACCCTCGATCGGTGCCGTCTGACTGACGACGTCCTCGAGGCGGGAGACCAGGTCCACGCCGCCGTAGGACTCCGGGTCGGAGCCCGCGACCGTCGCGAACGTCGCGGCCTTGGCGGTCGCGCCGGCGTAGGTGCTGCCGACGTCGCCGTAGGCCTCACCGGTGATGTAGCTGGTGATGGCGCCGCGCAGGGCCGTGTCCACGGCGGACACGCCCGTCGCGTTGCCGGCCTCGGAGAGCGCCAGGCCGGCGTCGATCGACGGGCCGTACTCCGGGCCGAACTCCCCGATGAGCAGGCCGTCCTCGAGCTGGGCCGCGAGCCACGCCCCGCCGACGGTGAGCGCGCGCGTGCCTGCAGGGTGTGCCTGCGCCGGTGCGGTGCCGGCGAGCAGGGTGGTGGAGGTGATCGCGGTGGCGACCACGAGTGCGCCGGCTCGACGGAGCACGGACGACGAGGTGGGATTCATGGTTCCTTCCTCGCTGCGACAGCGAGGCAAGGTCGGCGATACGCCGGTCAGCCCCGCTGCATTCCTCGACAGCGATGGTGTTCAAGACGCGTCGAGGCAGGTGTTCCGGCTCGCACGGGATCGCTCCCGTGCCCACGGTTGCGGGTCAGCGTCGGTTTCGGACCGACTTTCCCCACCTCGGGCGTGTGTGGTGCCGACCCAGGCGGGTGCGGCGAGCGCAGCCTAACCCCGTCGGGAGTCCGTACGCACGTCGGCCCGGCGTCGCGAGACGCCGGGCCGATCGTGGTGTGACAGGTGTGTCGAGGTGGAGCTGGTGGATCAGTTGCGGACCAGGATCGTGGTGCGAGCCTCGTCGTCCGACGTCTTCACCAGGCCGACGCGACGCTGGTTGCCCGTGGGCAGCTGGAGCTTGCGCACGATCTTGTTGCCGGTCTTCTTCCCCTTGACGCGGAAGAAGTCACCCTTGACCTGCATGCAGGCGCTCTCGCTGGGAGCCAGTCCGTAGACCCGGAACTGGACGCGCTCGCCGGCGCGGGCCTGCTTGCGCACGGCCTCGATCCGGAAGCGGTCCTTGCTCGCCGGGGCGAACTGGAGCCCGAGGATGGCCTGGGCGGTGGCACGACGCCACTCGTCACGGGCGTCGGCCGGGATGCCGGTGGTCGAGGCGCCCTTGATGCGGTCCTTGCGGAACGCGACGACGCCGGTGTCGCTGGTCAGCGCGGTGCGGCACTTGTACTTGTCGACCGGCTGGTTCTTGCGGACCCAGAGCGCCGCCTTCTGGGCGGCGTCCGACTGGCGCATCAGGCCGAGCGCGTAGCCACCGAGAGCGGTGGTGTTGGTGTTGATCTGCGCACCGTCACCGGAGCTGCGGAGGGCACCACTGTTGCGCTGCTTGTCGACCAGCCAGGCGCTCGCCTTGTCCAACGCCGCCTTGACCGGAGCCGAGGTGTCGTTGGACTCGATGAGGTTGATCATCGCGAGCGCAGTGGCGTCCGTGTCCGCCTCGCTGCCGGGCGCACCCTCGACGCAGGACTGGCTGGGCACGTTGGCCTTGTCGAAGTTCAGCCGGAAGTAGCCCGAGGCACACTGCTGCTTGAGCAGGAAGTCGCGAGCCGCGGCCGCCTCGGCGGACCGCGCGAGCGACAGCTCACGGACGGCGTAGGACTGACCGACGACGTTGGCGAAGTTGCCCGACTCCGACTTGTCGAAGATCCGGCCGGCGAACGCAGCAGCCTGCGGCTCCTTCGTCGGGTCGGCCGGGACGTCGGCGGTGCGCTCCTCGAGGCGGGCGACGAGGTTCACGCCGCCGTAGTCGATCGGGTTCTCCCCGGCTCCACGGGCGAAGGCGGCCGCCTTGCCGAGCGCCCCGGCGTAGGACTCCTTCGTGCCGTCGCCGACGTACTCGTTCAGCCGCGGCTTGAAGGCGGTGTTGATGGCTGCGACGCCGGCGTCGCGGTCCGGCACGCTCACCAGGGCGAGACCGGTGTCGAGGGTCAGGCCGAGGTCGGGGCCGTTCTGGCCGACCATGAGCCCGTTGGTGAGCTCGTCGGTGATCCAGTCGGCGGCGACGTTGGACGGCGTGCTGTCGGTCTTGATGCCCGCCTTGGCGCTCCGAAGAGCGGACGAGGCGTCAGCCGTGGCAGGCGGAGCAGCGAGCACTCCGGCGCCCAGGGCGACGGTGGACAGCGCTACTGCGGCCGTCCGGATGGGTCGAATGCGATGGTGCATGACTTCCTTCCCGCTCGCGCGGGAGCCCCACGGCGGCCGATGGCCGCCAGCCCCCTCGTGGCACGAGCGTTTCGTTGGTGATGTGACCAATGTGACGCGCGACCACGGTAACAAGTTGTCTAGACCGGGAAGAAAGCAGGACCTTTCAGGCGAGCTTCTCCAGGATCAGCTCGCGCACCCGGGCGGCGTCGGCCTGCCCGCGCATCTCCTTCATCACCGCGCCGATGAGCGCGCCGGCCGCGGCGTGCTTGCCGTCGCGGATCTTGTCGGCCACGTCGGGGTTCTCGGAGATCGCCTTGTCGACCGCCGCACCGAGCGCACCGTCGTCGGAGACCACCGCGAGGCCACGGCGCGCCACGACCTCGTCGGGCGTCCCCTCGCCGGCCAGCACGCCCTCGATCACCTGACGGGCGAGCTTGTCGTTGACCGTCTTGTCGTCGACGAGCGCCTGGACCCGCGCCACGTCGGCCGGGGTGATGGCGAGGTCGACGAGGTCGACGCCGTCCTCGTTGCTGCGCCGGGCGAGCTCGCCGAGCCACCACTTGCGCGCGGCCTGCGGCGTGGCGCCGGCCGCGATCGTCTCCTCGACCAGGCCCAACGCGCCGGCACCGATGGTGTCGCGCATGTCGAGGTCGCTGAAGCCCCACTCCTCCTGGAGGCGAGCCCTGCGTGCGGTCGGGTTCTCGGGCAGGGTGCCACGGAGCTCGTCGACCCACTCGCGGCTCGGTGCGACCGGCACCAGGTCGGGCTCGGGGAAGTAGCGGTAGTCCTCGGCGTCGGACTTCTCGCGACCGCTCGTGGTGATCCCGGTGTCCTCGTGCCAGTGGCGGGTCTCCTGGAGGATGGAGCCACCGTCGCTCAGGATCACTGCGTGCCGCTGCATCTCGTAGCGCACGGCCCGCTCGACCGAGCGGAACGAGTTGACGTTCTTGGTCTCGGTGCGGGTCCCGAGGGTGCCGCTGCCCTTGGGCGACAGCGAGAGGTTCACGTCGGCACGCAGGTTGCCCTGGTCCATCCGGGCCTCGGAGACGCCCAGGGCGACGATCAGCTCGCGCAGCTGCGAGACGTACGCCTTGGCGACCTCGGGTGCCTTCTCCCCCGCGCCGAGGATCGGGCGGGTGACGATCTCGATGAGCGGGATCCCGGCACGGTTGTAGTCGACGAGCGAGTAGTCGGCGCCGTGGATGCGTCCGGTCGCGCCGCCGACGTGCAGCGACTTCCCGGTGTCCTCCTCCATGTGCGCGCGCTCGATCTCGACGCGGAACGTCTCGCCGTCGACGTCGACGTCCATCCAGCCGTCGAACGCGATCGGCTCGTCGTACTGCGATGTCTGGAAGTTCTTCGGCATGTCCGGGTAGAAGTAGTTCTTCCGCGCGAAGCGGCACCACTCGGCGATGTCGCAGTTGAGCGCGAGGCCGATCCGGATCGCCGACTCGACGGCCTTGCCGTTGACGACGGGCATCGCGCCGGGCAGGCCGAGGCACGTCGGGCAGGTGCCCGCGTTGGGCTCGCCGCCGAAGGTGGCCGGGCAGCCGCAGAACATCTTCGAGGCGGTGTTGAGCTCGACGTGGACCTCGAGCCCGAGCGCCGGGTCGAAGGCGGCCAGCACGTCGTCGTACGGCATCAGGGCAGCGTCGTTCACTTGTCTGTCTCCAGTCCGGTTGCGCGGTCGAGCAGCGGACCGCCCCACTCCTGCACGTGCAGCGCCTCCAGCGCGGCGCCCACCCGGTAGACCCGGTCGTCGGCCAGCGCGGGGGCGAGGACCTGGAACCCGCTGGGCAGCTGGTCCTCGTCGGCCAGGCCGTTGGGCACCGAGATGCCGGGCACGCCGGCCAGGTTCGCCGGGATGGTGGCGAGGTCGTTGAGGTACATCGCCATGGGGTCGTCGAGCTTCTCGCCCAGCCTGAACGCCGTCGTCGGCGCCGTCGGCGAGACCAGCACGTCGACGCGCTCGAAGGCGGCATCGAAGTCGCGGCTGATGAGCGTGCGGATCTTCTGCGCCTGCCCGTAGTAGGCGTCGTAGTAGCCGCTGGACAGGGCGTAGGTGCCGAGGATGATGCGGCGCTTGACCTCGTCGCCGAACCCGGCGTCGCGGGTGGCGCGCATGACGTCCTCGGCGCTGGGGTTGCCCTCGGGGGTGACCCGCAGGCCGTAGCGCATCGCGTCGAACTTCGCGAGGTTGCTCGACGCCTCCGCCGGGAGGATCAGGTAGTAGGCGGCGAGGGCGTGCACGAAGGACGGGCAGGAGACCTCGACGACCTCGGCCCCGGCCTTGACCATCAGCTCGACGGACTCGTTGAAGCGCGCCATCACGCCAGGCTGCCAGCCCTCGCCCTGCATCTCGGTGATCACGCCGACCTTGAGGCCCGCGAGGTCGCCGGACGCACCCTGCGTCGCGGCCTCGGTGAACGACGGCCACTCCTGCTTGATGGACGTGGAGTCGCGCAGGTCGTGGCCGCCGATGACGTCGTGGAGCATCGCCGCGTCGAGGACGGTGCGGGTGACCGGGCCGGCCTGGTCGAGGCTGTTGGCCAGCGCGACGAGGCCGTAGCGCGACACCCCGCCGTAGGTCGGCTTCACGCCGACGGTGCCGGTGACGGCGCCGGGCTGGCGGATCGAGCCGCCGGTGTCGGTGCCGATCGCGAGGGGCGCCTCGTAGGCCGCGACGGCAGCGGCCGAGCCGCCGCCGGAGCCGCCGGGGATCCGGTCGAGGTCCCACGGGTTGTGGGTCGGGCCGTAGGCGGAGTGCTCGGTCGACGAGCCCATCGCGAACTCGTCCATGTTGGTCTTGCCGAGGATCGGCAGGCCTGCGACGCGCAGGCGCTCGACGACGGTCGCGTCGTAGGGCGGCACCCAGCCCTCGAGGATCTTCGAGCCGCAGGTCGTCGGCAGCCCGCGGGTCGCCATGACGTCCTTGACCGCGATCGGTACGCCGTCGAGCGGCCCCCGCGCCTCGCCGCGCGAGCGGCGGGCGTCGGAGTCGGCGGCCTGTGCCAGGGCGCCGTCGCGGTCGACGTGCAGGAAGGCGTGGACGTCGGGATCGACCTCGGCGATCCGGTCGAGGTGGGCCTCCGTCAGCTGGACGGACGTGACCTCACCCGAGGCCAGGTCATCGGCGAGGGACGCGGCGGTGCGGCGTACGAGCGACATCAGGCCTCCTCACCCAGGATCCGCGGGACGGAGAAGCGCTGGTCCTCCACGGCCGGTGCGCCCGAGAGCGCCTCCTCGGCGCTGAGGCCGGGCACGACGACGTCCTCGCGGAAGACGTTGGTCAGCGGGATCGCGTGCGACGTGGGCGGCACGTCGTCCCCCGCGACGCCGGTGATCGAGGCGACGGACTCGAGGATCACGCTCAGCTGGGGGGCGAGGTGGTCGAGCTCGTCGTCGGAGAGGTCGATGCGGGCGAGGGTGGCCAGGTGGGCCACCTCCTCGCGGGTGATCTCGGGCATGCGGTCAATCCTAGGAGAGCGGCTCGGTCGCCCTGCGGCCCGGCCAGCGGTTGACCGCGTAGACGCCGGCGCACACCAGCAGCGTGCCCGCCGCGAGCGGCCAGCCCAGCTGCTCGTCCAGCAGCGCCCAGCCCAGCAGGACGGCCACCACCGGGACGAGGAAGATGCTCACCGCGACCCGGCCGACCTCGCCGGTCGTGACGAGGTGCATCCAGAGCAGCCACGCCAGCGCCGTGCCGACGAGCGTCGTCCAGACGACGCCGATACCCACCGTCGGCGTGAGGTCGAGACCGTCCGTCCCGGTGAGGGCCGCGGCGACGGCGAGCAGCGCTCCGCCCGCCACGAGCGGCAGCGCCACCGCCCACAGCGGCTCGACGCGCGCTGCGGTCCGCTTGACCGTGATGGTCCCCAGCGACCAGCAGACGGCGGTCGCCACGCCCAGCGCGACGCCGTACGACGACACCTCCCCCTCGTGGCGCAGGGAGACCACCGCGACGCCGGCGAAGGCGGTGAGCGCGCCGAGCACGCGGGCCGGGCCGAGCGGGTCCCCGAGGAGCGGGCGCGCGAGGAGGACCGTGACGACCGGCTGGAGGTAGAGCAGGAGCGAGGCGTAGCCCGAGTCGAGGTGGTCGATCGCGAGCACCTGGAGGCCGAAGAAGCCGACGACGTTGAGCAGGGTGAGGGCGGCGTAGGGGCCGAGGTTGCCCCGCAGCCGGAGCGGACGTCGCGACGCTCCGGCGACGAGGGCGAGCAGCGCGCCACCGACGAGGCAGCGCGTCGCTGCCAGCACCAGCGGCGGGCAGCCCTCGAGCGCGACCTTGAGCGAGGTGAAGGTCGAGCCCCACGCGACGATCAGCAACGCCGTCACGAGCAGCCGGGTCCGCACCGGCACAGGATGTCAGGTGCGGACCCGCGACGTGCGTCAGCAGCTCGAGCGCTTCTCCGCGGCCTTGCAGGTGTCGTTGCCGCCGCGGCCTCGGGCGATGTCGAAGCCCTTGCCGCCGTCGAGACGGTCGGGCTCGTCGGAGCCGGTCATCACGTCGGCGCCGCCGCGTCCGTAGATCTGCACGCGGTAGTCGGGGTTGGCGGTGATGATCTCGGAGTCGTTGCTGCCCTTGAAGATCGACGAGGTCCGCGCAGGCAGGATGACGTCGCTGAACCCGGTGATCTTGCCCTCGAGCGTGAAGGGCTGGAGGTCGCGGATGGTGGTCTTCTTTAGCTGGTCGATGCGCAGCGTGGGCTTGAGGGCCGGGTTGGAGTTGGCCATGATGCGCAGCTTGTCCTGTCCGCCGTAGCCCTTCGCGACGAAGCCCGACTCGACCGGGATCGGGAAGGTCATGGTGTCGCTCCCACTGCCGCCACGCCAGACCTGGTGGCTCTCCGAGGCCGTCCGCAGGTCGTCGCTGCCGCTGCCTCCGACGAAGGTGTCGATGCCGACCGTGCCGGCGAGCTGGTCGTCGCCGGCGTCGCCGTAGAGCCGGTCGTTGCCGACGGTGCCGGACGCGTCGGCGAGCAGGTAGTCGTCGCCGCCGCGACCGAAGATCGTGTCGTCGCCGCCGCGCGCGGCGATCACGTCCCGCTTGTTGGTGCCCTTGATGGTGTCGTTGAACGGGCTCGCGACGATGCGGATGCCCCCGGCGAATCCCGTCACGATGTCGTTGCCCTCCGCGGTGATCGGCACCGTGCCCGCCGCCTGGAAGTCGACCACGACAGGGGCCGGGGCATTGAGGTAGGAGACTCCGTCGAGCTCGACGACCGTGCTGTCCGAGGCCGGGCGGGAGTCGTAGCCGATGTCGATGAAGTCGTTGCCGGGACCGCCGGAGATCGTGTCGCCCCGCTTCACGGTGCGGCCGAACTGGTCGAGGCGCAGCAGGTCGGCCTCCCCGTAGAGCTTGTCGTCGCCCTCGCCACCGAGGATCCGGTCCGCCCCCTCCCCGCCGCAGATCACGTCGTTGCCGGCCAGCCCGCGGATGGTGTCGTTGCCGCCGCGCGCGGCGATGACGTCGCGCTTGGGCGTGCCGGCGATCGAGTTGGCCCTGTCGTTGCCGACGATCGTCGCCTTCAGGCCGGCGCACGTGACGGCGGCGGCGTGCGCAGTGGGTGCGATCGCGAGCGGCGCGGCGAGACCGGCTGCGGCGACGAGCACGGGGACGAGGGAACGGGTGAGACGCATGCTGACTCCCAAGGATTAGTCGTGTCGCGTTCTTCTGACCCCATCCTGCGCCTCCCAAACCCCGATGCGCACCAACCGAACCGGCCCTCGCGGCGTCTGGCAAGGTGACACCTTCTCGAGGAGCACCCGATGACACGCCACGAACAGGACGCGGACTTCGCGGACTTCGTTCACGCCTCCTGGCCCGGCCTCTACCGCACGGCCCACCTCCTGCTCGGCGACCACGGCCTGGCCGAGGACCTCACGCAGACCGCGCTCGCCAAGACGTACGTCGCCTGGGCGCGCGTCCGCGAGCGCGACGCGGCCTACGCCTACGCGCGGACCACTCTCGTCAACACGGCGACCTCGTGGTTCCGCCGCCGCTCGTGGCGCAACGAGCTCCCCCGCGAGGACGCCGGCCTCGACGTGCTCGGCCGCCACCCCGACCCCAGCGACCGACCGGCCGTGATGGACGCCCTGGCCGCGCTCCCGCCGCGCCAGCGCGCAGTCGTCGTGCTCCGGTTCTACGACGACCTGTCGGTCGCCCAGACCGCGGACGCCCTCGGCTGCTCCCCCGGCACCGTGAAGTCGCAGACGTCCGTCGCCCTCGCCCGCCTGCGCGAGCTGATCGGCGACCAGTCCCTCCCGAACGGAGCCCGCTCATGAGCCACCAGGACGACCACCAGCTGCTCACGGCCCTGCGCGCCGACCTCCACACGCACGCCGACCACCTGGGCGTCCCAGTGGCACCGACGGCCGACGTGCTCGGACTCGGCCGCCGCCTGCGCCGCCGCCGTCGCGTCGCGGTCGGGGCCGGCGCGGTCGCCGCCTCCGTCGTCCTGGGCGGCGCGGTCATCTTCTCGCTGCCGACCGGCCAGCAGGACAGCGCTCCCGACCCCGCCTCCACCCCGGGCAGCACCGCGGTGTTCGCGGTCGGCTCGCGGGTATACGTCGGCGGCACCGCCGTCGAGGTGCCCGGCATCGTCCACTCGCTGCACTACACCTCCGACGGCGTGCTGGTCCGCAGCAACGAGAAGGGCGGCGCCTCCAACGGGTCGGGCACCGAGCAGCTCACGCTGGTGGGCGGCGACGGGCGGTCGGTCGACCTCGGCGAGGTCCCCGAGGGCTACGCGCCGGCGACCGATCCCGACCTGCCGCTCTACGCGCTCGCCGAGCGACAGGGTGACCGGCTCTACGCCGTCGTCCGCGACGCCGGCACCGGCGACGTCGTCCAGCGGGTGCCGCTGCCCGACCTCGACGCCGGCCCGTGGGACGTGCCGCCCCTGTCGCTGGTGGGCGACATGGTCATCGCGCGCTTCGCCGACCGCACCTACACCGCCGACCGCACGACCGGCTCCGAGACGCCGCTCGTGACCGAGCCCGTCGGGGAGGTCCGCGGCGGCTACTACGCCTCGACCCTCGGCGAGCGCCGCGCCGTCCGCTCGATCATCGACGGCGACGCCGCGCTGGCCGTCTACCTGCCCGAGGGGTCCTACGGCTGGCTCGACCTCTCCCCCGACGGCTACCACGCGATGGCGTTCGTCGAGGAGCTCGCCGACGGCGGGGAGGTCACCGAGACCACCGTGTACGACGTCGGCACCGGCCAGGACGTCGTGGTCGAGGGCGCACCGTGGGAGCTGGGCTGGACCCGCGACGGCAGCGTCTACCGGGTGGACGGCGACGTCGTGACGACATGCTCCACCTCGACGGGTTCCTGCACCGAGGAGACCGTCGACATCGAGCGCGTCCCGGAGCCGGAGCCCGTCGAGCGGACCGAGACGACCTGCGACGAGAACGGTGAGAACTGCGGCACGATGACATGGGTCGACGACGAGCCGCTGCCGGAGAACACGGTGGTCCTCGCCGGCAGGTCCTACGAGAGCTGACCCTCAGGGGAGCCCGTCCGGGCCCTCCTCGAGGAGGATGGTGAACGCCGCCTCGTCGAGGACCCGGACGCCGAGCTGCTCGGCCTTGTCGGCCTTGGAGCCGGCGTTCTCGCCCACCACGACGAAGTCCGTCTTCTTCGACACCGACCCCGACGCCTTGCCGCCGCGGCTGATGATCGCCTCCTTGACCGAGTCGCGGGTGTAGCCCTGGAGCCCTCCCGTGACGACGACCGTGAGGCCCTCGAGGGTGCGCGCGATCGACTCGTCGCGCTCGTCGGCCATCGCCACGCCCGCGGCGGCCCAGGCGTCGACGATCGCGTTGTGCCACGCGGACTCCGGTCCGTCGAACCACTCGCGCACCGAGGCGGCGATCGTCGGACCGACCCCCTCGGTGGCGGCCAGCGCCTCCTCGGACGCCTCCCGCACAGCGGCCATGGAGGCGAGCTCGGTCGCGAGGGCGCGTGCGGCGGTGGGGCCGACGTGGCGGATGGACAGCGCGACGAGCACCCGCCACAGCGGCACCGCGGCCTTGCGGTCCTGGAGGTTGGCCAGGAGGCGTACGCCGTTGGCGCTGAGCTGCGGCCCGTCCTCGCCCTTCTTGGGGGCGCGGGTGAAGAGCGGCGCCGTGAGCAGCGCGGCCTCGTCGAGGTCGAAGAGGTCGCCCTCGTTGGCGATCGCGCCGGCGTCGAGCAGCGCGACGGCCGCCTCGTAGCCCAGTCCCTCGATGTCGAAGGCACCGCGGCCCGCGACGTGGAAGACACGCTCACGCACCTGGGCGGGACAGTGCTCGTGGTTGGGGCAGCGCAGGTCCTTGTCGCCCTCCTTCTGCTGGGCCAGGGCGGTCCCGCAGGCGGGGCACTTCGTCGGCATCTTCCACGGCTTCAGGCCCTGAGGGCGCAGGGCGAGGACCGGGCCGAGGATCTCGGGGATCACGTCGCCGGCCTTGCGCAGGATCACCGTGTCGCCGGGCCGGACGTCCTTGCGCTCGACCTCGTGGGCGTTGTGGAGGGTGGCGTTCTCGACGGTCGAGCCGGCGACCTTGGTCGGCTCCATCACGCCGTAGGGGGTCACCCGTCCGGTGCGGCCGACGTTGACCTCGATCGACCTCAGCAGGGTGTTGACCTCCTCGGGCGGGTACTTGAAGGCGATCGCCCAGCGCGGAGCACGGCTCGTCGAGCCGAGGCGGCGCTGGAGGGAGACGTCGTCGACCTTGACCACGAGGCCGTCGATCTCGTAGCCGACGATCGTGTGGCGGTGCTCGCCGACGTGCGCGATCCGCTCCTCCACGGCCTCCAGCGTCGGCACCACCCGGACCTGCTCGGAGATCGGCAGCCCCCACGCCTGGAGGGCGTCGTAGGCGCCGCTCTGCGTCGCCGGCTCGAAGCCCTCGCGGGCGCCGATGCCGTGGCAGACCATCCCGAGGTCGCGGGTCGCGGTGACCTTGGGGTCCTTCTGGCGCAGCGACCCGGCCGCGGCGTTGCGCGGGTTGGCGAACATCGGCTTGCCGGCGTCGACCATCGAGGCGTTGAGGCGCTCGAACGCCTCCGCCGGCAGGAACACCTCGCCGCGGACCTCGACCAGCGCGGGGACCGGGTGCTCGTCGGTGCCGGTGAGCCGGTGCGGCACCGACGCGATCGTCTTGACGTTGGGCGTGACGTCCTCCCCCGTGCGGCCGTCGCCGCGGGTCAGCGCCCGGACCAGGCGACCCTCCTCGTAGAGCAGGTTGATCGCGAGCCCGTCGACCTTGAGCTCGCACAGCAGCGCGGGCGCCTCGATGCCCTCGCGCAGGATCCGGGCATACCACCCGGCGAGCTCCTCGGAGGAAAAGGCGTTGTCGAGCGACTCCATCCGCTGGAGGTGGTCGACAGCGGTGAACTCGGTCGAGACCGCACCGCCGACCTTCTGCGTCGGGGAGTCGGGCGTACGGAGCTCGGGATAGGAGTCCTCGAGCGCCTCGAGCTCGCGCAGCCGGACGTCGAAGTCGGCGTCGGAGAGCGTCGGGTCGTCGAGCACGTAGTAGCGCCAGCGAGCGTCGTCGACCTGCTCGCTCAGCTCGCGGTGGCGCTCGCGCGCCTCTGGTGGAGCGGTGGCGACGGTCGCGTCCGGGGCGGCATCGGGCGTGCTCATGGGCACAGTCTGCCGGTCGCCACCGACACCCCGCGCGCGACGTACGGGCTCCGTGGTCTGGACCGGATGAAACGTGTTTGTTCCATCGGAATAGATCTGCCTAGGCTGCGGTTGATCGAAACGAAACCGTTCCGTTTCATCGTGATGACCGTCACACAGGAAGGCCACCGTGACCCCGACCGAGACCGGCACCCGCCCACGCGTGGAGGGCGACCGCGAGCTGGAGATCTTCCGGGCGACCCTCGAGGTGCTCGACGAGGTCGGCTACGACCTGCTCACGATGGATGCCGTCGCGAGCCGGGCGAAGGCGTCGAAGGCGACGCTCTACCGACGCTGGAACGGCAAGCCCGAGCTCGTCGTCGCGGCGATCATGGCCCACAAGGGCGAGAGCGTCGTGCCCGACACCGGCAGCCTGCGCGGTGACCTGATCGAGGCCTACTGCGGTGGCAGCGGCGGGCTCAACGACCCGCTCGCCCAGTCGGTGCTGTCGGCCGTCGTGACGGCCATGGGGCGCGACCCGGAGTTCGCCGAGGTCTACCGGCGCGACTTCATCGGCCCGAAGGTCGAGTCCTCGCGCTGCATCTACGAGCGCGCCCGGGAGCGCGGCGAGGTCCACCCCGACGCCGACCTGTCGGTCCTCGCCCCCGCGCTCGCCGGGATCGTGCTCCACCGCGCGTTCCTGCTCGGCGAGACGGTCACCCCCGACCTGGTGGGGCGCGTCCTCGACCAGGTCATCCTCCCCGCCGCCCTCAACGGCCCCTGTCCGCGCCCCACCTGACCGGTCGACCCCGGCCCACTGTCGTACCCCTCTGATCCACTCGAACCCGACCAGCACCTCCGAAGGACTTCTCCATGACCGACACCGCCAGCACCACGCCGCCCTCCGGGGCGAGCGCCCCGCCCCAGCGGGAGCTCAACCTCACCTGGGCCCTCGTCCTGATCTCGATCGCGCAGCTGATGGTCGTGCTCGACGCGACCATCGCCAACATCGCGCTCCCCTACATCCAGGTCGACCTGGAGATCAGCAACGCCAACCTCCCCTGGATCGTCACCGGGTACGCCCTCGCCTTCGGCAGCCTGCTGCTGCTCGGCGGCCGCCTCGGTGACCTCTACGGCCGCCGCAAGGTCTTCATGGCCGGCCTCGCGATCTTCGCGATCGCCTCGCTCCTCGGCGGTCTCGCGACCAACGAGCCCCTGCTGCTCGCCGCCCGTGGCCTGCAGGGCCTCGGCGCCGCGCTCGCCTCCCCGGCCGCGCTCGCGCTGATCACCACCACGTTCCCCGCGGGTCCCGCCCGCAACCGCGCGTTCGCGGTCTACGCCGCCATGTCCGGCGCCGGCGCGGCCGTCGGCCTCATCCTCGGCGGCTGGCTCACCGGGACGTCACCGGAGATCTTCGGCGTCGTGGTCGACGGCTGGCGCTTCACCTTCCTCATCAACGTCCCGATCGGCCTGGCTGCCGCGTTCCTCGCACCGCGCTTCCTCAACGAGTCCGAGTCGCACCCCGGCCAGCTCGACCTGCCCGGCGCCGTCACCGGCACGCTCGGCCTGCTGGGCGTCGTCTACGGCCTGACCCGCGCCGGCTCCGAGGGCTGGGGCGACTCGATCACGATCGCCAGCCTGATCGCCGGCGTGATCATGCTCGTCGTCTTCGGGTTCGTCGAGAGCCGCGTCGAGCACCCGCTCCTGCCGTTCCGCATCTTCACCAACCGCACGCGCGCCTCGAGCTTCGTGGCGATGTTCCTCGCCCCGGCGGCGATGTTCGCGATGTTCTACTTCCTCAGCCAGTACATCCAGAACGTGATGGGCTACTCCCCGCTCAAGGCCGGCGTCGCCTTCCTCCCGTTCACGGTCGGCATCGTCGTGGGCGCCGGGCTGGCCTCCAACCTGGTCAACCGGATCGACCCGCGCTTCATCTCCGGCGTCGGCACGCTGTTCGCGGCCGGTGCGCTGTTCGGCTTCTCCACGTTGCCCTACGACACGTCGTTCCCGCCGAGCGACCTGACGGGGTCCTACCTCACCGACATCATGCCCTTCATCATCATGATGGCCTTCGGCATGGGCCTGACGTTCGTCCCGGTGACCCTGACGGCCGTCCACCACCTGCGCTCCGAGGAGTCCGGCATCGGCTCCGGCGTGCTCAACACGGCACAGCAGGTCGGCGGTGCGCTCGGCCTCGCCGTCCTGGCGACGGTCGCGACGCAGACCTTCACCGACCGGGGCAAGGAGTTCGCCGAGGCCGCGGCGGGCCTCCCCCAGCCGTCGCCGGAGCAGGCGAAGGCGTTCGCCGAGATCGCGCAGCAGCAGATCTTCACGGAGGGCTCGACCAACGCCTTCCTGGTCGGCTCGATCCTCATGCTCGCCGCTTCGGTGGTGATCTGGATCTTCCTCGACGTCAAGCACGAGGAGCTCGCGACCGACGGCCCGGAGGGCGTTGTCGCCCACTGATCCACCGCACGACCCGCGAGGGAGGATCTCCGGAGACGGAGGTCCTCCCTCGCCCCGTTCTCCTCCACCTCGTCCCATCCGATCACCCAGCCAGCGCCGAAGGAGACGCGTGAGCGAGCCCTACCTGACGACGTACGACGCCCCCGGACGACCGCGGGCGATGGTGCTGGTGCTGCACGGCGGCAAGCCGCGCTCGAACCAGGCCGTCGACGGGCGCAGCGCCTCGTGGCGCCGCGCCGGGTGGCTGGCCCGCGACATCGCCCAGCAGGCGCACGACGCCGGGGCCGGGGTCTGGCTGGCGCGCTACCGCCGTCGTGGCTGGAACGGCGGCGCGGACCCCGTGTCCGATGCACGCTGGACCCTCGACCGCCTGCGCGAGGTCCACGGCGACGTCCCCGTCGTCCTGCTCGGGCACTCGATGGGCGCCCGGGTGGCCGTCCACGTCGCCGACGCCCCGTCGGTCGTGGGGGTCGTCGGGCTCGCCCCGTGGTGGTCGGCGGACGACCCGGTCGCGACCCTGGCCGGCCGCACGCTGCGGGCCGCGCACGGCCGCCGTGACCGGATCACGTCGTTCCGCGAGACCACGCGCTACGTCGAGCGTGCGCGCCGCGTCGCCGAGAGCGCCGACCTGCGCGACATGGGTGCGCTCGGCCACTACATGCTGACCGGTTCGCGCCGTTGGCACGACGTCGCGATCGGGTCGGTGCTCGAGGTCCTCGACGCCCACGCGCTCGCCACCCCTTCCGAGGACCGCTGACGCGGGCCTAGGCTCCCGGCAGTCGCACACCCACGGGGGTCCCAGTGTCACGTGTCCGCACCGTCCTCGCCCTGCTCATCGCTCTCCTCCTGACGGTCGGGCTGGCCGCCAGCGCGGAGGCCGCGCCCCGCAAGTGGCCGAAGGGCCGCATCACCTACGTCGACAACTCCCTCGACCGCGGCGCGGTGAAGGCGGCCGTGAAGGCGTGGAACAGCAGCGGGATCAACGTGGAGTTCGTCAAGGTGTCCAGCGTGCGCAAGGCGCGGCTGGTCATCAGGAACACCAAGCGCGTGCCCGCCGGCTGCGGCACCGGCTACGGGACGCTCGGCTACCCCGGACCCGGCCGCAAGGCGACCGTCAGCATCCTGCACGGCACCGACGCCGACGGCCAGAAGTGCGCCTGGCCGGGTCAGACCCTGGTCGTCGCCCACGAGCTCGGCCACGTGATCGGGCTCGAGCACAACATGTCGGGCTGCTCGCTGATGAACACCTCGCACACCAACGGCGTCGCCCCCTCACTGTGCATCGGCGACGACATCGAGGCCGCCAAGCCCGGCCGGTGGCGCTGCCGCATCATCGAGAAGGTCGACCTCAAGCGGGCCAAGCGGATCTACGGCGGCAAGCCGCGCCTCGCCGAGACCGAGTGGTGCGACGCGATCGACCGGATCCCGGCGACCGGCGCCGTCACGCCGACCCAGGAGGGCGGCGGTCTCAGCGTCACGGTCACCCGCGCTCCCGAGCCGGCGGTCCCCGGCTGGCTCGGCACCTGGGCCTACGGCGAGCCGGGCTTCGAGGTCCACGCGACGCCCGCCGCCTGCACCGCCGTGCCCGGCGACGACACCACCCAGGTCGGGATCGGCCTGTGGGGAGCCACACCTGTGGGCGGTGCGGCCACCGAGTACCTCAGGCCCCTCCCCGCGGGTCCGGTGTGCCTGTCGGTCTGGCAGTTCGACCAGGGCTACAACTTCGCGCTCGCCCCGACGACGGTGATGGTCACCGGCACGGGTGCCCGCGTGGCCGCGCGTACGGCGGACCTGCCGCCGCGGGCTGCGTCGCCGCTCGCGGTGACCCGCTTCGACTGAGCACAGTCCTCCGCTCGTCCCCGGGCGGGTGGTCAGAGGTTGCGCGCGACGGTGGCGGAGAGCCGTACGGCGCGGGCGGCCCACGCCGGCGTCGCACCGGCGAGCCCGCACGTCGGGGTGACCACGAGGCGCTCCCCGGCGGTCTCCGGGTCGAGGCCGAGCATGTCGAGCCAGCGCTGCACGCGCTCGACGATCCGGGCGTCGGACGGTGCGGCGGCGACGTCGGTGGACGGTACGACGCCGAGGGCGGCCGTCCGGCCCGCGTCGAGCGCCTCGGCGAAGGTGTCGAGGTCCGCCGGCCCGAGCATGTCGAGGTCGGCCGAGAGGCCGCTCACCCCGGTGCCGGCGACCAGCGACCACGGCGTCTGCGGGGCGCAGGAATGGACCCACGCCTCGGCCCCTGCCGCGGCCACGGCCTCGACGACCCACTCGAGGTGGGCCGACAGCTCGGGCGGGTCGACGCGGCGGTGGCGGCCGAAGCCGCTGGCGGTGGGGACCTGGGCGTGCGCCACGGCGGCGAGGGCGGGTTCGTCGACCTGCACGATCCAGCGGTCGACGCCGACGATGCGCCGTCGCAGGTCGGCGAGGTGGACCGTGACCCCCTCGGCCAGCGCCTGCGCGAGGTCGCGGCGGGCACCGTGGTCGCTGAGCACCTTGTCGCCGCGCGGCTTCTCCACCGTCGCGGCAAGGGTCCACGGCCCGGCGACCTGGGTCTTGAAGGTCCCCTCGTAGCCCTGGGCCAGCTCCTCGACGGCGTCGAGGTCCTGGGCGAGCAGCGACCGTGCCCGGCGGTGGTCGACGCCGCTGGCGTCGGTCAGTCGCCACCCCGCCGGCTGCAGGTCGGCGGCGAGGCCGGCGGTGACCGCCAGCGCGCGGCCGGTCATCGCCGCGGTGACGCCGCGTCCCGGCAGCTCGGGGACGTGGGGCAGGTCGGGCAGCCCGTCCAGCACGAGGCGTACGGCCTCGGCGTAGGCCGCGTCGGTGGTCCCCGGCAGGGAGCCGACGCCGGTGGCGGTCGTCATGCGGGGGTGCTCATGCGGGGACGACCGCGCGCGTCGACTCGATGGTGGCCGACCCGACGACGCGCGTGCCGTCGTAGATCACCGCGGCCTGGCCGGGTGCGATCCCCTCGGCCGGGTCGAGCAGGTCGATCGTGACCCGGTCGCCGTCGACGACGACCGAGGCCCGGTGCTCCGCGCCGTGGGCGCGCAGCTGCACGGTGCCGTCGACCCGCTCAGGGACGGTGCCGCACCAGCGGGGCCGGATGCCGTCGATGTGGTCGACCGCGAGGCGCTCGCGCGGACCGACGGTGACGGTGCCGGTGACGGGCTCGATGTCGAGCACGAAGCGCGGCTTGCCGTCGGGCGCGGGAGTGCCGAGGCGCAGCCCGCGCCGCTGGCCGATCGTGAAGCCGTAGGTGCCGGCGTGGCTGCCGACGGTCTCCCCCGTCTCGGCGTCGACGATGTCGCCACCGTGGTTGGGCGCACGGTCGCCGAGCTTCTCGCGCAGCCAGCCGGCGTTGTCGCCGTCGGCGACGAAGCAGATGTCGTGGGAGTCGGGCTTGTCGGCGACGAGCAGGCCGCGCGCCTCCGCCTCGCGGCGCACGGCCGGCTTGTCGGTGTCACCGAGCGGGAAGAGCGAGTGGCGCAGCTGGGACTGGTCGAGCACCCCGAGCACGTAGGACTGGTCCTTGCCGTGGTCCTCCGCGCGGTGCATCTCGATCAGGCCGTCCGCACCGGTGCGCAGCTGCGCGTAGTGGCCGGTCGCGACCGCGTCGAAGCCGAGCGCGAGGGCCCGGTCGAGGACGGCCGCGAACTTGATCTTCTCGTTGCAGCGCAGGCACGGGTTGGGCGTGCGCCCGGCGGCGTACTCGTCCATGAAGTCCTCGACCACGTCCTCGTGGAAGCGGTCGGAGAGGTCCCAGACGTAGAACGGGATGCCGATGACGTCTGCCGCACGCCGCGCGTCGTTGCTGTCCTCGATCGTGCAGCAGCCACGGGCACCCGAGCGGTACGACGCCGGGTTGCGGCTCAGCGCGAGGTGGACGCCGGTGACCTCGTGGCCGGCCTCGACGGCGCGGGCCGCGGCGACGGCGGAGTCCACCCCGCCGGACATCGCGGCGACGACCTTCACGACGCCATCCTCAGCGCGCCCGGGCGGACCGCGCGCGCTCGACCACGGGGCCGATCGCCGCGACGAGGGCGTCGATGTCGGTGGGCGTGGTGGTGTGGCCGAGCGAGAACCGGAGCGAGTGGCGCGCCTGGGCGTCGTCGCAGCCCATCGCGAGCAGGACGTGGGAGGGCTGCGGCACCCCGGCGGAGCAGGCCGAGCCGGTGGAGCACTCGATGCCGCGGGCGTCGAGGAGCATCAGGAGCGAGTCGCCCTCGCACCCGGGGAACCCGATGTGGGCGTTGCCCGGCAGCCGACCCGGGCCGGCAGGTGCACCGTGCAGGTGCGCGTCGGGGACGACCTCGACGACCCGGCGGACCAGGTCGTCGCGCAGCTCGGCGACCCGCACCGCGTGCTCGTGCTGAGCCTTGACCGATGCCTCGACCGCCGCCGCGAGGCCGGCGATCGCCGGCACGTCGAGGGTTCCGCTGCGGATGTCGCGCTCCTGCCCGCCGCCGTGCACGAGCGCGCTCACCGGCAGGTCACGGCGTACGACCAGCGCGCCGACACCGTAGGGTCCACCGACCTTGTGACCGGTGAAGGTCAGCGCGTCCACGCCGGAGTCGGCGAAGTCGACCGGCACCTGGCCGAGTGCCTGGACGGCGTCGGTGTGCACCGGGATCCGGTGCTCGTGGGCGATCGCGACGACCTCGTCGAGCGGCTGGAGCGACCCGACCTCGTTGTTGGCCCACATCACCGAGATGAGGCCGACCGACTCGGGGTCCCTGGCCACTGAGTCCCTGAGCGACTCAAGGTCCAGCACGCCCTCGGACGACACCGGAAGCAGCTCGACGCCCGCGTGGTCATAGGTCCCGAGCCAGTGCAGCGGGTCGAGCACGGCGTGGTGCTCGATGGAGGTCGACAGGATGCGCGTACGACGCGGGTCCTCCGCGCGGCGGGCCCAGAAGATGCCCTTGAGGGCGAGGTTGTCGGACTCGGTGCCGCCGGAGGTGAACACGACGTCGCCGGGACGTGCGCCGATCGCGCCGGCGATGGTCTCGCGGGACTCCTCGACCACGCGGCGGGCACCCCGCCCGGAGGCGTGGAGCGAGCTCGCGTTGCCGACCCCGGACAGCTGTCGCGTCATCGCCTCGACGGCGACCGGCAGCATGGGCGTGGTCGCGGCGTGGTCGAGGTAGACGAGCGGCTGGTTCATGACCTGCCAAGGGTACGGGGCACCCCGCGCGAACCCACCTCCGTGCCCACGAACGCCTCTATGATCCGCGACATGCGCACCACTCGGGGGATGCTCGCGTCCGTGCTCGCCTGCGTGCTCCTGCTCCCCCTCGCGGGCTGTCAGTCCGGCGCGGACGACACGGAGCCCCCGCCGTCACGCAGCCAGCCGCCGGCAGGCATGGACGACTCGCTGCGGGACGCCGCGCTGGCGCTGATCGACCGACGGGAGCAGGCGCTGCTGGACGGCGACAGGGAGGCGTTCCTGGCCACGATCTCCCCGGACGCCGAGGACTTCGCCGCGACGCAGGCCCGCTGGTGGGACAACGTCGCCCAGCTGCCCGCGACCGACTTCTCGCTCGAGCTCGGCGACGAAGGCGTGATGTCCCGTGTCGCCGGCGACGGCGACCTGCAGCTGCCGGTCGACTTCACGATGCGGCTCGACGGCTTCGACGCGGAGCCCGTCACCCAGCCCCTGGTCTACACGTTCGTCGGCGACGAGGACGAGGTCCACCTCGCCAGCGACCGCAACATCCAGAGCGACGCCTTCACCGGGTGGGTACCCGCGCCGTGGGACGTCACGACCATCGTGGTCGAGCAGACCGACGCGGTCCTCGGCGTCTTCGACGAGGAGACGGCGGGCGGTGCGGGCGGCGTCGTGGCGTCCACCGAGAAGGCGCTCGAGACCGTCGACGCGCTGGTGCCCGAGTGGTCGGGACGCGCGGTCGTCTACACGATCAGCGACCTCGACGCCCTCGACCGGATGAGCCTGATGGACGCCAGCAGGACCGCCGGCGTCGCCTTCCCCGTCGCGGCGCGGCCCGGTCGACGCGCGGTGGCGTCCTACCGGATGATCCTCAACCCCGAGTCGACCCTCGACCCGGTCGACCGCCTCTCCCTCCTGCGCCACGAGCTCACCCACGTCGCCCTCGGCGAGCTCGACGACCACAGCCCGGAGTGGCTGGTCGAGGGGTCCGCCATGTACGTCGCCGGGTCGAGCGATCCGCTCGCCGACCGCAAGCGGAGGCGGGCACGGCAGCTGGGCGATCCCGCGGGCGCGCAGCTCAGGAACGGCCGGGACTTCTACCAGGTGCGTCCCGTGGCCAGCTACACCCTCGCCGGCATCGTCTGCGACTACCTCGCCACCACGCGTGGCCCCGACACCCTCTGGGACCTCATGGCGGCCTTCCGGGCCACGAGGCGCGCCGACCCGGACCGCATCCTCCAGCGCGAGCTGGGGGTCGACACCGAGCAGCTGACCGCCGACGCCCTGGCGTGGACCGGCGCCGTCTGACGGGCACCTTCCTGCTCGAACCCGTCCCACCCGCCCGTCGACCGACCTATGCTCCGCCGCATGCGTGCCTCGCGCGCGTGGCCCGCCGGCCTCGCCCTCCTCCTCCTGGCGCCCCTCGCAGGCTGCCAGGGCGACGCGCCCACCACGGAGGAGTCGGCGCCGGTGACGCTCCGCCAGCGACCGGCCCCGGCCGTTGGCCACGACGGGTCGATGCGCGAGGAGGCACTCGCGCTGCTCGAGGCCCGCGAGGCGGCGTTGAGGAGCGATGACCGCGGCGCCTTCCTGGCGACGGTCGACCCGGACGAGCTCGGCTTCTCCTCCCGCCAGGCGAGGTGGTTCGACAACCTCGCGCTGCTGCCGGTCGAGGACGTGTCCTTCGAGCTGGGCGACGAGGGCCTGCTGGACGACCTCGACCGCGACGGCGGCCTGCAGCTGCCGGTCGACTTCACCATGCGCCTGGACGGCTTCGACGCGAAGCCGGTGACGCAGGAGATGCTCTGGACGTTCGTCCGCAGCGACGGCGAGGTCGTGCTGGCGGAGGACCACGATCCCGAGTTCGACGAGAGGACGGGCTGGATCCCCGCTCCCTGGGACGTCGCCCACATCCAGGTCCGGCAGAAGGGCAAGATCCTCGGCATCTTCGACGAGGACACCGTCGAGCACGCCGACTACATGATGAGCGACCTGGCCGCCACCACCGCCACCGTGCGCCGGCACATCCCGGCGTGGACGGGCAGCTTCGTCGTCTACGGCTCCTCCGACATCACCGCGCTGGCCGAGATGACCGAGATGGGCGTCGACAACACGGCCGGCGTCGCCTTCCCGGTGTTCACGCGCCGGGGCGGACCGGTCGCGGCGTACCGCTTCATCGTCAACCCGACCGTCGTGGGCGATGTCCTGTCGCGCGGGGAGGTCTTCCGCCACGAGCTCACCCACGTCGCGCTCGGCCCCACCACCGGCCGGGTGCCGCTCTGGCTGACCGAGGGCGTCGCGCAGTACGTCGCCCGCTCGACGTACCCCGTCGAGCAGCGCCGCCTCATCGCGGCGCGCGAGATGCTGGGCGCGCGCCGCGCAGCGCTGGAGGAGACCCGGCGGTTCTACGGGCGCAACGCGAGTGCGAACTACGCGCTCGCCGGCCTCGTCTGCGACTACATCGCCGTGACGCGTGGCGAGGAGGCGCTGTGGAGGCTGGTGCGTGCCCTGAGCTCCCCCGCCGGCTCGACCGACGACGTCCTGCTGGCCGAGCTCGGGATGACGAAGCCCCAGCTCCGCGACCAGGCCATGACCTGGGTCGCGGAAGGCGTCGCTCAGTCCATCGTGTCCAGCCAGTCGTGACCGGGGTAGAGCCGCGCCACTGTGGTGCGTAACCACTCCTGCGCGGCCGGATCGAGCAACGGCCACGTCACGGCCAGGTCGCGGTCGTCCTTGGGCCGGTGGAGCACAGCCTTGTAGAGCAAGGTGATCTCGGGTCGCAGGTAGCGGATGCCGGACTCCGCCACCCACGTCACGTCCTCGAGCGGCGCGACGTGGTCGGGGTCGCGCTTGTTGGTCCAGAGCCCGTCGCGGTCGGGGGTGATCGGCAGGTCGATCACCCACGGATCGGCGGCGCTGCGCCGGATCCAGACCTGGCTGCTCGTGTCGAGCACCTCGGGGAAGCGGTCGTTGAAGGGCCGCAGGGTGCCGCCGTGGTTGCTCCAGAGGTGCCACTGGACGCCGACGTGGGCGCGGAAGGCGGGCAGGTCGCAGGCGAGCAGCGTGAGGTCGACGTCCTCGTGCTCGCGGGGCACATGGGTGAAGGCCTCGATCGACCAGCCGCCGACGATCCACCACGGCCGCTCGAAGCCGGCCATGACGTCGGCCAGGCCGTCCGGGTCGAGGGGAGCCCATGGGCCGTACCAGCCGAAGAACTCCTCGTCCTCGGCCACCTCCTCGGGCGTGCGGTGCAGTGGCTCGCGGTCGGTCACGGGACCGACGCTAGCGCCGATGCCTCGGCCACGGATGACAGGCTGGCGCCATGCACGAGCCGCCCGACTACGACTGCCCGTTCTGCCGGATCCAGGTGGGCGTGCACGACGAGCACAACCAACCCGGCGACGTCGTCGCCGTCACGGACCTCGCCTATGCACGCGTCTCCCCGAAGTGGTGGCCCGACAACCCGGGAGCGGCGCTGGTGATCCCCCGCGGTCACCACGAGAACCTCTACGACATCCCTGCCGAGGCCGGCCACGCTGTCTGGGACCTCACGCGGCAGGTCGCCATCGCGATGCGCGGGTCGTACGACTGCACGGGCATCTCGACGCGGCAGCACAACGAGCCCGACGGGAACCAGGACGTCTGGCACCTGCACGTCCACGTCTTTCCCCGCCATGAGGACGACCGGCTCTACCAGCGTCACCACGACACACGGTGGGCGACACCCGAGGAGCGGGAGCCGTACGCCGAGCGGCTCGCCGCAGCACTGGTCCTGCCGCGCACCTTCGGCTGAGGCAGGATGCGCGGATGGACTTCCAGCAGATGCAGGAGCGGGCCCGGACGATCCGCGCGCAGTACGCCGACGTCGAGGCGTCGACCTACGGACGGTCGTGGACAACCGAGGAGATCATGCTCGGCTTCCTCGGCGACGTGGGCGACCTCGCCAAGCTGGTGCAGGGCAAGGCCGGCGTACGCCCGCGCGAGGACCTCGACGAGGCGCTGGCCCACGAGCTCGCCGACTGCCTCTGGAGCGTGCTGACGCTGGCCGACGCCTACGACGTCGACCTCGAGGGCTCCTTCACCGCGACCATGGACGAGCTCGAGGGGATCCTGTCCGAGGACTGACCCACGACTTGCGGGTCGGACGCTAGAGCAGGACGAGGTCGTCGCGGTGGATGACCTCGCGCTCGTAGGCCGCCCCGAGCGCGGCCTTGAGGTCGCCGGTCGAGCGACCGAGCAGCGCCGGGAGCTCCTCGGCATCGAAGTTGACCAGCCCGCGGGCGACCACGGCGCCGTCCGGGTCGAGGACGTCGACCGCGTCACCGGCCACGAAGCTGCCGTCGACCCCGGTGATGCCGGCCGCGAGGAGCGAGGCGCGGCGCTCCACCACGGCGCGTACGGCGCCCGCGTCGAGGGTCAGCGTGCCCTGCCCCGACGTGGCGTGCGCCAGCCACAGCAGACGGGTGGGGCGACGCTTGCCGGTCGCCTCGAACAGCGTGCCGACCTCGGAGCCGGTGAGCGCGGCAGCCGCCTGGTCGGCGGAGGTCAGCACCACGTCGATGCCGGCGCCGGTGGCGATCCGCGCGGCGTCGACCTTGGTCGTCATCCCGCCGGTGCCGACACCCGAGGCGCCCGTGGTCCCGATGGTGATCCCCGCGAGGTCGGCCTCCGACCGCACCACGGGCACCAGCGTCGAGCCGTCCCGGCCGGGCGGCCCGTCGTAGAGGCCGTCGACGTCGGAGAGCAGGACCAGGAGGTCGGCGTGCACGAGGTGGGCCACCAGCGCGGCCAGCCGGTCGTTGTCGCCGAAGCGGATCTCGGAGGTCGCCACCGTGTCGTTCTCGTTGACGATCGGCACGACCCCGAGCTCGAGGAGCTTGGCGAAGGTCTGGTGGGCGTTGCGGTAGTGCACGCGCCGGGTGACGTCGTCCACGGTGAGGAGCACCTGCCCCGTGACGATGCCGTGCCGGGCGAACTCCTCCTGGTAGCGGTGCGCCAGCAGGCCCTGCCCGACCGACGCCGCGGCCTGCTGGGCGGCGAGCGCCCGCGGCCGCTTCGTCAGCCCGAGCGGAGCGAGCCCCGCGGCGATCGCCCCCGACGACACGAGGACGACCTCGGCACCGGCACCCTTCGCTGCCGCGAGGACCTCGACGAGGCGACGTACGCGCGCGGGGTCGATGCCGCCCGCTGCAGTGGTCAGCGACGACGAGCCGACCTTGACGACGATGCGTCGGGCGGCGCTGACGAGCCCCGCGCGGTCGCTCACTCCTCGCCGTCCCAGTCGGGGTCGTCCTTCGTGCCGATCTCGTAGGCCATCGGTCCCACACCCGAGCTGCCCGAGCTCTTGTCGGGGCCCTTCTTGTTCTTGCGGCGCTCCTCGTCGAGGCGGCGGGCCACGTCGGCGCGCGCCTCCTCCTCGGCCTTGGTCTCCATGCCCTCGGCGATGTCACGGCGGCGGTCGCGGGCCGGGCGGGCCTCGCGGAGCCGCTCGTCCTCGCCACGGCGACCGAGCATCTCGGCGCCGGCCTCGATGCTGGGCTTGAAGTCGAAGACCACGGAGTTGGTGTCGGACCCGATGAGCACCGCGTCGCCCTCCTGGGCGCCCATCTTCGCGAGCCGGAGCTCGACGCCCATCCGGTTGAGGCGGTCGGCGAGGAAGCCCACGGCCTCCTCGTTGCTGAAGTCGGTCTGGCGCACCCACCGCTCGGGCTTCACGCCGCGCACCCGCCAGCCCTCGTCGGTCGCGACGACCTCGAAGTCCTCGCCGCTGTCGACGGCCTTCGGCCGCAGCACGATCCGCTGCGGCTCCGCCTCGGGGGCGTCCTCGCGGGACGCGACCACGATCTCGGCCATCGCGAACGTCAGCTCGCGCAGGCCCGCACCGGAGGCGGCGCTGACCTCGAAGACCCGCAGGCCGCGGCCGCGGAGCTCCTCGACGACCATGTCGGCGATGTCCTGGCCGTCGGGCACGTCGACCTTGTTGAGGGCGACCAGCCGGGGCCGGTCCTCGAGCCCGCCGTAGCGGGCGAGCTCGCCCTCGATGACGTCGAGGTCGTCGACCGGGTTGCGGCCGGGCTCGATGGACGCGGTGTCGACCACGTGCACCAGCGCGGCGCAGCGCTCGATGTGGCGGAGGAAGTCGTGGCCGAGGCCCCGACCCTCCGCGGCGCCCTCGATCAGGCCGGGGACGTCGGCGACCACGAAGGTGGTCTCGCCGGCGGTGACGACGCCGAGGTTGGGGATGAGCGTGGTGAACGGGTAGTCGGCGATCTTGGGCCGCGCCCGCGACATCGCCGCGATCAGGGAGGACTTGCCGGCGCTCGGGAAGCCGACGAGGCCGATGTCGGCGACGACCTTCAGCTCGAGGCGTACGACGAGCTCGTCGCCGGGCTCACCCAGCAGGGCGAACCCGGGCGCCTTGCGCTTGGAGGAGGCGAGGGCGGCGTTGCCGAGGCCACCGCGCCCGCCGGCGGCGATCACGAGCGTCGTGCCCTGACCGACGAGGTCCGCCAGGACGTTGCCCTCGGCGTCCCTGACGAGCGTGCCGTCGGGGACGGGCAGGACGAGGTCCTTGCCGTTGCCGCCGTTCTTGTGGTCACCGGCGCCCTGGCCGCCGTTGTCGGCCTTGCGCTTGGGGCTGTGGTGGTAGTCCACGAGGGTCGTCACGCTCGTGTCGACCTCCAGGATGATCGACCCGCCCTGGCCGCCGTTGCCGCCGTCGGGACCGCCGAGCGGTTTGAACTTCTCGCGCTTGACCGAGGCCACGCCGTTGCCGCCGCGTCCTGCTGCGAGGTGCAGCGTGACCTGGTCGACGAAGCTGGGGATGGCCATGGGGTTCCTTGCTGTGGGGGTGGAATGCAGGAAGGGCGCCCCCTAGACAGGGACGCCCTTCGCAGAAGTGCTCAGTGTCGCGGTGACGTCACTCGCCGGGGACGATGTTGATCACGCGACGACCGCGGCGGGTGCCGAACTCGACGGCGCCGGCCTGCAGGGCGAAGAGGGTGTCGTCGCCGCCACGGCCCACACCGGTGCCCGGGTGGAAGTGGGTGCCGCGCTGGCGGACGATGATCTCGCCGGCGCCGACGACCTGGCCGCCGAAGCGCTTCACGCCGAGGCGCTGGGCGTTGGAATCACGGCCGTTCTTGGTGCTCGCAGCACCCTTCTTGTGAGCCATTGTTCAGTCCTTTGAGATGAAGACGGACGACCTCGAGCGAACGCTCAGAGGGAGATGTCGGTGACCTTGACCTGGGTGTACTTCTGGCGGTGACCCTGGCGCTTCTTGTAGCCGGTCTTGTTCTTGTACTTCTGGATGATGATCTTCGGGCCCTTGGTGCGGCCGGTCACCTCGACGGTCACGCTGGCCTTGTCCAGGCCGGTCGCGGTGACCGTGTCGCCGTCGACGACCATCACGACGGGGAGGGTGAGCGTGTCACCGGCAGCACCCATCGCGTCGATCTCGATGACGTCGCCCACGGCAACCTTCTGCTGCTTGCTGCCACTGCGCACGACTGCGTACACGGCGAGTCACTCTCCTCGATACGGACTACGGGGTGAAAATTACTGGTTCTGGGACCTGCGCACGCCCTGACCCATGACGTGGCGCCACGAGCTTCGGCGAGTACGGCCGCGGGGCGGGCGCGCAGGGATCGGTACGTCTTGCACACCGACGCTCAAGAGTACGGGAACAGGTGGCGACCCCGCAAAACGAGGATCACGACGCTCCCTGACCGACGTCGGCGAGCACCTGGCCGGCGCTCATCCACTGCTGTCCGGAGTAGTCGTCCTTGCGCACGGCGAGGCTCACGATCTCCACCACCGCGATCCGGGCGTCGCGCAGCCGGAAGCGACTCGCGACCGCGTCGTGCGACTGCTCGAGCGTGACGGGGACCTCCCAGACGTCGATGCCCTGCTGCTCGGCGGCCAGCACCAGCTCGACGGTCCACATCAGCCCACCCTCGCGGGACACCGCCGCGAAGGAGCGAGCCCACGGACCGTCGACCCAGATCGTGCCCTGGCTGTCCCCGACGGTCGAGTGCAGGAGCGCGCTCCGGAGCCACCGGAAGACACGAGACTGGAGCTCGCGACGCCACACGCGGTCGACCCGGGAGGCAGGGTGCGCCTTCGACCCGACGGCGACGACGGCGTCGCTCGGGAGGGCGTCGAAGGCGTCGAGGTCGGTGAAGCCGAACGGGAGGTCGTCGGCGGTCAGCAGGACGCGGCGCCCGCGGCTGGCCAGCACGCCGGTGCGCAGAGCGTGACCGAGGCCCGGCTCGCTGTGCAGGACGCGGAGCGGGACTGCGTGGCTCCACGCCGCCGCGACCGACTCCAGCAGCGCGGTGGTCCCGTCCGTCGACCCGTTCTCCACGACGACCAGCTCGTCCTCGTCCGTGAGCCTGGTCGCCAGGGTCTCCAGGCAGTCGGTCAGCACGTCCTCGCCGTTGCGGGTGGGGACGACGACCGAGAGCCGCGCGTGCGGACCGGGCTCGGCCCGGACGAGGCGGTCGCGCGCCATGGTCCGCTCGTCGACGCGGACGACCGACGGCATCGTGGAAATCGTCCAGACGAGTCCACCGAGCGCGAGCGCGAGCAGCAGGCCGAGCCCGGCCGCGAGCTCGCTGAAGTAGTACAGCATCGGCATGACCAGCACGGTCGGGATGAGGCCCAGGAGCAGGATCGGCACGGCGGCGGCCGAGGCCTGGAGCATGCGTCGGCGTGGCGACCCGCGGCGACGCCAGACCATGACCACCGCGAACAGGACGACCACCAGCACGGCGGCGAAGTGCTTCACGACGAAGAACGCCTTGGTGAGGTAGAGGCGGACGGCCGCGAGCGGGTCCCCCTTCACCTCGTCGAGGAACAGGTCCTTCATGATCGCGTCGTACTCGGCGCTCGCGATGACGACGTCCGGGTCGATCTCGCGTGCCTTCTGCCAGCCGAACTCGTCGGACCACTGGACACCGAACGGCGACGGGGCGCCGGTGATCGGCTGGGGGTAGGACAGGCCCAGGTAGAGCGGGTGCCAGGTGCCGTGGGCGTCCGGGAGCCGCGAGGCCTCGGCGATCACCACCCGGTCGCGGGACTCGTTGATGCGGTCCATCACGACGCCGGGTAGCCACCAGGACAACCCTGCGCCGAGCAGGGCTGCGCCCACCGCGACGGCCCAGCGCAGCCGTCCGCGCCACGCGACCCACCAGACGACGCCGACGGCCAGGGCGATGCCCACACCCGACAGCGACCGGAGGAGGTTGCCGCACACGGCGAGCACCACCAGCACGGCGGTCCAGGCCAGCGCCGCACGCACACCCGGGCGGCGTACGACCGCGTAGGCCACGAGCACCAGGCTGAGGAACATCAGGGACGCGGGCAGCCCGTAGAGCGCGTAGACCCGTGTGGGCGAGACTTGGTCGGCGAGGCCGTACTCGGTGCCGGTCAGCACCGTTCCGTTGACGAGCCAGGTCAGGGCGGGCAGCGCGAGCATCGCCACGCCGGCCCGCGCCCGACCGAAGACGCGCGCGACCGTGACCGGCAGGATCAGCATGGGGAGCGCGCACAGCAGCGCCATCACCCAGCGCAGCCCCGGGTACGGCGAGGCGGAGCCGGTGAGGTGACTCATCCACGAGGCGATGAGGTAGCTGCCCGGGTCGTCGTCACCGGCTGCCTTGGTCAGGCCGGCCCCGGGCACCGCGCCTCCGTACCACGTGCCGGTGCCGTTCTGCTTGACGAGCGGGACGCCCGTCTCGAGGTAGGCGTCGTAGGTGGCGCGGAGCTCGAGGTCACGAGCCGGGTGGTAGGGCAGGTCGGGCATGTTGAGCACCGTGACCAGGATGCCCAGCGCCAGGACCGCACCGGTGCCGAGGAGCAGTGCGTGAGTGGCGGAGGGCCAGGGTCGCCGCGACTCGCGCGCGCTCCACGGCACACGCCGCAACGGCTCCGCCCCGCTCGTCATGCTGCGGTCTCCTGTGACACCTCGGTCATCGCTTGCGCGAGCCCTTCTTCTTGATCGGCACGTGCTCGACGGTCGGCACCTCGGACGTCGCCACCTCACCGGGCTCGACGCCCGCGGTGCCGGGCTCGACCGCGCCGGAGTCCGGCAGCGTGCCAGCCACGCCGGAGGTCGGCGTCGCGGGAAGGGCGGGCGGGCCGGCGGGGCGGCTGGCCGAGCGCCGACGCGTCCGCGTCACGACCCGCGGCTTCTCGTCCTCGACAGGTGCCTCGGTCGGCGGTGCGTCAGCAGTCATTTCCCCGGCGGATCCGGTGGCCTGCTCACCGCTCGACGGCTTCTCGGCGACCGGCGGTGCCTCAGCAACCGTTTCCTCGGCCGAGTCGGTTGCCTGGCCACCGCCCGACGGGGTGTCCTCGACGGGCAGTGCGTCGGCAACCGTCTCGTCCGTCGATGCGGTTGCCTGGCCACCGCCCGACGGGGCGTCGGACGGCGCAGCCTCGGTCCCGGGCTCGGGCTCGGCCTCGGGCTCGGTCTCGGGCTCGGACTCCTCGTCGGCGGGCTTCTCGTGGCGCGCCATCGCGGCGACGTCCTTGGGCGACGGCGCGTGGCTCCCGTTGCCGTTCGCGTTTCCGTTGCCGTTCGCACCGGCCTCGTCGCCGGCCCCGCGACGGCCGCGGCGGCGACCGCTGCGGCGGCCCTCGCCCTCGGCAGCCGGGGCGTCGGGGTCGACAGGCTGGTCCTTGATGACCACTCCGCGACCCTGGCAGTGCTCGCAGTTTTCGCTGAACGACTCGAGCAGGCCCGTGCCGATCCGCTTGCGGGTCATCTGCACCAGGCCGAGCGAGGTGACCTCGGCGACCTGGTGGCGGGTGCGGTCACGGCCGAGGCACTCGACGAGACGCCGGACGACGAGGTCGCGGTTGGACTCCAGGACCATGTCGATGAAGTCGACGACGATGATGCCGCCGATGTCGCGCAGCCGGAGCTGGCGCACGATCTCCTCGGCGGCCTCGAGGTTGTTCTTGGTGACCGTCTCCTCGAGGTTGCCCCCGGAGCCGGTGAACTTGCCGGTGTTGACGTCGACGACGGTCATCGCCTCGGTGCGGTCGATGATCAGCGAGCCACCGGAGGGCAGCCAGACCTTGCGGTCGAGGCCCTTGTGGATCTGCTCGTCGATCCGGTAGGTCGAGAACACGTCGCCGGCGCCGTTGCGCTGGTACTTCTCGACGCGCTCGGTCAGGTCCGGCGCCACCGAGTCGACGTACGCGTGGACGGTGTCCCAGGCGTCGTCACCCTCGATGACGAGCTTGGAGAAGTCCTCGGTGAAGAGGTCGCGGACGACCTTGAGGGTCAGGTCGGGCTCCCCGTAGAGGAGCTGCGGGCCGGAGCCCTTGTTGCCCGACTTCTTCTCGATGTCCTCCCAGCGGGCCTTGAGCCGCTCGACGTCGCGGGTCAGCTCCTCCTCGCTGGCGCCCTCGGCAGCCGTACGGACGATGACGCCGGCCGTGTCGGGGACGATCTCCTTGAGGAGCGTCTTGAGCCGGCTGCGCTCGGTGTCGGGCAGCTTGCGCGAGATGCCGGACGTGGTGCCGTCCGGGACGTAGACGAGGAAGCGGCCGGCGAGGCTGACCTGGCTGGTGAGGCGGGCGCCCTTGTGGCCGATCGGGTCCTTGGTGACCTGGACGAGCACCATCTGGCCGCTCGAGAGGACCGACTCGATCTTGCGCGCCTGGCCCTCCTTGTGGCCGAGGGCAGCCCAGTTGACCTCGCCGGCGTAGAGGACCGCGTTGCGACCCTTGCCGATGTCGATGAAGGCGGCCTCCATCGAGGGCAGCACGTTCTGCACGCGCCCGAGGTAGACGTTGCCGATGAGCGAGGTCTGCGACTCGCGGGCGACGTAGTGCTCGACGAGCACCTTGTCCTCGAGGACGGCGATCTGGGTGAGGTCCTGGCGCTGGCGGATCACCATGACGCGCTCGACCGACTCGCGACGGGCGAGGAACTCGGCCTCGCTCACGATCGGCGCGCGGCGGCGACCGGCCTCGCGACCCTCGCGGCGGCGCTGCTTCTTGGCCTCGAGACGCGTCGAGCCCTGGACCGAGGTGATCTGGTCCTCGGCGGAGCGGGTCTTGCGGACGCGGGTGACGGTGTTGGGAGCGTCGTCGTCCCCACCCTCGTCGCCGGAGCGACGGCGGCGACGGCGGCGGCGCGAGGAACCCTCGCCGCTGCCCTCCGCCGCGTCAGCCGAGGAGTCGTCGCCGGGCTTGTCGCCCGTCTTGTCACCGGCGGTGTCCGTGGTCGCGTCGTCCGAGGAGTCGTCGGACGAGTCGTCCGCGCCCTCGGCGGAGTCGCCCCCGTCGCCGCCCTTGCGGCGACGGCGACCACCGCGGCGCCGACGCCGACGGGGGCCGCCGGTCTCGTCGTCGCCGGACTCGTCGTCGGACTGGGAATCGGACTGGGAGTCGGACTGGGAGTCGGACTGCGCGTCGGACTGCGCGTCGGCCGCCTCGGGAGCGTCGGCGTCGTCGGTGGACGTGTCGGCCTCCGGCTCCGGAGCCTGGGTGGCCTTCTTGGCGCGGGACTTGCGGGCCGACTTCTTCGCCGGCGCGGGTTGCTCGACGGGTGCGGCGTCGACATCGGCGCCGGTCGCGGCCTCGTCCTCGTCGTCCTCAGCGGTCTCGACCTCGACCTCGACCGGCTCCGGCGCGGCCTTCTTGCGCGTACGCCGGGTGGTGGTCGCGACGGGAGCCTGGAACAGCACGGCGTGGCCGCCGGGCTCCGCGGGTGCGTCAGCCTCGGCGGCGGCGGTGGTCTCGGGGGACGGGTCGGGCTCGGCAGCCGCAGCCGTCTTGGCGGTGCGCTTGGCGGCCGACTTCCGGGCCGGCGCCTTGGCGGCGGCGCTCTTGCGGGTGGTGGCCTTCTTCGCGGGGGCGGACTCCTCCGCAGCGGGAGCCTCCGGCACGGTGTCGGTGCCCGTGTCGGTCGGCGCCTCGGTGGAGGACTCGGCCATCTTGCGCGTGGACGTGCGCTTGGCAGCGGCCTTCTTGGCAGGTGCCTTGCGGGCGCTGGCCTTCTTGGCCGGCGCCTCGGCGACCGGCGCGGTGATCGGCTCCGCAACCGGCTCAGCCGCGCTGTCAGCAGCGGGTGCCTCGCTCGGGGCCTGGGCCGCGGCCGCCTTCTTGGCGGGGGCCCTGCGCGTCCGTCGGGTCACGACGGGGGGTGCGGGCTCGGAGGAGGGGATCGCTCCGGTGCCGGCTTCCGTGGGCTCGTTCTGGTCGTCCTGGTCGAGCATGGTCGCTCCTCGGGCACCGTGGCGGTGCCGATACGGCGTCCGCCGATCTCGAGTGACGATCCCGGGGACGCAAAGCTTCAGTGGCGGCGACACCCTCCGCGTGTGTGCGTCTCCGGCGGCTGCTCGTCACCTGCCGCGGTCGCCGGGCCACCGTGGGAGTCGCTCTCACCGACTCCTGTGGCCGCGTCGCGGTCCGGTGACGTCCACCCGCTCGGGGTGCCGACCCCTCCCCCAAGGTGCGGGGCGTGGCCGGCGAGAACGTCGTCGGCTCGACAGGTCCCGACGTGTGTGCCGGGGTGTCGAACGCTGCGAGTATCGCACACCGACCCGCGCCGGCCGCTAAGGCCGAGATGCCAGCGGGTCGCCGACCTCGCCGTCGGCGAGCAGCGGTCCCTGCGAGAGCCGGGTCATCAGGGGCGCCTGGCCCGTCTCGAGCCCGGCGACCGTGGTGAGGCCGCGGAGCACGTCGTCGGGGCGGACGGCCGGCGTGCCGTGACGCAGCACGACGTCGAGCGTCGTACGCCCGTCCACACCGGTCGCACCCTCGTCGGCGAGGACCGAGAGCGAGACGACGGCGGCGCGGGCGTCGAACTCGCGCATGCCCTTCTTGGTCATCCGCTCCACCAGCGCTTCGTCCGCGGCGAGGAAGCGCTCCACCGCGTCGGTCACCTCGGCGGAAGCCACGGCCAGGTCGATGCGCCACCGGCTGCCCTCGAGCAGGTCGGACAGCGAGCCGCCCGCTGACTCCACGACGTCGAGGACGTCGAGCCCCGGCGGCAGCGCCTCGTCGAGCATCGCGTGCACGTCGGCGGGAACGACGACCTCGGCGAGCGCGAGCTCGAGGTACTCCGCCTCGCTCGCCGAGCCGGTCGGCGCCGCACCGGCGTACGAGATGCGCGGGTGCGGGTTGAAGCCCGAGGAGTACGCCATCGGCACCCGTGCGCGGAACACGGCGCGCTCGAAGGCGCGGCTGAAGTCGCGGTGACTGGTGAAACGCAGCCGGCCGCGCTTGGCGTAGCGCACCCGGAGGCGCTGCACCGGCGGGGCCTGCTGCTCGGGCTGCTGCTTCACCACCGGTCGTCCTCCTTCGCCTCGTCGTCGACGCCCCGGTCATCAGGCTCGACGACGTCCGTGGGCTCGGGAGCGGACGGCCCGTGCGCCTGCTCGTGCTGCAGCCTCAGCAGCGCGACCTCTTCGGCGAGCGTGCGGGTCCGCTCCTCCAGCCGACCGATCTCGTAGCTCAGCTGGATCGAGATGAACAGCAGCAACATGATCGCGCCGAAGAACAGCAGGTTGGCCGGGACCTCGACGCCCAGCACGTTCGCGGAGCGCGTCAGCAGCTGCGGGAACAGCGCGAGCAACACGGTGGCGAGGACCACGACGACCCAGATCACGGCGTACTTCTCGCGCAGGCGCTGGCGCCGCAGCATCTCGAAGATGACGCCCAGCGTGAAGAGCCCGCCGATCAGGCCGAGCGTGAACGTGGAGCTCATCCCTTCTCCTGTCCCAGCGTCTCGGTGGCCGCCGGCCACCGGCGAACGAGCGCGAGTCCCAGCGCCACCACGGCACGGGCGAGGTAGACGGTCGCGCGCAGAGGACTCTGGCTGGCCTGGCCGACCGTGCGTGGACGCATCTCGACCGGCACCTGGCGCACCGTGCACCCGACCCGGATCGCGATCACGAGGGACTCGACGGTGTCGCCCAGGTACTCCGCGGGGTAGTGGTCGGCGAACACGGCGACGGCTCGCCGGTTAGCGGCACGGAAACCGCTGGTGACGTCGGTCAGCCTCGTGCGCGCCAGGCGCGAGAGCACTCCTGCCAGCAACCACATCGCCCACCTGCGCGGCCCCGTCGCGCGGTAGCTCCCCTCACCGGCGAAGCGTGCACCGATGACGACGTCGGCCTCGCCCAGTCCCTCGATGAGGGTGTCGAGGTAGGTGGGGTCGTGCTGGCCGTCCGCGTCGATCTGGACCACCACGTCGTAGCCCTCGCGGAGCGCGTAGCGGTAGCCGGCGCGCATCGCACCCCCGACTCCGAGGTTGAACGGGAGGCGGGCGACGAGGGCGCCCGCTGCCTCCGCGATGTCCGCGGTGTCGTCGCCGGAGCCGTCGTCGACCACGAGGAGGTCCAGTCCTGGTCGTGAGGCACGGATCTCGGCGATCGTCGTGGCGATGATCCCGGCCTCGTTCCAGGCCGGGATGACCACGAGCACACGCTCGTCGGGTCGCAGTGGCATGGGGGGCACCTTAATGGCCCCCGGCCTCGGAGCCTTGGTCGGCGGCGACCACGCTCAGGCGTACGGCGACGGCGGTGGCGACGAACGCCGCGAGCGAGGCGACAGTGAAGCCACCCAGTCCGCGATCCTCCGGGCTCCAGGGTGGCGCGAGCATCACGACGGCGGCTCCGGCGATCGCGACGGCCCAGCAGGCGGTGAGCTGCCAGTAGCGCTGGAGCGCGACCAGGGCGGCGGCCTGGAGCAGGGCGCCGGCCATCACGCACGTCGCCCCGGCCACCAGCGCGGCCATCACCGCGGACGGACGGTAGTCCGCCCCCAGCACGAGCGCGACCGCCCAGGGGCCGAGGACGTAGCCGACTGCGGCGCCCGCGAGCGCGACCACGGCGCTGCCACCGGCGATCTGGGCGAGGGCACGCGAGATCCGTCGGGTGTCCCCGTCACGGCTCCACCGCACGACCGTGGGCACCGTGAGCGCCTGGACGGGCGCGAGCAGCGCGAGAGGAGCCCGCGCCAGCGTGATCACGGCGAAGAGCACGGCGAGGTCGGCCGCGTTGCCGACGATCGTGGCCGCCACCGTCGGGAAGCCGGTGAGCACGAGCGCGGAGAGGCCGTTGGCCGTGGCGAGGGCAGCGACGGTCCCGCCCACCTCGCGCCAGCGGTCGCGCCGGCTCGACCAGTCGATCTCGCGCGCGACCCGGACGACCACGAAGACCCACACGAGCGATCCGCCCACCGTGGCGACGACCGCCCAGACGACGGTGCCGTCGAGCCCGCTGGCGAGGAGGACACCGAGGACCACCAGCCGCAGGGCACCTTCGCCGGCGAGCAGCGCGGCGTACGGGCGGATGGCGCCGCGTCCGAGGAGGATCCCGCGGGAGAGGATCAGCACCACGAAGTTGACCATGGCGAACAGCGTCAGGAGCACGATCGCGATCGAGCCCTGCACGACCGCCCGCCCCTGGGGAGTCGCCAGCAGGGCGCCCAGCACCACGACGCAGGCCAGCGTTGCCAGCAGCACGGACTGGACGACGCCCACCGGGGTGCGATGGCCGTCCAGGTGGGCCGACGTGGCGCGTCGCGTGACCTCCTGCTCCAAGGCCCCCATGACGCTGGCGAAGGCGAAGATCAGGCCCCACACGGCCTGGAAGTGAGCGTTGTCCGCGGGTGTGAGCCACCGCGCGATGACCACCAGCAGCAGCAGGCCGAGCCCGCTCGAGGCGAAGAACGCGCTCGACAGCAACCCGAGGTGGGAGCCGGCGACGGCGCCGGCCTCGGGCGCCCCGGCGCTATCGGCCACGTCGTCCGGCAGCCATGCGCAGGCCGCGCACCACTCCCGCGCCGAAGAGCACGCCGAACGCGGGGGTCAGCAGGCCGACCGCCACCGACTCCCGCGGCGTGCCGCCCGCCCAGCGGGTCACCGACGCGGTCGAGGCGCACCCGACCACGGCGGCGGCCGCGGTCGCGCGCGGGGCCGACCACGTCACGACGAGGCCGAGCGCACCGGCACCCGCCGCACCTGCCAGCATGCTGCCCGCGCGGCCGGGGTCGCCCAGGTAGCCGTCGACGAAGGTGGTCCCTCGGTAGTAGCACTGCCTCATCCAGGCCGTACGCCCCGACTTCACGTGGTGGCGACACATCACGTCGGGCGAGAGGTGGATGTGCTCGACCTCGGCGACGGCTCGGAGCAACCGAGTGTCGTCGGACGCGAGCGCGCGGTTGTCGAAGTGCGACTCGAAGCCGGCCGCGGCGTCGCGCAGCAGCTGTGCGGGCGCGAGGAACGCCGTGGTGCCCTTCGGGTAGCGGTCGAAGTCGTCCGGACCGAACGCGACGGCCCTGCGGTCGCGGAAGTAGTCGCGCCACCACACCTTGGTGATGCCTGTCCAGAACAGGGCCGCGAGCTCGGTGGACGCGGGCGTGACGTCGTAGTTCCACACACGCTCGCCGCGCGACACCGCCGCGCGGATCCGGCCCAGCGACTCCGGGTCGACCTGCACGCGGGCGTCGAGGAGGAGGACGAGCTCGGTGGTGACGAGGTCGAGCCCACGGCTGCGGGCAGCGAAGCGTCCCTCGTTGGCCTGGTGGACGACCGTGACGTGGGGTCGCGCGTCGACCTCGGCCAGCACCTCGAGGCTCTCGGGATCCGTGGCGCCGTCATCCACGACGACGACCTCGAGCGGCCAGTCGGCTCGAGAGGCGGCGACCTCGAGGGCATCGAGCGCCCGCCGCACCCACGTTCCCTCGTTGTAGGCTGGCATCACCACACCGAGACGGGCGTACGCCTGCGCGGGGTCGTCTCCGGCGGGCCGTGTCGGGCTGTCCTGCACGGTGGTGGACCACCCTTTCGTTGCTCGCTCGATCCGCGAGCAGACGATACTGCAACGCCTAGACGAGTCCCGACCGGATGGTCGGGCAGGGAGAACCAGTGACGATCGCCTTCATCGCCGGGACGACCGCCGAGATCATCAAGCTGGCGCCGGTCATCCGCGCGCTGGAGGAGCGGGGCGAGGCGGTCGAGCTCTGGAACACGGCGTTCCACGTCGGCGGTCTGCCCGCGACGCTCGCCGACCTAGGTCTCCCCCAGCCGAGCATCGACCTCGTGCCGGAGGGGCGGCAGAGCGACGTCGTACGCGTCACCCAGGTGCCCGGGTGGGCCGCGCGCATCGCCTGGACCGTCGTACGCCGTCGGCGCGAGCTGCGTCGTCGACTGGCGCGTGGTGAGGCGTCCCCGCTCGTCGTGGTGCACGGCGACACGTTCAGCACCGTCCTCGGAGCCCTGATCGGGCGCGTCCTGCGCGCCGAGGTGGCCCACGTGGAGGCCGGGATGCGCACCGGGGACATCTGGCACCCGATGCCCGAGGAGATCAACCGTCGCGTCGTGGCGAAGATCGCCACCCTGCACTTCGCTCCGACCCAGCTCGAGGTGGGTCACCTGCGCCGGGAGAAGGCAAAAGGCTCGATCGTCGACACCGGGGCCAACACGGTGATCGACGCGCTCCGCATGGCCATCGACGGAGACGCCCCCGCGATCGACCTGCCCGACGAGTTCGGTCTGGTCACGCTGCACCGCTTCGAGATGCTGCGCAACGGCCCCGTCTTCTCCCGGACGCTGGAGGTGCTGGCCGAGTCGACCCGGTCGACCGACGCGATGCCGCTCGTCATGCCGGCAGGCAACACCGAGCGCAACCGGATCGACGAGCTCGGCCTGGGTCACCTGTTCGGCGACCGGTTCCGGCTGGTCGACAAGCAGCCCTACGCACGTTTCATGCCGCTGCTGGCCAGGGCGAGCTTCGTCGTCACCGACTCCGGTGGGCTCCAGCAGGAGTGCGGCATCCTCGGCAAGCCGGCCGCGATCCACCGCGAGGCCGTCGAGTCGCAGCAGGGCATCGGCGACAACCTGCTGCTGACCGGGCTGGACATGGAGGTCCTGCGCGGCTTCCTCGACGGCTGGCGGGACTACGCCCGCCCCTCGCTGCTCGACCAGTTCCACCCCACCGCCGCGATCGTCGCGGAGCTGGGACGCACGGGTCACCTCACAACGTGATCTCCCGGCCCTCCTCGGCCGAGCGCAGGCAGGCGTCGACGACGCGCAGGGTCTGCACGCCCTCCGTCATCGGCACGATGCCGGCGCTGTCCGTGCCGAGCACGGCGTCGCGGAAGTGGGCCTGCTCGACGGCGAGCGGCTCCCGCTTCTGGATGGCGAACCGCGTCACGTCGCCCTCGTTGACGCCCCGGAAGGTGGCGACGGCGTCCCACTCGCTCTCGAACGTGCCGTTGGCGTAGAACGTCAGGTCACCGGTCAGGGTGTCGGCCACGAGCGCGCCGCGCTCGCCGGTGGCGATGCACTGGCGCTCCTTGCGCGGCGAGAGCCAGTTGACGAGGTGGTTGACGATCACACCGTTGGCGAGGCGACCGGTGGCGACCACCATGTCCTCCTTGTCACGGCCCGATCGGTGCTGGGTGTGCGCGGTGAGCCGGACGTAGGTCGAGTCGGCGATCCACGGGGTCAGGTCGAAGTCGTGGGTGGCGAGGTCCTGCACGACACCCACGTCGGTGATGCGGGGCGGGAACGGGCCCTGACGCGAGGTGGTGATCTGGTAGATCTCGCCCAGCACCCCCTGCTGGATGCGCTCGCGCATCGCGATGACGGCAGGGTTGCACCGCTCGACGTAGCCCACGCAGCCGACGACGCCGGCATCCTCGAAGGCCGCGCCCACGCGCTCCCCCGCCTCGACCGAGTGCGCGATCGGCTTCTCGACCATCGTGGCGACACCAGCGGCGGCCAGCGCCAGGGCGACCTCCTCGTGGTGGACGGTGGGCACCGCCACCACGGCCGCGTCGAGGCCGGCCGCGATGAACGCGTCGACGTCGGCGTGGACCGGCAGGTCCTCGGCCACGCCGAACTTGTCGCCGATGGGGTCCGCGACCGCGACGAGCTCCATGCCCGGCGTTGCGCGGATCACCCGCGCGTGGTGGCGGCCCATCGAGCCGAGGCCGATGACCCCGGTGCGGAGAGTCCTGTCGGTGCTCATCAGGCGCCCGCCTTCACCACGACGTTGACGGCCTCGACGATGCGGTCGAGGTCGGACTGGTCGAGCGAGGGGTGGACGGGGAGCGAGAGCACCTCGGCCGCGGCCCGCTCGGTCTCCGGCAGGTCCAGCCCCGGCGCGAACCGGGTCAGCGACTCCAGCCGGTGGTTGGGGATGGGGTAGTAGACGCCCGACCCGACCTGGAACTCCTCACGGAGACGTCGTACGACCTCGTCGCGGTCCTCGGCGACCCGGATCGTGTACTGGTGGTAGACGTGCGTGGCGGCGTCGGCCACGGCAGGCGTGACGACGCCCTCGAGGTGGGCGTCGAGGAAGGCCGCGTTGGCCCGGCGCGTCTCGGTCCAGGCGCCGACCTTGGTCAGCTGGACGCGGCCGATGGCCGCGTGGATGTCGGTCATCCGGTTGTTGAGGCCGATGACCTCGTTGGCGTACTGGCGCTCCATGCCCTGGTTGCGCAGCAGCTTCACCCGGCGGACGAGCTCGTCGTCGGCGCAGGAGACCATGCCGCCCTCGCCCGACGTCATGTTCTTGGTCGGATACAGCGAGAACATGGCGAAGGAGCCGAACGAGCCGACGCTCGCGCCGTTCCAGGTGGCGCCGTGGGCCTGCGCCGCGTCCTCGAAGAGCATCACGTCGTGACGTGCCGCGACCTCACCGAGAGCAGTCATGTCGGCCGGGTGCCCGAAGAGGTGGACCGGCATGATCGCCTTGGTCCGCTCGGTGATCGCGGCTTCGACGGCGACGGGGTCCAGGCAGAAGAACGTGGGCTCGATGTCGACGAAGACCGGCGTGGCACCGGTGAGCGCGACCGAGTTCGCGGTCGCGGCGAAGGTGAAGGACGGGACGATGACCTCGTCACCCGGACCGACGCCCGCCGCGAGCAGACCGAGGTGGAGCCCCGACGTGCCGGAGTTGACCGCCACGCAGGCGCGTCCGTCGACCAGCTGGTCACCGAACTCCTGCTCGAAGGCGGCCACCTGGGGCCCCTGGGCGACCTGGCCCGTGGCGAGCACGGCGTCGACGGCCGCGCGCTCCTCGTCGCCGATGATCGGCTTGGCGGGTGGGATGAATGCGAGGTCCATCAGGACGCCCTCTCTGTCAGTTTTCCATCTGTCTCGTCGTGCACGGCTCCGGTCACGGGGTCCACCCACGTGCCGTCGCCGCGGTCCTGCAGCCTGTTGCCCGCGCGGGAGACCCAACCGATCCGTCGGGCGGGCACGCCGACGACGAGGGCGTGTGCGGGCACGTCGGACGTGACCACCGCTCCGGCGGCGACCATCGCCCACGCCCCGACCGTCACCGGGGCGACGCACACGGCGCGAGCGCCGATCGCCGCACCGTCCTCGATGGTGACGCCAACCGCCTCCCAGTCGTCACCGGACTTCAGCGAGCCGTCCGGGTTCACTGCACGCGGATAGGTGTCGTTCGTCAGGACGACCGCAGGGCCGATGAAGACACCGTTGCCGAGCCGTGCCGGCTCGTAGACGAGCGCGTGGTTCTGCACCTTGCAGTTGTCACCCATCACGACGCCCGAACCGATGTAGGCACCTCGACCGATGACGCACCCGGTGCCCAGCACGGCGTTCTCACGGATCTGGCAGAGGTGCCAGATGCTGCTGCCGTCGCCGATCGTCGCCTGGGGCGACACCTCGGCGGACTCGACGACGCGGTAGCTCATGCGATCTCCTCGGTGACGGGGCTCGACGGGGGTGCCTCCTGCGGCAGGCGCCGCCAGTGCATGACGACGATCGGCGCGACGAACACGGCGAAGGACACGCCTGCGGCGATCGTCACGGTGTCCGGGGACGGCGCCGACTGCCACCACCACTCGAGCGAGTCGATCATGGTCGGGCCGTCGGTGCCGGTGACGTAGCGGCGGATGTTGGCGTACACAGCAGCAGCGTTGGCCACGGTGAGGGCCAACGCGATCATCACGGACTGGACCCGGCTGAGCCCGACGACCCGGTCGGCCGTCCGATCGAGCAGGAGGATCGCCAGCAGCATCGGCATCAGCGGGAGGATGTAGCGCGGCTGGACGCTCTCCCCCACGATGAGCCGGGTGCGGACGAGGGTGAGCATCGGCAGCGCGAGCATGGGGGTGAACACGATCGCCGCCGCGACAGCCTTCGGCCACGCCATCCGGCCCAGGCCGGTCAGACCGAGGAAGCCGACGATGAGCGCCACCGGGTAGGCGGTGATCGAGTGCACAGCCGTGTCGAGCCAGCCGAGGCCGAAGGCATAGCCGAACATCCCGCTGAACAGGGCGGGGAACTCCAGCAGCAGGTTGGGGACGACCTCGCTCAGCGTGCGGTCGGTCTCCGCCGACGCACCGGCGATGCTGGCCACCTGGGCAGCGACGAGCACCCGCCACAGGCACACCGCGGCAACCACTGCCGGGATCACCAGCAGCTTCTTGTGGGCCAGGATCGTGCGCGCGTGGAGCGCACACAGGGCCACGGTGATCACGCCGGCGTAGGCGGGTGCGTCACCGCGGGCCGCGAGCGCCATCGCCAGGGCGAGCACCCCGAGGACGCCGGCGACGATGCGTCGTACGCGGTCCTCGCGGCCGTCGAGCAGGAGCACCGTGTGCAGGGCGAAGCCGTACGCGGTGAGCCCGCTCAGCGCCCAGCTGCTGGGGTTGACGGAAGCGAGGATGAACCAGCCCAGCGGCATCAGCACGACTGCGAACGTGAGAGCCATCAACCGCCTCACGGCCGTCGTGGACACGAGGGCGATCGCGCCCATCAGGAGCGCGGCCAGGGTCACGTTGAGCATGCGCATGGCCAGGACGGACTCGGGGATGCTGTCCTGCACGAGCAGGTGCATCACCCGGTAGAACCCACCGGGATAGGTGCCGTTGTCGATCGCCTCGGTCGAGACCTCCTGCCCCTCGAGCGGACGCTGGCAGGCTCCCGACTCGGTCGGGACGAAGGCGTAGCAGTTGGGCGTGCCCACCAGGGCCGGCACCTCGACGACGCGACCACCGGTGGTCGCGGAGGTCCCCGTGACCCGGCACGTGTCGGGCGACGTGGACGACGACGCACCCACGCACCAGATCGTTGTCTGGTGGTAGTTGTCGTCAGGCGAGGACCCCAGGGGCGACGACAGCGCCCACATGGCTCCGCACACGATGGCGGCCACCACGACCGCCACCACAGACCCGACCCGAATCATGCCCCCTGCTCTCTGACCGACACCATGTCGGCGACACACCCTAGTCACTTCGTGGCCCAAAGCCCGCCTCGGCGAGCCCGCCCGCGAACGAGCAGGCCGAGCGAGCGCCCGACGCCTGACTCCCTCGGCGGCGCCGCATCCAGCAAGCGCACGAGACCGCTCGGCCCGGCCAGCTCAGTCCTTCGCGGTCCTGTTCGCCCGCGACGCGGTTCCGCGGGTGGGCCTCGAGCGCGCGGGCTGGTTGATCTGCTGGTCGAGGAGACGGTGCGGGTCCACCATCGGCGAAGCGATCGCGGCCGGGGTGTAGAGGTCCTTGTCCGGGATGCCCCACCGTCGTACGACGAGGTGTCGCTCCCACGGCTGGACCGCGCTGTCGCGCGTCTGGGACTCGAAGTGGAACAGCTCACAGTTGGCGACCCACACCGTGCGGTAGCCGTGGTGCGTCACCTTGTAGCAGAAGTCCACGTCGTTGAAGTTGGAGGGCAGCGCCTCGCTGAAGCCGCCGATGCCGATGAACACGTCACGCCTGATCGCGGCGCAGGCGGCGGTGACGCCCGTGACCTCGCGGTTGACCGCGAGCTCCCCGAACGGGCCGGCATCGTCGCGGGTGCGGAAGCGGAAGGGGTGGTGGTAGTGCTTGCCCCAGTAACCGTGGCCGGCGTGCTGGATGGAGCCGTCGCTGAAGTAGAGCTTCGCGCCGGTCAGACCCACGTCGGGCTCGTCGAGCGGACCGACCAGGTTCTCCAGCCACCGGTCGCTGATGACCTCCACGTCGTCGTTGAGGAAGACCAGCCGGTCGCCCGTGGCTCGCAGTGCGCCCACGTTGCACTTCTCGGAGAAGTTGAACGGCTTGTCGTAGGGCTCGAGCACCAGCTTGTCCCCGGCGATGTCGCGCAACACCTCCAGGACCGAGCTCGGAGTCGGTTCGTCGTGGACCACGACGACCTCGACGTTGTCGTGGTCCGTCTTGGCCAGCAGCGAGCGCACCGTCTCCTCGACGAGCACCCGACGTTCGCCGAAGACGAGCGCCGACCCACCCAGTGTGGGGATGATCACCGACACCCGGACATCCGGATCGAGGTCACGTTGGATGACGTAGCGACCTGGCTCGCGTCCCTGCTCGACCCGTCCCGCGATGCCGAGGCGGTCGAGCTGGTCCTGGACGGCGCGCTGGCCGGCGATGGTCGCGTAGGGCTTGGCGTCGATGTCGGCCGCCGCCGAGCCGGCGATGGCGCGCCAGTGGTAGAGCACCTGCGGCACGTGGACGACACGTCGCGCGCGCTCGCTCACGCGGAGCGCGAGGTCGTGGTCCTGCGACCCGTCGTAGCCCTCGCGGAACGAGCCCACCTCACGCACCAGCGACGTGCGCATCACCGACAGGTGCGAGGTGTACATCTGGCCGCGGAGCCGCTCGGGTGACCACCTCGGCTTGCGGAACGGCGAGTGGAGCGTGCCGTCCTCGTCTGCCTTGTCCTCGTCGGAGTAGAGGTAGTCGGTGTCGTCGTGCAGCGCGATGTGTCGCGCCATCGCCTTGAGGGCGGTGGGCACGAGCAGGTCGTCATGGTCGAGGAACACGAGGAACTCGCCCTGCGCCGCGGCGACGCCGTCGTTGGAGGCCTTGACGATGTGACCGTTGTCGGCACGCTCGATGAGCCGGACGCGAGGATCCGTGGCCGCGTGTGCCCGGATGAACGCGCGTACGTCGTCGGTCGGCGAGTGGTCGTCGACGAGCACCCACTCCCAGTCCTGGTGCTCCTGCTCGAGCACCGAGGCGAAGGTCTCCTCGAAGATCCGCAGCGGCGGGTCGTAGACAGGAGTGACGATGGAGAACAGCGGGGAGGTCATCGGGCAGGGCCCCGCAGCCTCCGTGCCACGCGAGCCGCGAGCGACCGGGACCCTGCACCCTCGAGCTCGGCGACCCGCCGCTCGAGCCGCGCGTTGCGGTCGCGGGCGGTGGTCAAGCGGGACTGCAGGCCGGAGATGCGCTTGCCCTGGGCCTTCTTGCGCTCGGCGAGGCGCTCCGCACGCGCGGTGACCTTCCTGAGCGCGCCGTGGAGGCGGAGGATGTCGTCGTTCTGCCGACCGATCTCCGCCTCGATCCCCACGATGTGGTCGCGCTGGAGGAGCTGCGCGTGACGTGCCTCGAGCACCTCTGCCTCGAACTTCTTGACGAGCTCGACCTGCTCGGTGAGGGCGGCCGTCGCCCCGCCGTCCTCCTCGAGCCGGGAGATCTCCCGGTGCGCCGCGAGCAGCGCCTCCCTCTTGGCGAGCGTCTCGCCGATGAGCGGGCCGACGACCGCCTCGTAGCGGCTGACCACCTCACGCGCCGTCAGGGTGCTGCGCTCGAGCATCACCGCCCACGGCGTGATGAACCCGAGGTCGGCGTCCGTGCGGCGGTAGAAGCCGCGGTCGGCGAACCAGGCCATCCACTGCGCGGTCTCGTGGACGTTGATGTGCGTGGGCTCGGCCAGGTCGAGGGGGCTGGACGAGAACACGATGCGGTCGGTCGCCCGACACATCTCGTCCATCGCGTCGAGCGCCTGGCTCGACTCCATGTGCTCGAGGACCTCGATGCAGGTGATGAGGTCGTAGCGGCCCTCGATGGGCTCGGTCGCGGACCCGACCCGCAACCGGTCGCGCACGTCCGGGTGGGACGACTCCACGGCGTGCTGCGAGATGTCGACCCCGTGGGCGTCCGCGCCGGCCTCGACGAACGCCTGGACCAGCAGCCCCTTGGCGCACCCGACGTCGAGCACCGACGACGCCGGGCTGATGGCGAGGATCCGGCGAGCCATCCGGGTGAAGAACTCGCGCCAGGACTCGCTCTCCCACGAGTACGCGTCGGCACCACCGAGGTGCGAGGCGTAGTAGGCACCGCCGTAGTCCTCCGACGAGGTCGTCAGGCCGGCGGTGGGGCTCGAGCTCGACTCCGACATGCGTGTCTCCTCCTCAACGGCGCCACGGCGCGCCACAGGTTATCCAACGTCGTCCCGGGGATGGTGCCCGGGACGTGGCCGCCTCAGACGACCGACAGCGGCAGCAGCTTCTGGCCGGTGGGGCCGATCTGGATCTCGGTCTGCATCTCGGGGCACACGCCGCAGTCGTAGCACGGCGTCCAGCGGCAGTCCTCGATCTCGATGTCGGCGCCGTCGGCGGCCGCGAGGGCGTCCTCCCAGTCGCCCCACAGCCAGTCCTTGTCGAGGCCGGAGTCGAGGTGCTCCCACGGCAGCACCTCGTCGTAGTCGCGCTCACGGATCGTGTACCAGTCGACGTCCACCCCGGTGCCGGCCAGCCCGCGCTCGGCGGACTCCATCCACCGGTCGTAGGAGAAGTGCTCGCTCCAGCCGTCGAACCGGCCGCCGTCGCGCCAGACCTCCTCGATCACGCGACCGACACGGCGGTCGCCGCGGGACAGCAGTCCCTCGACGATCCCGGGCTTGCCGTCGTGGTAGCGGAAGCCGATGGCGCGGGCGAACTTCTTGTCGTCGCGCACGACGTCGCGCAGCTTCTTGAGCCGGTCGTCGGTGGTCTGGTGGTCGAGCTGCGCGGCCCACTGGAAGGGCGTGTGCGGCTTCGGCACGAACCCGCCGATCGACACCGTGCAGCGGATGTCGTTGCGGCCGGTGACCTCGCGGCCCTTGGCGATCACGCGCTTGGCGAGGTCGGCGACCTGCAGCACGTCCTCGTCGGTCTCGGTGGGCAGGCCGACCATGAAGTAGAGCTTCACCTGGCGCCAGCCGTGGGAGTACGCCGTCGCGACGGTGCGGATCAGGTCCTCCTCGCTCACCATCTTGTTGATCACCTTGCGCATCCGCTCCGAGCCGCCCTCGGGGGCGAAGGTCAGGCCCGACCGTCGGCCGTTGCGGGAGAACTCGTTGGCGAGGGTGATGTTGAAGGCGTCGACGCGCGTGCTGGGCAGCGACAGGGAGACGTTGGAGCCCTCGTAGCGGTCGGCAAGGCCCGTGGCGACGTCGGCGATCTCGGTGTGGTCGGCGCTGGAGAGCGAGAGCAGGCCGACCTCCTCGAACCCGGTCTTGCGGATGCCGTTCTCGACCATCGCGCCGATGGTCTCGAGCGAGCGCTCGCGCACCGGGCGGGTGATCATCCCGGCCTGGCAGAAGCGGCAGCCACGCGTGCAGCCACGGAAGATCTCCACGGAGAAGCGCTCGTGGACGGTCTCGGCGAGCGGCACCAGCGGATTGGCCGGGTAGGGCCACTGGTCGAGGTCCATCAGCGTGTGCTTGCGGACCCGGAACGGGATGCCCGGGCGGTTGGGCACGACGGCCTCGATCGAGCCGTCGGCGGCGTAGGCCACGTCGTAGAAGCGGGGGACGTAGATGTTGCCGGTGACGGCGAGGCGGCGCAGCAGCTCGTCGCGGCCGCCCGGCTCGCCCTCGGTCTTCCACTCGCGGACGACCTCGGAGATCGCGAGGACGACCTCCTCGCCGTCCCCGAGGACGGCCGCGTCGATGAAGTCGGCGATGGGCTCGGGGTTGAAGGCGGCGTGGCCGCCGGCGATCACGATCGGGTCGTCCTTGCCGCGGTCGGCCGCGTGGAGCGGGATCCCGGCGAGGTCGAGGGCGTTGAGCATGTTGGTGTAGCCGAGCTCGGTGGAGAAGCTCAGGCCGAAGAGGTCGAAGGCGCCGACCGGGCGGTGGCTGTCGACGGTGAACTGCGGGATCGGGCCGTGCTCGTCACCGGTGCGCATCACCTGCTCCATGTCGGGCCACACCGAGTAGGTGCGCTCGGCGAGGATCCAGTCGCGCTCGTTGAGCACCTCGTAGAGGATCTGGACGCCCTGGTTGGGCAGGCCGACCTCGTAGGCGTCGGGGTACATGAGCGCCCAGCGCACGGTCGGGCCCTCGAGGGCGCAGTCCCACTCCTTGACGACGGAGTTCAGCTCGCCGCCGACGTACTGGATGGGCTTCTGCACCGAGGGGAGCCTGGACTCCAGGCGCGGGAAGACCGACGCGACGGACATGAGCGAAACACCTCGGGTGACTAGGGGAAGAGCCGACCGCCAAGGGTACGTCGGGCGCGCGGGCGCCGCCTACTCAGCGGCGGGTGGTCGCGGTCGACCTCAGGTGGATGTTCTGGAGCAGGCCGAGCGCGAGCATCCCCGCGAAGAGCGAGCTGCCGCCGTAGGACACGAACGGCAGCGGGACGCCGGTGACGGGCATGATGCCCAGGCACATGCCGATGTTCTGGAAGGCCTGGAAGCCGAACCAGCAGGCGATGCCGGCGGCCGCGACCCGGCCGAAGAGGTCACCCGCCTCGGCGGAGATCGCGAGCGCGCGCCAGATCACCACGGCGAGCAGCAGGATCAGGATGCCGGCGCCGACCAGGCCGAGCTCCTCGCCCGCGACGGTGAAGATGAAGTCGGTGTGCTGCTCGGGGACGAACCCCGAGCGGGTCTGCGAGCCGTCGAAGAGGCCCTGGCCGAGGAGGCCGCCGTTGCCGACCGCGATGCGCGCCTGCTCGACGTTGTAGCCGGCGCCGCGAGGGTCGAGCGTCGGGTCCATGAAGGCCAGGAAGCGGTCGACCTGGTAGGGCTTGAGCACCCCCGCCGACACCGCCCCGATCGCCCCGACGACCGCACCCAGGGTCAGGCCTGCCAGCCAGGTCCGGCCGGCGCCGGCGACCGCGAGGACGCCGAAGACGGTCGCGGAGAGCACGAGCATGGTGCCGAGGTCGGGCTGGAGCAGGATCAGCACCGCGGGGATGCCGGCGATGAGCAGCATCCCGACGACCTCCAGGCTGCCCACTCCCCTGCCCCAGCGGCGCTCGGTGCGCTCGGCGACGACGAGGGCCATCCCGATGACCACCGCGAGCTTGGCGAACTCCGAGGGCTGGATCGACATCCCGCCGACCTGGAGCCACGAGCGGGACCCGTTGATGGTGCTGCCGGCGACCAGCACCATCGCCAGCCCACCGATGCTGGCGACGTAGGCCAGCGGGGCGAGGATCCGCACCCAGCGGTGGTCGGTCGCCATCACCGCGACCATCAGCACGAGGCCGATCGCGATGTTGACCAGCTGCTTGCGGAGGTAGGTGTTGGGGTCGCCGCCGGTGAGGTCGGCGCGCGTGGAGGTCGCCGACCAGACCAGCAGCGTGCCCATCGTGATGAGGGCGAGCGAGGCGAGCATCAGCAGCCAGTCGAGGCCGGGCGCGCGCAGCGTGGGCGTGGCCTGTGACGGCCGCCCCGGGCGGGCGGAGGTGATGGTCATCGGCTCAGTCCTCCGTCTTGCGGACCAGCGGCGGCATGATCGATCCGTCGTCGAGGAACTGCGGCAGCCGCTCGGGCGGAACCGTTCCAGGGGTCGCGGCGCGCGCCGGCCTGACGGTCTCGCCGTCGACGCCGTACAGCGCCTCCCAGATCGCCCGGATGCCGTCGCCGGTCGAGCCCGAGCCGGTGCCGGCCTGGCTGATCATCATCACGACCACGTAGTCCTTGGTGTAGGACGCGACCCATCCGGTCGTCTGCTTGCCGTAGACCTCGGCCGACCCGGTCTTCGCGCGGATCGTCACGTCGTCGAGGGGGAACCCGACGAGCTTCCACGCCATCGTGCCGACGCTGGCGACGTTCTGGAGCGCGCTGTCGATGTAGTCGAGGTACTTCTTCGGGACGTCGACCTGGGCGACCTTGCGCGGGGCGATCCGGCGCAGGACGTCGCCGTCCGGGCTGACCAGCGCCTTGGCCACGGTCGGCGCCCAGAGCGTGCCGCCGTTGCTGAGGGCGGCGTAGGCCCGGGCGAGCTGGAGCGGCGTGACGATCGTGTCGCCCTGGCCGATCGAGAAGTTCACGGCGTCGCCGGCGCGGTAGAGGTTGCCCTCGAGGCAGAACTCGCGCGCGAACTTGTAGACGAAGTCGCTGGTCTCCGCGGTCTGCGGCTTGGCGCTGAGGTCGCAGTAGTAGTCCTTCTGCGACCGGTAGTAGTCGAGCTTCCACTGGCGGTCGGCGATGCGGCCGGGGGCCTCGCCGGGCAGGTCGATACCGGTGCGCGAGCCGAAGCCGAACTCCTTGGCCTCCTCGACCAGCGGGTCCTTGGCGTCGACATCGGCCGGGTCGCTCCCGAACTTCTGCCAGAAGTTGAAGCCGATCCGGTAGAAGAACGTGTTGCAGGAGACCTCGAGCGCCTTGGCGAAGCCGATGTTGCCGTAGGCGCCGGACTCGTAGTTCTTGAACACCCGGTTGCCGACCTGGAAGCCCGACGAGCACGGCAGGGTCGTGTCCATCGAGTAGCCGTTGGTCAGCGCGCCCGCGGTCATGAACGGCTTCCACGTCGAGCCGGGGGCGAACTGGCCCTGGGTGGCGCGCGAGAGCAGCGGGGTGCCGGCCTTCTCGGAGTAGAGGTGCGCGAGCTGTGCCTCGCTGATGCCGCCCGTCCAGACATCGGGGTCGTACGTCGGCTGGCTGGCCATCGCGACCACCCGGCCCGTCTTGGCGTCGAGGACGACCGCGGCGCCCGAGTCGGCGACGTACTTGCGTCCGGTGACCGGGTCGACCTGGGTGCGCTGGTAGGCGATCCGCGCGGCGAGCTGCTTCTCGACGACCGACTGCACCTTGGCGTCGATCGAGGTGACGAGCGTGTCGCCGGGCGTGCTCTCGACCATCGAGTCGTCACCGAGCACCCGGCCCATCGAGTCCACGGCGACGCGGCGGTAGCCGGGCAGTCCGCGCAGCCACTCGTCGTACTGCTTCTCGACGCCGGCGCGACCGACGACCGAGGCGCCGTTGAGCGAGCGGTCGTCGCGCTCGGCGGCGAGGTCGTACTCGTCCTCGGTCACCGGGCTGAGGTAGCCCAGGACGTGGGCCAGGTTGATGCCGTAGGGGCGCGGGTAGGAGCGCACGCTCTGCTGCTCGGCGAGGACGCCCGGGTAGTCCTCGGGCTGCTCGAGCACGCGGAGGGCGACGTCCTTGGAGACGTCGGAGGCGACGGGCACCGGCTGGTAGGGCGAGCCGTTCCAGCAGGTGCCACGGACGCTGCCGGGGTCACCGCAGGTGACCAGTCGGGCCTCGACGTCCTCGGGCGTGGACTCGACCGCGACGGCGACGCGGCGGACGAGCTCGGTGCGCTGGTCGGCGTCGAGCTTGCCGAGGAGAGTGCGGTCGACCGAGACCACCCACGACGTGCGGTTGGCGACCAGCGGCCGGCCCTGGCTGTCGACGATGAGGCCGCGCTGGGGCTGCACGACGATGTCGCGGACCGACTGGTTGGCGGCCTGGGCCTGGTAGCCCTCGCCGCCGATGACCTGGAGGTAGTAGAGCCGGACGAAGAGCGTCGAGAAGAGCGCGAACGCGAGCGCCTGCACGACGACGAGGCGCATCCGGCTCCTGCTGCTCGCGGCCCGGGAGCCCGTGCTCACGTCGTCGCCCACTGCGGGCTCAGGCGAGCGAAGAGCCGCATCAGCGGCGGCAGCACGAACGGCGTCAGCAGCACGTCCCAGACGACGGCGACCAGGACGACCTCGAGCAGGCCGACGACGGACGTGCCGGGGTCGTCGAGGACGATGCCGGACAGCGCGAACAGCGAGGTCGCGACGAACGACGCCGCGGCGACGGTGCCGACCACGGCCATCGCGCTCGGCTTCTGGTCCTGTCGCACGCGGGCGGCGAGGAACGCCGCGATCGTCAGCGCCAGCGCCCAGCGTCCGGCGACGTGGTCGGCCGGGGGCGCGAGGTCGAGCGTGAGGCCGGCGACGAAGCCGAGCACCAGCGCGAACGGCGCCTCGACCGTGAGCGCGGCCGCGACCACGACGAGCAGGCAGAGGTTGGGCACGATGCCGTGCCACGCGAGGTGCGGGAAGAGCGAGACCTGCACGACGAGGGCGACCACGACGGCGGCGACGGCGACCGCCCACCTCAGCCCCTTCATCGGAGGGTCCCGTCGGCCTCGACCAGGGCGCGGTCGCTCTGCGAGCCGCTCGGCACCATCACCCCGACCACGTCGAGGGAGGAGAAGTCGACGAACGGCTCGACCACGGCCCGCTGGGACGCCTCGCGCAGCGAGGAGTAGACCTCGGTGATCCTGCCGATCGGCACGCCCGGCTCGTAGGGACCGCTCGCGCTCCCCCACGTCACGACCGTGTCGTCGCGCGCCGGGACCGACGCGTCGTCCACGAGGCGCAGGTCGAGACCGGCCGCCTGGTCGAGCGAACCGCTGCCGTTGACGAAGCCGATCTCCATGCTCGAGCCGACGCGACCGCCGACCGTCGAGTCGGGGTCCACGATCAGCAGCACCGTCGCGGTGCTGCGCGAGACCCGCAGGACACGACCGACCAGGCCGTCGTTGTTGACGACGGTCATGTCCGGCCCGACCCCGGCGGCCGATCCGGCGTCGATGGTGACCGTGAAGCTCTGCGACTGGCGCGACCCGACGGCCACCACCCGGGCGGGCACCAGGGCCGAGCCCAGGTCGGTCGCCGCAGCGGTGAGGCCGTCGTACTGCTCGAGGCGGTTGCGCTCGAAGCCGGCGAGCTCGACCTGGCTCTTGAGGTCGGCGTTGCTGGCCTCGAGGTCGCGCACCTCGTCGGCGAGGTCGCCCTTGCTGCGGAACCAGGCCGGCACGGACGTGAACGGGCGTACGGCGGTGGCGACGGCCGACTCGGCCGGACCGAACGCCTCGCCCACGGCCCGGCGGGCCGGCTCGAGCGGCGAGCTCGCGCCGCCGGAGACGTCCAGGGTCACCAGCGTGATGCTGGCCAGCACGAGCGCGACGAGCAGCGAGCGCGGCGGGCGGTTGCGGGACTCGAGCCTGTCGAGCCCGGTCCAGCGGCGTTCGCGTCCCCCGAGCGAGGCCATCAGAAGCGCCTCACGTCGGACACGAGCACCTGCTGGAGCGCCTCGAACTCCTCGACGCACTTGCCTGCGCCGTAGGCCACGGAGGACAGCGGGTCCTCCGCGACGTGGACGGGCATGCCGGTCTCGTGGCGCAGCCGCTCGTCGAGGCCGCGCAGCATCGCGCCGCCGCCGGTGAGCACGATGCCGCGGTCCATGATGTCGCCGGCGAGCTCGGGCGGGGTCTGGTCGAGGGTGCTGCGGACCGCGTCGATGATGTTGTGGAGCGGCTCCTCGAGCGCCTGGCGCAGCTCGGAGCTCGACACGACGACCGTGCGGGGCAGGCCGGAGACCATGTCACGGCCGCGGATCTCGGCGTCGGGCTCGCTGGGGAGCGGGAAGGCCGACCCAAGGGTCATCTTCATCTCCTCTGCGGTGCGCTCCCCCAGCATGAGGGAGTACTCCTTCTTCATCCACGCGATGATCGCCTGGTCGAGGTCGTCGCCCGCGGTGCGGACCGACAGGCTCGTGACGATGCCGCCGAGGCTGATCACCGCGACCTCGGTCGTGCCGCCGCCGACGTCGACGACCATGTTGCCGGTCGCCTCGTGGACCGGGAGCCCGGCACCGATCGCGGCGGCCATCGGCTCCTCGACGATGTAGACCCGGCGGGCGCCGGCCTGGTAGCCGGCCTCCTTCACCGCACGCTGCTCGACGGCGGTGATCCCGCTCGGCACGCAGATCACCATGCGCGGCTTGGCGAAGTAGCGGCGGCGGTGCACCTGGTGGATGAAGTAGCGCAGCATCTGCTCGGTCGCCTCGAAGTCGGCGATCACGCCGTCCTTCAGCGGCCGGATGGCGGCGATGTTGTCGGGTGTGCGCCCGATCATCCGCTTGGCCTCGTGGCCCACGGCGAGCACCTCGCCGGTGGTGGTGTTCATCGCCACGACCGACGGCTCGTCGAGGACGATCCCCTTGCCGCGGACATAGACCAGCGTGTTGGCAGTGCCGAGGTCCACGGCCATGTCTCGGCCGATGAGGTTGTGTGCCATTGCCGCTGCTGCCCCTGCAGGTCGGGTGGTGCTCTGGGAAGAGGGGTCAGCGCTGGCTCCGACCCACGCTCAGGTTAAGGAGCGCGGACGGGTGTTCCCGGTAGGACACGCGCGTCACATGAGTCCCAGCAATCTCAGGGGCGCGCGTCGTGGGTCGCCGACTGGGAGGGCGAGTCTGACACTTGGAGGGGGTTGCAAAGGCCTCCAGGTGTCAGAGTCCCCACACGTGCGGGGACTTCGACAGGGGGGTCAGAGCGCGGGGAACCAGATCCCGATCTCGCGGGCCGCGGACTCCTCGGAGTCGGAGCCGTGCACAAGGTTCTGCTGGACCGCGAGTCCCCAGTCGCGACCGAGGTCGCCGCGGATGGTGCCGGGGGCGGCGACGGTCGGGTCGGTGGCGCCGGCGAGGGAGCGGAAGCCCTCGATGCAGCGCTGGCCCTCGATGACCACGGCGAGCACCGGACCGGACAGCATGAACTCGACGAGCGGGCCGTAGAACGGCTTGCCCTCGTGCTCGGCGTAGTGGGCGGCGAGGATCTCGGGGGTGGCGCTGCGCAGCTCGACGGCCGCGAGCGTGTAGCCCTTGGCCTCGATCCGGCGCAGGATCTCGCCCGAGAGGCCGCGGCGTACGCCGTCGGGCTTGACGAGGACGAGGGAACGCTGGACGTCGGTCATGGCCGGAAGCCTAGCGAGCGGGGTCGGCGAGCTCCTTGCGCAGGTGCACATCCGCCTCGCCCGCCACCGGGAGCGCGTCCCAGCGGGCGAGCTCGACGTACCCGTGGCGCTCGTAGAAGGCGGGCGCCTGGAAGGTGAACGAGGTGACGTAGACGACCCGCACGCCTCGTGCGGCGGCCTCGGCCTCGAAGGCCGCGAGGAGCTGCGCCCCGAGGCCCGACCCGCGACAGTCGGCGCGCACCCAGGTCATGGCGATGCCCGCGGCCGTTCCCCACGTCCAGCCGCTGATGCCCGCCGCCAGGCCCGCGTCGTCGTCGATCTGCACCGTGAGCTCGCGCTGCGGACCGGCGTGCGACATCGCCGCCGCGTTGTACGCGTCGAGCTCGTCGGACAGGCGCTGGTCGAGGGCCTGGTCGCCCTCGCCCACCCGGGTCCGGAAGGTCACTGTTGCTCGGCGCGGTACGCCGCCCACGCGGCGGCGCGCTCGCGCTCGATCTTGCGGCCGAGCAGGTCGGCGCCCGCCCAGAGCGCGGCGAAGATCGCGCCGAGGCCGAACATCACGGGGACCACGAAGCCCAGGCCGATCGCCGCCACCTGGACGACGTAGCCGGCGACGTAGGCCCACTCGGCGCGGAGCATGCCGGCGAGCAGCAGGCACACGACCGCCAGGCCGAGGCCGATGGACACGGCCGTCGAGGTGTCGACGTCGGCGATGGTGATCATCACCGGGGTCGTGAGGCCGAGGGCGATCGCCTCCAGGCTCAGCACCGCGGCGCACATGCCGCGGCGCGGCGAGCGCTCGGTGTTGGCGGGTGCGGGCGTGCCGGACGACTCAGTCACGCCGGCCCTTGAGCATCGCGCGCGCCTCGCCGACCGTGACGACGGAGCCGGTCACGAGGACGGCCCCGGAGCCGATCGACACCTCGATCGCCCCCTGCGCCTCGGCGAGGGTGGCGGCGCGGTCGATGGCCTCCGCGAGGTCCGGCACGACGGAGACCCGGTCCTCGCCGAAGACCTCGGTCGCCACCCGGCCGAGGGCTGCGGCGGACATCGAGCGCGGCGTCGAGTTCTGGGTGACGACGACGTAGGAGAGCACCGACTCGAGGGCGGAGAGCAGACCCTCGTAGTCCTTGTCCTCCATCACGCCGATCACTCCCACGAGCGGGCTGAAGGAGAAGGAGTCCTCGAGCGCCGCGGCGAGCGCCTCGGCACCGTGCGGGTTGTGCGCGGCGTCGAGCACGATCGTCGGGCTGCGCCGGATGATCTCGAGCCGACCCGGCGAGGTGACCTCGGCGAAGGCCGCACGGACCAGGTCCTCGTCGAGCGCGCCGGTCCCGAAGGACTCGACGGCGGCGAGGGCGACGGCGGCGTTCTGGGCCTGGTGGGCGCCGTAGAGGGGCAGGAACACGTCGTCGTACGTGGCGCGGAGGCCCTGGATCGAGATGACCTGGCCACCGACGGCGGGCGTGCGCGAGATGACGCCGAACTCCATCCCCTCGCGCGCCACGGTCACGCCGACCTCGGTGGCGCGCTCGAGCAGCACCGCCGCGACCTCCGGGGTCTGCTCCGCGAGCACGGCGACCGAGCCGGCCTTGATGATCCCGGCCTTCTCGATCGCGATCGTGGCCGCATCGCTGCCGAGGTACTTCTCGTGGTCGACCGCGATGGGGAGCACGACGGCGACGTCGGAGTCGATCACGTTGGTCGCGTCCCACGCACCGCCCATCCCGACCTCGACCACGGCGACGTCGACCGGGGCGTCGGCGAAGGCGGCGTACGCCATCCCGACGATCGTCTCGAAGAAGCTGAGCGGGTGCTCCTGCTCGGTGTCGACGAGGTGCGTGTAGGGCGCGACGTCGTTGAAGGCGCGGACGAACGCCTCGTCGTCCAGCGGCTCGCCGTCGACGCTGATCCGCTCGCTCATCCGCTCGAGGTGCGGCGAGGTGAAGCGACCGGTGCGCAGGTCGAGCGCGCGCAGGAGGGTCTCGATCATCCGGCTCGTGCTGGTCTTGCCGTTGGTGCCGGTCAGGTGCACCGAGCGGAACGAGCGCTGCGGCTCGCCGAGCAGCTCGGTGAAGGCGAGGATCCGGTCCAGGCTCGGCTCGAGCTTGGTCTCCGGCCAGCGCGAGAGCAGGGCGTCCTCGACCTCGTCGAAGGACTCGGCCGGGCGGGCTTCAGGCAGGGCGTCAGTCATGTCGCACCGAGTCTAGGGAGTCAGCACCGCACGATCCGCTTCCACGGCTGGACGACCTCCAGCGACCGCCCGTCCAGGGGGTGCTCGCGGAACTGGTCGAGGGCATCGGCCCACCGGGGATCGGCGGTGCCGGTGACGTACATCGACGAGCCCTGGTCGGCGTAGACGAGCCCGTAGCGCTTTATCGCCACGACGATCGCCTTCGCCGCACCGGTGTAGCGCCCGGCCCTGAACGACCTCGTCAACCGGAAGCGCATGCCGTACGCCGGCAGGTCCGCGGCGGTGTTGCCGCTCGGCCCGCAGTGGCGGGCCGGCCACGTGAAGGCGGAGCGAGCGCTCGGCAGGGTGAAGCGCAGCGCGTGGGTGATCCGGCCCGTGGCCGCCTCCTCGTAGGACAGGAGCCCGGGCAGGATCGGCAGTCCGGCGGCGTCGGCGGACGTCCACCGCGCGGGACGCAGCCTGTTGGAGGACAGGTCCCAACGGGCGGCCGCCGCGGCCCGCCAGGCGACGACGGTGCCGGAGGAGTCGCGCACCCGCTCGGCGGCGTACAGCTCGATGAGCTCGCACGTGCCGCGGCGGACGGTGATCACGTGCCGGTCGCCCGAGTCGGGGTCGGGGTCGCGGGTGCTGCCGCCCTCGATCGCGGCGTCGGCCGGGACGAACACCGGTCCGCGGTCGCTCTCGTCGGCGTAGTCCTCACCGTCGACGCCGAACTGCAGCGGCAGCAGCGGCTGGTCCTCGTCGACGACGTTGACCGGGACGCCGTAGTACTCCTCCGTGGTACCGAGGTCGAGGTGCAGGTCGTGCCCGGCGGCCTGCTTCGCCACGATCGCCGCCGACCTCGCGAAGACCGGTCGGTCGTCGATGCGCCTGTTCCACGGGTTGTCGGCCGGGAAGACCCGGCAGCCGCCGACGGCGTGGACCGGAGCGGCGCGCCGGTCCACCTGCGGGACGGCGCCTGCGGGGAGCGCGACCGCGGCGACGACCAGGGACAGGGTGAGGAGCAGGGTCCTGCGCATCCCTGGAGGCTAGGGGCTCGCGGGCAGCCTGACGAGGTGCTCGGCCATGTCGACGACGGGCTCGTAGCCGAGGCCGGCGTAGATCTTGTTCGACGTCGGGTTGGCCTGGTCGGTGAACAGGCACATCCGGGTGCCCGCCTCGAGCCCGCGACGGGTCAGCTCCCCGACGACGTACGACGCGATGCCGGCGCCGCGGTGCTCCTTGGGCGTGTAGACGGGACCGATGCGCGCGACGCCGTAGGACGGCACACCGGAGCCGGAGAGGTGCGCGACCGTCCCGTCGGGGAGCTCCCACAGCCACTCGACGCCCTCGCGGATCCGGATCAGGACACTGTCGAGGGTGTTGTGCTCGCCGGACCCCGGGTCGGGCTCGCGGCCGGCCTGCTCGTCCGCCTCGGCGTGGAAGGCGGTGAACCAAGCGAGGACCAGCCCGGCGTCGTCCTCGGTGGCGAGGCGCAGCCGACCCTCGGGTGCCGGAGGGACGGTGACAGCGGTGCACTCCCAGAGCCGCGTCGACTTGTCGCTGACCATCTCTCCCCCGGCGAGCCCGGCCGCGGTGCGGGCGAGGACCTCGGCGCCCGGCAGCGCACCGTTGGCGCCGCCCAGGTGCTCGCCGCGGTCGTGGAGCGCGCCGGCGAGCGCGCGTGCGGCCTGGTCGGACATCGGCAGCGAGAAGGTCGGGTACGGCTTGAACGGAGCAGTCCGCATCGCGGCGCTCGTCACCTCGCCGGTGTCGTCGCGGACGACCACCCACCAGCGCTGGAACGGCGCGTCGACCTCGGCCCACGAGTCGATCCCGTCGGCGATCTCGCGCGCGGTCCGCGCGCTGACGCTGGCGATCACGCTGCCGAGCACCGGCTGCGCGGCGAGCAGGTCGCCGGCGGCGTCGAGGAAGGGCTGCGGGGTGTCGAAGAACTCCAGCTCCATGGCGGCACGGTAGTCAGCGATGCTGGGGTGATGCACCGCCTTATCGTCGCCGTCGTCGTCGCCGCCGCGGCGCTGCTGAGCGCCTGCGAGGAGGACATGGGCCAGGGCGACTGGGTGCTGGTCGTGAACGACACGGACGAACGCGTCTACGTGGAGGACCCCGACAAGCCGGGCCAGGGCTACCGCGTCGCCGTCGAGCCGGGCGAGACGGCCCGGGCCCCCACCGTCGACAAGTGCGACCTCGTCGAGCTCGTCGCGCACTCCGGCTCGGAGGACGGCCCCGTGGTGGCGACCCGTCCGCTCGAGCAGGCGCAGGACTGCACGGATACCTGGGTCGTGGTGCCAGACACCTCTCCTCAAGATTAGTCGTTTTCGCAGGCAGGACGCGCGTCAATAGACTTCCTGCATGACTGAGAACCCCGACACCCACGCCCCGGAGACGACGAGCACCGACCAGCGTGCTGTCGTCGTACCCGAGCGTCCGGCGCTGGAGGGGCTCGAGGACAAGTGGTCGCGCACGTGGGCCGACAACGACACCTACGCGTTCGACCGTACGCAGCCGCGGGAGAACGTCTACTCGATCGACACGCCCCCGCCGACCGTCAGCGGCTCGCTGCACGTCGGGCACGTCTACTCCTACAGCCACACCGACCTGATCGCGCGCTACCAGCGGATGCAGGGCAAGGCCGTCTTCTACCCGATCGGCTGGGACGACAACGGCCTGCCGACCGAGCGTCGCGTCCAGAACTACTTCGGCGTGCGCTGCGACCCGACGTTGCCCTACGACGCCGAGTTCACGCCGCCGGAGAAGCCGGACCCCAAGAAGCAGGTCCCGGTCAGCCGGCCGAACTTCATCGAGCTGTGCGAGCAGCTCGTCGTCGAGGACGAGCAGGCCTTCGAGGCGCTGTGGCGCCAGCTCGGCCTGTCGGTCCAGTGGAACCCGACCTACACGACGATCGGCGACCACTCGCGCACCGTCAGCCAGCGTGCGTTCCTGCGCAACTACGCCCGCGGCGAGGCCTACCTCTCCGAGGCCCCGACGCTCTGGGACGTCACGTTCCAGACCGCCGTCGCCCAGGCCGAGCTCGAGGCGCGCGACTACCCGGGTGCCTACCACCGGGTCGCGTTCCACCAGCCTGACGGCTCGCCGATCCACATCGAGACCACCCGCCCCGAGCTGATCCCGAGCGTCGTCGCGCTCATCGCGCACCCCGACGACGAGCGCTACCAGGGGCTCTTCGGAACCACGGTCACCTCGCCCGTCTTCGGCGTCGAGATCCCGGTCCTCGCCCACCCGGCGGCCGAGCCCGACAAGGGCGCGGGCATCGCGATGTGCTGCACGTTCGGTGACCTCACCGACGTCATGTGGTGGCGCGAGCTCAGCCTCCCGGTCCGCACGGTCGTCGGCCGGGACGGGCGACTGCTCCGCGAGACGCCCGAGTGGCTCGGCAGCGACGCCGCATCGACGGCGTACGCCGAGATGGCGGGCAAGACGACCTTCAGCGCCCGCGAGGCGATCGTCGCCATGCTCCGCGAGTCCGGCGACCTCGACGGCGAGCCCAAGCCGACGCAGCGGATGGCGAACTTCTACGAGAAGGGCGACAAGCCGCTCGAGATCGTCGCGACCCGCCAGTGGTACATCAAGAACGGCGGCCGGGACGCCCAGCTCCGCAAGGAGATGCTGGTCCGTGGCGAGGAGATCACCTGGATCCCGACCCACATGAAGCACCGCTACGACAACTGGGTCGGCGGCCTCAACGGTGACTGGCTGATCTCGCGGCAGCGGTTCTTCGGCATCCCGTTCCCGGTCTGGTACCCGCTCGACGCCGACGGCGAGCCCGACCACGACCACCCGCTGATGCCCTCGGAGGACCAGCTCCCGGTCGACCCGTCGACGCAGGCGCCGCACGGCTACACCGAGGACCAGCGCGGCAAGCCCGGCGGCTTCATCGGCGACCCCGACGTGATGGACACCTGGGCGACCTCGTCCCTGACGCCGCACATCGCGGGGATGTGGGAGGCCGACGAGGACCTGTTCTCGCGGGTCTTCCCCTACGACCTCGCGACCCAGGCGCACGACATCATCCGCACCTGGCTCTTCTCGCGCGTCGTCCGCGCCGACTTCGAGAACGGCGTCGCGCCGTGGTCGCACGCGATGATCTCCGGCTTCATCGTCGACCCGGACCGCAAGAAGATGTCGAAGTCCAAGGGCAACGTCGTCGTCCCGACCGACATCCTCGACAAGTACGGCGCCGACGCCGTCCGCTGGCGCGCCGCCATCGGCCGTCCGGGGATGGACTCGCCGTTCGACGAGTCGCAGATGAAGGTCGGCCGCCGCCTGGCCATGAAGGTCCTCAACGCCTCCAAGTTCGTCCTCGGCAACGTCGGTGCGACCACGCTGTCGCCCAGCGCCGTCAGCAACCCCGTCGACTGCGCCCTGCTGGGCCGGCTCGAGACCGTCGTCCGCAGGGCGACCGAGGCGTTCGACGCGTACGACTACACGACCGCGCTCGAGGTGACCGAGAAGTTCTTCTGGGAGTTCTGCGACGACTACCTCGAGCTGGTCAAGGAGCGGGCCTACGACGCCGAGGGCGGGGCCGGCACCGACTCGGCCCGGGCCACGCTGGCGATCGCGCTCCACGTCCAGCTCCGGCTGCTCGCGCCGATCCTGCCCTACGCGACTGAGGAGGTCTGGTCGTGGTGGCAGGACGGCTCGATCCACCACGCCGCCTGGCCGACCGCCGCCGACCTGGGCTCCGCCGCTGCCTCGCAGCCGCTCGTCCTCGACGCCGTCGCCGCCGCCCTCACCGGCATCCGCGGCGCGAAGTCGCAGGCCAAGGCCAAGATGCGCGCCCCGCTCTCCCGCGTGGAGATCACCGGCCCGACCGCCCTGGTCGACGCGGCGCGTCGGGCGGAGGACGACCTGCGCGCGGTCGGCAACGTCGTCGGCTCCCTGGACTTCGTCGCCGACGACGCGGCCACCGAGCTCCGCGTGAGCGCCGAGCTCGCGCCGGTCGAGGACGCCCCGTCGTCCTGACCCGCGCCTGATCCCTGGGTGACCTCCGTGCGAGCGGTGGTCCAGCCACGTTCCTGATCCTCGGGACGTGGGTGGGCCACCGCTGCCCCGGGATCGCGCGGCTGTCAGTTTCCCCGGTTACCCGGGGAAACTGGAGGTTCCAGTGCGAAGTTTCGCGGGTGAGGCTCACGTTTCCCCGGGTAACCGGGGATCGCGACACGAGGCCGCCGATGAGGCGGGGTCAGCCCTTGCGGCCGGCCTTCTCGGCGTCCTTCGCCGCCTTGTCGGCAGCCTTCTCCGCGTCCTTGGCGGCCTTGTCGGCGGCCTTCTGGGCGTCCCTGGCGGCGTTGTCGGCGGCCGTCTGGGCGTCTCGGGCGGCCTTGTCGGCGGCCCTCTGGGCGTCACGGGCGGCCCTGGCCGCGGCGTGCTCGGCGTGGCGGGCCGCCTTCTCGGCGGCCTGGGCCGCGCGACGCTCGGCCTTCGCGGCCGTCCTCTCGGCACGCCGCTCCGCCTTCGCCGCTTGGCGGTCGGCCTTGAGCTGCTCCCTGGCCTCGCTCCTGGCCAGCTTGCGCTCTTCGCGAGCGGCCGACCGGTCGGTCTTGCGGTCCGCCTTCGCCTGCGCCCGGTCGGCGTCGGCGGTCGTCGTGGTCGTCGTGGACGTCACGGGCTCCGCGGCGCCGGACTTCGGGGACGTGGCCTTCGTGCCCGTCGCCGTCGCAGTCTTCGCGGATGCGGCCGCGGGTACGGGGAGCAGCTGCGTGCTCAGCTCGACCGGGACGCCCACCGCGGTCGGCTCGGGAGCGTCGGGCGTGGGTGTGGGTGTGGGTGTGTTCACTCGCTCGACGTGGCCACCCACGGCCGCTGCGATGGGCTTGCCCGGCTGGAGGAAGTCGAAGCTCGAGCCCCGACCGACCGAGAGTGCCATCAGGACGGCGCAGAGCACAGCGACGAGAGCGAAGCCGAGGAGCGGCCGCTTCGGATCAACCCGCACAGGGTTTCCTTCCCACACGTGAACGAGACGTCAGTGTGGACGGGTCATGACGCGTGATCATGGTCGATGGTCCGGAATAGTCCGAAATGACTAGACCGGCCTGGTCCGATCGGGCCATCCGGCCCGAGGGGGCGCGCCGACCGTCAGGCGGACTTCTTCTTGCGACCCTCGGCCTCGCGCGGGATGAGGGTCGGCGCGACGTCGTCCTCGACGACCTCGCGGGTCACGATCACCTTCGCCACGTCACCGCGCGAGGGGACGTCGTACATCACGTAGAGGAGGACCTCCTCGATGATGGCGCGCAGCCCGCGAGCACCGGTGCCCCGCTCGAGCGCCGCGTCGGCGATCGAGTCGATGGCGTCGGGGGTGAACTCCAGCTCGACCCCGTCGAGGTCGAAGAGCTTCTGGTACTGCTTGACGAGCGCGTTGCGCGGCTCGGTGAGGATCTGGACCAGCGCCGCCCGGTCGAGCTTGGACACGCTCGCGATGAGCGGCAGGCGGCCGATGAACTCGGGGATCAGGCCGAACTTGGTGAGGTCCTCCGGACGGACCTGGGCCAGGTAGTCGTCGGCCTCGCGCTCGGCTGCACCGCGGACGTCTGCCATGAAGCCCAGCGACTTCTTGCCGACGCGCTGCTCGATGATCTGCTCGAGCCCGGCGAAGGCACCACCCACGATGAAGAGGATGTTGGTGGTGTCGATCTGGATGAACTCCTGGTGCGGGTGCTTGCGACCGCCCTGCGGGGGCACCGACGCGGTCGTGCCCTCCAGCATCTTGAGCAGCGCCTGCTGCACGCCCTCGCCGGAGACGTCGCGCGTGATCGAGGGGTTCTCCGACTTGCGGGCCACCTTGTCGATCTCGTCGATGTAGATGATGCCGGTCTCGGCCTTCTTGACGTCGTAGTCGGCGGCCTGGATGAGCTTGAGGAGGATGTTCTCCACGTCCTCGCCGACGTAGCCGGCCTCGGTCAGGGCCGTGGCGTCGGCGATCGCGAAGGGGACGTTGAGCATCCGGGCGAGCGTCTGGGCGAGGTAGGTCTTGCCGCACCCCGTGGGCCCGATGACGAGGATGTTGGACTTGGCGACCTCGACGACGTCGTCCTTGGCCTTGCCGCTGACCGGCTGGAGACCCGACTGGACACGCTTGTAGTGGTTGTAGACCGCGACGGCGAGGGACTTCTTCGCGTGCTCCTGGCCGATGACGTAAGAGTTGAGGAACTCGAAGATCTCCTTGGGCTTGGGCAGCTCCTCGAGGCTGACCTCCGAACCCTCGGCGAGCTCCTCCTCGATGATCTCGTTGCAGAGCTCGATGCACTCGTCGCAGATGTAGACGTTGGGACCCGCGATGAGCTTCTTGACCTGCTTCTGGCTCTTGCCACAGAAGTTGCACTTCAGCAGGTCGCCGCCGTCACCGATACGTGCCACGAGTCGTGTCCTCCAGTCTCGCCGGGTGGGGGCCCCGGCGTTCAACACCTTGCACTGTCCGGTCTTGCAAGGGGCCCGACGACGGTACCCCGTGCCGGCCCCGGGCGGGGGCCGGACACGAGATGTCGCGGGTCATGATTTGCGTGCGTCAGACGAGCGCGGGAACGCCCTTGCGGGACTCGATCACCGCGTCGATGAGGCCGTACTCGACGGCCTGCTCGGCGGTCAGGATCTTGTCGCGCTCGATGTCGGCGCTCACCTGGTCGAGGTCCTTGCCGCTGGAGTCGGAGATCATCCGCTCGAGCAGCTCGCGCATCCGGAGGATCTCGTTGGCCTGGATCTCGATGTCGGAGGTCTGGCCGAACGTGCCCTCGGTGTAGGGCTGGTGGATCAGGATGCGGCTGTTGGGCAGCGCCATCCGCTTGCCCTTGGCGCCGCTCGCCAGGAGGATCGCGGCGGCCGAGGCGGCCTGGCCCAGGCACACGGTCTGCACGGCGGGCTTGATGAAGCGCATCGTGTCGTAGATCGCGGTCAGCGCGGTGAACGAGCCGCCGGGGCTGTTGATGTAGATGCTGATGTCGCTGTCGGGGTTCATCGTCTCCAGGCACAGCAGCTGCGCGATGACCGCGTTGGCCACGTCGTCGCTGATCGGCGTGCCGAGGTAGATGATGCGGTCCTCGAAGAGCTTGGCGTAGGGGTCGATGCGCCGGAACCCGTAGGAGGTGCGCTCTTCCCACTGGGGGATGTAGTAGTTCATGTCTCAGTCCTTGTTCCGGGCCGGACGGCCCTCGTCTGCGGCCTCGCGGGCGCTGGTGATGACCTGGTCGACCAGTCCGTAGTCCACGGCCTGGTCGGCGGTGAACCACCGGTCACGGTCGGCGTCGGCGACGACCTGCTCGACGGACTGGCCGGTGTGCTCGGCGATCAGGTCGAGCAGCACCTTCTTGATGTGGAGCGACTGCTGGGCCTGGATCTTGATGTCCGAGGCCGAGCCGCCCATGCCCGAGGAGGGCTGGTGCATCATGATCCGCGCGTGCGGGAGGGCGTAGCGCTTGCCCTTGGTGCCGGCGCAGAGCAGGAACTGGCCCATCGAGGCGGCGAGCCCCATGCCGACCGTCGCGACGTCGTTGGGGATGTAGTTCATCGTGTCGTAGATCGCCATGCCGGCGTCGACGGATCCGCCGGGGCTGTTGATGTGGAGGAAGATGTCGGCCTCCGGGTCCTCGGCGGAGAGCAGCAGGAGCTGGGCGCAGATCGCGTTGGCGTTCTGGTCGCGCACCTCCGAGCCGAGGAAGACGATGCGCTCGCGGAGGAGGCGCTGGTAGATGTGGTCGTCGAGGCCATACATCCCACCGGCGCCGTTCATCTCGGGCGAGAGGGCTGGGCTGGAGTTCTGGTTCACGCTGGCGACATTAGCCGGAAGGTCGGACAGTTCCACGCGACAACCCGCCCTGTTCGCCCACAGCGGATTCGGGTGCGCGACCGTCCGGCGAGTGCAGCCTCAGTCGAGGGCGACCTCGGCCAGGACCTCGCGGAAGACGCGGTAGCGCTCGGGTCCGACGCGCTCGGACCACTCCTCGTCGCAGGCCTGCAGCACCCGTGCCGCCCGGCGGATCGCGTCACCGCCGCGCTCCGTGATGCGTACGCGACGGGCGCGCGCGTCGTGCTCGGCCACCGCGACCTCGACCATCCCGAGGCCCTCCAGCTGCCGCACGAACTGTCCGCACCCCTGGGTGGTCATCTCGGCACAGACGGCCAGCTCGCTGATCGTCAGCCCCTCCGGAGGCAGCCACTCGAGCACCCGCAGCTGGGAGGGCCGCAGCTCGGGGGCCTCGTCCGACAGGCGCGAGCGGATCTTGCCGAACACCATCCCCATCAGCATCGGGAGGTGCGGCTCGACGGCCGGCAGCCGCCCCTTGACGTGAGTCATGAAAGCAACTTACCTTTTCCTGTCATGAAAGCAACTTTCACGACTGGGCAGGTGATCGGGGTGCACGACCGCGCGGCGCTGGGCGACGACGACGTGAGCGACGTCGAGCTGGCCGCGATGGTCGCCGACCTGTGGCACGTGCCGGGCGTGGAGCTGCTCGACTCCGGGGCCGAGGTCGTGGACTACCACGTGCCGTCGATCCTGACCGGCGCCCGTACGTGGGTGCGCGGGCACGCCGACGCCGGCGACGGCCCTCGTGGGTTCGCGCTGTTCGTGAAGCGCGTGCACAGCTGGCGCCACTCCCCCGCCTTCGCCTCCGTGCCGCCGGAGATCGGCGAGTGGGCGGCCACATCCGTGCCGTGGCGGTCCGAGCCCCTCCTCTACGCCCGCGACCTGGCCGACCGCCTCCCCGACGGCCTCTCCATGCCGCGCGCGGTACGGGTCGACGAGCGCCCCGACGACACCGCCACCGTCTGGATGGAGGCGGTGGAGGCGAGCCCCGAGCCCTGGGACGCGGGGACGTACGTCGAGGCCGCCGGCCTGCTGGGCCGGATGTCCGGGAGCAGCCGGGTCGCCGAGCTGGCCGCGATCGACCCGCAGCCGTGGCACATCCAGTACTTCGTCGTGGGCCGCATCGGTCACACGGTGCTCCCCGGGCTCTTCGACAACGCCACCTGGGAGCACGAGCTCGTCGCACCGCACTTCGGCGACCTGCGCACACCGCTGACGGCCGTGGCCCACCACGTCGACGCCCTCGGCGAGGAGTTCGCCCGGATGCCCCACCGCACGGCGCACGGCGACGCCTGCCCCAACAACCTGCTGCGCCACCCGTCCGGCCGCGGATTCACGCTCATCGACTTCGGCTTCTGGCGACCGCAGCCGGTCGGCTTCGACCTGTCCCAGCTCCTCGTGGGCGACATCCAGATCGGCCGGCGCGACGCGACCGACCTGCCGGAGCTGGCCGAGGCCTGCCTGACGGCGTACGCCGACGGGCTCGCCGCGGAGGGCGTCGAGGTCGCCGACGCGGAGCTCCGCCGGGCGCACGCCGTGAGCCTGATGCTGTTCAACGGACTGCCGAGCCTGCCGCTCGAGCAGCTGGGCGACGAGCCCACCGACGCGCTGCACGACTGGGCGCTCCAGCGCTCCCGGATCGCGCGCTACGCCCTCGACGTGCTCGAGCGCACTGATCGCTAGGTTTCCCTGACGCCGTCCGCGCGGCTCACTACCGTGGCCGTGTGGACCGGAGGGGGAACCGACCCAGCGCCCTGGCGCGTTGCGCGGTGGTGGCTGCACTGGCGCTCGGCGCCGTCGCGTGCGGCGAGCGGCCTCCCCCTCGGGCGTCCGAGACGACCGCCGCATCGCCCGAGCCCACCGACGACCTTGCGGCGATCGCGGCCGCGGAGGCGACCGTGCGTGCCTTCTTCGCAGTGAAGGGGCGGGCAGAGGACCCGATCCGCGTCCAGATCGACCAGCAGGCCGCGTACCTGACGTCGCGAGACGTCCACCCCACCACGGCGTACGACGCGAGCACGAGCGACCAGCCGTCGGGGATCACCGACGAGACCGTCGACGTCGAGCTGTCGAACGCGCGCACGGCCGGCGAGGAGGTCCGGGTGGACTTCGCGTTCCAGAGCACTGGCGTCACCTACACCCTCATCGACGGCGAGCTGCAGCTGGACATGCGACAGCCGCAGGAGTCTCACTGGGACGGCACGGCGACCCTCGAGGAGCTCGACGGTGAGTGGCTGATCAACGACCTCTCCCTCGAGCGCTACGGCAGCAGCATCGGCTGACCTGCAGACGAACGACCGGCGCCCACCCGAAGGTGGACGCCGGTCGTCGCGTGCACGTGGAGCGGGAGGCTCAGGCCTCGTCCGACTCCGTCATCTCCTCGGCAGCAGCCTCGTCGACCGGCTCGCCGATGGTGCCGTCGGGACGGAGGTTCTTCAGCTCGACCACGTTGCCCGAGGCGTCCTTGACGGTCGCGGCCTCGACGATCTGGGCCAGCGCCTTGCCGCGCATGATCTCCTGCACGAGCTCGGGGATGTGGTTGTGCTCGAACATGTGGTTCGCGAACTCCTGCGGGTCCTGCCCGGACTGCTGGGCACGACGCACGAGGTGCTCGGAGAGCTCGGCCTGGTCGATGCCGAACTCCTCCTTCTTCGCGATCTTGTCGAGGATGAACTGGGCGGCGACGGCGTCACGGACCCGGCGCTCGAGGTCGGCCTCGAACTCCTCCTGGGTCTGGCCCTCGTCCTCGAGGTACTTCTCCATGGTGATGCCGGCGAAGCCGAGCTGCTGCTCGACGTTCTGGCGACGAGCGTTGAGCTCGTCGGTGACCATCACCTCGGGGAGCGGGATCTCGACCTTCTCGAGGAGCGCCTCGAGGACGGCGTCGCGCGCGGCGGCGGCCTGCTCGAGGCGCTTGCCGCGGCCGAGGCGCTCGCGCACGTCGGCGGTGAGCTCCTCGGCGGTGTCGAACTCGGAGGCGAGCTGCGCGAACTCGTCGTCGTACTCGGGCAGCTGCTGCTCCTGCACGGCCGTCACCTTGACGGTGACCTGCACGGCCTCGCCCACCAGGTCGCCGCCGACGAGCTCGGAGTCGAAGGTCTTGTCCTCACCGGCCGACAGGCCGACCAGGGCCTCGTCGAGGCCGTCGATCATGCCGCCGCGGCCGACCTTGTAGGACATGCCGCTGACCTCGCCACCCTCGACGGCCTCGCCGTCGGAGGCCGCGAGGAGGTCGATCGTCACGAAGTCGCCCTCGGCGGCCGCGCGCTCGACGGGGACCAGGGTGCCGAAGCGCTCACGGAGCGCCTCGACCTGCTCGTCGACGTCGGCCTCGGTGATCTCGATGTCCTCGACGCTGGCCTCGAGGCCGTCGTAGGACGGCAGCTCGAAGTCGGGCTTGACGTCGACCTCGGCGGTGAACTCGAGCGACTCGTTGTCCTCGAACTTCGTCACCTCGATCTCCGGCTGGGCCAGCGGCTCGAGGTCGTGCTCCTGCAGGGCAGCCATGTACTGCTGCGGGACGACGGCGTTGATCGCCTCGTCGAGCACGGGACCGCGGCCGACCTGGCGGTCGATGACCGCCGGCGGGACCTTGCCGCGGCGGAAGCCGGGGACGTTGATCTGCTTCGCGATCTTCTGGTACGCCGCGTCGAGGCTCGGCTTGAGCTCCTCGAAGGGCACCTCGACGGTCAGCTTGGCCCGGGTGGGGCTCAAGGTCTCGACGGCGCTCTTCACAAATGTCTCCTGATGCTGGTCATGGGGATGGGCGACCACGCGAGGGGGAAGGCGCGGACGCGAACCACGAGAGTCTATCGAGGCAGCGCGCAGGGGCCGAATCAGTCGGGGCGACAGGACTCGAACCTGCGGTCTCCTGCTCCCAAAGCAGGCGCGCTAGCCACTACGCTACGCCCCGCCAAACGGGCCCCAGGGCCGCCGGAGCGGCGACCCGTGGGCCTGCTTGGAGCGGATGACGGGAATCGAACCCGCGTAGCCAGTTTGGAAGACTGGGGCTCTACCATTGAGCTACATCCGCGTGCCCCGTGCGCAGCTTCCCCATGGGTCGTACGACGCCGGTGCGGGAGTCATGGTGCCACAGGTGCGCGGCCCGTCCCCCATCGGTCGGGTCCGCCGTGCGAGGCGGTCAGCGGCGGTGCACGAGCAGCAGCGCGCGGTCGTCACTGCGGGAGCCGAGTGAGTCGATCAGGCGCTCAGCGCCACCCTCGAAGTGACCGCGGAGCAGGCGCTCGGCCTGCCCGAGCATCTTGTCGATCCCCGAGCCGATGTCGCGCGTGCGGGTCTCCACCATGCCGTCGGTGTAGAGGAGCATGGCGTCGCCGCGGCGCATCTCGCCGTAGGTCGCGCTGAACGAGGCTCCCTCGATCAGCCCGAGGACCGGGCCCTCGCACTCGAGCACCTCCCACCGGCCGGACCCGGCGTGACGGAGAGCCGCGGGAGGATGACCCGCGCTGCGGATGACGTACTGGCCGGTGTCGAGGTCGAGCGAGAGGTGGATCGCGGTGGCGAACCCCTCGTCCCAGTCCTGCTGGAGCAGGAACGTGTTGGCGCCGGTGAGGAACTCGCTCGGCGGGAGGGCGCTGAGCAGGCCGCCGATCGCGCCCGACAGGAGGAGCGCGCGGGTGCCGGCGCCCTGCCCCTTGCCGGAGACGTCGACGACGGCCACGTCGAGGCGGTTGCCCGTCCGCGAGGTGACCACGAAGTCGCCCGCGAAGGGGGTGCCGCCGGCCGACCTCAGCTCGGCGGCGGCGTACCACTCGTCGGGGAGGGCCGGGATGCCGCCCTGGCGCAGGATCCGGTCGCGCAGGTCGACGAACATCTGCTCGCCCTGGATCCCCGCGACGCCGAGGCGCGACCGTCGGAACGACGACATGAGGACGAGGAACCCCAGCCCGAAGATGATGATGACGGTGAGCACGACCCGGACGTTGAGCCGCCCCTGGAAGGGCACGACCACGGCCAGCACGAAGAGCACGAAGACCACGAACCACGGCAGCTGACGCGGGCCAAGCACGAGGCTGGAGACGACGAGCGGCACCAGCAGCGTCACGAGGGGCGCGTCCCTGGGGAAGAAGAAGATCGCCAGGCCGATGGCGACGGTCGCGACGACCAGCGCGACGAGGATCCGGGACCCGTGCGGCAGCACCCGGTCGAGCACTGCCTCGAGCCACTGGCTCGCGCTGCGGGAGCTGCGGTCGCGGGCAGCGCTCATGTCTGCGCTCCTCCCGATGCGCCGGCATCCTTGGACGCAGACTGTACGGCTCGCGAGCGGAAGGTGGGCTGACATCTGGGACACCAGAAGATGTTGCGTCCGACGAGCTCTCCCGTGCGGACGGTCGACCCGCACACGTGGCACGGCATCCCCGTACGGCGGTAGACGTAGACCTCGCCGCCGTGGTCGTCCTGGCGGGGCGCGCGGCCCATGGCTTCCGGCAGGTGCTCGGGTCGGACCGTGTCGATCCGGTTGGCGCGCACACCCTCGGCCATGAGCCCGACCAGGTCCGCCCAGATCGAGCGCCACTGCCCGACGCGCAGCGTGTTGCCGGGGCGCAGCGGGTGGATGCGGTGCCGGAAGAGCACCTCGGCGCGGTAGACGTTGCCGACGCCTGCCAGCACCTTCTGGTCCATCAGCAGGTCGCCGATCGGGCGGGGGCTGCGCGAGATGCGCCGCCAGGCCAGGTCCGGCTCGGCGTCACTCCTCAGCGGGTCGGGGCCGAGCCGGCCGAGGATCTCGTCGCGTCTCGCCGGCCCGACGAGGTCGCACAGGATGGCGCCCCGCAGGTCGGCGTACGCCGTCCCGCGCTTGTCGGAGCCGGCGTCGGGGACGGTCACCAGCCGGAGTCGTACGGCACCCACCGGGGCGGGCACCTCCTCGACCTCCGCGTGGACGTCGAACGCCCCGATCAGGCCGAGGTGGACGTGCACGAACCGGTCGTGGTCGAGGTCGACGAACAGGTGCTTGCCCGCCGAGTCCGCGCCGACGACGGTCGACCCGTCGAGCTGAGCGGCCTCCGTGGCGAAGCGACCCTGCGGCGAGGAGACGCGGACGGCCCGCCCGGCGAACGCTGCGGTGAGGTCGTCGGCGAGCCGCCGTAGGGTGTGCCCCTCAGGCATCCGGGTCGTCGGGCGTGGCCGCGGTGTCGGGGCCGCGCAGGGCGGACTCCGGCAGCGGGGGCAGCTCGCGCGACTCGTCGTAGACCGACAGCTGGCCGATCCGGCGGACGTGGCGCTCCTCGCCCGAGAACGGGGTGGTCAGGAAGACCTCGACGAAGCGGGTCATGTCGTCGACCGAGTGCATCCGGCCACCGACCGAGACGACGTTGGCGTCGTTGTGCTCGCGACCGAGCGCGGCGGTCTCCTCCGACCAGGCGAGGGCGCAGCGGATGCCGGTGACCTTGTTGGCGGCCATCTGCTCGCCGTTGCCCGAGCCGCCGATGACGACGCCGAGCGAGTCGAGGCCCTCGGCGCGCTCGGACGCGACCGCCTCACCGGCCCGGAGGCAGAAGACGGGGTAGTCGTCGACCGCGTCGTAGACGAACGGGCCGTGGTCGACGGCCTCGTAGCCGTGGTCGACCAGCCAGTGGAGGAGGTGGTCCTTCAGCTCGAGTCCGGCGTGGTCGGAGCCCAGGTGAACGCGCATGGGAAAAGTCTGGCAGAGCGTCCCGACGACCCTAGAGGTGCATGTCGATCCAGCCGGCGACCGTGCGGACCAGCGGCTCGGAGGCGGTGAACTGGGCGTGCCGCCAGAAGCCGTGGGTCTGGCCGAGGCAGCGGATGCCGACGGTCTCCACGCCGGCCTCGGCGATCCGCCGGGCGAGCTCCTCCCCCTCGTCGCGCAGCGGGTCGGCCTCGGCGCTCGCGACGAACGTGGGCGGCAGCGTGTGCAGCCGGTCCGACAGCAGGGGCGCGAGGTCGGGGTCGTCGAAGTCGGCGTCGGTGCGTGCGTACTGCGCCCAGTACCAGTGGGCCTCGGCCGGGTCGAAGCCCGTGTCGCGCGCCTCGTCCCACGAGGGGAAGGCGCAGTGCGGGTCGAGGAACGGGTAGACGAGCGCCACGACCGAGAAGAACCCGGGGTTGCGGAGGGCGGCGACGAGGGCGAGGTTGGCGCCGGCCGAGTCGCCGTGGGCGGCGTACGGACCGGGCAGGCCGCCCTGTCGCAGCCAGCCGACGACGGTGTCGAGGTCGTCGGGGGCTGCCGGGAACCGGTCCTCGGGCGGTCGTCGGTACTCGACGCTCAGCACTGCACGCCGACCGCGGTTGGCCATCCGACGGCAGATGCCGTCGTGGACGTCGACGTCGTTGAGCACGAAGCCACCGCCGTGGGCGTGCACGACGAGGCCGGGGAGGGCGTCGGCCGGCGTGAAGAGCCGGCACGGCACGCCGTCGGCGTCGACGTCGACCACCGACGCGACGTCCTCGCGGGGCAGCCGCAGGTTGGCCCGGCGTACGTCCTCGCGGTGCGCCGCGACGTCGAAGCCGGGGGCGGTCAGGTCGGGACTGGTGTCGGCCGCGACGGCGGCACGGACCTCGGGGTACATCACGCGCGCGGGGTCAGCGCGACATCAGCGCGTCGAGGCCGACGGCGACGGCCGCGGCGACCCGGAAGTCGACCCGGTCGTCGGGCACGGTCACCCGGTAGCGGTCGCCGATCGACATCTTCCGCTCGACCGAGAAGAGCGCGTTGCCCTCGGCGTCGAGGAAGTCGAAGTGGATCGGGATGAAGTCGAGCTCGGTGAAGCGCCGCAGGATGCCGACGACCTGGTTGCGCTCGCGACCGGTGCCCGTGTAGCCGGGCCCCTCGATGTGAAAGGTCGAGCGCAGCAGCGAGGCGCCGAAGTCCTTGCGGAAGAAGCCGATCTGCGCGCCGCCCTCGTCGGTGATGTCGTAGCCGGCGTTGAGGTCGAGCTTCTTGCGGGCCTTGAAGCCGAAGACCGGGCGCGACTTGCCTGCGTCGGAGTAGAAGGTCACCTGCTCCTTGAACGCCATCCGCTTCTGCTCGGCCAGGGCCATCAGGCGGGTCGGGTTGCCCGCCTCGTCGGACTCCGACACCTCGTAGCGGTTGATCATCATGGTGAGCTTCTGCTTCACCACGAAGTGCGGCAGGTACATCTCGGCGGCGTTCTCGGCAGGCATGCGAGCACCCTAGCCAGCGCTGACGCGTGCCAGCTCCTCGTCGACCACCGAGGGGTCGAGCTTGGTGAAGACCGGCGTCGGCTTCTCGACCGTCGCCCCGACCGTGACGGGACGCGACTCCCACCGCGGCGTGGTGGAGTAGTCGCCCGTGATGACGGGGTACGACGTCAGCCCGGCGCCGTTGTCGGGGTCGAGCTCGTCGACCTGGTCGATGCGCGGCATCGGGACGAACTCGCCCTCGCCGCCGAGCACGAGGTGCACCTTGTTGGCGGCGTGGGGCAGGAACGGCGCGAGCAGCGTGTTGCAGTCGCTCACGCACTGGACCGCCACGTGCAGCACGGTCGCCAGGCGCTCGCGCTGCGACTCGTCCTTCATCTTGTAGGGCTCGGTGACCGTCAGGTACTTGTTCACCTCGCCGACGATGCGCATCGCCTCGGCGGTCGCGGCGCGCAGCCGGTGGTGGCCGAGCAGGTTGCCGACGCTCTCGAACCCACCGCGTACGGCGGCGAGGACGGCCTCGTCGACCGGCTCGAGCTCGCCGAGGGGCGGGATCTCGCCGAAGCTCTTGGCGACCATCGTGGCCGTGCGGTTGACCAGGTTGCCCCAGCCGGCGACGAGCTCGGAGTTGTTGCGGGTGACGAAGTCGGCCCACGTGAAGGCGGCGTCGGAGGTCTCCGGGCCGGCGGCGCAGATGAAGTAGCGCAGCGGGTCGGGGCCGTAGCGGGCGAGGAAGTCGCCGACGTAGAGCACGTGGCCGCGCGAGGTGGAGAACTGCTGGTCGCCCATCGTGAGGTACTCCGAGGAGACCACCTCGGTGGGCAGGTTGAGCAGGCCGTACGACCCCGGCTGGCCCCCGCGCGAGCCCTGGCCGTTGTAGGCCAGCAGCTCGGCCGGCCAGATCTGGGAGTGGAAGACGATGTTGTCCTTGCCCATGAAGTAGTAGGACAGGGCGTCGGGGTCGTTCCACCAGCCACGCCACGCGTCGGGGTCGCCCGAGCGTCGCGCCCACTCGATGGACGCCGACAGGTAGCCGATCACCGCGTCGAACCAGACGTAGAGCCGCTTGGTCGGCTGGTCCTCCCACCCCGGCACCGGGATGCCCCAGTCGATGTCGCGCGTCATCGCGCGCGGCCGGATCTCCTTGAGGATGTTCTGGCTGAACTTGATGACGTTGGGCCGCCACGTGCCGCTCGACTCGCGCTCGTCGAGCCACTCCCCCAGCGCGTCGGCCAGGGCGGGCAGGTCGAGGAGGAAGTGCTGGGTGTCGACGAACTGCGGCGTCTCGCCGTTGATCTTCGACCTCGGGTTGATCAGGTCGGTGGCGTCGAGCTGGTTGCCGCAGTTGTCGCACTGGTCGCCACGGGCGTCGCCGTAGCCGCAGATCGGGCAGGTGCCCTCGATGTAGCGGTCGGGCAGCGTGCGACCCGTGGACGGGCTGATCGCCGCCTGCGTGGTCTGCTCGACCATGTAGCCGTTGGCCAGGACGGTGCGGAACATCTCCTGCACGACGCCGTAGTGGTTCCCGGTCGTGGTGCGGGTGAAGAGGTCGTAGGACAGGCCGAGGTCGGCGAGGTCGTTGACGATGACCGCGTTGAACTTGCCGGCGAGGTCCTTCGCGCTGACGCCCTGCTGGTCGGCGGTGACGAGGATCGGCGTGCCGTGCTCGTCGGTGCCCGACACCATCAGCACCTCGTGGCCGGCCATCCGCATGTAGCGGCTGAACACGTCGGAGGGCACGCCGAAGCCGGCGACATGGCCGATGTGGCGCGGGCCGTTGGCGTACGGCCAGGCGACGGCGGACAGGACACGAGTCATGGGCACAACCCTAGTGACCGGGCGCGACCCGATTTCCGCGGGTCGCGCCCGTCGGGGACGCAGGCGATCAGCTGGCGGTCAGGAGAAGTCGAGGTCGCCGGTGCGCGTGCGCTTGAGCTCGAAGAAGTAGGGGAACTTCGCGAGCGCCACGGCGCCGTCCCAGAGCTCGCCGGCCTCCTCGCCGCGCGGGATCTTCGACAGCACCGGACCGAAGAAGGCCGAGCCGTTGATGTGGATCGTCGGGGTGCCGACGTCGTCACCGACGGCGTCCATGCCCTCGTGGTGGCTCTTGGCGACGAGCTCGTCGAGGGACGCGTCGTCCCAGGCCTCGATGACGTCGGCCGGGAGGCCCACGTCGGCGAGCGAGGCGGCCGTCATCTCGCGGTCGAGCTCCTCGCCGTTGTTGTGACGGCGGGTGCCGATCGCGGTGTACCACTCGCCGAGCGTGGCGTTGTCGTAGTCCTCGGCGATCCTGATCGCGACCCGGACGGGCTTCTCCTTGCCGGCGAGCATCTCGCGGTAGCCGTCGGGGATGTCCTTGTCCTTGTTGAGGTAGGCCAGCGACATCACGTGCCACTGCACCTCGATGTCGCGGACCTGCTCCACCTCCTTGATCCACCGGGAGGTGATCCACGCGAACGGGCAGAGCGGGTCGAACCAGAAGTCAGCGGTAGCCATACCTGGTCCAAGGATGTGCGCCCGTTGAGTATTCCGCGGTCGGTGGCAGGATGCGCCCATGCCTGGAACCAACCTCACCCGGGACGAGGCCGCCACCCGCGCCTCCCTCCTGGACGTCACGTCGTACACCGTCGACCTGGACCTGATGAGCGCCACACAGCCCGACCAGGGCACGTTCGGCTCCGTCACCACGCTCGAGTTCACCTGCCGCGAGCCCGGGTCGAGCACCTTCGCCGACCTGGTCGCGCCGAGCGTCCGCGAGATCACCCTCAACGGGCGCACCCTCGACCCCGCGACGGCGTACGTCGACAGCCGCATCGCGCTCGACGACCTCGAGGCGACCAACACGCTCGTCGTCGTCGCCGACTGCGCCTACTCCAACACCGGTGAGGGCCTGCACCGCTTCGTGGACCCGGCCGACGACCGCGTCTACCTCTACAGCCAGTTCGAGGTGCCCGACGCCCGTCGCGTGTTCACCACCTTCGAGCAGCCCGACCTCAAGGCGGTCTTCACGTTCAACGTGACCGCCCCGTCGCACTGGGTCGTGGTGTCCAACGCCGCGACGCCCGAGCCGGTCGAGGGCGCCGACGGCGCGTCGGTCTGGCACTTCCCGGAGACGAAGCGGATGTCGACCTACATCACCGCGATCGTGGCCGGCGAGTACCACGGCGAGTTCGACACCTACGAGGGCAAGTTCGGCACCATCCCGCTGGGCCACTACTGCCGGCAGTCGCTCAAGGAGCACATGGACACGTCCGTGCTCGTCGACCTCACCAAGCAGAGCTTCGCGTGGTTCGAGGAGCAGTTCGACTACCCCTACCCCTTCGGGAAGTACGACCAGCTCTACGTCCCCGAGTACAACGCGGGCGCGATGGAGAACGCCGGCTGCGTCACGCTGCGCGACGAGTACCTCCCGCGGAGCCGCCAGCCGCGCTCGTTCTTCGAGTTCCGCGCCTCGGTGATCACCCACGAGATGGCGCACATGTGGTTCGGCGACCTCGTGACGATGAAGTGGTGGGACGACCTCTGGCTCAACGAGTCGTTCGCCGAGTGGGCCTGCTACTGGTGCGAGGCCAACGCGACCGAGTTCACCGACGCCTGGACCGGGTTCGCCAACGCCCGCAAGCAGACCGGCTACCGCGCCGACCAGCTGCCCTCGACCCACCCGATCGCGGCCGACAACGTCGACCTCCACGCGGTCGAGGTCAACTTCGACATGATCACCTACGCCAAGGGCGCCTCGGTGCTCAAGCAGCTCGTCGCGTGGGTGGGCATCGAGCCGTTCCTCGAGGGGCTGCGCGCCTACTTCAAGGAGTGGGCGTTCGGGAACCCGGAGTTCAAGGACCTGCTCGCCACGCTCGAGAAGGCGTCGGGCCGCGAGCTCGACGGCTGGGCGCAGGAGTGGCTCCAGACCGCCGGCGTCAACACGCTTGCGCCGTCGTTCGAGCTGTCCGACGACGGCACCTACTCGTCGTTCGCCGTCACCCAGACCGCACACGAGGACTGGCCGACGCTGCGTCGCCACCGCCTCGGCATCGGCCTCTACGACACGGTGTCCGACGAGAACGGCGACGGCAGGCTGGTCCGGCGCGACTACCTCGAGATCGACGTCGAGGGCGCGACCACCGACGTCCCCGAGCTCGCCGGCGTGAAGCAGCCCGCGCTGCTCCTGCTCAACGACGAGGACCACGCCTACGCCAAGATCCGGCTCGACGAGCGGTCGATGGCGACGGCGATCTCCTCGCTCTCCACCTTCGAGGACTCGCTGCCTCGCGCCCTCGTCTGGGGCGCCGCCTGGGACATGACCCGCGACGCCGAGATGCGGACCCGCGACTGGACCGACCTGGTGCTCGCCAACATCGGCCAGGAGTCCGACGCGTGGGCCGTGACCCGGATCCCCGCGTCGACGGCGCTGGCGGTCAACTTCTACTCCGACCCCGCCCACCGCGCCGACCTGCGTACGACGTGGGAGTCGGGGCTCCGTGAGCTCCTGCTCGCAGCGGAGCCGGGCAGCGACCACCAGCTCACGTTCGCCCGCTCCTACGCCGGCGCCGCCCACCACGACGCCGCGCTCGACGACCTGATCGGGCTGCTCGACGGGTCGTTCACGGTCGAGGGTCTCGCGATCGACCAGGACATGCGCTGGACGCTGATCACCGCCCTGGCGAAGTCCGGTCGTTTCGGCGACGCCGAGATCGACGCCGAGCTCGAGGTCGACAAGACCATCTCCGGCCAGGAGTCGGCTGCAGCAGCCCGCGCGGCGCAGCCGACGCCAGAGGCGAAGGAGGCTGCCTGGGCCGCCGTCATCGACCCGGCCACGCCCAACGAGACCGCCCGCGAGGTCGCGTTCTCGATCTTCCGCTTCGGCCAGGAGGACGTCCTCGAGCCCTACCTCGAGAAGTTCCTCACCGCCGCCGAGACGCTGGTGGACGTGCTCGGCTTCCACAAGGCCTCGACGATCCTCGAGTACGCGTTCCCGAAGCCGCTCGGCTCGGCCGCCACGCTCGCCCGTCTCGACGAGTGGCTCGAGACGAGCACCGCCCCCAAGCAGGCCAAGCGCTACATCGGCGAGGCGCGCGCCGACATCGCCCGAGCCCTGGCCGCCCAGGAGCACGACGCCCGCTGACCGGGCGCTTCCTCGCGCTGCACGACGCTGACCGGGCGCTTCCTCGCGGAGGAAGCGCCCGGTCGGTGCGTCTCAGCGCGAGGAATCGCCGGGTCGCGTCAGGCGTGGAGCGTGTTCTGCGGACGCGCGTGCTCGGCGAGCATCGTGATGCCGCGCTGGAGGCCGGAGAGCAGGCTCCCGGCGGCGAGCTCGGACGACATCGCCAGCACGGCCAGCTCGACCTCGGCGTCGCTCAGGTGACGGCGTACGTCACCGCCCGTGACGACCTCGATGGCGCGGCGGGCAGGGTCGACGAGGACGAGCACGCTGCGCGAGGGGACGACGAGCCGGTTGTGCAGCCGGGTCGCCCATGCGCGGGTGTCGTCGGAGTCGGCGGTCCCGACGTAGACGGAGAACTCGAAGCGGCAGGACTCCTCGGCGAGCCGGATGGTCCGGTCGAGAGCGAGCCGGTCGCTCTCGCTCAGCTCACCAGCTGCCACTTGCGCCACCCGCCCGCGAGTCGTCGCCGTCGGGGGCGGGCAGCTCGGCGACGCCCTGGCGGGGCCCGCCGATCCACTGGCCCTCGGGGTGACCACCCGGTCCGGCGTGGTCGGGGAGCAGCTTCTCGCCGCGGGTCATGGCGGGGAGGTAGACCGCGAGCACGATGAGCACGAACAGCAGCAGCGGAGCGCCGAGGTAGAGGCCCAGCGCGTGCAGGAAGTCGAGGCTGTTGTGCTCGGTCTGGTCGCCCCAGCCCTCGGGCACGTCGGCGTGGGCCGGGGCCGCGAGCAGGGCCAGCACCGCCGCACTGGTCAGGACGAGGGAGCGGACACCCCGTCGGGCCGAGCGTGGGGGGCTGAGGCGCGTGGTCACGGCAGACAGGCTATCGCCATACTGGCGGGCATGCCTCACCCCCTCATCACCCCGATCATGAACGTGACCGAGGTCTCCGGGAGCGAGACCGTTCCACTCACCACACCGCTCACCACCTGCACGGACGGCAACCTCTGCACGCTGGTCCGCGACTGGACCGGCAGTGACACCGCGGCCAACGTCACGGACTGGGTCGTCGGCAAGCCCAGCGCCCTCATCGGACTGATCGTCATCGGACTGCTCGCGCGGTGGCTGCTCCACCGCGTCATCGACCGGGTCGTCAAGCGGGCCGAGGTCGGGGTGCTTCCCAACCGGCTCAGCCGCGCCATCTCGGGCAGCAGGGCAGGGGCAGCGCTCAACCTCCGCGACGACGCGACCTACACCCGACGCGTCCAGCGCGCGGCCACCATGGGCACGCTGCTCAAGAGCATCGTCAGCGGCGTCGTCTTCACCGTGATCACGCTGATGTTCATCGCCGAGCTCGGCTACGACATCGCGCCGCTGATCGCCAGCGCCGGCATCATCGGCGTCGCGCTGGGCTTCGGCTCGCAGGCGCTGGTGAAGGACTTCCTGTCCGGGATCTTCATGATCTTCGAGGACCAGTACGGCGTGGGCGACGTGGTCGACCTGGGCGAGGCGTCCGGGACGGTCGAGGCCGTGAGCCTCCGCGTGACCCGCCTGCGCGACGTCAACGGCACCGTCTGGTACGTCCGCAACGGCGAGATCCTCCGCGTCGGTAACATGAGCCAGAACTGGGCACGCACGGTCCTCGACGTCACCGTCGGCTACACCGAGGACCTCGCGCAGGTGCGCCGCGTGCTGGAGGACGTCGCGCACGACCTCTGGATGGACGAGGACTTCAAGGGCCTGATCATCGAGGAGCCGGAGGTCTGGGGCGTGGAGTCGCTCGGGGTGGACGGCATCGTCGTCCGGGTCACCCTCAAGACCGCGCCCATGGAGCAGTGGGGCATCGCCCGCGCGATGCGCGAGCGGGTCAAGGCACGCTTCCAGCACGAGGGCATCGAGCTCGCCGTCGCCCAGCGGGTGATGTGGCAGGAGAGCGCGCCGTCTGCCGCCTCCGCCGAGCCGACCGAGGAGGCGTGAGATGACCGGGACGTTCTACGACGAGATCGGCGGCGAGGCGACGATCCGCACGATCGTGCACCGCTTCTACGAGGGCGTGGCCTCCGACGAGGTGCTCCGCCCGATGTACCCCGAGGCCGACCTCGGACCGGCCGAGGAGCGCTTCGCGCTGTTCCTCATGCAGTACTGGGGCGGACCCACGACGTACGGCGACACGCGCGGGCACCCGCGGCTCCGGATGCGCCACGCGCCGTTCGAGGTCACCCCGACCGCCGCCCAGCACTGGCTCACGCACTTCCGCGCGGGCCTCCACGCCGCCGAGCTCACGCCCGAGCAGGACGAACGGTTCTGGGACTACGTCACCCACGCCGCCCAGTTCATGGTCAACACGCTCCAGTAGCCGCGTGCGACGGGGTCAGCCGGCGGCGAGCTCGCGGAACGCGTCGGGGACCGGAGCCGGTCGGCCGCTCTCGTTGTCGATGCAGACGCCCACGACCTTCGCGCGGGCGAGCACCTGGCTGGTGCCGTCGGGGTGGACGTCGAGGACGACGGACTCGAACACGACCGACGTGCTGCCGATGCGGGACACCCAGGTGCGGCAGTCGTAGGGCTCGGGGCGGAACAGGATCGGCCGCTTGTAGTCGACGTCGGTCTGCGCGACCACGAGGTGGTAGCCGTCCGACCGCTCCTGGCCGAGCTCCCTGCCGTGGGCGACCATCAGCTGGATCCGGGCCTCCTGGAAGTACTCGAAGTACTTCACGTTGTTGACGTGGCCGTAGACGTCGACGTCGCTGAAGCGGACGTGGACCGGGTAGCGGCCGCCCGGGACGTCCACCACCTCGGGGACGGCCGGCGGGCGGACGGGCTCGTCGGGCTCGAGCAGCCGGGAGAGGGACTCCTTCTCCTCGGGGTGCAGGCGCCGCGGGCGCTCGGTGGCGAAGACGTACGGCGTCAGCAGGGTGCGCGCCCGGAGGTAGACCGTACGGTCGCCGGCCTCGTCCTCGGCGAAGACCTCGTAGCCCATCGTGAAGCTCGCACCCCGGATCTCGGTGACCCAGCACTCGATCGACACCGGCTCGAAGCCGAAGGTCAGCGAGGACACGTAGGTCACCTCGTGGCGCACCACCACGACACCCTCCGCCAGGTCGTCGCCGCGGCTGTCGGGGGCGTGCGTGCGGAACATGTCGACGCGCGCCTCCTGGAGGTAGTCGACGTACGTGACGTTGTTGACGTGGCCGAGGAGGTCGAGGTCGGCCCACCTCAGCGGACAGCGGTAGAGATGGCGCACGCCGTCGATCGTCGCAGAAAGGACCGGGCTAGGGTTTCGACGTCCGTGCAACCGACCAGTAACCGGAGTTCGCCATGCCCGAGGCAGTGATCGTTTCCGCAGCCCGCTCCCCCATCGGCCGCGCCAACAAGGGCTCGCTCAAGGACTTCCGCCCCGACGACCTGACCGCGCTCGTCGTGCAGGCGGCCCTCGACAAGATCCCCGGGCTCGATCCCGCCGCGATCGAGGACCTGCTCCTCGGCTGCGGCCTGCCCGGCGGTGAGTCCGGCAACAACATGGCGCGGGTCGTCACCACGCTGCTCGGGCTGGAGGTCCCCGGCGCGACCGTCACCCGCTACTGCTCCTCCTCGGTGCAGACCACGCGCATGGCGTTCCACGCGATCAAGGCCGGCGAGGGCGACATCTTCGTCTCGGCCGGCGTCGAGACCGTGTCGCGCTTCGCCAAGGGCACCTCCGACCACATCCCCGGCACCCGCAACCCGCTCTTCGAGGAGGCGGGCGCCCGCACCGACGAGACCGCGAAGGGCGGCCAGGACTGGCACGACCCGCGCGAGGACGGCCTGCTGCCCGACATCTACATCGCGATGGGCCAGACGGCCGAGAACGTCGCCCGCCTGCGCGGCCTCGACCGCAAGGAGCTCGACGAGTTCGCCGTCCGCTCGCAGAACCTCGCCGAGAAGGCCATCGCCGACGGCTTCTGGGAGCGCGAGATCACGCCCGTCACCACGCCCGACGGCACGGTCGTGACCAAGGACGACGGGCCCCGCGCCGGAGTGACGTACGACGCGATCGCCGGCCTCGACCCGGTGTTCCGCCCGGACGGTGTGGTCACCGCCGGCAACTGCTGCGCCCTCAACGACGGCGCCGCGGCGGTCGTGATCATGTCCGACACCAAGGCCGCCGAGCTCGGCCTCACGCCGCTCGCCAGGATCGTCTCGACCGGCGTGTCCGGCCTCTCGCCCGAGATCATGGGCCTCGGTCCGGTCGAGGCGACCAAGAACGCGCTGCGCTACGCCGGCATGTCGATCGGCGACATCGACCTCGTCGAGATCAACGAGGCGTTCGCCGCCCAGGTCGTGCCGTCCTACCAGGACCTCGGCATCGACCTCGACCGCCTCAACGTCAACGGCGGAGCGATCGCCGTGGGCCACCCCTTCGGCATGACCGGCGCCCGGCTGCAGAACACGATGCTCAACAGCCTCGACTGGCACGACAAGTCGACCGGGCTGATCACCATGTGCGTCGGCGGCGGTCAGGGCATGGCGATGATCCTCGAGCGCGTCTGAGACCACTAGGCTCACGCCATGACGGACGCCGGGGAAGCCCGTTGGCTCGATGACGACCAGCAGCACTCGTGGCGCGCCCTGATGATGGGGATGACGCTGCTCGAGGAGCGGCTCGACGACGACCTGCGCCGCGAGTTTGGCATGTCGCTCACCGAGTACGAGGTCATGGTGCGGCTCTCCGAGCGGCCGGGCCGGGCGATGCGGATGGCCCAGCTCGCCGACGCGATGGCGCACTCGCGCAGCCGGGTCACCCACACGGTCGCCCGGATGGAGGCGGCGGGGTTCATCACCCGCGGCACCACGCCGGAGGACGGTCGCGGGGTCGTCGCGACGATGACCCAGCAGGGCTACGACCTGCTGGTGAGAGCCGCGCCCTGCCACGTCGAGAGCGTGCGTCGCAACCTGGTGGACCTCGTCTCCGACGACGACTTCGCCGCCGTCGGCCGGGTCTTCGACCGCGTCGCCGACCACCTCGTCACGCGACACCCGGAGGCGGAGATCCGCTAGCACCAGCACGACCGGAGAGCCGGGACAGGTGTTGCCCACCTGTCCCTGTGCCGTGGGACATCGGGCCCAGCACTGTGTGGACACCGCACTCCACGAAAGGCAGAACCCGATGTCCACCACCATCACCACCACCAACCGCGTCCGCTCCGACGTCACCACCGAGCCGTCGAGCACGCCGACCCGCCCGCAGTCGCGGGCGTGGGCCCTGGCCGGTCTCGGCGCAGGTGTCGCGTCGACCGTCGCGACCGTCGGCGCCGGGCTCGTCCACGGCATCTACGCCGAGGACACCATGGGCGACGACGTCGCGATCCTCGGCTCGCTCGAGGGCGACCTCGTGCCGATGACGATCTTCCACGTCGCCATCAGCATCGCCGCGGTGCTGCTCGTCGTCTTCGCCGCCGGGCTGGTCCGCCGGCTGCGCGCGACGATGCCCACCGACAGCCTGGTCCCCCTCGTCGCCGGCACCGGCGTGCTCGCCACCGCCGTGGTGTGGGTCATGGCCGGCGCGCTCGACACCGAGTTCATCTTCGGTGCCACGGCGCCCCAGACGCTCGTGCCGGCCACAGCAGCCGTGTACGGCCACTGGATCGGCACCGTGCCCGGCTGCACGATGCTGATGGGCCTGGGCGGGCTGGGCGTCTTCGCGGCCCAGCGTCGCGGCGGTGCCCCCCGCTGGCTCGGCTACGCCGGACTTCTGCTCGGCGGTCTCACCGTCGTGCTGGGGATCTCGCCGCTGCAGTACATGGCCGGCCTCACCGCAGCTCTCTGGCTGCTGGTCACCGGCAGCGGCTTCGCGTTCGGCGACCGCTCGCACCGCCGAGCCGCGTGAAGCGAAACTCCGCCTCACCGCCTGGTCCGGCCCTCGGGGGCCGGACCAGGCGCCACAATGTCCGCGTGAGGCAGGCGACCACCGACCGGCAGCCCCTGCCGGTCGCTCTGGCGTTCCCTGCCGTCGCGCTGGCGTCGTACGCCGTCACGGTCGCGCTCGGCCTCGCCACCCCGGGCGGGCCCTGGGCCGACTCCGGCCAGTCCGGCTTCGGCAGCGGACTCGGCACCGGCCTGAGCGGCCTGCTCTTCGGCGTGCTCGCCGCGATCGTCCTGCGGCGAGGCGCCTACGCCCGCTTCGGCTGGGTCCTTGCCGCCTCGGCGGTCTTCTGGTCCCTCGACGCGGTCGCCGAGGCGTACGTCCGGCTCGGCTACCTGCTCGACCGACCGCTCCCGGCGATGACGCTCGCCGTGTGGTTCCTCCTCCGGTTCACCGCGATCCTGCTCCCACTGGTCGTCGTGCTGCCGCTGCTCTTCCCGACCGGGCGGATGCTCCCGGGGCGCTGGCGGGTCGCCGGCTGGTCCACCATCGCCGTCGGTGCCGCGTGGACGCTCCTGTTCGTGCTGGGCCCCTCCGATGCGGGGATGTCGACCCCCGTCCCGCCCGGTGCCGACCCCGACCCCACGACGCTCGACGCCCTCGCTCCCGTGGTCGGTCCGGCCACCGGCGTGCTCCGTGTGCTTCTCGTCGTGACGTGCCTGGTGCCCCTCGCGACCGTCCTGGTGCGCTACCGCCGGTCCGCCGGCGTCGAGCGGGACCGCATGCGCTGGCTCGTGTGGGGTGTGCTCGCTGCCGCAATGCTGATCGGCGCGCTGCTGGTGGTCGACCTCGGCCCGCTCGAGCCGGCCGTGCTGTTCCTGACCGTGGCGGTGGTGCCGGTCGCGATGACCGTCGCCGTCGTGAACCCGTCGCTCGTCTCGATCCAGGACCTGCTCGGGCGCACCGTGCTCTACGGCGGACTGTGGACGGCCCTGCTGACCGTCGACGCCGCTGCCCTCGCCCTCCTCACCCGGGCGCTCGGCGACACCCTGGACCAGCGGCAGGTCGTGCTCACGGTGGTGCTGCTCGCCGTGCTGCTCTACGTCCCCCTCCGCGACCGGTTGCGCGCGGTCGTGCGCCGGCTGCTGCTCGGCGAGCGGGACAACCCCTACGGCACCGTCGCCGGGCTGGCCACGAGCCTCGAGACCGCCGAGGAGGGTGCCGAGCAGCTCGCGGCGGTGGCTCGGTCGGTGGCGACTGCGTTCGGCGCGCCCTTCGTGAGCGTCGAGGTGGACCGTCCCGCCGGCGAGGTGCTCACCGCGACCTACGGGACCCGTCCTGCGCAGACCCGCGTGCTGCCGATCACCTACCGCGACCAGCCGGTCGGCCGGCTCGTCCTGCCGGCGCGCGGTCTGCGTTGGCTGTCCCACAGCGACGAGCAGCTGCTGGGCGACCTCGTACGGCAGGCCGCCACCGCGGCGCGGACCAGCAGTCTCGCCGACGAGCTCCAGCAGAGCCGCGAACGACTGGTCGTGGCGCGCGAGGAGGAGCGGCGGCGCATCCGTCGCGACCTGCACGACGGCCTGGGTCCGGCCCTGAGCGGCGTGGTCTTCGGCCTCGAGTCGGCTCGGCTGCTGGTCGACCGCGATCCCGAGGCCGTGAAGGCTCACCTCGCCACGACCCGGGACCAGGTGCAGGAGGTCGTCGCCGACGTACGCCGTCTCGTGCACGACCTGCGCCCACCGGCGCTCGACGACCGCGGGCTCGTCGGTGCGCTCCGTCAGCTGGCCGAGTCGCTCCGTCCGCTCGACGTCGAGGTCGACGCCGACGACCTCGCCGACCTGCCGGCAGCCGTGGAGGTCGCGGCCTACCGGATCGCGTCCGAGGCGATGACCAACGTGGTCCGCTACGCCGAGGCCACCCGGTGCACCGTCAGGCTGGTCCGCGAGCCGCTCGTGCTCCTGGTCGAGGTCTCGGACGACGGCGCCGGCATTCCCGACGACGCACAGGCGGGCGTCGGCATGATGTCGATGCGTGAGCGGGCCGCCGAGCTGGGCGGTCGCAGCGAGGTCACCTGCCCACCCGACGGCGGCACCGTCGTACGCGCGTGGCTGCCCGTCCCGTCCCCCAGAGCCGAGGAGAAGCGATGAGCGACGACATCACGGTGGTGCTGGCCGACGACCACCAGATCGTGCGGGACGGACTGACCGCGCTGCTCGGTGCGCTCGACGGCTTCACCGTGGTCGGCACCGCGTCGGACGGCCGCGAGGCCGTCGACGTGGTGCTGCGCAAGCGCCCCGACGTCGTGGTGATGGACATCCAGATGCCGCAGCTCGACGGCATCGAGGCCACCCGCCAGGTCACGACCAGGCTGCCGGACACCCGGGTGGTGATGCTGACGATGAACGAGGACGACGACACCGTCCTCAGCGCGATCCGGGCGGGCGCCTCGGGCTACCTGCTCAAGGGGTCAGGCGCCGAGGAGGTCGTCGGGGCCCTGCGCGCCGCACGCGCCGGCGGCATGGTGTTCGGCGCGAGCCTGGCCGCGCGGGTCGCCGGCCTCTTCGTGCACGGCGCCGCACCGGTCGAGGAGTCGCCGTTCCCCGAGCTCACCGAGCGCGAGCGGGACGTCCTCGAGCGACTCGCCCGCGGGCACACCAACGACGCGATCGCCCGCGAGCTCTACGTCTCCAACAAGACCGTGCGCAACGCGGTGTCGTCGATCTACGCCAAGCTGCACGCCGCCGGACGGGCCGAGGCGATCATCAAGGCGCGGGAGGCCGGCTTCGGCCGCGACTGAAGGTCGCGGCCGGCCGGCTCGTCGATTGCTCAGTCGCGGGTCAGGCGGCGGTGCGTGACGCGGTGCGGGCGGGCGGCGTCGATGCCGAGGCGCTCAATCTTGTTCTCCTCGTAGGCCGCGAAGTTGCCCTCGAACCAGAACCACTTGGCGGGGTCCTTGTCGTCGCCCTCCCACGCGAGGATGTGGGTCGCGACGCGGTCGAGGAACCACCGGTCGTGGGAGGTGACGACGGCGCAGCCGGGGAAGTCGAGCAGCGCGTCCTCGAGCGAGGACAGGGTCTCGACGTCGAGGTCGTTGGTGGGCTCGTCGAGGAGCAGCATGTTGCCGCCCATCTTCAGCGTGAGCGCGAGGTTGAGGCGGTTGCGCTCACCACCGGAGAGCACGCCGGCCTTCTTCTGCTGGTCGGGGCCTTTGAAGCCGAACGAGGCGACGTAGGCCCGCGAGTTCATCTCGAAGTTGGCGACCTTGATGAAGTCGAGGCCGTCGGAGACGACCTCCCAGACGTTCTTGTTCGGGTCGATGCCGCCCCGGGTCTGGTCGACGTAGGAGATCTTCACCGTCTGGCCGACCTTGAGGTCGCCCGCGTCGGGCTCCTCCTCGCCGGTGATCATCCGGAACAGCGTCGTCTTGCCGACGCCGTTGGGGCCGATCACGCCGACGATGCCGGCGCGCGGGAGCTTGAAGGAGACGTCGTGCATGAGGGTGCGGCCCTCGAAGCCCTTCTCGAGGTCGTCGGCCTCCAGCACGATGTCACCCAGGCGCGGGCCGGCCGGGATGTTGATCTCGGAGGTGTCGATCTTGCGCATCCGGTCGGCCTCGGCCGCCATCTCCTCGTAGCGCGCGAGACGCGACCGGCTCTTGGTCTGGCGGGCCTTGGCGTTGGAGCGGACCCACTCCAGCTCCTTCTCGAGCATCTTGGCGCGCTTGGCGTCCTTCTGCCCCTCGACCTTGAGGCGGTCGCGCTTGGTCTCGAGGTAGGTCGAGTAGTTGCCCTCGTAGCCGTGGATCTGGCCGCGGTCGACCTCGGCGATCCACTCGGCGACGTTGTCGAGGAAGTAGCGGTCGTGGGTGATCGCCATGACGGCACCGGGATAGGTCTTGAGGTGGCCCTCGAGCCACTGCACGGACTCGGCGTCGAGGTGGTTGGTGGGCTCGTCGAGGAGCAGCAGGTCGGGCTGCTCGAGGAGCAGCTTGCACAGCGCGACGCGGCGGCGCTCGCCACCGGACAGGTTGTCGACGAGGACGTCCGGCGGCGGGCAGCGCAGCGCGTCCATCGCCTGGTCGAGCCGGCTGTCGAGGTCCCAGGCGTTGGCGTTGTCGAGCTCGGTCTGGAGGTCGCCGGTCTCCTGCATGAGGGCGTCCTGGTCGGCGTCGGGCTCGCCCATCTCCATGTAGGCGTCCTCGAGGCGCTTCATCTTCGCCTTGAGGTCGGCGACCGCCTCCTCGACGTTCTCCAGGACGGTCTTGCCCTCGGTCAGGGGCGGCTCCTGCTGGAGCATCCCGACCGTGGCCTCAGGGTCCTTGATCGCGTCGCCGTTGTTGGCGTGCTCGAGGCCCGCCATGATCTTGAAGAGCGTGGACTTGCCAGCTCCGTTGGGTCCGACGACGCCGATCTTGGCACCGTGGAGGAACGAGAGGGTGACGTTGTCGAGGACGACCTTGTCACCGTGGGCCTTGCGCACGTTGCGCAGTGTGAAGACGTACTCAGCCATGCGGGCGAGCCTACGGGGAAGCGCTCCTGCGCAGACAATCGCGCCGCCCGGACTACGCGGCCTGCTGCTCGGCTTCCTGGTCGGGCACGGCGACCTGCACGACCTCCGGCTTGGTGAAGGACGTCGTGCCGTGTGCGAGGTCGTGACCGACCGACGTGGCCACCACCTCCCAGGACGTCTGCGGCTTTCCGTCGCGCTCCCACACGTCCGCGACGAGCCGGCCGTGGACGACTACCGGGTCGCCACTGTGCAGCGAGGCGGCGACGTGGCGGGCCAGCCGGTTCCACACCTTCACGGTGTGCCACGAGGTGGTGCCCTTGACCCACTCGCCGTCGCGGTAGCGGGTGGGCGTGCAGGCGATCCGGAAGGACGCGACGTGGCGGCCCTCCGCGACCTCGCGGAGGGTGACCTCGCCGCCGATCCAGCCGGCCAGGGTGATCTGGGTGTCGTACATCGTCGTCTCCTCAGGGAGGCGGCGGTGGATCCGCCGCGATCACCCAAGGCTCGGTCGGGCGACCGACGTGGGGGACCCGGCAGGACGCGACCCTGTGGAGAAGACCGGATCTCGCAGCCCTGTGGACCGTTCGCGGTCCTTCACCTGACGATGGCCCGCTGAGCCGTGATTGCCGCCGAGGGTGGCGGCACACGACACGTCGCAGGCCCGATCCGATGCCGTGTGCCGCCACCCAGCGGGCTGGGGATGTCACATGCCGCCACCCAACGGGCAGCCAGCGGGCTGGGGATGTCACATGCCGCCACCCAGCGGGCTGGCGACCCAGCGGTCCCACACGTGTCCGGGAGATGGCCCTCGAATCGCGCCGACAAGGGCAACATCGCGGACACGTGTCCCGGTCTGGCGTCAGCGCAGGGCGGTCGCCAAGCCGTCGCGGACCTCGGCGTAGGACGCCAGCTCCGCCTGGATCGGCGTCACGACCATCTCCTGCGACACCGCGGAGATCGCGTCACGCAGCCGCTTGTCGGCCTTGCGCGCCCGCGACCGAGCGGTCAGCGCGACGAGCCAGCGACAGACGAGGGCGAGGAGCAGCCCCAACCCGACGCCACCGAGCAGCAGCAACGTCGGGAGCGGGAACGCCAGCACCTCGGGCGTCGGCGGTTCGGGCAGCCGGGCGTAGGAGCCGAAGGCCAGCAGCGCCAGCCAGCCGGCGCCGACGAGCGCGGAGATGATCAGGACGTACTGGAGGACCTTCACCAGCCCTGCCCACGCGGGGATCTTCTCGGCGCCGAGGTCGGTGGAGGCGACGGCCTTGTCGAGCCGGTCGCCGAGGTCGGGCAGCCGGGACACCGACGCCGCGCGTACGGCCTGGGCCCACGAGGGGGCCATCCCGTCGCCGACCTGGTCGGCCAGGGCGCGCACCTCGGTGTCGACCCGCGCCTGCTGGACGCCGGTCGCCTTGGGGACGGAGGTCCGCGCCGCGCCGGTCAGCTCCTTGCCGGAGGAGCCGAGGTCGAGGTGGAGTCGCTTGAGCGGGTCGGGCTTGAGCCGGGAGAACCAGGCCGTCACTGGCCAGCCGGTCGCGCGGTTGGCGCGCATCCGGGTGGAGTCCTCGACGGCCTTCACGACGGTCGGCACGGCGGCTGCTTCGGCGAACGCGTCGTCGAGCGCGGCCACCCGCTCCTTGGACAGGCTCGGCGGCTTCCCGGTGCCGGTCGCCTCTTGGAGCCGCTCCGCCGCTGCGCGGACGTCGGCCTCGAGCCGCGACCGGGTGACCTTCTTCTCGGCGACCCGCTTGGCGACCATCCCCCGGAGCTCGTCGACGCCCCAGCCGTGGCGCGCGCTGACCGGCAGCACGGGCACCCCGGCCAGGCCGTCGGCCTCGAGCAGGCGGCGTACGTCCTCCACCATGCTCGCGCGACGGTTCTCGGGGACGGTGTCGATGTGGTTGAGCACGACGAGCATGACGTCGCGGTGCCCGGCCAGCGGCCTGAGGAACCGCTCGTGGATCGCGGCGTCGGCGTACTTCTGCGGATCGAGCACCCACACGAGCATGTCGGCGAGCTGCACCAGCCGGTCGACCTCGAGGTGGTGCGACACCTCGGTCGAGTCGTGGTCGGGGAGGTCGAGCAGCACCACTCCGCGGAGCTCGGCGTCCTCGTCGGCCGCCGAGAGCATCGAGTCGCGGGTGACCTGGTGGCGGGCCGGGATGCCGAGCCACTCGAGCAGCTCCTCGGCGCCCTCCTTGCCCCACACGCAGGCGGTGGCCCAGGACGTCGTGGGACGGCGTACGCCGACCGCGGACAGCTCGAGGCCGCTGAGGGCGTTGAAGGTGGAGGACTTGCCCGAGCCGGTCGCGCCGGCGAGCGCGACGACGGTGTGGTCGGCCGAGAGCCGGAGGCGACTGGCCGCGCGGGCCGCGACGGCGGCGGCGTCGTCCACGATCGCGTCGTCGACCCGGCCGCGCGCACCAGCTGCGGCGCGTTCGAGGCCGTCGACGCGTGCGCCGACGTCAGAGCTCCGGGTGACCAGCTTCTTGGCCCCTTCGAGCAACGACGTCATGACTCCCTCACGGAACTTGGTGGTGCGGCTGCGCCACCAACCCTAGGGGGCGGAGCCACCCGAGTCCGACACCGACTCCGGGTCGGGAGGAGACACCTGCGGCCCCCGGTTGGCCGCGAAGCGCAGGTCGTCGACCTTGCGCGCCGTCTTGCGCAACCGCTCAGGGGCCTCGGGCTGGATGCCGAGGTTGTCGAGCAGGTCGGTGTAGCGGCGGCGCTCGCTGTCGAGCAGCTCGCTGACGGACGCTTCGAGGAGTCGCTTGGCGCGCTCGGCGAGGGACCGCACGGCCTGGTCTCCGAAGACGGCCTCGAGCAGCTTCTGCCCGAGCACGGCGGAGCCGCCGGCGATGCCCGCCTCCGCGCCGGTGACACCCGCGGTGTGGGCGAAGACGACGACCATCAGCGCGACCGACAGGCCGTTGACGCCGAAGGCGAGGAAGCGTGCGGTCGACCGCTTGTCGGCGCCCTCGCTGCGGACCATCTCGAGCACGTCGGACTGCCAGTCGCGTACGACGCGCTCGGCCCGGCGCCGGAAGTCGCGGGACGCGCGGCCGAGGTCCTCCCCCGCGTCGCGCAGCAGGATCTGCCCGGCGGCGGTGCTGCGCCACGACGCCTCGGCGCGCTCGGCGGCCGCCTCGGCGTGCTCGAGGATCAGCGTCTCGAGCCCCGACTCGACGGCGACGGTGACGCGCTCGGCCTGCTGGGGCTTGCCCTTCACGGCGTTGACGACGCGGTCGCGCAGCCAGCCGACGCGGTTCTCCAGCGACTTGAGCAGCTCACCCGTGCCGACGAACTCCTGCCAGCGCGCCAGCACCTCGCCGCGCAGCAGCGTGCCGTCGGCCGAGGCCTCGGTGATCGCGGCGGCGGCGCGGTCGTAGGCGTCGTTGGCGTCCTCGCGCAGCCGGCGTACGGCGTCGGCCTGCTCGGAAGCCGCGTCGGCCACCTGGTGGGTGCGCCGGGCGAGCGTGCGCACTGCTCCGTCGAGGGTCTGCTGCACGACGGCCGCCCGCGCCTCCTGGTCGTTGGCGAGCGCCTGGAGCCACTGCCGGATCTCGATCACCGCCGAGGACTTCAGCAGCCCCATCTCGGAGACCTCGCCCTCCTCCACCGTGAAGAGGGGCGAGTCCTTGAGGCCGCGGCTGGCGAGCATCCGCGCGAGGTGGGTCGTGATCGTCTCGACGGCGTCGGGCGGCGTGCGGTCGAGGACGATCGCGACGGCGGCCGAGCGCTCGGCCGCCTTGCGCAGGAAGTCCCACGGCACCTGATCGGCGTAGCGGGCCGCCGAGGTGACGAAGAGCCAGAGGTCGGCGGCGGCGAGCAGCTGGGACGCGAGGACGCGGTTGCGCTCCTCGACGGAGTCGATGTCGGGGGCGTCGAGGATCGCCAGGCCGGGGGTCATCGCGGGCGACGCGACCAGCTGGAGCGCCGCGGGGTCGTTGGTCTGTCGGCTGACCCGTTCGAGATCGGGCAGCAGGCCCTCCTGGCCGAACCACTGCGCGTCGTCGGGGTGGTGCACGAGGACCGGCGACCGCGTCGTCGGTCGGAGCACGCCCGGCGTGGTGACGCGGGTGCCGACGAGCGAGTTGACCAGCGTCGACTTGCCGGCGCCGGTCGAGCCGCCGACGACGGCGAGGAGCGGCGCGTCGAGGGTCATCAGGCGCGGGATGACGTAGTCCTCGAGCTGGTCGACCATCTCCGCACGCGAGGCGCGCTGCTCGTCGGCGCCCGGCAGCTCGAGGGGCAGCCTGGTCTCCTGGAGCGCACCGCGCATCCGGACGAGGGCGGTGACCATCGCTGTCGTGGCGGTCGTGGGCTCGGTCGTGGGACGACCCTGCGGCTCGGTCATCGCGTCGGGACCACCTGTCCGGGGAACGAGAGGTAGGGCCGGATGCGGCGCAGCTCCTCGACGTGCTCCTGGCCGCGCACGGAGAAGTCGTCGGGCGCGGTGCCACGGAGGTAGCGGTGGTGGAGGTAGCCGAGCTCGATGGCCGCCGCCTGGTACTCGCGCATCCCGCGCTCGGCCGGGGTGCCGCCGTGCGCCCTGGCCCAGCGGCGCGCGTGGCGGCGGGCCCTCAGGTCGACGAGCCACGGGATGTCGGTCGCGGGGAGGAGGCCGCGGTCGGCGGCGTCCTGCAGGGCCTCCAGCAGCAGCGGGCGCTCGGAGCGGCGACGGTAGATCGCGAAGGCGATCACGGCGACCAGCGCCGGGAGCATCAGCGTGCCGTAGACGAGGAAGAAGTGGCCCGTCCCCGAGAGGGTCGAGGCGTTCCACAACCCGTGCAGGAGCGATGCCACCAGGAACCCGGCGACCGGCGCGAGCAGCCGCACCCAGCCACGGCGGGACGCGATCGCCAGCCCGACGCCGATGCCGGTGAAGACCGTGAAGAGCGGGTGCGCGAACGGGCTGATCAGGCAGCGGACGATGAAGGTGCCGGTGAGCGCCTCGGTGCCTCCGGGGCCGAGGCCGTCCGTGCCGTCGTAGGCCGCCGCGAGGTAGAGGATGTTCTCGGTGAAGGCGAAGCCGATGCCCACCATGCCGGCGTAGACGATCCCGTCGAGGACGCCGTCGAGCTCGTGGCGTCGCCACCACAGCAGCAGCAGGAGGAAGGCACCCTTGGTGGCCTCCTCCGTGAGCGGTGCCACGACGGCGAGGCTGTCGCGCTCGCTGGCGCCACCGGCCAGACCGATGCCCTGGAAGACGAGGGCGGCGGCGGTCGCGACGAACGCACCCCAGAGCAGGCCGGCGGTCAGCAGGTTGCGCGGCTCCGGCTCGTAGCGGTCGAGCCACATGAAGCAGCCCACGAGCGGGCCGACGGGCACGGCCGCGAGCAGTGCCGCGAGGGCCAGCGATCCGGGTGCGCCGGACAGCCCGATGACGAGGGCCATGGCGAGGCCGCCGAGCAGGACGAGGATGCCCACCACGATGGTGAACGCGACACTGTCGCGGCGACCTCGGTGCATGCCACGACCCTAACGGAGCACGCTCGCGCGACCCGCCTCGCCGCACCCTTTCGAGTGGCACCTCGCACCCGCTCGGGCGCGGCCGGGGCCGCGTACAGTGACCGGGTGACCGAGCCGACTGCCGAGATCCCTGCCGACCAGCCGAAGACCGAGTCCCACGACCCGGCCGTGCCTGCCGCCTACGCCGCCTTCATGCGCGAGGGCTGGGGCGACCGCACCCTCGACGTGCCGCGGCACCCCGTGGCCGACGCCGCCGCGGCGCGCCGGCAGAAGCTCGTCGACGCGTTCCCCGGCGAGCGGCTCGTGCTCCCGGCCGGCACCTACAAGGTGCGCGCCAACGACACCGACTACCGGTTCCGGCCCGACACGGCGCACGCCTACTTCACCGGCAACCAGACCTCCGACGCCGTGCTCGTCATCGACGACGGCGAGTCCGTGCTCTACGCCCGCCCGCGCTCCGAGCGCGACACCGACGAGTTCTTCCGCGACCGGCAGTACGGCGAGCTGTGGGCCGGTCGCCGTCCGTCCGCGCAGGAGATCTCCGACTCCCTCGGCATCGAGGTCCGCCACGTCAAGGACCTGCCGTCCTTCGACGACGACCGCAAGAGCCGCGACGTCACGACCGACGAGGACCTCGGCCGCGTCGCCGACGAGCTGCGCCTCGTCAAGGACGACTGGGAGGTCGCCGAGCTCCAGGAGGCGTGCGACATCACCACCCTCGGCTTCGAGGACTCCGTGCGCGAGTGGGACCGGGTGCTCGAGTTCGGCGAGCGCTGGATCGAGGGCACCTTCTTCCGTCGGGCGCGCGCGATGGGCAACGACATCGGCTATGACTCGATCTGTGCCGGCGGCTCGCACGCGACGACGCTGCACTGGATCGACAACACCGGCGCCATCGAGCCCGGCAAGCTCGTCCTGCTCGACATGGGCGTCGAGGGCAGCAACCTCTACACCGCCGATGTCACCCGCACGCTCCCGGTCGACGGCACCTTCACGCCGCTCCAGCGCGAGCTCTACGACCTGGTCTTCCAGGCCCAGCAGGCCGGCATCGACGCCGTACGCCCGGGGGTGCCGTTCCTCGCCGCCCACAACGCCGCGATGGCCGTGCTCGCCCAGGGCCTGGAGGACATGAAGCTGCTGCCGGTCTCGGCGCAGGAGGCGCTCGACCCGGAGTCGAAGGTCTACGCGCGGTGGACCCTCCACGGCACCTCGCACATGCTCGGCATGGACGTCCACGACTGCGGTCGCACGTCGGTCGACATCTACCCCAAGGGCGACCTCGCCGAGGGCATGGTGCTCACCGTCGAGCCCGGTCTCTACTTCCAGGAGGACGACCTGCTCGTCCCCGAGGAGCTGCGCGGCATCGGCATCCGCATCGAGGACGACATCCTCGTGACCGCCGACGGCCACCGGAACCTCTCCGCCTCGCTCCCTCGCACGTCGGCCGACGTGGAGGAGTGGATGGGCGGGCTGCGCCGGTAGTGGACTGCCACCACTACGACGCCTTCCGCTGCCGCTCCTGCACGCTGCTGGAGGTGCCGCGTGCACGTCAGCTCTCCGACAAGGAGGCGCACGCCCGCTCCCTCGTCGACTCCCCGGTGTGGCTGCCAACGGTCGCGGGCGACGAGGCGGGCTTCCGCAACAAGGCCAAGATGGCCGTCGGCGGGACCGTCGAGGCCCCGACGCTGGGGATCCTCGACCGCGACCTCGCCGGCGTCGACCTGCGTGACTGCGGCCTGCACTCCCCCGGCCTCACGTCGGCCCTCGACCGCATCGCCTCCTGGATCAGCAGCGCCGCCCTGACGCCGTACGACGTCGCGGCGCGCGCCGGCGAGCTCAAGCACGTCCTGCTGACCGAGTCGCCCGCCGGCGAGCTGATGCTGCGGCTGGTGGTGCGCTCGACCGCCCTGGAGGCGCGGGTGCGGTCGCGGCTCCCGGCGCTCCTGGGGGCGGTGCCGGAGCTGCGCGTGGTGACCCTCAACGTCCAGCCCGAGCACAAGGCCGTGCTCGAGGGCGACCGCGAGATCGTGCTGACGGAGTCGACGGTGCTGCCGATGCGGCTGGCGACGGGCGTGACGTTGCGGCTCGGCCCGAGGTCGTTCTTCCAGACCAACACCTTCGTCGCCGAGGCGCTCTACAACCAGGCGCGCACCTGGGTCGAGGGGCTCGACGTCCGCACGATCTGGGACCTCTACTGCGGCGTCGGCGGCTTCGCCCTCCACCTCGCGGGCCCCGGGCGGGAGGTCCTCGGTGTGGAGGTGTCGGCCGACGCGATCGACGCGGCCACGTCGACGGCGGCCGAGCTGGGGGTGGCGGCATCGTTCGTCGCGGGCGACGCGACGGCGTACGCGCTGGCCGGGGGACAACGGGGAGGATCGCCCTCGTCATCTCACGAGGACCCTCCCCACTCGGGCGGCCTGCCAGACCTCGTGGTCGTCAACCCGCCGCGGCGCGGGATCGGGGCCGACCTCGCGGGCTGGCTGGAGACGTCGGGCGCGGACCACCTCGTGTACTCCTCGTGCAACGCCGAGTCCCTGGCGCGCGACCTCGCGCTGATGCCGTCACTGCGACCGGTCGAGGCGCGGGTGCTCGACATGTTCCCGCACACCACCCACTACGAGGTGATCGTGCTGCTGTCGCGCCGGTGACGTCAGCCGCGGTGGACCCTGGGACCGAGGACCGGGGGCTCGTTGGCGAACGTCGGGCGCCCCGCGATGTCGGCGAAGAGGTCGAAGTTCATCTGGTCCTGGCCCTCCGGCGGCCAGGAGACGCCGGTGGCGCCCACTCCGAGCCGGACCCACCGCGGGTCGCCGAGGCAGGTGGTCGGCACGGAGAACACGACGCGGTCAGCGCCGCGATCGATGGCCCCGCGCAGCCCCTGGCAGTCCACGTCGCCCTGTGGCGTACCCAGGGAAACGGTCGCGCGCGAGCCCCGCTCCTTGTCCAGTCCGAGGTCGAACGCTCCCCGGTCCGACGTCCGGATGCGGGCGAACGTGCTCTGGTCGTTGACACGGGCGATCTCCCGGAAGCGGACCGTCAGGCTCAGCCGCCTCGTGCCGTGAGCGACGACGGTGCGGACGATGTCGGTCGAGACCTCGTCGGGCGCCGGCACCATCGCCGGTTCGCTCAGGTCACGCTGTTCCCAGTTGGCCTTGACCACGTCGCCCACCGTGTCGTCCGTCACGACCGTCTCGGCGTGTGCCGCAGCGGGCGCGAGGAGGGCGAGCGGGAGGCCGAGGGCAAGCAGGCGGAGCCCCCGTCGGTTCGTCACCCGCGACGCACCTTCGGGCCGAGTGCGATGCGATTGCGGATGTCGCCGGCGCGGTGGGCGTCGTCACCGTGCACGACGATCTCCTCGGCACCGTCGGCGTTGGTCATCATCTCGCCCGAGGCGACGCCGACGCCGACCTGCACCCATCGCGGGTCCTCGAGGCATGTCGTCGGGATCGTGACGACCACGCGGGCGGTCGCGGCATCGGCGTCGGCACGCAACCGCGAGCACTCGACGGCGCCCCTGCGGGTCAGCTCGGGCTTCGGCTTCCGTCCCAGGTCGTCGATCTCGACCTCGTAGGTCCCGCGGGGAGTCCGCACCCTCACACCCGCGAAGTAGAGCCTGGCGTCGCCGAGCTCGCGCAGGTCGATCCGGATCCGCAGGCGCGAGCCGGTGTGGTCGACCGTGGTGCGGACGACGTCAGTGGTGGTGTTGTCGGGCGCCGGCACGAGGTTGGCGAGATCGTCCTCGCCGGGCTCGGTCGGCCCGAGGGTCACGACGTCCCCGACCGCGTCCTCGGTCACGACCTTCTCGGCGTGCGCAGCCGCGGGCGCGAGGAGCGCGAGGGGAAGGACGACGGCGAGCAGCCGAAGGCCGGGACGAGGAGACATGCGCGCATGCTAGTCAGGCGAGGCCTGACGTGTGACTCGAAGCACGGAATCCCTCGCCGGCCATGTCGGTTGCGCCAGTGTGACTGCCCCCACGACTGTCGGAGACCTGCTGACGCAGCGGCGCGCCGTCGACCTCCTGCGCACCGGGAGCGCGCTCTGTCGGCCCTCCCGCGCCGTCGACTGACCCCAGGCTCCACTCGTACGTCACCGGCGTCCTTGCTTTGACGAGGCGCCGTTTCAAAAGGTTATCTTTTCAGTATGAATACTTCTGTTACTGAGCCGGAGCAGCACACCCGCCGCTTCCGGCTCCCCTCGTTCGGCGTCCAGGTCCTGATCGGCCTGGTCCTCGGCGTGGCCCTCGGCCTGGTCGCCCGCAGCATGGGCGCGGACGGCGTCGACGCCTCCACCGGCGAGGTCGACCCCAACTGGCTCACCGAGACCCTCAGCACGGTCGGTGGCACGTTCGTGACGCTGCTGCGCGCGGTCGTACCTCCGCTCGTCTTCCTCGCGATCGTCGCCTCGATCGCCAACCTCCGCGAGGTCACCAACGCGGCCCGCCTGGCGTGGAAGACGCTCATGTGGTTCGCCATCACCGCGCTGATCGCGGTGTCGATCGGCATGGTCCTCGGCCTGGTGCTCCAGCCCGGCGACCACACCAGCGTGAGCGCGGACGCCGCGTCGGCTCCGTCCTCCAGCGGCTCGTGGCTCGACTTCCTCACCGGCCTGGTGCCCGCCAACGTGCTCGGGCTCGAGGGCTACGACAACGGTGACGGCTCGGTCGGGTTCTCGTTCAACGTCCTGCAGATCCTGGTCATCGCGATCGCCGTCGGCATCGCCACGCTCAAGGTGGGCGAGGCCGCCGATGCCTTCCTGACGTTCGTCCGCTCGGCGCTGGCCGTGGTGCAGAAGATCCTCTGGTGGATCATCCTGCTCGCCCCGATCGCGACCGTCGGCCTGCTCGGCAACGCGGTCGCCAGCTATGGCTGGGACGCGCTCAGCTCCCTCGGCACCTTCACCATCGCGATCTACGCGGGCCTGCTGATCGTGCTGCTCGGCGTCTACCCGGTCCTGCTGCGCCTCAACGGCCTGTCGGTGAAGCAGTTCTTCTCCGGCGCGTGGCCCGCGATCTCGCTGGCCTTCGTGTCCCGCTCGTCGGTCGGCACGATGCCCGTCACCGAGTCGGTCACCGAGCGCAACCTCGGCGTCCCGCGGTCGTACGCCTCCTTCGCCGTGCCGCTCGGCGCGACCACCAAGATGGACGGCTGCGCGTCGATCTACCCCGCCATCTCGGCGATCTTCGTGGCGCAGTTCTTCGGCGTGGACCTCTCGATCACCGACTACGTGCTGATCGCGTTCGTCTCCGTCATCGGCTCGGCCGCGACCGCCGGCGTCACCGGCGCGACCGTCATGCTGACGCTCACCCTGTCGACCCTCGGCCTGCCCCTCGAGGGCGTCGGCCTGCTGCTCGCGATCGACCCGATCCTCGACATGGGCCGCACCGCGGTCAACGTCGCGGGCCAGGCGCTCGTCCCGACGATCGTCGCCAAGCGCGAGGGCATCCTCGACCTGCCGACCTACGACGCCCCGCGCGGGCGTACGGCCTGGCGCCAGGACGCGACGACCGACGTCGTGGCTCAGCAGCCGGTCGGGTCCACCGCCTGACCGACCCCGACGACGTGTGACGAGCCGGCGGTCCTGACCGCCGGCTCGTCGCGCGTCCGGCCTCGCTGGGATACTGGCTCCCGCCGGCCCCCGTGGCGCAATGGATAGCGCAACGGCCTTCTAATCCGTGGGTTGCAGGTTCGAGTCCTGCCGGGGGCGCTGTCCTTCTCACTGTGCGGTGATCCCGGTGCGGCTGCCGCACCAGGATCACCGCACAGTCGTTGCGGTCACCGGATATCCGGTGACCGCCACATCTCGGGAGGCCTCGCGACACGCGGGGCCACCTCCCCGCTCCGTGCGCGGCGAGACATGAGGATGTGGTCAGGCCCCGCCACGTATGAGGTTGCGGGGCCGAATACATTTCCCGGCCGGATCACGACCGAGGGCCGAAATAGGTGAAACCCCGGCAAGTATGAGTTGCCGGGGTCTCGGTGTCTTCCGGACCGAAGTCCTTCCGACACCCCCGTTCTACCCCTCACGTGACGAGCGCCACAAGCCCTCGCAAGGGTGGATTTCTCAGGGCTGCGGCGTGTCCGTCGAGACACGCCGTGCAGCGGCCTCGTAGTCGTCGATCTCGGCCCCGATCCGGGTCTTCACGTCGTCCGGCGCGAAGGACCCGGCCACCGCCGCACGGGCCAGGTCGGCGACGCCGGCCTCATCGAGGTCGAGCAGTCCGGCGGCCACCTCGTAGTCGTGGTTGAGGGACGTCGAGAACATCGGGGGGTCGTCGGAGTTGATCGTGACGCTCACCCCGGCGTCCACGAAGGTCCGCAGCGGGTGGTCCTCGATCCGGTCGACCGCGCGGGTCGCGACGTTGGACGTCGGGCAGACCTCGAGCACGACGCCGGTCCCGGCGAGGTGCGCCAGCAGCTCGGGGTCCTGTGCGGCCGAGCAGCCGTGGCCGATGCGCTCGGCACCCAGCAGCCGCAGCGACTCCCAGATCGTCTCCGGCCCGGTGGTCTCGCCGGCGTGCGGGACCGAGTGCAGACCGGCGGCACGGGCCTGGTCGAAGTGCTCCTGGAACTGCGCCCGCGGCACGCCGATCTCCGGCCCGCCCAGGCCGAAGCCGACCAGGGCGTCGGTGCGGTGCGCGAGCGCGTACTCCAGGGTCGCGTCGGCGGCGGGGATGCCGGACTCGCCCGGGATGTCGTAGATCCAGCGCAGCACCAGCCCGAAGTCGCGCTCCGCCGCGACGCGCGCATCCTCGATGGCCTCGGTGTAGGCCTCGATCGCGAGGCCCCGCACGACGGAGGTGTACGGCGTGCAGGTGAGCTCGGCGTAGCGGAGGTTCTGTCCCTCGGCCATCTCGCGCGCGACCTCGTAGGTCAGCAGCCGGATGTCCTCCGGCGTGCGGATCAGGTCGACGACCGCGAGGTAGACGACGATGAAGTGCGCGAAGTCGCGGAACGTGAAGAACCGCTTGAGGCCGTCGAGGTCCCTGGGCACCCCCGCGCCGGGGTGGCGCGCCGCGAGCTCGGAGACGATCCGCGGCGACGCCGACCCGACGTGGTGGACGTGCAGCTCGGCCTTCGGCAGGCCGGCGATGAAGGGCTGGAGGTTCACGCCCGGAAGTGTGTCAGCCGACCATCTGCTGGGCGATATCCGCGATCGTGAGGCCCTCGCCCTCGATCTTCTCGCCGTCCACGAGCACCGACGGGGTCGAGTTGATGCCGGCCTTGGAGGCTGCGTCGTCGGCGGCGTCGATCCAGCCCTCGAACTGCATGTCCTCGATCCCGGGGCGTACGTCCGCCTCGGTCGCGCCGGCCTCGACAGCCAGGTCGACGAGGTCGTCCGTGCTGGGGAACGGGCCCTCCTCCGCGGGCTGGTTGTCGAACAGCAGGTCGTGGAACTCCTTCGCGACCTCCGGGCCGGAGGTGTCGAGCACGACGGCGAAGGCGTTGGTGGACTCGGCCGAGTAGTCACCCAGCCGGGCGAGGAAGTTGAGCGGGCGGTACTCGACCTTGACCTCGCCGGCCTCGACCGCGGCGTCGAGCTGGTCGCGCACCGTCGCCTCGAGCTGGCCGCAGAACGGGCAGAGGAAGTCCTCGTAGACCACGACCGACTTCGGGGCGTTCGCGTCGCCGACCACCAGGCCGTAGTTGCCGCTCGCCCCGGTGGGCGCGGTGTCCGGCTTGTCGGACCCGAGGTTGGTGATCAGGAAGTACCCGCCGACGATCAGCACCAGCACACCGGCGACCAGCCCGTAGCGGGTCAGCTGCTCCTTGCGCTTGGCGGCCTTGCGGCGCTCCTCGGCCTGTGCGCGGGCGCGCTCGGTCCGGGCCCGCCGGGCGTCGCGCTTGGCCGCGTTGGCGGCCTTCTCCTCAGCGGTCCTGTGCGAGGTCTTCTTCTGCGCCATCGAGGCTTCCTTCGTCTTCGGGATCAGTGTCGGGGTCGTGGTCAGGGTCGTGGTCGGGGTCGTGGTCGGTGCCGACAGGGAACAGGACGGTGTCGAGCGCCAGCCGTGAGCGTGGCCGGACGACCAGCCACGCCGACAGGGCCAGGAGTCCGATGTCCCTGGCGATCTCGCCGGGGTACTTCGCCGCGGCGTCGGGGATCTGGCCCCCGCCGCCGAAGCAGCCGCAGTCGATCGACAGGCCGCGCGCCCAGGCGCTCGAGATGCCGATGATGAACGCGACGAAGAGCAGCGCCGAGACGATCGACGTACCGCGGACCAGGACGCCGACGACCAGGCAGAGCCCGATCACGACCTCCAGGACCGGGAGCAGGTGCCCCACTGCGGGGACGACCGCCTCCGGGAGGAGGTCGTACGCCCGCACGGCGCGCACGCTGTCGGCGGGGTGCGGCAGCTTGAGGGCGCCGGCCACGATCCACACGCCACCGGTCACCAGGCGCGCGACGAGGCCGATCCAGTCCTTCACACCCTCGCTGACACCCCGGCTCACACCCCGAAGGCTATGAGGTGAGCCTGAGTCGTGCCTGAGAGGCCGACAGGTGGCACGGGGCGAGCCTGGGTCGGCGGTGAGTAGGGTTGCCGGTCGTGAGCGACAGACTGGTGTGGATCGACTGCGAGATGACCGGACTCGACCTCGGCGCCGACGCGCTGATCGAGGTCGCTGCGCTCGTCACGGACTTCGAGCTCAACGTCCTCGGCGAGGGCATCGACGTGATCATCAAGCCGTCGCAGGAGTCGCTGGACCAGATGGTCGAGTTCGTGCGCAGCATGCACGAGAAGTCCGGCCTGCTCGACGAGCTCGACGGCGGTACGACCCTCGCGGACGCCGAGGAGCAGGTGCTGGCCTACATCCACGAGCACTGCGCCGAGGGCAGCCGGCCGCCTCTCGCCGGCAACACGGTCGCGACCGACCGGGCGTTCCTCGCGCGCGACATGCAGGCCCTCGAGTCCTTCCTCCACTACCGGATCGTCGACGTCTCCTCCATCAAGGAGCTCTCGCGCCGGTGGTACCCCCGCGCCTACTTCGCCGCTCCGACCAAGCGCGGCAACCACCGCGCGCTGGCCGACATCCAGGAGAGCATCGAGGAGCTGCGCTACTACCGGGAGGCCGTCTTCGTGCCCCACCCCGGACCGGACAGCGCCCACGCCAAGGAGATCGCGGCGCGCCACGGCGGGCAGCTGACCGGCCTGGGGCTCGAGGGTGGCCCTGATGGCGGACCGGATTCCAGCTCCGGCGCCTGATTGCCCTACACTTCACGTCGTCCTCGCCGACTGGGAAACCATGCCGGGCGAGCAGACATGGTGGGTATAGCTCAGCTGGTAGAGCGCCGCCTTGTGGTGGCGGATGTCGCGGGTTCAAGTCCCGTTACTCACCCCAACAGCGCGAGGCCCTGACCGTCAGGTCAGGGCCTCGAGCGATTTTGTGGTCGTCACCGAAAACGGTCACGAAGCACTCGCTCCCCGGGTTACGGTCCGGCTGCGCCGCACCCGCGCGCCTACCTCCGGAGGACACGTTGACACCATCGCGCGCGACGACGAGCGGCTGGTTCGGCCCACCAATCGCTGTCCTGGTCGTGCTGCTGACGCTCATCAGTGCGGCCGCGCACGGCACCACTCCTCTGAGGCAGACGGGTGCCGCTCTCTCATCAAGCGCCGAGCGTCGCGCGGAAGCTGCCCCGACGGTACGCCCGGTGCGTCCCGCTCCCGGAGCCGCCATCGCGGTCTCGGGCCGCCTGTCGACCAAGCGCACCCGACCTGTACAGCTCATGGTGCGCGCAGTCGGGGGTTCGACGTGGAAGCGCGCCGCACGCGGCGCCACGAAGCGCACCGGCGCCTACCGCTTCGCGACGAAGGCACCGGCGACGCCGGGCCGCTGGGAGTACGCCGTCGTTGCTCCACGAGTGGCGAGTGGCCCGCATCCGGCCACGAAGGCAACGACGCGTGCCGCCCGCATCGTCGTGATCGCGCCCACCCCGACACCCACCCCGACACCCACCCCGACACCCACCCCGACACCCACCCCGACACCCACCCCGACGCCCACCGTCGAGCCGACCGTCACGCCGCCGGACACGACCCCACCGGACGCGCCCACGGGGGTCATCAGCACCGCTGAGGGGGCGTCGGTGACCCTGTCCTGGACGCCGTCGCTCGCCGACGACGTGCTCGACGTCTCCGTCCAGGGGGCGACCTCGCCCGGCGGACCGTGGTCCGAGCTGACGAGGGTGGCCACAGGTACGACCAGCGCGACCGTGGAGGTCGAGCCGGGGCAGACCTGGTGGTTCGCCGTGCTCGCCCACGACAGGGCCGGCAACACCTCCGCGCGCAGCGTCCCGACGTCCATCACCCTCACCGAGACCTCGATCGTCACCGACCTGACGCCGACGACTGGTCCCTCGACCGGTGAGTCGACCGTCACTGTGACCGGCTGGGCGCTCGGAACTGTGACCGCCGTCCAGTTCGACGGCGTGCCGGCCGAGATCGTCAGCCGCACCGCGCGATCTCTCGAGGTCAGGCCACCGGCCCGGCTGCCCGGGCCGGTCGCCGTGAGAGCATCGTTCTCCGGACGCGCCGACCAGGTGGTCGGGACCTACGAGTACGTCGCGGCCGCGCTGCCCGAGACGGACGAGATCGTCCCAGAAGACGGGACGGTCGAGCTCCTGCCTGCCGACATCGTGTCGATCGACGCCTACACCAATGGCGACTTCGACGTGACCCTCACTGCCGGTGCAGAGCTCCCCTCCGGCACCCGCGTGTACGTGCACCCAGGGCACGCGGACTACCCGACGGGCCTGGCCGCCCGAGTGGCAGGAGCGCGCATGGACGACGACGGTCGCGCCGTGCTCGAGCTCGAGCAGACGCCGCTCGACGACGTACTGGCATCGCGCGACTTCTCCACCACGGCAGTCGTCGGTGACGCTGCGGAAGGTGGTGAGTCGGCTGCACGTGCCACAGGAACCACCCAGTCGGTGCTGTCAGTGCGACGGTCGTGGATCGACTGCCAGAAGCTCGTCGATGCGGGCACCCCCAACGAGCGCTACATCGACATGCCCGAGACCGAGGGCCGCGTGCAGGTCAACTTCACCATCGCCGATCTCACTGTCGACCTGCTCGACCGCAGCGACCAGGCCGACCAGCGCTACCGCGCGACGGTGAGTGGCACCCCGACCCTGCGCATCGTGGCCAACTTCGCCGCCAAGGCGAAGTGCGCCCTCAAGCCGTCGCTGGTCGCCAAGGCGACCAAGCGCATCCCGGTGGGCGACATGTTCCTGACCCTGAGCCCGGACCTGTCCGTGAAGTTCTCCGTCGAGGGCAAGGCGGTCATCACCAAGACGGCGACCCTCCTTGTCGGCATCGAGAAGAGTGGTGGCGCACCGGCACGGATCGTCAAGGACTTCCGCTCCTCGCCCGCCACGATCGAGGGAAGCGCCACGGTCGGCGTCCGCACGCGGGTCGGGTTCGACACCTCTCTGCTCTATAAGGGCTTCGTCGGCCTCTACACGGTCTCCGGCGCCTACGCCGAGGTGAAGGCGACCTACGAGGCGGCGGTCCCGGAATTCTGCGTGGCGCTCGAGTCCGGCCTAGAGTTCGAGGTCGGAGCCAAGCTGGACTACTTCGTCGGCACGTGGAAACAGCCGCTGCTGGCACCATTCATCCACCCCTTCACCGACGAGCGGACGTGCCTGCCGACGGCGGGCGACCCCGACACCGAGATCGTTCTCGACCCCATGGTCGGTGACAACCCCACGGCGTCGTACACCTCCGTGACACCGGCGTGGTCGGACTCCCCCTTCCCCATCGGCTCGATCACCGGGAACGGCGACTACTACACGCTCAACCAGGACATCACCCTCCAGTCCGGCGGGCGCTACCTGTTCAGCAAGCCCCTCATCGTGCCGGAAGGCGTGACCCTGACGGTCGAGCCGGGCGCCCACCTGAAGATGGGGCACTGCAACTGGACGATCTGGTGGGACGCGGTCAGCTGCCTGGTGGTCAACGGAGGTCTGGTCAGGGTCGGGCAGGACGGCGCGCCAAGGGTGGTGATCAGCCGCATCGGTGACGACTCGCTCGACGGTGACACCGACGGCAGCCCGACCTACCCCGCCGGCTGGGCGCCGATCAACGTCAGCGAGAGCGGCGTCGTGGTGATCCGATCCACCGAGCTGCGCTACGTCGGCCTGACGTCGTACGGCGGAACGGTGACGATGAACGACGTCGTCTTCACGCAGGGTGCCGGGTTCGAGGCCGGCGGCGGCATCGGCAACATCGACCGCGTGGTGATGGACCCGACCGCAGGCCTCTTCGCGGTCAACCACGGCTCCGGGACCGTCTCGCGGAGCAGGCTCCGGCAGACGAACGTGGGCGGGAGGTGGACCGTGCGCAACAGCCAGTTCGCCGGCGGCCAGGTCATGGTGCGCAGCTCCGATGCCGTGCTCACAGGCAACCGTTTCACCGCAGTGCCGTCGGGGGTGCGCGCCGAGGGCGACGGCTCCGGCGCGCTGTTCAGCGACAACCTCACGGCAACAGGCGATGACCTGGTGGTCGACGTCACCGGCACCCTCTATCGCGACGTCACGTGGCGTGCCGGGGTGACGTACCGCGTCTGGGACCTGCTGGTGATGCAGGACGTCGCACTCACCCTCGCCCCGGGGACGGTGGTGAAGGGCAGCACCGCCTACCGCGGCGGCATGACCTTCAACGTCCGCGGCGCCCTGCGGTCCTTGGGGACCGCTGACCGTCCGGTCGTCATCACGAGCCTGAACGACGACTCCGTCGGCGCCGATGCCAGCACCACGGACCCGTACACCAACGGGGCCCAGTGGCGCGGGATCGGGCTCCAACCCTGGGAGGACCGCCTCCCGAGCCTGGTCCTGCGTCACACCGTGCTGCGTGACACCGCTGATGCCATCGTGGTCCACGACGGAGTCACCGCCGAGCTCTCGCACGTGACCTGGGAGACCACCACGTCGTCCCAGGGAGCCCTGATCAACCACTCGGACCTGCTGACCATCGACGACAGCACCTTCTCCTCGGTCTACGGCATGCGGGCGCTGTGGCTCTCGGGCGGCGGAACCGTCCGACGTAGCTCATTCGTCGGGACCACCATCGAGGTCATGGCTGCCGACGCGGTCCTTCAGGACGTCGTGTTCTCCGAGCAGATCTCGCTGCCCCTCTACGTCAGCGCTGCGGCCGCGGGCTCGGCGCTCGACGTGCGGTATGCAGACGGCTCGTCCGTGCCGCTGACACTGTCGTCGTACGGCAACGTGGTCGACACGGACATCACGTGGCCCGGCGGCCGGACCTACTTCCTGACCTACGGCCTCCGGATCCTGCCGGGCGCGACGCTCACGCTCGGGCCGGGCGCCATCGTGAAGACCACGCGGAACCAGGGGATGGACGTGGCCGGGACGTTGGTCACTGCAGGGACCGCCAGCGCACCTGTCGTGTTCGCCCCCACGCTGTCGGCGGCCGGTGCGGACGTCAACCGCTTCTCGGACTCGTGGGCCTCGGACTCGTGGCGCGGGCTCTCCGTCGCCAGTGACGGATCCCTCCTGCTCGACCACGCTCGCGCCAGTGGCGCCCAGCAGTTCGTCGTCGGCTCCGAGGCGAGCACCGTCCGGCTGCGCCACCTCGTCCACGAGGGCGCCGGGTGGCAGATGTCCGTCGTCTCCTACGCGGGCGACCTCGTGGTGGAGGATTCGACCTTCAGCAACGCGATCTCGTCGGGCAACCTGCCTGCCGTGGGCGCGTACGGCACCTCGCGCATCCGCGGTAGCACCTTCGATGGCACCTACGTCACTGTCGGTGCAGCCACCCTGGAGCTGCACGGCAACCGCTTCCGCTCGCTGTCCGGGGCGAACGTCGTCAGCCATGTCGCCGAGCTGGTCGACGCCTCGGGGAACTGGTGGGGGTCCGCGACCGGACCTGCTCCGGGACAGGTCACCGGGAACGTCCGGACCGACCCGTGGTGCCTGGACGAGGGGTGCGCGGCCACGTCCTCCTAGCGGTCGGCCTTGGTCGGCCGCTCGCCGCACGTGTCCGAGATGTCGCCCTCGCGCCGCCGAATCGAGGGCAACCGCTCGGACACGTGTCCCCCGCGGTCACTCGGGTCAGACGTCCACCACCACGACGCCGTAGTTGTCCGGCGCCCCGGCCGCGAGGACCGCGGCCTCGACCGCGGCAGCCACGTCGTCGGGCGTGCCCGGCGTCAGCAGCACCTCGGCGAGGTGGCGCGGCTCGAGGACGCTGTGCACCCCGTCCGTGGTGAGGACGAACCGGTCGCCCGGCAGCGACGAGCGCACCGACAGGTCCGGCGCAGTGGGCGATCCCGGCGCCAGGGCGCGGTTGAGCAGGTTGCGGTCCGGGTCGGAGCGCGCCTCGTCGTCGGTCAGCCTGCCCTCGTCGATGAGGGACTGGACGACCGTGTGGTCGCGGGTCAGCCGCTCCAGTCCGCCGTCGCGGACGACGTACGCCCGCGAGTCCCCGACGTGGGCGACGAGGGCGCGGTCGCCCGCGAGCAGCAGCGCGGTGAGGGTCGTGCCGCCCGCGTCGGCGGACCGGCCGGCCACCGCCTCGGCGGCCCGACCGACCGCCTCGTCGAGGGCACCGAGCGGGTCGGTGTGGGCCTCGGCGTCGTCGAGTGCCGCGAGGGCGTCGAGGGCGGTGTCGGCCGCGCCGTCGTCGCCGTAGCCGTCTGCCACCGCGAAGAGCCGCTGGCCGGTGACCTGGGCGGCGACGCGGTGCTCGCGGGGGTAGACGCGGTCGAGGTCGAGGGACCGCCCGCCCCGGCCGGCGCGGTGCGCCGAGCGGACGGAGGGGGCGTGGGTCGTGATGGGTTCGATCCTGTTGTCCATGGTGGGGTCGTGTCCTCTCATCTGTGACACGAGGGTGGCGACGACCTGGCGGGCCGAGGCGGTGTCGGCCTCGACCTGGCGCCAGTAGGACAGCAGCTCGGCCGCTGCGGCCTCGCGGTCGTCCAGCTCGACGATCGTGGCGATCCGCTTCAGCGGCACGCCCGCCGACCGCAGCCGGGCGACCAGCCTGGCCCGGTCGACCTGGTCCGGCGTGTAGCGCCGGTAGCCGGTGTGTGCGTCCACGTCCGCGGGGGCCAGCAGCCCCAGGTCGTCGTACAACCGCAGCGCCTTGGCCGTCAGGCCGGTCGCCCGCGCGAACTCGCCGATCGTCAGCATCGTCGTCCTCTCGTGACCGGGACCTGGTGTCGCCGGTGGGACGACCGTCCGGCCTGTCCCAGGGTCAAGGTCAAGCGCGCCGCTGCGGGATCCGGATCGGGAGCCGGTTGCCGCCGATGGGGTTGGCGTCCGCCACCTCACCCATCGCGTCGACGATGTTGCGGAGGTTGATGATCAGCGCGCCGTAGATCGGCCACTCGGGCGACCGGTCGGTGGACCTCAGGTCCTCGCTGAACTCCTCGAGCCGTCGGCGTACGTCGAGGAGCGCGGCAGGGTCCGCGTCCGACGCCGCCTGTCCGGTGTCCCTCAGCATCGAGATCCACGGCACCGCGAAGGCCTCGCCCCAGGTCGCGCGGTGCGCCTGCTGGCCGCCGAGGGTGCGGGCCAGGCTGCGGGTCTCGGCGACGGCCTGCTCCATCCGGCGCAGCAGCCCGAGCCACTCCTTCGGGTTCTTCATCGGCCTCGCCGATCGGCGCGGGTTCATCCGCGCACTCTCCTGGGCCACACGCACGAGAGCCCAGGCCTGGTCGAGGTCCTCGTCGAGGTCGCGGGTGCGGTCGATCCACGCGGCGACGTCCTCGTCGGGTGCCGCGTCACGCAGACCGGCCGCCATGTCGAGGAGCAGCTCACCGATGCCGTCGTCGATGCGGTCGAGTGCCTGGGCGGCCGTACGTCGTCGCAGTGGTGGCCACACGATCACGTTCACCAGCAGTCCGACCCCGACGCCGATCGCCGTGTCATAGAGCCGCGAGATGAGCATCACGTCGTCGTCGAACCCGGTGGTCAGCACGACCAGGCCGGTGGTGGCGATCGTCGTCGCCTCGGCGCCCAGCCACGGGACCGAGCCCAGCACGAGGGCCACCACGAGCAGCACCGTGATCGCCGTCGTGGAGAGGCCGAGGGTCTCCCCCACCGCCGTGGCCAGCAGCACTGCGACGACCGTGGCCGCCACCTGCTGGGTGCCCTTGGAGAAGGTGCGGTAGACCGTCGCGTGGACCACCAGCAGCGCGGCCCACGGCGCCAGGAAGGGTTGCGGCACGTCGAGGACGCTCGAGGCGACCACCCAGGCGGCGACCGCGGCCAGGACCGTCTTGGCGAGCTGGAGGACGTCGTTCCACCAGATCGGGTCGCCGAGCCGCTCGTCGACGCGCTCCCTCAGCCGCATGCTCATCCGGCCGACACTAACGATCCGGACGGCCCGGCCCGGAAATCGCTCACCCCGTCAGGCGAGGGAGAGGAAGAGCTTCTCCATCTTCTTCACGTCGAGGGAGTCGACCTCGCCGTCGCCGGCGACCAGGCACTGCTGGAGGCCGTTGGCGACGATGGCGAAGCCGGCGCGGTCCAGTGCCTTGGACACGGCAGCGAGCTGGGTGACCACGTCCTCGCACTCGCGGCCCTCCTCGAGCATCTTCAGGACGCCGGCGAGCTGCCCCTGGGCGCGCTTGATGCGGTTGATGACCGGGACCATCTCCGTGGGGTCGAGCTGCATCAGTCCTCCTCGGCCAGTGCGGACAGCGCGGCCAGCGCCGCGGTCAGGCGTTGCCTGGCGTCGGCGGCCACGGAGTCGAGCGCCCCCGTATCGGCCAGGCCCATCATCGCGTCCGGGTCGAAGGCCTCGACCTGCGTGGTGGCGTCGCCCAGGGAGCGCACCACCACGTTGCACGGGAGGACCGCGGCGATGGAGGGGTCGACCTGGATCGCCTCGTAGGCCAGGGCCGGCCGGCACGCACCCAGGATCATCTGGGACGGCAGGTCGACGTCGAGCTTGGCCTTCATGGTGGCGGCGAGGTCGATCTCGGTGAGGATGCCGAAGCCCTCGCCGGACAACGCCTCCCGCGTCGCGGCGAGAGCATCGTCGTACGGCATCGCGAGCGTGCGGCTGATGGTGAAGCTCATGGGTGGGTCCCTCTCGTCGGCGGACCTGCAGGACTTCCACAGCATACCCCCGGGGGTGTTTTGCATCTGTGCTGGATACCCCCTAGGGTATTCCGCATGAGTCAGACACCCGAGATCTCCGTCGAGGACTTCGCCGCGGAGCGCGAGGCCGGCACGACCGTCGACGTCCGCGAGAAGGCCGAGTACGCCCAGGCCCACGTCCCGGGAGCAGTGCTGCTGCCGATGGGTCAGCTTGCCTCGCGACTCGGCGAGCTCGACCGCTCCGCCCGGGTCCACGTGATCTGCGCCTCGGGCAACCGGTCGAGGGCGATGACCGACCTCCTGGTCGCGGCCGGCTTCGACGCCGTGTCGGTCGCCGGTGGGACGCAGGCCTGGATCCAGTCGGGCCGCGCCGTCGGGGTGGGGCTCTGATGGGCGACCTGACCGTGATCCCCGTCGAGACCCCCACCCTGGGCGACCGCAGCTACCTGGTCCACGACGGCGAGGTGGCGTTCGTGGTCGACCCCCAGCGCGACATCGATCGCGTGCTCGACCTCCTCGACGAGCACGGCGTACGCCTCACGCACGTCCTCGAGACCCACATCCACAACGACTACGTCACCGGCGGCCTCGCGCTCGCGCAGCACACCGGTGCCCAGTACCTCGTCAACGGCGAGGACGACGTCTACTACACGCGAACCCCCGTCGCCGACGGAGACGTCGTCGAGGTGGGTGGACGGATGCGCCTCACGGCGCTGGCGACCCCCGGCCACACGTTCACCCACCTCTCCTACGTCCTCTCCGACGCGGTCTCCGACGGCGACCAGCACGTCGGCGTCTTCTCCGGCGGCTCGCTGCTCTTCGGCGCCACGGGCCGACCAGACCTCCTCGGACCCGAACACACCCACGACCTCGTGCACCACCAGCACGCGTCCGCGCACCGGCTGGCGGATCTCCTGCCCGACGAGGCCGAGGTCTTCCCCACCCACGGGTTCGGGTCGTTCTGCTCCGCCACCCAGTCCGACGCCACCTCGTCGACGATCGGGCGGGAGAGGCAGGCCAACCCGGTCCTCACCCTGGACGAGCAGACCTACGTCGACGAGCTCCTGGCAGGCCTCGGCGCCTGGCCGGCCTACTACGCCCACATGGCCCCGGCCAACGCCGCCGGCCCCTCCGCGCCGGACCTGTCCCTGCCGGTGGTCGCCGACGCCGATGAGCTGCGGCGCCGCATCGAGGCCGGCGAGTGGGTGGTGGACCTGCGCAACCGCACCGCCTTCGCCGCCGGGCACGCGCCGGGCACCCTCAACTTCGGGCTCGACGGCGGCTTCGCGACCTACCTCGGCTGGCTCGTCCCGTGGGGCACCCCCGTCACCCTCCTCGGCGAGACCGCCGACGACGTGACCGAGGCCCAGCGCGAGCTCGTCCGCATCGGGATCGACCGCCCCGCTGCCCACGCCACCGGCAAGCCCGAGCACTGGTCCGACCGCGACCTGGCGTCGTTCCCGACCGCCACGTTCGCCGACCTCGCCGACGTACGGCACCACCGCGAGGTCGTCGTCCTCGACGTCCGTCGCGCCGACGAGCACGACGCCGCCCGCATCGCCGGCGCCGTCAACGTCCCGATCCACGAGCTGCCGCAGCGCCTGGCCGACGTACCGCCGGGCGAGGTGTGGGTCCACTGCGCCGGCGGCTACCGCGCGTCGGTGGCCGCATCGTTCCTCTCGGCCGCCGGCAGGACCCTCGTCGCCGTCGACGACAGCTTCGACAACGCCGAGAAGGTCGGACTCCACCTCGTGGGACCCGAGGCGTGAGCCTGGCGATCCTGACCGCGGTCGTCGCCGGGGCGCTCATCGGGCTCAGCCTGGGTGCGCTCGGCGGCGGCGGGTCGATCCTCGCCGCCCCCGTGCTCCTCGCGCTGGGACAGACCGCGACGCAGGCCACCACCGGGTCGCTGGTCGTCGTGGGCGTCACCTCCCTCGCGGGCGCCGTGACCGCCCACCGGGCCGGGAACGTCCTTCTCGCCCGCGGCGCGGCATTCGGCGCGGTCGCGATCGTCGGCGCCGTGCTCGGCGCGCATGCGTCCGCAGCGGTTCCGGAGCCGGTGCTTCTGGCGGCGTTCGCCGGGCTCATGCTGGTCGTGGCAGGCCTCATGACCGCCCGGCAGGTCCGCAGCCACCGCGGCACCCGCCGGGGCGCCCACGCCGACCGGCCGCGGCTCGACGACCCGATCCTCACGTTCAGCCCCACTTTCATGTGCCAGTGTCCGCGCGCGCTGAAGGTGCTCGTCACCGCGACCGCGGTGGGCCTGCTCACCGGCTTCCTCGGCGTCGGCGGAGGGTTCCTCGTCGTCCCGGCCCTGAGCCTCGCGCTGGCGCTCCCCATGGCGTACGCCGCCGGCACCTCCCTCGTCGCCATCACCATCACCAGCACCGCCGCGCTGGCGGCCCGTGCGGGCACCGGTATCGCCCCCGACTGGTGGCTCGTCGCGGCCCTCACCGTGACCGCCGCCGCCGGCGCGACCGTGGGCGCACGCGTCGCGGACCGCGTCGACACCGACCGCCTCTCGGCCGCGTTCACCGGGCTGGTCCTCACCGTCGCGGCGTACACCGCCGTGCAGGCGCTGCCGGCACTGACCTGACATCCTCACACCACCCACGAAGGAGATCCACCATGTGTCGTCCCACCCGCTGCAAGACCTGCGGCAAGACCACCTGGGCCGGTTGCGGCCAGCACGTCGCGCAGGTCAGGGCCGGCGTCCCGGCGAAGGACTGGTGCAACGGCCAGCACAGCGCCGAGGAGAAGGCAGCCGCCGGCGGTGGCGGCTTCCTCGCGCGGCTCTTCGGTCGCTGAGGCGCCTGGTCCGGCTCAGTCGGACTGGGCGTCGATGAGGGCGAGGAACTCGTCGGCCATGTCGAGCTGCCGCACCAGCGCCAGTCGGCGTTCGGTCGCCTCGGCGCGGATCGCGTCCAGCCGCGTGCGTACGTCGTCGCGGTCGGCCGCGGTCGCGCCCGGGTCCGCCAGGACCTCGAGGTCGCGCATCACGTCCTTCATCTGCTCGAGGCTGAAGCCGAGGGGCTTCATGCGGCGGATCACCAGGATCTTCTCCACGTCCGCCTCGGTGTAGAGCCGGAAGCCACCCTCGGTGCGCCCCGAGGGCTGGAGGAGGCCGACCTCCTCCCAGTGCCGCAGGCTGCGCAACGACAGCTCGGTGCGCGCGGCCACCTCGCCGATGTGCATGACGGGCATTTCAAACCTACCCTTACGTGAGGTTAGAGTTCCTGCTCGTGCCCCAGTCTGCCCCGACCGTCTCCCCCGCCGCATCCGGACCCACCGTCCGCGACGCGTTCCGCTCCCCCCGGCTGCTGCGCACCGAGGTGCTGGCCGGCCTCGTGGTGGCGCTCGCACTCATCCCGGAAGCCATCTCGTTCTCGATCATCGCCGGCGTGGATCCGCGCGTCGGGCTCTTCGCCTCCTTCACGATGGCGGTCTCGATCGCCTTCCTCGGCGGCCGTCCGGCCATGATCTCGGCGGCGACCGGGGCGATCGCGCTCGTGATCGCGCCCGTCGCGCGCGAGCACGGCATGGACTTCCTCGTCGCGACGGTGCTCCTCGGCGGTGTGATCCAGGTCGTCCTCGGCCTGCTCGGGGTGGCCCGGCTGATGCGGTTCATCCCGCGATCGGTGATGGTCGGCTTCGTCAACGCGCTCGCGATCCTGATCTTCCTCGCGCAGGTCCCCCACCTCGTGGACGTGCCGTGGCTGGTCTACCCGATGGTCGCCGTCGGCATCGCCGTCATCGTCGGCCTGCCGCGGGTGTCCGACGTCGTACCGGCTCCGCTGGTCGCCATCGTCGCGCTCACCGCCTTCACGCTCCTCGCGACGATCACGGTGCCGACCGTCGGCGACGAGGGCGAGCTGCCCGACAGCCTGCCGTCGCTGGTCGTCCCCGACGTGCCGTGGACCCTCGAGACGCTGCAGACCATTGCTCCGTACGCCGTCGCGATGGCGCTGGTCGGCCTGCTCGAGTCGCTGCTCACCGCCAAGCTGGTGGACGACATCACCGACACCCACTCCGACAAGTCCCGCGAGGCGTGGGGGCAGGGCGGCGCCAACATCGTCACCGGCCTCTTCGGCGGCATGGGCGGCTGCGCGATGATCGGCCAGACGATGATCAACGTGAAGGCCTCCGGCGCGCGCACGCGGCTCTCCACCTTCCTGGCCGGCGTCTTCCTGCTCGTCCTGGTCGTCGGCTTCGGCGACGTCGTCGCGCTGATCCCGATGGCCGCGCTCGTCGCCGTGATGGTGATGGTGTCGGTCGGCACCTTCGACTGGCACTCGGTCCGCCCGGCGACGCTGCGCCGGATGCCGAAGTCGGAGACGACCGTGATGGCGTCCACTGTCGTCGTGACGGTGCTGAGCCACAACCTGGCGATCGGCGTCGGGGTCGGCGTCCTGGTCGCGATGACCCTCTTCGCCCGGCGCGTCGCGCACCTCACGGAGACCCACCGCGAGCTCGGCGAGGACGCCGAGGGCCACGTGACGGCCGTTTACCGCGTCGCCGGCGAGCTGTTCTTCGCCTCGAGCAACGACCTCTACACCCAGTTCGACTACGCCGCGGACCCCGACCGCGTGGTGATCGACCTGACGAACGCCCACGTCTGGGACGCCTCGACGGTGGCGTCGCTCGACGCCATCACCACCAAGTACGAGCGACGCGGCACCCGGGTGGACATCGTCGGGCTCGACCCGGCGAGCGCCGAGCGACACCAGCGCCTCACCGGGTCACTCCCCGCGCACTGACCCGACCGGGCGTCGGTCAGGAGCCGTGCCGGCCGCTGATCCCGGCCGGCACCGCCGTGCGGCGTGACCCCTCCGGGCTGGCGAGCAGGACCGGGCACGTGGCCTCGCGGAGCACCGCTCGGGCGACCGGACCGATGTGGGAGCCGTACGGCACGAGCGGGTCGTGGCGACCGATCACGAGCAGGTCGGCCCCCTCCGCGGCGTCGAGGATCGCCTCGATGGCGCGCCCGGGGTGGACCACGACCTCGGCCTCGATCGCCACGGACTCGTCGCCCAGCGCGTCGAGCGCCGCACGCACCTCGGCCCTGGACCGGTCGGTCCAGCGCGCCCGCTCGGCAGGCTCGACGGGCACTCCCTCGTGCACGGGCATCGCCCACGAGTGCACCACGGTCAGCGACGCGCCCCGCGCACGGGACTCGGCCACGGCCGCCGACAGCACCTGCGCCGAGCGCTCCGGCACGTCGACACCGACGACGACGGTGGGAGCGCCGTCGGACCGCTTCCAGCCACTGGGCACGGCCACGACCGGCACCCGCACGCGGGCGGCGACACCGCCGGCAATGGTGCGGTTGACGACGCGGGCCACCCGCGAGAGGTGGCGGTGCTCGAGCACGAGCATGCGGGCCGTGGCGGCGACGTCCGTCAGCACCTCGACCGGCGTGCCGTGGCGCAGCTCGTGGGTCACCGGCACGGCGCCGGCCACGAGCTCCTCGGCCGACTTCACGGCACGGTCCAGCGTCTCGCGTCCCCACAGGTCGAGGTCGGCCTGCGGGACGAGCGGGCCCCGCGGTCCGTCGGGCATCAGGTGGACGGCGTGCACGAGGTGCAGGTCGCACCCGTCGCGCACCGCCTCCTCGGCGGCGTACTCGAGGGCGGAGTCCACCTCCGTCGTCCCCACCCCGACGACGACGGGTCGTCCGTGGGACAGCTGCTCGGTCATGACGTCCTCCTCCACTGGTCCTGGTGGATCCACTGTCCGCCGCTGGTACCACCGGCGCAAAGGGTCCTTGGACCCGGTGGCGGCAGGCGAAGGACCCGGAGGAGGGACTACGTTGTCCGGATGCTTTCCGGCTCCCAGTCCTATGACGTCGTCGTGGTCGGCGGCGGTCACAACGCGCTGGTCAGCGCCGCCTACCTCGCCCGCGCCGGCCTGTCCGTCGTGGTGCTCGAGCGCCTCGACCACACCGGTGGCGCCGCGGTGTCCGTCGAGCCCTTCTCCGGCCACCCCGCCCGCCTGTCGCGCTACTCCTACCTCGTCAGCCTGATGCCCGAGCAGCTGATGGCCGACCTTGGCCTCGACGTCCGGCTCGCCTCGCGCACCACGGCGTCGTACACCCCCTGGCTGCGCGGCGAGCGCTCCGGCGGCCTGCTCGTCGAGCGCCCCGAGGGCGAGGCGACACGTGCGTCGTTCCGCGACCTCACCGGTGGCGACGAGGAGTACGCCGCCTGGCAGGCGTTCTACGCCGAGGTCGGCCGGCTCGCCGAGGTGGTGGCGCCGACCCTCATGCAGCCCCTCCCCCTCGAGCGCGACATCCGCTCGCTGGTCGACGCGGGCACGTGGGCCGACGTCGTGGAGCAGCCGCTCGGCCGGGCGATCACGTCGCGCTTCACCGACGACACCGTCCGTGGCGTCGTCGCGACGGACGCGCTGATCGGGACCTTCGCCTCGATGGACGACGTGTCACTGGTCCAGAACCGCTGCTTCCTCTACCACCTGATCGGCAACGGCACCGGCGAGTGGCGGGTGCCGATCGGCGGGATGGGCGCGGTCACAGACGCCCTCGCGAAGGCGGCCGTCGAGGCCGGCGCCGAGATCATCACGGGCGCCGGCGTCAGCGCCATCACCCCCGGCCCCGACGGCGCCGAGGTCAGCTGGCACGACGGCAGCGGCCAGCACTCGGTCACGGGCCGCCGGGTGCTCGCGGGCGTGGCCCCGTGGGTGCTGCGGATCCTGCTCGGCGAGGGCGAGGAGGCCGAGACGAAGCCGGCCGGATCGCAGCTCAAGATCAACTTCCTCCTTGATCGGCTCCCCGCGCTGCGCTCCGGGGCCGACCCGGAGGTTGCGTTCGCTGGCACGCTGCACCTCGCCGAGGACTACACCCAGCTCGAGCGGGCGTACGACGCCGCTGCCGGCGGCCGGGTGCCCGACCCGATGCCGGGCGAGGTCTACTGCCACAGCCTCACCGACCCCTCGATCCTCGGCGACCGCGCCGGCTCCGCGCACACGCTGACCTACTTCGGCCTGCACGTGCCGGCCGGGCTGTTCGACACCGATCCCGGCGCCCGCGACACCGCCGTCCGTCGCGCGCTCGCCTCGATCGACGCCGTGCTCGCCGAGCCCCTGTCGGACTGCCTCGCGAAGGACGCCGACGGCAACCCGTGCATCGAGGCGAAGATCCCGCAGGACGTCGAGAAGGACCTCGCGATGCCCGGCGGCCACATCTTCCACGGCGACCTCGAGTGGCCGTGGGCGCCCAACCGGTCACGCCTCGACACCCCCGCCCAGCAGTGGGGTGTGCAGACCGGGCACGACGCAGTCCTGCTCTGCGGGTCCGGCGCGCGCCGCGGCGGAGCCGTGTCGGGACTGGGCGGACACAACGCCGCGCAGGCCGTCCTCGCCGACCTGTGAGCGGAGCCGGAGCCCGATTTCGCCTGCCCGTCACCGGCCTGTAGAGTTCTACTCGCTTCACCGCACGCGCCATTAGCTCAATTGGCAGAGCAGCTGACTCTTAATCAGCGGGTTCGGGGTTCGAGTCCCTGATGGCGTACCACTCGAGAAGGCCAGGCCCCGACGGGACCTGGCCTTCTTCCGTCGACGCACACCGAGCGAGGGGGCCGCAGTGGACGAGGCGCAGTGGCGCAAGCTGACGTCGATCGCGCGCCGGTTCTACCTTGAGGACGCCTCGAAGACCGAGCTCGCCGACGAGTTCTCCATCAGCCGGTTCCGCGTCGCGAGGCTCCTGCAGCAGGCGCGCGAGCTCGGCGTCGTCACCATCCAGATCCACGACCTGGACGAGCCCCGGGATGACCTGTCCGCCGACCTGGCCGCCCACCTCGGCCTCGACGACTGCGTGGTCGTCACCGCCGGGGAGTCCGGCGATGACAACCGCCGCCGCCTCGCCCGCGCTGCAGCCCCCCGCATCGCCCGCGCCATCCGCGAGGGTGACGTCCTCGGCCTCACCTGGGGCCGGACCCTCGTCGCGATCGGTGAGGAACTGCCTGCGCTCCCGCCGAGCACCGTCATCCAGCTCACCGGCACCGTCGGCAACGACCTGCGTCAGTCGCCGGTGGAGGTCATCCGGCGCATCAGCGGACGCTCCTCGGTGGATGCGGTCGCCGTCTTCGCGCCTCTCTTCGCAGCCTCCGAGGAGGCCGCCGCGACCTTCCGCAGCGACCCGTCCATCGAGGCGGCCCTGCGTCGCTACTCCGAGCTGTCGCTCGCCGTCGTCGCAGTCGGCTCGTGGGACCCGCCCATCACCCAGCTGGGACCGCTGCTGCGCGAGCACGAGCGAGCAGAGCTGGAGCGCGAGGGCGCCGTCGCCGAGGTGGCGGGGATCTTCTTCCGCGAGGACGGGTCTGTCATCGAGACCTCTCTCAGTCGCAGGCGCGTCTCGGTGAGCGCGGACGAGCTGCGCCGCACGCCGCGCGTCATGGCTGTCGCCGGCTCTGCGGAGAAGGCGGCCGCCATCGCCGCGGTCAGCCGATCGGGCATCGTGCGCAGCCTCGTCACGGACGATCGCTGCGCTGCGGCGCTGCTCCGGCTGCGACCCGTCGAGCGCTAGCCAGCACGGGTCGGTGACCACGCCCGACCGTCGCAGCACCCCCTCAGCCCGACGCCCCGGGCCCATCCCCCGCACGCACCCAGGCGGCTGCGGGCCCTTGACGTGCCCGGAGGACGGTGCTGTAATCCAGATCACTCAAATGTGCAGAATTGCTCAAATGAGCGATCGGAGATGACACCATGTCGCCCCACCCGCCCACGCGGCTGCTGGTCAACGGCCTCGACGTGGAGGTCCAGGTCGACGCGCACCTGCTCGAGGCGGTGCTCGTGCCGTTCCTCACCGAGGTCGCCGCCCGCCCACGCGCCTCCCGGCGCGCCTTCGTCTTCATGGTGGGGCCTCCCGGTGTCGGCAAGTCCACCCTCGCGGCCGTCATGGCCGACGCCGCCGGCCGCGCGCCGCACCCGCTCGCCGTCCAGGCAGTCGGCATCGACGGCTTCCACCTCCCCCACGACCACCTGGCGACCCACTACGTCAGCACCCCGTCCGGCGCGGTCCCGCTCAGCGCCTTCAAGGGAGCACCGCAGACCTTCGACGTCGAGGGACTCGCACGCCACCTCGACGCCTCGGCCGAGCGCGACCTCGCGTGGCCGGCGTACGACCGCCGCGTGCACGACGTCGTTCCGGACGCCGCCCCCGTCACCGCCGACCTCCTCGTCGTGGAGGGCAACTGGTTGCTCCTCGACGAGCCGGGGTGGCGCGACCTCGTGGACCACGCTTCCGGCGTGGTGCTCCTCACCGCAGACCCCGCTCTCCTTCGCAAGCGCCTGATCGAGCGCAAGGTGCGCGGCGGTCTCGACCCCGCCGAGGCGGCCGCCTTCTTCGAGCGCAGCGACCGACCCAACATCGATCGGGTGCTGGGCTCCTCCGACTTCAGCACGGTCGATCTGGCGCTCGCCGTCCAGAACGACGGAACCATCCAGACCATCCAGCAAGGAGAGATGCGATGAGCCAACCGAACGACCACGTCCCGGCACAGTTCCGCGGACCCGACCCGGGAGGCGCGTCCGGCGCCGGGCCGCGTGCACGCATCCAGGCCTTCGGCGGCTTCCTGACCGCGATGGTCATCCCCAACGTCGGCGCGTTCATCGCCTGGGGCCTGCTGACCGCCCTCTTCATCCCGACCGGCTGGCTGCCCAACGAGGACCTGGCCAAGCCGGTCGGCCCGATGATCACCTACCTGCTGCCCCTGCTGCTCGCCTTCACCGGCGGACGCCTGGTGCACGGGCACCGCGGTGGCGTCGCCGGCGCGATCGGCACCATCGGACTGATCGTGGGCGCCGACATCCCGATGTTCCTCGGCGCCATGATCATGGGCCCGCTCAGCGCGTGGCTGATCAAGAAGGTCGACGAGGTGCTCGAGCCCCGCATCCGCTCGGGATTCGAGATGGTCGTCAACAACTTCACCCTCGGCATCCTCGGACTCGGCCTGATCGTGGGGTCCTACCGTGTCGTCGGTCCCGTCATCAGCGCCCTGAACGACCAGCTGCTCCGTGCGATCAACGCCCTTGTCGACACCGGGGCGCTGCCGCTCCTCTCGATCCTCAACGAGCCGGCCAAGGTGCTGTTCCTCAACAACGTGATCGACCAGGGCATCTACTACCCGCTGGGCCTCCAGGTCGCGGCCGACGAGGGCAAGTCGATCTTCTTCATGGTCGCCTCCAACCCCGGCCCCGGCCTCGGCCTGCTCCTCGCGTTCTGGCTCTTCGGCCCCAACCGCGTCATCCGCGACAGCGCGCCGGGAGCGGTGATCATCCACTTCTTCGGAGGCATCCACGAGATCTACTTCCCCTACGTGCTGATGAAGCCGCTGACGATCCTGGCGATGATCGCCGGCGGAGCCTCCGGCATCGCGACCTTCATGCTGTTCGGCGTCGGCCTGACCGCTGGCCCCAGCCCGGGCTCGATCTTCGCCTACCTCGCGCTCACCCCGCCCGGTGACCACGTCGGGGTCGTCGCCGGCGTGGTCGTCGCGGCCGCGGTCAGCTTCCTGATCACCTCCGTGATCCTCAAGCTCGGCGGCGGAGCCGACGACGCTGACCTCGACGAGCAGGCGGCGCGCTCCCGGGCGATGAAGGCGGAGGGCAACGCCGTCCTGGCCGGCGCCATGCCCGGCACCGACCGGGTCGCGACGGACGTACGTCGCATCGTCTTCGCCTGCGACGCCGGCATGGGCAGCAGCGCGATGGGCGCGAGCGCGTTCGGCAAGCGGCTACGAGGAGTCGGTCGCGACGACGTACGCGTGACGCACGCGGCGATCGAGGCCGTGCCGGACGACGCCGACCTGGTGGTGGTGCACCAGGACCTCGCCCACCGTGCGCGGGCCGCGCGACCCGACGTGGAGCTCGTCACCATCCAGAGCTACCTGGGCGACCCTGCCCTCGACGCGCTCAGCGACCGACTGACCGAGAGGGCGACCAGCGATGTCGAGCACTGATCGCACCCGCCTGGCCCGCGCTGCCCGCATCCACGGGAGCCACAAGGTGGGCGTCAGCGAGGTGGAGCTCCCCGATATCGGTCCGGACGAGCTCCTGCTCCGGGTCGTGAGCAGCAGCATGTGCCTGTCCACCTACAAGGCCCTCTCGTTGGGGAGCGAGCACAAGCGCGTCCCCGACACGATCGCCACCGAGCCCGTCATCACCGGCCACGAGTTCGCCGGCGTGCTGGAGGAGGTCGGAGCGGACCTCGCCGACCGCTTCACCGTCGGCGCGAGCGTGGCGATCCTGCCGACGATGGGCCTGCCCAGCGGCTTCTCGCCGGGCTACAGCTATCCCCACTTCGGCGGCGATGCGACCTACTGCATCATTCCGGCGGTCGCGGTGGAGAAGGGCTGCGTGCTGCCCTACGACGACGGCTACTACGCCAACGGCTCCCTGGCCGAGCCGATGTCGTGCATCATCGGCGCGTTCCGTTCGAGCTATCACACCGAGCCCCTGGTGTGGGAGCACCGGATGGGCATCCGGCCCGGCGGTCGCCTCGCCCTGCTGGGCAGCGGCGGCGCGATGGGCATCGGCGCCCTCGACTACGCGCTCCACGGGCCCTTCTCCCCGAGCCTGGTCGTCGCCGTGGATGTGGACGCCGAGCGGCTGGCGCGGCTGCGCACGCTCTTCCCGGCCGACGAGGCTGCCCGGAGCGGGTGCCGCCTGGAGGTGGTGGACGCGAGCGACGCCGACCTCGTCGAGACCTTGCGCTCGATCTCTCCCGACGGGTTCGACGACGTCGTCGTCTTCGCTGCACTCACCGAGCTCGTGGAGGCCGGCGATGCGGTCCTCGCGAACGACGGCTGCCTCAACTTCTTCGCCGGCCCGACGGACCGTGCCTTCGCCGCGTCGCTGAACCTCTACAACATCCACTACGAGAGCACCCACCTCGTCGGCACGTCCGGGGGGTCGCGCACCGACATGGAGGAGAGCCTGGCGCTCTCGGCCACGGGCATGATCAACCCCTCGCGCATGGTCACCCACGTAGGTGGGCTCGACGCCGTGCCCGACGCACTGTCGGACCTGCCGTCCTTCCGCGGCGGCAAGATCCTCATCTACCCCCACGTCGACCTCGACCTGACCGCGATCAGCGACTTCGAGGCGCGATCAGCCCGGGACCAGCGCTTCGCGCGCCTCGCCGAGATCTGCGCGGCACACGACCACATCTGGAGCCAGGACGCGGAGGACTACCTCCTCGCCACGTTCACCAAGGAAGGGCAGGACCAGTGACCGAGCTCAGCGAGCTGCTGGCCGAGGACGCCATCGCCCTGGACCTCACCGCCGAGACCTGGGAGGACGCCATCCGGCTGGCCGGTGGCCTGCTCGAGTCGACCGGCGTGGCGGAGGCGGCGTACACCCGGGCGATGGTGGACAGCGTCCGCGACAACGGCCCCTACATCGTGCTGGCCCCCGGGTTCGCGTTCCCGCACGCGCGGCCGTCGTCCGCGGTCCGTCGGACCGGGATGGCCTGGGTGCGGCTGGCGACGCCCGTCGAGTTCGGCAGCCGTGCCAACGACCCCGTGACCCTCGTCGTGGCTCTCGCAGCCACTGACAGCTCCACCCACCAGCAGGCGATGGTCTCCCTCGCGACCCTGCTGACGGACGACGAGCTGCGCGCGCGGCTCGATGCCGCGACCACGCCCGCCGAGGTCCACGCGGTGCTCCGGAGCGAGAACGATCACGAGGCCGACAAGTCCGATCAGGCCGAGGCGCCTCACGACCCTCCCCGCGAAGCATCGTCGTCCGGGGTCGCCCGGACCCGTGACCACATCCTCACCGTCTGTGGCAACGGCCTCGGGACGAGCCTGTTCCTCAAGAACACCCTGGAGCAGGTGCTCGACCGCTGGGGATGGGGCGGACTGATCAGCGTCGAGGCCACGGACACCGTCTCGGCACGCGGCAAGGCCAAGGACGCCGACCTCATCCTGACCTCTGGCGAGATCGCCCGCGCGCTCGGGGAGGTCGGCGTGCCGGTGGTCGTCATCGAGAACTTCACCAGCCAGAAAGAGATCGACGCCGCACTGCGTGGGTCGTACGACATCTAGCGAGCCCACCCCGGGCAGCGAGGAGATACCGCCATGGACTGGCTCCTGACCATTGCACAGTTCGTCGTCAACGAGGTGCTGAGCGTTCCCGCCTTCCTCATCGGCATCATCACCGCAGTGGGGCTCGCAGCGCTGCGACGTCCGGTCGGACAGGTCGTGGGCAGTGCGCTCAAGGCCACGCTCGGCTTCCTGCTGATCGGGGCCGGCGCCACGCTCGTCGTGGCCTCTCTCGCACCCCTCGGAGTGATGATCCAGGGCGCGACCGGTGCCCGTGGCGTCGTACCGACCAACGAGGCCATCGCGGGCATCGCGCAGGCGGAGTACGGCGCCCAGGTCTCGTGGTTGATGATCCTCGGCTTCGCCGTCAGCCTGGTGCTCGCCCGCTTCACTCCCCTGCGCTACGTGTTCCTGACCGGCCACCACATGCTCTTCATGGCGACCCTCCTCACGATCGTGCTCGCCTCCGCCGACTACGCACCTGCGATCGTCGTTGGGCTCGGCGGCCTCGTGCTCGGCATCCTGATGGTCTCGCTGCCGGCGTTCGCCCACCCCTGGACCAGGCGCATCACGGGTGACGACAGCATCGCGATCGGCCACTTCGGTACCGCCGCCTACGTCGCCGCGGGCGCCGTCGGCAGCCGCATCGGCCGCAAGAGCCGCTCCACCGAGGACCTGCGGCTGCCCGAGTCGCTCCGGTTCCTGCGCGACTCCATGGTCGCGACCGCACTGTCCATGGTGATCATGTACGTCGTGCTGGCCGTGGCCTTCCTCGCCCGGCGGGGACGCGACACCGCGTTCGACGCCTTCGACGGTGGCGCCACCGGTGTGGGCGACTACGTCATGCAGTCGGTGACCCAGGGCCTCCAGTTCGGCGTCGCGGTCGCGGTCATCCTCTTCGGCGTCCGCACGATCCTGGCCGAGCTCGTGCCGGCCTTCCAGGGCATTGCCAACAAGGCGGTCCCGGGAGCGATCCCTGCCCTCGACGCGCCCATCGTGTTCCCCTACGCGCAGAACGCCGTCCTCATCGGGTTCCTGTCCAGCTTCGCCGGCGGGCTGGTCGGGCTGGCCGTGCTGTCGGTGTGGCTCAACCCGTGGCTCGGCCTGGCGCTCATCCTGCCCGGTCTGGTGCCCCACTTCTTCACCGGCGGCGCGGCAGGCGTCTACGGGAACGCCTCCGGCGGGCGAGCTGGAGCAGTTGCCGGCGGGTTCATCAACGGCCTGCTGATCACCTTCCTGCCCACGCTGCTGCTGCAGGTGCTCGGTGACTTCGGCGACGCCAACACGACCTTCGGGGACACCGACTTCGGCTGGGTGGGCATTGCCACCGGCTACCCGGCGATGCTCGGGTCACCAGGCATCGCGCTGATCGTCCTGGTCGGGGCAGTGATCCTCGGCGGCGCGATCCTCTGGCAGAAGCGAGTGGTCGACGCAGGGTGGGACCCCGCTCCACATCGCGAGAGGCCGAGCGGCACCTCGAACGCGGAGGAGGCAGCCGCGCCTGGACGTGCGTCGCTCGCCGCGGTTGCCCGCATCGCTCCGCCGCGCGGCGCGCCGACGCCGCCACCCCCACCCACCGACTGACCGGGCTCGACGATGCAGCGTCCGGGAGACGTGGCGGAGTTTCCGTGCGGGAGGATCGCTCGGTCCACTAGCCTCGCCACACCGCCGGACATGGCTGCTGCACGGGTGCGCAGTCCTCACGAGAGGTACGACCCGTGCCATTGCCGATCCGATCCCTGCTGGTCGGGCTCGCCCTCGCCGTGAGCCTGCTGGCCGCACCCTCCGGCAGCACGACGGTGCCGTCCCGTGCCGACGCCGAGGTGGGCACCGGCACGCTCGAGCTGCGACCCGCGATCGCCCAGCCCGGCAAGCGGCCAGCGCGGTCGCTCTCCCAGACCCAGGCGCTGGCGACGTTCTCCGAGGGCCGCACCGGGCAGGTCGTCGTGCTGCAGCGCGACGACGGGTCGGGCTGGCAGACGGTGGCTCGCGGCCGACAGCACCGCAGCGGCTCGACGATCTTCACCCTGCCCGACACCACGAGCCTCTACCGGGCGGTGGCACTCTCACGCTCGGGCGACGCACGCGCGGTCACCGACATCGTGCGCGGGCGCGCCTTCACGACCCTCTTCCGCGACGAGTTCTCCCGCAAGCGCCTCGACCGCACGAAGTGGACCGACCAGCCGACCCTGGCCCCGGCACACATGCGGATGTGCTCGCGCCTGTCCTCGAAGGCCCGAACGATCTCGGCCGGCGTGCTCCGCATGGGCGTTGCTCAAGACCCCGCGCGCGCCGGGCAGACGTGCTCCTGGACGCTCAACGGCCGCTCGGGCTCGCACCCCTACATGCTCAACACCCAGCTCTACACCGGCGGGAAGTTCGACTTCACCTACGGCTACGCCGCCGTGCGGATGAAGATGCACCTCGACAAGGGCATGCACGCGTCGTTCTGGATGCAGCCGGCCAACTGGTACACCCCGGGCGATCCGTCCAAGGGGACCGAGATCGACGTCGTGGAGTTCTTCGGGCGCACGAAGAAGGACTCGCACATCGCGGCGTTCCTCCACTGGTACGACGCCGACAACACGCACTACAAGCTGGGCGGCAAGTTCCCCGGCGCCAACCGCCTCAAGAAGCGCGCGGAGACGTGGTCCAACGCGTTCCACGTCTTCAGCGCCGAGTGGACGCCCCAGGCGATCGTCTTCCGCGTCGACGGCCGCGAGTTCCACCGCGAGACCCGCATCGTGTCGCAGGCCCCGCAGTACCTCCTGCTGTCGATGCTCACCTCCGACTACGAGCTCGAGAAGCTGACACCCGGGATCATGCGGCAGACCGCGAAGGTGGACTGGGTGCGGGTCTGGTCGCGCTGACGAGCGCCATCGACCTCTAGACGAAGGTCTCGAACGTCGGCTCCGGGAGCGGGCCCGAGGAGGCGTCCCGTGCCACCTCGTAGCCGTGGGCGACCTCGACGAGCGTCGGCTCCGACCCGGCACTGCCCCAGAAGGACACGGCGACGGGCAGTCCCGCCGTCAGCTCCGTCGGCACGGTCAGCAGCGGGTAGCCCGCCACCGCCGTCGGGCCGCTGCACGAACCGGGGAAGGTCTCGGGGTTGACGAGGTCGATCGGGTGGGCGGGCGCGTACGACGGAGTGACGAGGGCGTCCAGGTCGTGATCGCGCAGCACGCCGTCGATGGCCTCGCGCGTGGCGCGGGCGCTGCGCGCACGTGCGTCGAGGTGCGCCGGGTCACCGGCGCGAGGACCGTCGAGCGCCTTCTCGAACAGGGACTGCCCGAAGTGTGCGAGCTCGGTGCCGGCGTGCTCGCGGTTGAAGCGCACGAGCTCGTCCAGCGTTCGTGGCACGTCACCGGCCCTGGTGGCGAGGTAGTCGGCGACCCCCGAGCGGAACTCGGCGAGCAGGACCACGAGCTCGTCGTCCCAGACCTCCTCCTCCAGCGTCGGCAGGTCGGTCGCGTCGACGATGACGGCGCCGTGGGCCGCCAGCAGCGCGACGGCCCGCTCGGCGGCGGCGTCTGCGTGGGGCGAGTAGCCCCAGTAGGTCGTACGGGGCACGCCGATGCGCTTGCCGGCGAGCCGACCGTCCACTGCGTGCGAGGCGAGGTCGCGACCGTCGTCCGCGAGCACCGTCAGCAGCGCGGCCGCGTCGCGGACCGTCCGCGCCATCGGGCCGGGAGAGTCCTGCGACCCGGAGATCGGGACGACCCCGGCCGTGGGCACGGTGCCGACCGTGGGCTTGATGCCGACACACCCGTTGAAGGCCGCCGGGCAGGTGATGGACCCGTCGGTCTCGGTGCCGACGGCGTACGCCGTCAGGCCGGCCGCCACGGCTGCGCCGCTCCCGGAGCTGGAGCCGCCCGCCGACCGGTTGAGCGCGTAGGGGTTGCGGGTCAGCCCGCCGAAGGCGCTCCAACCGGAGGCGGAGCCCTCGTCGCGGATGTTGGCCCACTCGGACAGGTTCGTCTTGCCGAGGACGACCATCCCGGCCCGGCGCAACCGCGCCACGAGATCGGCGTCGCGGGACGGGGGCGGCGCGTCCGCCAGCGCCAGGGAGCCCGCGGTGGTGGGCAGGTCGTGGGTGTCGACGTTGTCCTTCACCAGCACGGCGCGTCCGTGCAGAGGTCCGCGGCGACGACCGTCGGCCGCCTCGCGGTCGAGGAGGTCGGCCTGGCCCACGGCGTCGGGGTGGAGCGTGCAGACGGCGTTGACCAGCGGCTCGACGACAGCCATGCGGTCGAGCAGCCGCTCGACCTCGTCCCTGGCCCCACCGGTCATCTGTCGTCCTCTCTCCAGCGACGAGGAGCCGGTCCGTGGACCGGCTCCTCGTCGTGCTCCTCACGGAGACAGCTACTTGAAGATGCTGTACCCGCCCGGTCCGACCGCGAGACCGACGATGATGAGGACGATCCCCCAGAGCATCTGGCCACGGACGAGCGAGACGATGCCGGACACCACGAGGATGACGGCGAGGATCCACAGCAGAAACATCATTGCGTTGCTCCCTCCCTAGGTTTCGTCCCCAACCTAGCCCTCGCGCGAACCTGGCCCCAACGAGCCACACCCCGACGGATGGCCCGCCTCATGCCTCCAGCGCCGGGCCCTCCTCGCGCAGCCGCGGCGGCGTGAAGTCCTCGGGGTTGAAGCCGGTCTTGTCGGCGTAGAACGCGCGCAGCACGTCCATGTCGGCCTTCACGTCACCGGTCGGGTGGAAGGTCGGCCCCCAGCCGACGGTGCGCGACGGCACGTCGAGGAAGGCGAGCGTGATCGGGAGGCCGGTCTGCTGCGCGATCCGGTAGAAGCCGGACTTCCAGTACTCGCCCCGGGAGCGCGTGCCCTCGGCGGCGATCCCGATCAGCCACGGGGCGTCGCCCTCGGACTCGGCGAGCATCGTCTTGATCGTCGCCGACGGGTTCTTGCGGTCGAGCTCGACGGCGCCGGTGCGCCGCAGCAGCCAGCCGAGCGGGCCGACGAAGAGCTCCTGCTTGACCAGCAGCTTGATGTCGATGCCGTAGGTCCAGCCGAGCAGCAGGGTCAGGACCCAGTCCCAGTTGGAGGTGTGCGGCGCGCCGACGAGCACCCCGCGCTCGGGCACCTCACCGACGGCCTGCCAGCGCACGGCGCGCAGGGCGAGCCTCGCGACCTCACGTCGAAGCACGGGCACGTCCCTTCTTGCGCTCGCGCGCGAGGTCCCAGAGGTAGTGGTCGAAGTCGACCTCGAGCGTGTGGCGCGGAGACGGGTAGAACTGCCGGGTGTCGCGCTCGTGCTCGGCCCGCATCTGACGGCGTACGACGGAGTCCGCAGGCGGCACGTAGTCGCCGGTCAGCATGTCGGTGATCCACGCCGCCTGGGCCTCGGCGAGCGGCATGACCGCGCCGAGCGGCTGGAGCAGGCCGAGGAAGTAGAGGCCGGGCAGGTCGGGGTGGACGGCCCGCTTCCACAGCGGCAGGTCGTTGCCCTCGGCCGAGACGAGGTCGGGCGAGAGGAAGGGGAAGGTGACCCGGTAGCCGGTGGCCCACACGATGAGGTCGGCGGGCGCGCTGGTGCCGTCGACGAACACGACGCGATCGCCGTCGAGGCGCTCGATCGCGGGCCTGGCCGTGACGGCCTTCGCGGCCAGCCGCTCGCGGATCCGCTCCGACTGCACCGGGTGCGACTGGCCGGGCTTGTGCGTCGGGGCCGGCAGGCCGTACTTCGTCATGCTGCCCGCACTGAGGGCGCCGATCCGGAGGCGCAGCGCGGTCACCCACCACGGCACCCAGCCGGGCGGGAGGAGGCCCTGGTCGGAGGGCTTGCCGAGGAAGAACTTGCGCAGCACCCACTCGGTGCGCCGCACCGACCACGTCGTCGACCTCGCGACGAAGGACGACTCGACGGAGATGTCCATGGCGGAGTTGCCGGCGCCGACCACCACCACGTCGCGGCCGGCGAGCTGCTCGCGCGAGCGGTAGTCGTGGGCGTGGATCTGCTCTCCGTCGAAGGTGCCGGGATAGGCGGGCTCGGGCCAGCGGGCGTCCCAGTGGTGGCCGTTGGCGACCAGCACGGCGTCGTAGGTCCGGGTCTCGGTGCCGTCGGGCCCGGAGACCTGGACGTCCCACCGTCCGTCGGCGGTCCGGGAGACCTGCTCGACCGACGTGTCGAAGGTGATCGTGTCGCGGAACCCGAAGTGGTCGACGTACTGCTCGAAGTAGGCGGCGACCTGGTCATGGCGGGCGTAGGGCGGGTAGTCGGCGGGCATCGGGAAGTCGGAGTACGACATCCGCGGGCACGAGGTGTTGATCTCCAGGCTGTCGTAGCAGGCCGACGTGCCGTTGGAGTTGTCGAAGACCCAGTTGCCGCCGACGTCGTGGCCGCGCTCGAAGCAGTCGAACGGGATGCCGGCGAGGTAGAGGTGCTTGGCCGCGGCGATGCCCGACGAGCCGGCCCCGATGACGCACGCGCGGGGCAGCGACTCGTCGACGGGGACGCGCTCGGTGACCGCGGGAGCACGGTCCGCCTGCGAGACGAGGTAGCCCATCAGGCCATCCTCACAGGTGGAGTGATCACAGGTAGAGCCCGGTCGATCCGCCCTCGAGGCGCTCGGCCGCGACCGCGTGGACGTCGCGCTCGCGCATCACGACGTAGACCTCGCCCTGGACCTCGACCTCGGCCTTGTCCTCGGGGTCGAAGAGCACCCGGTCGCCGGCCTCGACGGACCTCGCGTGCGGGCCGACGGCGATCACGCGCGACCAGGCCAGGCGCCGGGCGCCCATCGCCGCGGTCGCCGGGATGACGATGCCGCCGCTCGAGCGGCGTTCACCGGCCTCCTCGTCGACCTCGACGAGGACCCGGTCGTGGAGCATCTTGATCGGGGCGCTCACGACGCCTCCACTCAGCCGGCGACCTTGCGGACCAGCGCGAACAGCACGACCACGCCGACGACCGCCCCCGCGACCTTGAGGATGTTGTCGGTGCGCGGGGCACCGGTGTCGAGGTCGACGAAGGTCGACTTCACCGTCGTCACCTGGCGCCCGACGATCGTCTTGGGGTGGGCGCGGTGCGCGAGCTGGTCGATGGTCGAGGCCAGCCGCTGACGCGTCTCCTCGATCTCGCGCTCGAGCGCGCTCATGTCCTGGGTCACGTCGGAAGGCTATCAATGCGCCGGGGGTCGAAACCCCACGGCAGCTCCAGGCGGTGGGCGGCCATCAGCGCGTCGTCGGTGAGCACGTCGAAGGTCGACCGGTCGGCCACGACCACGCCCTCGCTGAGCACGATGCTCCGCGAGCACAGCTCGAGCGCGTAGGGCAGGTCGTGGGTCACCATCAGCACCGTCACGTCGAGGCTGCGCAGGATCTCGGCCAGCTCGCGGCGAGAGGCGGGGTCGAGGTTGGAGGACGGCTCGTCGAGCACCAGGATCTCCGGCTCCATCGCCAGGACCGTGGCGACCGCGACGCGCCGCCTCTGGCCGTACGACAGGTGGTGCGGCGGGCGGTCGACGAAGTCGGCCATCCCGACCCGGTCGAGCGCGTCCATCACGCGGCGGTCGAGCTCGGCGCCGCGGACGCCGAGGTTGGCCGGACCGAACGCGACGTCCTGGCGGACCGTGCCGAGGAAGAGCTGGTCGTCGGGATCCTGGAAGACGATGCCGACCCGGCGGCGGATCTCCTTCAGGTGCTCCTTGGCGACCGGCAGGCCGCTGACGGTGACCGAGCCCCTGCCCGCACTGAGGATCCCGTTGAGGTGCAGCACCAGTGTGGTCTTGCCGGCGCCGTTGGGGCCGAGCAGCGCGACCCGCTCGCCGGCGTGGACGTGGAGGTCGACCCCGAAGAGGGCCTGGTGGCCGTCGGGGTAGGCGAAGGCGAGGCCCTGGACGTCGAGGACCGGGGTGTTCATGGGCGCTCCATGTCGGGGAGCCTGCCGTCGTAGCCGCGCGACAGCATGGCGAGGTGGACCCGCTCACCGCGCTCGTAGGAGCGGATGAACAGCGCGCCGAGCGACCGGGCGAGCACCGGCCAGTGGCGCGGCGAGCGCGGGTCGCACCCGCGCGAGCGGAGCGCGGTCATCATCCGGGAGAGCTCCGCCGTCACGACGTCGAGGTAGCGGATCATGAAGCCCATGATCTGCACGATCAGGTCGGGCATCCGCAGTCGCTCGAGGCCGCGGAGCAGGTCCTGCGGCTCGGTGGTCGCGGCCAGGGTGAGCGCCCCGAGCACACCCATGCTGCCCTTGATGAGCAGCGCGATGCCCGCCACCAGGCCGGGCTCGGACACCGTGAGCCCGAGGACCTCGGTGCGGGGTCCGTGCGAGATGAAGGGCATGAGCACCGCGAAGACCACGAACGGCACCTCGACGACCATCCGCGGCAGCAGGTAGGTCAGCGGGACGCGCGAGAGCAGGACCACGCCGAGGAGGACGGCGGCCTCGGCGGCGAGGACGGCGTACGCCTGGCGCGGGGTCGCGACGACGACGAGCATGAAGCCCAGCAGCACCAGCACCTTGACGTGTGCCGGCGCCCGGTGGACCGGGCTGTGGCCGTGGAAGTGCAGCCGGTGTCCGTGCCCGGCGCCCATCAGGCGTCCGTGTCGGCGGGCTCGCGGCGGCGGACCGCCCAGAACAGCCCCGAGCTGAGCACCAGCATCACCACGACCCCGATGACACCGGCCAGGCCGCCGCTGATGCGGGCGTCGTCGACGCCCTCGGTCTGGTAGTCGGCCAGCGGGCTGTCGGAGGCGGCCGAGTCCTCGGCCGAGTCGAGGAACCCGGTCTGCTCTGCGACGTACTCGAGGCCGTCGGGGTGCGCACTGGCGTAGTAGCTCGCGACGCCCGCGACGAGCAGGCTCACGATCAGTGCGACGGCGAAGATGCGGCGGTTGCTCGTCCTGCTCGTCATGAGACATCGACCTTCCGGGTGACGAGCTCGCGCTCGGCGATCAGTGGGGCGGCACCGTGGACCAGGTCGGGACGGGCGGCGACCACGCTGGCGACGACCAGTCCGGTGACGACGGCCTCGCCGATCCCGATGACCGTGTGCCAGCCGAGCATCGCGGCGGCGACCGCGCCGAGGTCGACCGGGGCGTTGCCGCCGACCGCGAACAGGCCGGTGAACACGAGGGCGGCCACCGGGACGCTCACGAACGCGGCGACCGCGGCCGCGGGAGCCACCACGGCGAGGGTCTTCGGCAGGAGGCGGCGCAGGAGCACGAAGACGCTCCAGCCCACCGCGACGGTCACGATGCCGATCAGGGTGATGTTGGTGCCGATCGCCGTGATGCCGCCGTCGGCCATCAGCAGCGCCTGCACGGTGAGCACCACCGAGACGCACAGGACCGCGGTCCACGGCCCGACCAGGACGGCGGCCAGTGCCCCGCCCATGAGGTGCCCGCTGGTGCCCGCGCCGACGGGGAAGTTGATCATCTGGGCGGCGAAGACGAAGGTCGCGACGAGGCCGGCCAGGGGCGCCGTACGGTCGTCGAGCTCACGTCGCGCGCCGCGGAGCGCGACCGCGACGGCGGTGGCCGCCACGACGCCGGTCGCCACCGAGGTGGGGGCGTCGAGGAATCCGTCGGGGACGTGCACGTGGTGGCTCCTGACCTCGGCTGCTTGGATGTCTCGTGGCCAGCCGGTTCCCAAGTCCAGCTGGCCCACCGACACTATTGCAAGTCATTCGCAACAGCCAACCATTCGGATTGGCCACCCTTGAGGAGAATCTCGATGCCCGACCGCCTCGCCCCCGGCGACACCGCACCCGACTTCACCCTCACCAGCGACACCGAGGAGCAGGTGAGCCTCGCCGACCTCCGCGGCAAGAAGGTCATCGTCTACTTCTACCCGGCCGCGATGACCCCCGGCTGCACGAAGCAGGCCTGCGACTTCTCCGAGTCGCTCGACTCGCTGCGGGGTGCCGGCTACGAGGTGCTCGGGGTGTCCAAGGACAAGCCGGCCAAGCTCGCGAAGTTCCGCGAGCGCGACGCGCTCACCCTCACGCTGCTGTCCGACGAGGACCTCGCCGTGCACCGGGCCTACGGCGCCTACGGCACGAAGAAGCTGTACGGCAAGGAGGTCGAGGGCGTGCTCCGCTCGACCTTCGTGATCGACGAGGCCGGGAAGGTCGAGCTCGCCCAGTACAACGTGAAGGCCACCGGTCATGTCGCCAAGCTGCGCCGGGACCTGGGCGTCGACTGAGGCGTACGACTGTCGGTGGCCGGCCGTAGCGTCCCGGCATGACGACGCGGCGCACGTACACACGTGAGCTCCTCGCCGAGACAGTTGCGTCGTCGACCTCCATGGCGGGGGTGATGCGTTCCCTCGGGTTGGTCCCGGCGGGAGGGACCCATGCGCACCTCCGCCGCACCATCGAGGCATTCGAGATCGACACCTCGCACTTTCGCCGAGGGCTGCCTACTGCGCAGCACCATGCTCGCAAAGGGCCAGACCAGATCCTCGTGAGGCTCCCCCACGGTGCACGCCGGGCGAGCCCACACATGCTCACTCGCGGTCTCGTGGAGTCCGGCGTGCCCTACGCATGCGCATTCTGCGGATGTGACGGGACGTGGCAGGGCCTCGCGCTGACGCTCGAAGTCGACCACATGGACGGGGACTACCTCAACAACCTCATCTCCAACCTCCGGTTCCTCTGTCCCAATTGCCATCGCCAGACACCGAACCCCGCCGGGCGGAGCCGGGGCAAGTACACGACCCCGCACCGCAGCACGGACGGGCCCTCCTAGACTTCCTCGCTGAGCCGAAGTGGTGGAACGGCAGACACGCGGCGCTTAGGACGCCGTGCCTCAGGGCGTGCGGGTTCGAATCCCGCCTTCGGCACAGACGCGACCAAAGTTCCGACTTCGATCCAGCCACTCCCGAGCGGCGTGGGCCGCCACTAGGGTCCGCGCATGGACTCCGCGCTGACGACTGTCGGACTGCCCCTCGCGCTCGCGATCATCATGTTCGGGCTGGGCCTGGACCTGACGGTCGCGGACTTCCGGCGGGTCGGGCGCGCACCCCGGGCGGTGGCCGTCGCACTGGCCTGCCAGATCGTGCTGCTGCCGCTGATCTGCTTCGGCCTGGTCGTCCTCTTCGACCTGCCCGCGCTGCTCGGCATCGGCATGCTGCTGCTCGCGGCGTCCCCCGGCGGCACCACGGCCAACCTCTTCAGCCACCTCTTCAAGGGCGACGTGGCCCTCAACATCACGCTGACCGCGATCAACACGGTGATCGCGGTCGTGACGCTCCCCCTGATCACCGGGTTCGCGATCGCCTACTTCGACCGGCAGGACGACGTGACGATGCCGCTGGTCGAGATCGTCAAGGTGTTCGCGCTGATCCTCGTGCCCGTGGGCATCGGCATGGTCGTCAACGACCGGGCGCCCGGCTTCGCCCGTCGGATGGACAGGTCCGTGCGCATCGGGTCGGCGGTGATCCTCGCGATCCTCGTGCTCGGCATCCTGCTCGACCAGCTCGAGAGCGTCGGTGACTACCTCGCCGACGTGGGCCTGATCGCCGCCCTCTTCTGCGCGATCAGCCTCGTCGTGGGCTACGTCGTGCCGAAGGCCTTCGGCGTCACCGGTCCGCAGGCGATCGCGTCCTCGATGGAGGTCGGCGTGCACAACGCGACGCTCGCGATCTTCGTCGCGGTCGAGGTGCTCGACGAGGTCGAGATCTCGGTGCCGGCGGCCGTCTACTCGCTGATCATGTTCCTGTTCGCGGCCCTGTGGGGCACGTGGGTCTCGCGACGGGTCGCCGAGCGCGAGACCGCGTCAGCGACCTGACAGGTCCGCCGCCACCGTCGGCGCGAGCTCGCGCAGCGCTCGTCCGCGGTGGGAGATGCGGTCCTTCTCTCCGGGCTCGAGCTCGGCCGAGGTGAGTCCGCGGCCGTCCGCCTCCGCGGAGTGCTCGTCGGCGACGAAGACCACGTCGTAGCCGAAGCCACCGCTCCCCCGCTGCTCGCGGATGATCCTGCCGGGCATCCGCCCCTCGACCACCCGCTCGCGCCCGTCGGGGAGGACCCAGGCGATGGCACAGGTGAAGTGCGCGCCGCGCCGCTCGTCGGGTACGTCGTGCAGCTGGTCGAGCAGCAGCGCGTTGTTCCGGTCGTCCTGACTCGAGCGGAGCGAGACACCGTCGGTCCCTGAGGAGGCGAGGGACGAGCCGTCTCGAAGGGTCGGAGGTCCCGACCACCGCGCCGACAGGACGCCCGGCATCCCGTTGAGCGCGTCGACGCACAGCCCGCTGTCGTCCGCGATCGACGGCAGCCCGGTCGCGGCCACGCCGGCGCGGGCCTTGAGCAGCGCGTTGCCCTCGAAGGTGGGCTGGTCCTCCACCGGCTCGACGTAGCCGTCGATGTCGCCGATGCCGAGGACCTCGACGTCTGCGACGTGCTCGGCGAGGATGCGCTGCATCTCGCCGATCTTCTTGGCGTTGCCCGAGGCGAGGAAGATGCGCGTCATCGCGCCAGGGCCTCCTGCTGCATGCGCGTGAGGTCGGCACAGCCCTTCTCGGCCAGGGCCAGGAGGGCGTCGAGCTCGGCGCGGTCGAAGGCGGCTCCCTCGGCGGTGCCCTGCACCTCGACGAACTTCCCGTCGCCGGTCATCACGACGTTCATGTCGGTCTCGGCGCGCACGTCCTCGACGTAGGGCAGGTCGAGGCGCGGCACGCCGTCGATGATGCCCACGCTCACCGCGGCCACCGACCCGGTGAGCGGCTCGCCGGTCAGTGCGCCGTTGCCGCGCAGGTGTGCGACCGCGTCGGCCAGGGCGACGTACGCACCGGTGATCGCCGCGGTACGGGTGCCGCCGTCGGCCTGGAGGACGTCGCAGTCGAGGACGATGGTGTTCTCCCCGAGCGCCTCGTAGTCGATGACGGCACGCAGCGAGCGGCCGATCAGGCGCGAGATCTCGTGGGTCCGTCCGCCGATGCGTCCCTTGACCGACTCACGGTCGGACCGGGTGTTCGTCGCGGCGGGCAGCATCGCGTACTCGGCGGTGACCCAGCCCAGGCCCGAGCCCTTGCGCCAGCGCGGCACGCCCTCGGAGGCCGAGGCGGCGCAGAGGACCTTGGTGCCGCCGAACTCGACGAGCACCGAGCCGGCCGCGTGGTCGAGCCAGTGGCGGGTGATCGTGATCGGGCGGAGCTCGTCGTCGGCGCGGCCGTCTGCACGAGGGATGGCACGGGGTTCGGCAGTCATGGGGACGACCCTAGACGCGCGACCGGCTCTGGCTGAGCCGGGTCCGGTCACCCCCGTGTGTTACCGGACCCGGCTGCGAGGCCCCTACCCCATGGGGCCCTGTTGCGCAGCCCCACGCCGCGCAGCTCCCTCCACGCGGTGGTGGACCAAGGGTCGCCTTGTCAGCAGGTCGGGCGCATCGGTCCAACGGCGCTCTCGTGTGCGACCAAAGTAGGGGGGCCGATCGCTAGGCTCACGCCGGTGGAGACCCGCCCCACCGCCGCCGAGACCCAGCCTGCACTGCGCTGGATGGACCACGCGTGGCGTGACGCGCTCTGCGTGGCGTTCTCCGCCGCCGTGTGGCTCACCGTCGCCGACATCGAGTGGCGCGAGCACCGGGCGCTCTTCTTCGTCGAGGTGGTCCTGGGCGCGGCGGCCTTCGTGCTGGTGCACTTCCGCCGGCGCGCACCGGTCCCGATCGCGCTCGTGATCGCTGCGATGAGTGCCGTGTCCGGGGTCGCGGCCGGTCCGGCGACCCTGGCCGCGGTGTCGGTCGCGACCCGCCGCGACCTGCGCCAGGTCCTGCTGGTCGGCGCCGCCAACTTCGCCGCGGCGCAGACCTGGACCACGATCGCGCCGTTCGCCGACAACGACGAGGTGATCACGACCGTCGTGAACTTCGTCGTGAACGCCGGGATGATGGGCTGGGGCCTCTACATCGGCACGCGGCGCGAGATCATGTGGACCCTCCGGACCCGCGCCGAGCGCGCCGAGACCGAGCAGGACCTGCGGCTGGGCCAGGCCCGCTCCACCGAGAGGGCCCGGATCGCCCGCGAGATGCACGACGTCCTGGCGCACCGGATCACGCAGGTCTCGATGCAGGCGGGCGCGCTCGCCTTCCGCGACGACCTCGACAGCCAGCGCCTGCGCGAGGGCCTCGGGCAGATCCAGAGCCAGGCCAACGACGCCCTCCACGAGCTGCGCGACGTCCTCGGCGTGCTCCGCGAGGACGATCCCGGACCGCTCACGGCGCGACCCCAGCCGACGTACGCCGACATCCCGGCGCTGGTCGCCGAGGCCCGGGACCTCGGCCTCGAGGTCGACTGGAGCGACCTCGTGGACGCCACGACGCCGGTGCCACCCGCGACCGGTCGCACCGTCTACCGGATCGTGCAGGAGGGCATCACCAACGTGCGCAAGCACGCCCCCGGCTCGGAGGTCGCGATCAGCTCGACCGGCGACCCACGCTCGGGGATCACGGTCGTGCTGGCCAACCCGCTGGCCGACCCGGTTGCCGACCCTGCGCACACCCGCCGCGCAGGCGCACCCGGCGCCGGCCTGGGCCTGGTCGGGCTCCGCGAGCGCACCGAGCTGCGAGGCGGACGACTCGACCAGCGCACCGAGGGTGCGACGTTCGTGCTGGAGGCTTGGCTACCGTGGACGGCGTGATCCGGGTGCTGCTCGTCGACGACGACCCGCTGGTCAGGTCGGCGTTGGCGCTGATGCTCGGCGGACAGAGCGACATCGAGGTGGTCGGCGAGGCCCCCAACGGGCAGGACGGCGTCGCGCTCGTCGGCGAGCTCGAACCCGACGTGGTGCTCATGGACATCCGCATGCCCGAGATGGACGGGCTCGAGGCCACCCAGGTCCTCCACCAACGGCCGGCACCGCCCGCCGTGGTCGTGCTGACGACGTTCGACGCCGATGACCACGTCGTCCGCGCCGTCGCCGCCGGGGCCGACGGGTTCCTCCTCAAGGACACCCCGCCCGGTGACATCGTCCACGCCATCCGCACGGTCGCGGCGGGTGACGCGATGCTGTCGCCGTCGGCGACCCGCAGCATCCTGGCGCGGCTGCGCAGCTCCACCTCGACCGACCGCTCGTCGGTGGCCGCCGACCGGCTGACCGTGCTGACCGAGCGCGAGCTCGAGGTCGCGGTCTGCGTCGGCCGCGGTCTCAGCAACTCCGAGATCGCCTCGGAGCTCTACCTCTCGGTGCCGACCGTGAAGTCCCACGTCTCGCGCCTGCTCACCAAGCTCGACAGCACCAACCGGGTGCAGGTGGCGATGGTGGTGCACGACGCCGGACTGGTCTGAGCGGTCCCGGGGTCAGAGCTCGTACGTCGCCCCGGCGCGGGCCAGCTCGACCGGGCCGGACCACTCGCCGCGCGCCTCGGCCTCGGCGACCGCCGGGTCGTGCCACGGCGGCACGTGGGTGAGGACCAGTCGGCCGACGCCGGCGCGTGCCGCCGTACGACCGCAGTCGGCGCCGGTCAGGTGCAGGTCGGGCGGGTTGTCGGCACCGGTCTCGAAGGAGGCCTCGGCCAGCAGCAGGTCGGCACCGGTCGCCACGTCGTCGAGCGCGTCGCACGGCCCGGTGTCGCCGGAGTAGACGACGGTGCGACCGCCGGCCGTGACCCGCAGCGAGTAGGCCGTCACGGGGTGCACGACCTGACGGGGCTCGACGGTGAACGGACCGATCTCGATGACGCTGTCCCAGACCCGGAAGTCGAACTCCTCGTGCATCCCCGGGTCGGTGGGGAGGTCGTAGGCGCGCGCCATGCGGTCGGCCGTGCCGTCCGGCCCCCACACGGGGATCCGCGGCTGCGGGCCCGACGGGTGGTACTTGCGCATCACGTAGTAGCCGCAGAGGTCGAGGCAGTGGTCGGCGTGCAGGTGGCTGACCAGGACGGCGTCGATGTCCAACGGGTCGGCGTAGCGGTGCAGCTGACCGAGCGCGCCGTTGCCGAGGTCGAGCAGGATCCTCCAGGTGCGCCCCTCGTGCTCCTCCTCGAGGAGGTAGCAGCTCGCCGACGACTCCGGCCCCGGGTAGGAGCCGGAGCACCCGACGATGGTGAGCCTCATGCCCGGATCACCTCAGCCCGCCGGCGAACTGGCTCGCGCCGAGGAGCTCGGAGCCGAGGAACCGGCGGCCGATGGTCGCGAAGTCCTCGGGGCTGCCGGTGGTCGAGAACGTGTACTCGGCGTCGCCGCCCTCGCGCATCAGCCCGGTGCGGGCGAGCATCTTGTAGACGTCCTTGGCGCACTCCTCCGCCGAGCTCACGAGGGTGACCTCGTCGCCCATCACGTAGGAGATGACGCCGGTCAGCAGCGGGTAGTGGGTGCAGCCGAGGATGAGGGTGTCGACACCGGCGGCGGCCAGCGGGTCGAGGTACTCGTGGGCGGCGGCGAGGAGCTCGTCACCGCCGGTGATCCCCTGCTCCACGTAGTCGACGAAGCTCGGGCACGCCTGGATGTGCAGGTCGAGGTGGGGCGCGGCGGCGAAGGCGTCGTCGTACGCCATCGAGCTGGCCGTGGCGCGGGTGCAGATGACGCCGACCCGGCGGTTGCGGGTGGCGGCCGCGGCGCGGCGGGCGGCCGGGAGGATCACCTCGACGACGGGTACGTCGTAGCGCTCGCGGGCGTCGCGCAGCATCGCGGCGCTGGCGGAGTTGCAGGCGATGACGAGTGCCTTGACGCCCTGCTCGTAGAGGTGGTCGAGGCACTCGAGCGCGTACTCGCGGACCTCGCCGATCGGCTTCTGGCCGTAGGGCTGACGGGCGGTGTCGCCGAGGTAGACCACCGACTCGTGCGGGAGCTGGTCGATCACCGAGCGCGCGACGGTCAGGCCACCGAAGCCGGAGTCGAAGATGCCGATCGGGGCATCGGCGCTCGTCGGGCTGGGGGTCGGCACAGGCAGCAGGCTAGGCGCTGGACGGGTCACCGGTCACGCCCATCGACGCGTCGACCCCGTCACACCGGGTCGCACGCGTTAGGGTCGCTCGGTGGCCCTGCGATCCGTGCTCGTGTCCGTGCTCACCTGCAGCAGCATCGTCCTCGCGGGGGCCTCGGCGCCCGCGCTGGTGCCGACCGGCGACTCACCCGTCGTCGAGACGCACGCGCAGAAGAGGTCGCTCGACGACGCGATCACCTCAGTCCTCGCGATCTCGATCGACGGGCTCAACCCCGACGCGCTCGAGCAGCTCGGCACCGCCGGCACGCCGCACCTCCACGACCTGATGGCGACCGGCGCCTCGACGCTCAATGCACGCACCGAGCACGAGAAGACGATCACGCTGCCCAACCACACCGGCATGGTCACCGGGCGTCGCATCGAGGCGGCCACCGGCGGTCACGGCGTGACGTGGAACGACGACCGCCGCCGCCCGGCGACCGTGCAGGCCGCGGCGGGCACGCGCATCGAGTCGGTCTTCACCTCGATCCACGAGGCCGGCGGTAGCACTGCGCTGTTCGCCAGCAAGACGAAGTTCTCGCTCTGGAAGCGCAGCTGGCCGCTCAGCATCGACACGACGCGGATCCGCCTGGACAACGCCGTGCTCGCGCGCTCGGTGCGTCGCGACCTGGTCGACGAGACCCGGGCCTTCCGCTTCGTGCACCTGTCGCTGCCGGACGCGGTCGGCCACGACAAGGGCTTCATGTCGAAGGCCTACCTGCGCGCCGTCCGCAAGGTCGACGCCCTCGTCGGCGAGATCGTCGGAGCCGTGCGCTCCGACCCGCTGCGGGCCGGCAGCACCGCGATCATCCTCACCAGCGACCACGGCGGTCGGGGCAAGGACCACTCCGACGCCACGAAGCTCGCCAACTACCGCGTCGCCTTCATGGTGGCCGGTCCCGGCGTGGCTGCGGGCGCCGACCTCTACGACCTCAACGCCGACGACTACCGCGACCCCGGCACCCGGCGCACCACCTACCGCGCGTCGGTCCAGCCGGTCCGCAACGGCGACCTGGCCAACCTCGCCCTCGACCTGCTCGACCTCGGCCCCGTCCCCGGAAGTGAGCACAACTCCGCGCAGGACCTGGACGTCTCACTCCCGAACTGACGTACAGTGCCCGGGTTCCGGGCAGCCGGCCGGGTCGTCAAGGGGGAGCTTCACCATGTTCGAGCACATCGTCACGCGCGTTCCAGCCCTGTGTGCGGCCGTAGCCGTGTCCGTCACGGCGGCGCTCCTCGCGCCCCTGTCCCCGGGCTCGGCCGCGGAGCCCGACCCTGCTGCGGCGGCCGCCGTCGGCTGGCCGCCGGCACCGCCGACCCAGCTCGTCATCGACACACTGGGCGCGCCGGTCGGGCGTGAGGACTACGTGCCCGGCACGGTCACCCTCGACGGCGTCACGCACACCACCGAGGTTCGTGGGCGCGGCAACTCGAGCTGGAGCTGGGCCAAGAAGCCCTACAAGCTCAAGCTCGAGGAGGACGCCGCCCTCGTCGGCGACGACGCCCACGACGAGTGGGTGCTGCTGGCCAACTACGGCGACCGCAGCGGCCTGCGTACGGCCACGGCGTTCGCCATCGCCGCCCAGACGCGACTCGCCTGGACGCCGAAGTTCCGCTTCGTCGACGTCGTGCTCAACGGCCAGTCGCAGGGCCTCTACATGCTCACCGAGCAGGTCGAGGAGGGCGGCGACCGTGTGGACCTGCCCGACGACGGCTACCTGCTCGAGTTCAACAAGCGCTACCTGCGCGACGGCGAGCCGGGCTTCCGCACCAAGCGCGGCTCCGCGATCGCCTTCAAGGACCCCGACGAGGTGACCAGGAAGCAGCGCCGGCAGGTGCGCGGTGCGGTGACGCGGTTCGAGAAGGTCCTCTACGGGCCCGACTTCGCCGATCCCAAGATCGGCTACCGGAACTACGTCGACGTACGACGGCTCATCGACTGGTACCTCGTCGAGGAGCTGTTCGCCAACCAGGACTCGAACTTCCAGTCGAGCGTGAACTTCAGCTGGATCCCCGGCAAGCGGTTCGTCTTCGGACCCGTGTGGGACTTCGACCTCAGCGCCGGGACGAAGTGGAAGGCCTCCACGCCACCCGAGGGGTGGTACACCCGGACCGGCGCGAGCTGGATGTCGCGGCTGCTGCAGGACCCGGGCTTCGCCCGGCGGGTCAAGAAGCGCTGGCAGGTGCTGCGACCGACCGTCGACGCGGTCCTCGCCCAGCTGCCGCAGGCCGCGGCGACCCTCGCCCCGTCGGCCGAGGCCGACTGGGACCTGTGGCACGCCGGCGACGCCGACCTCGAGTGGACCCGCCACGCCCGCACCCGCAAGGGCGAGGTCGAGTTCGTCGGCGACTGGCTCGCCGGTCGGGCGCACTGGATGAGCCGCAACGAGGTGCGTGTAGGTGACCTCCGCGGCCGCACGACCGAGCGCGAGCGCACGGTATGGGTGCCCGTCGACCTGCAGGACCCGATGACCACGGCCGTCGACGTGTCGTGGTCTGTCACCGGGGTGAGCGCCGAGGCCGGCGTCGACTTCGTCGCGGCCGAGGGTCAGTTCACCTTCGCTCCCGGGGAGGTGCGCCACTACGTCCCGGTGCGGATCCTCGACGACGACGTCACCGAGGAGCGCGAGCTGGTCGCCGTCACCCTCCGCGCGGCCTCCAACGGGGTGCTGGTGGGCTCTCCCGGGATCGGTCTCGTGGTGATCGACGCCAACAAGCGCTGACGGCTCACCCGACCCGGATCACCTGACCCTGGCCGCCTCCCGCGGGAGCGGCCAGGGGTTGAGCCGGCAGCCTCCGGTGCCCTTGGACTGCTGCATCATCACCGGCGCCTTGCTGCCGCGGCTCGGGCACGTCGCGTGCCCGAGCCCGAGCCAGTGGCCGGTCTCGTGGTTGACCACCAGGTGGCGGTAGTCGCGGAGCGACCTGCCCGAGCGGTTCCACGCGACGGAGGCGTGCCGCCACCGGTACTGGTTGATGATCACGTAGCGCCCCACCCGGCACGACCACTGCGCCGAGCAGCTCGAGGAGAAGCTCGGCACCGCACGCGCGGCCGCGAGGACCAGCGTGAAGTCGCCGCCGCGCCGCACCCGGCGGAGCTCCACGCCGCCGGCCCGCCAGCCGCGCTCGTCGTCGTACGTCTCCCGCGCCTGGCGGCGGAAGACCTCCATCGACGCGGTGACCTTGCCCCGGGTGATGACGGAGTACGTCACCACGCGCCGCTCGGCGCGCTCGGCCACGGCGGCCTCGGCCGGTGTCGTGAAGGTGGGGGCCAGGACGGCCAGCAGGACGAGGATCGTCGTCACGCGGAACATGGGAGCGAGCCTAGGGCCGGCGTCAGTTGAGGCGCGCGTACTGCACCGACAGCGCCGTCGCGATGCTCAGCCAGGCGGCGTACGGCACCAGCAGGACGCCGGCCCACGGCAGCGACCGCGCGACCAGCGCCACGAGGACCCAGGTGAGGACCGCCGCCACGCCGAGCGCGACCGTCGCGGCCCCGATGCGGTGCGGGACGTAGAACAGCCAGGCCCAGGCGAGGGCGGCGACCACCGAGACCGCCAGCACGGCCATCGTCGGCCAGACGTCCTCCGCGGCGGACGACCGGGTGAACCACACCCCGACCGCGAACAGGGCCAGGAAGTTGAGCGGCCACATGATCCCGAAGACCACGTCCGGCGGCTGGAAGGAGGGCCTCGCGAGTCCCGCGTACCAGCCGGGATCGTGGGCGGTCCAGGTGCTCGCCAGGGCGGCATAGACCGCGACGATCGCGATCCACACCACCGTGTCCACCCAGCCGGCACTCACGTGGCGGCCTCGATGCGCTCGCGCAGGAGCGTGCCGAGCCGATCCACCGAGCCGTGCAGGTCGTCGAGCTCATCGGCGCGCACGAGGGGCTGCACGCCGTCGACCGTCCGCGCCAGGACCACCGGCGCACCGCACTCGGCGACCGCCGCGCGCACGTCGGGCGGCATCTCGTTGAGGTGGACCAGGTCGACGGGCGTCCCGAGCTCCGCGACCATCCGGTCCCACTCGGGCTTGCGGCGGAGCGTGCCGTGCGTGATGTCGCACAGGGAGCAGTGGCGAGTGCCGCGCACCTTGCCCCAGACGTACGCCGCCTCGCCGAGCAGGCCGCCGTCGGCGTCGTACACGCCGACCAGGCCGGTGATGGTGTGGGACACGATCCAGAGCCTGCCACGTGCATCCACCTGTGCCCGGTCGAGATCCGCGCGTGGGAGCGGGCGGGTCGCTAGCGTCGGGGCATGTCCCCGACCGACGCCGATCCTGAGCACGGCCCCGACGACGATGCGCAGGTCAGCACCGACACCGGGCGTCGAGGGCAGCGCCTCGTCTGCGAGGGATGGTTCGCGAGCCACGCCGACAGCGGCACGCCGGGTCCACACGTGCGCCTGCGGACGTCCGATGGCGGACCCGCGGTGGTCCGCACCGACCAGGTGCCGGAGGTCATCGCGGCCCTGACCACCGTGGCGACACGCATCGACCGCCTGTGGGCGATCGACGGGGACCGCTACGCCGCCGACGTCGTGCTGCGCTCACCCGATCCGCAAGATCCCGAGGTCGCCGAGGAGCAGAGGCGCCGCCGCCTGCGGTTCACCCAGGCCGTCCACGACAACGCGGCCGACGTGCTGCGCCTGGTCATGGAAGCGGAGAGCACGGACGAGGCGCTCGTCCGGGTCGCGCAGCTGCTCGACGTCGACGAGGCCGAGGTGATGGTCGGACTGGCCCGCTTCGACCTCCTCGCGCTGACGCGCCCGGCGACCGAGCGGCGACGTGAAGCGCTCGACGGGCCTTCCGGCTGACGCCCGGACGTGCCGATGTCACTGCCTGACGTGTCATCGACCACCCGCGCACGAGTCAGTGGCCAGCCTTGTCCTGACCCACTGCTCGAGGAGGCATGACGAGATGGTCCGGCTGCTGGTCCTCCTGGTCATCTGCCCTGTCGCAGCCGTCACTGGCATCGGGTTGCTCATCCAGGGACCGGGTCCGGAACGACTCCTCGGTGGGGTGCTGCTGCTCCTTGCCGTCGGCTGGTTCGCTGCCGACGCCACTCGCCGTATCGAACGATCCTGACGGCGCCACGCCGCAGTGGCGCAACGGCCCGGCACTGGATGGCACGGGTCGATGAGCTTCCGCATCTGGCTCCCCTCTGTGTCAAGGAGCGCTCGTAGCGAGGGTCTTCCGGCTGGCTAAGGGTCGGCGTAGCGTCGGCTTTGCGGGTCCGGGAAGTGGCTGATCCGAAGTGTCGATGAGCGGGTGCGAGTCGGCCGCGCTGGATTGAAGAGCCGCCCCGCAGTGCCCTCCCGGACCCGCCTCATCCGACTGCCTCATCCGCTGGGCGTCGGCGACGAGCTGGCGGTAGACGACGTCGGACAGACGCCGCTTCAGGCACCTCAGTGCTTCCATCGGTGTCTTGCCGGCGTCGAGCTTGCGTCGGTAGTAGGCCCGGCCCTCGGTGTCGTGACGGATCTGCACGATCGCCGCGACATGCAGGACGTGGTTCATCCGCCGGTTCCCGGCCCGGGACAACCGGTGCCGGTTCTGCTCCCCGGACGAGGCGTCCAGGGGCGCGGTGCCGGTCCAGGACGCGAACCGGTTGCGATCGGCGAACCGGGCCACGTCGCCGACGTCGGCCAGCACCCGGGCAGCGCCGGCCGGGCCAACGCCGTAGATGTCCATCAGCCCGGATCCGCGGGCGGTGACCGCGGCCTTCAGCTCGGCCTTGATCTTCTTCAGCTTCGCATCGACCGCGACCAGGTCAGCGATCTCCTCAGCGGCCATCCGGCGGCGGGTCTTGCCCGCGATGTCGCGGAGCCGCACGGTTGCCAGCATGGCTTTGGCCTGAGCAGCGGACAGGTCGCGTTTGCGCTGGCCAGGCAGCAGCTCGCTGAGCAGACGCTGCAACCGGTTGACCGTCTGCACCCGTTGGTGGGTGAGCTCGTCGCGGCGGTCGGTGAGCATCCGCAGGGCCTCGAGCTCGCCGTCCTCGGTCACGACCCGAAACCCTTCGGTGCGGACCGCGACCACCGCGATGGAGTGGGCGTCCAGGGCGTCGGTCTTGCGGTTGTGACCGGTGTCGAAAAGCCGCACCCGAGCTGCCAGCTTGGCCGGGACATCGACCACCCGCTCGCCCGCGGCGACTAACCGTTGGGCCAGGGGCCGGCCCGCGCCGTTGGCTCCCTCGACCGCCCAGACCCGGTCGGGCCACTGCTTCACATAACGCCTCATCGCGGCGTAGCCGGCGTTGTTGGTGTCGAACCGGCCGCTGCCGAGCAACCGTTCGCGGGTATCGACGACCTCGATCGTGACCGACATCTTGTGGGGATCGACCCCGATGATCACGCCCTTCTTCTTCTCGCTCATCTGCTCACCTCGTCTTCGCCTGGAACCAGTGGGTCGACGAGGTGGGCATTGCTACTACGAGCTGGGCAGACCCCTCTGGAGCCACTCCTCGTCACGGTGACCGGCGGGTCGCAGTCCAGATGAGAGCCACACCTAGAGCCCGGGTGGGCAGCCGCGATTGAGAGCGTCCCGCCGACCACCTAGATCGAAGTCTGGCCAGACACCGATCCTGAGGGACGTCTCTTAGTAGCCGCGATGAGTACCTCGTGCAGCGAGCGTGATCGTGCCCCCGCCATCGTGGGGACTGGCGGGGTGCGGGGCGGGGTCATCGTCGGCGGGGTCGCGGGATGCCGGGCGGCGGGGGTGTCTCAGGCTCGTCGATCAGTCGCGTGCCGGTGAAGTCGCGTCGGAACCGATGGCCGTGGGGACTGGTCCACTCGAAGCAGCCCGGTCCAATGACGCGGTAG
>NZ_JAERSG010000010.1 GCF_016735675.1 Nocardioides baculatus | reverse complement strand
GATGCTTCTATGTCCTGTCAAGCCGCTGCGGCCGCGTCATTGAGGTGTCGGTAGAGCTGTCGAGCGACGGCTCGTTTGAGGCATCGCTTGATCTCTCGTGGTGTCTTTCCTTCTGCTTTGCGGCGGGCGGCGTAGGCGCGGGTTTGCTCGTCGGTACGCAAACGGACCAGGACGATGGTGTGGAGTGCACGGTTGAGCTGGCGGTCCCCAGCGTGGTTGAGGCGGTATCGGACGGTCTGCCCGCTACTGGCTGGGATGGGTGCGGCTCCGGCGAGTGAGGCGAAGGCGGCCTCGTTGCGGACTCGGCCCGGGTGGGACCACGCGACGAATACCTGAGCCGCGGTGATGACACCTATTCCATTGAAGTGCAGAAGTGTGGGACAGCAGGTTTCGACGAGTTCACGAAGATTGAGCTCGAGCTCGTTGGCCTCGGCATCGAGGAATTGGATGCGCCGAGCAGTGCTTCGCAGCGCTCGGATGGTGCCACGGTGCTCGAGGGAGTGCTCGGCGCGGACTCGTAGCCGTGCGCACCGGTCGACTTGACGGTGCGTGGAGTGGTGACGCAGTTGGTCACGCAGTCCCTCGGGTGCAGTCACGATCAGGGACTTGAGGTGGTTGGTCGCCTCGGTGCGCATCAAAACAGCACCGTTGCGGGTGACCAGCAGCGTGCGCATGGCCTCGCGAAGCCCGCGGGCGCGTGGAGTGGCCAAGTGTTCTCGCGCGAGTGCCTCCCGCGCCGCTCGAACAGCGTCAAGGTCATCACTCTTGGCGCCATTCTTCCGGGCTAACCGGACGGGTCGGTCGATCTCGTAGACGACCTCGCCTTGGGCGAGGAGGTAGGTCGCCAGACCGGCCCCGTAGCTTCCAGCGCCTTCGACGGCCCAGGCACGACGATCGGGCGCCTCGCGTCGCGCCCACGCTAGGGCGTGGCGGTAGTCCATTCGTTGGGTCCCGCTCGTGCGATGGCCCTGCACACCGCCGGTGACGGCCTCGACGACTGCTGCGGTGATGGTGTCGCGGTGGGTATCGACCCCGATGACGTGGTCGACCTGTCCTGTCAGCATGGGTTGCACGGTGTTGCTCCTTCAGTAGTGATGCCGGAAAGTCGGCATCGGCCTGGGAGCAGGTCACCGCGCGGCAGGACTGTGATGAGGCACAACCCGCGGGTTGGCCAAGCTTCTGATCAGGCCAGCGATCGGTGGGCCAGGCCGGTGCCGGCGCCCTCGACGACAGATCGCACGGCAAGGCACGCTTGCAAGCAAACGGCCAGTGTGTCTTTCGAGTCAGACCAGGACGCCGACACCAGACTGCACTGCTCCGGACCGGCGGGCGACCCACAATGGATGCCCAGAAGCACAGTCACAGTGGGTCTT
>NZ_JAERSG010000001.1 GCF_016735675.1 Nocardioides baculatus | reverse complement strand
GAGGATCGGGTTCCACCGGGTGGCGAAGTCCTCATAACCCGCATCGACCAGGTCCTGGGAAGCCGGCGGGAACATCGCGACGTACTTCCAGATCGACGACCCGGTGAACCCCACCACCACGTCGACACCGAGCCGGCGTGCGGCCCGGGCCGTCATCTTCATCTCCTCCGCCGCCCGCTGACGCACACCCTCGGCGTCACCATCACCCCAGATCCGGTCCGGCAGGATCCCGCGGTGCCGCTCGTCGATCGGGTCGTCACACACCGCCTGACCCTTGAGGTGGTTGCTGATCGCGAACACCTGGAGGTCGTGCTTCTTCAACACCTCCAGCTTCGCCGGCACGTAGGAGTCGTCCTCCACCGCCGCCCACGGGTCGAAGTGATCACCCCAGCAGGCGATCTCCAGACCGTCGTAACCCCACCCCGAGGCGAGCCGGCACACCTCCTCGAACGGCAGGTCGGCCCACTGGCCGGTGAACAAGGTGATCGGGCGTGGCATGCGGGCTCCTCGGATGGCGGTGGTCGTGCGGTCCTGACGTCGGTGCTGCGGTGGTGCGGTGACACTGGTGCGAACCGGTGCCGGGACGGAGCGCGCTGTCCCGGCACCGGTCGCGGGGGGCGGCGCCTGTCGGCGCCACCACCCCGCCCGTACGGGGACCCGACCACCGTCCTCCCCCAGGGCCGAACCCGGGGGAGGTCGGCTGCGTCACCTCGCGGTGCCGCCGGCCGAGTCACCCCTGTGCGGACGTTCTCCTCTCTCTCCTCCCCGCGCCTACAGCTGCTTCTTCAGCGTGCGGGCGAGGTGCTTGAGAGCCTTCCTGGCCTCCGCGTCGTCGACCTTCGAGGCGAGCTTGGTGAAGCGCTTGATGGCCTTGCGGGCCTCGCCCTTCTCCTTGCTCTTGTCGGCGCGCTTCACGGCCTTCAGCTCCTTCTTGAGCTTCGTGCCGAGCTTTGCGCCGATCGTGTCCTCACGGTCGAGCCGCTTCACGAGCTTCTTGGCACCGCCATAGCTGGCGACCACCTTGAAGCCGATCGTCGACGACGCCTGGTTGCCCGCCTCGTCGGTCACGGTGACCGAGAGGGTGTGGCTCCCGCTCCGCAGCGACAGCGCGTCGATGCGGGTCGGGGAGTCCACGAGGGCGCCGTCGAGACGGACCACCCGCTCGGTGACCCCGGACGTCGCGTCGGTGGCGTTGACCAGGGCCTGACGGACCGCAGCCACGTCGAGCCTGGCCTTGTCGGCGATCCCGCTGATGCTCAGCGTCGGCGCCGTCGCGTCCATCTTGATGGTGACCGTCTCGACCGCGGAGGTCTTGCCGGTCGTGTCCGTCGCCCGGGCCTGGACCAGGGTGACGCCGTCGGCCTTGATGGTGAAGGGCGCGGTGTACGCCGTCCACGGACCGTTGCCGATGCGGTACTCCAGGTTGAGGTTCCCCGTGCCACCGCTACCCGCGAGGGTGACGGTCACCGGTGCGGTGAACCAGTTCTTGCGGCCGTTGGCTGCAGCGGGCGACGTGGTGATCGCGACGCTCGGCTTGGCCGTCTCGACCGGCGGCTCCTCGCCCTGGGGCACGACCACCTCGAACGAACCCGTCGTGGTGTTGTCCGCCGCGTCCTTGGCCGTGTAGGACACGACGTGCGTGCCCGGGGCCGTGATCTCGAACGGACCGTCGTACGCCGTCTCGGCTCCCCCGTCGACCGTGTAGGTCAGCGAGGTGACGTCGACATCGTCCGTGGCGTCCAGGACGACTGTCCCGGGGCCGGTGAGGTCGAGGTCGACGCAGCCGATGATCGCGCCGTCGCGGTGCAGGGCGAGGATGCCGCCCTGGATGCGAGGTGCCCACGGGACCGTGGCAGTCGCGAACGACGTACCGTCGGCGGCGGCCTTGATCCGTGCCTCACCCGATCCTGCGGTCCAACCCGGGTTGGTCGGCCACAGCTCGTTGGGCGGCACGCCGTCGCCGGCCGGGTCGTCGCGGTAGTGGCCCGCGAACCCGCCGCAGGTGGTCCCGATGTGCAGGTGGGACTCGTAGTTCTGCGAGGGGTCGAGACCCGCGAGCGTGAGCTCCACGGTCGTGGTGAATCCACTGCCGTCGGCCGCGGAGACCATGGTGGCCTCGCCCGTGACGCCCGTGCTGGCCTGGTCGACCAGCTCCCCGGCGTACGAACCGAGGACCGTGGCCCCCACCTCGGGCTTCGTCGAGTCGTCGACCACCACGGTGGTGGTGCCGACGTCCGAGACGTTGCCCGCCACGTCGGTCGCCCGGAAGCGGACGACCTTGGTGCCCACCTCGTCGATCGTCAGCGGCGTGGAGTAGGTCGTCCACGTCGTGGCGTCGCCGATCTGGTACTCGATGCTCGCCACACCCGAGGTGGCGTCGGTGGCGGTCAGGGTGACCGTCTTGGTGGTCGTGCCTGCGGTCGCGCTCGTCACGGTCGGGTCGACCGTGTCGATCTTGACCGTCTGCGACTTGATGGACTCCACGTTGCCGGCCGAGTCCTTGGAGCGGTACTCGATCAGCTTCGTCCCCTCACCGGGCACCGACACCGCAGTGGTGTACGGCGTCCAGGTGCCCCCGTCGATCCGGTACTCGGTCGAGGCGACGCCCGACCCGCCCGTGTTGTCGGTGGCAGCGAGGGTGAACGACGGACGCGTGTTGTACCAGCCGGCCTGCCCGTTGGGGAGCGGGATGGTCAGCGTCGTCGTGGGTGCCGTGGTGTCGCTCGGCCCCCCGCCCGGCTGGCAGGTGTCGTCCTGACCCAGCGTGAAGAAGTCGAACTTCGCCACGAGGTTGTCCGCAGCACCGGCGGCCGTGGCCCCCAGGGCCACAAGACCGACCTTGGGTGCCGTGATGCCGGTGAGGTCGCGTGCTGCGTTGGCGGCGGTGACGGGGAGCCAGGTGGCGCCGTCACTGCTGTAGGAGGCAGTCACGGCATTGCCATCGGTGCTCGACAGCCGCAGCCACACGGTGTCGGGGAAGGCCGCGCCGAGTGCTGCACCGTTGGTCTCCGATGCGACGGCGTTGGTCTCCTTGAAGAACTGGATGATGTTGGCCGCCTTGCTCCCCGCGGCCGCGGTGGAGCGGCCCGAGTAGACCAGCTTGATGTAGTTGTCATCATCGCCGTAGATGGTCAGACCGCCCTGCTGGTAGCCCTTGGTGGCGTTCAGCGTGACCTTGGTGGTGACCACGAACTTGCCCGTCGGGAGGTCCCGGAGCACCACGTTGGGCGTGGTGTTGGTGGTCTGGTAGAGGTCGGAGTTGGTCAGCGGGATGTTGAGCGTCCCGTCGGCCACGGTCATCGTGTCGTTGACGCGCACGCTGCGGTTCCAGCTCGTGAGGTCCAGCGCGTTCCCGTTGAACTGCTCGACCTGGCACGGAGTGGCGCACGGAACGGCCGTGTCGTCCGGCGTGAGGGTGAAGTAGTCGAACTTCGCCGTCAGGTTGTCCGCCGCTCCCGCAGCCGTGGCACCCAGGGCGAGCAGCCCGATCCTGGGTGACGTGATGCCGGTGAGGTCGCGAGCCGCGTTGGCCGCAGTGACGGGGAGCCAGGTGGCGCCGTCAGAGCTGTACGAGGCGGTGACGGAATTGCCGTCGGTGCTCGACAGCCGCAGCCACACGGTGTCGGGGAAGGCCGCGCCGAGGTTGGCGGAGTTGGTCTCCGTGGCCGTGGCATTGACCTCCTTGGCGAACTGGATGATGTTGGCTGCCTTGCTGCCGGCAGCTGCCGTCGAGCGGCCCGAGTAGACCAGCTTCAGGTAGTTGTTGTCGTCGCCGTAGACGATCAGACCGCCCTGCTGATAGCCCTTGGTGGCGTTCAGCGTGACCTTGGTGGTGGCCTCGAACGCTCCGCCCGGCAGGTTCTGCAGGACGATGTTCGGGGTCGTGTTCGTGGTCTGGTAGAGGTCAGAGTTGGTCAACGGGATGTTGAGCGTCCCGTCGGCAACGGTGAGCGACTGGTTGACCCGCACGCTCTGGTTCCAGCGCGACGTGTCGAGCGAGGTGCCCAGGAAGTCGTCGGACCGGCCGCTGAAGCAGATGGGCGCCGCAGCGGTGACGGTGATCTCCGTCGTCTTCGTCGTCTTCGCACCACGGGCGTCGGTGACCGTCAGGGAGACGGTGTACTTGCCCGGGTTGGAGTAGGTCTTGCTCGGGTTGGGCGCGGTCGACGTCGTCGTGTCGCCGAAGCTCCACGCGTACGTGAACGGGGCGTCGTTGTCGGCGTCGCTGACCGTGCTCGTGAAGTCCACGGGCAGCGGGGCCGACCCGGTCAGCTTGCTCGCGCTGATCGAGACCGTCGGCGGCGTGTTGTCGGTGACTCCACGGCCGGCGAACTCCACCCAGTTGACGTTGGCTCCACCGGTGGTGGCGACGAAGTACAGCGGGACGCTGGTCGTCGTCGCTCCGGTGAACGTGGTCGACACGTTCTGCCAGGTCTGGGCGCCGCCGGTGTTGGGCACCGTCAGCGTCCCGATCGCGGTGCCGGTGGGCGAACCCTGCCGGACCTCGAACGTGGCACCCGTCGTGGTGGAGGCGGCCCGCATGGTGACCCCGGTGATGTTGGTGAGGTTCATGACGTCCCAGCGGAACCAGTCACCGGTCTCGACGCCAGTGACGTTGAGGCCGCCATTGGTGTCGGTGGTGGTCTGCGTGGCCACACCGGCGGTGCCGGCGGTGTTCGAGCCCGTCCGACCCGTCTGGTCGTAGAACTCGGCTTCCTTCTTCTTGGTGTGCAGGACCGCGCCGTCGATGCCCGTGAGGGAACCAGCCGCGCCGTTGCCACCGTCCTTGTAGGTGGCGGTGACGGTGCCGAAGACGTTGGCTCCGGAGTGTCCGGCGTCACCGGGAAGCACGAAGCTGCCCTCGCAACCGGTGTACTGCTCGTAGCCGTGCGAGTGCTGGTCGTGGCCCAGGCCCGGCTGCACGATGACCTTGCTGCAGTCGATCGTGCCGTCCTCGGCGTCGGTGACGACCACCTTGTACTTGATGGTGTCGCCGAACTCGAAGAAGCCACCGTTGAGCGGCAGCTGCAGGTCGACCACCGGCGCGCTGTTGCCCGCGACGATGTCGATGTTCGTCGTACCGGTCTTGCCGTTCGCGGCCGTCACGGTCAACCGGGCGGTGTAGTTGCCAGCCGCGTTGTAGGTGAAGGACGCGGTCGGCGACGTGGCGTCGACGGTGCCGTCGCTGGTGAAGTCCCACGCATAGGTGAGGCCGACGTTGCTGCCGGTGTCACCGTCGAACGACCCGGTGCCGTCGAAGTTGACGGTCAGCGGAGCGGCACCGGACGTCTTGTCGGTGGTCGCGCGGGCGGTCGGGGAACGCTCCCCTTCCACGTAGTCGATGCGGTAGACGCCCGAGTCGGCGTTGTTGCCGTCGAACCCACTGCCCCACTCGATCATGTAGAGCGCGCCGTCCGGGCCGAACTGCAGCGCGTGCGGTCGACGCATCTGCAGGTTGGGCAGGAACCGGTTGATGTCGGTGTAGTTGGTGCCGCCGTCGTTCATCTGGACGGTGAAGAGCCGGCTGTTGTTCCAGTCGGCCCAGATCGCCTTCTCGTCGAAGTAGGCGGGCCACTTGCGGTCCGACACCAGGTCGGGGTCGTAGTCGTAGGTGCCCGAGGTCATCGGCGCACCGCTGGCCCCGATCTCCGGAGTGCCGGTGATGGAGGCGTTGTTGCTCTGCCAGATCACCGCAGCCTTCGCGGGGGGCAGGTTCGTCAGGCCCGTGTTGTTGGGCGAGTCGTTGACGGGAGCGGCGCAGTTGAACGTCGCACCAGCCGTGCCGCTGGCGAAGTTGTAGTCGTTGTAGGGCGTGTTGGCGCCGACACAGTAGGGCCAGCCGTAGTTGCCGGGCTGGTTCAGGATGTTCCACTCGACCCGGCCGTTGGGGCCACGGGTGGCGCTCGTGGAGCCCGAGTCAGGGCCGTAGTCGGCGACGAGGAGCTTGTTGTTCTGCTCGTCGAGACCGATGCGGAAGGGGTTGCGGAAGCCCATGGCGTAGATCTCGGGCCGGGTCTTCTGCTGGGTGTCGGCCGCCTCGTCGAAGAGGTTGCCGGCGGGGATGGTGTAACCGCCACCGGCCGAGGGCTTGATCTTCAGCACCTTGCCGTTGAGGTCGTTGGTGTTGGCCGAGGTCCGCTGGGCGTCCCAGGCCTCGCGGCCAGGACGCTCGTCGATCGGGTTGAACCCGTTGGAGTCGAACGGGTTGGTGTTGTCACCCGTGGCGAGGTAGAGGTTGCCGTCGTGGTCGAACTCCATCGACCCACCCGCGTGGCAGCACTCGTTGCGCTGCACCGGGACGTCGAGGATCGTGACCGCCGATGACAGATCCAGCGTGTTGCCGTTCATCGTGAACCGCGAGATCCGGTCGATGGATGCCGTGCCCTGCGGTGCGTAGTAGAGGAACACGTGGTTGTTCGTGGCGAAGTCGGGGTCGAGGGCGATACCGAGGAGACCGAACTCCTGACCCGTGTAGACCGGCACCGTGCCGGCGGTGACCACGCTCCCGTTGCTCGGCAGGATGATCTTCACCGCGCCGGCGCGGTCGATGTAGAAGACCCGCCCGTCGTCGGCGATGGCGAGCTCCATCGGGTTGGTGGTGTTCTCGTCGAGCGCGACCTTCTCGAAGCTGGGCTGGAGGGTGGCCTTGCAGTCCGAGGGCACGACACCGGCGGCGGTCTCGATGCCACCGAGGATGTGCTTGAGGAAGTTCGCGTCGGCGAAGGAGGCGTCGGTGTGGCCCATGCCGGTGTACCAGCTACGGCCACCGTCGTAGTCCTGGCACCAGGCGATGGGGTGCTCGACGCCCATGGCACCGGTGCCCGGGGCGTAGGTGGTCTCGTCGAGGGAGGCGAGGATGTGGATCTTGTTGCGTGCGGTCGCCGGGTTGGTGCGGAAGTTGTACCACTCGTCGGTGCGCTCCCAGCGCTTCGGCAGGCCGGCGGTCGACGGGTGCGCCGGGTCCTCGACCTTGACGGTCGCGGTGGGCGTGCCGTTGGGGTGGTTGTTGAAGTAGGCGCCGACCAGGTTGCCGTACCAGGGCCAGTCGTACTCGGTGTCCGAGGCCGCGTGGATGCCGGCGTAGCCACCGCCGGCCTGGATGTAGCGCTCGAACGCGCCCTGCTGCGTCTCGTTCAGCACGTCGCCGGTGGTGGACAGGAAGATGACCACCTCGTACTGCTCGAGGTTGGCGTCGGTGAACGCGGTGCTGTCGGCGGTCACGGTGACGTTGAAGTTGTTGTCGGCGCCCAGCTGCTGGATGGCGGCGGTGGCGACGGGGATGTTGGTGTGCGGGAACGCCGCGGTCTTGTTGAAGAGCAGTGCGTCGAACTGCTCGCCCGCGGCCGCGGCCTCGGCGGCCGCGTCGGCGGTCTGGCCGAGGGTCCACGGCTCGGCCTTGCCGAGCTTGGTGGAGGAGGTGTCGGAGGACTTGTCCGAGGACTTGCCCGAGGTCTTGTCGGAGGTGGTGGTCGTGCGTGCCGTGTCGGCGGCCCGGCCCGTCTCGGCGGCGGCCGCCGCAGAGACGCCCATGCCGAGCGCTGCCGCGAGCGGCAGCGCCACGATGACGGCCATGGACGAGCCGACGACGACGCGCGAGCGTCGTTGCAGCCGCGTGATGAGTGAGTTCATCACGATCCCTTCGTTGTGATGGATTGCGCTCCATCGGTTCCGGGGCGGGTCCCCGGGCGTCGGCCCTACGTGCTGGTGGTGCGGTGGTACGTCGTGCGGTCGTGCGGTCGTGCCGCGCCGCGAGGGCGAGGCTGATGGGAGGTGGTTGCCAGGGGGGTAGGGGGTGGTTGCTAGGGGTTGGTGCTCACGGGACCCCACCCACGGGCACGGTCCGACGAGCCACCTGCGTGGGATCGGCGAAGACGGTCTCGAGCGACGCGGTGGCGCCGCCTCGGACGGCGGCGCTGAAGCCGAGGGTGGACAGCTCGACGCGGGTGCCGCCGGAGTCGGGTGCGAGCACGCCCGCGCGCAGCTCGCGCTCGATGGCCGGGCGCATGTGGTGCCCGACGGCGGCGTAGTAGCCGGTCAGCACGATCGTGGCGGGGTTGAGCGCGTTGGTGAGGACGGCCGCACCGACCCCGACCCAGCCCCCCACGTCGTCCAGCGCCCGCAGGGTACGGGTGTCGCGCAGGTCCGCCCGGCGGTTGAGCTCGGCGAGCCGGTCGTCGAGGGCCATCGCGGGGTTGCGGATGGGGTCGTCGGGGTCCGCGGCCATCTCGAGCAGGGCGCGCAGTCCGCTGACGGTCTCCCAGCAGCCCTGACGACCGCAGCCGCAGCGCAGCCCGCCCGGCTTGACGATCATGTGGCCGAACTCGCCGGCGTAGCCGTGGCTGCCGCGCAGCAGGCGTCCACCGCTGACGATCCCGCCACCGACGCCGACCTCACCGTGCAGGACCAGGATGTCCTGGCGACCGGGGTCGCCGGGGGTCACCTCGGCCGCCGCGGCGAGGTTGCCCTCGTTGTCGACGACGATGCGGAAGGTCGCGCCGAGGTCGCGGCGCAGGATCGCCCCGACCGGTACGTCGTACCAGCCGAGGTTGGGGCCGTGGGTCAGCACGTCCCGGGTCTGGTCGTAGAGCCCGGCCACGCCGACGGTGAGACCGGCGATCGAGACGCCGCGCACCTCGAGGGACGACACCGTCTCGCGCACCAGGTCGGCCAGGTGGGCCAGGACGCGCTCGGCGTCCAGCGAGCGGGCGTCGAGGGCGAGCTTGCGCTCCTCCACCACCTCGCCGCGGAGGTCGAGCGCCATGGTCGAGACGTGGTTGACGTTGATCTCGGCACCGATGCCGCACACGGTGCGGCCGTCGACCTCGACCGCGGTGCTCGGTCGGCCGACCGTGCTGTGCACCGGCTGTCCGTCCGTCACCAGACCGCGCTCGATCAGCTCGGACACCAGGGTCGAGATCGTGGACCGGGTCATGCCCAGCTCGGCCGCCAGCGCGGCACGCGAACGGGGACCGTGGTCGCGCAGGTGACGCAGCGCGAGCCCGAGGTTCGAGCGCCGGACGTCGAAGTTGGCGAGGCCGTGGTCCGTGGCGGACTGGGGCATCGTCGACATGGCGCCTCCTCTCCGAGCTGGATGTGACCACGATCACGCTTTGTTGGGACGACGCCCAAACTAAGGCCGTGCCGAGGAGGGCGACAAGTGGCCACAGGACATTTCCAATTCGAAATGCGCACTTGTGACGGAGGCGGTTCTCATTACGACCGAAACGGTCGTAAGTCGGCCGTCAACCGACCGTGGGGTGCATGCTCCACGCGTCGATCGCTGCCGACGCGGCACCCACGGCCACCCCCTGCTCCCCCAGCTCGCTGAGCACGATGTCGAGGTCCTCGGCCGCCCGGGCCGGCGCGAGGCGGTAGACCGTCGCGCGCAGCTCGCCGAGCAGCTGACGCCCCAGGGCGGCCACCGGTCCGCCGACCACCACGACCCGCGGGTCGACCTGCGCCACCTGGGCAGCCACCACCCGACCGAGGCGCTGGCCGAGGTCACGGGCGAGCTGGGCGACGACCGGGTCGCCGGACCGTCCCGCGGTCACGAGGTCGTCGAGCACGAGCGTCCCGGTGCGTTCGAGCACCGGCCCCATCGCCGGGGAGCGCCCCCGGCGGGTGAGGTCGGTGGCCTGCTCGACGAGCGCGCCGGCACTCACGAAGGAGTCCAGGCAGCCGGTGAGGCCACAGGTGCACGCGGGACCGAACTCCTCCACGCGCAGGTGTCCGATCTCCCCGGCGCGACCCGACGCGCCGTGGTCGAGGTGCCCACCCGAGATCGTCGTCGAGGTGACGGTGTCCCCCAGCCGGATCGCCACGAGGTCGTCCGTGCCGCGCGCGACCCCGGCTCGTCTCTCGCCGAGTGCCATCGCCCGCACCGCAGCAATGGTGGCCTGGGGAGTGTCCGGATAGGTCTCGGCGACCTGCTGCGCGACGCGCAGGTGCAGGGACGACTCCACGTCCAGCGTCGCCGTCCCGATCGCCGTGGGGACGTCGTCCCCCAGCAGCTGGCGCACCGCTCGCAGCACCGTGCCCGCCAGCAGGTCGACGTCGGTGCCACGGTCCCGGAGGTCCACGCTGAGGCTGTTGGCGATGGTCAGGTGCCCGTCCAGGAGGACCACTCGCGCCCTGCGTTCGCCGATCGACACGACGAGCACCCGTCGCCGGGGCGAGATGCGGACCAGGAGCGAGCGCCGACCTCCCGAGCTCGCGGCGAGCGTCCCCTCCTCGACGTGGCCGGCCGCGGCCAGCGAGCGGAGGGAGACCGACAAGGTGGTGCGGGGGACGTCGAGCGAACGGGCGAGCTGGTTCCTGGTCTGTGGACCGCCGTCGACCAGTGCCCTCAGCAGCTCGCCCTCCAGCCCGCGCCTCATGCGGGTCAAGGTCTCACATCGGGTAGGTCCGTGCAGTCGGGGGCGGCTACCGGCCGGCCTCCGACAGCGCGAGACCGGTCCCGGCGTCGAACAGGTGCGCGCGGTCGAGGTCGACCGCCACGGCGAGCTGCTCGCCCGGCGTCCCGGTCACGCTGGGGCGGGCCTTGACCTTGACCATCTCCTCGCCCACCTTGACGTCGACGACGGTGCGGTCCCCGAGGGGCTCGAACCCGTAGAGCTCGCCCGGCAGGGACGCCTCGCTCCGCGTCTCGACCGACAGGTCCTCGGCGCGGAGACCGAGCATCAGGGGTCGTCCGTCCTCGGCGGTGGTCCAGCGCGGACGCGGCAGGGACCAGCCCTGGGCGCCGACCAGGCGGTCACCCTCGGCGTGGCAGGCGAGCAGGCTGATGCGGGGGCTGCCGACGAAGCCGGCGACCCACTGGTTGGCCGGCCGCTCGTAGACCTCGGTGGGGGTCCCGACCTGCTGCACCTTGCCCTCGCGGAGCACCGCGACCTGGTCGGCCATGGAGAGCGCCTCCACCTGGTCGTTGGTGACGTAGACGAAGGTGCCGCCCAGGCTGCGGTGGATCCGGGTCAGCTCGGTGCGCATCTCGACGCGGAGCTTGAGGTCGAGGTTGGTCAGCGGCTCGTCCATGAGGAACGCTCGCGGCCGTCGTACGAGCGCACGCGCCAGGGCGACGCGCTGCTGCTCACCGCCCGACATCTGCGACGAGCGCCGCTCGAGCAGCCGCTCGATGTGGAGGAGCTCCGAGACCTTCTGCACCGCTTCCTTGATCTCTCCCGACGACGCGCGACGGGCACGCAACGGCGAGGCGATGTTCTCGTACGCCGTCTTGCGCGGGTAGAGCGCGTAGCTCTGGAACACCATGGCCAGGTCGCGCGCGGCCGGGGTGTCGGCGGTGGCGTCGCGGCCGTCGAGGTGCACGGTGCCGCCGTCGAGCCTCTCGAGGCCGGCGATGGCGCGCAGGGTGGTCGTCTTGCCCGCGCCGGAGGGGCCCAGCACGACGAAGAACGAGCCGTCCGGGACGTCCAGCGTGACGCCGTCGAGGGCCTGCACCTCCCCGAACGACTTGCGCAGCTCGTGTGCTGCCACGGTTCCCATCAGGCCACCAGCTCTTCCGTGCTCACGTCGTAGACCGGCGGGGTCCCGCCGGCGTGCCGCAGCCCCACCGGGGCGTCCGGGGCGAACCGGACGGTCGGTGGCATCCGGACGCGGACGTCCCGAACGCCGCCGTGGTCGAGGACGTAGATGATCTCGTCGCCGAGCGCCTCCGCCGACACGACGCGCGCGGCCACCGTGCCGTCGGTCCCCGCTGCGGTGACCTCGAGCGCCTCCGGTCGTACGCCGGCGACCAGCGTGCGGTCGCGCGGCAGGCCGGGCGGCGGCGGGAGGACCAGGCCCCCGGCTCCACGCAACGCTCCCTCGGCGACCTCGACGTCGATGAGGTTCATCGGGGGCGAGCCGATGAACGAGGCACAGAAGAGGCTGGCCGGCCGGTCGTAGACCTCGAGCGGGGTGCCGACCTGCTCGACGCGTCCCTTGTTGAGGATCGCGATGCGGTGCCCGAGCGACATGGCCTCGACCTGGTCGTGCGTGACGTAGACCATCGTCGTTCCCAGCTCCGCCTGCAGGTGCTTGATCTCGGTGCGGGTGTCCGCCCGCAGCTCGGCGTCGAGGTTGGTCAGCGGCTCGTCCATCAAGAAGGCCTGCGGCCGGCGCACCAGCGCACGCGCCAGTGCCACGCGCTGCTGCTCGCCACCGGAGAGCCGGTGCGGGCGACGGTCGAGCAGCGGGTCGAGCTGCATCATCCGCGATGCCTCGGCGACCCGCTCGCGGACCTCCTTCTCCGGCAACCCCTCGGCGCGCAGCGGGAAGGCCAGGTTGTCCCGGGTCTTCAGGTGCGGGTAGAGGGCGTAGAACTGGAAGACCATCGCGATGTCGCGCTCGGCCGGGGGCAGGTCGTTGACCAACGTGCTCCCGATCCGGATGTCACCGGACGTCTGCCGCTCCAGGCCGGCCATCGCGCGCAGCGTCGTGGTCTTGCCGCAGCCGGAGGGGCCGAGCATCACGAAGAGCTCGCCGTCACCGATCGACAGGTCGACCTCCTCCACCGCGACGGTCCCGTCGGGGTAGCGCTTGTGCAGCTGGGTGACCTCGATGCCCGCCATCAGCGACGCACCGCCCCGAGGGTCACGCCGGCGACCAGGTGCTTGCGCACGAGGAAGGCAAAGACGAGGACGGGAAGGGCGAAGACCACCGCGGAGGCGGCCACCAGGCCCCAGTCCACGGTCGTGCCGCCGATGAGGCCGGCGATGGCGGGAGGAGCCGTACGGACCTCCTGGCTGGAGGTGAGGAAGATGGCGAACACGAACTCGTTCCAGGAGAAGATGAGGGCGAAGACCGCGGTCGCGGCGATGCCGGGCACGAGCAGGGGCAGGGTGAACTTCCGGAACGCCTGGAGCCGGGTGTAGCCGTCGAGCATCGCGGCGTCCTCGTACTCGGCGGGGACCTCGTCGACGAAGCCCTTCATCATCCAGATCGTGAACGGCACGTTGAACGCCGCGTAGATCAGGATGAGCCCGAGCTTGCTGTCGATGAGCCCGAGCTCGCGGTACATCAGGAAGATCGGGATGACCACGACGACGGGCGGCATGAAGCGGGTCGAGAGGATGAAGAACAGCTGGTCCTTCTTGGCCTTCAGGGTGAAGCGGGAGTAGGCCCAGGCCGCCGGCACGCCGAGCACGGTGGCCAGGATGGTCGAGGCACCGGCGACGATCACCGAGTTCAGGAACGAGCCGGACAGGTCCGACCTGCCGCCTCCCTGCGCGACGAACACGTCCTTGAAGTGCTGGAGGGTGAAGTCGAAGTTGAAGAACTTCGCCGGCACGGCGTAGACGTCGCGGTTCTCCTTGATGGACGTCTCGACCATCCACAGCACCGGGAAGAGCATCGCCACGGCCAGGGCCACGAGCAGCACGACCTCGATCACCCTGCGCGCCCGCCCTCCTCGGCGGCGCGCGGCAGGCGCGTCGTCCGTGACCGGGGCGGGCACGGCCTCGTCGATGGAGATGGCCATCAGCCCTCCTTGAGCTTGTTCAGGTAGCGCAGGTAGAACTGCGCCAGGACGATGACCACGAGGACCATGAGGATCCCGTAGGCGGAGGCGGTCCCGGTGTTGAAGCCGAGGAACGCGACCTTGTAGACGTGGAAGGACAGCGTCTCGGTGGAGACGCCTGGGCCGCCGCTGGTGAGGATGTAGACGAGGTCGAACAGCCGGAACGCCTCGATCGCACGGAACATGACCGCGATGAGCAGCAGCGGCCAGACCATCGGCAGGGTGATGTGCCGGAAGCGGAACCACTCGGAGGCACGGTCGATGGACGCGGCCTCGTACAGGTAGTTCGGGACCGCCGTGAGCCCGGCGAGCGCGATGAGCATGATGAACGGCGTCCACTGCCACGTGTCGACCACGATCAGCGAGAACAGCGCGGTCCGCTGCCGGGTGAGCCACTCCACCTGCCCGAAGCCCAGCGAGCCGAGCATCGAGTTGATCACGCCGAACTGGGCGTCCAGCATGAACTTCCAGAACAGCCCGACCACCACGGGCGAGAGCATCATCGGCACCAGGAACAGCGTCGTCAGCGCACCGCGACCTCGCGTGCGCCGCGAGATCAGGTAGGCGATCGAGAAGCCGAGCACGGTCTGGAGCAGCACCGCACCGACCACGTAGATCAACGTCGTCAAGGCACGCTTGTGCACCTCGGACGAGCCCAGGATGAGGCTGTAGTTGTCGAAGCCGACGAAGTTGGCGCCCGTGGCGCGGGTGGCCGAGTAGTCGGTGAAGGACAGGTAGAGCGCCCACAGCAGTGGGAACACGGACATCCCGAGCAGGAGCAGCAACGCAGGGGAGATGAACGCCACGGCCAGGCCGCGGTCGCTGAGACGGGGGGAACCCCCCGGTGCAGGAGTCGTCGAGGACGCCTCCTGCACCGGGCGGTCGGTCGTGGTGGTCATCGGGTCAGCTCACAGCCCGCCGCCGCCGTCGAGCACGCCCTGCTGCTGCTCGGCGATGTCGTTGAGTGCGTCCTCGGGGCTCTTGGCGCCGTTGAGCGCGGCGTTGACGTTGGTGTTCTCGATGTCGATGAGCTTGGCGTACTCCGGGACGTTCCACATGTCACGCATGCGGGCCACCGAGTCGGCGTAGACCTGGTTGAACGGACCGGCCTCGAGGAACTCCGGCGACTGGATGGCGTCGGTGCGCGACGGCACACCGCCGGCAGCGGCCCACTTCTTCTGGATGTCCTCCTGCTCGAACCACTTCATGAAGTTGAGCGCCTCGGCCTGCTGGGACTCCGAGACGTAGGCCGAGATGTGCATGCCCATCCCGCCGAGCGGGACGACGTCGGAGTCCTGCGTCGGGAGCGTCGCGAACCCGAGCTTGTCGAGGATCTCGTCCTCGGTGGTGCCGAGCGTCGACTGCGCCGGGTCGAGCAGGCCACCGGCGGCGGCGATCCACTGGAACGCGATGCAGGCCTTGCCCTGGGCGACCGCGGCGTTGGTCTCGTCGATGAACCAGTTGCCGGAGCCCTTGGCGGTCAGCGGCTTCATCTCGTTGACCAGGACGTCCATCGCCTTCTGGCCGGCCTCGTCGTTGATGACGCCCTCGATCTGCTTGTCGGCCGAGTTCCACAGGTTGCCGCCGTAGACACCGTTGACGGTGTTGTAGGTGACGGCGGCGGCGTCGGAGCCGTTGGCCTGGTGGAAGGCGAGGCCGCTGACGCCCGGGTTCTCGTCCTGGCACTTCTGGGCGGTGTCGATCATCTCGTCCCAGGTCTCCGGCGGCTCGTCGCCGATGAGGTCCTTGCGGTAGATCATCGTCCAGGTGTCACCGAGGAGGGGCAGGCCGTAGAGGCTGGCGTCCTCGTCGCGCTGACCGGTCTCGGCCTGGGGGTACTGGCCGTACGCAGCGAGCAGGTAGGGGTCGTAGGCGTCGACGTCGATGTTCTCGTTCACGAAGTCGGTGATGTCGAGGATGTTGCCGTTGGTGACGGCCTCGCCGATGTGCTGCGAGTCGAGGATCGCGATGTCGAAGTCGGTCTGCTGGGCCGCGAACTGCGTGAACATCGCGTCGTGCCAGTTGGCGTTGGGGACCGTGTTGACCTCGATGGTCACGTTGGGCCGCTCCTTGGTGTACTCCGCGTTGGCGAAGTCCTCCAGCGCCTGCGCGGGCGGCCACTCGAACCAGACGAAGCTGAGGGTCGTCGGGTCGTCGGAGAGCTCGGGAACGGTTGCCGGGGCCTTCGGGCCGCCGGCCGCCGGGGTGCCTCCGTCGTCGTCGCCGTCGTCGCCACCACCTCCGCACGCGGCGAAGGTCGTTGCCACGAGGAGCGCTGCCGTCGCCAGCCGCACCTTCCGGCCGGGGAGGGACGAGAGTCCCGCTCGCTTCGAGTACCGCATCTGTTCTCCTGCTTCCTGCATCGGGGGATCGGTTGGTTGGTGCTCTGCCCGAGGGTGGTGCTGGGTTCGTGGGGTCTCGCCGGTCACCAGGACGTCGCGATGTAGTGGGCCTCCATGAACTCGAGGAGGCCCTCCGTGCTGCCCTCGCGGCCGAGCCCGCTCTGCTTGGTGCCGCCGAAGGGTGCGGCCGGGTCCGAGACCAGCCCGCGGTTCAGGCCGACCATGCCGCTCTCCATCTGCTCGGCCATGCGCAGGCCGCGGGCGAGGTCGGCGGTGTAGAGGTAGCTGACGAGGCCGAAGACCGTGTCGTTGACGAGCGGGAGGACGTCCTGCTCCCGCTCGAACCGGACGACCGGCGCGACGGGTCCGAAGACCTCCTCGTGCAGGATCCGCGCGTCGTGCGGCACGTCGACGAGGACGGTGGGCGGGTAGAAGTGGCCCTGCCCCCCGGCGGGGGCTCCCCCGAGCAGCGCCCGGGCGCCGCGGTCGAGGGCGTCGCGCACGAGCTCGTCGACCTTGCGGACGGCAGCGTCGTTGATGAGCGGCCCGCACTGGGTGGCCTCGTCGCTGCCCGGCCCCATCCTGACGTCGCCCATCCGGGCGACGAGGCCCTCGACGAAGGCGTCGTGGACGGCGTCGGCCACGAAGAAGCGGTTGGCAGCGGTGCACGCCTGGCCGCCGTTGCGCATCTTGGCGACCATCGCGCCCTCGACCGCCGCAGGGATGTCGGCGTCCTGGAGGACAACGAAGGGGGCGTTGCCGCCGAGCTCCATGCCGCACTTGAGGACGTTCTCCGCCGCCGTGCGCAGCAGCACGCGGCCCACCTCGGTCGACCCGGTGAACGACACCATCCGCACCCGGCTGTCGGTGAGCATGGACTCGACGACCGGACCGGGCGTGGACGTGGTGACGACGTTGAGCACGCCGTCGGGCAGCCCGGCCTCCTCGAGGATCGCCGCCACCGCCAGCGCGGTGAGCGGCGTCTCGGCGGCCGGCTTCAGCACGGCCGTGCATCCTGCCGCCAGCGCCGGCCCGATCTTGCGGGTCGCCATCGCGGCGGGGAAGTTCCAGGGGGTGACCAGGACGCTCACCCCGACGGGCTGGTAGCCGACCACCAGTCGGTTCGCGCCGCTCGGCGACCACCCGAGGTGGCCGTGCAGGCGTACGCCCTCCTCGGCGTACCACCGGAAGAACTCCGCCGCATAGGCGACCTCGCCGCGTGCGTCGGCCAGCGACTTCCCGTTCTCGAGGCTGATGAGCAGGGCGAGCTCCTCGCTCCTGCTCTGCATGAGGCCGAAGGCCCGCATCAGGAGGTCGGCGCGTGCGCGCGGGCTGGTCGCGGCCCAGTCGGCCGCCGCACCGGCAGCGGCGGCGACGGCGGCGCGTGCGTCGTCCACGTCAGCGTCCGCCACCGAGGCGAGCACGGAACCGGTCGACGGGTCGTTGACCTCGATCCGGCGTCCGCTCGCGGCGGGGCGCCACTCGCCTGCGACGAACAGCTCCGTCGGCACGTCGATCGCGTCCAGCACCGGCGCCAGTGGCGCGTCCACGGTCGTCATCGGCCGTCCGCCGTCGTCGCAGCAGAGGCACCGGCCAGGACGGGGGCCGCGTCGCGCAGCGCACCCCGGTCGCCGGAGTGCGCGGCCCGCACGATCTGCTCCAGCGCGTCGACGTCCAGCGGGCGGGGGTTGTTGGTGACCAGCCGTTCGGCGAGGAGCGCCTGCTCGGCGGTCCACCGCAGCCGATCGGCCGGCAGGCCGAGGTCCGCGAGCGTGCGCGGCACCTCGACGGCGGCGAGCAGGTCCGCGACCCTCTGGATCGCCTCGTCGGCCAGGTCCTCGGGCGAGGAGTCGGGCGAGGCGCCCATGGCGAGCGCGACGGTGGCCAGCTCCGGGATCCGGGAGGGTCGGTTGAACTCCATGACGTAGGGCAGGAGGCAACCGACACCGATACCGTGGGGGGTGTGGGTGATCGCACCCACCGGGTACTGGATGGCGTGCGCCGCTGCGGTGCCGGCCGTGCCGAGGGCGAACCCGCCGGCGGTGGCCCCCAGCATCATCGCCTCGCGGGCCTCCATGTCCGTCGGGTCCGACCAGGCGCGGAAGAGGCTCCCGGCGATGAGCCGGATGCCGAGCAGCGCGAAGGTGTCGGCGATCTCGCTCTTGCCGACGAAGACGCGCTCCGTGGCGAGCTCGGGGCTCACCGGGCGGCGTACGGCCGTGAACGCCTCGATGGCGTGCGACAGGGCGTCGGCACCGGCACTGGCCGTGAGGCCGGGCGGGCAGCCGAGGGTGAGCTCGGGGTCGCACAGCGCCGTGTGCGGGATCAGGAACGGGCTGGAGATGCCGACCTTGCTCGTGCGCTCCGGGTCGGTGAGCACCGCGACCGGGGTCACCTCCGAGCCGGTGCCCGCGGTCGTGGGCAGGGCGACGACCGGCAGGACCGGACCCGGGACGCGCATCTCGCCGTAGTAGTCGGACGGCTGCCCCCCGTGGGTGAGGACGACGGCCACGGCCTTGGCCAGGTCGATGCAGCTGCCACCGCCCATGCCGACGACCACGTCCGGCGAGACCCGGCTCGCGAGCTCGGCACACTCCCCGACCTGGTGGACGGGCACGTCGGGCAGCACCTCGGTGAACGCGGTGACCCGGACACCGGCCTGCTCGAGGAGCCGCACCAGGTCGGCGAACTCGGGGGTGCTGCCGAACCGGGCGTCGGTGACGACCAGGGCGTGGGATCCCAGGGCGGCCGTGACCCGTCCGAGCGCGGCTCGTTGACCGGCTCCGAAGAGGACCTGTTGCGGTCCACGTAGGACGGCGAGCATGCTCATGGACACTCCGGGGGATCGAGAAGCACGGGAAGGACCGGCTCATCGCTCTGTGCGATCTGCCATTTCCTATAGGATCTGATCGGTGATCATGAGGCATGCGTCACACCGTGTCAACACGGACGACCATTCGAGGAGAGGAACCTCACGACGTGGACGAAGGATCACTCAGCGAGGCAGGCAACCGGTCCAGTCCGGACCACACCCATCTGGCGCGCCGCCGCGGCCGCATGGCCGACGAGGTGTACGACACCCTCCTCGGGCAGCTGATGTCCCTGCGGATCGTGCCCGACTCGCGCGTCACCATCGACGCACTCGCACGTGAGCTCGGCGTCTCCCAGACACCGATCCGCGACGCGCTGAACCGGATGGAGGCCGATGGCCTGGTCGTGCGGGTCCCGCACGCCGGCTACCGCATCCCTCCGCAGATCACGCGGGAGCGGTTCGAGGACATGGTCGACCTGCGCCTCCTGCTCGAGCCGGCCGCCGCGAGGCGCGCTGCTGAGCGTGCCTCCGCGGAGCAGGTGGCCGCGTTGCGCCGGATGCTGGAGGAGATGGCCGACCTGGTGCAGGGCGACAACCACCTCGCCTACGGCACCTTCGGACTGCGGGACGCGGCCTTCCACGACCTCATCGCCGAGACCGCCGGCAACCAGCTCGTGCGCGAGGCGCTGGCGCGGCTGCACACCCACGTCCACCTGTTCCGCCTGGTCTTCGACACCGAGGTCACCTACGCCGCCATGGGCGAGCACGACGAGGTGCTCGCCGCCGTGGCGGCCTGCGAGCCCGACGCCGCGGCGTACGCCATGCGCCGCCACATCCTGCTCTCGCGCGACCGCTTCCGCCGGCTCTTCGACGGGGGGACGAACGACACCTGGGTCGGCGAGGAGGCTTGACGCGGCGCGCCCCGAGCCGCCACTGTTGTCAGCCGGACCAAAATCAAATCCGATCTGATCTGACCCGATGGGGGCCAGTTCACTCACCCTTTCGTGCGAGGAGACCGAGTTGCCCAGAGCGCTGCTCATGACCGGCGATGCCGCCGAAGAGCTCGACACCATGTACCCCTACTACCGCGTGCGCGAGGGCGGGTGGGACGTCGACGTCGCCAACCTCACGACCCGCGACGTGCAGCTCGTGATCCACGAGTTCGACCCCAACTCCGACGCCTACGTCGAGAAGAACGGGCGCAAGCTCCCCGTCGACCTCACGTGGGCCGAGGTCGACGTCGAGCGCTACGACGCACTGATCATCCCCGGCGGCCGCGCACCGGAGTGGATCCGGACCGACGCGGACGTCCGCCGGATCACCGAGCACTTCTTCGCCCGCGACCTGCCGATCGCGCTCGTGTGCCACGGGGCACAGGTGCCCGCGGTCTACGGGCTGCTGAAGGGTCGCAAGACCGCGTGCTTCCCGCCGATCACCGGGGACATGGAGAACGCCGGCGCGACGGTCATCGACGCGCCCGACGTCGTCGACGGCAACCTGGTCTCGTGCCGGGGCTGGCCCGACATGCCGTGGTTCGGCCGGGCGATGATGGAGCTGTTCGACAAGTCGATCGACTCCGCATCGTCATGAGCTCCCCCGACGTACGTCGGTGACGTCCACCCGCACCCTCGACGTCCTGGGCCACCCCGTCCGCCTCCTCGAGGGGGGCGACGGCCCTGCGGTGCTGCTCCTCCACGGCTCCGGACCCGGCACCACCGGGTCCGGGGCGTGGGGAGCCACCGTCGAGGCCCTCGGCACGTCGTGGCGCCTCGTCGCGCCCGACCACGCCGGCTTCGGTGGATCCGCCCTCCCTCCGGGTTCGAGGGGCGGGCTGCAGGTGTGGACGGACCGGGCAGCCGGGCTGATGGACGCCCTCGGCGTGGGCTCCTTCGCCGTCGTCGGCCACTCGATGGGCGGGGCCGTCGCCCTCGCGCTCGCCGCCTCGCTCCCGGACCGCGTGACCCAGGTCGTGGCCGTGTCCACGTTGGGCGCGCCCGGGGCTCCCCTGTCCGACGACCTCGACGCCCTGTGGGCGGCCAGGCCCGGTGTCGACGGTGCCCGCGACATGCTGGAGCGGCTCCTGCTCGACCGGTCCCTGGTGACACCGGACGCCGTCGATGCGCGAGCACGGGCGATGGTCGACGGCGCCTCCGCCTTCGACACCCTGTTCCCTCCCCCGCGGCAACGCTGGGTCGACGACCTCACCCTGTCCGAGGAGGCACTCGCGGCCGTACGGGCTCCGGTGCTCCTGGTGCACGGCGCCGACGACGGCGTCACTCCCCTCGCGACCGCGGCTCTCCCCCTCCTCGGCCTGCTCCACGATGTACGACTGCACGTCCTCGGGAGGTGCGGGCACGTGCCCAGCGTCGAGCATCCCGGCGAGTTCCGCCGGGTCGTGTCGTCGTTCCTCCACCACGCACGCGCGCCGCGCACCGACGCGACCTGAGACCACCCCCACCCCCGAGAGAGCGAGCCGCGCGTGCTGGACCGGCTGGGGCAGTGGCTGCACCGACGACGGGGTGTCGTCCTGTCCGTCTGGGCCGTCGTGGTCGTCGCCGGCGCGGTCCTCGGCGGCACGGTGTTCGACAGGGCCGAGGACGTGGGGCTGCGCGCCGGTGCCGAGTCGACGCGGGTCGACCAGCGGCTCGACGAGGTCGATCCCGAGGGCCGTCGGCTGGTCGTGCTGCTCGCCGGTGCCGATCCCGTCGACGCGGCCACGAGCGAGGCTGCGGCCCAGGTCATCCAGCCCCTGCGTGAGCTCCCGGGCGTCGCCGACCTCCGGGACCCCTGGACCACGAGCTCCTACGACCTGGTCGCCGGCGACCGCAGCAGCGCTCTGGTGGAGGTGGAGCTCGATCCCGCGCTCGACGACGAGGCCGCACTCGCCCTGGCCGACCGGATCACCGCGGCGCTGCGGACCACTCCCTTCCCCGAGGTCGCCGCGGGCGGGGACCTCCTGGCCGAGCGGACCTTCACCGACCAGGCGGTCCAGGACGCCGCGCGCGGGGAGGGTGTCGCCCTCGTGGTGGTCACGCTCCTGCTGGTGGTCGCGCTCGGCGGCGTCGTGGTGGGGGTCCTGCCCGTCCTGACGGCTCTCGCGGCCGTCGCCGGATCCCTGCTCGCCCTCGTGGCGGTGGCCGACCTGTGGTCGGTCAGCGACTTCGCGGTCAATGTCGTCACGGTGCTGGCGCTGGGACTGTGCGTGGACTACTGCCTCCTCGTGCTCGCCCGGTACCGCGAGGAGCGCGCCGCGGCCGGCCCCGAACCCGACGCGGCGGTCGTGCTCGGCCGGACCCTCGCGACGGCCGGTCACACCGTGCTGGTCTCCGGGGCCACCGTCGGGATCTCGCTCGCCGCTCTGCTGCTGCTCGACGACCCGCTGCTCTCGGGGATGGCGACCGGTGGTGTCGTGGCCGTGGCAGTGGTGACCGCGGCGGCCCTGACCCTCGCGCCGGCGCTCCTGACCGTGTGCTCGTCGCGGATCCCGGCCGACGGACGCAGGCCACGAGGAGCGGTCGCCCGCGCCCCCGGGCGAACGCTCCTCGCCCGGCTCGCCGGCGTGGCGCAGGCGAGACCGTGGCCGGTCCTGCTGGTGTCGGCCGGACTCCTCGTCGTGCTGTCCCTCCCGCTGCTCGGGCTCCAGGTCGGTGCCTCGGACGCGCGCTCACTGCCGCCGGGCAGCGAGGCGCGCACGGTCGTGGAGGTGGTCGAGCGTGACTACCCCGACATCAGGACCGCACCGGTCGACCTGCTCGTCGACGCGCCGCTGGGCGACGCCCGCCTGACCACGCTCACCGAGCAGGTGACGGCGCTGCCTGACGTCAAGGACGTCGTGGTGCGCGACGGGCTGCCCGACGGCTGGAGCCGCTTCTCGCTGGTCCCCCGCGGCACCACCAGCGGACCAGCAGCGCAGCGGGTCGTGGACGACGTACGCATGCTCGGTGACGGGCTCGACGTGCAGGTCGGCGGACCGGCGGCCGAGCTCGTCGACGCCCGAGCGGCGCTGGCGGCCCGGTTGCCCTGGGCCGTCGCCGCGGTGGTCCTCGTTGCCGGTCTCCTCCTGCTCCGCCTCACGGCGTCACCCGTCGTGGCGCTCAAGACGCTCCTGCTCAACCTGCTCTCGCTCACCGCCACCCTCGGCGTGGTGACCCTGGTGTTCCAGCACGGGTGGGGTGGACCGCTGCTCGGCGGCACCGCGACCGGCACGCTGGACCTCACCTCGCCGCTGCTGCTCTTCATGTTCGCCTTCGGGCTCTCGATGGACTACCACCTCTTCCTCGTGTCCCGCATCAAGGAGGAGTGGGACGCGCGCGCGACCGGGCACGGCTCGCGGCGCGACAACGACGCTGCCGTCCTCGCCGGGATCACGGCATCAGGGCCGGTCGTCACGCTCGCGGCGCTCGCCATCTCGGTGGTCTTCATCGGCTTCGCGGCGGGACAGCTGGTCGCCGTCAAGGAGGTCGGCGTCGGCATGACCGTGGCCATCGCACTCGACGTCACCGTGGTGCGCGGCCTGCTGCTCCCGGCTGCCATGACGCTGCTGGGCGAGCGCAACTGGTGGCGTCCGGGGCTCGGCACCCGCAGGACGGGGACCGAGGGAGTCGCGGCTCAGCGCACCGAGACCGAGCCCACGCGGTAGGCGCCGGACGAGGTCCGGCCGCGGTTGGCGAGGTACATCGGCGCGGAGTAGCCGCTGGGGTCGACGACGCTGACGGAGACGTCGTACCGCCCCTTCCTCAGGCTCGGTACGGCGACACGGGTCCGGCTGCTCGACGAGTCGGTGACCCCGCGCAGCTGGTCGCCCAGCGACACGGTCGTCGCCCTCCCCTTGCGGGTGAGGGTGAGCTGCACGTCCCAGCGGTCGTACGTCGGCGCGCTCCCCTGGTTCAGCCACGACGTCCGCACGGCCACCTTGCCATCGGCCTCGATCCGGCGCGGGAGGGTGAGCGAGCGGAGGCGGAGGCGGTAGCCGGCCGTCGCGACCGCGGTGGCGTACGCCGACCGCTGCGGGGGCGTGAGCGTGTCGAAGGTCCAGGGCATGTTGCTCGACGACAGCGTCGAGACGTGGAACTGACGCACCTGCTTCGCGCCGAGCACGGGGTCGGCCCGGGTGCACCACTCGGAGAAGAACGGGCGGGTCTTCCAGACCTTCTGCAGCCGCCTGTCGACGGCGACCATCGAGTACATGTCCGGGCAGCCGAGGCTGTCGGTGCGGATGCCGAGGTTCGGGTTGGCCTCCAGCGCGGCCAGGGTGAAGTCGACCGAGGTCATCGTGTTGATCAGGACGTGCTTGGTCGGGAACGCCGAGGTCACCGCCTCCACGACCGCGAGGCCATTGGGCTCGGCGATCCCCGCGCCGGTGTCGACGTGCCACTCGCCGTAGCTGCCGTAGCCGCCGACGTCGACGTAGCCAAGCCGCGGGTCGTCGCCGTAGCGGCGCCCGAGCTCGGCCATCAGCTCCTGCCACTGGGCGAGGAAGGCCGGGGAGTTCCAGTCGGGGACGGCGGTGCCGGGCTGGAGCGGGACGAACGACGGCGTGACCGCCGGGAAGTCCGAGCGGTAGTTCATCCAGCAGCCCGGGCAGTAGGCGAGCACCCGGAAGCCGAACTTGCCGCCGCGGGCACCCGCGTCGGCCAGCCCCTGGTCGATCAGGGAGAAGTCCCAGGCGTTGTCGGACGGCTCGATACGGCCCCAGTAGACCTGGTCGCGGTAGTAGACGTCGTTGGACGTCACCGTCGACGGCGTCGGGTCGGTGCCGAACCAGCGGTACTGCCCGCGCAGCGGGTTGGGGAGGTCGACGCCCACGCTCGCAGGTGCGAGGGCGAAGGTCTTCTGCGCGCGCTTGCCCGACGGGGCCGACTGGGCCGTGGCGGACGACGGGCCGAGGACCGCGGTGGCCAGGCAGGCGACCGCCACGAACGTCGCGAGGGCGCGCGCGGCCACCCACGTCGTAGGACGGTCTCGATCGGTCACGGACGCAAGTGTGCGCGAGACCAAGGATCACCGCAGGAATACCCAAGGATCCGTCAAGCCCAGCGTCCTTCGTCAGGGCAGCGTGACCCGCAGGAAGTGGGGTCGGTAGAGGAGCGGGTCCTCCAGCACCTCACCGAAGTCGGTGCTGTTGCGGCTGTAGGAGACGACCATCGTGCCGGGTCTCGGCAGCAGGTCGGGGTGGGCGAGCGGCATGTAGCGGAGCAGCCCGGAGGCAGCGTCGGACGGGAGCTGGGCCAGCGCCGGCTGCCGCGTGAACGGGCCGGTCGGTCCGGGAGCGGTCCAGACGGTGAGGTCGGTCCCGAGCACCTCGTCCCGCTTGCTGAGGGCGTACCAGGTGCCATCGACCTCGAAGACGCTGAGCGTCTGCGACACGCCACCCTCGGACGGGATCAGCGTCGCCGCGTCGGCGGCGCGCGACGACCACGACGTCCCGTCCCAGTAGCGCCACCTGGTCTCGTCGAGGAGGTCGTCGGGACGGACGCGCGCGACGTGGAGGGCGTAGCCGAAGATCCCCGCGGTGTCGGGCCGGGAGGTGCCGTAGAGGTAGACCCACGGGTCGGCGGCGGAGGTGACGAGCGACGCGGCGCCCCACGTGGGACGGCCGGGATCGGCGTCGTCCGGTCCGATGTCGCGCTGGTCCACGAGCTGGGGCGGCTGCCCGGCCGGGACGACGAAGACCGCGATGGAGGTGCCGAGGTTCTCGAAGTCGAAGACACCCGAGCCCACCGTGCGGACCCGCTGGGCGGCGACGGCGACCAGGTCGTAGCCGGGTCGCTCCACCCTGCCGATCGACATCGGCCAGTAGCCGACCCGCGCAGCCGCCGCGCCAGACCCACCCGCCGGGCTCGGGCGGTCGGGGATCACGGCGCCGCGGTCGGCCGGCAGCACCACGCTCAGGCAGTCGGGACCGATGACGAGCATCGAGTTGCGGACCAGGCCCTGGCCGCCGAAGTCGCCCCCGCGCAGGGTGTCGCCGAAGACCCACAGCCGGCGGCCGTCCTGGAGCTGCACGTCGGCGCCGACGTCGCCACCCCGGAAGGCGGCGCTCCCGCGCAGCCGACCGGCCACCCGGTTGAGGTCGCCCACGGTCCGCAGCCGACCGGTGGCCAGGCACCTGGTCTCCGTGGCCTGGGACGGCAGGTCCGCCGTCGCGGCCGTGTCGTCGGGCACCAGCACTGCTCCACCGATCAGGAGAGCCGCGACCGGCACCACCGCGGCGAGGACGGCCCAGGTGCGCCCGCCCAGGCCGGCGTACGACGACGAGGTGTCCGGCACCTCGCCGGTCCACCGCCGCACCCAGCGGGCCGACAGGAGCGCGAGCACGGCCACCGTCGTCCAGGCGAGGAGGACGAGCGCCGGCTGCAGCAGGTGTGACCCGCCGAAGAGCACGAGCGAGTCGACGCCCTCGAACGCGGCGCCGCTCGGCGACCAGGTCGCCAGCCGCGCCCAGGAGGTCGGCAACAGGTGCGGGTCCGTCCGGGCCAGCAGCGGCGCGGTCAGCCCGAGGCCGGCCACCGCCGCGACCACCAGGCCGGACCGACCGAACATCGACTGGAGCGCGAGGGCCAGCAGGGAGACGGCGAGCACGTGCAGGGTCACCACCGGCGTCGCGAGGGCCGGCAGCCCGAGGAGGACGACCGCCCCACCACCCACGACCAGCGACGCGACACCCACCAGGAGGGCACGGCGTACGCCTGCGCCCAGGCTCGCCGCGACGGGTCCACGCCGGGCAGCGACCACGGCTGCCAGCGCGAGTCCGGCCAGGGTCGAGGCGAGGGCCAGCAGGCGCGCACCGCCGGCGCCGATGGGGCCTGTGGGACCCACCCGCTCGACCACGATCGTGCGGTCGCGGGTCGCCTCCGTGCGGTCGACCCGTTCGGTGACGGCGCGGGCGAGGGCGGGGTCGGCCCCCGCGTGGAGGACGAGGGTGTCCTCGGTGCCGCGGAGGTCGACCAGCAGCGTGGCCACCACCGAGCCGTCGGCCACCCGGCCGCGGGAGGCGGTCGCGTCGTCCTCGGCGACGGCGCTCGCGGCGAACGGGTGGCCGGCGAGCGACTCCGCCTGCTCGGCCAGCGACTCGGCGACCAGCGCCGGGGCGACCACCTCGACCGGGACGTCGTGGGGGCCGCCCGCGCGCGGGTCGCGGACCAGAGCGCCGAGGAGCACGAGCTCTCCCAGCACGAGCAGGACGCAGGCGAGCACCGCCGGCCGGCGGAGCAGGCGCACCATGGGCATCACGGCAGCGTCACGGGGGCGTCACGGCAGGGTCAACGGCGGCGTCACCACCGTAGGGTCAGCTGCTGACGCCCTCGGTGGCCACGCCGCGTACGCCCGAGTCGGTGAGCTCGGCCTCGCGGGCCGCGGCCGCCTCCAGCTCCTGGCGGCGGGTCTCCTCCATCATCGCGCGCGTCGCGTCGTAGATGCCCGGGTCGGACACCAGGTCGGCGGCACCACGCCGCAGCCGCGCGAGCGCCGCACGAGCGAAGATCTGCTGCTCGGTGGTCGTCCGCTCGGAGCGGTTGTTGCTGATGAAGGTGATCGCCCAGCGCATCAGCGCCGACACCTGGTTCTTGAAGCCGGTGAGGTAGACGAGGTGCACGCCGAGCCACATCAGCCAGGCGATGATGCCGGTGAGCCGGAGCTTGCCGACCATCGCGACCGCGCGGAAACGGCTGATGATCGCCATCGACCCCTTGTCGAAGTACTTGAACGGCTCCTGGGGCTGCTTGCCCTCGAGGCGGTTGCGGATCTCCTTGGCGGCGTACTTGGCGCCCTGGATCGCGACCTGCGCGACGCCCGGGAGGTTGTCGAGGGCGATCATGTCGCCGACGACGAAGACCTCGGGGTGGCCCGGCAGCGTGAGGTCGGGGTTGACGCCGATCCGTCCCGCACGGTCGAGCGGCGCACCGGACTGCTCCGACAGCGTCTTGCCGAGCGGGTTGGCCTGCACGCCGGCGGCCCAGATCTTGGCGACCGAGTTGATCCGCTCGACGCGCCCGTCCTTGAACTTCACCTCGAGTCCGCGCTCGTCGACCTCGGTGACCATGCCGCCGAGCATCACCTCGACGCCGAGCTTCTCGAGCTCCTTCTTCGCCTTCTCGCCGAGCTTGGCGCCGAAGGGCGGCAGCACCTGGGGTGCCGCGTCGACGAGGACGACCCGCGCCTGGCGGGTGTTGATCGCGCGGAAGTCCTTCTTGAGCGTCCGGTGCGCGAGCTCGGCGATCTGGCCGGCCATCTCCACACCGGTCGGGCCGGCGCCGACGACGACGAACGTCAGCAGGTGGTCGACGTCGTCGCCGCGCGTCGCACCGAGCTCGGCCATCTCGAAGGCGCCGAAGATCCGGCCGCGCAGCTCGAGTGCGTCGTCGATGCTCTTCATGCCGGGCGCGAACTCGGCGAAGTGGTCGTTGCCGAAGTAGGACTGGCTGGCACCGGCCGCCACGAGCAAGGAGTCGTACGACGTCACCGTGTCGCGGCCCAGCACCTGCGAGGTGACCGTGCGGGCCTCGAGGTCGATGCCGGTGACCTCGCCCAGGATCACCCGGGCGTTGTCCTGGCCGCTGAGGACCTCGCGGGTCGGCGGGGCGATCTCGCCCTCGGACAGGATGCCGGTCGCCACCTGGTAGAGCAGGGGCTGGAAGAGGTGGTGCGTGGTCTTCGCGATCACCGTGACGTCGACGTCGGCGCGGCGGAGGGCCTTCGTTCCGAAGAGGCCGCCGAAGCCGGAACCGATCACGACCACCCGGTGTCGCGGGGCCTGCGTGGTGCTCATCGGAGCTCCTTGGGGTCGGGTTGCACACCTCATGCTGACGCTGGAAGACCATTCTCCTCCCGGCCCGACCAGCAGGCGAAACGCCGGGAACGTCTCGTTGCTCACATCCACTACCCGGACCTGCGAGAAACTATGGTGATGGTCGAGGTTTGAACTATCCACTCGGGGGGTAACCATCGCCCCACTGGACTGCCCACCCCCTCGAAAAGAGTCCCAGTGCCGCTGAGCTCCGAGTTGACCCTCGCGTCGTCGCCGCGCGCTGCGGCCGACGCCAGGCGTTGGGTGAGCGACGTCTTCGAGCGGCTGGAGCGCGACGACCTCGTCGAGTGCGCCGAGCTCGGCGTCTCCGAGCTGGTGGCCAACGCCGTCCTGCACGCCACCGCGCCCTTCAAGGTGCGGGTGCGCGGGACCGTCAGCCACCCCCGCATCGAGGTGATCGACGGGTCCACCAGCCCGCCCGTCCCACCGGTCCCGCTGGCGGGCGACGACCTCGACCTGCTGCTGACCTTCGGCCGCGGCCTGTCGATGGTGGCCCAGTGCGCGACCGCCTGGGGCGCCACGATCGAGTCCGACAGCAAGATCGTCTGGTTCGAGCCGGCCGCCCAGATGAGCGACGAGGGCGGCGCCGAGTGGGTGATCGACGTCCACGACCAGCACGCGCCCGAGCCGATCAGCGACACCGCGGTCGAGGTGCGGCTGCTCGGCCTCGACGTCCCGCTCTACTCCTCGCTCGCCCGCCAGTACCACGAGCTGCGCCGTGAGCTGCGGCTCCTGTCGCTGTCGCACCAGTCCGACTACCCGCTCGCCGGCGACCTCACCTCGATGTTCGCCAACTTCGAGCGCCAGTTCCCTGATGCCTTCAGCGAGCAGCTGCGCGCTGCCGAGCGCGACTCCCGCCCGCGCGTCGACCTGATCTTCCCGATGGTGCGCGAGGCCGGCCCGATCTTCGTGACGATGACCGAGATGTTCGACGTCGCCGACGCGTTCTGCCGGGCCGAGCGGCTGCTGTCGATGGCCCGCACCCCCGCGCAGCGCGCCCTCCAGAACTGGTTGCTGACCGAGCTCGTGCAGCAGCTCGGCGGGGCGAGCGCCCAGCCGTGGGACGCCCAGGGCCACACCAAGCCGTCCACCAGCCAGGTCGGGTGAGCGCACGCCGCACCGGCGCGGCCGGTCTCGTGGTCGTCGCGGTCGGCGGTGCCGTCGGCGCCCTCCTGCGCCTCGGGGTCGACACCGCGGCTCCGGACTCCCTCTTCCCGTGGCCCACGCTGGCCATCAACGTCGTCGGCGCGTTCGTCCTCGGCATGCTGCCGGCGCTGGCCGTCGTACGCCGTTCGCGCACCGTCGCGCTCTTCGTCGGTCCGGGCGTGCTGGGCGGGTTCACCACGGTGTCGGCGTGGGCCGGTCAGGTCCGCCGGCTCGCGGACGACGGCCATGCCGGGCTCGCCGGGCTGTGCCTGCTGGTGACCCTGGCCGCCGGCCTCACCGCGGCCGCCCTCGGCCAGCACCTCGCGCGTCGGGCTGAGCCGCAATGACGGCCCTGCTCGTCGCGCTCGGTGCCGCCGTCGGGGCACCCCTGCGCTACACGATCGGCCGGGCGCTCGACGGCCGGTTCCCGACCGGCATGCTCGTGGTCAACGCGCTGGGCTCGGGGCTGTTCGGGGTGTTCGCGGCGCTGTCCCTGGGCGACGCGGGCTGGGCGCTGCTCGGCACCGGCTTCTGCGGCGCCTTCACCTCCTTCTCGACCTTCGCGGTGCAGTCCGTCGAGCGACCGGCGCGCACCGCGACGGCGTACGTCGTCGCGACGGCGGTGCTGTCGATCGGCGCGTGTGCGGCCGGATGGAGCCTCGTCGGCGTCGTGGGCTAGACCACCGGACGGCAGGATCCGACGGCAGTCGACGACCTCCCGGGAGGTCAGCCCCAGCCGAGGGCGTGCAGCCGCGCGTCGTCGAGACCGAAGTGGTGGGCGACCTCGTGCACGACGGTGATCCGCACCTCCTCCTCGAGGTCCTCCACGGTGTCCGCCATGTCGAGGAGCGGGCCGCGGAAGAGCAGGATGCGGTCGGGCAGCTCGCCGGCATGGTTGGCCGGTCGCTCCGTGAGCGCGAGGCCGTCGTAGAGGCCGAGCAGGTCCGGGTCGTCGGCCGGGGCGTCCGCCTCGACGAGCACCACGACGTTGTCGACGAGCCGCGCGAGGTCGTCGGGAAGGCCGTCGAGCGCGCGGCCGACCATGGCGTCGAACGCGGCGGGGTCGAGGTCGATCGGCATGCGAACAGCCTAGGAGCCACGGTAAATGCGGCGATGTGGCCGAAATGCCACACAGGCTGAGCCTGGCGGCTCAGCCTGTGTGGCATGCGTTGGCGACCCCGACGGGACTCGAACCCGCGGCCTCCGCCGTGACAGGGCGGCGCGCTAACCAACTGCGCTACGGGGCCAGATGGACGAACTGTGTGGTGCCTGGGTGGTGCTGGTGAAGCGGGTGGAACTCTAACCCAAGGTCTTCCGGGACCACCAATCGGCGTCCGATCCCGACCCGGGTCGCACCCCCAACCGGATTCGAACCGGCGCTACCGCCGTGAAAGGGCGGGGTCCTGGGCCGCTAGACGATGGGGGCCAGCTTGCCTGGGCGAGCCCATCCAAGCGTCGACCAGCATAGAGGCAGCCGCCGCCACGCTCCCAACCACCGCCTCGAAGGGAGGTGCCGTCCGACACAGTGCCGGGAACAGGCGCGAAGTGTCGGTGGTCCTGACTACGCTTGGGCCGTGAGCACGGGGGCACGACAGCTGCGCTTCCTCGTTGTCGACGACAACGAGGACATCCGCGACGTGTTCTGCCGCCTCGTGGAGCGTGCCGGGCACGTCGCGTCGACGGCTGTCGACGGGCTGGAGGCGGTCGAGTGCCTCCAGCGTGAGACCTTCGACGTGATGCTCCTCGACCTCACGATGCCCCGGATGAACGGTGTCGAGGTGGTGCGCTGGATGCGGGACCACCCCAAAGTAGGTGCGTCGATGCGAGTCGTGGTCATCAGCGCCTGGGCAGGTGAGCACAGAGCGGCGCTCCAGGAGCTCGGAGTTGAAACTGTGATGCAGAAGCCGCTGCGGATTCAGCAATTGACTGATCTGATTGCGGAGACGCTGCCCGACCCTGAGTCCTGACTCCCGACCCTGACAGCTTCACGGGGGCCAGTTCTACGGGTGGTGTCGGGGCGTGCCCGTCCGGGCGCGCTTCTCGGCAATCCTCCTGGAGAAGAAATCATGATGAACCGCATCCGCACCCGCATCGAGTCCGCCCGCGCCAACAACCAGCTGCAGTCCTACTACCTGTGGCGCCCGGCCCCCGGCCGTCGCTGAACAGCTGGTCACGACGCGGACGTGACGCACACACAGTGATGCACGCACCGTGATGCACATGGACAGCGTCGAGTCGGCCGGCGGTCGGCTCGGCGCTGTCCTCTCAGCCCCACGCTCGGGGGCCGTCGCCCTCGGCCGCCACGGACCGTGGCTGGTCACCACCCCGGCTCTCGCGCGGCGGGTGCTGACCGACCCCGGCCGCTTCGACTTCCCCGGCGACGTCAGCCGCAGCGGCGACCTCTCGTCGAGCCGGGGCGCGACCCGCTCGGGACACGTCGTGTTCGCACCGCTGACCCCGGACGCGGTCGCGCGCGGGGTCGCCGTCCTCGACGGCGAGTGGGACGCCGCACTGGCCGAGCACGACCGGCGTGCTCCGGGTGAGGCGTACGACGCCATGGCGCTGCTGCGCCGTCCGGTGGCCCGCTCCACCGTGGCCGCGGTGCTCGACACCGACACCCGTACGCGCGACCTGGTCGCCGACCTCACGCTCGCCTGGATCGACTCCCTCGCCCCCGTCATCTCCGCACGCCGTCCGCCGGGGCGCTGGAGCCGCGTCCGCCGCGGCGAGCGCGACGCCCGCTTCGCCCTCGACGACGCCCTGTCCGCCGTGCCCGGCCTGCCGGCGCCCGCCGAGCAGGTGGCCACCGTGCTCGCCGCCGGGGTGCAGGTCCCGATCGCGGCGGGCGCCTGGCTGCTCGGCTGGATCGCCGCCCACCCCGCCGACCACGACCCGGTGCACGCCGTGTGGGAGACCTTGCGGCTGACGCCGCCGACCTGGATCACGGCCCGCATCACCACCGAGCCGGTCGACCTCGCCGGCACCGCGGTTCCGGCGGGGCGGGTCGTGCTGGTCAGCCCGCTGCTCCTCGGCCGGCTCGACGAGCTGGTGCCCGGTGACCCCGATGGCGGTTTCGACCCCACCCGGTGGGAGGACACGTCGCGCCGGCCGGGGGCCTGGCTGCCCTTCGGTGCCGGGCCCCACGCCTGCCCGGGGCGCACGCTCGGACTGGGACAGCTGGTCCACGTCGCGACGTGGGCCGGGCGCCACCGGCTGGCGCTCGCGGAGCACGTGAGAATCGACCAGAGCCGGGGCATCTCACCGCTACCGTGTCGTTTCACCGTTGTTTCCTGAGGGGAGACGCGCATGACCGAGCACCCCGCCCTGCAACCCCTGACCAGCGGGGGGCCCGTCTCCGCCTCGGCAGCGGCGATCGCCGCGCAGGTCGTCGACCAGCAGCTCGGCCTCGACGAGGCCCTCGGACGCGCGGTGGAGCACTTCCAGGCCGACGGCCGGGTGGAGATCGTGACCGTGGTGCTGACCAGCCTCGCCCCGGAGGATCCGACGGGCTGGACCCCGCTCGGCGGGCGCGCCTGGGTCCGTGAGTGGACGCCGCCGGGATCGACCCGCACGCTCCTGCCCCCTCCCGGCGCAGGTCCCGAGGCGGCCCTGACGATGCCCTGGCTCTCACGGCGCGGACGCGAGGCCATCATGGTGGTCCTGAGCGACCGGGAGCTCCTCACCCCCGATGCCGCGGAGGACCGGGGCCAGCTCGAGCGTGAAGGGGTCCGCAGCCTCGTCGCCGCCTCGCTGCGGTCGCGGAGCGAGATGTTCGGCAGCATTTCCCTCTCGAGCGACGCGGCAGGTCCGTGGCCCCAGCAGCTGCTCGACGACTTCCGGCTGCTCACTGCCGCGATCACCTCACGGCTCACGCTCGAGCAGGCCCGTCGGGCCCTCGCCGAGGCGATCGACGCAGGAGCCGAGGCGCAGCTGGGCTACCAGCAGCTCTTCGGCGCGGTCGGGCACGAGCTGCGTACGCCGATCTCGGCCGTGCTCGGCTACTGCGAGGGGCTGATCGACGACGCGCAGCACGGCACGCCCGACGAGCTGGTGTCCGGGATGCTGCGCGACGGCCCCCGGATCGTGCGGGCGTCGGAACAGCTGCTCGCCATCGTCGACAGCCTCCTCGGCGCCGGCCGCGCGCTGGCCAGCGACGACGCCCGCCAGCACGTGGGGGTCGCCGCCGCGCTGGCCGACGTCGTCCACTGGCACCGCACTCCCGCGGCGACCGCCCAGGTGGACATGACCGTCGACGTCGACCCCGACCTGACCGTGTGGGCGCACGCGTCCGGCGTACGCCAGGTCCTGACCAACCTGCTCGGCAACGCCATCACCCACCACCGTCCGGGCGGTGGCACGGTCCAGCTGTCGGCGGGCCGGCTGGTCGGCGAGAGCGGCCACCCGATGGTGCGGGTCATCGTGCGCGACGACGGTCCCGGCCTCGACGCCGACCAGATGGCCCACGTCTTCGAGCCCTTCGTCCGGTTCGCGGCCGACCGCACCGCGGGCACCGGCCTCGGCCTGTCGATCTCGCGCACCATGGCCGAGCGCGACGGCGGCGCGGTGCGCGGCGAGTCCGTCCCCGGCGTCGGATCGACGTTCTGGCTCGAGCTGCCGGCCGAGGCGCTCGCCTCGGTCCAGGCCGCGGCCGATTGAACCCGCACCATCGCGCTCATGTATCTTTGTCCCCGCTTGGGCAGGTAGCTCAGTTGGTACGAGCGATCGCCTGAAAAGTGATAGGTCGGCGGTTCGACCCCGCCCCTGCCCACAAGCACAGAAGGGCCCCGATCACGTCCCGGTCGGGGCCCTTCTGCGTGCGCGGGCCAACCCCTAGCATCTGCGGATGCGCATCCTCCTCGCGAACTCCGCCTTCCACCGGGTCGGCGGTAGCGAGACCTACCTGACGACCCTGGGCGAGAACCTGGTCCGGCTCGGTCACGACGTCAGGATCTACACGCGCGTCGCGGGCGACATGGCGATGCTCGCCCGCCGCCGCGGGATGGAGGTCGTCGACAGCGTCGACGACCTCGGCGCACCCGCGGATGCCGTCCTCGCGCAGGACGGCATCGTCGCCCACGACCTGGCCGCTGCCTGGCCGGACGTCCCGCAGGCGTTCGTGTGCCACAGCTCGCTCTTCGACGTGCAGCAGCCGCCGATCGTCCCGGGGATCACCGCCTCGGTGATCGTGCTCAACGACCGCGTACGACGACGGGTGGAGGCCCTCAACGCCGACCTGGACGTCGTACGCCTCACGCAGCCGATCGACACGCAGCGGTTCTCCCCCACCTCCGCCCCGAACCAGCGCCCGACGCGGGCCCTGGTCCTCAGCACCTACCTCGACGGCGCCCCGCGTCGGGCCCTCGAGGAGGCGTGGGGTCGGGCTGGCATCGAGCTCGTCTCCCTCGGCATCGACGAGGTCGACCTCGCGCCGGAGGTGCTGATGGGAACCGTCGACATCGTCGTCGGCAAGGGACGCGCGGTGCTCGAGGCGATGTCGTGCGGCCGGGCGGCCTACGTCTTCGACAGCTTCGGTGGCGACGGGTGGATCACGCCCGAGAGCTACGCGGCGGTCGAGGCCGACGGGATCACCGGCCAGCTCGGCGACCAGGGGCTCGACACCAGCCGCCTCGAGAGCGACCTCGCCGACTACAGCCCCGAGCTCGGACGACTCGGACGCGAGCTGGTCCTGCGGCACCACGACGCCCGCCGGCACGCGCACGACGTGCTGGACGTGCTGACCGGTCTCGGCGCCGGCCACGGGCGCCCCCCGACCCTGGAGTCGGAGGTGGGCCGCCAGATCCGCCTGCGGTGGAGCGCCGAGGCGGAGCTGTTCGGGCTGCGCGCCGAGATGCGACGGACCAACGCCCGGGCCGACAACCTCGAGGTCTGGGTCGCGGAGGAGGTCGAGCTCGCCCGCAAGGAGACGACCCACGCCCGCGACGAGCTCGCGACGGTGCTCGAGGAGCTGGAGAAGGTCCGTGAGCGCGTGGACGTCCTGACGGAGCGCAACCAGCGACTGCGTCGACGCCTGCGCCGGCTCGACCCGGAGGCCGACGCCGGGTCCGCCGATGACTGAGCTCCTGGCCTCGGACCGGGCGCCGTACCTGCTGGTCGCGCCCGACGTGGTGATCGGCACCGACGTCGAGATCGGCGCCCACGTGGTGCTGCACGCCGGCGTCGTGCTGGGCGACCGGTGCCGGATCGACGACGGGGCGGTCATCGGGCGGCGGCCCCGAATGGGCGGTCGCTCGGGCTCACCGGACGCCGCGGTCGCGCCCACCCTGGTCGGCGAGGACGTCGTCGTCGGGTGCCACACGGTGGTCAACGTCGGTGCCGTGCTGGGCGAGCGGAGCTGGATCGGCGACCACTGCCTGGTCCGCGAGGGCGCCCGGCTCGGTGTGGACGCCTCCATTGGGCACGCGTGCACGATCGGTCGCGACTGCGTCATCGGCGACCGCGTCCGGATGCAGGGCTACGTCGGCCTCGCCACCGGCGTCGTCGTCGAGGACGACTGCTTCTTCGGCGCCCAGGTGATCGTCAACGGCGGGCTGACGCTGGGCTCGCGACCCTCCGGACCACCCGTGCTGCGCCGCGGGGCGCGGGTCGGCAGCGGGTCGCAGGTCCTTCCCGGGATCGAGGTCGGCGAGCGCGCGGTCGTCGGCGCGGGGTCCGTGGTGGTCCACGACGTCGCCCCCGGAGTGACCGTCCGGGGCGTGCCCGCCCGCTGACCTGGGGCACGATGGGCGCGTGCTGCCTCGCGTCGATGTCGTCCGCCGGCTGCGGCCGATCGACCTCGTCGCCCCGGGCGCCGTTCACCTCGCGAGCGACGAAGGTGGCACCACGACGGTGCCGGTGGTCGCGCCCTACGTCGCCGCGACGTCGGCGGCGTCCGACGGTGCGACGCTGGCCCTGCACCTCGCGGGCGCCCGGCTCTCGGCCTCGCTCCGCGACGGGTCGGTCTCGCTCCGGGTGGGTGAGCAGGACCTCCGGAGCCGGAGGTTCCACCGGGCGGAGGCGCCCGCGCAGATCGGCATCTCGCTGACAGGGACGCACCTGACCGCGTGGAGCCTCGAGGCCGGCGCGTGGCAGGCCCGGGCCCGGCACGACCTGCGCGACACCCTCGACACCCGCGACGAGGCGGCGCTCGCCGACCTCCGGGTCGAGCTCCCGACCGGGGGCGGCACCGTCGGCGGGTTCGGCCAGCTCGGGCTGCGCGACGTCCGGTTCGTGACCGACGCCTCGGGCCGGCCGCTGCGCGAGGACGGCGCCCTGTGGCTGACCGCCACGTCCGCCGGGCCGGGCTTCTTCGACACCGCGCACACGAGCGTGTGGCGCCTCGAGGCCACGTCGCTGGACCTCCAGCACACCGGCGACCTCTTCTTCCGTCGTCCGGACCGCCCGGGCGTCTTCGGCGACCACGCGACCCACCTCGTCCGCGCCGACGACCGGTGGCTGGTGGCGACCAGCACGTGGGGGGACTTCGAGACACCGACGACGCGCTCCGGTCGTCGTACGCCGTCCGGGTTGCGGGTGACCCTCGCCGCGTCGGACGCCGACCTCCTGCGTGGCACCCACGTCCTCGACACCCGCGAGCTGCCGCTGCCGACCGACGGCCTGGCCTCGATCGCGACGTGGGACCCGCACCTCGTGCACCGTGACGGCGAGTGGCTGGTGGGCTTCGTCAGCGCGCGGAAGTTCTTCGACTTCCACCCGGCACTGGCCTCGGGTCCGGCGCTCGACGACCTGCGGCTGCGCGGTGCCGCGACCGACCGCACGTCGACGGAGGGGACGACGCTCGCGGAGGTCGACGGCCGGATGGTCGTGCTGGCCAGCGACGGACGTGACTCCCGGCGCGGCACGCGTGCACGGTTCCCGGTCTTCGACCTCGCCATGTCGGAGGTCGGTCTGCTCGACGCGCCCTACCCGACGAACCTGCCGTGGCCCTCGCTCGCCGAGGTCGACGGCGGCTGGCTGATGGCGACCTTCAACGGCCGCCGGGCCGGTGGCGACCTGCTCGGCTACGGCACCCACGGGGACCTCGTGGTGATGCGGTCCCAGTGATGCGGGCACCGTGATCCTGCGGCGATACGCTGGTCGTGACGGCGGTCACCACCCCTCGACCGCACCGACCAGGTCCGCACACCCCGCGGCCGCACCCACCAGAAAAGGACGCATGACCATGTCTGGAGCCGCCACTTCCGGCGTCGACGTCTTCGAGCTCGGAGCCACGCACGAGCAGGTCGTCTTCTGCAACGACAGCGCGACGGGCCTGCGGGCCATCATCGCCCTCCACTCCACGGCACTCGGCCCGGGCCTCGGCGGTACGCGGTTCTACCCCTACGCCAGCACCGATGACGCGATCGTCGACGTGCTCAACCTCTCGCGCGGGATGTCCTACAAGAACGCGCTCGCCGGCCTCGACCTCGGCGGCGGCAAGGCCGTCATCATCGGCGACCCGGCCGAGCTCAAGACCGAGGCGCTGCTGCGTGCCTACGGTCGCTTCGTCCAGTCGCTCAACGGCCGCTACTACACCGCCTGCGACGTGGGGACCTTCTCGGTCGACATGGACCACATCGCCCGCGAGTGCGACTACGTCACCGGCCGCACCGTCGCCCACGGCGGCGCGGGCGACAGCTCGGTGCTGACGGCGTACGGCACCTTCCAGGGCATGCGCGCCGCAGCCGAGCAGGTCTGGGGCGAGCCCACGCTCGCCGGTCGCACCGTCGGCATCGCGGGCGTCGGCAAGGTCGGGCGCCACCTCGTCCGCCACCTCATCGAGGACGGTGCGTCGGTCGTCGTCACCGACGTCTACGCCCCCTCGGTCGAGGCCATCCGCGCCGAGTACCCCCAGGTCACCGCCGTCGCCTCCACCGACGAGCTCGTCGCGAGCGAGATCGACGTCTACGCCCCCTGCGCCATGGGCGGCGCGATCAGCGACGAGGTGCTCGAGGTGCTCCGCGCCACGATCATCTGCGGCGCGGCCAACAACCAGCTCGCCCACCCGGGCATCGAGAAGCAGATCGCCGAGCGCGGGATCCTCTACGCCCCCGACTACTGCGTGAACTCCGGCGGCGTCATCCAGGTCGCCGACGAGCTCGAGGGCTTCTCCTTCGAGCGCGCCCAGCAGCGCGCCCGCGGCATCTTCGACACGACCCGCCAGGTCTTCGAGCTCGCCAAGGCCGACGGCATCACCTCCGCCGAGGCCGCCGACCGGCTCGCCGAGCGCCGGATGCGCGAGGTCGGCCGCCTGCGCGGCATCCACCTCTAGCGCCGAGCTGACGCTTGTGCACGCGGGGCGACCCTCGAGCTGACGCTTGTGCGCACGACGACGTGCATAAGCGTCACCTCGCCGGCTTCTGCGTGCACACAAGCGTCAGCTCGGCATCACGTGCGCGTGCACAAGCGTCAGCTCGGCGTCAGGGCGCGGTCGTACGCCGCCACACCCGGTCGCTCGGGTGGTGATCAGCTGCGATCGGTGCGGTCAGTCAGTCCGCACGTCGACTGCGGTCGGCATAGTCCGACCACTCGTCCTCGTCCGGCTCGACCTCGGTCGGCCGGGGATGAGAATTGTCATTGCCGTGCAGCTCGTTCGCCAGCGCCCCGAAGTCGGTCTCGTGAGTCCGGTACTTCAGGTCGCGTGCGACCTTCGTCTGCTTCGCCTTAGCTCGGCCGCGCCCCATAGGGTCGACCCCCTCGCACACTTGGCCGGGGCCGCCTGAGGCGCGCCCGGTCTGAACGGTCACATATCGTGAGGACAACGCTACCTGAGCGGTGGCTGTTCCCGCACACCAGATCCGGCATTTCGCGGATCGGGTCCGGATTCGGGCTCACCAGCCGGGGTGCTGGCCCTCCAGGAGCACGCGGCCGCCGTGGTCGTCGTCGAGGCGCACCTCTCCGGCCACCCACGCCCTGATGCCGTGGCCGGCCAGGACGGCGATCGCGGTGTCGACCGAGTCGGGGGCGGTCAGCGACACCATGCCGACCCCGCAGTTGAGCGTCGCCTCGAGGTCGGGCTGGGACACCGAGCCCACCCGGCGTACGACGTCGAAGACCGGCTGCGGCGTCCACGTCGAGCGGTCGAGCCGCACCGACACCTCGGCGGGGAGCACGCGCTCGAGGTTGGCGGCGAGCCCTCCGCCGGTCACGTGCGACATCGCGTGGGTCTCGGTGCGGTCGGCCAGGTCGAGGCAGGCCTTGGCGTAGATGCGGGTCGGCTCGAGCAGCTCCTCGCCGAGCGTGCGCCCGAAGTCGTCGACCTGACGGTCGACGGCCCAGCCGGCCTGCTGCAACAGGACGTGGCGCACGAGCGAGTAGCCGTTGGAGTGCAGGCCGCTGGCCTCCATCGCGATGACCACGTCGCCGGGGCGTACACGTCCGGGGCCGAGCAGCTTGCTCGCCTCCACGACACCCGTCGTGGCGCCCGCGACGTCGTAGTCGTCGGGGTCGAGCAGGCCGGGGTGCTCGGCGGTCTCGCCACCGATGAGGGCGCAGCCGGCGACGACGCAGGCCTCGGCGATGCCCTTGACGATGGCAGCGATCCGCTCGGGCACGACGCGACCGCAGGCGATGTAGTCGGTCATGAAGAGCGGCTCGGCGCCGCACACCACGAGGTCGTCGACGACCATGCCGACCAGGTCGAAGCCGATGGTGTCGTGGACGTCCATCAGCTGCGCGATCTGCACCTTGGTGCCGACGCCGTCGGTCGACGTCGCGAGCAGCGGGCTCTCGTAGCCCTTCAGCGCCGTGGCGTCGAAGAGCCCGGCGAAGCCGCCGAGGCCGCCGATCACCTCGGGGCGGCGAGCCTTGTCGACCCACCCCTTCATCAGGTCGATCGCGCGGTCGGCCGCCTCGATCGAGACCCCGGCTTCGGCGTAGGCCCCGGGAGAGGACTCGGTGGGCTGGTCGGTCACGGGGCTCCTCGGGAGACGGTGGCGGCGGGGCGATCAGGGGTTGTTGAGGACCGGGAGCGCGCGACCCAGGGTGGGCGACTGCAGCGTGGCCTCGAGCAGGTGCTTGCCGAGCAGGCTCTCGTCGGGGAGCTCGACGGGGTAGTCGCCGGTGAAGCAGGCCGTGCACAGCGTCTCGCGGGTCTGCTTGGTGGCGTCGATCATGCCCTCGAGCGAGATGTAGCCGAGCGTGTCGGCCCCGACGCTCGCCGCGATCTCCTCGGGCGTGAGGCCGTTGGCGATCAGCTCGGCGCGGGTGGCGAAGTCGATGCCGTAGAAGCACGGCCACTTCACCGGCGGGCTGGAGATCCGCACGTGCACCTCGAGCGCGCCCGCCTCACGCAGCATGCGCACCTGCGCGCGCTGGGTGTTGCCGCGCACGATCGAGTCGTCGACCACGACGATCCGCTTGCCGCGGATCATGTGCTCGAGGGCGTTGAGCTTGAGCCGGATGCCGAGCTGGCGCAGCGTCTGGCTGGGCTGGATGAAGGTACGTCCGACGTAGGCGTTCTTCACGAAGCCCTGCCCGAACGGGATGCCCGACTCCTCGGCGTAGCCGGCAGCGGCTGGCGTGCCCGACTCGGGCACCGGGATCACGAGGTCGGCCTCGACGGGGAACTCGCGGGCGAGCTGACGGCCCATCTCGACGCGGGACTCGTGCACGCTGCGGCCGCTGATCGTGGCGTCGGGGCGGGCGAGGTAGACGTACTCGAACACGCAGCCCTTGCGGTCGGCCTCGGCGAAGCGGTGGGAGCGCAGGCCGTTCTCGTCGATGACGACCATCTCGCCGGGCTCGACCTCGCGCACGACGCTGGCGCCGATCGTGGCGAGGGCGGCGTCCTCGCTGGCGACCACCCAGCCGCGGTCGAGGCGACCGAGCACGAGCGGGCGGATGCCCTGCGGGTCGCGGGCGGCGTAGAGGGTGCCCTCGTTCATCCAGACGAAGCAGAAGGCCCCGCGGACCTTCGGCAGGACCTCGAGGGCCCGCTGCTCGAGCGAGGTGTCGGGGTGGTGCGCCAGCAGCGCGGTGACGAGGCTGGTGTCGTTGGTCGAGGTCTCCACGTCGCGCGACTGGAGCGGCAGCTCGTCGTCGGGCCCGGGGAGGTCGCGCACCATCTGGGCGAGCTCGTGGGTGTTGATGAGGTTGCCGTTGTGGCCGAGCGCGATCGATCCGTCGACGGTGGGTCGGAAGGTCGGCTGCGCGTTCTGCCAGGTGGAGGCGCCGGTCGTGGAGTAGCGCGAGTGGCCGATCGCGAGGTGGCCCTTGAGCGACTCGAGCGTCGACTCGTCGAAGACCTGCGAGACCAGCCCCATGTCCTTGTAGACCAGGATCTGGCGGCCGTTGCTCACCGCGATGCCGGCGGACTCCTGCCCGCGGTGCTGGAGGGCGTAGAGCCCGAAGTAGGTCAGCTTGGCGACGTCCTCGCCCGGCGCCCACACCCCGAAGACGCCACAGGCGTCCTGGGGGCCCTGCTCCTGGGGGTCGAGCGCCGTGGTCAGGCGGCCGTCGCCGCCCGTACGCCTGCTCATCTCGTAGGGCACGACCCGCAGTCTACGGCCGCGGGATCACATCCTCGAAGCGCCGTCCGCGATCGCCTCGCGGATCCTCGTGTACGTCCCGCAGCGACAGATGTTGCGGATCGTGTCGAGGTCGGCGTCGGTGACCTGGCGACCCTCGGCCTTGACCCGGTTGACCAGCGCGACAGCGGCCATGATCTGGCCGGGCTGGCAGTAGCCGCACTGCACCACGTCGCGCTCCAGCCACGCCTCCTGCATGGGGTGCAGGCCGTTGGCGCCGCGCTGCTGCTCGGCCACCTCTCCCGGAAGCCCCTCGATCGTGGTGATCTCGTCGTCGCTCGACAGCTTGCCGACCGGCACGGCGCACGGGTTGAACGCCTTGCCGTTGACGTGGGACGTGCACGCCTTGCACACGTTGATCCCGCAGCCGTACTTCGGGCCGGTGATCCCCAGCAGGTCACGGAGGACCCACAGGAGGCGTACGTCGTCCTCGACGTCGACCGTGACGCGCTCGCCGTTGACGATGAAGGTCTGCTCTGGCATGTCGGTGCTCCTCAGCGATTCAGGACGTGAGCTCGAGGCCGTTGTCCGGCGACTGCGGGACGGGCGGGACGAACGACTTGGGCTCGAACGAGAGCTGGTCGTGGTTGATCGGGAACTGCGTCGGCATGGTGCCGGTCGCCCGGGCGTACGCACAGGCCACGGCGGCGAACGTCGCGGCGACGCCTGCCTCCCCGGCGCCACCGGGCACCTTCTCCTCCGACGGGACCACGATCACGCGGACGTCGGGCGGGGTGTTCCACTGGCGCGTGTAGAAGTAGTTGTCCCAGCTGGCCTCGAGGAAATGGCCGTCGCGCAGGTGGAGGCTGGACGTCAGCGCCAGGGCGATGCCGTCGTTGATCCCGCCCTGCATCTGCGCCTCGAGCCCACGCGGGTTGATGGCGAGGCCGACGTCGATGGCGAAGGTGACGCGGGTGACGCGCGGGCCGGTGACCGCGTCGCGGATCTGCCGTCCGGTGGTCGCGGGCCGGGTGTCGATCTCCACGAGGCAGGCCGAGACGCCCTTGTACTCCTTGTGGATCGCGATGCCCTGCGCCGTGCCGGCCGGCATCGAGCGCCCCCACTCGCCCGCCTGGGCGACGGTGTCGAGGACCGTCAGGAGCCGTTCGTTGCGCTGGAACTTCCGGCGGAACTGGTAGGGATCCATCTTCATCTTCGCGGCGAGCCGGTCGACGACGAGCTCGCTCGCGACCCGGACGTCGGGCGAGTAGATGTTGCGCATCGACCCGGTGTTGAAGCGGTCGTCGGTCTCGACGAGCGTCTGCGTCACGGCGCCGAAGTCGTAGGGCACCTCCTGGGTCAGCGCGAAGATCGTCTCGGCGAAGCCGAGGTTGCCGACTCCGGCCGGGAGGTCCGCGGCGGCGGCGGTGATGATCTCGCCGAGCCCGTGGCGGAAGTCGGTCTCGACGCACGTCAGCGACTGGTTGAACGCCAGCACGTTGGTGCCGCTGACCGTGGCCTGGACGCGACAGGTGCCCAGCGGGTGCGTACGCCCGACGCGGGCGTCGTCGGCGCGGTGCCACATGAGCTTGACCGGGGCGCCCATCTCCTGCGAGATCTCCGCGGCCTCGAGCGCGCCGTCGAAGAAGAGCCGCCGGCCGAAGGACCCGCCCGCGGTGACGACATTGACCTTCACCTTGTCCTGGCTCATGCCGAGCTTCTCGGCGATCCGCTGCTGCGCGACGATGGGCGACTTGAGGCCCGCCCAGATCGTCGCGCCGTCGGGGCGCACGTCGGCGATCGCGCTGTTGGTGTCCATCGGCGAGTTGCTGCGGAACCAGAAGGTGAAGTCGCCCGAGACGGTCTGGGCGAGCGGGGTGTCGGGCAGCTTGGGCATCGGCAGCTGTGCCGCGCGGACCTTGCGCAGGATCGTCGCGTCGCTCTCCCCCGCGACCGGTCCGGCCTTCCACACCACGTCGAGGGCGCGGACGGCGTCGATGCACTGGCCGAACGTCGCTGCCCTCACGGCGACGCCGGTGCTCACCTGCGCGACGTGGGTGACACCGGGCATCGCCTCGACCTGCGCCTGGTTGCGTACGGACACCGGGGTGCCGTTGAGCGTGGGCGCCCGGCACACCATGGTGGGCAGGGCGTCGGGGACGGCGAGGTCGGTGGTGAACTCCTTCTGGCCGGTGACGGCTGCCAGCGCGTCCACCCGGTTGGTCGGCGTGCCGATGACGCTGAACTCGGCCTCGCTCTTGAGCTCGACCTCGACGGCCCGGCTCCCGACACTGCCGGCGGCCTTGACGGCCAGATCGCCGTAGGTGACCGACGAGCCGTCGCGCGCCGTGATGACGCCGCCCTTGGCGACCAGCCCGGCGACGGTGTCGCCCAGCACGATCGCGGCGGCGTCGAGCAGCGCGGCCCGTGCCACGGCAGCGGCGACCCGGATCGGGGTGTACGTCGCGATGGTGGTGTTGGAGCCGCCGGTGAGCTGGTTGAAGAGCAGCTCGGGTCGCGCCGGCGCCAGGGTCACCCGGACCCGGTCGACGGGCAGGTCGAGCTCCTCGGCGATCAGCATCGCGGTCGAGGTGGTGATGCCCTGGCCGACCTCGGCGCGCGGCAGCTCGAAGCCGGCCGTGCCGTCCTCGTTGATCGTGACGGTGATCAGGTTGGCGGTCGGCCGGGCGGCGTCGGTGAGCATGTCGTTGAGGTCGTAGAGCTCGGCCGGCTGCGGCAGCGTCGGGACCTCCGCGCTCGCGGCCGGGGTGTCGAGCACGAGGTCGGCGGCAGCCACGAGGGTGGCACCGCCGATCACGTAGCCGACGAACCGCCGGCGGTCGACGGCGAGCGGAGTCGCGTCATGAGCCTGGGCGTCGTGGGGGTGGGGCACCGAGCCACCTCGATCGGTCGCCTCCGGCAACCTGCCGGAGAGGAGGTCCCTCCCCAGGAACGACGACCACTGTGACAGTCATGCTGTCAGCGTTCAAGGTCTGTCCCACCTTGCGATACCTGAGGACGTGTGGACGGATCCCGAGGCCGTCGGCGTACGCCGTGTCCTCAGGTACCGAGGACGGAGCGCACGCGGTGGAGGGCGAGCCGAGCCGCGGCGCGGGTGGTGGCCGGCATCGGGAGGGCGTCGAGCAGGCGGTGGGGCCGGGTCCAGGCGGGGTCCGAGGGCAGCGCGGCCTCCGGGCCGGCGTACGCCGGATCGCTCGCGCGCTCGACCGCCTCGGCGAGCCCCAGCAGGAGGCCTCCCTCACGCGGCGACCAGGTGTCGCCGTCGCGGCAGACCATGTCGTGGTGCAGCGACTCGATCAGCGACGTGACCGTGTGGAACGGCGCGGTGGTGGCCAGCGCCGTACCGAGGCCGACCAGCCCCGCGGGCGCGACCGGCACGGGGACCCGGAGCCGGGTCAGACCGGTCCCGCGGCCACATGCGCCCATCAGGGCGGGGTAGGTGACGATGTCCGGCCCCCCGATGTCGACGGCGCCGCGTGGTCCGTCGTCGTCGAGCGCCTCGCCGATCGCACGCAGCACGTCGGACACCGCGATCGGCTGGACGCGGTGGTGCATCCAGAGCGGGACCGGCTGCACCACGAAGAGCGTGGCGATCTGGCGGATGATCTCGAACGACGTCGACCCCGCCCCGATGACGACGCCGGCCCGCAGCGCGGCGGCCTCCGCGGTCGTGCCGAGGAGGATCCGCTCGACCTCGAGGCGGCTGGAGATGTGGGCGGAGAGCTCGCTCTCGGGAGCGTCGGGCACCAGGCCGGACAGGTAGACGAGGCGGCGTACGCCGTGCTCGTCGACCGCCGCCGCCACCGTCTCGGCGCCCAGCCGGTCGCGGTCGGTGAAGTCACTGCGCTGGAGCGAGTGGACGAGGTAGACGACGGCGTCGACGCCCTCGACCGCGGCGGCGACGGACCCGGCGTCCGTCACGTCGCAGCGGACCGCCTCGACCCGCTCGTCCCAGCCGAAGCGGTCGGGGTCGGGCGGCGAGGAGGACGCCGCGACCGCCTCGTGGCCGAGGTCGAGCAGGTGCGGGACGAGGCGCGAGCCGACGTAGCCGGTGGCGCCGAGGACGAGGACCTTCACGCGCTCACGCCTCGCCGAGGTGCTTGAGGAGGTTGCGGGAGAAGACGGCGCCCATGTGCTTCACGACGCTGGCCATCACCCGCTCGACGGCCGGGCGCGCGAGGCCGGGCAGCGGGAGGTTGCAGGCGATCTCGAGGTCGATGCCCACGTCGGTGCCGCCGCCGGCGTGGTCGGACAGGACGTAGGTGCCCTCGACCGCCGTCATCTCGTCCGTGCGCGCCGGGTCGTGGGAGAACTCGATCCGCTCCTCCGGGTGCAGCGACATCACCTCGGTGAAGGTCGGGGCGACCGAGATCCCGAGCACGGGGATCGTGCCCATCCGCCACACCCACCGGTCACCGTCGACGGTGATCGAGGTGACGTAGGGCGTGAACCTCGCCATCAGGTCGGCGTCGGTGAGCGCAGCCCAGACCTCGCTCCGAGGTGCCTGGATCACCGCGGAGGACCGGTCGCGCGCGCGGAAGGTCGCCATCAGCGGGGCAGGTCGCCGAGGTTGCGCAGCAGGAACGCCTCGGCCTTGACGACCTTCTCGAACTCGGCGAGGTGGAGGCCCTCGTTGGCGCCGTGGGCGCGGGTGTCGGGGTCCTCGACGCCGGTGACGAGCACGCTCGCCTGCGGGAAGGCCTCGAGGAACTCCGCGATGAAGGGGATCGAGCCACCGACGCCCATGTCGACCGGGGCGGTGCCGTCCCAGGCCTCGGCGAACGCGGCGCGCGCGGCGTCGTACGCCGGTCCGCTCGCGTCGATCTGCGTGGCCTCGCCGGTGTCGACGACGGTCGTGGAGAGCGTCGCACCCCACGGGACGTGCTTCTCGAGGTGGGCCTGGAGGGCCTGGACGGCGTTGGCGGTGGTGTCGCCGGGCGCGATGCGGAGGCTGATCCGGCAGCGGGCCGCCGGGACGAGGGTGTTGGACGCGCCCTCGACCTTCGGTGCGTCGAGGCCGGTGATCGAGAGGGCCGGCTGGGTCCAGAGCCGCTCGACGACACTGCCGGTGCCGATCCACTCGATGCCCTCGGCGGCACCGGACTCGGCCCGGAGGCGGGCCTCGGGGTACTCCACGTCGGCCGCCGGACCGGAGTGGAGGCCCTCGATCGCGACGCTGCCGTCATCGTTGTTGAGGCTGGCGATCAGGCGGCTGAGCGCCATGATCGAGTCGGGGACGAGGCCGCCCCACATGCCGCTGTGCACGGCGTGGGTGAGCGTGCGGACCTCGACGTCCATCCGCACCAGGCCACGGAGGCTCGTGGTGAGGGCGGGCTCGCCGATGTCCCAGTTGCCGGAGTCGGCGATGACGATGACGTCGGCGGCGAGGCGCTCCTTGTGGGCCTCGAGCAGCTCGACGAGGGTGTCGGAGCCGACCTCCTCCTCGCCCTCGATGAACATCACCAGGTTGACCGGGAGGTCGTCGCCGAAGATCCGGACCGCGCCGAGGTGGGCGGCGATGCCGGCCTTGTCGTCGGCAGCCCCGCGTCCGTAGAGGCGGTCGCCGCGCTCGGTGGGCTCCCACGGCGGGGAGTCCCAGTCGGCGTGGTCGTTCTCCGGCTGGACGTCGTGGTGGGCGTAGAGCAGGACGGTCGGCGCGCCCTCCGGGCCGGCCTTCCTGGCGATCACGGCCGGCGGAGCACCGTCGTGTGCCCGCACGATCTCGGCGTCGAAGCCCTCGGCCGCGAAGAGGTCGCGCGTCGCCTCGGCACTGCGCTCGACCTCGCCGGCGCGCGCCGGGTCGGCGGACACCGACTCGATGCGGACCAGGTCCTCCAGGTCGCGGCGGATGCCGGGCATGACCTCGGCGAGACGGGCGGGGATGTCGATGCTCATGCGGCCAGCCTAGGACGAGGGCGGGACGCCCTAGCCCTCAGGCGTTCATCGACGCCCAGTCGCCGGTGCGCTTCTCCATCATCAGCTGGCGCTCGACGTCGGTGAAGCCGAGGCGCCGGTAGATCCCGATCGCCTCGCCGTCGGTGTCCGCGACGATCACGAGGGTGCGTACGCCGAGCTTCTCCAGGCCGTGCCGGCCGGCCGCGTGGACGACCGCCGCGGCGAGCCCCCGGCGCCGGTGGTCGGTGTGCGTCTCGACGCTCTGGTAGCGCGCGACGCCCTCCTCGGTGACGAAGATGCCCGCCGTCGAGACGAGCGCGCCGTCGACGAAGGCGCCGAACCGGGTGCCGCGTCCGGCGTCGACGAGCCGCCGCTCCTGCGTGTTCTTCTGGCGCGCGTAGGTCATGAACGTGTCCTCGGGCGTGTTCGGGTAGAGCTGCTGGCTCAGCCGGGCCCGCGCCTCCCAGTCGTCGTCGCCGGCGAGCTCGCGGATCTCCGCCTCGACCTCGCGCGGCGCCGTCAGCGCCGAGGCGGTCAGCACGGTGGCGACGTCGACCGTCATGCCGGCCGCCTCGAAGGCGGCCCGCGCCTCGTCGGCGAGTTCCGCGGTGTCGATCCCGATGCTGACGTGGTCGGCCAGCGGGAACTCGGTGTGGAACGCGCCCACGACCTCCTTCTCGCCGCCCGGCACCGGCGGCCGCGCGAGGAGGATGAAGTTGCCCCAGAAGTAGGACGGGTTGTCCGGCGAGCGGACGACGAGGTGCGTCCCGCGGTCCTCCACCACGCTGCCCGAGGAGGTCAGCAGGGCCAGGTCGGTGCGGAATCCGAGGGAGCTCACGTGCATGGTGCGGAGGCTAGTCCTAGGTGAGCGGGAGGTAGGCCGAGAGGTCGGTGCGCTCGCCGCTGGCGACGACCTTGCCGCTGTCGACCGCCTCGTGCCAGCTCGTACGGCCGGTGGCCACGGCCAGCCAGGTCTCGGCATCGGTCTCGACGACCGCCGGCGGCGTGCCGCGGGTGTGGCGGACGCCCGGGACCACCTGCACGGCCGCGAACGGCGGGACGCGCACCTCGACCGACTTGCCGGGCGCGCGCTGCTCGAGGACTGCGAGGTAGTGCTTCACGAGGGCCTTGGTGTCCGAGGCGGCGTCGGCGCTCACCAGCTCGTCGGGACTCAGGACCTTCAGGCGTGCGGGCACGGGTCGAGGCTAGTCGGACGCCGACGTGTCGGGCTGGGGCAGCAGCATCGCGTGGAAGGCGTACGTCGTCCGGCCGTCGTCGCGACCGCGGTTGCGCTCGGTCCAGCGCTGGACCAGCTCGGAGACCTCGGCGGACAGCTGCGCCGCCTCGTCCTTCGTCAGCCGCACGGCGGAGTCCATCGTCGAGCGGTGCGTCTCGGGCGCGCGGTCCTGGCCGTAGGCCGCCTCGACGAGCTGGTGCGCGTAGCCCGCCGCGTTGCGGAGGAAGACCGTTGCCGCCGCCTTGCCGCCCGGCTCCCTCTCCAGCGCACCGACGTCGATGCTGAGGCTGCCGTCGTCCGCGGACCTCCAGACCCGGTCGCGCTGGTCGCGGGCCGCCTCGGGGGCCTCCTCGATCAGGCCGTACTTGGCGAGCTGGCGGAGGTGGAAGCTGGCCTGGTTGGCCGGGATCCCCAGCTCCCGGGCGAGGTCGGCGGCTCGCATCGGCCCGCCGGCCGAGAGCTCGGTGAGGATCCGGTTGCGCACGGGGTGGGCGATCGCCCGCAGCACGCGCGGGTCGTGCACCGTCCCCTTGTTCGCTCTGCTGTCGTCATCCGCCATGCGCCCACCCTAGCAAGTTCCGCACGCACTATTGCGCAAGTAGTATTGCGCAACATAAGGTGCGGGTTATGACCTCCTACCGCTCGCTCTCCCGCAACCGCGACTTCACCGCGCTCTGGACGGGCGAGGCGATCAGCCAGCTCGGCAGCGCCGTGAGCATGTTCGCCTTCTCCCTCGTGGGCTACGCCCTCACCGGCTCGGCGATGCTGGCCGGCCTGCCGACCGCCGCCTTCATGCTCGGCATGGTCGCCGCCCTCCTCCCGGCCGGCGTCGTGGTCGACCGCACCGACCGCAAGCGACTGATGATGCTCGCGAGCGGGTCCGGCTCGATCGTCTACGGCCTGGTCGCCGTCGCCGCGCTGATGGGCGAGCTGCGGTTGTGGCACCTCGTCGTGGCCGCGCTGCTCACCGGGGTCGGCACCGGCGTCTTCGGCCCGGCCGAGGCGTCGGCGGTCCGCTCGGTCGTCACCCGCGACGAGCTGCCGTCCGCGCTCAGCCAGAACCAGGCGCGTCACCACGTCGCCGCGCTCGTCGGCGGCCCGCTCGGTGCCTTCCTGGTAGGGCTGGGCAAGGCGATGCCGTTCGTCTTCGACGCGGTCTCGTTCGCGGTCTCGTTCGTCACGCTGTCGCGGATCCGTACGGACCTCTCGCCGCAGGGCGACCGCGCCCCGAGCAACGTGCGCGCCGACCTGGTCGAGGGCCTGCGCTACGTGCTCGGCCGCCCCTACTTCCGCACGATGATGGCCTTCGCCGCGACCAGCAACCTCGCGGTCAACGCGGTCTTCTTCGTCGCGATCATGAGCCTCGTGCAGGACGGCGTGCACCCCGGCGCGATCGGCGTGATCGACATGCTGGCCGGCCTCGGCGGCATCCTCGGCGCCCTCGTCGCCCCGCGGATCATCGACCGCGTGCCGACGGGTCTGCTGACCCTCGCCGTCGCCTGGAGCTGGGTGCCGCTGCTGGTGCCGCTGCTCTTCTGGGGCTCGCCGCTGGTCGTCGGCGCGGTGCTGTTCCTCGGCATCCTGCTCAACCCCGCCGGCAACGCCGGATCGCAGGCCTACCGGATGGCGATCACCCCGATGCACCTCCAGGGCCGGGTGGCGTCGTCGATGCAGTTCGTCGGCCTGTCCCTCATGCCGCTCGCGCCGATCCTCGGCGGCGTGCTGCTCGAGCACCTCGGCGGCCGCGCCGCGACCATCGGGCTGCTGGCCCTGGTGACGATCAGCGCGCTGATCCCGACGGCGAGCGCGACCGTACGCGCCATCCCGCGCCCCGCCGCCTGGCCCCGGCTCGAGGAGGAGCCCACCCGCCCGCTGGCGGCAGCCGCCTAGGCAGGCGCGATCCGGTCGAGGACCTCCACGCAGGCGGCCCAGGCGTCGCTGGTCGGGTCGATGACGCCGAAGTGCCCACCGGTCACCTCGACCAGCGTGGCGTCGGCACCGGCGGCGGTCGCGGCCTCGACGTAGGTCGTCGACTGGCTGAAGGGCACGATGTCGTCGTCGGTCGCGTGGACCGACCACATCGGGACGTCGAGCGGCACCTGGTTGAGCGGGTCCACCTGGTCGTACGCCGTCTCGCCGGCGTCGCCGAGGAACGCCTGCGCGGCGTCGGCGCCGAGGCCGTCCGCGACCGCGGCCTCGAGGTCGAGCACCCCGGCCTGGCTGACGACGTGGGTGAGCGCCGGGCCGTCGGCCCAGCGCTCGAAGCGACCACGCGCGGCAGCCCAGGTGGCGAGGTGGCCGCCGGCGGAGTGGCCGAGGGTGATCACCGGCCCGTCCACGTGGGTCGCCACGGCGCCGATCGCGGCGTGGATGTCGTCCAGGGTCTCGGGGAAGCCGCCGCCGTTGCCGACCCGGCGGTACTCCACGTTGGCCGCGGTCCACCCGCGCCCGACGAGGTCCTCGGCGAGCGGGGCGCCGTACTCCGCGCCGTACTGCGCCTTCCAGAAGCCGCCGTGGATGACCACGACCAGCCCACGGCTGTCGCCGTCGGGCGTGTGCACGTCGACCCACTGGCTCGGGTCGTCGCCGTAGGCGATCCGCTCGGCCGAGGTGCCGCCGGACTCGCTCACCGGACTGTCGGGCACGGCGGACTCCTCGGAGCAGGCACTGAGCAGGGTCATCGGGACGAGCCCGAGAGCGGGCAGTGACAGGAGCGTACGACGGCGCATGCCCGGGGTTCGGAGCCGATCCCCGGAATGCTCGGTCACGCGGTCGCCGTCCTGGAGAATCGCGCGCCGACCTCGGCGACCCGCTCGGCGAGCTCGGGTGGGGACTCGACGACGAACTCGGCGCCCGACCCGGCCACCACCATCACCGGCCAGTCGAGGTCGTCGACGTTCATCTCCAGCACGCACCCGTCGCCGTCCGCCGTGACGCTCCCCCACCGACCCACCTGCGCCGCCAGCTCGTCGGCGGGCATCGCCAGCCGCACGCGTACGGCGTAGCGCTGGGGCATCCGGCGGATGCCCTGCTGCACGAAGGCCAGCGCGTCCTCGGCCGGGAGCTCCCGGGCCCGGAACCGCTGGCCGGTGGGCTCCGGCGCCGAGATCCGGTCGAGGCGGAAGCTGCGCCAGTCCATCCGGTCACGGTCCCACCCGACGAGGTACCACCGGCGCCCGAGGCTCACCAGGCGGAGCGGCTCGACGCGACGGTGCGTCACCTCGGCCTCGCGCGCGGCGTAGTCGAAGAGGAGCAGCTCGCTGTCGCGGCAGGCCTGGGCGAGCGTCGTGAGGACGGCGGCGTCGAAGACGGGCGCGCCCTCCCACGGCCCGGGCGACTCGGTCTGGCTGGCGACGGCGTCCATCTGGCGGCGCAGCCGCGGCGGCATCAGGGACAACACCTTGGAGAGCGCCTGCACCGACCAGTCGTCCATCCCCGCGACCGCACCGGCCGCCGCCGTACGCAGCCCGACGGCTATTGCGACGGCCTCCTCGTCCTCGAGCAGGAGCGGCGGCAGCGAACCGCCGGCGCGCAGCTGGTAGCCGCCGGCGGCCCCGCGGACGGCGTCGACGGTGTAGCCGAGCTCGCGCAGCCGGTCGACGTCGCGGCGCAGGGTGCGCGCGCTCACCTCCAGCCGGTCGGAGAGCTCCGGGCCCGGCCAGTAACGGTGGGTCTGGAGCAGGGACAGCAGCCGCAGCATCCGCTCGCTCGTGCTCATGTCGTCAAGAATATTCCGAATGCGGTCAGGAACTGACCGCATGGGTTCCTAGCGTCCCTTCCATGACCTCACCTCACACCGGACCGGCGATCGTGACCCGTGGCCTGACCCGCCACTTCACCTCGCGCAAGCAGACCGTCGAGGCCGTCCAGGGCCTCGACCTCGAGATCGGGCAGGGCGAGCTGGTCGCCTTCCTCGGGCCCAACGGGGCCGGGAAGTCGACCACGCTGCGCATGCTCACCACCCTCATCCCACCCACCTCCGGCACCGCGTCCGTCGCGGGCCACGACGTGGTGACGGGCCAGCGCGACGTGCGCCGGGCGATCGGCTTCGTCGGCCAGGGCAACGGCGCCGGGCACCGTCAGCTGGGCCGCGACGAGCTCATCAGCCAGGGCCGTGCCCACGGACTGACCCGGGCCGACGCCCACCGGCGCGCGGACGAGCTGGTCGCGGACCTCGACCTGGAGGCTGTCGCCGACCGCAAGGTCTCCTCGCTCTCGGGCGGCCAGCGGCGCCGGCTCGACATCGCGATGGGCCTGGTGCACCTGCCGCGGGTGCTGTTCCTCGACGAGCCGTCGACCGGCCTCGACCCGCAGAACCGGATCAACCTCCAGGAGCTCATCCAGCGCCTCCACACCGAGACCGGCAGCACCGTCGTCCTCACCACGCACTACCTCGAGGAGGCCGACGCCCTCGCCGGTCGCGTGATCGTGGTCGACCACGGCCGCGTCATCGCCGACGACTCGGCAGCCCGGCTCAAGAGCGGGCTCGGCGACCTCGTCCGGCTCGGCTTCGACTCGGCGGCGTCCGTGGACCGGGCGGCTGCCCGGCTGTCCCGGGTCCCCGAGTCGCGGGTCGACGTCACGTCGGAGTCGGTCGACCTGCGGGTCAAGGACGGCTCCGCCATGGTCGGCGAGGTGCTTGCCGACCTGGCCGCGGACGGCGTACCTCCGACGCGGGTGGAGGTCGCCCGGCCCACCCTCGACGACGTCTTCCTCGACCTGACCGGTCGCAGCCTGCGCGAGACCCAGCAGACCACCGACCCCACCGCCACCACCCGGACCGAGAGCGAGGTCGCAGCATGAGCACCTTCGTCAGCGACACCCTGAACGTGATGAACCGCGAGCTCAAGCCGGTCTGGCGCGAGCCGATGTCCGTGGTCTTCGCGATGATCCAGCCGCTCGTCTTCCTCGGGCTCTTCGCGCCGCTGCTGCCGCGGATGGCCGACGGCTCGGCGCTGCAGTGGTTCGTGCCCGGCATCGTCGCGATGACCGCACTGATGGGCGCGTCGTTCACCGGCGCCAACCTCATGGAGGAGATGCAGTCGGGCTCGCACGAGCGCCAGCTCGTCTCGCCGCTCGGCCGCCCGGCGCTGCTCATCGGCCGCGCGCTCAAGGAGGTCGTGCCGATGCTGATGCAGGTCGCGATCATCGTCGCGGTCGTGACACCGTTCAGCTTCGACCTGCACCTCGGCGGCGTGCTCGTCGCGGCCCTCGTCCTGTCGCTCTTCAGCATCGGCGTCGGCGCGCTGTCGTTCGCGCTGGCGCTCGCGTCGAAGGGGCAGGACTGGATGTTCTGGACGATCCAGCAGACGCTGCTCTTCCCCGCCCTCCTCACCGCCGGCGTGCTGCTGCCGGTGGACGGCGCACCCCGCTGGCTGGAGATCGTCTCGGCGCTCAACCCGATGACGTACGTCGTCGATGCGGTGCGCGCGCTCTTCGCCGGCACCTACCCGATGGACGTCGTCGCTCAGGGGGTCGCCGGCGCGGCCGTCGTCGCGGCCCTCGGGCTCTGGGTCGGCGTCCGCGCGATGCGTCGCTCGAGCTGAGCTTCCAGATCGAAACTGGAGCCTCCACCCCGAAACTTCGGGGTGGAGGCTCCAGTTTCCCCGGGTACCCGGGGATCGCGACGACGAGAGGTCAGGAGCCGAGGGCCGCCGGCAGCGTCGCTCGCCAGGCGGCCTTGGCCTCGGCGACCGGAAGGTCGAAGACACCTTCGACGGCGAGGGTGTCGCCGCCGGTCCGGCCGAGGGGCGTGATCGGTACGCCGTGGTGCTCGGCGAGCGCGACCAGCGCGTCGGCCTGCGCGTCGGTCACCGTCACCAGCACCCGGGCGGTCGACTCGGAGAAGAGGGCCACGAAGGGGTCGCCGGCCAGCGCCACCGAGGCGCCGATGTCGCGCGTGAACGTCGCCTCGACCAGTGCCTGCGCCAGGCCGCCGTCGGACAGGTCGTGGGCCGAGGTGACCACGCCGTCACGCGACGCCTCCTGCAGGAGCGAGGCCAGGGCCTGCTCGGCGCCGAGGTCGAGGCGCGGCGGGAGGCCGCCGAGGTGGCCGTGGACGACGTGCGCCCACTCCGACCCGGACAGCTCGTCGTGCGTCGAGCCGAGCAGGAGGACCTGCTCGCCCGCGGCCTGGAACCCGGTCGGCGTACGACGGGTGACGTCCTCGATGACGCCGAGCACCGCGACGACCGGGGTCGGCAGGATCGCCGTCTCGCCGGTCTGGTTGTAGAGGCTGACGTTGCCGCCGGTGACCGGGACGCCGAGCTCGAGGCAGGCGTCCTTGAGGCCGCGGCAGGCCTCGGCGAACTGCCACATCACGGCCGGGTCCTCGGGCGAGCCGAAGTTGAGGCAGTCCGAGACGGCCAGCGGTCGCGCACCGCCGGTGGCGACGTTGCGGAAGGACTCGGCCAGCGCGAGCTGCGCGCCGGTGTAGGGGTCGAGCTTGGCGAAGCGGCCGTTGCAGTCGGTGGACACCGCGACGCCGAGGTTGGTGTCGGCGTCGACGCGCACCATGCCGGAGTCGGCCGGCTGCGCGAGGACGGTGTTGCCCTGGACGTAGCGGTCGTACTGGTCGGTGATCCACGACTTGTCGCAGAGGTTGGGCGAGGCGACCAGCCGGAGGACAGTCTCGCGCAGCTCGGCGCCGGACGTCGGGCGCGCCAGCGCGTCCGCGGAGTCGGCCTGCAGGGCGTCCTGCCAGTCCGGCCGGGCGAAGGGGCGCTGGTAGGTCGGGCCGTCGTGCGCCACCGACCGCGGGGGTACGTCGACCACGCGCTCGCCGTGCCAGTCGATGTGCAGCCGACCGGTGTCGGTGACTTCGCCGACCACGACGGCCTCGACGTCCCACTTCCGGCAGATCGCCATGAAGGCGTCGACGTCGCCGGGCTCGACGACCGCCATCATCCGCTCCTGCGACTCGCTCATCAGGATCTCCTCGGGGCGGAGGGTCGAGTCGCGGAGCGGCACCTTGTCGAGCTCGACGTGCATCCCGCCGTCGCCGGCCGAGGCGAGCTCGGAGGTGGCGCACGAGAGACCCGCGCCGCCGAGGTCCTGGATGCCGGCGATCACGCCGGCCTGGAAGAGCTCGAGGGTGCACTCGATGAGCAGCTTCTCCATGAAGGGGTCGCCGACCTGCACGCTCGGCCGCTTGGCCGGCCCACCCTCGTCGAAGGTCTCGCTCGCCAGCACCGACACCCCGCCGATGCCGTCGCCGCCGGTGCGCGCGCCGTACAGCACCACCTGGTTGCCGGTGCCGCTGGCGTTGGCGAGGTGGAGGTCCTCGTGGCGCAGCACGCCGACGCAGAGCGCGTTGACGAGCGGGTTGCCGGCGTAGGTCTCGTCGAAGACCGCCTCGCCGCCGATGTTGGGCAGGCCGAGGCAGTTGCCGTAGCCGCCGACGCCGGCCACGATCCCGGGCAGCACGCGCGCGGTGTCGGGGGCGTCGAGCGGGCCGAAACGCAGCGGGTCCATCACCGCGACCGGGCGCGCGCCCATCGCGAGGATGTCGCGGACGATGCCGCCGACGCCGGTGGCCGCACCCTGGTAGGGCTCGACGAACGACGGGTGGTTGTGGCTCTCGACCTTGAAGGTCACCGCGTAGCCCTGGCCGATGTCGAGGACGCCGGCGTTCTCGCCGATGCCGGCCAGCATCTTGCCGACGGGCGTCTCCTGCGGGATCTCCGAGAACTGCTTGAGGTGCACCTTGGTCGACTTGTAGGAGCAGTGCTCGCTCCACATCACGCTGTACATCGCCAGCTCCGAACTCGTCGGGCGGCGGCCCAGGATCTCGCGGATCCGCGCGTACTCGTCGGCCTTCAGGCCGAGCTCGGCCCACGGCTGCTCGCGCTCGGCGTCGGCCGAGGCGATCGCGACCGTGTCGAGGGTCCCGGAGGCGCCTGAGCTGGTCGGCTGGGCGGTGGACGTGGAACGGGGGGCGGCGCTCGAGTCGGGCACGGCAGCAATCTACCGGCGCCCGCGCCGGCCTACTTCAGCAGTCCGTCGGCGACGACCTCGAGCATCGGCCGCACGGCCACGAGGTCCAGCTCGGACTGGTCGGCGACGGTGGCGATGCCGCCGACGAGGCGCGCCACCTGGAGCGGCGTGACGTCGTCGCGTACGGCGTCCTCGTCCCGCAGCCGGTCGAGGACCCGGCCGCCGGCGGACTGCAGCACCTGGCACTTCGTCCGGATCGGGGATGCGTCGTCGCCCATCGCTCCGGTGATCTTGGCCGGGCCGCCCTTGTGCACGCTGATCAGCCGGACGTACTCCTCGAACCAGTTGAGCAGCACCTCGCGCGGGCCGCCCTCGTGGGTGAGCGCCTTGTCGGCCGTCTCCTCGACGTGGTCGACCCACGCCTTCATGACGGCGTCGATCAGGTCGTCGCGCGTCGCGAAGTGCCGGTAGAGGGTGCCCGGGCCGACGCCGGCGTCCTTGGCGATCTGGTCGAGCGAGGTGTCGTAGCCCCGCTCGCGAAAGGCCATTCGGGCAGCCTCGACGATGCGGTCGTAGTTGCGCTGGGCATCGGCACGCACCGGAATCTCACCTCGAGGCTTGCTAAACGGAGACAGTCTCCGTATTGTCGTGGAGGAAGCGGAGTCACCCTCCGGATCTACTGTACCTCGGCCCACGAGGCCAGAACAGGACCCATCCTCATGTCATCCCTCACCGCCCGCGAGCTCCCCACCGAGCTCCCGCCGCACGCCGGCCGCGCAGCCGCCGGCATCGCGATCGTGCTGGTCGCCCAGCTGATGATCGTGCTCGACGCGACCGTCGTGAACGTCGCGCTCCCCCGTATCGACGCCGACCTGTCCTTCGGGCCGGCGGCCCTCTCGTGGGTGCTCAACGCCTACACGCTCGCCTTCGGCGGGCTGCTGCTCCTCGGCGGCCGGCTCGGCGACGTCTTCGGCCGCCTGCGTGCCTTCCAGGTCGGGCTCGCGATCTTCACGGTCGCGTCCGCACTCGGCGGGTTCGCGCAGACGCCCGGACAGCTGGTCGCGACCCGCGCCCTCCAGGGCGTCGGCGCCGCCCTCGCCGCACCGAGCGTGCTCGCCCTGCTCACCACGAGCGCTCCCGACGAGGCCGCACGCAACCGCGCCTTCGCCCTCTTCGGTGCCGTCTCCTCCGGTGGCGCCTCGATCGGCCTGATCCTCGGCGGCCTCCTGACCGACGTCGGGTCGTGGCGCTGGACGCTGTTCATCAACGTCCCGCTCGGACTGGTCGTCCTCCTCCTCGTCGGTCGCTTCGTCGACGAGACCCCGCGCCGGTCCGGCCGGTTCGACCTCGTCGGCGCCGCCAGCGCGACCATCGGCGCCGTCTCCCTCGTGTGGGCGCTCATCGGCGCCCCGGAGCACGGCTGGGGCTCGCCGCAGACCATCGGCGGCTTCGTCCTCGGTGCCGCACTGCTCCTGCTGCTCGCCCGCACCGAGACCCGCCACCCGCACCCGATGGTGCAGCCGCACCTCGTCCGCAACCGCCGCCGCGTCGGCGCCCTGGCCACGACGGCACTGCTCATCGGCGCGAACCTGTCGATGTTCTTCCTCGTCGTGCAGTACATGCAGGTCGTGCTCGGGTTCGGACCGCTCGCCACCGGCTTCGCCTTCCTGCCCTTCAGCCTCGGCATCTTCGGCATGTCGCGACTCACGCCGCGACTGATCGCGCGGGTCGGGCCGCGGGCCATGCTGCTGACCTCCACGTCGGCCCTCGCGGTGGGCTACACCTGGCTCAGCACGGCCGGCACCGACGGCACCTACCTCGGCACGGTCTTCGGTCCGATGCTCATCGCGGGCCTGGCGACCGGACTGGGCTTCATGCCGCTCACCGTCACCGTCCTCGCCGGGGTCGAGCCGGAGCACGCAGGCTCGGCGTCCGGACTGCTGCAGACCACGCAGCAGCTCGGCAGCGCCGTGGGCGTCGCGGTGATCGTCTCGGTGTACGCCGCCGGCGCGGTGCCGGGCGAGTTCGTGCCCGGCCTCCGGGCGGCGCTGCTCACCTCCGCGGGCTTCGCGGCCCTGGCCCTGCTCGTCGTCGCGACGGTGCTCCGCACCCCGCGGGCGCAGGTCGACGAGCTCGTCGCCGAGCCCGATTCGGAGCTGGTCGCCGAGGCGGCCTGATCAGGACCGGCATCGCTCGTCCGCGCCCTCGGCATCGGCCTGTTCCCCCGGGCCGGCGTCGGGGGCGCTGTGCGTCGGCTCCCCCGTCGGCACGGCCTCGGGCGGCGGCTCCTCGCCCGGCGCGACCTCGACCACGATGACGGCGGGCCGCCGGGTCTCCTCGACCGACTCGTCGACGACCTCGTCGTCCGGGCGCTCGTCCTCGTCGTTCGTGTCCTCGTCCTTGGTGTCCCGCTTGCCCTTGCCCTTCTCCCGCTCGGCCTTGCGCGCGGCACGCTCTGCGCGCTTCTCCTCGAGCGCGGCGCGCTTGGCGTCCTTCTCCGCCTGCTTGGCCCGCGCGGCCGCGGCGGCGTCGTCCTCACCCTCGAGCCGGGGGGTCGCGAGCCGACGGGTGCCGGCACGACCACTGGCCATGCCGCGCGACATCGTCCCGGCGCGCGCGCCCATCGCGCCGCCCATGCCCATGCCGCCCGCGGCCTGCGGCGGACCGCTCGACGTACGCCGTCCGCCGCGGCTGCTCAGTCCGGCCGCCGCAGAGGCGACGAACGGAGTGAGGGCGGCAGCGGAGAGACCGGTCAGGCGTGGCATGTCGACCGAGATCGGCGCCACCGGCGGCAGGCCGGCTGCGGTGACGCCGGACTGCGCGGAGCCCAGGACGGAGGTCGATGGGAGAACCGTGCCGACGCCCGACTCCTCCCCGTCGGGGCCGAAGCCGGGGCCGACGCCCGGACCGATGCGGCGACCGAACGTGCCGCCGGTCAGCGTCGTGAGCTCGGTGCGCACCAGCACGAACTCGGCGCGCGCCGTGCGGAGCCGCGCGCTCTCCTGGTCGAGGGACTGCGCGAGGCGAGCGCGGATCTCCTCGGTCTCCACCTTGCCGTGGTCGACCTTGCCGCGGCCCTCGTCGTCCTCCGGCTTGAACACGAGGTAGCGCTGCTCGCCCACCACCTCGTGCGGGACGAGTGCGACCTTGGTCCACGCCTGGTCGAGCTCCTTCTGCGACGAGGTGAGGATCGAGCTGATCGCCCGCAGCGACCCGGAGATCTGCACGGCGAGCGTGGTGAACCGGTCGAGGTTCGCCAGCACCTGGCGCCGGTGCTGCTCGTAGCTCTCGGCGGCCGCCGCGTCCCAGCCCTCCGTCGCGCGGCGGGCGGCCTCGACGATCTCGTCGCCGCGTCGCACCATCAGCGCACCGATGTCGGCCCAGCGCGAGGCCGCGACCTCGAGCGGTCGCACGTCGGCACGCAGCTCCCACGGGTTGGCCGGCACGGTCAGCGACCTCCGCATCCCCGCGTCGGGCCGAGGCCCTCGGCCAGCAGGTGGTTGGTCCGCGCCAGCTCGGCGGCGACGGTGTCGTCGGCACGCACGGCATCCTGTGCGGCATCCACGAGACCGGTGATCCCGAGGTCGAGCGCCTGCACCAGCGCGGTCACGACCTCACCGGCGTCGGCCAGCGAGTCGGCGTAGGACGCTGCGATGTTGAGCGTGCCCGTGGCGTCACCCAGCCCGACGCACGCCTGGTCGAGCTCCTCGACGGCGGCCTGCCAGTCCTTCACCATCGCGCCGAGGATGCCCTCGGAGGTCGCGGCGAGCTCGACCAGCCGGGTCGGATCGACCTGCATCAGCGCTCGCTTGCCACCTTCGCTCACACCAGCGCCGATACCCGCACACACGAGGCCCAAACACCCGAGGTCGGGCGCGGTGGGTAAACAAATGGGTCCCGCCGGTTTCGCTGCCGGTCGTTCGGGGAACGTCGAGGGGAACCACCGGAACTTCTCAGGAGCCGCGATGAACGCCGTGATGACTGTCGACCTCTCCGAGCTCGATGCCTGGTCCGCCCAGGTGCAGCGCGCCAGCGACGACCTCACCGGCATCGCCCGCAACGGCGGCACCTCGCTCGTGCAGACCGACTTCGGGCCGATCCTCGAGACGATGATGGGCGCCTACAACTCCCTCCTCCCGTCGGTGCACCAGTCGCTCGAGGACAACGGCACCGGGATGCGTGACCACGCCGAGGCGCTGCGGGCCACGGCCCGCGACTTCACGCTGACCGAGGACGGTGTCGTACGCCGCCACAACGCGCAGGGCATCGACGGCCGTGACGGGTCGAGCGCCTTCTTCGACGTCGCCGACACCACGATCCGCCGGGCAGGACCGACCGAGACCAGCCTGCCGCAGATCAGCTTCGGCTTCCCCTACGACACCGTGTGCGACCTGGTGCGGATGCTCACCGGCTTCGACATCCGCGCCGAGCTCGCCGAGAAGATCGGCGGCGACGTCGTCAGCGCCTCCTCGCAGGGGTCGTCGTTCGGAGCCCTCGGCCAGTCGATGAAGGGCGTCGCCGACAACCTCCAGAGCGGTAGCCAGACGATCTCGACCACGTGGCAGGGCGGCGCGTCCGACGCGGCGATCAAGCAGATCGGCACGTGGGTCGGCTCGCTCAGCACGCAGGCGGGCCAGCTCGTGCAGATGGGCCAGAACGTCGTCCAGATCTGCAAGGACGCGTGGCAGACCGCGCTCTCCGTCGTGCAGTGCGTGAAGTCGGCCGTCCAGACCGTGTCGTCCGCGCTCGCGACGATGAGCATCCCCGGCGTCGGCTGGGCCCGCGTCGTCCAGGCCGTGTGGCAGGCGTTCCAGGCCGTGATGAAGGCCTACAAGGCGATCATGAAGCTGATCAACATCCTCAAGCAGGTGAAGTCCTTCATCGAGACCGTGAAGAACTTCTTCGACGGTGACAAGGCGCCGGTCTCGACGCCGACCGCCCCGACCTCGACCGGTACGCCGAGCAGCGTCACGCGCGACCCGGGCTCGATCACCACCCCGACGATCGGCCAGCGTCCCGCAGCGGTGACGGTCGTCCCCGCGTAGCCTCGTCCCATGAGTGATCCCCGCAGCCAGGAGGAGATCCTGGCCGCCATCAGCGAGGCCCGTGAGGACCTGTCGACCAGCCTGGCCGACCTCAAGGAGACGGTCGACGCGATGAACGCGCGCCCGCTCCTGACGCCCGAGGAGAAGGAGGCGCTCGAGGAGCAGGCCTCCTCCGGCGAGCTCGGCGAGGACATGGTGACGCTGGTCGAGAAGATCCGCGGCGGCGAGGACACCTGGGAGCAGGTCTTCTCCGGCGAGTCCCCCCACGCCACCCTTCTCCAGGGCCACCTCAACCGGATGGTCGAGGAGCACCAGGAGGACATCGCACTGGCCTTCGAGGAGCTGGTCGAGGCCGAGGAGGCCAAGGGCAACTTCCTCCTCGACGAGGTGCCGACCAGCGACTCCTGAACTACCCGCATGTAGTTCGGCCGAAGCCCTGTGACGGGTGTGACTGGTGTGGTTTCCTGCTCGGGCCGCCCTTCCCCCGTGCCCCTCGGAGTCACCCATGCGCCGCCTCGTCCTCGCCGTCCTCGCGCTGCTCCTCGCGGCGCCGACCGTCGCCTCGTCACCGGCGACGGCGGACGACGCGACAGCCCCACGCCTCGCGTCGCAGCGACAGATCGCCCTGGCGACGCCCGGTGACTTCACCGGTCACGGCTTCGACCAGTGCATGGCTCCGACGCAGTCGGCGATGGACACCTGGTGGGCGAAGTCGCCCTTCACGGCGGTCGGCATCTACATCTCCGGCGACTCGCGCGCGTGCCGTACGCAGCCCAACCTGAGCCCGACGTGGGTCGCCGCGCAGGTCGCCCGCGGCTGGCGGCTCCTGCCGATCGCCCTCGGCCCGCAGGCGTCGTGCCAGCCGCGCTTCCCGCGCTACAAGGACGACTTCAAGATCTCCAACAAGTCCGCCAACGGGTATGCCGCAGCCGCCGCGCAGGGCAGCGTCGAGGCCGACAAGAACGCTGCCGACGCGATGGCGTACGGCATCGGGCCGGGCAGCACGATCTGGTACGACCTCGAGGGCTTCGACCTGACGAACACCGCGTGCCGCGAGTCCGCGCTCGTCTTCACCTCTGCCTGGGTGACCCGGATCAAGGCGCTCGGCTACGTCGCCGGCTTCTACTCCAGCGCCAGCTCGGGGATCAAGATGCTGGACGACGCGCGCACCCAGCGGCCCGGCCAGTTCGCGCTGCCGGACCGCATCTGGATCGCCCGGTGGGACGGCAACGCCGACACCTCGACGACGTACATCCCCGAGGACGGCTGGCGTCCCGGTGGCCGGATGAAGCAGTACCGCGGCGGCCACAACGAGACGTGGGGCGGCGTCACGATCAACATCGACAGCAACTTCATCGACCTCGGCGCCGGCTCCCGGCCCGCACCCGAGGGACGCTGCCCGGGCACCCGCCTGGGCTACTGGAAGTACCCGACGCTCACGCCGACCTCGGCGCAGACGACGCGGGTCAAGGTGCTGCAGTGCCTGCTCACCGAGCAGGGCACCTACTCCGGTCCGCTCAACGGCTCGTACGACGCCGCGACCGTCGCCGCCGCCCGCGCGTGGCAGGCCAGCCGCAGGTTCACGCCGACCGACACCTTCGAGAAGCGGCACTGGACGGCGCTGCTGTCGGCCGGGGCCAAGACGGTCGTCAAGCGCGGCTCGGTCGACGAGTCGGTCCACCGCCTGCAGCGGGCCCTCAACGCCGCGGGCGCCGGCCGGTTCCGGACGAGCGGCGTCTTCGACGCCAAGACCGAGGCCGCCCTTCGCACCTACCAGTCGCGCCTGCGGATCACGGTCTCCGGCGTGGCCACGCCCCAGACCTGGAACAAGCTCCAGCGCGGCCTCTGAGCTCCTTCGTGATCCCCGGCTACCCGGGATCACTGGAGCCGGACGTCAGGCCGGCGGGCCGACGACCAGCGCGACGCCGGTGAGCCCGGCGACCGCGAGGATCCCGACGACGAGGCCCTGCACGGGACGCCGGAGCAGCCACGCGGTGGGCTTCTCGAGGATGCCGCGCGGGTCCTCGGACCGCAGCCGCCAGGAGTCGCCGAGGATCCCGGCGCGCTCGGCGTAGGACTCGAAGGGCACCGTCGCGAACGGCGGGACCGCGGCCAGCAGCCCCAGCGCGAGACGGCCCGCGGACCACCGGCGGTCGACGAAGAGCAGCACCGTCGTCAGGCAGTAGGCGATGAAGACGACGCCGTGCACCATCCCGAAGACCTGCACGCCGAGCTCGGTGGTCTCGGTGACGTACTTGAGGAACATGCCCGTCAGCAGCAGCGCCCACGTCACCGCCTCGGCGCGCGCGACGAGGCGGTAGAGGCGGGTCGGGCTCATCGCGGGGTGATCACGAGGCGAAGACGGTCGAGGCGAGCGAGGTGAAGAAGCCGAGGCCGTCGGTGCCGGGACCGGTGAGGTCCTCGACCGCGTGCTCGGGGTGGGGCATCAGGCCGACGACGTTGCCGGCCTCGTTGGAGATGCCGGCGATGTCGCGGAGCGAGCCGTTGGGGTTGTCGTCGAGGTAGCGCGCGACCACGCGACCCTCGCCCTCGAGCCGGTCGAGGGTGGGCTCGTCGGCAACGAAGCCGCCCTCGCCGTTCTTGAGCACGATCGTGACCTCGGCCCCGGCGGCGTACGACGACGTCCACGGGGTGTCGACGCGCTCGATGCGCAGCCGCTGGTCACGGCAGACGAACTTGCGGTGGTCGTTGCGGATCAGCGCACCGGGCAGCAGGTGGGACTCGCAGAGGATCTGGAAGCCGTTGCAGATGCCGAGGACCGGCATCCCCTTCCCGGCGGCCTCGATCACGGACGTCATGACCGGCGCGAAGCGCGAGATCGCGCCGCAGCGGAGGTAGTCGCCGTAGGAGAAGCCGCCCGGCAGCACGACCGCGTCGACGCCCCGGAGGTCGTCGTCGCCGTGCCACAGCGCGACCGCCTCGTTGCCGCCGATCGTCACGGCGCGGCGGGCGTCGCCGTCGTCGAGCGAGCCGGGGAAGGTGACGACGCCGACCTTCATGCCTCGACGTCCTGGGCGTGCACCTCGAAGTCCTCGATCACCGGGTTGGAGAGCAGCTTCTCCGCCATCGCGCGGACCTCCTCGAGGAGGGCGTCGCTCGGCTCGCCGTCGAGCTCGATCTCGAACCGCTTGCCCTGGCGTACGTCGCTCACGCCGGCGAAGCCGAGGCGTGGCAGCGAGCCGAGCACCGCCTTGCCCTGCGGGTCGAGGATCTCGGGCTTGGGCATGACATCGACGACGTAGCGCGCCACGGGGTGCTCCCTGCTGGACCGGTCTGGACGGTGCGACCCCATCCTAGAGAGGGTCGCTCACCCCAGCGGGCTCGGGTCCGAGCACAGGACGTGCTGGGCGGCCACCGCCCCGCTGCCGTGCTCGAGTGTGGTCGTGCCGTTCGCGCGGCCCACCCCCCATGACGGCTCGGGCTGGCCCGCGACGACGCCGAGGCAGAACCGTACGGAGGTCACCGGGTCCGGCAGCGCGATGGGGCCGTCGCCGAGGTCGTTGCCCCAGGGCGAGAGCCGCTCGAGCGGGAGCGGGACGGCGAGGTCGCGCTGCACGGTGGCGCCGGGAGCGAGCTCGGACGCGCCCGCCCTCGGCGGCTGGGCGAAGGACATCGTGTCGGTCTCGGGCAGGTCGAACAGCCGCGACGCGACCTCCACGAGCCCGTCGGCACCTCCGACGACGTAGGTCGCCTGCGGGTCGTAGACGACGCCCGCGCCCGAGGCCCGGGGGACGCGGTCGACGACGAGCAACGGCCGGTCACCGGTGTTGGTCAGCGTCCAGGAGACGGCGATCGCGTCCGCGCCCGGGGTGACCTCGACGTCGAAGTCGACGTCGGGTCGCGGGGTGTCCTGCCCGGGGTCGGCCGGGCCGCCCTCGGTCGACGTCTCCACCGGCTCCTCCCCGGACCCGGAGCACCCGCTCACCACGAGCAGGCCCGCCAGCGTGCCCGCGACGACCCACCCCGGGCGACGGCGTACGGCATCAGCGGTAGTGGTCACGGTTGGGCAGGCCCATCTCGTCGCGCAGGCCGTTCTCGGTGAGCCCGAAGTCGTGGTCCGGGTCGATGACCTCCGGGGTCGAGGGGTCGTCGTCGTGGTCGATCGGAAGGCCCGTGGCCTGCCGCTCGCCGGTCTTGATGCCGTGGTCGGTGGTGTCGTCGCCGTTGTAGGGATCGGCCTCGAAGGTGTCGTTCATGTAGTCGTAGACGTGCGCGAACTCGTGGTAGAGCACCACGATCGGCGGCGCACCGCGGAAGTCGTCGAGGCGGGTGTTGTAGTTGATCTCGGAGTTGGTGCCGTCGCTCGACGCCGTGCTGTTGTCGGGATCGGCGGGGTTGTAGTACTCGCGGATGGTGAGCGTGTCGGGCCCGTCGGCGATGTGCTGCTGGAGGTTGGCGATCATCTGCTGGCCCTCGGGCGAGCTGGCGAGCATCTGGAGGTCGGCCTGCACCCGCTCGACGAACTCGGGGCTGCCCTCGATCTGGATCCCGGCCAGGCCGTCGGGGATCTCGATGGTGACGGTGCTCTCGACGCCCTCGTTGGTGTCGCCGGCCTCGCCGTTGGCGGTGTCGGAGCCGGTGCCGCCCTGGGTGGTGTCGTTGCCGCGCCCGGCGTAGGACACGTCGTCGCCGCTTCCTCCGCGGAGGGTGTCGTCGCCGTCACCGCCGGACAGGATGTCGTTGCCGTGACCGCCGGAGAGCGTGTCGTTGCCGGTGCCGCCCTCGAGATAGTCCTGCTCGGCGCCGCCGGAGAGCACGTCGGCGCCACCGAGGCCGTAGAGGGTGTCGCGCCCCTCGCCGCCGAAGATCCGGTCGTTGCCGCCCTGGCCGTTGAGGTAGTCGTGGCCGGCTCCGCCCGTGGCGCGGTCGTCGCCGGTGCCCGCGTCGATGTTGTCGTCGCCGTCGAGGCCGAGCAGCGTGTCGTTGCCGTCACCGCCGGTGATGTTGTCCGTGCCGCCGCTGCCGATGAGCGTGAAGCTGATCCCGCCGCCCCGGGGCACGGTGATCGTGTCGTTGCCGTCGCCGCCGCGGATCACGACCTCCTGGCCCTTCGGGACCTCGTAGGAGACGCCGTTGACCGTCACGGTCTGCACGCCGGTGGCCGGGTCGACCGAGACGGTGATGTCGTCGTCGCCGCTCGAGCCGTTCACGATCACCTGGTTGCCGACCACGATGAAGCCGACGTCGGAGCTCCCGGCGGGGACGCTGAAGCCGTCGGTCGTCCCGTCGGCGACGGAGGCCCACTCCCCGGCGGTGGTGTTCCAGAGCTCGGTGGCCTCCGTCAGCGCGGCCGCGTCCTCCGCGAGCTCGACGTCGAGCCGCGAGCGGACCTCGTTGGCACGGTCGATCGCCGCCTGCACCCGCGCCGACTCGGCGTCGTCGCGCGGCTGGAAGGTGACGGTCGCTCCGCCTCCGGTCGACGGGATGTCGGCGACGCTCGCCCACGAGGAGTCGAGGTCGGACTGCGCCTTGCGGATCGAGCCGGCCGCCCGCTGGAGCGCGGTCGACACCCGGGCTGCGGAGTTGGTCGCCTCGTCGATCGAGGTGACCAGCTTGCGCCGGTGGGCGTCGTACGACGTCGCGCTCTCGCCCTCCCACGTGCCGAGCACGCCGCTGGCCTTGTTGTTGACCGAGGTCGCCGCCTCGTCGACCTTCTCCCCCATGTCGAGCCAGGCGTGCGCGGCGGCGTCGAGCGCCTCGGGCCGCGCGGCCAGGTCCCAGAGCCCGGCGCTCATCGCGGGGTCCGCCCGCCGTCGATGCCGGCGGCGCCCTTCTCGTAGGCGGCGGCGGTGGTCTCGTCGGTCGTGGTCATGTCGAAGGCGACGGCGTAGAGGTCGTCCATGTCCTGCTCCAGCACACCGGAGAAGCGACCCATCACGAGGTCGGCCGACTCGCTCGCGCCGGTGTGGGCGCTGAGGAAGGCGGTCGCCCCGGCGGTGTTGCCGGCGACCCCACCGCTGAGCGCCGCGAGCGGGCCGGCCGCGCCGGTCCAGGCATCGAGGACGCCCTGCGACGCACTCAGGCAGGTGCCGGCGAGCTCGGAGAGCTGTTCGGGAACGGTGTACATCGGCGACCCTCTCGTCGTGGTGAGAGGGGGATACCCGCCGCGGGTGTCGTCGAAACTCGGGGTGGGCGACCGGGAGCGGCCGGGGACCGGCCCCCGCCCGGACGGGGGCCGACCCCCGCCCGGACGGGGGCCGACCGATCAGCTCGTGACCGTGAACTTCCTCACCGACGGCGTGGGGTCGACGACCCCGTTGAGCTTCGCGCGGACCTGGACCTTGTGCTTGCCCACCGACAGCTTGGCCGTCTTGACCTTGAGCTTGGACGTGCAGGTCTTCCACTTGCCCTTGTCGACCTTGCACTCGAAGGTCGCACCGGCGGTCGGCGAGGAGAAGCCGAACTTCGCGACCGCGGGCTTGTCGTAGGACTTCTTGCCCTTCACCGCGCCCGTCTCGGGCACGACCGGCGCCGCCGGAGGCGGGGGCGGGGGCGTCGCCACCGCCGGCAGCTGGACCGCCTCGCAGTCGACCACCGTGTCGACCGCGTCGGCCACGACGGTGTCGCTGCCGTCACCGCAGGTGACCACGTCGGCCACGCCGTCGCGCGAGCTGATGGCGTCGTTGCCGTCACCACCGCTCAGGAGGTCGACGCCACCTCCGCCCGTGAGGGCGTCGTTGCCGGTGCCGCCGTAGACGTTGTCGCTCTCCGCTCCACCGACGATCGTGTCCGGGCCGGCGACGCCTCGGACGTGCTGGCGCCCCGGGAAGCCGGAGCCGTCGTAGCTCTGCGTGCCCTGCCGCAGCAGGGTGATGTAGACCTGCTCGATGCTGCTCGCCGCGACCGACTGTGCGGGCAGCCCGTCGTTCTCGATGTCCACCGTCAGGCCGGAGCCGTTGACGACGAACGCGACCAGGGTGTCGCCGACGCCCAGGGTCGACTGGTCGAAGTCGATCTCCCACGAGTCGGTGCCCGGACCGCCGTCGATGCCGCCCGCCGACGTGAACTGGATGAACCGGTCGTCACCGTTGCCACCGGACGCGAGGGTGCTGATCTCCATGAAGGAGTCGTCACCGTCCCCGCCGGAAGCACTGTTGGCGCCCTTGATCATGTCGTCGCCGCCGGCGCCGTTGATGGTGTCGAGCGAGTCGCCGGTCAGCCGGTCGCCGAGGAACGAGCCGGTGACGGTGTCGGCGTCGCCAGAGCTGGCGTCGCCCGTGTAGACGGACACCCCCTTCAGTGCCGGGAAGGTCGCAGGCGTCATCTCCGACAGCACCACCGAGTCGGTGCCGCCGCCCGGGCTGAGGTTGATCGAGGCGAGCGATGCGCAGGTGTCACCGGCGCTCGCGCTGCCCACGGTGAACACGCCAGCGGGACAGCTCACGTACATGGAGTCGTTGGCGCTGTCACCCGTGGCGACGCCGCCCGAGTAGACCGCGATGGCAGCGGCGGCCGGCAGAGCCGTTCCGGTGATGATGAGCAGCGAGGCAGGCAGCGTGGCTGCGGCCGCGAGACGTGCGCGAGATGGAGTCATGCGCCGATCGTCGTGAGGGCCGTCGGCGGTGTCATCGGCGGAACTACCGAGGTCTAGACAGGCGCCGGTCCCGCTTCACCCGCGGCGGCGTACGGCGACCACGACCAGGCCGACGCCGAGCCCGGCGAGGAGCGGCCCGAGGATCGCCCAGATGGTCTGGTCGGTCATCGGGCTGCCCTCGAGGTAGCCGAGGCCCTGGAGGGTCCAGATCGCGCCGACGATGACCATGATCGCCCCGAGGGCGACCGGGAGCGCCCGCATCAGCTCAGCTCGCGCTTGAGGATCTTGCCGGTCGCGGTCATCGGCAAGGCATCGACGAACTCGACGATGCGCGGGTACTTGTAGCCCGCCATCTGCTCCTTGCCCCACGCCACCAGCTCGTCCTCGGTCACCGTCGCACCGTCGTTGCGGATCACGACGGCCTTGATCTCCTCGCCGTGGCTCTCGTGGGGCACGCCGATCACGGCCGCGAGCGAGACGTCGGGGTGGGTGAGGAGGACCTCCTCGATCTCCCGGGGATACACGTTGTAGCCGCCGCGGATGATCATGTCCTTGGACCGGTCGACGATGTAGTACCAGCCGTCGGCGTCCTTGCGGCCGAGGTCACCCGAGCGGAACCAGCCGTCGACGATCGCCTCGTCGGTGGCGTCGGGGCGGCCGTAGTAGCCCTTCATGATGTTGGGGCCCTTGATCGCGATCTCCCCGACGACGTCCGCGGCGTCCTCCACGTCCTCGCGGACCCCGGGCTCCGGGTTGATCAGCTTCATCTCCACCCCCGGGATGGGCTTGCCGATGGAGCCGACACGCGCCGGCTCGCCCCACACCGAGAAGCTCGAGACGGGCGAGGTCTCCGACAGGCCGTAGCCCTCGAGGATCGTGACGCCGAAGCGCCGCTCGAACTCCTTGTGCACCTCGACCGGCAGCGCCGAGCCGCCGGCGGCCGCGACCCGCAGCGTGGCGGCGAGCTTCTTCACGTCGACGCCCGAGTCGTCGAGCGCGCCGAGCAGGCCCCAGTACATCGTCGGGACGCCCGCGAAGAACGTCACGTCCTCGGAGTCCATCAGCGCGAGCGCCGGGCCGGCCTCGAAGCGCGGCAGCAGCACGACGGTGCCGCCGAAGGCGAACCCGGCGTTCATGATCACCGTCTGGCCGAAGGAGTGGAACAGCGGCAGCACGCACAGCAGGGTGTCCGGGTTGTCGGCGTCGGCGCCGAAGAGCGCCTCGCTCGCGAGGGCGTTGCTGATCATGTTGCGGTGCATCAGCTCGGCGCCCTTGGGCTGGCCGGTGGTGCCCGAGGTGTAGAGGATGACGGCGGTGTCGTCGTCGTCCACGTCGACCGAGTCGAAGGCGGGCGACTGACCCGCCAGCGCCTGGCCGAGGGTCTGCGTGCCGTCGATCGGCGACTCCGCGGCCGGGTCGGCGGTGATCACGAAGAAGTGCTCGCACGAGTCGGTCTGCTCGAAGCCGGCATGCCCCTCGGTGCCGATCGGCAGCTCGGGGGTGCCCTGGAAGCAGAAGTAGGCCTTCGCGTCGGAGTCGTCGAGGTGGTAGGCCACCTCACGTCCCTTGAGCAGGACGTTGAGCGGCACGACGGTCGCCCCCGCCTTGAGGATCCCGTAGTAGACGATCGGGAAGTAGGGCAGGTTCGGGCAGCTCAGCGCCACCTTGTCGCCGGGCTCGATGCCCTGCGAGACCAGCAGGTTGGCCACCTGGCTGGAGGCGGCATCGACCTGGGCGTACGACAGGCGCGTCCCGCCCAGCACGACCGCCGTACGGTCCGGGTGGGCCTGCGCGGTGCGCTCGAGCAGCGAGGAGAGGTTCGACATGCCGACAACCTACTCAGGGCATGTGAGCGCCGTCACCGGTCAGGTGCGCGAGGCCATGATCCTGCCAGCCTTGCGGAGGTCGGCGGCGATCGCCCGGGAGGCCATCAGCCCGGCCGCACCGGCGGGCACGGCCCACGCCCCCTGGCCGCTGATCTCGCCGGTGGCGTGCACGCGACACCCGCCGGGCACGTCGGTGAAGTGCAGCGCGAGGGTGGCGGTCACGCCGCGCCAGTGGCCGGTCTCGGCCCAGTCGCGGAACGGCGTGAAGACGGTGGTCTCGAGGTGAGGTCGTACGCCGACCGCCGTCGTCTCGCTCCACGTCTGGCCGAGGTGCGGCTCCTCGTCGGGGGGCACCGCCACCGAGAGCAGCGACGACTGCCACTCCGGCCGGTTGCGGGGGTCGGAGAGGTAGCGGAACGCAGTCTCGGCGCTGACCGGCAGCTGGACGGTCGCGTCGATCGCCCGCGTGGTCAGAACGTCTCCCCGGTCAGCCGCTCGTAGGCCTCGACGTACCTCGCGCGGGTCCGCTCGACGACCTCGTCGGGCAGCGACGGCGGCGCCTCGCCCGAGTGACGGTCCCAGCCGGACTCGCCGGTGAGCCAGTCGCGGAGGAACTGCTTGTCGTACGCCGTCTGGGTGCGGCCGGGCTGCCAGTCGTCGAGCGGCCAGAACCGGCTCGAGTCGGGGGTGAGCACCTCGTCCCCGAGGATCGTCGTGCCGTCCGGCCGCCTGCCGAACTCGAGCTTGGTGTCGGCCAGGATGATGCCGCGCTCGCGGGCGAGGTCGTGGGCCTTGCCGTAGACCTCCATCGTGAGCATCCGCAGCTCGGCGGCGGCGTCGTCCCCGACGGCCTCGCAGACGGCCTCGTAGTCGACGTTCTCGTCGTGGTCGCCGAGGTCGGCCTTCGTCGCGGGCGTGAAGATCGGCTCGTGGAGGCGGCTTCCGTCCTGCAGGCCCGCGGGCAGTGCGACCCCGCAGACCTCGCCGTCGCGGTGGTAGTCGGCCAGGGCGGAGCCGGTCAGGTAGCCGCGCGCGACGCACTCCACCGGGAACATGTCGAGGCGCTCGCAGATGACCGCGCGACCGGCCACCGAGGCCGGGACGTCGGTCGAGACGACGTGGTTGCCGACCAGCCCGGAGAGCCGGTCGAACCACCACAGCGACATCCGGGTGAGGATCTCGCCCTTGTCGGGGATCGTCGTGTCGAGGACGAAGTCGTAGGCCGAGATGCGGTCGCTGGCGACCATCAGCAGCCGGCCCTCGTGCTCGCCCCCGTCGATCCGGTAGAGGTCGCGGACCTTGCCGGAGTGGAGGTGCGTGGTGCCCTCGATGTCGGGCGCGGTGGGGATCATGGTGTCGGCCACGCGGCCAGCCTAGTGCGCGTAGAAGTCCTCGACCCGCGGCCTGCTCGCGAGTCGCCGGTGCCACCAACCCGCGACGACGCCGACGGCGCCCGAGGTGGCGACCACGATGAGGAGCGATCCTCCTCCGGCGCCGACCAGGACCACGACCAGGATCCCCACGATCGCGTAGGTCCCACCGGCCACCACGCGGGCCGCCCGCTCGGCACGCTGCCCGCCGGCGTCGCCCACGAGGAACGCCAGCACGAGCGCGACCAGCAGCCCGAGAACGGCACCGAACATGGCGTGGACCACGAAGAAGGCCACCGAGCGGCCGACGATCCTCGCCATCGGGAGCGGGAGCGGGAGCCCCTGGCCCTCGGGCCCGAAGGTCCCGTAGGCCACGGCGACCCAGACCAGCACAAAGGCGCAGAGCCCGCCGAGGAGGCTGGTGAGTGGCCACATCGCCACCCAGCGCCAGTCCCGGCGACCACGCCACGGGTCGCCGCTGACGTCCACGTCGCCCATGGCAGCTGACCCTAGCGGTGCAGCCACCACGACATCCGGCGCGTGATCCACGGCAGGAAGACGTAGGTCATCAACGGGGTCATCACGGTCGTCACGAGCACGACGCGCGGCACCAGCGGCCAGCCCGCGATCGTCTGCGACGCGACGAAGTTGGCGACCAGGCTGAGCGGCAGGAACACCATGAAGATGGTGACCATCTGCTTCCACCGCGGCGGCGGGGACGGCGCGGCGCTGAGCAGCTCGACCGAGGCGGGCTCGTCGAACCAGCCCTCGATGCCCGTACGCCGTTCGCGACGCTTCTCCTCCACGTCGCCGGCGGCCGCCTCGAGCCACCAGGCGCGCTGCGGGCTGGCCTCCCAGGCCGCGAGCGAGTCGGCGTCCGCGAAGCGGTAGAGCATGTGCCAGTCGGCGGAGTCGGCGCTCGGGCGCACCCACCCCGACCCGAGGAAGCCGTCGAACTTCTCGGCCATCGACGTGCCGGCCTGCATCCAAGCGAGCATCTGCGTGGTGTGCGACGGATCGACGTGGCGCGTGACGGACACGGTGACGGGGGCGGACATGCCTCCAGTGTCGAGCGACCAAGGGTTCCCCGTGAAGCCGACGGCGACGAGATCCCGCCCACTCCCTTCTCCTCCCCGGCCGGGCCGAGTATTGTCGAGTGAGTTACTGGACATTGATGCAGGAGAGACGCATGACCCGAGCACCACGACCGGACTTCCTGGTGATCGGCGCGCCCAAGGCCGGCACCACCGCACTGCACGCGGCGCTGGCACAGCATCCGGACGTCTTCGTGTCCGATCCGAAGGAGCCGAAGTACTTCCTGTGCGACGGCGCTCCTCCGCCGGCGTGGTGCGGCCCCGGCGACAAGCACTCGCAGCAGGAGTGGATCTGGCGGGCCGACCGCTACTTCCCGCTCTTCGAGCCCGCGGCCGAGCGGCAGGTGCGCGGGGAGAGCACGCCGTTCTACCTCTGGAGCCAGGGGGCGCACCGCCGGATCGCCGAGGCCCTGCCCGACGTGAAGCTGGTGGCCGTGGTGCGCGACCCGGTCGACCGCGCCTACAGCAACTGGATGCACCTCTGGTCAGACGGCCTCGAGCCCGAGTCGGACTTCGTCACCGCCTTCGAGCGCGAGGACGAGCGGGTCCGCGCCGGCTGGGCGCCGTTCTGGCGCTATCGCGAGCTCGGCCGCTACGGAGAGCAGCTGCGGCACCTCCACGCGTACGTCGACCCGGCGCGGATCCTGGTCGTCCGCTACCGCGACCTCATCGACCAACCGGGGTCGACCGTCGACCGGGTCAGCCGGTTCCTCGGCATCCGCGAGGGCCTCGTCGACTCGATCCCGCGCGACAACGCGCGCGGGTTCGTGACGCCCGGCCTGCGGGCGAGCGTCGTCGGTCCCGTCGTGCGCGCCGGCGCGCGCCTCGGCCAGTTCGCGCCGCCCGAGGTCTGGCGCCGCATCCACCCGCTGTCGATCGCGTTGCTCGGTGACAGCACGGCCGCGCACCGACCCCGGCTCGACACGATGCGTCGCCAGCGGCTGCTGGAGTCGTACGTCGACGACATCGCACTGCTCGGCGAGCTGACCGGGCAGGACTTCGGCGACTGGCTTTCACCCGCGGACCGGGGGTCGTTCGACGAGCGGGCCACCGGTGCGACCGTGACCGCGCTCAGCGCACGCAGGTGACCAGGTCGTGCGCGCCGTCGTCGCGCGCGGCCTCCACGTAGTAGCGGACCCGCCCGTCCGGCAGCGGCACGGCGGTGGCGTAGCGGAAGGCGCCGTCGGAGTGGGGTGAGCTGATCGGCGGCTGGTCGAGCCGGGTCAGCGCGGTGCCGTCCCAGGTGGCCACCCCGGTCGTCTCGAACCAGTTGGACTCGGCGTCGGGTCGCCCGTCGTAGAGCACCGCGCCGTCCGGCAGCACCGCGCTCACGCGGGCGCCGCGGGCGTCCCACTGGCCCTCGCGCCCGGCCAGCACCTCGCCCTGGTCGGTCCAGTCGAGCCCGTCGGCGCTGGTGAGCCGCCGCGTCGTCATCCGGTCCTCGTGACCGGGCTCGTCGAGCGGGTGGCAGCACAGCCACATCTCGTAGCCGTCGTCGCCGACGGTGATCACCGGGTCCTTCACCCCGGTCGCGGCGTCACCCTCGTGCACGCGACGTCGTACGCCGTCCGGCAGGGCGGCGACCGTGTCGGCCGTCAGGCTGTCGACCCACCAGTGCTTCGACCCGGGTGTCGCGCAGGAGAGGTACAGCCGCCAGCCGCCCTCGCGCAGCGGGACGAGCACGGGACGCTCGAAGGACTCGGCACCGAACGCCTCCCGCGACACCTCGGCGACGGGCTCGAAGGCCAGCCCGTCGTCGGACCTCGCCACGACGACCGAGACGCCCCGGCCGTCCGTCAGCGGACGCCGTACGCGCCAGGTGAGCCAGAAGACGCCGTCGACCAGCACCGCGCTCGCGGCACCCGCCCAGTTGCCGGCGCCGGGACCGGGCGCCGGGACGACGACCTGGACGTCGTCGTAGGTGGGCGGGGCTGAGGTGGCCGTCGTCATGCCCCCACGATAGTCGACAAGATCACTCGAGTTCGGGGTCGCGGAGATCAGGCGCAGCCGAGCGCCCCCTGCCAGCCCTCCGGCACCCGGCCCGCGGCCAGCTCGTCGGCGAGCTCCCAGAGCACCTCGGGATAGTCACCCGTGGCGTCCATCTCCCGCAGGATCGCCCAGTCCCGACTGGTGGCCATCGCATCGGACGCCTGCGAGGCAGCCGCCTGGTCGCCGGACCGGGTCGCGCGCTCGAACTCAGCGATCCACTGACAGGCCACCGAGCCGGCGACGGCCGCGCCGAGCTGGTAGCGGTCCGTCTCGGTCGAGTCGGGCTTCTCCCAGTCGGGTGGCACCGGGACGTCGCTCAGCATCTGCTCGACGACGTCACCGCGCTCGGCGCCGGTCACCGACGACTCGGGCAGCGACGCCTCGAATCCCGCCTGGTCGGTCCACCGCAGCTGCGTGAGCAGGTCGAGGTAGGCGGCCCGCGCCATGCCGGCTCCGCGCACCTCGGGATAGACGCCCTGTGCCGCGACCCCGATGGCGGTGTGGTCGTCGGCCGAGTAGGGCCACATGAGGGCGTCCGCGCCGGCCAGCTGCACGGGCGTGCCCGGATCGACCTCGGGGTAGTCGAGGCGCTGGCGGTCCGCGACGTAGTCAGCGCGGAGCTCGGCCCCCACCACGCTGACGTCGAGGCGCTGGCTGCCGTTCTCGTACTGCACCTCGTGCCACCCGTCGGCACCGGAGCTGTAGGTGAGCTGCCACCCCGGGGCGTCGAGCACCAGCCACTCGTGCACGACGCCGGGAACTGCGGTCGACGGCTCCGGGGTCGCGGTGGGATCGGACGCGTCGGCCGGCGCAGGCGCGTCGGCCGGGGCGGGCGCGTCGGAGCCGCCCCTCGCGAGCAGATAGCTCGGCACCGCGACCAGGGCCGCGGCAGCAGCAGCGGCGGCGATCGTCGCCACCCAGCGACGACCCCGGCGCGGGCCCTCGTCGTCGTGCTCGGTGGGTCGTCCAGCGGCGGACACGGACATGATCTCCTCCAGGAGCTCGGCCCGAGCCGCGGCGAGCGGCAGCTCGGACACGGCCTGGTCGGTCAGGCGTGGGTTCATCGCTCCTCCTCGCGGGACGGGGTCGGGTGCTTGTCCTGGATGTGTCCGGCAGCCGGTGGATCGTTGCCGAGCAGCTCGCGCAACCTGGCGCGGGCGCGGGAGAGCCGCGGCCGCACCACGGTCCCGGAGAGCCCGAGGACCTCGCCGATCTCACGCGGCTCGAGGCCCTCCCACAGGTGCAGCTGCAGCACCTCCTCGTCGCGCGCGCTGAGCCTGGCCATCGCGGCGTCGACGGTGTGGTCCTGCACCACCTGGTCGCTGACGTCCGGGACGACCACAGCGAGGTCGTGACGCAGCCGCTCCCCGAGCCGCCGGCGTCGCAGCTCTCCGCGGCGCTGGTTGGCGAGCTGGCGGCGGGCCACGGCGTACAGCCACGGACGCGCCGCGTCACCGACCGGGACGTGCTGGAGACGACGCCAGGCGACGAGGAACGTCTCGGCCGTCACGTCCGCGGCGTCCTCGGCGCGCGACGTACGCCGGAGCGCGTAGCCCAGGACGCAGTCGAAGTGTGCCGCGTACAACCCGCGGAAGGTCTCCTCGCGCGTGTCCCCCGATGCGTTCATGACTCCCCCGTGTCCGCCTCGCCCCGGATCGTTGCAGGCGTCGGGCGGATTTCTTCCCAGGATCAGTAGCGCGTCTCGAACGACGTCGCGCCGCTCGCCGCCGCCTCCCGTACCGCCACGTCGGTGACGCGCGCCATCGACGGCCCGGTGCGGCACCAGGTGACGAGCGCGTCGACCGCGACGTCCTCGCCCTCGGCGTGGACGAGCACCGAGCCGTCGGGCTCGTTGCGGACCCAGCCGGTGACGCCGAGCTGCCGCGCCCGCTCCTGGGTGCACCAGCGGAACGAGACCCCCTGCACCCGTCCGGTCACCCGGGCCTGGACCGCCAACATGTCCCGATCATGCCCCGACGGGCGGGGACGGCGCATGGCAGCGGGTGCAAGGCTGGCGCCGATGACGCAGAGCGAGGAGACCGACGCCGCCCGCGGCGAGGCGACGTACGAGCCCGACCCCCGTCGCTGGCGCGTGCTCGCGGTGTCGCTGGTCGTGGGATTCATGTCGCTGCTCGACGTCACGATCGTCAACGTCGCGGTCCCGTCGATCCGCGCGGGCCTCGACACCAGCGCGGCGACCATCCAGTGGGTGGTGTCGGGGTACGCACTCGCGTTCGGGATGACGCTGGTCGCCGGCGGGCGGCTCGGCGACGCGCACGGCCGGCGGCGCCTGATGACGATCGGGCTGACCGGCTTCATCGTCTCGAGCCTCGCCGTCGGGCTCGCGCCCAACGCGGCCGCCATCGTCGTCGCGCGGCTGGTGCAGGGTGCGAGCGCGGGCCTGCTGACGCCGCAGAACTCCGGCCTGATCCAGCAGCTCTTCCGCGGCGAGGAGCGGGGGCGCGCCTTCGGGATGTTCGGCTTCACGGTCGCGGTCGCCTCGGCCGCCGGGCCACTCATCGGCGGCCTGCTCATCGGCCTGCTCGGGGAGGACAACGGCTGGCGCTCGCTCTTCCTCATCAACGTCCCGATCGGCCTCGTCGCCCTCGTGCTGATCCGGCGGATGGTGCCCGACAACGACGCCGGCGCCGACGCCGAGAAGGACCCGCGGGTGGACCTGCCCGGTGCCCTGCTGCTCGGGCTCGCGGTGCTGGCGGTCCTCTACCCGCTGATCAGCCTGGAGGGCGGGGTCGGGCTGCCGCTGGTGCTGCTGCTCGCCTTCCCGCCGCTCGCGTGGGCGTTCGTGCGGTGGGAGGCGCGGACGGTGGATCGCGGTCACCCGCCGCTGCTCGACGTCTCGCTGCTGCGCGGGTTGCCCGGCTACGCCAACGGGCTGCTGGTCGGCACCCTCTACTTCACCGGCTTCACCGGGATCTTCCTCGTGCTGTCGGTGCACCTGCAGGAGGGCGAGGGGTTCTCGCCGCTGCGGGCCGCGCTGCTGATGACGCCCTTCGCCGTCGGCGCGGCCGCCACGTCGCCGCTGGCCGGCAAGCTGGTCGGACGGCTGGGCCGCAAGGTCACGCTGGTGGCGCTGTCGGTGATGATGACCGGCACCGCGCTCGCAGCGCTGCTGGTGACGCAGCCGACCGACCGGTTGTGGTGGACCCTCGCGCCGGCGATGTTCCTCGCGGGCATCGGCGGCGGCGGTGTCATCTCCCCCAACTTCACGCTGACCCTCGCCGAGGTGCCGCCCCAGATGGGCGGCGCGGCCGGTGGCGCGCTCCAGACCGGCCAGCGCATCGGGTCCGCCCTCGGCGCGGCCCTGCTGATGACGGTCTACCAGGCCGTCAACGCCGCAGCGTCCGCTCCCGTGGCGGCGCGCTCGGCCCTCCTAACGGCGCTCGCCGTGCTCGCGATCGCCCTCGCCGCCGCCGTCCGGTCCTGGCGGCTCGGGGACTGACCGCGGGTTCCTTCAGCGAGAGCCTGACAACCCCCGGTCAGAGGATCGCGCCGGGGACGTACGCCGCCGCGTCGGGGTGGCGGGCCGCGAGCGCCTCGACCCGGGCGACGACCGCACGGGTCTGGGCGACGGCCGCGCCGGTGAACTCGATGGGGTCGGCGACGAGCGCCTCGATCTGGTCTCGGGTGAGGCCGAGGCGGGCATCGGCGGCGAGCTTGGCGAACACGTCGTTGTCGGCCCGGCCGCCCCGCATCGCCAGGGCCGTGCCGACGGCGGCCTCCTTGATCGCCTCGTGCGCGGCCTCGCGGCCGACGCCGTTGCGGACCGCAGCCATCAGCACCTTGGTGGTGGTCAGGAACGGCAGGTAGCGGTCGAGCTCGCGCTGGATGACCGCCGGGAAGGCACCGAACTCGTCGAGCACGGTGAGGAAGGTCTGGAAGAGCCCGTCGGTCGCGAAGAAGGCGTCGGGCAGGGCGACCCGGCGGACGACGGAGCAGGACACGTCGCCCTCGTTCCACTGGTCACCGGCGAGCTCGCTCACCATCGAGAGGTGGCCGCGGAGGATGACGGCGAGGCCGTTGACCCGCTCGCAGGAGCGGGTGTTCATCTTGTGGGGCATGGCCGACGATCCGACCTGGCCCTCCTTGAAGCCCTCGGTCACCAGCTCGTGGCCGGCCATCAGCCGCACCGTGGTGGCGAGGTTGGACGGGCCGCTGACCAGCTGCACCAGCGCCGACACGACGTCGAAGTCGAGCGAGCGGGGATAGACCTGGCCGACGCTCGTGAGCGTCTGCTCGAAGCCGAGGTGCGTCGCCACGCGCTGCTCGAGGTCGTCGAGCTTCGCGGCGTCGCCGTCGAGCAGGTCGAGCATGTCCTGCGACGTGCCCATCGGACCCTTGATCCCGCGCAGCGGGTAGCGCGCGAGCAGCTCCTCGATCCGCTGGACGCCGGTCAGCATCTCGTCGGCGACGGTCGCGAAGCGCTTGCCGAGCGTGGTCGCCTGGGCGGCCACGTTGTGCGAGCGGCCCGCCATCACGGTGGCCTCGTGCTCGGCGGCCAGCCGGCCGAGCCGGACCAGGGCGGCGACGGCGCGGTCGCGCACGACCTCGAGCGAACGGCGTACCTGGAGCTGCTCGACGTTCTCGGTCAGGTCGCGCGAGGTCATGCCCTTGTGGATGTGTTCGTGCCCCGCCAGGGCCGAGAACTCCTCGATGCGCGCCTTCACGTCGTGGCGGGTGACGCGCTCACGCCGAGCGATCGAGTCGAGGTCGACCTTCTCGATCACCGACTCGTAGGCCTCGACGACGCCGTCGGGCACGTCGATGCCGAGGTCGCGCTGGGCCTTCAGGACCGCGACCCAGAGCTGGCGCTCGAGGACGATCTTGTGCTCGGGCGACCAGATCTCGGCGAGGTCGGCGCCGGCGTAGCGGGTGGCCAGGACGTTGGGGACGCTCACGGCCCTCATTCTCCCACCGTCGGTGACCAGTCGTCCCACGGCGCCCACCAGCGATCGTCACGGTCGAGCAGATCGGCGACCTCGGAGCCGGCATCCAGCACGGCGAGCAGCTCGTCCTGCGAGATCCGACCGGCGGCCAGCGAGGGCGCGAGGTCCTGCACGTCCTTCCAGCGCCACGGCTCACCGGGCGGGATCACGATGTCGAGCTGGAGGTCGTTGACGTCGATGCCGTCGGGCTGCCGGACGTAGGGCGTCTCGAAGTTGACGTACCACGACAGGTGGGCGCCGTCGGCGTCGAAGAACTTCCACACGGCATACCAGTCGCCGGCACGGCGGAGCTTGAGCACCGACGTGCCCTGCCAGGCGTCGAGGTGGCCCCACGGGTGCGGGGTCGGGTGGGGAGGGAAGGACAGAGGCGTGCCGCTGGGCTGGAAGGTCGCAAGGACACCGTGGGGCCCGTCGTCCGCGACGACCCGCTCGAGCCAGTGGGCCCACAGCGCGCCGTGCAGCACCTCGCGCATCACCAGGTCCGTGCCCAAGGTGAAGGCGTCAGCCACGCGACGCCGCTCCCTCGACGACGCCGAGCGGCTCGGCGGCGATGTCGCGGCGCCACTGGGCGCCCGGGAAGCTGATCGACGAGATGCCCTCGTACGCCTTCGCGCGGGCGTCGGCGACGTCGGACCCGGTCGCACGGACCGCGAGCACGCGCCCGCCCGCCGTCACCAGTCCGGCGTCGGTGCGTGCCGTACCGGCGTGGATCACGTCCACGTCGGTCTCGACCGCGAGCGTCTCGGTGCCGACGATGACGTCGCCCGCCGACGAGCCCTCGGGATAGCCGGCGCTGGCCATCACCACGGACACCGCTGCTCCGTCGGCGAACTCCGGCTCCGGTACGTCGGCCAGGTTGCCGACCGCTGCCGCGGCGAGCAGCGCGCCGAGCGGCGACTCCAGCAGGGCGAGCACCGGCTGGATGTCGGGGTCACCGAAGCGGACGTTGAACTCGATGACCTTCGGGCCGGCCGACGTCAGCGCGAGGCCGACGTAGAGGCAGCCGACGAAGGGAGCGTCGAGGCGTCGCATCTCGGCGAGCGTCGGGTCGACGACCTTGGCCATCACGGCCTGCACCATGTCGCCCGGCAGCCAGTCCAGCGGCGCGTAGGACCCCATGCCACCGGTGTTGGGACCGCGGCCGCCGTCGAAGATCCGCTTGAAGTCCTGGGCCGGCAGGAGCGGTCGGCCGATCGTGCCGTCGCAGACCACGAACAGGGAGAACTCGGGACCGTCGAGGAACTCCTCGACGACGACCCGCTCGCACCCGGCCGCGTGAGCAAGGGCCTCGTCGCGGTCGTTGGTCACCACCACGCCCTTGCCGGCGGCGAGGGCGTCGTCCTTGACGACGTGGGGTGCGCCGAACGCGTCGAGCGCCGCGGCGACCTCGTCAGCGGTGGCGCAGGTGCGGGAGCCGGCGGTCGGCACGCCGGCGGTGGCCATCACCTCCTTGGCGAAGGCCTTCGACCCCTCGAGCCGGGCGGCGGCCAGCGACGGCCCGAAGCAGGCGATCCCGGCGTCGCGTACGGCGTCGGCGATGCCCGCCACGAGGGGTGCTTCCGGCCCGACGACCACGAGGTCGGCGGCGAGCGCCGTCGCGAGGGCGGCGACCGCCGCGCCGTCCATGGAGTCCACGTCGTGGAGGGTGGCGACCTCGCCGATCCCGGGGTTGCCGGGGGCCGCGTGCACCTCGTGCACGGCCGGGTCGAGCGAGAGGGCCAGGGCGAGCGCGTGCTCCCGGCCGCCGGTGCCGATGACGAGGGTCTTCACGGGAGGCGAGCCTATCGGCGCCGGGCGTGCCGCAGGTCAGCCAGCACCGGGGCTGCCGAGGCCACCAGCAGCACCAGGGCCGCCGGCACCAACGTGACGAACCCGAACCGCAGGTAGCCCGCGGCGCCCAGGACTCCGCCGACGAAGAAGAGCGACACCAGCGTCACGAGCAGGCCGAGCTTGGCCCGGTCGGCCTGGACCGGCGCCAGCCCCGGCGTGCGCGGCACATAGGTGAGCTTGCCCAGCTCGATGCCGATGTCGGTGATCATCCCGGTGACGTGGGTGGTGCGGATCTGGGCACCGGAGATCTTGGTGATCACGGCGTTCTGCAGGCCCATGGTGAAGCAGAGGACGCCGACGAAGAGCAGCTCGTCGTGGGACCACCTCGACACGTCGGCGAGCAGGCCGAAGCAGAGGATCAGCACCGCTTCGACCACCAGCACCAGGGCGTACCTGCCGCGCAGGTCACGACGGCGTCCCCAGTTGAAGACCCAGGCGCAGGCCATCGAGCCGAGCACGAACGACGCCAGGGCGCAGCCGGCCGTGCCGACCGCACCCGCTCCGCCGAGCACCAGGTGGTCGGCGAGGCTCGCGGTGATGCCGGTCATGTGCGAGGTGTAGACCGACACGGCCACGAAGCCGACGGAGTTGAGGATGCCGGCGACCAGCGCCAACAGGCCGGCGAGCTGCGCGTTGAGCGCCTGGGTGCGGTGCGCCCCCGCGACCCGGAGGAGGTGGTCGCCCACCGACCTGGTCACGGCACCGTCAGTCCTCGTGGACCACCACGGTCTGCTCGCGGCCCGGCCCGACACCGACGCCCCAGATCTTGGCGCCGGAGATCTCCTCGAGCGCCTGCACGTAGACCTGCGCGTTCTTCGGGAGGTCGTCGAAGGACCGGCAGCCGGAGATGTCGCTCATCCAGCCGTCGAAGTACTCGTAGACCGGCTTGGCGTGGTGGAACTCGGTCTGCGTCATCGGCATCTCGTCGACGCGGACCCCGTCGATCTCGTAGGCGACGCACACCGGGATCTGCTCCCAGGCACCGAGGATGTCGAGCTTGGTGAGGAAGAACTCGGTCAGGCCGTTGACCCGGCTGGCGAAGCGGGCGACCACGGAGTCGTACCAGCCGCAGCGGCGCGTCCGGCCGGTCGAGACGCCGATCTCGCCGCCGAGCTGCTGGAGCTGGACGCCGTCCTCGTCGAACAGCTCGGTGGGGAACGGGCCCGAGCCGACGCGGGTCGTGTAGGCCTTGATCACGCCGATCACCCGGTCGATGCGCGTCGGGCCGATCCCGGCACCCACGCAGACGCCACCGGCCACCGGGTTGGACGACGTGACGAACGGGTAGGTGCCGTGGTCGACGTCGAGCATCGTGGCCTGGGCGCCCTCGAAGAGCACCGTCTGGCCGGCGTCGAGCGCCTGGTTGAGCAGCAGCGAGGTGTCGCACACCATCGGCTGGAGCCGGTCGGCGTAGGCCAGCAGCTCCTCGACGACGGCGTCCACCTCGATCGCCCGGCGGTTGTAGACCTTGGTGAGCAGGTGGTTGCGCACGTCGAGCGCCGCGTCGATCTTCTCGCGCAGGATCTTCTCGTCGAAGAGGTCCGCGATGCGTACGCCGACGCGGTTGATCTTGTCGGCGTAGGCCGGGCCGATGCCGCGACCCGTGGTGCCGATCTGGTTCTTGCCGAGGAAGCGCTCGGTGACCTTGTCGATGGTGGCGTGATAGCTGGCGATCACGTGCGCGTTGGCGCTCACCTTGAGGTCGGCCACCTCGACGCCGCGGGCGATGAGGCCGTCGAGCTCGCGGAAGAGCGCCTCCGGCGAGACCACGACGCCGTTGGCGATCACCGAGGTGGCGCCGGGGGTCAGGATGCCGCTGGGGAGCAGGTGGGTGGCGTACTTCTCGCCGTTGACGACGATGGTGTGGCCGGCGTTGTGCCCGCCACTGGTGCGTACGACGAAGTCGATGGGGTCGGTGGTGGCGAGCAGGTCGGTGGCCTTGCCCTTGCCCTCGTCGCCCCACTGGGCGCCGAGCACGACGATTGCGGGCATCTCAGCCCTCCTGTGTCATTCGACAGAAAACGAAACAGCCCCGGCACAAGGCACCGGAGCTCTTGCGACGCCACGCTACCGCACCCCCACCGTGGGTGGACTACTGTCCGATCGTGCGCTCGCTCCTCGTCATCACCAATGCCGACGCCGGCACGTCCGACGAGGAGACTCTCGCCACCGCCCTCGAGATCCTCCGGTCCGGGGCGTCGGTCGAGGTGGCCAAGACCTCCAACCCCGGCGAGCTCGACGGTGTGCTGCACCGCGCCGGCGGCCGTACGGTCGTCGTCGCCGGCGGTGACGGCAGCATCCACGCGGTCGTGACCGCGCTGCACAAGCGCCACGAGCTGGCCGGCTCGACGCTCGGCCTCCTGCCGATGGGCACCGGCAACGACTTCGCCCGCGGCAACGACATCCCGCTCGACATCGAGGACGCCGCGCGGCTGGTGCTCGACGGCGAGCCGCGCAAGGTCGACCTGATCATCGACGAGACCGGCACTGTCGTGGTCAACAACGTCCACGTCGGCGTCGGCGCGCAGGCCAGTCGCAAGGGAGCCAGGTGGAAGGGCCGGCTCGGCGCCGTGGGTGTCGGCAAGGTCAACCTCGGCAAGCTCGGCTACCCGATCGGCGCCCTCCTCTCGGCATTCCACCCGCCCAGCTGGCGGATGCGCGTCGAGGTCGACGGCAGGGTCGTCAACGACGTCGACCGCCCGGTGCTCATGGTCGCGATCGGCAACGGCAGCAACGTCGGCGGTGGCACCGAGCTCAACCCCGAGGCCGACACCGAGGACGGCCAGCTCGACGTGATGATCAGCCGGGCGGTGGGACCGATGGCGAAGCTCGGCTACGTCGCCAAGCTGCGCAACGGTGACCAGGACGACCGCGACGACGTGCTGATGCTCCGCGGGAAGTCCGTCAAGGTGAGCGGCGACGAGTTCTGGATGTCGGCCGACGGAGAGATCGACGGGCCCGAGCGCAGCCGCAGCTGGCGCCTCGAGCCGGCGGCGTACTCCATGATCCTGCCGTCATAGCCACCCGCGGCGGACCGCCTCCACTCCAGCCTGGAAGCGAGTGTCGACACCCAGCTCGACCATGAGCTCGGCGATCCTGCGTCGCACCGTCCGCAGGCCGATGCCCAGCTTGCGCGCGATGACCTCGTCGGTGGCGCCGGCCATCAGCTGCTCCAGCAGGAAGCGTCGGGAGTCGAGGTGTCCGGCGCCGCCCTCGAGCTCGGGCAGCGGCGACGCGCGGAGCCACAGCGCCTCGAACCACAGCGTCAGGGCGGCCACGACCGATCGCTGGCGGATGTGCACCCGTGGCTCGTCGGCGAAGCCCAGCGGCTCGGGCAGCACCGCATGGGAGTCGCCGAGGACGAACATCCGCGTCGGGACCTCGGAGATGACGCGCACCTGCTCCCCGAGCCGTGCCCGCGTGCGCAGCGCCTCGGGCGCCTCCGTGACCGCACGCACCGGATAGATGGCGCGCGAGCGACGTCCCGTCGCCATGGCCTCGGCGAGCAGCTCGGCGATGCGCGACTCCCGCGGCATCGCCCATGCGTCGGGACGCAGCCACAGCATGTCGCCGCGGCTGGTGCGCACCATCAGCTGCAGCAGGTCGATCGGGTTGCCCCCCGAGCTGAGCTCGCCGTCCAGGGGCCGCACCTCGGCGAGGTCCTCCCGGTCCGGACGGGTGGCGGCCGCGACCAGGTGGGGCACCGCCGAGGAGAGCTCGGCCAGCCTGGTCGCGGACGTCGCGGCGATCCGCGCCTCGCGCAGGACCAGCTCCGAGACCGCCTCGGCCAGCGGAGGCACGATGATGCGCTCGTCGGCGACGACGACCAGGCCACGCTCCACGATGGGCCGGACGTCCCGGAGCAGTCGGTCCGGCTCGGTCTGCACCAGCTGCGCCACTCCCACCACCGTGTGGCCCGACAGGGGCGCCAGCCGGAAGTAGAGGTTCTCGGCGGTCCGGTCGAGGCCGAGCGCGGCGAGCACCGAGGAGGGGTCACCAGCCATGCGTGGCAGTTTAGTGCCAGCGGCACTATTGATCCGCGTGGCAGCGACCGGCCACTCCATACTTGCGGCGCGAGCCGACGCGGGGGTGTGCGGCTTGCTCGCTCCGACGGAGCACGGCGTCGGAGCCGCCGCGGGGGACGGCTCCGGCGCCCCTCCTCGCTCCGACGCCGGCTCACGGCCCCGGGGATCGCGCCCGACTGCCACCGATAGCCTTGCCCGCATGGCACGAGGTGGACAGAAGAGCAAGGGCGACCCGGTCGACTGGGTGACGCGCGCGGCGGACGACGCCGTACGCCACGCGGGCGAGGGCAACCTGGTCACCGTCGCCTCCGGCGCCTCCCCGAGCGGGCCGATCCACCTCGGCAACCTGCGCGAGTTCATCACCCCGCACTTCGTCGCCGAGGAGCTGCGCCGCCGCGGGGTGCCGGTGCGCCACCTGCACTCGTGGGACGACTTCGACCGCTTCCGCAAGGTGCCCGCGGGCGTGCCCGCGTCGTGGGCCGAGCACATCGGGCGCCCGCTGACCGCCGTGCCCGACCCGTGGGAGTGCCACGGCTCCTGGGCCGACCACTTCAAGGCCCCGCTCCAGGAGTCGCTGCGCGAGCTCGGCGTCGAGATGGAGGAGGTCTCGCAGACGGAGATGTACACCTCCGGCGCCTACCGCGAGCAGGTCCTGCTCGCCGTCTCGCGCCGCGACGACATCGAGGCCGTCCTCGCGAAGCACCGCACCAAGAAGGTCGCCCCCGCCGAGGACGCCTCGGAGCAGGAGGCCGCCGACCTGGCCGACTCCGTCGCCAACGAGGACGACGACGCCCCCTCCGGAGGCGACGCGATCACCCGCTTCCCCTACCGCCCCTACTGCCGCCAGTGCGGGCGCGACACCGTCACCACGACGGCGTACGACGACGACACCACGACGCTGAGCTACACCTGCTCGTCCTGCGGCTTCGAGGGCACCACCGACCTGTCGACCGACACCGACGGCAAGCTCGTCTGGAAGGTCGACTGGCCGATGCGGTGGGCCTACGAGTCGGTGAACTTCGAGCCGGCCGGCCGCGACCACATGACGCCCGGCTCGTCCTACACGGTCGGCACCGAGATCGCGCCGTCGATCTTCGACTGGCGCGCTCCCGCCCGGGTCATCTACGCCTTCGTCGGCTTCGCGGGCGTGCAGAAGATGTCGTCGTCGGCCGGCGGCGTGCCCACCGCGACCGACGCCCTGCGCATCCTCGAGTCGCCGATGCTGCGCTGGCTCTACGTCCGCCGGGCGCCGACGCAGGCCTTCGACATCGACTTCGGACCGACCGTCGTACGCCTCTACGACGAGTGGGACGCGCTGGGCCGCAAGGCCGCCGACCCGGAGAAGTCCGACGTCGCCACGCTGGCCTGGCACCGCGCCGCCGAGACCTCGGCCGGCCCCCTGCCCTCGCCCGAGGTGGCCGTCCCGTTCCGGCTGCTGTCGTCGGTCGCCGACGTGACCGCCGGCTCTGCCGAGCACATCTCCCGCATCGTCGAGTCCTCGGGCTACCCGCACGGCTCGACCGCCGACCTCGAGCCGCGCCTGTCGAAGGCGATGCAGTGGACGGCCGAGCACGTGCCGGCGGCGGAGCGTACGACAGTGCGGGACACGCCCGACGCCGACCGTCTGGCCGCGCTGTCGGAGGACGAGGAGCTGTGGCTGCGGATCTTCCTCGACCGGCTGCCGACGGAGCCCGACCTCGACGCGGTGACCTCCGTCGTCTACGGCGTGCCCAAGGTCGCCCGCGGCCTCGGCTTCGAGGACGCCCCGACCGACCAGGTGAAGGCCGACCAGAAGGACTTCTTCCGGCTGCTCTACCACCTCCTCGTCAGCGCCGACCGCGGCCCGCGCCTGCCCACGCTGGTGCTGGCGCTCGGGCCGGAGAAGGTGCGTCGGCTTCTCGGCGCCTGACCAACGCAGGCAGCTCGCCGCGTGGTCGGTGCGGCGCGAGCGTGGGCGGACCCTGCCGACCCGCGAGCTGCCTTCCCGAGTCAGCGCCGGAAGGCCACCGGCTCGCCGAGGTAGCGCTCGAGGTCGGCGCGCACGGACTCGCTGATGGTCCACGCCGACTGGGCGTGGTGGTCCCACAGCACGTTGACGCACTCCCAGACCGCGGCCGGGCCACCGCCCGCCTCGACCCGCAGCTCGGCGGACACGGTGAACGACGAGCGTCCCACCCGCGAGAGCCAGAGCACGGCGACGAACGGCTGGTAGGGCACGAACCGCATCTCGGCGTGGTACTCGATGGTCTGCGAGGCGACGAGCTCGGACACCCCGGCGTCGACACCGTGCAGCAGACCGGTCGCGCCCTCGGGGAGGCCGGGCAGCCGGGCGAACCGCAGGAACTCGTAGCGCGCCTCGTCGAGCACCCGCACGGCCTCGACGTTGTCGACGTGGCCGGCGAGGTTGATGTCGCGGTAGCGCGCCTGGATCTCGGTCGTGAAGGTCTCGCCCATGGCGGCAGTCTCCCGGACGGCGTACGCACCTAGGCTGGGGGGCATGAGCACCTTCGGTGGCGACCTGATGGCCGGCCCTCCCCCCACCCACCTGCCCGCGGACCCGGCGGACGCCGAGCTCGCCGGTGGCGACGCCCCGGCAGCGGTCGTACGCCGTCACCCGGCGTCGCCGGCCGCGTGGGCGGCGCTGGCGCAGCAGGCCCAGGACGCCGGGGCGGATGACGTGACGGTCTACGCCTACTCCCGCGTCGGCTACCACCGCTCGCTCGACATGCTGCGCCGCAACGGGTGGAAGGGCCACGGTCCCGTGCCGTGGGAGCACGAGCCCAACCGCGGCTTCCTGCGCTCCCTCGCGCTCCTCGCCCTGGCGGCGCGCGCGATCGGCGAGACCGAGGAGTGGGAGCGCTGCTCCACCTTCCTGCGCGACTCCAGCGCGGCCGCGGCGGACGAGCTGCTGGGCTGACCGTTCGTCGCGCCAGACCGACCGCTCGTCGCGCAAGCACCGCGCGGATGAGCGTGACCGTCGTCACCGCGTGGTGGTCTGGACCACATGAGTTCGAGCCCTACCCCGTCGCGCCCTGACCAGGGCCCACCCCCGACCGACAAGGGCAAGATGGCCATCGCCGCCGTCCTGCTCGCGATCCCGATCGTCGCGCTCCTCTGGGTGCCGAGCTATGCCAAGGCCGACCCGGAGCTCTTCGGCTTCCCGTTCTTCTTCTGGTACCAGTTCCTCTGGGTCTTCATCTGCTCGGCGCTGACCTGGACGGCCTACAAGCTGACCCTCTCGGCGCGCGGGAAGACCACGCACGAGGCGGGTGAGGAACGATGACGCCGCACCTGACCGTGATGGCTGCCGACGGTGGCATCAACGGAGTCGCCCTGGGCGTGCTGATCGCGCTGTTCCTGCTGGTGTCCGTGGCCGGATTCATGGCCTCGCGCTTCCAGCGGGCGGACTCGCTCGAGTCCCTCGACGAGTGGGGCCTGGGCGGCCGCAAGTTCGGCACCTGGATCACGTGGTTCCTGCTCGGCGGCGACCTCTACACGGCGTACACGTTCGTCGCGGTGCCGGCGGCGATGTTCGCGACCGGCGCGGTGGCCGGCTTCTTCGCCGTCCCCTACACGATCGTGCTCTACCCGATCATCTTCATCTTCATGGCCCGGCTGTGGTCGGTCAGCCACCGCCACGGCTACGTGACGACGGCCGACTTCGTCCGCGGACGCTACGACAGCCGGGGCCTCTCGCTGGCCGTTGCGGTGACCGGCTTCGTGGCGACGATGCCCTACATCGCGCTCCAGCTCGTCGGCATCCAGGCGGTGCTCGAGGTGGCCGGCGTCGGAGGCGGCGACAACATCGTCGCCAAGGACGCTCCCCTCTTCATCGCGTTCGCCGTGCTGGCGGCCTTCACCTACTCGAGCGGCCTGCGTGCCCCCGCGGTGATCGCGTTCGTGAAGGACATCCTGATCTACCTGGTCATCATCGTCGCGGTGATCTACCTGCCCGGGCAGGTAGGCGGCTGGGACAACATCTTCGGCTCCGCGCAGGAGAAGATGGCCACGGTCAACGAGGCCACCGGCAAGCCGACCGGCGCGTTCCTGCCCGGCGTCGGTGCCGGATGGGCGTACGCCACCCTCGCCCTCGGCTCGGCGATGGCGCTGTTCATGTATCCCCACTCGATCACCGCGTCGCTGTCGTCCAGCAGCCGCAACACGATCCGGCGCAACGCCGCGATCCTGCCGGCGTACTCCTTCGTGCTCGGCCTGCTGGCCCTGCTCGGCTGGGTCGCGATCGCGGCCGGCACGACGCCGATCGGCCTCGACGGCGAGCCCAACGCGCAGCTGGTGATCCCGCAGCTGTTCGAGGACATGTTCCCGGCGTGGTTCGCCGGCGTCGCCTTCGCTGCCATCGCCATCGGCGCGCTCGTGCCGGCCGCGATCATGTCGATCGCGGCGGCCAACACGTTCAGCCGCAACATCTACAAGGAGTGGCTCAAGCCCGATGCGACGCCCAAGCAGGAGGCCAAGGTCTCCAAGCTGATGTCGCTGCTGGTGAAGGCGTTCGCGCTGGTCTTCGTGCTGACGCTCGACAAGCAGAACGCGATCAACTTCCAGCTGCTCGGCGGGATCTGGATCCTCCAGACCTTCCCCGCGGTCGTGTTCAGCCTCTTCACCCGGTGGTTCCACCGCTGGGCGCTGCTCGCCGGCTGGGCGGTCAGCATGGTCTACGGCACCGTCGAGGCCTACCAGGTGATCAACCCGGTGACCGGCAAGCACTTCGGCGGCTCGCTCGGGCTGATCCCGGGGCTGGACCAGATGGGCTACATCGCGATGACGGCGTTCGTCATCAACCTCGTCATCGCCGTCGTCCTGAGCGCGATCTTCAACGCCATGAAGGTCTCCAACGGCAGCGACGAGACGATCCCGTTCGACTACTTCGCCGACGCGGACGACCCGCGCGTGCAGAAGGACCTCGCCGAGCACGGGACGCACGACGAGGCCTACGGAGACCCGGACGACATCCCGGGCAACGCACCGGCGCGCTGATCCATCGCTGGTTGAGGTGCGAGGGCGCCTGCGCCCGAGCCTCGAAACCTGACTGGTTTCGAGGCTCGCTGCGCTCGCACCTCAACCAGCGAACACGGCGGAGGAATCGATGTCGGACGGCGGGTGTTCACTTGATCCGTGACCGCAGCAGCGCAGCAGACCGCCACCGAGACGCCCACGCCGACCGAGCCGTGGCCCGCCCTCTGGGCGCTGTGCATCGGCTTCTTCATGATCCTGGTCGACACCACGATCGTGACGGTGGCGACGCCGGCGATCATCGAGGACCTGCAGGCCGGGGTCAACGAGGTCGTCTGGGTGACCAGCGCCTACCTGCTCGCCTACGCCGTGCCCGTGCTGATCACCGGCCGGCTCGGTGACCGCTTCGGCCCGAAGAACCTCTACCTCGTCGGGCTCACCGTCTTCACCCTGGCCTCCCTCGCGTGCGGGCTGACCACGACGATCGAGGGCCTGATCGCAGCACGCGTCGCGCAGGGCCTCGGCGCCTCGATGATGACGCCGCAGACGATGGCGGTGATCACCCGCATCTTCCCGATCGAGCGGCGCGGCTCGGCGATGGCGCTGTGGGGTGCGACCGCGGGCGTCGCCACGCTCGTCGGCCCGATCCTCGGCGGCGTGCTGGTCGACAGCCTCGGCTGGGAGTGGATCTTCTTCGTCAACGTGCCCGTGGGGGTCGTCGCCTTCGCGCTGGCCTGGCGACTCGTGCCGCGCCTCGACACCAACGACCACCGCTTCGACTGGCTGGGCGTGGCGCTGAGCGGTGCCGGCATGTTCCTGCTGGTCTTCGGCATCCAGGAGGGCGAGCAGTACGACTGGTCGACGATCACCGGCCCGATCACCGTCTGGAGCCTGATCATCGCGGGCCTGGTCGTGATGGGTCTCTTCGTCCTGTGGCAGGCGCGCAACCGCCAGGAGCCGCTGGTCCCGCTGAGCCTGTTCCGCGACCGCAACTTCTCGGTGTCCAACCTGGCCATCACGACGGTGTCCTTCGCCTTCACCGCGATGGGCTTCCCGCTGATGCTGTGGGCCCAGCTCGTGCGCGGCTACTCCCCCACCCAGGCCGGGCTGCTGCTCGCGCCGATGGCGATCACCTCGATCCTCGCCGCGCCCGTCGCGGGCCGACTCACCGACAAGGTGCACCCGCGCGTGCTGACCCTGGCGGGCTTCGCCGGTCTGGCCGCCTCGCTGCTCCTGCTTGCCCTGGTGCTCGCGCCCGACACCCCGCTGTGGCAGCTGATCGCGGTCTTCGCGCTCGTCGGCCTCGGCAGCTCGTTCCTCTGGGGACCGCTCGCCACGACCGCCAACCGCAACCTCCCGCCCCAGCGCGCCGGCGCCGGTTCCGGCGTCTACAACGCCACCCGCCAGGTCGGCGCCGTCCTCGGCTCGGCCGCGATCGCCGTGCTGATCGATGCCCGGCTGGCCGCCAACGGCCTGACCTTCTCGCCGACCGAGGCGTCCGGCGGCTCGTCGCTGCCCGCCCAGGTGGCCGGGCCCTTCACCGACGCCATGTCGCAGGCGCTCCTGCTGCTGCCGTTCGTCCTGGTGCTCGGACTGGTCGCGGTGCTCTTCTTCGAGCGCCCGCAGCACTTCGCCCCGGCCCCGGCCGCCGAGCCCGCAGCGGCCGCCGGGCACTGAGTCGTCGTACGGTCGGGGGCGCGCCACCCAGGACACGCCAGCGAGCGGTGGTCCGGCCACATTGTCCGCGTGGGAATTACGGGTGGACCACCGCTCGAAGGTCGATCAGCTGGAGAGCGAGGTCCCGGCGGAGCGCAGGTTCTCGCAGGCCTCGACGATGCGCTCGGCCATGCCGGCCTCGGCCGCCTTGCCCCAGGCGCGCGGGTCGTAGAGCTTCTTGTTGCCGACCTCGCCGTCGACCTTCAGCACGCCGTCGTAGTTGGCGAGCATGTGGCCGGCGACGGGACGCGTGAAGGCGTACTGGGTGTCGGTGTCGACGTTCATCTTCACGACGCCGAAGTCGACGGCGTCACTGATCTCCTGCGCGGTCGAGCCCGAGCCGCCGTGGAAGACCAGGTCGAAGGGACGCGCGTCGGAGCCCAGGCCGAGCTCGGAGGCTGCCGCCTCCTGCGCGAGCTTGAGGATCTCCGGGCGGAGCTTGACGTTGCCCGGCTTGTAGACGCCGTGGACGTTGCCGAAGGTCAGCGCCGTCATGTAGCGGCCGCGCTCGCCGGCACCGAGCGCCTTGATCGTGGCGATGGCGTCCTCGGGGGTCGTGTAGAGCTGGTCGTTGATCTCGTTGGCGACACCGTCCTCCTCGCCGCCGACGACGCCCACCTCGATCTCCAGGATGATGTGGGCAGCCGCGCACTTGGCGAGCAGCTCCTCGGCGATCTGGAGGTTCTCGTCCATCGGCACGGCCGAGCCGTCCCACATGTGCGACTGGAAGAGCGGCGCCTCGCCCCGCGCGACGCGCTCGGCGGAGATGTCGAGCAGCGGGCGGACGAAGCCGTCGAGCTTGTCCTTGGGGCAGTGGTCGGTGTGCAGCGCGATGTTGACCGGGTAGTTCTTCGCGACCTCGGCGGCGTAGGCCGCGAACGCGACGGAACCGGTGACCATGTCCTTGATCGACGGGCCGGAGAGGTACTCCGCGCCGCCGGTCGAGACCTGGATGATGCCGTCGGAGCCGGCGTCGGCAAACCCCTTGAGCGCGGCGTTGAGGGTCTGGGACGACGAGACGTTGATGGCCGGGTAGGCGAAGGACTTCTCCTTCGCGGCGTCCAGCATCTGCGCGTAGACCTCGGGGGTGGCGATGGGCATCGGGGTTCTCCTCGGAAGCGATCAGGAAAGGCGTTGCCAACCCTAGTGGCTACCCGCCAGTCGCTTCTGCGCCGCAAATCCGTCTCAGCACGTGACAACCGACGCGGGACGCGCTCCGTGTGGACCGGTGCAAGACTCACTGCGGGGGAAGGACCGGACATGGGCACCGAGATCGACTGGCAGCGCGAGCTGGACAGCTCGTTCGGGACCGGGCAGGACCAGCCGCCCGGGCACTACGTCGCGACGGGACGCGCGGCCGTACGACGCCGGCGTGCCGCGTCGTTCGCGATCGTCGCGTCGATGGTGGTCGGCGCCGGCGCCGCCTGGGCGAGCGGCCCGGGAAGCGCGCCGCGCGGCGATGCACCGGTGGCGACACAGGGTGCGTCCCCCACCGCCGACGCCCGGCCGACGATGTCGGCGAAGGAGGCACGACGCAAGCGGCTCGAGCGGATGCGCGACGCGGCTCGTGACTCCCTCGAGACGATGGGCAGCCCGGGAGTGCTGACCTATTCCGGCTTGGTGCTGGCGCCGGGCGCAGGCCCGGTCCTCGAGCGGGTACCGAACCCGATGGGCTACGCCGAGGACGAGGGCCGCTCCCTCGGCGTCCGGCTGATGGTGGACGGCCGGGAGCAGTACGCGCTGCTCACGGCCTACCCGAACCAGGGCGCGTCGGCGACGAACGTGCAGAGGACGGGTGACTTCGAGGGCTGGTTGGCCCAGGCGGTGCGGAGCCAGCACACCCTCGACGTCGCCAACGGGGTGACGCCGTCGAGCGGTGACACCAGTGACCAGGCCTGGCTGGTGCTCGACGGGGCCGGGAACGTCTCGTCGGCCCGCCCGGGCATCGTGGTCGTCGAGCAACGCACCGACGTCGACCTCGGCGAGAGCTTCTCGATGGACGCCACCGCCGCGGGCGTCGTACGACTCCTCGTCGATGGCCGCTCCGAGTTCGCCGCCTACCGCGTGATCGGCGGCACGCTCGACGTCGTCCCGGCCGGGGGCACCTTCGACTCGATGAGCGCCTTCATCGAGTGGGCCCGCGAGCAGTACGCGTCCGGGTCGGGCATGCGATGAGGGGCACGGACCGCGACGCGGCCTTCTCGGAGTTCGTGGCCGCGCGCCAGACGCACCTGCGCCGGATCGCGTACGCCCTGTGCGGGGACTGGCACCGAGCCGACGACCTGCTCCAGACGGCGCTGACCAAGCTCTACGTCGCGTGGCCGCGGATCCGGCACGAGGGCGGCGAGGAGGCCTACTGCCGCCAGATCATGGTGCGCGCCAACATCGACGAGTCCCGCCGGCCGTGGCGCCGCGAGCGGCCGACCGACCGACTGCCGGAGCGGGGTGCGGACGGGCCGACACCGGTCGAGGAGAGGTCGGCGCTCTTCGACGCCCTCCAGGCGCTGCCCGAGCAGCAGCGCAAGGTCGTCGTCCTGCGCCACTGGCTCGGCCTCTCGGTCAGGGAGACCGCGACCGAGCTCGGGATCAACGAGGGCACGGTCAAGAGCCACAGCAGCCGCGGCCTCGCCGCCCTGGAGCAGGTGCTCGCCCCGCAGCGCCGCTGACGCGGAGGTGGGGGTGCGAACTGCACCCCCACGGATGAAGAACGTGCCCCTGTCCGCGACATACGGTCTGGCCTTGCGGCAGCACGCCTGCCTCGCGCAGCGGCCCGGGACCGTGTGGGGACGCCCCGGACCGCTGCGCGACCCACCTCGTGATGACAACCGATCCACGTCGGCGACGTACTCACCCGTGACAGCATCAGTCAGCACGCAACGGGGAGACGTCATGGACCTCAAGGACCGCTTCGACCAGGCCACCTCGGGTGGTCCGTCCCACCCGCCGCTCGAGGAGCGGCTCCACCATGGTCGGCGTGCCGCGGGTCGCCGCACCGCCGGACGGGCGCTCGGCGGGATCGTCGTCGCCGCCACGGTCGCGACCGGCGTGGCGACCCTCTCGACGGGCCAGGAGGACCGCGCAACGGATCGTCCGGCTCCCGCGGTCTCCTCGCCGACGCCCGCGCCGGCGCTGGACATCCCCGTGACCGCCTCGATGGAGAACTGGGAGCCGGAGGAGTGGGCGCGGATGAACCCGCGCACAGCAGAGCTCACGGTCCGCCGCGGCGTCACGGCGACGAACATGGTCGACCCGGCCATCCGTGGCTTCACGTCGGTGGCGCTCGACCTGACCCGCGACGGCCAGCGACGCTACGTGCTGCTGGTGCGCAGGCAGGGCATCGTCAGCGTCAGCTGGGACGCGCCCGCCGGGCGCACGCTGCGAGAGTTCGTCGCGGACGAGCAGGACCCCATGGACTCCCTGCCGATCGCGACGGTCCGCGGAACCCTCGACGCTTCCCTTCCGCTCGTCGGCTACCGGGACGGCGAGCTCTACACGGTGGGAGGCGCGGAGATCGTCCGCGTGGTCGAGGATCCGATCGAGGGCTTCTGCGCGCCCAACGCCACCGCCGCCGTGGAGCTGCTCCACGAGGGCGTGACCTACTTCGCGGTCCTCGGGGACGGGAACTGCGGATCCTCGTTCAGCAAGCTCGGGGACGTCGCGTCGCTCGAGGCGATCGTGGCCAGGCGCCGTGCGAACATCGACTGGGCGGCGGACGCACAGGGGGAGCGCCAGCGGAAGGAGCTCGAGCGCGAGGTGGCGGAGAAGCGCGAGCAGTCGGACCGCCGGTGATGGCACGCGCACGCCGGCACGAGGCCGCGTTCAGCGACTACGTGGTGGCCAGCCAGGACCGGCTGCGCCGGGTGGCGTACGCGCTGTGCGGCGACTGGCACCTGGCCGACGACCTCCTCCAGGAGGCGTTCACCAAGCTCTACCTGGCCTGGCCCCGGCTCAGCGCCGACCGCGACCCCGACGGCTACGTCCGCACCACGCTCGTACGGACCAGCATCGACGCGCACCGACGGCGCCAGCGACGGGTGCGCACCGTGGCGCTCGGCGCGGGGCAGGACCCCGCGGCCGCGGCGGACACCCCGCTCGAGGAGCGCGACGCCCTCATCACCGCGCTCCAGGAGCTGCCCGAGCAGCAGCGCAAGGTCGTGGTGCTGCGGCACTGGCTCGGGTTGTCGGTGCGCGAGACCGCCGCCGAGCTCGGCATCAACGAGGGCACGGTCAAGAGCCACAGCAGTCGCGGGCTGGCATCCCTCGAGAGGGTGCTGGCGCCGCAGCGGCACGGGTGAGCCCCGATCCAGCGATCGACGCCGGCGCGCAGCGGGCGAGAGATCGGTGGATCGGGGCCGGGTCAGCCGCGCCAGGCACCCGCGTCGCCGAGGTCGGCGTACGCCCTGATCCAGCTGTGCATCGCGATCGCGGCCGCCGAGCTGGCGTTGATCGACCGGGTCGAGCCGAACTGCGCGATCGAGAAGGTGCCGTCGCACACCTCGCGCGCCTGCTCGGAGAGCCCCGGGCCCTCCTGGCCGAAGAGGAAGCAGACGTCGCGCGGCAGCTCCATCGTCTCGAGGTGCTCCGAGCCGGGCAGGTTGTCGATGCCGAGCAGCCGAACCGGTGTCGACAGTCCGTGGAGGTACGTCGCGAGGCTCGCGGCGTCGGCGTGGTGGCGGACGTGCTGGTAGCGGTCGGTCACCATCGCGCCGCGCTTGTTCCAGCGTCGGTTGCCGACGATGTGCACCTCGGCGGCGAGGAACGCGTTGGCGGTGCGCACGATCGTGCCGATGTTGAAGTCGTGCTGCCAGTTCTCGATCGCGACGTGGAAGCCGTGCCGCCTCGTGTCCAGGTCGGCGACGATCGCGTCGAGGGTCCAGTAGCGGTAGCGGTCGACGACGTTGCGCCGGTCACCGTCGCGCAGCAGCTCGGGGTCCCACGTCTCGCCCTCGGGCCACGGACCCTCCCACGGACCGACGCCCACCTCGGGGCGCCCGTGCGGCATGGGGTCGTAGGGCGCCCGGGCGGCGTCGTACGCGTCCTCGTGCATGCGAGAACAGTAGGCAGTGCTGGTTAGGGTGACGCGCGTGAGCGTCCCCGACCTGTCCAGCCTGCCTGGTCTCGCAGTCACCCCGCTGCTGCTGGGCATCGACTGGATGGACCCGAACTACCTGCTCGACCGCTTCGGTACGGAGCTCTTCTGGATCAGCATGCTGATCGTCTTCGTGGAGTGCGGGCTGTTCTTCCCGATCCTCCCCGGTGACACGCTGCTGTTCGCGCTGGGCCTCTTCATCGTCACCGGACAGCTCGACCTCTTCCCGGGGCCGCCGTTCGTCGAGCTGCTCATCGCGATGGCGTTCCTCACCGTGGCCGCCTTCCTCGGCAACGTCGTCGGCTACGAGATCGGACGCAAGATCGGGCCACCGCTCTACGAGCGCGACGGCCGGATCATCAAGCGCAAGTACTTCGACCAGACCACGGCGTTCTTCGACCGGCACGGCAACAAGGCTCTCGTGATCGGGCGGTTCGTGCCGTTCGTCCGGACCTACATCACCGTCGTGGCCGGCGTGACGCGCATGGACCGGGCCCGCTTCTTCCTCTGGAGCCTCGTCGGGGCCGTGCTGTGGGTCCTGTCGATCACGCTGCTCGGCTACTTCCTCGGCGACGCGTTCCCCACGCTCGGCGAGAGCATCGACAAGCTCGTCATCGTCATCGTCGCCTTCTCCCTCATCCCGATCGTCGTCGAGTGGTGGCGCCACCGCCGCACGGATGCGCCCGGCGCGGAGATCGGCGAGCACGACGGCGGACCCGACCGCGACATCACCGGCCGCGACCTGGACTGACCGGGCCGTCCCGTTGGTCGAGGAGGGACGAAGTCCCGTCACGAGACCCGGGTTTCGTGACGGTCGCTGCGCGACCTCCTCAACCGGCGGTTGCCGAGGCGGCGTCGAGCTGGGCGCGGGTGAGGACGGACCTGACCTCGAGCCCGACGTCGGCGAGCGGGTTCTCGTCGGCGGGCGAGCGGTCGATCGCGCAGACGACGACCTCGACGACGGCACCGAGCTCGCGGAGCGCGTTGGTCGCGTCACGCACGGCCCCGCCGGTGGTGATGACGTCCTCGATGATGGTGATCCGGCGTCCGGCGACGTCGGGGCCCTCGGCGAGCTTGGCGGTGCCGTACTCCTTGGCCTTCTTGCGCACGAAGAGGGCAGGCAGGCCCGTGCGCGAGCTGACCATCGTCGCGATCGGGATGCCGCCGAGCTCGAGGCCGCCGAGCAGCTCCGTGCCCTCGGCCAGGAGGTCGACCATCTGCGCCGCCACCCGGTCCAGCAGCGCCGGCTGGGCCTCGAAGAGGTACTTGTCGAAGTAGGTGTCGGCGACCTGCCCCGAGCGGAGGGTGAACTCGCCGGTGAGGCGGCAGGTGGCGTCGATGTCGGCGGCGAGGGCGTCGTCAGCGTGGGTCACGCGACCGACCCTAGCCACGTCGCTGGGTAGCGTGTCGGCGTGCCCACCGCCGAACCGACCAGCAAGCCGCTCGCCGCCCGCCTGGCCCACATCCCGCCGACCGTCTTCAGCGAGATGTCGGCGCTGGCGGTGCGGACCGGTGCGCTCAACCTCGGCCAGGGCTTCCCCGACGTCGACGGCCCGGCCTCGGTGGTCGCTGCCGTCAAGGAGGCGCTGGAGGCGGGTGCCAACCAGTACGCACCCGGCATCGGCGTCCCCGCCCTGCGGGCGGCGATCGCCCGGCACCAGCAGCGCCACTACGGCCTCGAGATCGACCCGGACCGCGAGGTCGTCGTCACCACCGGGTGCACCGAGGCCGTCGCTGCCGCCCTCCTCGGCCTCGTCGACCCGGGCGACGAGGTCGTCGTGCTGGAGCCCTACTACGACTCGTACGTCGCCATGCTCGACATGTGCGGCGCGAGGCGTCGCCCGGTGACGCTGCGGGCACCTGACTTCAGGCCGGACCCCGACGAGCTGCGGGCCGCGATCACCGACCGCACGAAGCTCGTCCTGCTCAACACGCCGCACAACCCGACGGGCACCGTGCTGACGCGCGAGGAGCTGCAGCTCGTCGCCGACCTCGCGATCGAGCACGACGTCCTGGTGGTGACCGACGAGGTCTACGAGCACCTCGTCTTCGACGACCGCGCACACGTCCCGATCGCCACCCTGCCGGGGATGTGGGAGCGGACGCTGACGCTGTCGAGCGCCGGCAAGTCCTACTCCTTCACCGGCTGGAAGGTCGGCTGGGCCACCGGTCCGGCACCGCTGGTGCGGGCCGTGCTGGCCGCCAAGCAGTGGCTGACCTTCACGTCGGGATCACCGCTGCAGCCGGCGGTCGCGCACGCCCTCGACCACGAGCCGGACTGGCCGACCGAGCTGGCGCGCGACCTGCAGGCGCGGCGCGACCTGCTGTGCGACGGGCTCGCCGCGGCCGGCCTCGAGCCGCGCGTGCCGGAGGGCACCTACTTCGCGACCACCGACGTGTCGCACCTCGGCTGGGCCGACGGCCGCGAGCTGTGCCTCGCCCTGCCCGAGCGCGCCGGGGTCGTCGCCATCCCGACGCAGGGCTTCTACGACGACGCCGAGGCCGGTCGCCAGCTCGTCCGCTGGGCCTTCTGCAAGCAGCCCGACGTCATCGCGGAGGGCGTACGACGTCTCGCCGCGGCGGACCTCAGCCGCTAGGTCGCGTCCCTCGACTGACGATAACGAAGCGCGGCGCCCGCAGGGCGGCGCGCAGGAGGCCATGGAGTCGAGGGACGCGGCCTAACGACCCGGGTAGTCCTTCGGCGGGTGGTCGGAGCCGCCCTCGCCCTGGGCGGGAGGCTGGCCGTAGGGGTTCTCGCTCGGCGGCGGCTGCTGGGCCGACGGATCGGGCTGACCGTAGGGGTTGTCGCTGGACGGGTAGGTCGGAGCTGCCGGGTACTGCTGGCCGGTCGGCGCCTGGCCGTAGGGGTCGCCGTACGGGTTCGGGGCGCCCTGCTGACCCGGGCTCGGGTACTGCTGGGTGTAGCCGCCGTAGCCGCCCGGCTGCGCGGGGAGCTGCTTGAACCACGCGCTGGCTCCGCCGGCGAACAGCATCACGATCACTGCCACCGCGGCGATGAGCCACACGGCGGAGATCACGCTGGTGATGCTCAGCAGGGAGAGTAGGGCCGTCACCGAGCACGAGATGACGAGCAGGATGCGGGCGACGTTGGAGCGCTTGAGCACGAAGACCGCGAGCACGACGGCGATCAGCGACCACACGAGGAAGCCGAGCATCACCGCGACCAGGACGCCCACCGCGGCGTCAGCGTCGATGTTGGCGTCCTGGAACTCCGGGACCCGCTCCATCTCGGTGATCACCTGGTCGCGCGCGACGATCAGCGCGAGCGTGGCGAAGCCGAAGACGGCCGCGACGATCGCGGACAGCACGATGGTGATCCAGGCGGCCGCGGTCACCGTGCCGGGACGACGGTCACTGGTCGGCTGCCCGTACTGCCCGTAGGCCTGGCCGTACTGCTGGTCGTACTGCTGGCCGTAGGGGCTGGGCGCGTCGCTCGGCGGCTGGCCGTAGGGGCTGGGCTGGCCGTAGGGGTCGGGCTGTCCGGACGGCTGGCCGTAGGGCGTGTGCGTCGGGCCGGGCTCCTGAGGATCACTCATGCCGGTATTCCACCATGCCGGACAACCTGGTCCGGGCGGGCGAGGCTCAGCGCGACTCGAGCATGAACCAGCGGCGTACCTCGACGCGCCGCAGGCACATGACCGTCGCCACGGCCGCCATCGCGGGGAAGACGACCAGCGGGCTGTCGAGCACGAAGAACATGCAGCCGACGGCGCTGAACGCGGCGATGACCATGAGCCCGCGCCGCGCCCAGTCGCGCCGGGCCATCGCGAAGCCGGCCAGGACGAGGGCGACGACGCACCACACGATGAACGCGCCGGCGAAGGCGAGCACGGTGTCGCGCACCTGGTCGAACGTCAGGCCCTCGTCGAACAGCTCGGGCTGCTGCTCGAGCACGCTGCGCAGGAAGTCGGGCGACAGGCCGGCGATCGCGACCCACAGCAGCGACATCGTCAGCAGGCCGCCGGCCATCACGACGGTGATCACGAACGCAGCCACCATCGCGGCGGGGCGGGCGTGGAGGTCCTGGTGGTGCTGCCACGCGTGGGTGGAGTAGGCGTGCGGGGCGTAGGCCGGGCCGGAGGGGGGCGGCGGCAGCTGACCCGGAGGCCGGTGCTGCGGCGGCGCGCCGGGAGGCAGCGTACGACGTGGTGCGACGTCGTCGGCCTGGGGGCGGGGCGAGGGAGGCGTCCACCGACCGGTGGCGAACCACTCACGACCGGGCGAGAGCCAGAGCATGACGGTGCCGGCAGCGACGAACGAGCCGGCCAGTCCCCCGACGGACATGCCGCTGAGGAAGACGGGCACGGCGAAGATCGACAGGCCGAGGCGAGCCGAGCGGTCGGGCTTGCGGACGTACCACCCGAGGATCGCGGTGGCGCACGCCGACATCGCGGCGACCAGCACCACCCAGCGCAGGAGGTCGGAGGCCGACTGCACGTCGAGGCCGAGCGACGAGAACGGCGGCTCCGCCAGCGCGGTCGCGATCGCCTCCTGCGTCTCGAGCGAGCCGAGCGTCGTCACCCGCTCCCAGGAGGTGAGCAGCACCATGATCGAGGCGAACATGATGATGCCCGACGCCAGGGTGACCTGGGGCGGACGCTGCTCGGTGGGCTGGCTCACGACACCATTGTCCCCGGACGCGCCCAACCCGCCCACATCTGCGGGCACCGGGGTCTTCTCAGGGTCGGTCTCGGGGACCGACCGGGCACTCTCCCCGATGTGCGGGAGCACCGGTCGCCACGAGGGTTGACCCATGATCAGCGTCGAGTCCCTCACCAAGCACTACGGCCCCTTCACGGCCGTCGACCACGTGTCCTTCACGGCCGCGACGGGCCGGGTCACCGGCTTCCTCGGTCCCAACGGTGCCGGCAAGTCCACCACCATGCGCGTCATGGTCGGCCTCACCCGCGCCAGCTCCGGCCGCGTCACCATCAGCGGCCGCGACTACCGCGAGCTCGTCAACCCCGGCCTCGAGGTCGGCGTCCTGCTGGACGCCTCCGCCCAGCACGCCGGTCGTAGCGGCCGCGAGATCCTCACCATCGCCCAGCAGACGATGGGCCTGCCGAAGGCCAGCGTCGCCGAGACGCTCGCCCGCGTCGGCCTCACCGACGACGAGGCCGGCCGCCGGGTGCGCGACTACTCGCTCGGCATGCGCCAGCGCCTCGGCATCGCCACGGCCCTGATCGGTGACCCCGAGGTCCTCATCCTCGACGAGCCGGCCAACGGCCTCGACCCGGCCGGCATCCGGTGGATGCGCGACCTGCTCCGCGGGTTCGCGAACGACGGCGGCACCGTGCTGCTGTCCTCGCACCTGCTGCACGAGATCGAGGTCATCGCCGACGACATCGTCGTCATCGGCCAGGGCCGGATCGTGGCGCAGGGCAGCAAGGCCGAGCTGCTGGCCGCCGCCGGCACCCTCGTCCGTACGTCCGATCCCGCCCACACGGAACGCCTCGCCCGTGCCCTGCACGAGGCGTCCGTCGTCACCACCCCGATCGACGGCGGCCTGCGCGTCGACGCCGAACCGGAGCTCGTGGGCGAGACCGCCCACCGCGCAGGCGTCGTCCTGCGCGAGCTCCGCCCCGCCGACGGCGCGGGCCTGGAGGAGATGTTCCTCGAGCTCACCGCCGACACCGCCCGTGAAGGAGCAGCAGCATGACCACCACGATCCAGCCCGCAGTCCTCGACACACCCGCCACTGAGGCGGCCACCCCGGCCCGCGTCGTACGCCCCATCCCCACCGCCCGACTCGTCAAGGTCGAGCTCCGCAAGATGTTCGACACCCGCGCCGGCTTCTGGCTGATGGCGAGCGTCGGCATCGTGTCCGTGCTCGCGACGGCCGCGGTGATCATCTGGGCGCCGGACGAGGCGATCACCCAGAACACGTTCTCCACCGCGATCGGGATGCCACTGTCGGTCGTCCTGCCGATCATCGCGATCCTGTCGGTCACCGGTGAGTACAGCCAGCGCACCGGCCTGACGACGTACACGCTCGTGCCGTGGCGCGGTCGCGTGCTGTCCGCCAAGGTGGTCGCGACGCTGCTCGTCGGCGTCGTGGCGATGTTCGTCGCGCTCGCCGTCGGTGCGCTTGGCAACGTCGTCGGCTCGGCGATCACGGGGCTCGACGCGACCTGGGACATCTCGCTCGCGCAGTTCGGCAACATCGTCCTGGCCAACGTGCTCGGGATGCTGATGGGCTTCATGCTCGGCGTGCTGTTCCGCAGCTCGGCCGCGGCGATCGTGGGCTACTTCGTCTACTCCTTCGTCCTGCCGGTCGCCCTCGGCACGCTCGCCGCCTTCCAGGAGTGGTTCCGCGACCTGCAGCCGTGGGTCGACGTGCAGTTCGCGGTCACCCGGCTCTTCGACAGCTCGATGACCACCGAGTACTGGCAGCAGCTCGGCGTCACCACGCTGTTCTGGCTCTGGATCCCGCTCGCCTTCGGGCTGCGCGCGGTCCTGCGTGCCGAGGTGAAGTAGGTCCCCTCTACTCCCTCGTGCCGCGTCGGCGGTCACCGGTCGGGGGACCGGTGGCCGCCGACGTCTGTCCGATGTCGCCCGCAGGTCCCCGGATATCCGGGGACCTGCCCGCTCACAGGTAGAGATCCCTACCTCGAAGCGGGCATCTCGAACTGGAAGGTCTCTGACAGGCTGACGGCATGCATCCCGATGCCTGGCTGGTCGTGATCGACCCGCAGCGGATCTTCGCCTCGCCCGACAGCCAATGGGGCTCGCTCATGTTCCCGGGCATCGTCGAGCCCGTACGCCGTCTCGCGTCCGCGGCCGGAGAGCGCACCGTGGTCACGCGCTGGGTGCCCGCGCCCGAGCCGCAGGGCAGCTGGGCGGCCTACATGGAGGCGTGGCCGTTCGCCGCGGTCCCCGACGGGGACCCGCTGCTGTCGCTCGTTCCCGAGATGGACGGGATCGGGAGCCACGTCGTCTCGGTGCCGACCTTCGGCAAGTGGGGACCTGCACTCGAGGCGATCACCGGCGCCACCCCGCACCTCGTGCTCACGGGCGTCTCGACCGACTGCTGCGTCGTGTCGACCGCGCTGGCCGCCGCGGATGCCGGCGCGACGATCACGGTCGTCACCGACGCGTGTGCCGGCTCGACCCCGGAGAACCACCGGTCGGCGCTGGACGTGATGGCGCTCTACCCGCCGCAGATCACCCTCGCCACGACCGCCGAGGTCCTGGAGTCGTGAGCCGGGTCATCCACACCGGCCAGGCGCTGGTCGACGTCGTCGTCGAGGTCCCCGACCTGCCGGCGCGCGGCCAGAACGTGATGGCGTCCTCGGCCACCGACTACGCCGGCGGTGCCGTGACCGTGCTGGTCGCCGCGGCCCGCTTCGGCGCCGAGTGCGTCCAGGCCGGGGCGATCGGCACCGGCCCCCACGGCGACCTGATCCGGTCGGCCCTCGCGGCCGAGGGGATCTCCGCGGCCGCCGACCCCGTGCCCGACCGCGACACCGGCATCTGCGTGGTGATGGTCGAGCCGAGCGCCGAGCGCACCTTCGTCACGACCCTCGGCGCCGAGCGCCACATCTCCGTCGAGTCGCTCGCGACCTCGGACCCGCGACCCGGCGACCTGGTCTGCGTGACCGGCTTCTCGTTCGCGCTCGCGAGCACCGGCGAGCCGTTGTTGGCCTGGCTGCCGACGCTCGACCCCGACGTGGTCGTCGTACTCGATCCGGGGGCTGCGTTCGCCGGCCTCAGCGAGCACGTCCGCGCCGCGATGCTCGAGGTCACCGACGTCTGGTCGAGCAACGCCGAGGAGGCCGAGGAGCTGCTCCGCGCGGTCGGCCAGGAGCCGCCGACCGACCTCGCCGAGCTCACCACCGCGATCGCTCCCCTGCTGCGTGGCGACGCGGTCGCCATCGTGCGCGACGGGCCCGAAGGGTGCGCCGTGCACGTGGAGGGCGGGACGACGTACGTGCCCGGCTTCCCGCAGACACCGGTCGACACCAACGGTGCCGGCGACACCCACACCGGTGCGCTGCTGGCCGAGGTGGCGGCCGGTACGCCGTGGGTCGAGGGCTGCCGGCGCGCCAACGCCGCCGCCGCCATCAAGGTGACGCGGCGCGGGCCGCAGTCGGCCCCGACGGCAACCGAGGTCGACGACTTCCTGCGCACGGCGGTCGAGTAACGGCCCGCAAGTCGACGTGCAGTGGCCTGCACGCCACCGGCAACCGGAGTACCTCACGGTCGCTGCATGACCACCACAACGCTCTACCGTCTCAGCGCCCTTGCGCTCATCATGTCCTTCGTCCTCAGCCTCCTCGGCGGGGTGCTGCACCCCGTCATCGACGGGCAGTCCCACTCCGTCGAGGTCTTCCTCGCTCCCAGGTCGCCGTGGGCGCAGTACCTGATCTACGCCGGCGCCGTCTTCCTGATGCTCGGCCTCCCCGGCGGCTACCTCTTCTTCCGCGAGGAGCTCGGCAAGCTCGGGTTCGTCGGCTTCACGACCTACATGGTCGGCAACGCGCTCAGCGCGATGGCTCACCTCGTCGTCGAGGCCTTCGTCGGTCCCACCCTGGCGGCCGACCCGCAGGGACGGCACCTCGTCTCCGACACGGGCGAGATCTTCGACGCGACGTCGTTCGTCGTCCTCCAGGCGGTGGGCGGGTTGATCTTCGTCTTCGGCCTGATCCTCATCGGCATCGCGCTGATCAAGGCAGGGGGCATCCCAAGCTGGATCGGCATCATGCTGGTCCTCGGCGTCCTGCCGCTCTTCGTGCCATTCCCGGAGCGCGCTGTGGTCGCCGGCCTCATCGTCGAGGTGCCGCGCGGGCTGATGGTCGCCTCGCTCGGCATCCTCATGATCCAGCGAGTCGGCGCGCCGCGAACGGCCGAGCGCGAGCTCGAGCGGGTCTGACCAGCTGCAAGTCGATCGCAAGTGGGGCGGCTGAGGATCCGTTCATCTCAGCCACCCCACTCCCTCGTCCCTAGGATCAGCCCATGCTCGAGGTCCGTGCCTTCGGCGGCGTCCGCGCCCGCCTGGACGGCGAGCCGGTCGACCTCGGCGGCCCACGTCAGCGCGCGGTGCTCGGGCTGCTGGTCGCCGCCGGTCGCCGGACGGTGTCGACGGACCGGTTCCTCGAAGAGCTGTGGAGCGGCGAGCCCCCGCCGAGCGCGACGGGCGCACTCCAGGCGTACGTCTCCCGCCTCCGATCCGCCCTCGAACCACACCGCGAGAAGCGCCGGCCGGCCGGCGTCCTGGTGAGCAACCCGCCCGGGTACGCACTCGCGCTGCCGACGGCCGCCGTCGACACCTGGCACTTCACCGCCCTCGTGCGCCGCGCCATCGGGCTCGACGACGCCGCGGCCGTGGACGCCCTCGACGAGGCGCTCGCGCTGTGGAGCGACGACCCGTTCGCCGAGTACCTCGACCACGAGTGGGCGGCCACCGAGTCCACCCGCCTCCACGAGCTGCACTCCGAGGCCGTCGAGCTGCGAGCCGCGGCCGCGCTGCGGCTCGGTCGTGGCGGGGAGGCGATCGCGGACCTCGAGGACCACGTCCGCACGCACCCGCTGCGCGAGCAGCCGGTCGGCCTCCTCGCCCGCGCCTACTACCAGGCCGGCCGCCAGGCCGACGCCCTCGCCGCCCTCGCCGTCCTGCGGGAGCGGCTGGTCGACGAGCTCGGCGTGGATCCCGGCCCGGACCTGCGCGACCTCGAGACCGACATCCTCAACCACGCCGACCACCTCGCGATCCCCGCGCGCCCGGCTCCGGTCGTGCCGCCCGGTCCGGTCCCGGAGGTCGTCGACGTCGATGCGCCGACCCTCCTCGGCCGGGAGGACGAGCTGGCCCGCCTCGGTGCGGCTGCGGACGCCGTCCGCAGCCGCGCGGGACTGGTCTGGGTGGAGGGCGATGCCGGCTTCGGCAAGTCGGCGCTGGTCTCGCGGTTCGGCGACCAGTCCGTGTCGACCTGGTCGGTGCTGCGGGGGCACTGCTCGGAGGTGGCTGGCACACCGTCGGGCCAGGCTTGGCTGGAGATCCTGGAGGGACTGGCTGTCGCACCGCCGGAGGACGCGCGCCCCTTCGCGCTCGCAGACGCCCTGCGGCACCAGCTCGAGGCGCGTGGCACCCGGACCTTGGTGATCCTCGAGGACGTGCATCGCGCAGACGACGACACGCTCCAGGTGCTGTGGCAGCTCGTGGAGTCGACGCACGCACCGGTCCTGTTCGTCGCGACCTTCCGCAGCCACGAGGTCGGGCGCGACCTGGCCGCCACCCTCGCCCTCACCACCGAGCGGACCCTCGACCGGGTCGTGGTCGGCGGGCTCGACGACCGCGCTGCGAAGGAGCTGCTCGTGCAGCGCGTCGAGGCGACGTTGCCCGACGGCGCGTGGCAGCGGCTCGTCGACCGCTCGGCGGGCAACCCGCTGTTCCTGCGCCAGCTCGCGCAGCTCGTGGACTCCGAAGGTCTCGACTCCGTCGACACGGTGCCGGCTGCGATCCGCGACCTGCTGCTGCGACGCATCGACCGCCTCCCCGTCGCGACGGCCGACGCCCTGTCGCGCGCGGCGGTGCTGGGTCGCGACCTCGACTTCGACCTCGTCGTCGCCTTCGAGCAGGAGTGGGCCGACACGGACGAGGACTCGGTGGCCAACCACCTCGACGCCGGCCTCGTGGCGGGCCTGCTCGACAGCCCGCGACCCTCGGACCTGCGATTCACCCACGCCCTCATCCGCGACACCTTCTACGGCCGGCTCGCACCCCTGCGGCGTACCCGGCTGCACCGGGCAGCTCTCGCGACCTACCTCCGCCAGTGGCCGGACCGGGTCGAGGAGGTCGCCCACCACGCCACCGCGAGCCTCGACCGGCGCTCGGCCGCAGATGCGGTGCCGCTGTTGCTCGCCGCGGCCGCCAGGAGCGGGTACGCCGCCGCGGTCCCGCACCTGCGCACCGCGATCCGGGCCCTCGACCTCGCCGGTGCCGACCCGGCCGAGGCCCTCCCGGTCCGGCTGGACCTCGTCCGGGCGCTGGCACGCGACGGGAACATCACGGCGGCGGCGACCGAGCGCCAGGTGGCGATCCGCGAGGCCACGGAGCACGGCACGCAGGTCGACGTGGCCCGCGCGTGGCAGTGGCAGTCGCCGATGATGTGGACCCGCCGTGCCAGCGACCAGGTGGACGCCTCCGCCATCGACGAGCTGCGCCGGCTGCTCGCAGCGGTCGGCGACGACGACCCAGCGCTGCACATCGAGCTGCTCAACGCCCTCGTCATCGAGGCCGACCCGTGGAACATCGACGTCGTCGTCGAGGCGGCCACCGAGGCACTGGCCATCGCGGAGGAGCTCGACGACCCCGAGCTGGAGTGCCGGGCACTCAATGCCGCCTACTTCGGCGTGCTCGCCTCCGACGACCCCGGTGTCCTGCGTCGCATCGGGAAGCGGATGCTGGAGGCGGCCGAGCGGGCCGACCTCCACGGCTACGTCGCCGTGGCCCACATGTACCTGCACTCCGCCGCGGTCGCCGAGGCCGACCTCGGCACCGCGGCCGCGCACATCGAGTCGGCCGTGCGCGCCGGCACGAGCGGCCAGCTCCCCGAGCTGCTGATGCTGTCGTCGATCTTCGAGGCGACGACCATGCTCGTGCAGGGCGACCTCGACGGGTCCCGGACCGCGTTCGACACGATCGCCGCGACGATCACCGCGTCCGGCGACCCCAACGGCTTCTTCATCTGGCTCTGGTCGATGTTCGCGATCGAGTTCGCCGCGGGCGACACGTCGTCGCTCCACGAGCACGCGGTCCGGATGACCGAGCTGATGCCGTGGCACTCCACCGATCTCCTGGTCGTCACGCTCCTCGACGCCGGCGACGTCGGTGCCGCTCGCCGGACGTGGAGCCCGACGCCGATGCAGCACGACGCGACGTGGCTCTTCGACATCGCCGTGCGCGCCCACATCGTCAGCGAGCTCGGCGACGTCGAGCAGGCCCGGGTGGTCTACGACGAGATGCTGCCGTGGGCCGGACAGCTCGCCCGATCACTCAACGGCGCCCTGGCGCTGGGACCTGTCGACCACTACCTGGGGCTGCTCGCGACGACGCTCGGCGAGCACGTCATCGCCCGGCACCACTTCGACGCCGCCCTCCGGCTGACCGGCCCTGGCCAGGCCAGCACGTGGGACCGCAGCTGGGTCCGCACCCCGGCCCACCTGCGGACCTGACGCTGCAAGTCCGCTGACAGTCGTCGGCAAGCGGGCCGGGCGACAGTGACCGCATGAGACGAACCACTGCGATCCCCCCAGCCGCGGTCGACGCCCTGCGTCGTACCGTCGACGGGCTGGTCGCCTACCCCACCGACCCGGCGTACGACGCCGCGCTGTCCGACCCGCACGCACCGCACGTCCGCCCGGACGTCGTCGTGGTTCCGGCCACCGAGCTCGCCGCAGCAGCGGCGGTCGACGTGGCACGCGCCCACGGTCTCCGCATCTCCGGACCGACATCCGGCGACGAGCCCGTGATGATCGTGCTGACCCACCGGCTCGTCGACGTGGACGTCGACCCCCGGACCGCGACGGCCACCGTCGGGGCCGGCGTCACCTGGGCCGACCTCGAGACCCGCGCCCTCGACAGCGGGCTCGCGCCGCAGCACCCCGGTCCCGACGCGCCGAGGGGTGTCGTCGCGTCGGCGTGCGCCGGCGTCGTCGATGCGCTGGCGGTGCGGGTCGTGCAGGCCGACGGCTTCGTCCATGTCGTCGACGACCCGCGGCCCGCGCCCGGCCAGGCGCAGCCGTGGATCGTCACGGCCGTCATCGTCCGGCTCCGACCGCTCACCACCTCCACCACCACGCCCAGCACCACCACCCACGCCACGAACGAACGGATGCCGTCATGAACCAGACCGCCCTCCCACCCCTCCTGCTGCCCGGCCAGGCTGCGGCACCGCCCGGACCGTGCGACATGACCGGCATGTACGTCATGCACCACGCCTTCCGACGTGACCTCGGCCGGTTCGCCTCCGCGGTGCGTCTTACGCCGCTCGACCAGCACGGCACCTGGCGCGCCCTCGAGCAACGCTGGGCGCGGTTCGCCCACGAGCTGCACGAGCACCACACCAAGGAGGACGTCGGCATCTGGCCGCTGCTGCTCGAACGCGTCGGTGGCGATGACCGGGCGGTCCTCGAGGCCATGGAGGCCGAGCACGCGCTGGTGGACCCGCTGCTCGAGCGTGCCGAGAGCCTGCTCGGACGCCTGGCCACCTCACCGCGCAGCGTCTTCACCGAGGACGAGCGTGACGGGCTCACGACGACGGTCGAGGAGCTGCGCGACGCGCTGCACGAGCACCTGTCGCACGAGGAGGCCGACGCGATCCGCATCATCCAGACCGAGATCACCGCCGACGAGTGGGCGCACCTGGAGGCCACGGTGCTGCGCGGCAAGCCGTCACCAGGGCAGATGCTCTTCATGCTCCCCTGGGCGACCGACGAGCTCCCGGCGGAAGCGGTCGCACGCCTGCTCGACGGCGCACCGCCCCCGATCCGCTGGCTGCTCGCCCTCGGTCGCCGGTCCTACACCCGGCTCGACCGACGCGCGTTCGCGTACGCATGAGCGGTCACACTGCTGCCATGGATCTGGACCTTCCCGCCGGGCTGACCCACCGTCCGCTCACCTTCGAGGACGCCTCCGGCGTGCTTGCCGCGATCGCTGCCGAGGAGGTGCACGACCTCGGTGAGTCGTCGATGACGCTCGAGGACGTGGAGGCCGACTGGCTCCGGCCGAGCTACGACATCGCGTCGAGCACCGTCGGTGTCTTCGACGGCGACCTCCTCGTGGCGTACGCCGACCTCAGCACGCCCACGGTCGGCTACACCGCCGTGCTGCCCGAGCGTCAGGGCCAAGGCATCGGCACGGCCCTGGCCGACTGGATCCAGGCCCGTGCCCGCGCCGCGGGGAGCGACCGCGTCGGTGCGCAGGTGCCCGAGGGCAGCGCCGCCGACCGGCTCATGCGCGACCTCGGCTACGAGGCGCTCTGGACGGCGTGGGACCTCGAGCTGCCTGCCGACCGCGAGATCGAGGCCCGCAACCTCCCTGCCGGGTTCACGATCGCCGACGCAGGCGAGGACGACCGCAGGGCCACCTGGACACTGCTCGAGGACGCCTTCCTCGAGTGGTCGGACCGCGACCGGCAGAGCATCGAGGACTTCGGGGCGCGCATCTGGGGACGTCCCGGCTACGAGCCGTGGAACCTCCGCGTCGCGCGCGCCGAGGACGGGACCGTGGTCGGTGCCACGCACGTGCACCTGTCCGGGGCCGACGAGGACACCGGGGAGGTGGGTGCGTACGTCGCCAAGATCGGCATCCGTCCGGACCACCGTGGCCGCGGACTCGCTCCCACCATGCTGGTCGACGCGTTCGGCCGGGCTCGGGTGCACGGCGCGAGGCGGTGCTTCCTCTCGACCGACACGAGGGCTGGTGCTCGCGGGCTCTACGAGAAGGTCGGCATGGTCGCCACCTCCACGTGGGTCAACCGGAGCATCCGCCTCTGAGGCACAAGCCGGACGCAAGCGGGCCACAAGCGGTGGGGCGCATCGTCGTCTCGACGGCCGCCGGGGTCGTCCCGCACAGAGAGACACGCAGATGCACACCGTCCAGATCCACCGACCGCTCACCCACCTCACCAGGCACCGACGTCACCGGCTCCAGCAGGACATCCAGCTGGAGATCGCCGTCCGCCGCATGGACTTCATCCGCTGAGGTGGACCACCCGTCCGCACCATCCGCCCCAGGGCCGCGCCGATCCTCGGCGCGGCTCTGCTGACATCTCGGGGCTCAGCGGACGAGGCAGGGGCGCTTCGGGTCGAAGGCCCAGTCCTTGACGAGGTACTGCATCGCGACGGCGTCGTCGCGCGCACCGAGGCCGTGCTCGAGGTAGAGCTCGTGCGCCGCGGCCAGCCGGTCGCGGTCGAGCGTCACGCCGAGCCCGGGCCGGGACGGCACCTCGATCGCGCCGTCGATGATCTCGAGCGGCTGCTCGGTGAGGCCTTGGCCGTCCTGCCAGATCCAGTGCGTGTCGAGCGCGGTGATCTCGCCGGGCGCCGCGGCGCCGACCTGGGTGAACATCGCGAGCGAGACGTCGAAGTGGTTGTTGGAGTGCGAGCCCCACGTCAGGCCGAAGTCGTGGCACAGCTGGGCGACCCGGACCGAGCCGGCCATCGTCCAGAAGTGCGGGTCGGCGAGCGGGATGTCGACGGCGTTCGTGCGGACGGCGTCGGCCAGCTGGCGCCAGTCGGTCGCGACCATGTTGGTCGCCGTCCGCAGTCCGGTGCGGCGCTTGAACTCCGCCATCACCTCGCGCCCGGAGAAGCCGCCCTCGGCGCCGCAGGGGTCCTCGGCGTAGGCGAGCACGTCGTCCTTGCCTGCCAGCAGGCGTACGGCGTCGTCGAGCAGCCAACCGCCGTTGGGGTCGAGGGTGATGCGCGCGTCGGGGAAGCGCTCGTGCAGCGCGGTGACCGCGGCGACCTCCTCGTCGCCGGGCAGCACGCCGCCCTTGAGCTTGAAGTCGCTGAAGCCGTAGCGCGCCTGCGCGGCCTCGGCGAGGCGTACGACGGCAGCGGGCGTCATCGCCTCCTCGCGCCGGACCTTCGCCCAGTCGTCGTCCCCAGCCTCGTCGTGCGAGCGGAGGTAGGGCAGGTCGGTGCGGTCGGGGTCCCCGACGTAGAAGAGGTAGCCGAGCATCGGTACGCGCTCGCGCTGCTGGCCCTCGCCGAGCAGCTCAGCGACCGGTACGCCGAGCGCCTGGCCCGACAGGTCGAGGAGCGCCGACTCCAGCGCGGTGACCGCGTGGATGGTGGTGCGGAGGTCGAAGGTCTGCAGCCCGCGGCCGCCGGCGTCGCGGTCGGCGAAGCGTGCGGACACGCCTCGCAACAGCGACCGGAACGACGCGACCGGGTGTCCGACGAGGACGGCGCCGGCGTCCTCGATGGTGGCGCGGATCGCCTCGCCACCCGGCACCTCCCCCAGTCCGGTGCGCCCGTCGGAGTCGGTGACGATGGCGATGTTGCGGGTGAAGAAGGGGCCGTGCGCGCCACTCAGGTTGAGCAGCATCGAGTCGTGACCGGCGACCGGCACGACCTCGACGGCGGCGATCGTGGTGGTCATTCCAGGTCCCCGTCGATCCGGCGGCGCACACCCCACGGGTTGTCGTCGCGGACGGCCTCGGGCAGCAGGGCGGCAGGCACGTCCTGGTAGGCGACCGGCCGCTGGAACCTTTCGATCGCCAGGCTGCCCACACTCGTGCTGCGGCTGTCGGAGGTCGCGGGGAACGGTCCGCCGTGCACCATCGCGTGCCCGACCTCGACGCCCGTCGGCCATCCGTTGAAGAGGATCCGGCCGGCCTTCGTCTCCAGCACCGGGAGCAGCTCTGCAGCAGCCGGCGCGTCAGCATCGGTGGCGTGGACCGTCGCGGTCAGCTGGCCCTCGAGGCCCTCGAGCCGCCCCAACAGGTCGGCCACGTCGTCGAAGCGGACGACCACGCCGGACGCACCGAACACCTCGTCGGTGACCGGGCCCTCGAGCGCCGACACCTCGACGACCTGCGGTGCGGGCGCGAGGTCGCCGGACGCGGTGCCCTGAGCCACGATGCGTACGCCGGTCACGTCCCGCAGCGTCGCGGTGCCGCTGCGGTAGGCCTCGGCGATGCCGGGGGTGAGCATCGTCTGCCCGGTCGCGGCGGCCACGGCCTCGCCGGCCGCCCGGAGGAACGCGTCGCCCTGCTCGCCGCGCGGGAGGAAGAGCAGGCCGGGGTTGGTGCAGAACTGGCCGGAGCCGAGCGTCAGGCTGCCGACGTACGCCGTCGCGAGGGCGCTGACGTCGCCGCCGAGCGCGCCGGGAAGGACGACGACGGGGTTGATCGACGACATCTCGGCGAAGACCGGGATCGGCACGGGGCGGGCCGAGGCCGCCTGCACGATCGCGAGGCCGCCGCCGCGCGAGCCGGTGAAGCCGACCGCGGTGATCCGCGGGTCGGCGACGAGCTCCTGGCCGGTCTCGACGCCGCCGAGCACGAAGGAGAAGGTGCCGGCGGGGAGGCCGGACTTCTCGACCGCGCGGGTGATGGCGCGGGCGACAAGGGTGCCGGTGACCGGGTGCGCCGGGTGGCCCTTCACGACGACCGGGCAGCCGGCGGCGAGGGCGGAGGCGGTGTCGCCGCCGGCGGTCGAGAACGCGAGCGGGAAGTTGCTGGCTCCGAAGACGGCGACCGGGCCGAGCGGCACCATCCGCTGGCGGATGTCGGCCCGCGGGAGCGGCGTACGGTCCGGGAGCGCCGGGTCGATGCGGACGCCGAGGTGGTCGCCCTGCTTCACGACGCCGGCGAACATCCGCAGCTGACCGGTCGTGCGACCGACCTCGCCGGTGATGCGGGCCTCGGGCAGCCCGCTCTCGCGGACCGCCTCGACGATGATCGCGTCCCTGTCGGCCTCGATCTCGGCGGCGACGGCCTCCAGGAACGCGCCGCGCTCCTCGGGCGAGGTCGCGCGGTAGGCGCCGAACGCCTTGGCAGCGGCCGTGGTCGCCGCGGCGACGTCGGGCTGTTCGGAGTCGGCGCCCGCGATGATCGAGTGTGCCTGGTCGGTCATGTCGTCCTTCGGTTGTAGCGGGGCGTCAGGCCTTCGAGCCTGCCACCTTGTCCACGAGGGTCTGGAGCTCGTCGCGCTCGGCGTCGAGCAGATCCGACAGCGGCGGCCGCACCGGCCCGGCGGGGCGACCGACAGCGGCCAGGCCGGCCTTGACGATCGACACGGCGTAGCCCGACTCGCGGTCGCGGATCTTCGTGTAGGGGATCACGAAGTCGTTGAGCATCGCGTAGACGGACGTCTGGTCCTGACGGCGCACGGCGGCGTAGAAGTCGAGCGCGAACTGCGGCACGAAGTTGAAGATCGCCGAGCTGTAGGTCGTGACACCGAGCTGGAGGAGCGGCAGCGCGAACACCTCCGCGGTGGGCAGGCCGCCGACGTAGACGAGGCGGTCGCCGAGCTGGGCGTAGGTGCGGGTCATCTGCTCGATCGAGCCGACGCCGTCCTTGAACCCGACGAGGTTGGCGTTGCGGGCGCAGGCCTGCTCGAGGGCATCGGTGCCGAGCACGGCGTTCGCACGCGAGTAGTAGATGACACCGAGGCTGGTCGCGGCGCAGACCTGGCTGATGTGCTCGACGAGGCCGCGCTGGCCGGCCTCGGTGAGGTACGGCGGCATGAGCAGGATGCCGTCCGCACCGGCCTTCTCGGCCGCCTGGACCTGGGCGACGGCGTTGACCGTCGAGCCCGTGGCGGGCGCCAGCACCGGGACCTTCCCACCCGCGCCGGCGATCGCGGCGCGGACGACGCGGTCGGTCTCCTCGGCCGTGAGCGAGAACCCCTCGCCCGTCCCGCCGGCGGCGAACAGCCCGGCGACGTCGTACCCGCTGAGCCACTCCAGGTGCTCGCGGTAGGCAGGCTCGTCGAACTGCAGGTCAGCGTCGAAGTGGGTCACCGGGAAGGACAGGAGTCCGTTGCCCAGGGTCTCGACGAGCTCGGTGGGGGTGTACGTCGTCACGCTGCGTCCTTCAGTTCGGGCGGTGAGGTGTGGCGGTGCTCACCAACCTAGGAACGAGCGACGATGCCTGTCCAAGCCCGATTTTGGATGCAGTGATGCATGGGGGGCATGGCTGTAGGTTCCAGTGGTGAGCAGAGATGTCCTGCTGGTCGGCGCGGGTGACCTCGGCGCGGCGGTCGGGCTGCGACTCGCCTCGCGGGGGCTCGACGTGCTGGCCCTGCGACGCAGCGCCTCGCTCGTCCCCGCCCCGCTGGTCGGTCGGTCCGTCGACCTGACCGCCTCGCCGCCGGACCTGTCCGACGTACGCCCGCGCTTCGTCGTCGTCGCGCTGACTGCTCGGCCGCGGACCGAGGAGGCCTACCGGGCGACGTACGTCGACGGGATGGCGCGGGCGCTCGACGCCCTCCCGGTCGCGCCCGAGCGGGCGGTGCTCGTGTCGTCGACGGCGGTGATGCCGTCCCACGACGGCCCTCCGCCGCTGGACGACGAGACGACGCCGGTCGCCCCGTCCGACGGACCGGGTCGTCAGCTGGTGGCGGCGGAGGAGGCGTTCCACGAGCGGATCCCGCACGGCACGGTGCTGCGCCTCTCGGGGCTGTACGGCGGCTCGAGCACGCGGCTGCTCGACCAGGTCCGCGAGGGGCGGATCGACGACCCCCACCGCTGGACCAACAGGATCCACCGCGAGGACGCGGCGGCGGCGGTCGTGCACCTGCTGACGATGTCCTCCGACCCGGATCAGATCTATCTCGGCACCGACAACGAGCCGGCGCAGCTCGGGGACGTGGCGGCGTACCTCGCCGAGGGGCTGGACGCACCGACCCCGCCGCCCGCTGATCCCGCGCACGGGCACGGCAAGCGGCTGTCGAACGCCAGGCTCCGCGCGACGGGGTGGACGCCGACGTACCCGTCGTACCGCGAGGGCTACGCCCGGGCGACATAACGTCACTCTTGGAGGGCGAGTCGCGCACTTGGAGGCCTTTGCAAAGGCCTCCAGGTGTCGGAGTCCCCGCACGAGCGGGGACTCCGACAGACCCGCGAGTCAGCCCATCCCCGCCAGCCGGGCCAGCGCCGCGACGCCCGGCCCGGTGGAGGCGGCAAGCCGCTCGCGGACCACGTCCAGCTCAGGTGACGAATAGCCCGGCGGGATCCGGGCCGGGTTGACCGCGACCGTGTTGGCCCAGGCGGCGATGTCCGGCTCAGCGCCGAAGGCCGCGGCGGCGCGGGCGCCGCGGACGTTCATCTCGGCCCACTGCTCGAGCGAGTTGCCGTAGCGCGAGGGCGGGCACAACCGGTTCTTCTCGGCGTCGTCGTGACGGGTCGCCTCGACGTAGCCGGTGATCGCGGCACCGAAGCACGGGAACCCCGCGCGGACGGGTTGCAGGGTGATCTCGGCGGGCGACCAGATCGGCACGAGCGGCGGGTTCTTCAGACCGTCGGCCGCGCAGTGCACCACGACGGCGTCGTCGGCGACGCGCACCGACGACCCGTCGCGGAAGGTCAGCAGCCCGCGGGAGACCGAGGCCAGGTGCCCGTGGCGTACGACGTCCTCGATCGACCGCAGCAGCTCGAGCTCCCACTCGCCGAGGGTCGGCGCCTTGGCCATCGTCGGCGTGAGGGACCGGTCGATCCGCATCATCACGCCGGCGTCCTCGAGCCGGAGGAAGACCTCGTCGAGCGACGACGACGCGATCGAGGCCTCCCACATCGTCGCGGGCACGCCGAGGTAGACGGCGGGGTCGGGCTGGATCAGCGCCCGGTTGAGCATCCACGGCTCGCGCGGGCGCACCCAGCAGATCGCGCCGGGATCGACGCCCTGCCCGAGCAGCCACACGCACGCGTCGGTGGCGGTCTTGCCCGAGCCGACGACGACGTACTGGCTCGGCGCCTCCTCCAGCCGCACGACGTCGTTGACCGTCACTACCCGCGCGTCGTCCGCGACGGCGAAGGGCGGGGACGACTCGGCCGGGATGCTCGGAGCGAGCAGGTGGGCGTTCACGATCCGGCACGAGTCCGGGACGACCCACGACTGCCCCGAGATGCGCGACACGACCGTCCGGTCGGCGTACGACGCCCCGGTGAGCACCTCGACGCGACCGGTCTGCCGCAGCCGCTCGACCTGCTGCGCGTAGTAGTCGACGATCTCCGGCTGCGACGCCCGCACCTGCAGCCCGGCCTCGGGCCCGCGCTCCTGCTTCCGACCGCCCGCGAGCACCGACGACGCGACGCCGTAGAAGGCCGACGACTGGTGCAGCCGGACGAAGGGGTAGTCCTCCAGCCAGTGCCCACCCGCCGCGTGCCGGCGGTCGACGACCGCCACCCTGGCGGACGGGGAGTGGTCGACGAGCGTGTCGACGAACCCCATCCCCATCGCGCCGGCCCCCACCACGAGGTAGTCCACGTCGAGCGTCCGCGTCATGCGCACACCGTCGCACCCACCCGGTCGGCGCGTCCATGATGGGTCCGTGCAGATCGCCCGAGCCGACTTCGCCGACCCGCGCCTGGCCGCGTTCCTCCAGGCACACCTCGACGACATGGAGCCGACGGCGCCGCCCGAGAGCCGCCACGCCCTCGACCTCTCCGCGCTCCAGCGAGAGGGCGTACGCCTCTGGGTGGCGACCAGCGGCGACACGATCGTCGGCACCGCGGCCCTCGCCGCGCTCGACGACCGGCACGAGGAGCTCAAGAGCATGCGCACCGACCCGGCGCACCGCGGCACCGGGGTCGCCAGCCGGATGCTCGCGCACGTGCTGGCGGATGCGCGCGGACGCGGGGTCGCGCGGGTGTCCCTCGAGACCGGGAGCATGGACTTCTTCGTGCCGGCGCGGACCTTCTACGCAGGCGCCGGCTTCACGCCGTGCGAGCCGTTCGGGTCCTACGTCGCCGACCCGAACAGCACCTTCATGACGCTGGCGCTCCGCTGAGGTCGGGGTCGAACGCGGGCAGCGTCACCGACACGGTCGTGCCCTTGCCCAGCTGCGACGCCACGTCGACCTGCCCGGAGTGGCGGCGCACGATGCGGTCGACGATCGCCAACCCCATGCCGGTCCCGGGCCGGGCGAGGGCGTGCGGGTTGGTGGAGCGGAAGAACTCGCGGAACAGCTGACGCTGGTCGGGCTCGGAGATCCCGATGCCCGCGTCGGCGAAGGCCACCCGGACCACGTCGTCGTCGGCCGTGAGGCGTACGTCGATCGCCGAGCCCTCCGGCGAGTACTTGATCGCGTTGCTGGCGAGGTTGGCGAGCATCCGGTGCAGCTCGTCGGGGCTGCCGGCGACGAGGACCGGCTCCTCGGGCGCGTCGATGCGGCAGTCCTGCGACTTGGCAGCCGCGGCGTGGCGGCACTCCTCGGCGACGTCGAGCAGCACCGCCCTCAGGTCGACCCGGTCCGGCACGAACGCGCGCTCCGGGTCGGCGATCTGCGCCATCGTGAGCAGGTCCTCGATGACGGCGCGCATCCGCTCCGCGCCGCGACTGGCCGCGGCGACCGAGCGCCGGTCCTCGGGGCCGAGGTTGTCGACGTCGAGCAGCTCGAGGTTGGCGGTCATCGAGAACAGGGGTGTCCGCAGCTCGTGGCCGAGGGTGTTGACCATCTCCATGCGGTAGCCGTCGATGCGTCGCAGGTGGTCGGCGACGGCCCGCTCGCGAGCGAGCTGACGGGCGTTGGCGACCGCGCGGCCGAGGTCGCGGCCGATGTCGAGCGCCGCGTCGCGCTCGACGGCCGTCCACTCCGGGGTGTCGCTGATCCGCGTGAGCACCAGGAAGCCGAGGCACTCCGGGCCCGCCCCGAGCGGGACGAAGAGCACCGAGCCGATCCCGATCCGGTCGAGGAAGGCGAGCAGTCGCTCGGCGTCCGCCTGCGGGAGGCCGGGGTGCTCGGCCCGCGCGTGCGAGAAGTGCGCGACGTACTGGTCGGTCCAGTAGCGGTGGGCCAGCCGGATCACCACATCGTCGATCTCCGCGAAGGGCGGCGTCGCGTCGTTGCCCACGGCGTACGACGTCGTGGCCTGCACGCCGTCCTCGTGGAACGCCGTGAGCCACAGGCCGATGGCGTCGAAGCACTCGGTGACCGCGGAGCGGCAGGCCTCCAGCACCATCTCGAGCGACGGCTCGCCGAGCGCCTGGCGCACGATCCCGCGCGCCTCGTCGGTGATCCGGACCCGCTCGGCGAGCGTCTCCCGCTCCAGCGCGAGCAGCACGAGCGTGCGCGCGACGCCGGCGTACTGGGTGAGCACCTTCATCTGCTCGGGACCGGGCTTGCGGCCGTTGCGGGGGCTGTCGACCGACAGCAGTCCTCGCAGCACGCCGTCGTCGTCGTGGAGGGGGGCGAAGAGCATGTCGAGCGGGTGCCACGCGTCCTCGACGTCCAGCGGCACGACGTCGGGGATGTGGCTGTAGGCCAGCACCTCCGCGCTCACGCGCTCGTGCGGGACGTAGCGCCACACGCCCCAGTCGTCGGCGCGCGACATCTCCTCCTCCATCGCCGACAACGGCACCCGCGTGCCGGCGAAGCCGTCGGGGACGCCCGCCGCGACGAGGATCAGGTAGTCCTCGCTCCGGCGCAGCGTGATCGCCGACTGCTCGAACCCGGCCAGCGTCGCGACGCTCTCGACCAGCACCTGGAGATGCTGGCGCGTCTGCTCGTCGGCCCACGGGACCGCTCCGTCTGGCCCCCCTGCTGTCACGTCTGCCACGTTGCCCCCTGGCTCGATCCCGCTACCGCCCCCACCTTCACAGATGAAGGGCCCCTGAGGGGAGGAATCGCGCTCTCGTGACCTAGCCGTGCTCGCGCTCCGCGACGACCTCGAGCACGCGCCGTACGACCGGGGTGACCGCCTCGCGCGACCAGATCGCGTGCAGCTCGACCGGCCGGTCCGGGTCGGCGTCGACCCGCGTGTCGCCGCCGTGCTGGGCGAGGTCCTTGAAGACGACGCCGTCCACGTGCAGCGACGCCGCCGACGCGGGGGCCAGGGTGATGCCGCGCTCGGCGGAGACGAGCAGCATCGCGGTCAGGACCTGGTGGACCCGCTGCTCGATGCGCGGGTGCGCGTTGGCGAGGAACCGCACCGACAGCTCGTGGAAGTAGCGCGACTGGTCGGGGTGGTAGCCGATCACCGGCTCGCCGTCGAAGTCCTCGGGCGCGAGCGGGCGGTCGGCGGTGGCCAGCTGGTGGGCGGCCGGGACGACCGCGACGAGCGGCTCGCGCAGCACCACGCGCGAGCGCAGGAGCGAGGTGTCGAACGGCGGCCGGGCCAGCCCGATGTCGAGCTCGCCGCGCCGGATGCCGTCGACCTGCGCGTTGGTGACGCGCTCGGACAGCACCACCTCGACGTCCGGCAGCTCGGCGGTGAGCCGGCGCAGCAGCGGGCCGAGGATGGAGATCGCGGAGACGGCGGTGAACCCGAGTCGTACGACGCCGGCGGCGCCCGCGTCGACGCGACGGGCCAGGTCGCCCGCCCCCTCCACCAGGTTGAGCAGCCGGTAGGCCTCGTCGAGGAACGCGGCGCCGGCACCGGTGAGCTCGACGCGGCGGTTGTCGCGCTCGAGGAGCCGCGCCCCGACGGTCTTCTCGAGCTTCTGGATCTGCCGGGAGAGCGGCGGCTGGGTCATCTGGAGCCGCTCCGCGGCGCGACCGAAGTGCAGCTCCTCGGCCACGGCGACGAAGGAACGGACCTGGTCGAGGGTGATCACGCGCCGAGGTTACGATGCTCTCGCTGGATCAGTCCATGCCGAATCGGGCTTGGACCGGCATCGTCGTACAAACCTAGTGTCGGTGGTCACACCCCTCATAAGGAGCACCACGATGCGCAAGCAGACCCTCAGCCTGGCGGCCCTCGTCGCCGGCGCTGCCCTTGCCCTGACCGCCTGTGGCGGCGTCCAGAACACCGCTGGCGGCGGCAGCGACAGCGGCGACTACCCCACCGGTGCGGTCAACATGCCGGTCGGTGCGTCGGCCGGTGGCTCCTCCGACCTGATCAGCCGCCAGATCTCGCGCGGGCTGTCCGACGAGCTCGGCGGCAGCTTCCCGGTCATCAACCGCGAGGGCGCCAACGGCGCGCTCGCCGCCGCGGAGGTCGCCAAGGCCAAGGCCGACGGCTCGACCATCTCGGTGCAGAACGCCTCGCTCTTCGCGATCACCCCGCTCGCCGTCCCCGAGGACCAGGTCACCGACATCGCCGACTTCGACGTCGTCCAGGGCGTCTCGCGCGACGACTACGTCCTCGTGGCGAGCAAGGGCTCGGGCTTCACCTCGATCGACGACTTCGCGAACGCCGACGGCAAGGTCACCTACGGCACCACGGGCGTCGGCACGGGCGCACAGCTCGCATGCGCGCTGACCTTCAACGTCAACGACACCCCGGCCGAGGCGATCCCCTTCGACGGCGGCGCCCCCGCGCTCACCGCCCTGCTCGGCAACCAGGTCGACACCGCCTGCCTCCAGGTCGGCGAGGCGATCGAGAACATCAACTCCGGCAAGATCGTGCCGATCACCGTCTTCGGCCCCGAGCGCGTCGGCTTCCTCCCCGACGTGCCCACCGCCCAGGAGCAGGGTCTCGACGTCGAGGTCGCGCAGTACCGCTTCATGACCGTCCCCAAGGGCACTCCGCAGGACGTCCAGGACGCGATCGCCGAGGCGATGCAGGCGACCTTCGAGACCGACGAGTACCAGGCGTTCAACGAGCAGAACAACCTCACCCCGATGGAGATCCCGGGCGACGAGGTCGTCGCCCAGCTCGAGGAGGACAAGCAGCGCTACGCCGACCTCGTCGACGAGTACGGCATCGACCTGGGCGACGCCAGCTGACCCTCGGACCCTCATCACCCCCGCACGAGAGATGACCACCATGAGCGAGACCGCACCGCGACCGGGCGAGGCCCGGGAGCACGACATCCTCGCCGAGCTCCAGGCCGAGGTCGCCCGGGACCTGGCCGACGAGCGACCGCCGCAGGGGGGTCCGTCCTACCAGGTCGTCGCGGCGGTCGTGGTGCTCGTCCTCGGGCTCGCCGGAGCCTGGTTGGCGTACGGCTACGGGCTCGGGTCGCTCCGGCGGCCCGGCCCGGGGTTGTGGCCCTTCGTGGTGTCCGTCCTGATCGCCGTCCTCGCCGCGGTCCTGCTGGCCGTCGGCCGGCACCTTGACGACGCCGAGAAGTTCACCCGGTCCAGCCTGCTCGTGCTGGCGGGCGGCGCCACGTTCGTGGCCCTCGGCGTGCTGCTGCCCGTCGTCGGCTTCGAGATCCCGGCCGCCCTGCTCGGCATCGTGTGGCTCCGCTTCCTCGGCGGCGAGTCCTGGCGCAGCACGATCGTCGTCTCCCTCGCCACCACCGCGGCCTTCTACGTGCTGTTCCTCTACGGCCTGAAGATCCCGCTCCCCCACCTGATCGCCTTCTGAGCGCGAGAGGAGACCACCATGGACTGGAACGCATTCCTCGACGGCTTCGGCGTCGTCACCCAGCCGAGCAACCTGCTCTACTGCTTCATCGGCGTCGTCATCGGCATGCTGATCGGTGTCCTGCCGGGCCTCGGACCCGCGGCGACGATGGCGATCCTCCTGCCGATCGCCTACAACGCCGACGACCCCGTCTCGGCGATCATCATGCTCGCCGGCATCTACTACGGCGCCCAGTACGGCGGCACGATCACGTCGGTCCTCCTCCGCATCCCCGGCGAGGCCAGCTCGGTCGTCACGGTGTTCGACGGCTTCGCCCTGGCCAAGCAGGGCAAGGCCGGCACGGCCCTCGGCATCGCCGCCATCGGCTCCTTCGTCGGCGCCACGATCTCGATCGTCGGCCTCACGCTCCTCGGCCCGGTCGTGGCCGGCTACGCGCTCGACTTCGGCCCGCCGGAGTACGCCGCCCTCGCACTGCTCGGCGTGCTCCTGGTCGCCACGGTCGGCAACGGCAACACCGTGAAGGCGCTCGTCGCCGCCGCGGTCGGCCTGCTCCTGGCCACCGTCGGCAGCGACAGCTTCACCAGCGCCGACCGCTTCACCTTCGGCAGCCTCAACCTCGAGGGCGGCATCGACTTCGTCGTCGTCGCGATGGGCCTGTTCGGTGTCGGCGAGATCCTCTACAACCTCGAGGAGCGGCACGGGAAGCCCCACGTCCCCGCGGCGATCGCCAACATCTGGCCCTCGCGCAAGGACCTCAGGGAGGCCGGCCCCGCGATCGGTCGCGGCTCGCTCATCGGCTTCTTCCTCGGCGTGCTGCCCGGTGGCGGCGCGGTGATGGCGTCGCTGGCGGCGTACGCAGCCGAGAAGCGCATCGCCAAGAAGCCGGAGCGCTTCGGCCGCGGCGCGATCGAGGGAGTCGCCGGACCCGAGTCGGCCAACAACGCCGCCGCGACGTCGTCGTTCATCCCCCTGCTCACGATCGGCATCCCGGCCAACGCGTCGATGGCGATGCTCTACGCCGCCCTGCTGGTCGTCGGCGTCACGCCCGGCCCGCAGCTCATCGACGAGCGTCCCGACCTGTTCTGGGGCGTCATCAACTCGATGTACATCGGCAACCTGATCCTCCTGCTGCTGAGCATCCCGCTGGTCGGCATCTTCGTGAAGATCCTGCGGATCCGGCCCGCGATCCTGGCGCCGATCACCGCGCTCATCACGATCCTCGGCGTCTACACGATCAACAACTCGGTCTTCGACATCTTCGTGATGATCATCTTCGGGATCATCGGCTACCTGATGAAGAAGACCGGCTTCGAGCCCGGCCCGCTCGTGCTGGCCTTCGTGCTGGGCTCGCTCATCGAGTCGAGCTTCCGCCGCTCGATGCTGCTGTTCGACGGCGACGCGACCGGCTTCGTGACGCGGCCGATCTCCGGCACGATCCTCGCCTTCGTCGTCCTGGTGATCGCGATGCCGCTCATCAGGAAGGCCTTCCGTCGCGACACCCCGGAGCCCACCTCCGCCGAGACCGAGCCCGCCCCCCGAGAGGACTCCCTGCGATGACCAGCACGATCGTGATCGGCTACGTCCCGTCCCCCGTCGGCGAGGCGGCCCTCGAGGCCGGCCTCGCCGAGGCCGCCGCCCACGGCGACGAGGTGGTGGTCCTCAACAGCCCGCGCCGGCGCAGCACCGTCGACGGTGAGCTGATCGACGAGGCCGCAGGCGCCGACCTGGTCGCCCGCGCAGCCGCCGCCGGGGTGACGGCGACCGTCGACCACGCGGACCACGGCGACGACCTCGTCGAGACCTTCCAGAAGGTCGTCGACCGCACGTCGGCCCGGCTCGTCGTGATCGGGCTGCGCCGCCGCTCGCCGGTCGGCAAGCTCGTCACCGGCAGCGACGCCCAGCGCCTGCTGCTCGACCTCGACGTGCCGATCCTCGCCGTGAAGCCGGCCCGGTGAGCCGGAGCCGCATCTCGCAGGTCGTCGTCACGCCGGTCGCCTTCGGTGACCCGCCGCTGCTCAACGTCGTCGGCGTCCACCAGCCCTACGCGCTGCGCGCGATCGTCGAGGTCCACACCGACTCCGGGCTCCTCGGCCTCGGCGAGACGTACGCCGACGAGGCACACCTCGCGCGCCTGTCGGCCGTCGCGGAGGTGCTGCCGGGCCACGACCCGTACGACCTGCACGGCCTGCGGCGGCTCGTCACCGACGTGCTCGGTCGCGAGACCGGTGGCGGCGGTGCGTCCTTCGGCGGGATGCTCGACGTGGACTCCGCCGTCGACACCGTCTACTCCCCCTTCGAGGTCGCCTGCCTCGACCTCCAGGGCCACGAGGCCGGCGTGCCGGTCAGCGACCTGCTCGGCGGCGCCGTCCGCGACCGGGTGCCCTTCAGTGGCTACCTCTTCCACAAGTGGGCCGGCCACCCCGGCCTCCCCGACGACGCGTGGGGCGAGGCGCTGACCCCCGACCAGCTGGTCACGCAGGCGCGCCGGATGGTCGACGGCTGGGGCTTCGGCTCGCTCAAGCTCAAGGGCGGCGTGTTCCACCCTGACCGGGAGTGCGAGGCGATCGAGGCGCTGCGCGACACCTTCCCGGACCTGCCGCTGCGGCTCGACCCCAACGGCGCGTGGACGCCGTCGACGTCGCTGAGGGCGGCCGACCGGCTGGCGGGGGTGGTCGAGTACCTCGAGGACCCGACCCCCGGCATCCGCGGCATGGCGGAGGTCGCGGCCGGCACCGACGTACCCCTCGCGACCAACATGTGCGTCATCGCGATGGAGCACCTGCCGCCCGCGATCGCGCAGGGTGCGGTCCAGGTCGTGCTGTCGGACCACCACCTCTGGGGCGGGCTGAAGAAGTCCGCTCTCCTCGGCGGCATCACCGACGTGTGGGGGCTCGGGCTGTCGATGCACAGCAACTCCCACCTCGGCGTCTCGCTCGCCGCCATGGTCCACCTCGCGGCGGCCACGCCGAACCTCACCTACGCCTGCGACACCCACTACCCGTGGAAGACCGAGGACGTCATCACCGACGGCGTGCTGTCCTTCGAGGGCGGCTCGGTCGCCGTCCCGACCACCCCCGGCCTCGGCGTCACGCTCGACCGCGACCGGCTCGGCGAGCTCCACGAGCAGTACCTCTCCTGCGGCGTACGCCGTCGCGAGGACACGGTCTACATGCGCTCGATCCACCCGGACTTCGAGGTCAACACCTCCCGCTGGTGATCCTCTCCGCTGGTCGAGGAAGGCGCCCTGGCGCCTGTCACGAGACCCACCCGTCCGACGACCAGGTCTCGTGACGGTCGCTGCGCGACCTCCTCGACCAGCGGCGGAGCAGCTCAGGTGACGCGGCGGCGGGTGTTGCCGAGGTGGAGGCGCATGGCGGCGCGGGCCGTCTCGGCGTCGCCGGCGAGGACGGCGGCCGCGACGTTGTCGTGCTCGCGCTGGACGCGCTCGACGTGGCTCGCGTCGGTCATCGAGTACGCCTCGCCCAGCCGGGTGCGCGGCAGCATGATCATCATCGGTCCGAGCGAGCCGAGCAGGTCGACGTAGAACCTGTTGCCGGTCGCCTTCGCGATGGCCAGGTGGAAGGCGAAGTCGGCCTCGACGGCGCCCTCGTGGCCGGCGCGCACGAAGCCGGCCATCGCCTCCTCGATCGCCGCGACGTCGCCGGGCGCGTGGTCGCGCGCGGCCAGGGCGGCCGCCTCGCTCTCGACGCCGATGCGGAAGTCGAGCATCGCCATCACGTCGGCCTGCGTGCGGATCGCCGACGACTCGACGAGGAACGACGACGCCTCGGGCACCGCGAGCACGAAGGAGCCGCGGCCCTGCTGGGTCTCGACGAGGCCCTCGGCCCGCAGCCGGGTCACCGCCTCGCGTACGACGGTGCGGGAGACGGCGTACTCCTCGATGAGCTCCGACTCGGACGGCAGCTTGGCGCCGGGGGCGAGGTCGCCGGCCAGGATCTTGTCCTTGAGGCCGGCGACCACGCCCGCGGAGAGGGTCGTCATGCGGAGAAGGTAGCCGTCTCCAGGGTCAGCTCGCGCATGCGCTCGGTCAGCGTGAAGCCGAGGCCCGGGCGGTCGGGCACGAAGATGTGGCCGTCGCGGATGTCGATGCGCTCCTCGAAGAGCGGGTTGAGCCACTCGAAGTGCTCGACCCACGGCTCGGTGGGGTACGTCGCCGCGAGGTGCAGGTGGATCTCCATCGCGTAGTGCGGCGCGAGGTCGAGGCGGTGGTGCGCGGCGAGGGTGGCGAAGCGCAGGAACGGCGTGATGCCGCCGATGCGCGGGGCGTCGGGCTGCACGATGCCGCGGTAGCCGGCGTTGACCAGGCCCATGTGCTCGTCGACCGAGGTCAGCATCTCGCCGGTCGCGATCGGGGTGTCGAAGGTCCGCGAGAGGTCGGCGTGGCCGACGTGGTCCCAGGCGTCGAGCGGCTCCTCGATCCAGACCAGGTCGTGCTGCTCGAGCTCGCGACACATCCGGCGGGCGCGGGCGCGGTCCCACTGCTGGTTGGCGTCGACCATGAACGGTCCGTCGCCGAGGTGCTCGCGCAGGGCGGCGACCCGGCGCAGGTCCTCGCGCCAGTCGGGCTGGCCGACCTTGATCTTGATGCCGCCGATGCCGGACTCGATCGAGGCGGTCGCCTTCTCCTTGATCTCCTCGACCGAGGCCTGGAGGAAGCCGCCGGAGGTGTTGTAGACGCGGCACGAGTCGCGGTGCGCGCCGAGCAGCTTGGCCAGAGGGAGGCCCGCGCGACGGGCCTTGAGGTCGTACAGCGCGACGTCGAGCGCGGCGACCGCCTGGGTCGCGACACCCGAGCGGCCGACGGAGGCACCGGCCCACATCAGCGACTCGTAGATCTTCGCGATGTCGTTGGGGTCCTGGCCGATCGCGACGTCGAGGACCTCCTTGAGGTGGGCGTACTGCGCCTTGCCGCCCGCGCGCTTGCTGTAGCTGAAGCCCATCCCCTCGAGGCCCTGCTCGGTGGTGAGCTCGACGAAGAGCATGACGGTCTCGGTCAGCGGCTTCTGGCGACCGGTGAGCACCTTGGCGTCGCTGACCGGGTTGGGCAGCGGGAGCACGACGTGCGACACGGTGATGCTGCGGATGCGATCTCCCGTGCTCGTCGCAGCTGCGGAGGCGGGCGGGGCGAGATCAGGGGTGGCGGTGAGCGTCATGGGGTTCCCTCGGGTCGTGACCAACTTGTATGATGAGTTTGCAACTCATCGCATGAGTTCGTCAAGACCCAGGAGATGACGTGTCAGACGGGAGTCACCAGCTCGCCGCGCTCGAGGAACGCGTCGACGTTGTCGAGCACGACCCGGCCCATCGCCTCGCGCGTCTGGGTCGTCGCACTGCCGACGTGCGGCAGCAGCACGACGTCGTCGCGGGCGAGCAGGGCCTCGGGCACGTGCGGCTCGTCCGCGAACACGTCGAGCCCCGCACCGGCGATGCGCCCGTCCTCCAGCGCGGCGACGAGCGCGACCTCGTCCACCACCGAGCCGCGGGCGACGTTGACGAGGTAGCCCTCCGGCCCGAGCGCGTCGAGCACGGCGGCGTCGACGAGGTGCTCGGTGCCCGCACCGCCGGGCGTCAGCACCACCAGCACGTCGCTCGCGGACGCCAGCTCGACCGGGCTGGCGTGGTAGGTCCAGGCCACGTCCTTGGGGCTGCGCGAGTGGTAGTGGACCTCGGCCCCGAAGGCTTCCAGCCGCTCCGCCGCGGCGGCGCCGATGCGCCCCAGCCCGAGCACGCCGACGACCGCGCCGCGCACGTCGCGGGTGAGCGGGAACTTCTCGCCGCGAGCCCACGCACCGCTGCGGACGAAGCGATCGGCCGCCGTGATGCCGCGCAGCACGTCGACGACCAGGAAGGCCGCGAGGTCGGCGACCGCGTCGGTCAGCACGTCCGGGGTGTTCGAGACCACGATGCCGCGGCGCGAGGCCTCAGCGACGTCGACGTTGTCGTAGCCGACGCCGAAGTTCACGATCGCCCGCAGGTCGGGCAGGGAGTCCATCTCCGCGGCTCCTGCCGGGGCGCCGCCCCCGACGACCGCCACCTCGACGCCCGCGGGTTGCGCGAGGTCGGCCAGCACCGGGGCGGCGTACCGCTCCTCGAGCCACTCGCGGACGAAGGGCATCAGCCCTCCGAGCTGGACGACACGGGCCTGGGGCGGGTGCTGGGCGTCGGAGGTCACCACGACATCCTTGCCGGGCTGCGGTCGCGCCGTACAGGACGACCTCGCTATCGCGCGATACCCGGGGAGGTGCACGCATGGACCTGCTGATCGGCTTCACGACGATCCTCGTCGTCATCGCCGCCGGCGCCGGGCTCGCTCACGCCGGCGTCCTCGACCGCCGCTCGCAGCGCACCCTCGGCGAGATCGCGTTCTTCGTCGCCTCCCCCGCCCTGATGGTCGTCACGATCAGCCAGGTCCACCTCCAGGCGGCGGCGGCCAACCTCGTCGCCTCGACCGTCTCCCTCGGCGCGTGCTTCGCGGCGTACGTCGTCGTCGCGCGGCTCCGCTGGGGCCTGTCGACCGGGCCGTTGCTGATCGGCGCGCTCACCTCGTCCTACGTCAACGCCGGCAACCTCGGCATCGCCATGGCCGCCTACGTCGTCGGCGACATCACCGTCGTCGTGCCGACGCTCCTGGTCCAGATGCTCGTCGTGCAGCCGGCCGCCCTCATCGTGCTCGACCGGATCACCGGCCGCGGCGAGGGCGTCGGGCAGGCGCTGCGCCGGCTCGTCACCAACCCGCTGACCATCGCCGCGGTCGTCGGCCTCGTCCTCGCCCTCACCGGCTGGCGGCTGCCCGCAGCCGTCGTGTCGCCCCTGGAGATGCTGGCCGGGGCGGCGATCCCGCTGATGCTGATGTCGTACGGCGCCGCGCTGAGGCTGAGCCCGCCCCTCGGCCGCGCCGGCCACAACGGGGAGGTGCTGGTGGCGAGCGTGCTCAAGCTGGTCGTCATGCCGGTGGTCGCCTGGTCGGTCGGCCTGGCGCTCGGGCTCGACGACCGGGTGCTGCTCGGCGTCGTGATCACCGCCGCGCTCCCGACCGCGCAGAACATCTTCCTGCACGCCACCCGCTACCGCGTCGGCGAGGATGTGGCGCGCGAGACCATCCTTGTCACCACGCTGGCCTCGCTGCCGGTGGCGCTGCTCGTCGCCGTGCTGCTGGGCTGATCCACGAAGAGGGACCTGTCATGACCGACCTGCTCGACCACCTCCGTACGGCCGTCGGCGCGGAGCACGTGCTCACCGACGACGCAGACGTGGCGGCGTACGTCGTCGACTGGACGGGCGTCCACTCCGGTCGGGCGCTCGCCGTGGTGCGGCCGGGATCGACGGCCGAGGTGGCCGACGTGGTCGCCGCGTGCCACGCGGCCGGGGCCGCGATCGTGCCGCAGGGCGGCAACACCGGGCTCGTCGGCGGCGGCGTGCCCGACTCCTCCGGCGGCCAGGTCGTGCTGTCGCTCGGCCGGATGCGCACCGTGCGCGACGTCGACCCGGTCGCCGGGACGATCACCGTGGACGCCGGGGTCGTGCTCGCCGACGTGCAGGCCGCGGCCGCCGGGGCGGGTCGGCTCTTCCCGATGTCGCTGGGCTCGGAGGGCAGCTGCACGATCGGCGGCAACCTCGCCACGAACGCCGGTGGCACCGCGGTCCTGCGCTACGGCATGACCCGCGAGCTCGTGCTCGGCCTCGAGGTCGTGCTGCCCGACGGCCGGGTCTGGGACGGGCTGCGGGCGCTGCGCAAGGACAACACCGGTTACTCGCTCAAGGACCTCTTCATCGGGTCCGAGGGCACGCTCGGTGTCATCACCGGAGCCGTCCTCCGGCTGTTCCCGGCGACGCCGCGGCACGCGACCGCGTGGGTGGCCGTGCCGTCGGTCGACGCCGCAGTGGCGCTGCTCGGCGTCGCCCAGCAGCACGCGGGCGCGCACCTGGCGACCTTCGAGATCGCGAACCGTCAGGCCCTCGACCTCGTCCTCACCCACCTCCCCGGGGCGAGCGACCCGCTGGCCGGGCCGAGCGACTGGTACGTCCTGGTCGAGCTGGCCGGAGCGTCGTCCGAAGACGGCCTCGACGGTGCCCTGGAGGCGATTCTCGGCGCCGCTGTCGAGGCCGACCTCGCCACCGACGCGGCGATCGCCGGCAGCCCCGCCCAGCGGTCCGCGCTCTGGGCACTCCGCGAGGGGATCTCGGAGGCGCAGAAGGTCGAGGGCGCGACCCTCAAGCACGACGTCACCCTGCCGATCGCCGACCTCGCCGCGTGGGCGAGCTCGATCGGTCCCGTGCTCGACGAGGTCCTCCCGGGCGTCCGTCCGGTGACCTACGGCCACGTCGGCGACGGCAACCTGCACTACAACCTGAGCTCTCCGGTGGGTCGCGACGACGACCTGCGCGCGGCGGAGCGCGACCTCTCGACGGCGATCTACGACTCCGTCGCCGCCGGCAACGGCTCGATCAGCGCCGAGCACGGCCTCGGTCGGACGAAGGCCGTCGCGGGGGCGTCGTACAAGAGTGAGGTGGAGGTCGACCTGATGCGGGCGGTCAAGGCTGCGCTCGACCCCGCGGGGCTGATGAATCCGGGCGTGCTCCTGCCGCCCGCCTAGGCTGGGGGCATGAAGGCTCAGACAGTCGGCCGCGTCGTGCTCGGCGGCTTCATGGTCACCGCGGGCGTGCTCCACCTGACCACGCAGCGCGCGGAGTTCCAGGCGCAGGTGCCGGACTGGTTCCCGATCGACGAGGACCTCACCGTCGTCGGGTCCGGCGTCGTCGAGATCGCCCTGGGCAGTGCGTTCGTCGCGATGCCGCAGCACCGCCGCACGATCGGCGCGCTGCTCGCGGCGTTCTTCGTCGCGATCTTCCCGGGCAACATCGCGCAGTACGTCGAGGGCACCGACGCGTTCGGCCTCGACACCGACCGGGCGCGCTTCATCCGCCTCTTCTTCCAGCCGGTCCTCGTGCTCGTCGCGCTGTGGGGCGGGGGCTGGCTCGGCCGACGCGCCGATGAGCGCCGCGCCGAGGAGCTCGCCACCGAAGAGGTCGACGTCCACGAGTGAAGCTCCGCACGCCTGCCGGCACCCCATCCCTGCCGGCGGAGATCCGGGTCCTGCTCGCGGCCGCCTTCCTCATCGCGATCGGATTCGGACTCGTCTCCCCCGTCCTGCCCGCCTACGCGCGCAGCTTCGACGTCGGCGTCGCCGCCGCCTCGGTCGTGGTCTCGGCCTTCGCCTTCTTCCGCCTCGTCTTCGCACCCGCCGGCGGTGCGCTGATCCAGCGCCTCGGTGAGCGTCCGGTCTACCTGGCCGGGCTGCTCGTGGTCGCCGCCTCCTCGCTGGCCACGGCGTTCTCGCAGAGCTACGTCCAGCTGCTGGTGCTGCGCGGGCTCGGCGGGATCGGCTCGACGATGTTCACCGTCTCCGCGATGGCACTGCTGGTCAGGCTGGCCCCGCCGGCCATCCGGGGCCGGGTCTCCTCGGCCTACGCCAGCGCGTTCCTCATCGGCGGCATGGTCGGCCCGGTGCTCGGTGGCGCCCTCGCGGGCTTCGGCCTCCGGGTCCCCTTCGTGGTGTACGCCGTCGCGCTGGTCGCCGCGGCCGCGCTCGTCGGCGTGCGGCTCGGCGGCGCCCGCCTGCGACCGGCCGACCACGCCGGCCCGCTGGACCCGCCGATGCGGCTGGGCGAGGCGCTCGGGCACCGGGCCTATGTCGCCGCGCTGGGCTCGGGCTTCGCCAACGGCTGGTGCAACTTCGGGGTCCGCGTGGCCGTGCTGCCGCAGCTCGCGGTGGCGGTGCACGACGACACCTGGGTGGCCGGCGTCGCGCTCGCACTCGCCGCGGCCGGCACCGCCGCCACCCTCCAGGTCTCCGGGCGCCTCGCCGACTCGCTCGGGCGTCGCCCCCTCGTCGTCGCCGGTCTCGTCGTCACCGCCCTGTCGCTCGGCCCGCTCGGGCTGAGCCACTCGCTCGTCGTGCTGCTGGTGCTGTCGGTGCTCTCCGGCATCGGCGCGGGGCTGGTGAACCCCGGCCAGCAGGCCAGCGTGGCCGACGTCGTGGGGTCCGGACGCAGCGGCGGCACGGTGCTGAGCACCTTCCAGATGTCGCAGGACGCGGGCGCCATCCTGGGACCGGTCCTGGTCGGCCTGATCGCCGACCAGTCGGGTTTCGGCTGGGCGTTCGCGACGACCGCGCTCGTCAGCCTGCTCGCGATCCCCCTCTGGCTCGCGGCCCCCGAGACGCGGCCCGCTGAGGCCGCCGCCCGCTAGAGCGTCGGCAGCCAGTCGACACGGCCGGCCAGGGCGGCGTACCCGACGAAGGCGCCGACGTCGAGCAGCGTGTGCGCGACCACGAACGGCATCACCCGGCCCCAGCGGCGGAACAGGTAGCCGAAGAGCAGCCCCATGACGAGGTTGCCGACGAACCCGCCGAGGCCCTGGTAGAGGTGGTAGGACCCGCGCAGCAGCGCCGCCAGGCCGATCGCTGCGGTGTCGCCGAAGCCGATCTGGCGCAACCGCACCTGCACGAAGCCCAGCACGACGAACTCCTCGAGCACGGCGTTCTCGGCGGCGGCGAGCACGAGCACCGGTACCTGCCACCACTCACCCGGCAGCGACTGCGCGACGACGGTGAGGTTGGTGCCGAGGGCGTAGGTCGCGAGGTAGAACACCACGCCGACCGACCCGACGCCGAGCGCGAGGACCGCCCCGCGACCGAGGTCGCCGAGGGACGCCCAGCGACCGCCGCGGGCCCACACCTCGGTGAGGCGCGAGCCCGACCGGACCAGGAGGTACGCCGCCAGCGCGACGGGCACGAGCGCGAAGCCGATCCGCAGCAGCTGGTAGGTCAGGTCGAGCCACGGCCGCTCGGGGGCGAGCGAGTTGTTGAGGTTGGCCCCCTGCGCCGACAGCGGCCCGGGTGCCGTGAGCGCCGCGACGAGGTTGACCACCGAGTAGACCGCCGAGCGGCCGAGCGACACGAGCAGGACCAGCGCGAGCTCGCACCACAGCAGGGCCTTCGCCAGCTCCGGCACACCACCGGGCACCGGCGTGTCCGGGAGTCGCCACCACGCGCGACGGGCAGCGGTCGTCGTACTCACGCAGGACAGCATCCCTCAGCCGGCTGAGAGCAGCCTTGCCGTTGGTCGAGAAACCGCTGGTCGAGGCGCCCTGGTGCCTGTCACGAGACCCGGCCAGTGGGGCCATGGTCTCGTGACGGTCGCGGCGCGACCTCCTCGACCAGCGGAGCGAGCAAGGGAGATCAGTAGGTGTCGGCCAGCGTCGTGGCCATCGACTCCCACTGGGCGTACGCCGTCGGGCAGCAGGAGCGCTGCACCTTGTCGGCGGCGTAGGTCTTGCCCATCGTCTCCCAGCCGGAGATGTCGAAGAGGCCGGGGTTGGTCGTGTAGGCCGAGACGCCGAGGAAGCCCTGCGTGGCGTACGTCGGGTTGACGCAGGCCGTACCGCCGCTGCACCAGCCCTGGCTCGGCCGCTGCTGGAAGAGGCCGAGCGAGTCGCGGTCGCCGAACTGGATGTTGCAGAGGCGAGACTCCTGCATCGCCGTCATCAGCGCGATGATCTGCGCGTTGCGGTTGCCGCCGGCGTTGCGGGTCGCGGTGAGGATCCGCTGCACGTTGTCGACCTGCGCCGGGATCAGCGATGACGCGGTCGAGCCGCCGGTGACGTAGCAGAGCGTCTGGTCGTAGGTCTGGCTCCAGCCGAGCAGCTCCTGCCAGGTCGCGAGGTCGACGGTGCCGGTCTGCGACAGGCCGCGGTTGGCCTGGAACTGGACGACGGACGCGCGGGTGCGCGAGCCGAAGACGCCGTCCACGACGAGGTTCGCGCCGTACTTGTTGAGCTGCGTCTGCGCGGCCTTCACCGCGTTGGTGTCGGCCGAGCCCTGCGCGACCTGGATGACCAGCCGCGGCCAGGTGCCGCTGCCGGCGATGCCGTCGACGGGCGAGATCCCCTGCGCCGACTGGAAGGACTGGAGGTTGGCCGTCGTGCCGCTGCCGAAGACGCCGTCCGCGGTCGTCGGGTAGCCCCGGGCGGTCAGGAGGTACTGCAGGGCCATCGCGTTGTTGTTGCGCGGCTGCCCGGCCTTGGTGATCGGCCACGCGCTGGCCGCCTGGGCGGGTGCGGCGGCCGTCAGCGCCAGGACTCCGACGAGCAGCGCGACGAGCGTCGCGGCGAGGGTACGGCGGCCGGCGCGGGCGCGCGCGGACATGGTCGTTCGATGCATGTGGTGCTCCCGAGAGAAGTGCCCGGGAGTTCCGAGAGACCCGGGCGCGTGGCCCCGACCCTGCCACACACACCGCTGGTTGAGGAGGGACGAAGTCCCGTCACGAAACCCCGTCACGCGGGAGACGGGTCTCGTGACGGGCGCAGGGCGCCCTTCTCGACCGACGGAGAGATGTGTACGACGATCGAGACGTGACCACGATCTACGAGGCGACCGGCGGCATGGAGGTCTTCGTGCGCCTGGCCGAGGCGACCCACGAGCGCTGCCTGGCCGACGAGCTGCTCAACCACCCGTTCTCCCACGACGACAACCACCCCGAGCACACGACGAGGCTGGCCGCCTACTGGGCCGAGGCACTGGGCGGACCGGCGACCTACACCGGGGCGATGGACGGCAGCGAGTCCCACGTGCAGCGACTCCACGCGGCCGAGGGCGACTACATGAAGGAGGCGAGCCCGCGCTTCGTGCGGTGCGTCGTCGACAGCTTCGACGAGGCGGGCGTGCCCGACGACCCGCGACTCCGCACGGCCCTCACCGACTACGTCACCTGGGCGGCGCTCGGGCCGTTCCAGGCCTGGCCGGGCTCGGCCGACGACGTCCCCGCCGACCTCCCGATGCCCCGCTGGGACTGGGACGGCCCCGCCTGACGACCCTCAGGTGTGCGGAGTCTTGCGCGGACCGGCCGTTGCAACGGCCCAATCGTGTGGGAGTCACCGCTCCAGCGGTGACTCCCACACGTCAGTCCCCACTCAGCGGAGGACCAGCCCGTCCTCACCGACGTCGACCGTCACCGAACCGCCGTCGGTCACCTCGCCGGCGATCAGGCTCCGCGCGAGCGGGTCGCCGATGGCGGACTGGATCAGCCGCCGCAGCGGCCGTGCGCCGTAGGCCGGGTCGTAGCCGGTGTCGGCGAGCCAGGCGCGCGCGGCGTCGGTCACCGAGATGGTGATCCGCCGGACCGCGAGCCGCTGCTCGAGCAGCGCGAGCTGCAGGTCGACGATGCGGGCCAGGTCGTCCTTCGACAGCGCGTCGAACATCACGACCTCGTCGAGCCGGTTGAGGAACTCCGGCTTGAAGTGCGCCCGCACGACGCCCATCACCGACTCGTGCTTCACCTCGGGCGCCAGCGACGGGTCGACCAGGAAGTTCGAGCCGAGGTTGGAGGTGAGGATCAGCAGCGTGTTGCGGAAGTCGACCGTGCGGCCCTGCCCGTCGGTGAGCCGGCCGTCGTCGAGCACCTGCAGCAGGATGTCGAACACCTCCGGGTGCGCCTTCTCGACCTCGTCCAGCAGCACGACGCTGTAGGGGCGACGTCGTACGGCCTCGGTCAGCTGGCCGCCCTCGTCGTAGCCGACGTAGCCGGGAGGGGCACCGACGAGCCGCGACACCGAGTGCTTCTCGCTGTACTCGCTCATGTCGATGCGGACGATCGCCCGCTCGTCGTCGAAGAGGAAGTCGGCCAGCGACTTCGCGAGCTCGGTCTTGCCGGTGCCGGTCGGCCCGAGGAAGAGGAACGACCCGGTCGGCCGGTTGGGGTCGGCGATCCCGGCGCGCGAGCGGCGTACGGCGTCGCTGACCGCGGTCACGGCCGCGCGCTGCCCGATGAGCCGCTCGCCGATGACCGACTCCATCTCGAGGAGCTTGGCGGTCTCGCCCTGCAGCATCTTGCCGGTGGGGATCCCGGTCCACGCCTCGACGACGTCGGCGATCTGCTCGGCACCGACCTCCTCGCCGACGAGCGGCTCGAGGTCGACGGCCTCGGCCTTCTCGACCTCGGCGATCTGCTTCTCGAGCTCGGGGATCTTGGCGTAGTTGATCTCCGAAGCCCCCGCGAGGTCGCCCTCGCGCAGCTTCTTCTCGGCCTCGATCTTGAGCTGGTCGAGCTGGCGCCGCAGCTCACCCTCGCCCTGGAGCTGGTCCTTCTCGCGCTCCCACCGCACCTCGAGCCCGCGCAGCTCCTCCTCGCGGTCGGCGAGGTCGCGGCGCAGCGTGTCGAGCCGCTCGACCGACGCGGCGTCGGTCTCCTTGGCGAGCGCGAACTCCTCCATCTTGAGCCGCTCGACCTGGCGCCGGAGCTGGTCGATCTCCTCGGGCGAGGACTCGTGCTCCATCCGCAGGCGGGACGACGCCTCGTCGATGAGGTCGATCGCCTTGTCGGGCAGCTGGCGACCGGTGATGTAGCGGTCGGACAGCGTCGCGGCGGCGACGAGCGCGGCGTCGGTGATGCGTACGCCGTGGTGCGCCTCGTACTTCTCCTGGATGCCGCGCAGGATCTGGATCGTGTCCTCGACCGTGGGCTCACCGACGAAGACCTGCTGGAAGCGGCGCTCCAGCGCCGGGTCCTTCTCGATCCGCTCGCGGTACTCGTCGAGCGTCGTGGCGCCGATCATGTGCAGCTCGCCGCGCGCGAGCATCGGCTTGAGCATGTTGCCGGCGTCCATCGCGGAGTCGCCACCGGCGCCCGCGCCGACGACCGTGTGCAGCTCGTCGATGAACGTGATGACCTGTCCGCCGGCGTCCTTGATCTCCTCCAGCACGGCCTTGAGCCGCTCCTCGAACTCGCCGCGGTACTTCGCACCGGCCACCATCGCGGCCAGGTCGAGCGACAGGACGCGTCGGCCCTTGAGCGAGTCGGGGACGTCGCCGGCGACCACGCGCTGCGCGAGCCCCTCGACGACGGCGGTCTTGCCGACACCGGGCTCGCCGATCAGGACGGGGTTGTTCTTCGTCCGACGCGACAGCACCTGCACGACCCGGCGGATCTCGGCGTCGCGGCCGATGACGGGGTCGAGCCGGCCGTCCTCCGCCGCCCGGGTGAGGTCGACGGAGTACTTGTCCAGTGACTCGTACGACGCCTCGGCGGCCTCGCTGGTCACCCGGCGGTTGCCGCGGACGGCCGTGATGGCCTCCCGCAGCCCGGCCGCGGTGAGGCCGGCGTCGGTGAGCACCTTCTGCGCCGACGACTCGACGGTCGCGAGCGCGACGAGCAGGTGGTCGGTGGCGACGTAGTCGTCCTTCATCGAGCCCGCCAGGTCGAGCGAGGAGGCGAGCACGCGCGTGAGCGCCGCGGAGGCGCTGGGCTGCTGGACGGTCGACCCGGTCGCGCTGGGCAGCGCGCGCTGGGCGGCGACCGCCTGGGCGAGCAGGTCGGTCGGATCGACACCTGCCTTCATCACCATGCTGCGGGTGGACCCGTCCTCCTGCTGGAGGAGGGCGACGAGCAGGTGGATCGCCTCGGTGTGGGCGTTGCCACCGGTGGTGGCGGCGAGCTGGGCGGCCTCGATCACCGCGCGGCTGCGGGTGGTGAACTTCTCGGCACCGAACTGACTCAACTCTGGTCCTCCTGGATCGAGCACGTGGCCGGGACCACTGTGGTCCCATCAGGTCCAACGCGCCACAAGTTGAGTCGATTCCCCTCAACTCTGGGGAACTTTGCCGACCGGCGGAAGACTTTACTTTTCAATTGTTTGATTCTTGGGACAGCCGGGCACTCTTGGTCTATGGGCCTGTTCACGATGCCGAAGTACCTCGACGACAACCGCATCATCGCTGCACTCTTCGGCGCGCTCTGCCTGGTGAACGCGATCGCGATCCAGAACAGCTGGTACTGAGCCGTCGCATGACACCATCCTCCGGTGGCTGCACCGGGGACGCTGAAGTCTGACTGCTCGAGCTGCTTCGCGCTCTGCTGCGTGCTCCTCCCCTTCTCCGCCGACGCGGGGTTCGGCGTCGACAAGCCCAACGGCCGGCCCTGCCTCAACCTCCTCGACGACGACCGCTGCGGCATCCACACCACCCTGCGGGAGGACGGCTGGCCCGGGTGCACGGTCTTCGAGTGCTTCGGCGCCGGCCAGCAGGTCTCGCAGGTCACCTACGCCGGCGTCTCGTGGCGCGAGGCCGGCAACCGCGGCGAGATGGGCGCGGTGCTCACCGTGATGCGGCTGCTGCACGAGATGCTGGTGCACCTCGACGAGGTCGCTCGCCGCAGCCCCGACGACGACGCCGCAGCGGCGCGCCGGCGGATCGAGACGCTCACCGCCGCCGACCCCGAGACCCTGCTCGCGGTCGACCTCGACGAGGTCCACGACCAGGTCGGGCGGCTGCTCGCGCACGCCAGTGTGCGCGTACGCCGACGCTGGCCGGACGCTGCCGACCACTCCCGCCGCGACCTGGCCGGGAAGCGCATCACCGGGGACCTTCGCGGTTGCTCGCTGCGCGGCGCCCTGCTGATCGGCGCGGACCTCACCGGCTGCGACCTCACCGAGGCCGACCTGCTGGGCGCAGACCTCCGCGGCGCCGAACTCCGTGGTGCGGACCTGGCGAGCTCCCTGTTCCTCACCCAGCCGCAGGTCAACGCGGCCGTCGGCGACGGCGCGACAGTCCTCCCCGACGACCTGGCCCGGCCGGGCCACTGGACCTGAACCCGGATACTCACGCGCGACGCGGCGCGGGTGGACGACACTCGGCGCATGGAACCCACGTGGCAGCGCCCCGGTCTCCGTGCCGCACTTCTCTACGCCTTCGCGGCCGGCCTCCTCGGCACCGTCGTCTCCGCCGTCAGCCGCCTCGAGCTCACCCGCCGCGCGGTCCCGGACGCCGAGCTCCCCGACGGACCGGTGATCGTGGTCGCCAACCACACGAGCTTCGCCGACGGGATCCTGCTCGCCCTCGTCGGCCGACGGCTGGGCCGCTCGCTGCGCCTGATGGCGACCGGTGGCGTGTTCCGCTCCGGCCTGGTCGGACCGCTCGCCCGCCGGCTCGGCTTCATCCCCGTGCTCCGCGGCACGGCCTCGGCCGCCGGCTCGCTCGACGCGGCCGCGACGGCCCTCGACGCCGGCGAGGCCGTCGGGCTGTTCCCCGAGGGGCGGATCACCCGCGACCCGCAGCACTGGCCCGAGCGGTCGAAGACCGGCGCCGTCCGGCTCGCGCTCCGCACGGGCGCCCCCGTCGTACCGGTCGCCCTCGTCGGCGCCCAGCAGGTCGTCGGCAGGACCGGCATCGTCGCCCGCCTGCTCCGCAACACCGTCCTGCGTCCGCGGGTGGCGGTCGCGGTCGGCGCGCCCATCGACGTACGACGCCTCGCCGGCGTCAGCGGCGACCAACCGGTCGACGACGCGACCGTCCGCCGCGTCGCGGACGAGGTGATGGCCGTGCTGGTGGCGCAGGTCGCCGAGCTCCGCCAGGAGCCTGCGCCCCACCCGACCGGCGTGCCGGAAGAGGCGCTCAGCGCCTGAGCCGACCGCGCCGGCTAGCTGTAGCGGTGGCTCTTGGCCGCGTGGCCACGCTCGCGCGTGCAGGTGCGACCGCTCATGTTGCGGTGGCCGCACAGCTCCTCGTCGGTCGATGCGACCGCCTCGGCCAAGGGGTCCCCTGCCGTCTTCGCCGGGGCCGGCGGCGCCACGGGCGCCTTCGGGCGGGCGGGGGCCGCGGCCGCACGCTTCTGCGACTCGGCGTACTTCGCCTCGCGCATCGCGCGCAGGTTGTCCATCTTGCTCATCGGGTGATCACGCCCCCGACCCTATGCGGCGGCGCGGACATCCGTGGGAGCGGTGGTCGCCGTCAGGTGCCGCGGCGCCAGACGACGACGGACTGGCCGACGGACTGGTGCAGCACCGGCAGCTTGTTGGCGGGCATGGCCGACTGGCCGGCGGCGCGGGCGGCGAGGCCGTGGCGCAGCGCCTCGACCTCGGCCTGCAGCTCCTCGTTGCGGGCGCGCAGCGCGTCGACCTGGAGCTCGAGAGCCATGATCCGGCGGACGCCCTCGATCCCGATGCCCGCGCTGGTGAGGTCGGCGATCTGGCGCAGCCGCTCGAGGTCGCGGTGGGAGTAGCGCCGGCCGCCGCCACCGGTGCGACCGGGCGCGATGAGGCCCATCCGCTCGTAGGCGCGCAGGGTCTGCGGGTGCAGCCCGGTCAGCTCCGCGGCGACGCTGATGACGTACACAGCGGCCTCGGGGCTGGGGGCTCCGAACGGCGAGCTCATGTCGGGATCCCCGCGGCGTTGTGCGACGGAGGAGCGAAGCGGGGGAGACGAAGAACGTCGTGGGGTGTTCTCATGAGTCGAACAGTCCTGCGCGCAGGGGCGTACCGGCCATGGCCGCACGATAGGCCTCGAGGGCCTCGCGCGCCGTCTGGTCGAGCGTGGCGGGCACCTGCACCTGCACGGTCGCGAGCAGGTCGCCCTTGGAGCCGTCCTTCTTGGTGGCGCCCTTGCCCCGCACCCGGAAGGTGCGTCCGTTGGGCGTGCCCGGCGGCAGCTTGAGCGTCACCGGCGGACCGCCGAGGGTCGGGATCTTCACCTCGCCGCCGAGCGCCGCCTCGTCGAACGCGACGGGCACGTCGAGGGTGAGGTTGTCGCCGGAGCGACCGAAGACGCGGTGCGGCGCGACCTTCACCGTGACGAAGAGGTCTCCCGCGGGACCGCCGTTGTCGCCGGGCGAGCCCTTGCCCTTGAGCCGGATCCTCGCGCCGTCCTTCACCCCGGCCGGGACCCGCGCCTGGATGGTGCGGGCGGACGTGCCGCGCCCGCTGCCGTGGCAGGTCGGGCACGCCTCGTCGTACACCAGCTGGCGCCCGCCACACCCGGGGCAGGTCTCGTTGATCGAGAACGCGCCACCGGTGCCGGACACCACGAAGCCCGCGCCCTCGCACTGAGGGCAGATGTGCGGCCGAGTGCCGGGCTTGCCGCCCGTGCCCTGGCAGGTGGGGCACGCCGTGTCGGAGGTCAGCCGGAGCGAGACCGTGACGCCGTCGAGCGCCTCGGTGAACCCGATGGTGGCCGTGCTCTCGACGTCGGCGCCGCGGCGGGGTCGGGGCTGCTGGTGCTGAGTGCGACCCCGCTGGGCGCCGCCGAAGAGGTCGCCGAACATGTCACCGAGACCACCGCCACCGCCCCGCTCGCGGAGCAGGTCGTCGAGGTTGAAGCCACCGCCCTGGAAGCCACCGCCGCCCATGCCCGGGTTGAACCCGCCCCGGGACTGGAGCGAGCGGAACTCGTCGTACTTCTTCCGCTTGGCGTCGTCACCGACGACGTCGTAGGCCTCGGCGATCGCCTTGAACTTCTCGTGCTTGGCGGCGTTGCCGGGGTTGGAGTCGGGGTGGTTCTCGCGGGCGAGCTTGCGGTAGGCCTTCTTGACGTCGGCCGCGCTCGCGTCCTGGGCGATGCCGAGGACCTGGTAGAAGTCCTTGGTCGCCCAGTCGTTCCTGAAGCCGTCATCAGCCATGGATGAACCCCCTCCTCCCTCTCATCGCGTGGTGGTCAGCCCTCGACGGGGTCGACCACGAGGACCTGGGCGGCGCGCACGACGCGGTCGCCCATCGTGTAGCCGGCCTTGGCGACGTGCTTGATGGTCGTCACCTCGACCCCCTCCTCGGTGCCGAGGTGGCTGAGCGCCTCGTGGAGCGTCGGGTCGAACGCCTCCCCGACCGCACCGAAGCGCACCAGGCCTGAGGCAGCGACGACCCGCTCGAGCTGGTCGGCGACGGTCTTGAAGCCGCCGTCGAGCTCGCCGTGCTCCTTGGCGCGGTCGATCGTGTCGAGCACCTCGATCACCGGGGTGAGCGCCTTGTAGGACGCCGAGTCCGCGACCTGCTGGCGGTCACGGTCGACGCGCTTGCGGTAGTTGGCGTACTCGGCCTGCAGCCGCTGGAGGTCGTTGGTGAGGCTGGCGACGTTGCCGCGCAGGGCGGAGACCTCGTCCTGCTCCTGGCGCTCGTCTCGGCCCTGCTCCTCGGCCGTGCCCGGGTCGGAGCCGGCGACGGCGTCGCCCTCGACCTGGGCCTCGACCTCGGTGGCATCGGTCATCTCGCCGGCCGCGTCGCCGAAGCCGGTGGCCTCGTCGGAGGGCGCGCCCTCCGGAGAGGGAGCCGCGGTGGGCTCCCCCTCCGGGAGGTCGCTGGGACGCTCGGTCACTTGGACTCGTCCTCGGTGCCGGTCGAGCCGTCCGTGCTCTCGCCCTCGACCGTCTCGTCGACGATCTCGGCGTCGACGACGTCGTCGTCGGACTCGCCGGTCGCCCCGGTGGCACCGCCGGCAGCCGACTGCTCGGCCTCCGCGGCGGCGTACATCGCGGCGCCCATCTTCTGGCTGGACTCGCCGAGCCTGGTGACGCCGGCGGTGATCTCCTCCGACGTCGCGTCCTCCTTGGCGAGGGTCTCCTTGAGGGCGTCGAGGTCGGTGCGGACCTCGCTCTTGACGTCCTCGGGGAGCTTGTCGTCGTTGTCGGTGAGGAACTTCTCGGTCGTGTAGACGAGCTGGTCACCCTGGTTGCGGGCCTCGACCGACTCGCGACGCTTGGCGTCCTCCTCGGCGTACTGCTCCGCCTCCTTGACCATCCGGTCGATCTCGTCCTTCGACAGGGCCGAGCCGCCGGAGATCGTCATCTTCTGCTCGCGGCCGGACGCCTGGTCCTTGGCGGAGACGTTGACGATGCCGTTGGCGTCGATGTCGAAGGTGACCTCGATCTTGGGCACGCCGCGGGGCGCGGGCGGCAGGCCGGTCAGCTCGAAGTTACCGAGCGGCTGGTTCTGGCTCCACATCTGGCGCTCGCCCTGCGCGACCTTGATCTCGACCGACGGCTGGTTGTCGTCGGCGGTCGTGAAGATCTCCGAGCGCTTGGTCGGGATCGTGGTGTTGCGCTCGATGAGCGTGGTCATCACGCCGCCCTTGGTCTCGATGCCGAGGGACAGCGGGGTGACGTCGAGCAGCAGCACGTCCTTGACCTCGCCCTTGAGGACGCCGGCCTGGAGCGCGGCGCCGATGGCGACGACCTCGTCGGGGTTGACGCCCTTGTTGGGCTCCTTGCCGCCGAGCAGCTCCTTGACGACCTCGCTGACGGCGGGCATCCGGGTGGAGCCGCCGACGAGCACGACGTGGTCGATCTTGTCGACCGCGACGCCGCCGTCCTTGAGCACCGACTGGAACGGCGCCTTGGTGCGGTCGAGCAGGTCGGCCGTCAGCTTCTGGAACTCGCTGCGGGTCAGCTTCTCCTCGAAGTGGAGCGGGCCGCCCTCGCCGTGGGTGATGTAGGGCAGGTGGATCGTGGTCTCGGAGCTTGAGGACAGCTCGATCTTCGCCTTCTCGGCGGCCTCCTGGAGGCGCTGCTTGGCGATCTTGTCGGCACCGAGGTCGACGCCGTTGTTGTCCTTGAACTTCTTGATCATCCAGTCGACGACGCGGTTGTCCCAGTCGTCACCACCGAGGTGGTTGTCACCGGAGGTCGCCTTGACCTCGACGACACCCTCGCCGATCTCGAGCAGGGACACGTCGAACGTGCCGCCACCGAGGTCGAAGACGAGGATGGTCTGGTCCTCGCCCTTGTCGAGGCCGTAGGCCAGGGCCGCCGCGGTGGGCTCGTTGACGATGCGGCTGACGTTGAGGCCCGCGATCTCGCCGGCCTCCTTGGTGGCCTGGCGCTGCGCGTCGGAGAAGTACGCCGGGACGGTGATGACCGCGTCGGTCACCGTCTCGCCGAGGTAGGCCTCCGCGTCGCGCTTGAGCTTCTGCAGCACGAACGCGCTGATCTGCTGGGGCGTGAAGGACTTGTCGTCGATGTCGACCTTCCAGTCCTCGCCCATGTGGCGCTTGACGGACCGGATGGTGCGGTCGACGTTGGTGACCGCCTGTCGCTTGGCGACCTCGCCGACGAGGACCTCGCCGGACTTGGTGAAGGCGACGACGGACGGGGTGGTCCGGGCGCCCTCGGCGTTGGCGATGACGGTGGGTTCGCCACCTTCGAGGACCGCGACGACGGAGTTCGTCGTACCGAGGTCGATGCCGACCGCTCGAGCCATGGTTGTTACCTCCTGCATAGATGCTGTGGATGCCTGCTGGCGCTGCTGCCATCCTGCCGCGCTGCGAGCCAGGAGGCAAAACAGTTGAGTCGATCTCACTCAAGTCTGTTCATGTGGTTCAACGCATGGCGGGGCGAGGTGTTCCCGGATCCGGCGACTATTTTCGAGCCGGCCCCTCCGCGAGGCCTAGCCTTGGCCGCATGATCCGGCACACCGTCGCCTTCCGCCTCCACCACGCCGCCGGCTCGGCCGAGGAGCTCGACTTCCTCGCCGCCGCTCGGGCGCTGGCCGACATCCCGGGGGTCGAGGCGTTCGAGCAGCTGCGGCAGACCAGCGCGAAGAACGACTTCGCGTTCGGCCTCTCGATGGAGTTCGCCGACGAGGAGGCGTACGCCGGCTACGACGAGCACCCGGTGCATCGCGCGTTCGTGGCCGAGCGATGGGTGCCCGAGGTCGCCGACTTCCTCGAGATCGACTACACCCCTCTGGCCTGACGCGTCCAGACGTAGGGCGTCGTGGTCGTGACCGCGCGGAGGCCGGAGCGCTCGAGGATCGGGCGCGACATGTCGGTGCAGTCGGAGTGGATGAACCGCACCCCGCGGTCCAGCGCGGACGACGCGCGGGCCGAGACCAGTGCGCGGTAGATGCCGCGGCCGCGGAACCCGGGCAGGGTCGAGCCGCCCCAGACGCCGGCGAACTCGGTGCCCTCGACGGGCGTCAGCCGGCCGCCCGACACCACCCGGCCGCCGACCTCGGCGATCCAGAGCTCCGACGCGTCCGACTCGAGCTCGGCCAGGGACGAGGCCACCGACGGGCCGCGACCGGTGCCGAACACCGACTCCTGGGCCTCCAACATCCGCGACACGTCGTCCGCCGCCGACGGGCCGGGAACGATGCGTCGTACGACGACGGGGCCGTCGGGCGTCTCCTCGAGGGGTACGTCGACCGCGAGCAGCGACGCCTCGCCGATCATCACGGTCTCGACCGGCTCGGCGACGAGGCCGTGGGCGACCAGCCGCTCCCCGAGGTCGGCGGGCAGGTCGTGGCCGCGCGACTTCCACTCGAACGAGTCGACGTCGGTGTCCTCGCGGTAGTGCGCGACCACCCGCTCGATGAGCCCGTCGAGCTCGTCGCCGTCGATGCCGCCGAGGTCGCGGTAGCTGACGAAGCCGCCGTGGTCGAAGATCGCGCACAGGAGCGGCCCCACGCGGGTCACCTCGATCGCGCGGGCCATCTCCGCATCCGTGCGGAGCTGGTCGTCGTACGCCGCCAGGAGGTCGTCGGGGGTCACGGCGAACACCCTAGGGCCGTGAGGTCCCCGTCCAGCCGATCGGCTGCGGGGCAGGTGACTAGACCACGCGTCGCGGCTCTGGCGACCACCCGGGGCACGGGACTAGAACGGAGTACCGCTGTGGTGCGTCGCCCCTCGGCGGCACAGTCGTCGCCGGCGAGGAGCGACGAACCCGGATCGGAAGCGATGACTCCTTCATGACCAGATCACGTCTCACTCGGGCTTCGCTGCTGGCACTCGCCAGCAGCGGCGTGCTCGCCTCCACGGTTCTCTCACCGCCGGCACAGGGATCGGCGCAGACCGCTGCTGCCGCCACGGTGCCGGTCGCGTGCAACACCCCTGCCCTGGTCGCCGCGATCACCGCGGCCAACGCCAGCGCCGGGGCGGACACCCTCGAGCTGACGGCCGGCTGCGGCTACCAGCTCACCGCCGTGGACAACACCTACTACGGCCCGACCGGTCTCCCGACGATCACCTCCGAGCTGGTCATCGACGGCAACGGCTCGACCATCAGCCGCGCACCCGCAGCTCCGGCCTTCCGGCTCGTCACGGTGGCCGCGGGCGCCAACCTCACGCTGCAGGAGGTGACCCTCACGGGCGGTCTGGCCCGCGGCGGCAACGGCGGGACCGACCGTGGCGAGGGCGACAACGGTGGCGGTGGAGGCGGCGGCGCCGGCCTCGGCGGCGGCGTCTTCAACCTCGGCACCCTGACCATCGACGGCTCCATCACGGGCAACACCGCGCAGGGCGGCAACGGCGGCGACGGTGCCATCAACGCCGGCGGCGAGGACGACGGCGGTGGCGCCGGCGGTGGCGGCATGGGCGGCAACGGTGGCGACAGCGGCACGGACGGTGGCGACGGCGCCGCCGGCGGTGGCGGCTGGGGCGGCACGGGCGGCCCGACGAACGAGTCCGGGGACGGCAGCGGCGGCGGCGGTACGACGGGCGACGGCGGCGCGCCGACCACCGACCCGGGCGTCGGCGGCGTCGAGAACGGCGGCGCGGGCGGCGACGACGGCGTCCCCACCAACGGTGCTGACGGCGGCCTCGGTGGCGGCGGCGGCGGTGGCGCCGACGAGGCCAACGGCGGCAACGGCGGCATCGGCGGCGGCGGCGGCGGCGCCGGCGAGAACGACAACGAGATCGTGATGAAGAAGGGCGGCATCGGCGGCTTCGGCGGCGGCGGCGGCGGTGGCGGCGAGGACGGCTCCGGCGGCAACGGCGGCTTCGGCGGCGGCGGCGGCGGTGCCGACGCCAACGGGGACACCTCCGACGGTGAGGTCGCTGGTCTTGGTGGCACCGGCGGCGGCAACGGCGGCGGCGCCGTCGGCGCCAACAGCTTCGGCGGCGGAGGCGGCGGCGGGGCCGGCATCGGCGGCGCCGTCTTCAACAACAGCGGCACCGTGCGCGTGGTCGAAGGCTCCAGCTTCGCGGGCAACACCGTCACCGGCGGGGCCGGCGGGCTCGGCGACACCGCCGAGGTCAACGGTCAGGCCGGCCAGGGAATCGAGCCCGGCGTCTACAACAACGGCGGCACCGTCGTGAGCGTGCCCAAGGTGGTGCCCCCGCCGCCGGTCGTCGACAAGGGCACGTGCCGGGGCCAGGACGTGACGATCCTCGGCACCACGGGCAACGACGTCCTCGTCGGCACGTCCGGCCGCGACGTGATCAGCGCCCTCCAGGGCAACGACCGGATCCGCGGGCTGGGCGGCAACGACATCGTCTGCGGCGGTGGCGGCAACGACACCATCCGCGGCGGAGCCGGCAACGACAGCCTCTTCGGGCAGGCCGGCAAGGACAAGATCGTGGGCCAGGGCGGCAAGGACAAGCTGCGGGGCAACGGCGGCCGCGACACGCTCCGGGGCGGAGGCGGCAACGACTCCGTGAAGGGCGGCGGCAAGGGCGACAAGCTGAACGGCGGGGGCGGACGCAAGGACGTCTGCAACGGCGGCGGCGGTCGCGACACCGGCGGTGGCGGGTGCGAGACGGTCAAGAGCATCAACCCCTGATCGGCTGACCACAGCGTGGGGCCCGGTCGTCCTCGGACGGCCGGGCCCTTCGCGCGCGTGCCCGCAACCCTGATGTTCCCCCTACTTTCGGCGAATCGGCTACGTCATCGGGCGAGGAGGCCGCACACTTTCACCGTGCTCCATCGGGGGAACCTGCGTCGGCTGACCGGCGCCTCAGTCGTCGTGCTGCTGCTCGCTGCCCTCATCGCGTTCTACGTCGCCGACCGCGCGGGTGCCGGTGCGACCCGCTGCCAGCAGCACCGCATCGACGCACGCGAGCGGACGCGCATCGTCACCGGCAGCGGTGAGCGGGTCCTGGTCATCGGCGACTCGTGGTCCGTCGGGCTCGGCCAGGACGACCTCGCCGAGTCGTGGGCCGAACGGCTGCCGGGCGAGGTCCATGTCGCCGGGTTCTCCGGCTCCGGTTTCAGCGCCCGGGCGAGCCTCTGCGGTCGCGTCTCGTTCCACGACCGCGCCGCCACCGCCCTGGCGATGCGGCCGTCGCTGGTCGTCGTCGAGGGCGGCCTCAACGACTACGACCAGCCCACGGCTGCGATCGACCGCGGCTTCCGTGACCTGATGACCGACCTGGCCGGCCACCGTGTCGTGGTCGTCGGCCCGGCCGGCGCCCCCTCCCGCTCGCGGGCCGTGCCGCGGGTCGACACGCTCCTGGCCCGCCTCGCAGCGGAGTACGGCGTGCCCTACGTCCGTACGAGCGACCTCGACCTGCCCTACCTCGAGGACCGGCTCCACCTGACGACCGACGGTCACCGCGAGTTCGGCGACACCGTTGCCGACCGGATCGCCGCGCTGACTCCCGCGCGGCCGGCCGTCCTCAGCCGCTGATCCGTTCGTCCATCCGCTCACGGGCCACGCGATTCCCTCGCTGTCCGATGATCGGACAGTTGTGTCGATCGTCGACCGAACGGTGCAGGTTCTCGCGCTGCACGAACCTGCAGTTCGAGGTCCATTGACGCTAATCCGCGCGATTGCGAACTTGTGCAGTGGTCCGCAACACCCAATCCATCCTCGGGCCTCGGGCCCGAACTCATGATTGGACAACTCTCAGTGAAGACAACTCGCCTGGCCGCACTGGCCGGTATCGCAGCGACAGCAGTCGCCGCGTCGTTCCTGGCACCGACCGTCACCCCGGCCGACGCCGCACCCGCCGCGGGCAATCCCCGCGCGGAGGCCCAGCAGGCAGCCGCTGCCTGGGTGAAGGGCCACGGAAATGCGCTCGAGCGCGCCTCGCAGGACGCCTTCGTCCGGACGGGCACCTTCGAGGGCAACGGCTCGATCTACTCGATGGCCTACGAGCGGACCCACGAGGGCCTGCGCGTGGTCGGTGGCGACTTCGTCGTCCTCGCCAACGGCGCCGGCCAGGTCGTGGGCACGTCGGTGGCCCAGGAGGCGCCGGTCGACATCGCCAGCACCACGGCGAAGATCGACGCCGCCCGCGCCACCGAGGCCGCCAGGACCCTCGCCGACGCGGGCGCCGAGACCACCACGCCCGAGCTGGTCATCTGGCACCGTGAGGCCGGCACCAAGCTGGCCTACGAGGTCGAGGTCCGCGGCACCAACAAGGGCGAGGTCTCCTGGCAGCGCGCCTGGATCGACGCCGACAACGGCAAGGTCCTGGAGACGCGCGAGCAGATCGCGCACGGTCAGGGCACCGGCAACTGGGAGGGCAAGGTCACCATCCCGACCTCCGGTTCGGGCTCGTCGTACTCGATGACCAACCCCAACGCCACCACGATGAAGTGCCAGGACGCGGCCGCCAACACGACGTTCTCGGGCACCGACGACCTGTGGGGCAACGGTGTGGGCACGAGCAAGGAGACCGGGTGCGTCGACGCGCTCTACAGCGCCGAGCAGGAGCGCCTCATGCTCTCGAGCTGGCTCGGCCGCAACGGCATGAACGGCTCGGGCGGCTGGGTGCCGATCCGCGTCGGCCTCAACGACGTCAACGCCTACTACGACGGCACGCAGGTCCAGATCGGTCACCGCCAGGGCACCAACGAGTGGATCGGCGCCATGGACGTCGTGGCCCACGAGTTCGGTCACGGCATCGACGACAAGACCCCGGGTGGCATCTCGTCCAACGGCACGCAGGAGTTCGTCGCCGACACGTTCGGCACCGCGACCGAGTTCTTCGCCAACAACCCGGCCGACCCGGCCGACTACACCATCGGCGAGGAGGTCAACCTGGTCGGCGCCGGCCCGATCCGTGACATGTCCAACCCGGGCAACGTCGGCGACCCGTCGTGCTACTCCAGCTCGATCCCGACCGCCGAGGTCCACGCGGCCGCAGGCCCCGGTGACCACTGGTGGTACCTCCTCGCCAACGGCGGCACGTCGAGGTGCAACGGCCAGGCCGTGAGCGGCGTGGGCGTCCAGAACGCCATGAAGATCATGTACAACGCGATGCTGATGAAGACGAGCTCCGCGTCCTACCTGAAGTACCGCACCTGGACCCTCACCGCGGCGAAGAACCTCGACTCCACCTGCGGGCTCTTCAACTCCACCAAGGCCGCCTGGAACGCCGTCAACGTGCCGGCCCAGACCGGCGACCCGACCTGCGGCGGCACCACCACGCCCCCGCCCACCGGCGGCAACATCCTCGGCAACCCGGGCTTCGAGTCCGGCCCCACCGTGTGGACCGGCAACACCGGCCTGATCACCACCAACACCGGTCGCCCGGCCCGGACCGGCTCCTACAAGGCGTGGCTCGGCGGCAACGGCACCACCAGCACCGAGACGATCAACCAGTCGGTGACCATCCCCTCCACCGCGACCGCGGCCACGCTGTCGTACTGGATCCGGACGGACACCTCGGAGAGCGGCTCGACGGCCTACGACACCATGCGCGTGCAGGTGGTGGACGGCTCGACCGTCACCACGCTCCGCACGTTCACCAACGTCGGCACCAACGCGACCTACACCCAGTACTCGCACGCCCTCACGGCGTACAAGGGCAAGACGGTCACGATCCGCTTCACCATGACCGAGGACTCGTCGCTCCAGACGAGCTTCGTGGTCGACGACACCGCGCTCAACGTCTCCTGACGTCCGGCCGCACCTGACGGGGCGGGGCAGCCTGGCTGCCCCGCCCCGTCCTCCGTTCCTGCCACCCGCACCTCTCGGGAGACCTTCCATGCGCACCCTCCGTACGACGGCGCTGTCCGCCGTCGCGGCCACGGCCGTCACCGCCTCGATGCTCGCCGGCGGCAGCTCGCCGGCCGTCGCGGCCCCCTCGCCCGACCTGAGCATCACCAACGTGACCGCCCACCTCCAGCAGCTGCAAAACATCGCGACCGCCAACGGCGGCAACCGGGCGACCGGCCGACCGGGCTACAAGGCCTCGCTCGACTGGGTGAAGGCCAAGCTGGACGCGGTCGGCTACACCACCACGGTCCAGTCGTTCTCGACCTCGTCGGGCACGTCGTACAACCTGATCGCGGACTGGCCGGGCGGCGACCCCGAGCACGTCGTGATGACCGGCGCGCACCTCGACAGCGTGTCGGCGGGACCGGGCATCAACGACAACGGCACCGGATCGGCCGCGATCCTCGAGGCCGCGCTGGCCTGGGCCGGCAGCGGCAACACCTCGCGCAACCACCTGCGCTTCGCCTGGTGGGGAGCCGAGGAGCAGGGCCTGCTGGGGTCCAACAAGTACATGTCGCTGCTGCCGACGGCCGACAAGGACCGCATCGACCTCTACCTGAACTTCGACATGGTCGGCTCGCCCAACCCGGGCTACTTCGTCTACGACGACAACGCCGTCGGCAACTTCGCCCGCGACGCGATGACGTCCTACTACACCTCGAAGGGCATCCCCTGGGAGTACATCGACGTGCAGGGGCGCTCGGACCACGCGTCGTTCCGCAGCTACGGCATCGCCACGACCGGCATGTACTCCGGCGGCGAGACCACCAAGACGTCGGCGCAGGCCCAGAAGTGGGGCGGCACGGCCGGGAGTGCGTTCGACCCCTGCTACCACCGCTCGTGCGACACGATCTCCAACATCAACAGCACGGCGCTGGACCGCAACATCGACATGATCGGTCACCTGGTGTGGCTCTACGCCGACAAGGACTTCGGCACCACGACCCCGCCGACCACGCCGCCCGCCGGCGGCAACCTGCTCGCCAACCCGGGCTTCGAGTCCGGCGCGGTCAGCTGGGCCGGCACCTCGGGCCCGATCACGAGCAACACCGGTCGACCTGCCCGTACGGGCTCGTGGAAGGCCTGGCTCGGCGGCAACGGCACCACGTCGTCGGAGAACGTCTCGCAGCAGGTGACGATCCCGTCGACCGCCACCGCCGCGTCGCTCGGCTACTGGATCCGCACCGACACCGCCGAGACCGGGTCGACGGCGTACGACACCCTCAAGGTGCAGGTGGTCAGTGGCACCACGACCACGACGCTGCGGACCTTCAGCAACGTCGGGACCAGTGCGACGTACGCGCAGTTCACGCACAGCCTGCTGGCCTGGAAGGGTCAGACGGTCACCGTGAAGTTCCAGATGAACGAGGACTCCTCGCTCCAGACGAGCTTCGTGCTGGACGACACCTCGGTGACGACCAGCTGATCCCCCTCACCGTGCCGGCCCTGCTCCCGGCTCACTCAGCGAGCCAGGCAGCCCAGCTGTCGAAGGAGTAGGGCCGGCCCAGGAAGTCGGCGACGAGGTCGGCCGCGTCCTTGCGACCGCCCATGCCGAGCACCTTGTCGCGGTAGGCGTGGGCGACGTCGGGGGCGAACATGTCGCCTGCGTCGAAGGCCGAGAACAGGTCCTTCGCGATCACGAGCGACCACATGTAGGTGTAGTAACCCGACGAGTAGCCGTCGAGGTGGCCGAAGGCGCAGTGCATGTGCGCACCCTCGAGCGGCGGGAAGACCGAGTAGCGGCGCTGGAGCTCGTCGCCGTAGGCCGTGAGGTCGTCGTGCTGGCCGGCGTGGAAGAAGTAGGACCGGGCGGCGTAGGACATCTGGTGCACGGCGTAGATGCCCTTGCCGAACTGGTCGGCCCGGCGCATCGCCGCGACCAGCTCGGCCGGGATCGTCTCCCCTGCGGCGTTGCGGGCGAAGGTCGCGAGCACGTCGGCGTCCCAGGCCCACTCCTCGAGCATCTGGCTGGGGGCCTCGACGAAGTCCCACTCGGTGGCGACCCCCGAGAACTGCACCCACTGGCCCTGGCCACCGAGGACGTGGTGGACGAGGTGGCCGAACTCGTGGAACAGGGTGACGACCTCGTCGTGCTCCATCAGGCCGCGGGCGAAGTTGCAGACCAGCACGCCCTCGGGGAGCTGGTGGCCGGCGACGCCCTTGACCATGTCGAACTGTGCGGCGTGCTTGAACTTGCCCTCGCGCGGGTGGAGGTCGAGGTGGATGCGCCCGATGCGGCGGCCGTCGAGACCGACGTCGTAGCTCGCGACCTCGTCGTGCCAGATGCCGGCGTCCTCGCGGGAGACCGGGGTCCACTCGAGGCCGAACAGCCGGCTGGTGACGTCGAGGAGGCCCTGGCGGACCTGCTCGAACGGGAAGTACGTGCGCACGACCTGGCCGTCGACGTCGTACTGCTCACGGCGCACGAGCTCGGCGTAGTAGCGCGAGTCGTAGGTCGCCACGGTGTCGGCGCCCGGGTCGTCGACCCGCTTGCGCTCCAGCAGGACCGCGACCTCCTCCTCGGCGCGCTCGACGGCCGCGGCGCTGATGCGTTCGATGAAGTCGGCGACGGCCTGGCCGCTGCCGATCATCTTGACCTCGGTGTCGAAGTCGGGCCACGACGCGTAGCCGAGCAGCGCGGCGGTCTCGCGGCGAACGGCGAGGAGGTCCTGCAGCACCCGGTCGTTGGCGGGCCAGGCGACGTTGTTCTGCGCCAGGGCCAGCTCGTGGCGGGCCTCACCGTCGGAGCCGAAGGTGGTGAACGGGACGAGGTCGGGGTAGTCGGTGGTGATGGTCACGAGCCCGTCGTCGCCGGCCGGGTGCGCCTCGCGGTAGTCGTCGGGGAGTCCGGCCAGCCGCTCCGGCGCGATGCGGATCGAGCGGACGTCGTCGCGGATGTTGCGGCCGAAGTCCTGGGACAGCTTCACGCCGGTCTCGCTGAGCTCGCGGAGCCGGTCGCGGGTCGCGTCGTCCCGGTCCACACCGGCGCGGCGGAAGTCGCGGAGCGTGTGCTCGAGGACCCGGCGGGCATCGTCGTCGAGGCCCTCGGTGGGCAGGGCGTCGAGGACGGCGAAGAGGTCGCGGTCCTGCCCGAGCTCGGTGACGTACTTCTGCACCTCCTGGCTGAGCTCGTCGGCGCGGTCGCGGACGGCGGCATCGGGGTGGACCTCGGACCAGAGGTGCGCGACCTCGGCGTTGGCGATCGCGGTCTCGGCGCGGTTCCACGCCGCCAGGACGTCGCCGTCGCCGGCCTTGACCTCCGCGACGTGTCGCTTGGCCTCGGCGAGCTGGCCCTCGGTCCGCTCGGCCACCCACGCGAGCCAGTCGCCGGAGCCGGGGAGCTGGAGGGGAACGGGGGCGGATGCGGTGTCGTGGGTCACGCTCCGAGCCTAGGACCCGTCCACGACCTCACGTCCAGCGGAATACGGAGCGAGGTCGACGGGTAGAGACAGGTATGACTGTTCCGAACCTCACGCTCCACGACGGCACGTCCATCCCCCAGCTCGGCTTCGGTGTCTTCCAGGTGCCGCCGCCCGAGACCGCGGCCACGGTCACGAAGGCGCTCGACGCCGGCTACCGCCACATCGACACCGCACAGATGTACGGCAACGAGGCGGGCGTCGGCGAGGCGATCCGCGAGTCCGGCTTCGACCGCGACGACCTCTACGTCACGACGAAGCTCAACAACACCTTCCACCTCCCTGACGACGCGCGTCGCGAGATCGACGCCTCGCTGGAGCGGCTCGGCCTCGAACAGGTCGACCTCTTCCTCATCCACTGGCCGCTCCCCACGCGCTACGACGGTGACTTCGTGCAGACCTGGCGTGCGCTGATCGAGGCACAGGAGGCCGGCAAGACCCGCAGCATCGGCGTCTCGAACTTCCAGCCCGCCCACCTCGACCGCATCGTCGAGGAGACCGGCGTCGTGCCAGTCGTCAACCAGGTCGAGGTGCACCCGTTCTTCGCCAACGAGGACGTGCGCGCCGCCAACAAGGCGCACGGCATCCTGACCGAGGCGTGGTCGCCGATCGCGCAGGGCAAGGTCGTCGACGACGACACCATCGGCGAGATCGCCTCCCTCGTCGGCCGTACGCCGGCCCAGGTCACGCTGCGCTGGCACGTGCAGCGGGGCGACATCATCTTCCCGAAGTCGATGAATGCCGACCGGATGAAGCAGAACTTCGAGATCTTCGACTTCGAGCTCGAGCCGACCCACATGGCCGCCATCGACGAGCTCGACAGCGGCGAGGCCGGCCGGATGGGCCCCAACCCCGACACCTTCGACTGGATCCCCTGATCCTGCACTGAGCGGTGTGTGAGGGGGCCGCCAAGGACTGTGGGTCCTCCTCACGCACCGCCGGCGCGGCACCTTGAGAGGATGGGGCGATGAGCTCGGGGACGCAGGACTTCAGGTTCCGCGACATCTGGCTCGTGGCCTACGGTCCCTCGATCGTCTCCGCGATCGGGCACGGCGCGATGATGCCGGTGCTCGCGCTGCGCGCGCGCGACCTCGGCGCCGACGTGAGCATGGCGGCCGCGATCGTCGCGCTGACCAGCGTCGGCATGCTCGTCGCCAGCCTGCCCGCGGGTGCGCTGGTGGCGCGGATCGGCGAGCGGCGGGCGCTCGTGGCGGCCGGCTTCGCCGACGCCGGGGCGATGACCCTCGCCGCCGTCACGGACTCGGTCGCCGGGTTGGCGGTCGCCGTCGTGCTGAGCGGCATGTGCTGGACGATGTTCCTGATCGCCCGGCAGGGCTTCATGATCGACGTCGTCCCGGCCACCCACCGGGCGCGGGCGATGTCGTTCCTCGGTGGCTCCTACCGCGTCGGCGTCCTCATCGGGCCGCTGATCGGCGCGGGCCTCATCGCGCTGAGCGGCCTGGCCAGCGTCTTCTGGCTGGGCGCAGCGATGTCGGTCTGCGCCGCACTCCTCGCCGCGACGATGCCCGACCTCGGCGAGGAGAAGCGCCTGGCCGCGAAGGAGACCGGCCACGTCAGCGTGTGGTCCGTCATCACCTCGCACCGGCGCGTGCTCGCGACGCTCGGCAGCGCCGTGGTGATCCTCGGCATGAGCCGCTCGCTGCGGCTCAGCCTGCTGCCGCTGTGGGCCGACCACATCGGGCTGTCGGCCTCGACGACCTCGCTGATCTTCGCCTTCGCCGCAGCGCTCGACGTGGCACTGATGTGGCCCGGTGGCTTCCTGATGGACACGCGCGGCCGGAGGGTGGTCGCCGTGCCGGTGGTGCTGTCGATGGCGATCGCCTGCCTGGTCCTGCCGCTCGCGGGGTCGGCGTGGTCCGTCGCGCTCGTGATGGCGCTCATCGCCGCCGGCAACGGGCTCGGCGCCGGCATCGTGATGACGCTCGGCGCGGACGCGTCACCGGAGCTCGGACGCTCGCAGTTCCTCGGCGCCTGGCGCCTCTGCGGTGACATCGGCAACTCCGGCGGGCCGCTGCTGGTCAGCGCGGTCGCGGCGGTCGCGCCGCTGGCCGTCGCCTGCCTCACGCTCGGCGCGCTCGGCCTCGCCGGCGCGGGGTGGGTCGGCTACTGGACGGGCCGCGTGGACCGCGAGCGCCGTACGACGACCGAGACGCTGGCCGCTAGCCGACGGTGACGGTGACCTCGTTGGAGATCGCCTCGGAGTCGGTGTCGACCACGCGCCACCGGTTCGGACCGACCTGGGCCGTCTGGACGTAGGTGCTGAAGGTGCCGCCGGTCACCGACACGGTCACCGGGAAGTCCGACCACGCGCCGTTCTCGAAGCGCTGCACCTGGAGGACGGCCCCCTCACCGGCCTGGTAGGTGCCGGTGATGTCGATGTTCTGCATGGGGCTCACCGACTGCTGCGCGACGGTGAGCGAGATGGGCTCGGCGGGCGCTTCCGACGTCGACTCGCCGGCGGTCGGCTCGTCCGACTCGTCGGGGGGCGGGATCGACTCGTCGGTCTCGGTGGGCTTGGGCAGGTTGAACGTCGACGGGCTGGCGCTGCTGTCCGTGGCGCTCGACGATCCGTCGAGGCCGGTCGCCTTCACGCCGACCATCACCGCGAGCCCGCCGAGCAGGCCGATCGCCACGGCCACGCCCACGAGAGCGAGCAGCCCCATGAGCACGGGGCGGTCCTTCTCGCGATCACGGGGGGCCATGCCCGCCATTGTCCAAGATGGCCGGTGGCATGGCCAACCGACGGGCGGTCCGCGCACCCGGCAGGCAGGATGGGCCCATGCAGTCACCGTTGCGACACGGCAAGGCAGCCATCGGTACGACGATCGCCACCGGCGCCCTCGCCGCACTCTCCCAGGCGCCCGAGCGCGCGTCCCGCCTGCTCCGGCACCGCTACCCGACCGTCGCCGTCACCGGGATGACCGGCGTCGGCAAGACCCGGCTGGCCGACCGGTTGTCGCGCCGCGCGAGCGCCGAGGGCGGCCAGGACGTGGGCTCGGCGGTGATGGAGCGGCGTACGCGCCGGGACCCGCGGATGCGCGGCTACCGGTTCCGGGTGGTGCCGGGCGAGAACGCCGCGACCCGCCTCGGCGCCCTCGACGAGGTCTTCCACGACGAGCCGGTCGACGGCGTGCTGCACGTCGTCGCCAACGGCTACGCGACCCCGCGGCGTACGGGCGGCACGAGCGGCACGGCCGCGGCGACCCGCGAGGAGCAGCTGGCCGCCGAGCTGGAGGACTGGTCGATCACCGCCCACCGGATCGCCAGCATGGCCGTGCGCCGCGACCGCCCGACGTGGCTGGTCATCGCGGTGACGAAGGCCGACCTGTTCGCCGACGACGTCGAGGCGGCGGTCGACTACTACTCCCCCGGCAGCGGCTCGCCGTTCGGCGACAAGCTCGACGAGCTCCGCGCGCTCGCGGGCGGCGCGAGGCTCTCGATCGACGTGCTCCCGGTCTCCGCGCAGGGGGGCGGCAAGAAGTCCGACCGGGCGGCCGCCGACCTGCTCGGCAGGCTCGAGCTCCGGCTCGCCCAGCTCAGCGGCCACGTCTGAGCCGGGGCCGGTCCAGACCTCCGAGCGATCTGGTTCACAACTTCACGACTTCGGGTTTCGCCGCCGTTCATCGGGGCAGAAGGTCGCCATGAGGCCGATCGCCATCAACCAGCGGGCGCTGCGCGGCGCCAAGGCAGAGCTGGACTCCGCCCGCGAGGACCTGAGGTCCGCGCTCGGCGACGTCGACCACCCGGCCGACGACTTCCCGTGGCGCGACCTGATGGTCGAGGGCGTCCGCAGCCTCGTCGAGGACGCCGAGCAGATCGCCACGCGCTGCCGCAACATCGCGCAAGCGATCGACGACTCGATCATCGACTTCGACGAGCTCGACTCGATGGTCGAGCAGGCCGCCCACGTCGCGCTCCAGCTCGACCAGGTGAAGCCGTCATGAAGGTGCTCGTCGACCGCATCGAGACCCAGCAGTCCGAGCTGAAGTTCGGCGACCCGATCGGCTGCCACTACCACTGGACCGAGCCGGGCGAGGTCGACAAGTACGGCGACTCGGTGCGCCACCTCGCCACCAAGGTCGAGCTCGCCGTCGATGCCTTCGAGCGCACCGCCGGCCTGTCCGAGGACGTCTTCGCCGGCGAGGCCGCCGACACGCTGCGTGAGCGGGCCGGTCGTCGCCACGAGGAGTCGGTGACCGTCCGCGACAACCTCCGCGGCCTCGGACGCGCGATCAATGCCTACTCCGACGTGCTCCGCCGCCACCGCGACGGCCTCCAGGAGCTCCGGGCCTACGCCTCCTCCCATGGACTCGAGGTGCGGGACAACCGCATCTGGCCGCCCGTCGAGACGATCGCCGGCGACGCTCCCGAGAAGGAGATGAACGCCTGGGAGCGGGACTGGAAGACCTATCAGGCCTGCTTCGACCTCAAGATCGAGCTGCGCGACGCGCGCCGGGCCAGCACCCGCGAGCTCGTCAAGGCACTGGCGGACTACGCCGACGTGCACCCCGACAAGGACAAGCAGAAGCTCGTCGCCGCCAACGCCCACCAGGTGAAGTTCGGCGACCTGCGGCGCGAGGCCGCCGAGGAGGCGATGGAGGCGGTCCAGGCCAACCACGCCGCCGACGCCGCCCGCCACACGGTCGACGTGCTCAAGCGGCGCGAGCAGTCCGCGCTCGACGACCTCGAGAAGATGGTGCTCGCCGAGAAGTCGCCCGAGGAGATCACGGCCCAGTCGGCCAAGGTCCAGGCGCTCCACCGCGAGCTCGTCGAGGCCCGCACCGAGGCCCTCGACGCGGAGCGCGTCGCCGACCGGGAGCAGGCGCAGGCCAACCGCGCCGCCCGCGACCTCGAGGCGGCCGAGCAGGGCAAGCCGCGCCTGGTCGTCGAGCAGACCGACTGGCAGCCGGTGAACCTGAAGGACCGGCTCGGCTAGAGCCCTGGGTCGAGTGCGCAGCCCTCTGGCGACTGCTACCGCCGGGGCACTCAACCCTCCACGACGAAGCGCGGCACCGGGTTGTCACGCAGCGCGCCGCAGGTCAGCTGCTGCGCGGGTTCGAGCACCCGTCGCACCTGCACGGTGACCTCGCGTCCGGCGGCGTCGAGGGTGACGGAGGTCAGGTCACCGTCGCCACGGGCTCCCGTCGGGCGTACGTCGTCGAGGCCGGCGAGGCCGAACCGACGCCGCACCTCGATCTCGGCGGCCTGCACCGGCATCGCCCGGTCGGACCGCCCACGGAGGTGGTCGAGCTCCAGGTGGCCGGCCGCGAGGGCGTCGGCGACACCGAGCACCGAGGCGGGGTCGAGGCGACCGTAGTAGAGGCCGCGCGGCAGCACGAGCAGGTTGCCGGCGAACCGGTCACCGCCGACGTGCGAGCACTCCCAGACCGTCTCGGCGTGCGGACTGTCCGCCAGCGCGGCGGCGAGGGGCCGGCCGCGCTCGGCGCAGCAGGCGTCGTGACGGCCGTGGGTGCACACCGCCAGCACGGGGCCGGCATGCGGCGCGAGACCGGGCGAGCGACCGGAACCGAGTGCGGCGAGGTCGAGGTCGCGGACCTCCTCGACGGAGTCGAGGGTCGCCGACTCCAGCCACGAGTCGGGGCCTGCGGCACGGGCCGCGAAGACGCGGACGCCGTCCTGGTCCCGCCGACCGTGACGGCGTACGAGCAGGACCCGGACCCGGTGCCGCCGGCCCTCCGCGGCGAGGTGCGCCCCGAGGCCGTCGGGCAGGCGGGCGTCGCGGAGTGCGTCGCTGCCCCAAGACCCGGCATGCTCGACGAGCAGGAAGCTGCGCACGGTCGAGGCGGTGCCGGCGAGGTCGTCGCCGCGGGCCTCGCTCGCGGCGGCGCAGCGGAACGCCGTCACCGGACGACCTCGAGCAGGCCCTCCCGCACCAGCCGTCGGCACAGGACGAGCGCGCTGTCGGGGTCGAGAGGCAGGTCGGCGGGGGTGAGCGAGCGCGAGCTCTCGACCACCCCGACGGCCTCGCGCAAACGTCCGGGCACGCGCAGCACGCGGTCGCCGAGCAGCAGCCGGAGCGTGTCGCCGTCGGGCACGACCTCGCACGGGTGCCCGGTGCGACGGCGCAGCGTCGTGCCGGCCGAGATCCCGCGCGCCAGCGCCTCGCGGTCGAGGAGCGCGCCGGCCATCCGGGGCGGTCGGCCGCTGAGGAACCGCTCGGCCTGCGCCCGGGCAGCCACCGGGGCATCGAGGCGTCGTACGTCGTCCGCGACGGCCGCGAGCCGCTCGGCGAGCTCGCCCGACAACCGGTCGGGGTCGTCGAGGTAGCCCGCGGGCAGGTGGTCGTCGGCCACGTCGGCGATGACCTCGTCGATCAGGCGCGAGACCAGGTGCCGCCACGTCACCTGGTTGATGCCGATGGTCAGGTGGAGCGACACGGCCTCCTGCGCGCGGGCGGCGTGGGGCGTGCCGGTCGGGAGGTAGGCCACGACACCGGGCTCGAGCAGCAGCTCACCCGGTCCGCCGTCGCCGTGGATCTCCCACAGCTTGGTCCCGTGGGTCTGCATCACGAACACGTCGTGCGAGTCGGTGTGCACTGCGAAGCCCTGCGCGCCGGGCGGCGTGAGGTAGGCGTTGGCCTGGCAGGGGTGCCCCAGCTCGAGCTCGAGCTCGGCGACGAGGTCGGCGACCGGGGTCCAGTAGCGCTGGAGGCCCTGGAGCACGATGGTGGCGCCCTCGTCGTGCAGGCGCATCAGCTTCACCGGGTCCACGAGACCGGTCAGCGGCTTGCCGGCGAGGCTGCCGCCGCGGGTGAAGCGCGACTCCGCGAGGACCGATCCGTCGTGCGCCACCCGCACGGCGGGCGTGCGGATCGCCGTCTCGGTCAGCAGGTGGTCGACGTCGGCGAGCGAGAGCACCGACGCGCCGAGCCCGGCGTCGGTGCGGTGCACGTGCACCGACGACGCCCAGACCTTGTCGATGAAGGTCTGGGCGTCTCCGGTCAGCCGGTCGAGTGCGCTCAGGACGCGCCGTCCGTGCCGTCGGCGTCGCCAGCGTCGCCGTCGGTCGCGTCGGTGGAGTCACCGTCGGTGCCGTCGGCGTCCGCGCCGTCCGTGCCGTCCGCGTCCGTGGAGTCGCCGTCCGTGGCGTCCGTCGAGTCGCCGTCGGACGAGTCGCCGTCGGTGCCGTCGGCGTCGGCGCCGGGACCGGCCGCGACGCCTGTGGGGTCGACGCCCTCGGTGGTCATCTCGTCGTCGCCGAGCGGGTTGTCGGGAGTGGTCGTCATGGTTCCTCCTCGCGGGCCGCGACGGACGGTCCGCCCCGGGTCGTACGTCGAGTCTCGTCCTGCGGGGTTGGGCCGGCCCACACCCTTGCGGGCGACCGGGTCAGCGCCGGATCCCCTTGCGCCACGCACTGTAGGACGTGAGGCGCTGACCGGCCGGCCGCTCCAGCCACGGCCACGGGTGCACCTCCGCGAGCCGCACGGACGCGGCACGGACGGCAAAGCCTGGCACGGGGGCGAAGGTCACGGCGAGCGCGGTCCCGGCGAGCTCGTCCGGCACCCGCCCGAGGCGTAGGTCGACGTTGCGTCGCGACGCCAGGTCGGCCAGGCACTCGGCCAGGAACACCAGCCGCTTGCCCGAGAGGTGGAGCCGGCGCAGGAGCGGCTCGTCGAAGACGAAGACCGCAGGGAGGTCGGGATGCGCGGCGAGCGCCGGATCCGCGTCGCCGAGCGACTCGGCCGTGAGCCACACGGCGGTCGGCATGCCGTCGGTGACGACGTCGCTCGGTCCCGGGCCCGGCGCACCGACCACGCCCTGCCCGCCGTCGTAGGACGCGAAGCGTGGCCCGGACGTCGCGTCCGGCCAGCCCTGGATCGGGCAGGCGGCGCTCAGCGGGCACGAGCGGCACAGCTGCGGTGCGCGCTTCTCGACCTGCCACCGGCTGAAGCCGTAGGGCTTGCCGGTCGCGGTGCCGACGGTCCACTGCCAGCCCAGCCTGTTGGCCGCGCGGGAGCCGTCGAGGAGGTGGCGGAAGAAGTCGTCCTCGCCCTCGCGCCAGTCGCGACCGCGCCGGACCGCCCAGTGCGAGGCCCACCACATGCGGGTCTGGTTGACGAGCCACCCGTCGTCCTCGAGCCCACGCCGCAGCCAGGACACGCAGGCCATCTCCTCGTCCCGGTCGGCCGGCCCCTGGGGACGCGGCTGCTGCCGGCGGAGCGGCTCGGCGAGGCCCGGGCCGAGGCCGGCATAGAGGTGGCGCGCGAACTCCTGCCACAGCAGCTCGTCGCGATAGCGCCGGCGATCGCCCGAGGGGGCGTCCGCGACGGCGTCCCACATCTCCGGCAGGCTCAGCAGCCCGTGTCGGACGTAGGGCGACATCCGGCTCGCCCCGCGCCGCTCCTCCGGCAGCACCACCGACCGCGAGCGTGCGTAGCCCGTGATGTCGAGCGTCGCGAGTGCCCGGTCGGCCGCCGCCTGCCCGCCGCGGTGGCCACCGGGTCGTACGCCGTCGGGGCCCTCCAGCGTCAGGTGGCCCAGGTGGGCGGCGACCCACGCCACGACGGCGTCGGTGTCGTCGACCGACGGCAGGGGCGGGAGGGAGGGCACCTCCACACCCTGTCAGGGGCCACCGACTATGCCCCGACGGTCGCCTGCGTCCCGTCGGCCGAGACCTCGATGTCCACCGGCCGGCCGTGGGTGCCGAGCCCGGAGATCCGGGTGGACCCGAACGACCACGGCTGCACCGGGTCGACGACGAGCCCGTCGCGACCGGGCCGGAGGCCCAGGACCGAGGAGACGAGCGACAGCGCGGACGCCGCCGACCACGCCTGGGGCCGGCAGGCAGCGGGATAGGGCAACGGCGCCGGCTGCGCCGAGCGCGCGTCGCCCGCGAACAGCTCGGGCGGCCGGCCGTCGAAGGCGGTCAGGGCGGCGAGCAGCGCGTCGGCGACGGGGCCGGTCTCGGGCCGCTGCTCGGCGGCGAGCCCGGCCAGGCAGATCGCCGTGTCGTGGGGCCACACCGAGCCGACGTGGTAGCCGGTCGGCGAGTAGCCGGCGGCCTGCGTCGACAGCGTGCGGATGCCGAAGCCCGAGAGCATGTCGGGCCCGACGAGCCGCCGCGCGACGAGGTCCACCCCGTCCGGGTCGAGGATGCCGGTGCCGAGCAGGTGGCCGATGTTGCTGGTCAGCGAGACGACCGGGCGCTTGTCGCGGTCGAGCGCGATCGCCGGGAACGCGCCGAGCGCGTCCTCGACCCAGAAGCGCTGCGCGAACTCCCGGCGCAGCCGCTCGGCCCACTCCCGCCACCGGTCGGTGCCCGGTCGGCCGAAGGCGTCGAGCAGGTCGGCCCCGTGCACGGCGGCGGCGTACGCGTAGCCCTGCACCTCGGACAGGGCGAGCGGCGAGCTGGCCCGCGAGCCGTCGCTGCGGCGCACCGCGTCGCCGGAGTCCTTCCAGCCCTGGTTGGACAGGCCGTGCCCGGAGCGGTCGACGTACTCGAGGAGGCCGTCGCCGTCGGCGTCGCCGTGCTCGACCTGCCACGCGAGGGCGCGCTCGAGCGCGGGCAGCAGTCGCTCGACCTCGTCGGCGGGAGCACCCCACCGCCACGCGTCGTGGAGGGTCAGCGCCCAGAGCGGGGTCGCGTCGATGGTGCCGTAGTAGACCGGCGGCAGGTGCCGGTCGCCGCCGTCGTCGTCGGCCTCGTTGAGGCTGAAGCCCGCCGAACGCACCTCGTGCAGGATCTTCCCGGGCTCCTCGGCGGTCGCGTCGTCGGTGCGGGTGCCCTGGCGGTGTGCCAGCAGCCGCAGCGTCGACATGGCCAGGTCGGTGGAGACGGGCAGCAGCATCCGCGCCGTCCAGAGGCTGTCGCGGCCGAAGAGGGTGAGGAACCAGGGGGCGCCGGCGCCGACGAACTCCTCCTCGACGCCGTCCGCTCCGGGAGCGGCGAGCCGCAGCAGCCGCAGGTCGTCGAGGCAGCGCTCCACCACAGGCGCGAGGCGTCGGTCCGCGCTCTGCACCTCGACCCGGCTCCAGCCGGCCTCGCGGGAGGGTGCCGTCACGGCCGCACGGCTGTCGTCGAGGGTCAGCAGGAGCTCGTGGGTGACCGACTGCCCGGGAGGGACGACGAGGTCCCAGGTGGCGCGGGCATGGTCGCCCTCGCGCGTCGTGTGGGCGCCGGGCACGCGAAGCACCGCGCGCAGCGAGCCCGCGTGCCAGGTGAGCACCGGGCCACCCACGCCGTCCGGCGCCACGGCCGGACGACCGGCGCCGCCCTTGACCGCGTCGAGCGATGCGAGGTCGGCGCCGACGAGCAGTCCGAGCGTGCAGGTCACCGGCTCGGCCGCCGTGCTCGAGACCGTGTAGCGCTCCCGGACCAGTCCCGGCTCGACGTCGCGCTGCCGCTCCACCCGCACCGTGGGGTCGGGACCGGGGTCCCCGAGGTGGCGCGGCACGGCGACGTACGACGTGGAGTCGCCGCGCGCGCTGTGCGAGGCGACCGCTGCGGGCTCACGGCCGTCGACGTCGAGCACGAGCAGGCTCAGCACCCGCCGTTCGCCGTGGTGCACGCCCGCCAGTCCCCGGCCCGCGATCTGCCCGTCGGCGGCCGACCACACCTGCGTCGGGGCGGCGAGGGTGAGGGACAGGTCGTGGAGCCACGGCTGCTGCGGCGCCTCGTCGGGATGCATCTGGGGCCCTTCCGGTGGGGGACGAGTCGGGGACGAGCTGATCGAACGCGTGAGGGGGTGACACCGAGTGTGACGTGCGTTACGGTTTGAGCGCTCAAACATTTGAGCGCTCAAACACAGTAGTGGGCCGCAGCCCCGCCCGCCACCACCCCCGACCGGCCGCTGGCCGGACGAGACGAGGAGGACCGCCATGGCAGCCCACGAGCCCGCCACCCTCGACTCGGTCGCCGCCCGCGCGGGGGTCTCGCGCCAGACCGTCTCCAACGTCCTGCGCCACCCGGCCCGCGTGGCCGAGGCCACCCGCGAGCGCGTGCTGGCCGCGATCCGCGAGAGCGGCTACCGGCCGTCGCTGCCGGCCCGCCAGCTCGCCACCCGCCGCGCCCACGCGATCGCCGTACGCGCCGAGCGGCAGCAGGACGGCATCTCCGGGCTGGTCCTCGACGCGTTCTACCACGGGCTCGCGGAGGCGGGTCAGGACAACGGCCTGCGGGTGGTGCTCTACGCGCAGCCGGCCGACGAGGCCGCCGAGCTGGAGATCATCGACGACCTCGTGCAGACCGGTGCCGCCGACGCCGTGGTGCTCACCGCGACCAGTGCCGACGACCAGCGACCCGCCTACCTCTCCGGCAGCGGTACGACGTTCTGCGCGTTCGGTCGCCCCTGGGGCCACGACGACGAGCCGCACGACTGGGTCGACGTCGACGGCGCGCGGGGCACCGGCCTCGCCGTGCAGCACCTGCTCGACCTCGGCCGGCGCTCGATCGCCTACCTCGGCTGGCCCGGCGACGGCGCCGAGCCCAGCACCGGGAGCGACCGGCGCCGTGGCTGGCTCGAGACCGTCGAGGCCGCCGGGCTCGGTGCGCCCGTCGAGGCACGCAGCCTCAACGACGCCGCTGCCGCCGAGGCGGCCGTGGCGTCCCTCCTCTCCGGCGCCGACGCCCCGGACGCGATCGTGTGCGCGAGCGACACCCTCGCGCTCGGCGCGCACCGCGCCGCCGTGGCGGCGGCCGGCGGCGGCACCCCCGCGACCGTCGTCGGCTTCGACGCCACCCCCGTCGCGGCGGCCCTCGGCCTCGTCAGCGTCGCCCAGCCGATCGACCAGGCCGCCCACCTCTGCATCGACCTGCTCACCGGCCGCTTCGAGACCCCCGACCGACCGGCGCGAGGAGTCCTCGTGCCACCCGTGCTCCACCTGCCCGCCTGACCTCCCTCCCGCACCGTCCGCAGATCCCCCGATGAAGGAGCTCCACATGTCCCCCGTGTCTTCCCCCTCGCGCCGCCGTCGTACGTCCCTCGTCGCACTGGCCCTCGGCTCCTCGATCGCGCTCGCCGCCTGCGGCGGTGGCGGCTTCGAGGAGAACGGCTCCGACGAGCCCGCCTCGTCCGGTGACGGTCCAGCGAAGCTCCAGGTGCTGATCGGCTCCAGCGGCGACGCGGAGACCCAGGCCGTCCAGGACGCCGCCGACGCGTGGGCCGAGGAGAGCGGCAACGAGGTCGAGGTCGTCGTGGCGAACGACCTCGCGCAGCAGCTCTCGCAGGGCTTCGCCGGCGGCAACCCGCCGGACCTCTTCTACGTCGACGCGGGCGTCTTCGGCGACTACGCCGAGGCCGGCAACCTCTACCCCTACATGGACCAGCTGGCCGACGCCGACGACTTCTACCCCAACCTCGTCGACTCGTTCACGCTCGACGGCGAGGCCTACTGCGCACCCAAGGACTTCTCGACGCTCGCGCTCGAGATCAACACCGCGGCGTGGAAGAAGGCCGGCCTCACCGACGCCGACATCCCCACCACCTGGGACGAGCTCCAGGCCGTCGCGAAGAAGCTGACCACGCCCGACCAGGCCGGACTGGCGCTCAGCATCGGCCGTGACCGCGTCGGCGCGTTCCTCGTGCAGAACGGCGGGTTCTGGGTCGACGCCGAGTCCGGCGAGGCCACAGCGACCGAGCCGAGCAACGCCGAGGCGCTGGAGTACGTCCAGAGCATGCTCGACGGCGGTGAGGCCGTGCTGGCCCCCGACGTCGACGCCGGCTGGGGCGGTGAGGCCTTCGGCACCCAGAAGGCCGCGATGACCATCGAGGGCAACTGGATCCGCGGCGCGATGGAGAACGACTACCCCGACGTCGAGTACACCGTCGCCGAGCTGCCCGAGGGCCCCGCGGGCAAGGGCACCCTGCTCTTCACCCAGTGCTGGGGCATCGCCGCGGACTCGGAGAACCAGGCGGCGGCCGTCGACTTCGTCGAGGCCATGACCACCCCGGAGCAGCAGCTGACCAACGCCGACGCCTTCGGCGTCATGCCGAGCCGCGAGGCCGCCCAGGCCGACTACGTCGAGCAGTTCCCCGAGGACGCGCCGTTCATCGCGGGCGGCGACTACGGCCAGGGCCCGGTCAACCTGCCCGGTCTCGGCCCGGTCGTGGCCGACCTCGACTCGCAGCTCGAGCAGCTCAGGACCGCCGACGTCGAGGACATCCTCGAGTCCTTCCAGAAGAACGCCGAGGCGGAGCTTCAGTGAGTCGGGACAGGAGCATCCGGCGCGGCCAGGCCCTGGCGGGGTGGACGTTCGTCTCCCCCACCCTGGTCGTGCTGGGTCTCTTCCTCGCGGTGCCGGTGGCGATGGCGCTGTGGGTGTCGTTCACCGACTGGAACGGTCGTGGCAGCCCGTTCGCCTCGGGCATCGGGTTCGTCGGTGCGGACAACTACCGCGAGCTGGTCGGCGAGCAGGGCGGGTTGACGAGGTCGGACTTCATGACCTCGCTGCGCAACAACTTCTTCTACGTCCTGCTCGTGGTGCCGTTGCAGACGGCGTTCGCGCTGTTCCTCGCCCTCGTGCTCAACCAGCGGCTGCTGAAGGCGGTCGGCTTCTTCCGCACCGCCTTCTACTTCCCGTCGGTCGTCAGCTCGGTCGCGATCAGCCTGGTGTTCCTGTTCCTCTTCAGCGGCACCGGCGTGGTCAACTCGATGCTCGACGCGATCGGCATCGACGGGCCGACGTGGTTCAACGACTCGCGCGGGCTGTTCCACCTGCTCGGTGACGGCCTCGGCCTCTGGAGCACCGCGGACCCGCCGTCGGCGCTCACCGGCAGCGGCGTGCTCGGGCTCACCTGGTGGCAGTGGATCTCCGGGCCGAGCGTCGCGCTCTCGGTGATCATCATGCTGGTCGTCTGGACGACCGCCGGCACCTTCATGCTGATGTTCCTCGCCGCCCTCCAGGACCTGCCTGTCGAGGTCGAGGAGGCCGCCCGCATCGACGGCGCCGGTGCGTGGGGCGTGTTCCGCAACGTCACGCTCCCCCACCTGCGACCGACGATGCTGCTGGTGACCACGCTCGGCCTGATCGGCACGTGGCAGGTCTTCGACCAGGTGTACGTCATGACGCAGGGCGGGCCGGGCAAGTCGACCCTCACCCCGGCGTACCTGTCGTACTCCTACGCCTTCGACAACCAGAAGTGGGGCATCGCAGCAGCCATGGCGTTCGTGCTGTTCCTCATCATCTTCGCGATGACCTCGTTCCAGCGGTTCCTGTTCCGTGACAGGGACGCGATCGCCACCAAGCGGGCGGAGAAGCGGACGAAGAAGGCGCACGCCAACGCACCCGCAGGAGGTGCTTCATGAGCACCACGTCCTCCCCGTCGGCCAAGCCGATGGTCCGCGACCGGACGGCCCTGTGGCTGTTCCTCGGCTACGCCGTCCTGCTCTTCTTCGCCTTCGTCTACCTCTACCCGTTCCTGGTGCAGGTCACGACGTCGTTCAAGACCAACACCGACGCGGTGGCCAATCCCCTGTCCCTCGTCCCGGACCCGTTCTCCACGGGTGCCTACGGCGAGCTGGCCGAGAAGGACTTCCCGCTCTGGTTCCGCAACTCCGTCATCGTGACCGTGCTGGTCACGGCGGGCCGGGTCTTCCTGTGCTCGCTCGCCGGCTACGCCCTCGCACGGATCAAGTTCCGCGGCCGCGGAGCGGTCTTCACCGCGATCCTCGCGGTGATGGCGGTGCCGGGCGTCATCCTGCTGATCCCGAAGTTCCTCGTGCTCAACTACCTCGGGATCTACAACACGTGGCCGGCGCTGGTGCTGCCCCTGCTGGTCGACGCCGCGGGCGTCTTCATCATGAAGCAGTTCTTCGAGACGATTCCCGAGTCCGTGGAGGAGGCGGCGCGGATCGACGGCGCCAGCACGTTCCGGATCTTCTGGTCCGTCGTGCTGCCGATGGCCCGTCCCGCGCTCATCCTCCTGACGATCCTGTCGTTCCAGGGCTCCTGGAACGAGCTGCCCCACTTCCTGGTCGCCAGCCAGGACCCCGACCTCTTCACCCTCACCAAGGGCGTCGGGACGCTGACGAGCGGTCAGCTCGGGTCGGGCAAGCAGTACCCGATCTCGATGGCCGCGGCGCTGCTGATGACCATCCCGGTCGCGATCGTCTTCTTCGTCTTCCAGAAGTACCTCGTGCGGGGAGGTACGGCGGGGGCGGAGAAGGGCTGACCACAGACTCCGGCGCCGGGCGGGTTCCGCCTCCTAGCACCGCCCGGCGCCGGGACACGTCACCGCGACCTGCGCACCTCGTAGTGCGTCGTCCCCTTGACCTTGTCGTCCCCGCACGACTGGCGTCGCGCCGGTCCGGGCACCGCCACGACCTCGTCGGTCGGATCGCCGCCCGCGAGCACGTGCAGCTCGCGCGCCTGCTCGGCACCGGAACGGCCCGCGCGACCGCGGACCCACTCGGTCGGCACCTCCCCGCGCTCGACGGCCTCGCAGGCAGCAAGCGCGGTGGCGGTGTCGAGGCGCCCCAGGGTCAGGCCGCTCGGCAGCGCGAGCAGCGTGCCGGAGAAGCGGTGCCCGCCGAGGTGCGTGGTCTCCCACGTGCCCTCGGGCCACTCCTGGCTGAGCAGCCCGGCGATCGGCCGGCCGAGCTCGGCGCAGCAGCGGTCGCGCTTGCCGTTGGTGCACACCAGCCAGAGCGGACCGTCGTACGCCGTCAGGCTCGTGGAATCTCGGCCGAGGTCGAGGTCGAGGAGGTCGTCCGGACGCTCGAGCACCGTGCCGCGGACGTCGTAGCCCTCGGCGGTGGCGGTGGCGTGGAAGACCCTGGTGCCGGGACCGGCACTGCCGTCGTACCGACGCAGCAGGAACACCTTGAGGTCCAGGCCACCGAGGTGCTCGCGCACGGCCTCGGGCAGCCGGTTGTCGGTGACGGCCTCGCGGCCCCACGGGCCGGGGCACTCGACGAGCAGGATCTCGGGGTCGGTCGGCGCGGTGCCGACGATCGGCTCCGCGTCCTCGAGGCTCGCGAAGGAGCAGCGGAAGTCAGGCACGGCTCCAGTGTTGCCGACGGGTCGCGGTCAGTACCTCTGACCCTGCCAGAGCAGGCCCGCGGCGGCGTTCTCGGTGGGGTTGCAGTAGCCCCCGTAGGTGCGCTCGGCACCCGAGGTCACGAGGAACGTCGCGCAGTCGGCGGCGTGCTCGAGCGGCGCCCAGTCGGACGCGTTGGGCGGCGTCGGGCCGTTGGGGTTGGCGTCTGCGACGAAGATCTCGCCGGACCGCTTCTCCATGGCGCGGTAGCCCTTGAGGGTGCCGCCCCAGTTGTAGAACTGCCGCCAGTGGGCGCACTCGTGGATGGCGACCGCCAGCTTGGAGGCCTCCGACTCGTCGGTGACGGCGTTGATCTCCTCGACGTCGATGGCGATGCCGTACTGGAAGGAGAAGACCGCCTCGCGCTTCTCGGCGATGGTGTGGTCGGTGTCGAGGGTGACGCTGGCGTTGGGGCACAGGTTGGCGATCGGTGCGTAGAAGCGGGCCTGGTCGCCGGTGTACATCGCCTGGTTCTCGAAGCGCACCGAGACCGGCTTGGACGTCACGCTGCGCCGGGCCTTGCGCGGACCGGAGGTGATCTTCTTGGTCTTGAGGCGGTAGTCGACCGTCTGCGCCGCCACGCCGGCCGGCACGACGTGGGCCGGCACCTGGGCCAGCACGTAGCCCCTCTTGCCGATCCTGCCCCGGGCGCCGGAGACCTTGGCCCACGAGCCGCCGTCGATCCGCGCCTGGACGAACACCTTCCTGGGCAGGATCGGCCTCACCCCGCGGTAGGTCTTCCACGCCACCCCGAGCTGGATGCTCGTGCCGGAGCCCCGCACGCCCGTCTGGTAGGGGAAGCCGTCGATCCGGTTGTACTTCTGGCCCCAGAACGCGAAGAGCGGGCGTGCCGCACGCCTCGAGGTCGGGAGCCCTGCCCGCGTCCGCGCCGTGGTCGCCCCGCTGAGCACCGGCGGGGTCGGCGTGCGTACGTCCGTGGTGAGCGCGGCGTCCGGTTCGCGGTCAGCGGTGGCCCCGGCAGGCGCCGCGCCGACGAGCGCGCCGGCGAGGGTCAGGGCGGTGGTGGCGACGGCGACGGTCAGGCGACGGCGTACGTGCATGGGTGCTCCCCGTGTCTCGAGATCGGTGCCGATCTCCTACCCGCTCGGGGACGTGCGAAACGGTTCGCCGTCAGATCAGGCCGCGGCGCCGGGCGACGGCCGCGGCCTCGGTGCGCGAGGCGGCGTCGAGCTTGGCGAGCACGTTGGAGACGTGCACCGAGACGGTCTTGGTGCTGATGAAGAGCTGCTTGCCGATCTCGCCGTTGCTCCGGCCCTCGGCGACGAGCGCGAGGATCTCGGACTCGCGCGGCGTGAGCGCCACCTCGCCGGTCGCGGTCGCCGGGGCGGGCGCCGAGCCCTGCGCGGTGAGCTCGTCGAGCAGCGGGCGGGCGCCCATCGCGTGCGCCGCGTCGCGGGCCAGGTCGGCCAGCTCGCGCGCTGCGCCCGCATCGCCGGTGGCGCGGAGCACCCCTGCCAGCCGCACGCGCGCCTGGGCGATCTCAGGCACGCTGCCGTAGGCGACGGCCGCCTCCTCGGCTGCCCGCCACGCGGCGACGAGCTCGTCGCCCGACGGCGGATCGACCTGCGCGAGCCAGCGCCAGCGCAGGTGCTCGGCGGTCCGGCGGGCGACCCACATGTGGTACTCCGGGCCGTGGCTGCCGTCGTAGGGGGCGTAGAAGTCGATCACCCGGCCGCCGTCGGCGACCATCCGCTCGACGTCGACGCGCGCCGACCCACGCTCGTCGGCCGACTGCCGCGGCGCCGCGTTGGCGAGCGCGGCCACGACGAGCGTGGCGAGCCGGAGCCGCGCCTGGAACCAGTCGTGCCACAGCGGCACGACCGTCTCCACCACGTGGTCGTAGACCTCGACCGCGGTGGCGGCGTCGCCGGCCGCCGTCGCCCGCAGCAGCTCGGCGCTCCCCGAGGAGATGGCGGTGAGACCGTCGGTGCCCCAGTAGTCGCGCAGCCGCTCGAGCGCCTTGGGCTTGGGCTCGCCGCGGATGCCGATGAGGATCAGCATCTGGTGGGCGAAGTAGAGCCACTCGAAGACCATCGGCGGGTTCTGCCCGCTCACGTCGAGCAGGTCCCAGGCCTCGTCGAGGCGACCCTGGTGGGTCAGCGCCACCGCGAGCAGGAGCCGCGCCTCGGCGGGGTAGGGCGACCAGGCGAGGCCACCGACCTCGCTGCGCTCGATCACCTCGCGGTAGACCTCGATGGCGGAGTCGATGTCGCCCTCGTCCTGGTGCAGCCGACCGAGGAGGTAGAGCGCGCGGAGCTCGGGCTCGAGCAGGCCGGCGCGACGGGCCCGGTCGGCCGCCGAGCGCCAGCCCGCGCTGGCACTCGATCCACCGTCGGGGTCGAGTCCGGCGACCGTCGTGTGCAGCTCGACAGCAAGGCTGGTGAGGTCGTTGCGCTCGGCGATCTCGAGCGCCTCCAGCGCGACCGACCGCGCGTCGTCGGTGTGCCAGCTGCCGAGGCTCTGGGCGTGCACGAGGAGGGCGCGCGCCAGCAGCTTGGGCGCCGCGCCGCGCAGCAGCGCGACCGCCTCGGCCGAGGTCTCACGCGGGGAGTCGGTGGTGTCGGTGAGCAGCTGGGCCGAGGCGAGCGACGTCAGCAGCTGGCCGCGGTCGAGGTCGGAGCCGTCGCCCGGCAGGGTCGCCAGGCGGGCCCGGAGCACCTTGACCGCCTTGGGCACCCGGCCGGCAGCGATGAGTGCGTCGGCACACCGTCGGGTGAGTGCGACGGCGTCGACGCCGGGGACCGCGGTGCGCGCCGTGTCGATCAGCTCGAGGGCGTCGAGGAAGTGGGTGGCCGCCTCGGACGGACCGCCGACGGCGAGCGCCTCCTCGCCGGCCTCGATGGAGGCGTGGACGGCGACCGGCCGGTCGTCGGCCCGGCGGGCGTGCTGCGCCAGCTCCGCCGCCGTACCGACGGCGCGTCCCTCGCCCAGCGCCGAGACGAAGTCGGCGTGGAGCCGGATCCGCTCGCCCGGGAGCAGGTCGTCGTAGACCGCCTCGCCGAGCAGGGCGTGGCGGAAGGCGTAGGTGCCACCGCGCGAGGCGACGAGCACGTGGGACTCGACGGCGTTGCGGAGCGCGGTCTCGAGCTCGGCGGCCCCGAGGTCGGACACCGCGGCCAGCAGCTCGTGGCTGACCTGCCGCCCGGCGACCGAGACCAGCCGCACGACCTGGCGGGTGGTGTCGTCGAGGCGGTCGAGGTGGACGAGCAGCACGTCGGCGAGCTCGCCGGGCACCTGGCCGGACCACGCGGCGCCGACGAGCTCCTCGATGAAGAACGGGTTGCCCTCGGCCCGGTCGACGATCGAGACGTACTCCGCCTCCGACATGGTCGAGGGGTGCAGCGCGCGCACGAGGAGGCGTACGTCGTCGTCGTGGAGCGGCTCGACCTGGAGCCGGTCGACGCCCCGCAGACGCATCCACTCGGCGACCTGGCGGCGGAGCGGGTGGCGCCGGTGGAGGTCGTCGGCGCGGTAGGAGACGACGAGCGAGACGCCGGGGACGGGCCGGGAGAAGAGGAAGCTGAGCATGTCGCGGGTGGACTCGTCGGCCCAGTGGGCGTCCTCGACCACGACGAGGACGGGCGCGTCGTGAGCGACGGCGGCGAGGAGGTCGCCGAACGCGTCGTAGACGTTGCCGCGGTCGAGGGCCTGGTCGCCCGACGCGGTCTCGCTGCTGCGGATCCGGCGGCCCGGCTGGAGCCGGGCGAGAGTGGGGTGCTGGTCGAGGACGCGGCTCGCGACGTCGGGCTGGTCGGCCATCACGCGGCCGAGGATCTCGGAGAAGGGGAGGTAGGGAAGGGAGCTGTCGGCGAGGTCGAGGCAGTGGCCGGCGACCACGTGCCAACCCGCCTCGATCGCGGCGTCGCGGAGCGCCATCAGGACGCGGGTCTTGCCGACGCCTGCGTCGCCGGCGACGAGCATCGCGCGGACGGACTGCTCGGTGGGCGCGGCACCTCCGGACGCACGAATGCCGAGCTGGGAGCTCAGCTGCTCCAGCTCGGCATCGCGTCCGATGAGATCGGTGGTCCTCAGCGCCGGCACGGACGACATTGTGTCGTGCCGCTCCGACACCCCGGCGCCGATCGCGCCGCGCGTCACTTCTGCGTGGTCGCGACGTCGTCGCGGCGGATCCAGCGGCGCGGCCGGTAGTCCTGGCGGACCTTCTCCTGGCGGTACTTGATCTCGGCACCCAGGAAGCTGTCGGTCGTGAACATGTGCTTCTCCTCTTCTCGGCGGTCCCGTGGTGGACCGTGAGAAGAGATTCCGTCGCTGAGGTAGGCCCGGACATCGGGCAGGTGCCCTATCTACGCGTGGCTGGCTACCTCAGATCGGTGCGCGGACGGCGTACGACGGACGTCTGAGGTAGCCGGGGGCCGGGGTAGTCCACCGGGAAAGGGCTGTCCCGAGGCCGCCTGGACGACCGTTTGCCGGTGGACTACCCCGGCACGCCCGACGACCGTTTCCCGGTGGACTACCCCAGCGTGGGGCGGCCGGCCTGCCAGACCCCCGCCACGAGCGGGACGCCCGGGCGGTAGGCCAGGTGGACGTAGGACGGGGCGTCGAGCAGGACGAGGTCGGCGGCCTTGCCGGGGGCGAGCACGCCGACGTCGTCGCGGTCGAGGGCGGCGGCACCCATGGCGGTCGCCGCGTGCAGCGCCTCTGCCGGGCTCATCCGCATCTCGCGGACCGCGAGCGCGATGCACAGCGCCATCGAGGAGGTGAAGCACGAGCCGGGGTTGCAGTCGCTGGCGAGGGCGATCCGTACGCCGGCGTCGAGCAGGCCGCGGGCGTCGGGATAGGGCTGGCGGGTGGAGAACTCCACGCCCGGCAGGAGCGTCGCGATCGTCCGTGAGTCCCTCAGCGACTCGACGTCCAGCGGGCTGAGGAAGGTGCAGTGGTCGACCGCGACCAGGCCCAGCTCGCAGGCCAGCTGCACGCCGCCGCCGTACGTCAGCTGGTTGGCGTGGAGCCGCCCGCGCAGGCCGCTGGCGGACCCCGCGGCGAGGATGGTGCGCGCCTGGTCGACGTCGAAGGCGCCGTCCTCGCAGAACACGTCGATCCACCGGGCGTGCGGTGCCGCGGCCGCCAGCATCGGGCCGGTGACGAGGTCGACGTACGCCTCGGCAGAGGTGTCGGCGGGCACCACGTGGGCGCCGAGGAAGGTCGTCTCCTCGGTGAACTGGCGGGCCACCGCGAGGCTGCGCGCCTCGTCGTGGACCGACAGCCCGTAGCCGCTCTTGATCTCCAGGGTGGTCGTGCCCTGCGCCCGCATCTCGGCGACGAGCCGGGCGACGTGGGAGGTCAGCTGCTCGTCGGAGGCGGCGCGGGTCCGCGCGACGGTCGTGCGGATGCCGCCGGCCGTGTAGGGCTGGCCGGTCATCCGGGCCTCGAACTCCGCCGACCGGTCGCCGGCGAAGACGAGGTGGCTGTGGCTGTCCACGAAGCCGGGGATCACGGCGCGGCCGCCGGCGTCCACCTGGACGTCGGCCTCAGGTGCCTCGGCGGCCGGGCCGACCCAGGCGATGCGGCCACCCTCGACGACCAGAGCTGCGTCGTGGACGAGGCCGAGCAGCCCCTCCCGCCCGGGGTCGTTGGTGACGAGCTCGCCGATGCCGGTGATCACCGTGGTCGTCATGCGGGGTCCCTGCGGCGTTGTTCGGAGGAGCGCTTCGAGGTCCCCGCAGGCTCGTGGTGGAGGAGCGCAGCGGGGGAACCAGGAGGCTGTGGGGTGAAGTGTTGCGGAGGAGAAGAAGGTCGTGGGGTGAGCTTCATGTCCTGATCCTCCCGATCACGTCGTCGAGCTCGCGCCCGATGGCGGCGCGGTCGCCGTCGTCGGCGATCCAGCGGCCGTCCGCCATCACGCGACGTACGTCCTCGGCGGCGGCCGCGAAGACGGCGGTGTTCTCGTCGCGGCCGGTGCCCGCCGTGCGGGGGGACGCCGGGTCCAGCACGACCAGGTCGGCCCGCTGCCCGACGGCGATCGCGCCCGCATCCACCCAGCCGAGCGACGCGTGACCGTCGGTGGTGGCGGCCGTCAGCAGCTCCTGGGCGGTCCAGTGGCCGCGCTGCTGGGTGGCCAGCCGCTCGTCGAGCTCGACGGCGCGCATCTCCTCGAACGGGTCGATCACGGCGTGGCTGTCGGACCCGAGGGTCAGCCGGGCGCCGGCGTCGTGCAGCCGCCGCGACGGCCCGACGCCGTCGCCGAGGTCGCGCTCGGTGGTGGGGCAGAACGCCGCGTAGGCGCGCGCCCCGCCGATGAGGGTGACGTCGTCGTCAGTGAGGTGGGTGGCGTGCACCAGCGATGTCGTCGGCCCGACCAGGCCGTGGTCGGCGAGCAGCCGCGTCGGGGTGACGTCGTACGCCGCCAGGCACGCGTCGTTCTCGGCGACCTGCTCGGAGACGTGGACGTGCAGCGGCCGGTCGCCCACCCACGCCGCGACTGCGTCGAGGTCGGCAGCGGGGACCGCGCGGACGGAGTGGACCGCCGCACCGACGCGGGCGTGGCCTCCCTCGACCAGCGCATCCACCCGGTCCACCCAGGACGCGACCGACCCGTCGCTGTAGCGCACCTGCGCCCCCTCGGGGGCGGCGCCGAAGCCGGACGACAGGTAGACCGTGTCGAGCAACGTGATCCGGATGCCCGCCTCGCGCGCCGCGTGCACCAGGGCGAGCCCCATCTCGTTGGGGTCGGCGTAGGGCGTGCCGTCGGGCTGGTGGTGGAGGTAGTGGAACTCCCCGACGCAGGTGATCCCGGCCGCGGCCATCTCGCGGTACGTCGCCCGCGCGAGGGCGAGGTAGGTGTCGGGATCGAGCCGCGCGGCGACGTCGTACATCTGGTCGCGCCAGGTCCAGAACGTGCCGCGCTCGCGCTGGGTGCGACCGCGCAGGGCCCGGTGGAAGGCGTGGCTGTGGGTGTTGGCGAGGCCCGGCACGACGAGCCCGCGCACCGGGATCGCGCGCGGCGGGTCGGAGTCGGGGGTCACCGACGCGAAGCGTCCGTCCTCCACCTCGACCAGCACGTCGTCGTGGAACCGGTCGCCCAGCCAGGCACGCTCGAGGAGGTACGCCGTCATGCGAGGTCCGCGCTGCCGGCCAGCTCGGCCAGCACGTCGGCCAGCGCCTCGACCCCGGCCAGGCAGTCAGCGGTCCCGGCGTGCTCGTCGGGCGAGTGCGAGATGCCCGTCGGGTTGCGGACGAAGACCATGGCCGTCGAGATGCCGGCGGCGGAGAGGATGCCGGCGTCGTGGCCGGCCTGCGTCGGGATGACCGGCCAGCCGCCGAGCGCGGCCAGGCGGGCGGCCAGGTCGGCGTCGAAGACGACCGACCCGGACACCGACTCCGGGGTCACGACCAGCGAGGTGCCGTCGCGACCGGCCCGGTCGTCGGCCTGCCGCTGAACCTCGGCCACCAGGGACGCGAGGGCATCGTCCGACGAGGCGCGGGCGTCGAGCCAGGCGGTCACCAGCGACGGCACCGCGTTGGTGCCGTTGGGCTCGACCGCGAGGCGACCGAAGGTCGCGCGCTGGCCCGCGAGGCGGGCCTGCTTGTTGGCGGCGAGCGCGGTCATCGCATAGGTGAGCATCGGGTCGTGCCGGTCCTCCATCCGCGTGGTGCCGGCGTGGTTGGCCTGGCCCGCGAAGTCGAAGCGCCAGCGCCCGTGCGGCCAGATCTCGCTCGCCAGCCCGACGGCGACGTCGCGGTCCACGAGGTCGCGGCCCTGCTCGACGTGGAGCTCCACGAAGGTGCCCACGCGATCCAGCGAGAGCAGCCCCGCCGACGGGTCCAGCCCGGCGCCGGCGATCGCGTCGGCGAGGAAGACGCCGTCGCGGTCGGTCAGCTCCTTCGCCTGGTCCCACGTGGTCGCGCCGGTCACCAGCCGTGAGCCGAGGCAGGCCCGGCCGAACCGTGAGCCCTCCTCCTCCACGAAGACGCCGATCCCGATCGGGCGCGCCGGCGTGACGCCCCGGTCGCGCAGGGCGTCGAGCGCCGCCAGGGCGGACACGACGCCCAGCGGGCCGTCGTACGCACCGCCGTCGAGGACGGAGTCGAGGTGCGAGCCGGTGAGGACGCCCGGCCCCTCGCCGTCACCCCACCAGGCGACCTGGTTGCCGATGCCGTCGGTCTCGACGGTGAGCCCGCGCGCCGCGCACTGCTCGACGAACCACGCCCGCAGCTCGGTCTCGGCGGACGCCCAGGGCTGGCGGTAGTAGCCGCCGGAGGAGGCGGACCGGCCGACCGGTGCGAGGTCGCGCCACATCTCCTCGAAGTCTCGGCTGGCGGGCATGCGAGCAGTCCACCGGCATCACCGACCCCGGTCAACGCGCCACGTCGGCAACTCGTCTCGGATATGAGACGCGGTGGCGAGACCCGCTCCGTCTCGCACCTCAACCACCGATGGATCTTGAACTTCCACCACCTCCTGCTCCGCGATGATGGAGCCATGGAGTTCCGTGACGTCGTGCGCCGCCGGCGGATGATCCGTCGCTACTCGTCGAAGCCGGTGGACCCTGCCGCGGTCGACCGGATGCTCGAGCACGCGCAGCGGGCGCCCAACGCCGGCTTCAGCCAGGGCTGGGCGTTCCTCGTGCTCGACACCCCGACCGACGTCGACCTCTTCTGGTGGGCGACGGGCGCGCGGTCGACCGGCGCCCACGCCCGGCCCAACACCTGGCTCGACGGCATGCGCACGGCGCCGGTCGTGATCGTGCCGCTCGCGTCCAAGGATGCCTACCTCGACCGCTACGCCGAGCCCGACAAGGGCTGGACCGACCGCAGCGAGGACCGCTGGCCGGTTCCCTACTGGTACGTCGACGCCGGGATGGCCTCGCTGCTGATCCTCCAGACGGCCGTCGACGAAGGACTCGGTGCGTGCTTCTTCGGCGTGCCCGGCGAGTACGTCGACGACCTCCGCTCGGCGTTCAGCATCCCCGCCGACCACACGCCGGTCGGCGCGATCACGGTCGGCCACCGGGACGAGGACACGGGCTCGCAGGGGTCGGCGGCCCGGCGCGAACGGCGTACCAATGTCGTCCACCGCGGCCAGTGGGGCACTACGGTCAGCCCATGACCGTGCCCGTCGAGACGCGCGTGGTGACGGCCCTGCAGGCCCTCGTCCGCATCCCGACCGTCTCCGACCGCGACCCCAGCCGCGTCGACCCGGAGGCGTTCGACCGGCTGCTCGCCGAGCTGAAGACCCAGTTCCCGCTCCTGCACGAGCGGCTGACGCTCACCATCGTCGGCACGCACGGGCTCCTCTTCAACTGGCCCGGCGCCAGCGCCGACCGACCGGTCGTGCTGATGGCCCACCTCGACGTAGTCCCCGTCGACGCGGACGCACCGTGGCAGCACGACCCGTTCGGCGGCGAGATCCACGGGTCCCCCACCGGACCGGCGATCTGGGGCCGCGGCACCCTCGACGACAAGGGCTGCGTGGTCGGGATCTGCGAGGCCGTCGAGTCGCTGCTCGAGGCCGGGCACGTGCCCGCGCAGGACGTCTGGCTGTCCTTCGGCTGCGACGAGGAGGTCAGCGGCACGGCCGCCGTCGAGGCGGTGGAGGTGCTCCGCGAGCGTGGTGTCACGCCCTGGCTCGTCGTCGACGAGGGCGGCGCGATCGCAGGCGAGGCGTTCCCCGGCGTGAAGCCGCCACTCGGCGTCATCGGCGTCACCGAGAAGGGCACCACCTCGCTCGAGCTCGTCGCCAAGGGTCGCGGAGGCCACGCCTCGACGCCCGCGAGGAACGGCCCGACCGCCCGGATCGCCCGCGCCATCCTGCGGATCGAGAAGTCACCCTTCCCGGCATCGGCTCCCGCCCCGACGCTCGAGCTGATGCGCCGCCTCGCGCCCCACGTGCCGCTCCCCCTGCGGCCGCTGCTGGGTCGCGCCGACAGGATCGCGCCGGCCGTCACCCGCGCCCTCCTCGCCGCCGGCCCGGAGGCGGCTGCCATGACGCGTACGACGGTCGCCACGACGACGCTCAGCGGATCGCCCGCGCTCAACGTGATCGCCTCGACCGCCAAGGCCGGCCTCAACATCCGCTTGATGGTGGGCGACACCGTGGCCGGCGTCGTGGAGCACGTCCGGGCCGCGATCAAGGACGACTCGATCCGGATCGACGTCATCGAGTCCGGCGAGCCGTCACCGATCTCCCCGATGGACGAGGCCTTCGAGCTGCTCGAGGAGTGCATCGCCGAGGTCTTCCCCGAGGCGGTCGCGACGCCCTACGTGATGATGGCCGCCACCGACTCGCGCCACTTCACCGCGATCAGCGAGCACGTCTACCGCTTCGCGCCCTTCCGGATGACCAAGGCCCAGCGCCAGGCGATCCACTCCTACGACGAGCACATCGGCGTGGCCGACCTCGTCGACGGTGCCCGCTGGTACCAGCTGCTGATCGAGAGGCTGCCTGCATGACGACCACCAAGCCCGCCGCGCAGACCGCGGTGAAGGGTCTCGCCGCGATCGTCGGCTTCCTCGTCCTTGTCGAGTTCGCCAGCGGCATCCTGCAGGGCTACTACACGCCGATCTACCCGCAGATCGCCGAGCACCTCTCGATCGCCGAGGGCGACATCAACTGGTTCGAGGCCGCACAGCTGATCGTCAGCGCCCTCTGCATCCCGCTGCTCGCCCGGCTCGGCGACCTCATCGGGCACAAGAAGGTCCTGCTCATCTCGACCGCCGTCACCGCGCTCGGCTCGTGGTGGCTGGCCTTCGCCCCGGGCTTCACGACCTTCCTCATCGGCTGGGCCATCCAGGGGGCGTACGTCGTCTGGCTGCCGCTCGAGATCGCGATCATCCACCGCCGCACGCGCGACTCCGGCCGCCAGGAGCTGCTCACCCGGCGCGGCGCGGCGATCCTGGTCGGCTCCCTCGAGCTGGCCGTCATCATCGGCGCGCTGACCAGCGGCCTGCTCGTCGACTCGATGGACATGAACGTCCTGCTCGCGATGCCCGCCGTCGTCGTCACCGCGGTCTTCTTCGTGATCCTCGTCGGCATCGAGCAGGCGCCCGGCGACGACAGCGGCGGCATCGACTGGACCGGGCTCGGACTGATCAGCCTCGCCCTCAGCGTCCTGATGGGCGGCCTCGTCTGGCTGCGCCTCGACGGGGCGGGCTCGCTCCTCGGCTGGCTGACCATCCTCGTGTCCGTCGCGGTCTTCGCGTGGTTCTGGCGCTTCGAGCAGCAGCACCCCGAGCCGATCGTCGACGTGCGGCTCCTCTCCAGCCCCGCCCAGTGGCCGGTCCAGCTGACCGCGTTCCTCTTCGGCGTCCCGGTCCTCGGCGGTCAGATCCCGCTCTCGACCTACGCCCAGGCCGACCCCGCAGTGCGCGGCTACGGCCTCGGTGCGGACTCGGCCTTCATCTCCACGCTCATCGGGTTGTACGTCGTCACGCTGGCGATCGGCGCCTTCACCCTTCCCCTGACGACGCGGCTGCTGGGCGGCGTACGCCGTGCCCTGATCGTGGCGTGCTGCCTCGTCGGGGTCGGCTACCTCCTCTGGCTGCCCTTCCACGACCACACCTGGCAGGCGCTCATCAACATGGCGATCGCGGGCCTCGGCTCGGGCGCCCTCGTCGCCGCGCTACCGGCCGCAGCCGCGGCTGCCGCACCGCCCGAGCGCACCGGCATCGCGACCGGCATGACCAACGGCACCAAGACCGTCGGCGGCGCCATCGCCTCGGCGATCTTCGCGATCGCCCTCACGGCGACCGGTTCCCTCGACGCGACCGCCGAGAAGGTCGCGCCGCTCAGCGGCTACCTGACGGTGTGGGCGGTCTGCGCCGGTGCGTCGTTCCTCGCGGCGCTCGCCCTGATGGCCGCGCCGAAGCACGCCTTCAGCGACGCCCCCACGTCGGTCACCCACTGACCCACCGGGACGATCAGACCAGCGTGCAGGCGCGGGCCTCACTGACCCGGAAGTCGTCCTCGACGATCCACCGCGCCACCGGCCACGACGTGACGTACCGGGCGATGCGGTCGATCGACTGGATCGGCCCGTGGTCGTCCGGTTCGATCGACCGCTTCACCGCCCAGACCCCCATCTCGGGCTCGGGCCGACCCGGTCCGGTGAACACCATCACCACCAGGTAGGTGCCGTTCATCCCGTCCGGTCGGTACGCCATGCTGCGGCCCGGCACGGGGTCGATCGGGTCGATGCTCCCGTCGGCGATGTCCTGCGCCGTGGCGTCGTCCACCCGCTCGCAGCTCACGCCCTCTGACGCCGACGCGGTCTCCGTGCCGGCGTCGACCTCGGCGTCCGTGTCCCCGGCCTCGTCCGTCGGCTCGGCACTCCTGCCCGGCTCGTCAGCAGACGCGCGCGACGAGGTCGAGGTGGGGTCCGACGACGAGTCGCCCCGGTCGGCCGAGCAGGCCCCGAGCACGAGCAGGAGGCCGACGAGGGTCGCGGCCGCGCCTCGTCGGCGTACGCGCGTGGGGGTCATCACGGGGAGACGACTCCCGGGGCGAGAAAGTTGTCAGCGGCTGGGCGCGTGCACGACGGAGACCGTGCTGTCCTCGGACGGCATCAGGAACCACAGCAGCGGGTAGACCAGGAACTGGCTCCCGGGGATGACGACCAGGGTCACCAGGAAGAGCAGGCGGGTGACCCAGGGGGTCAGGCCGAGCCGACGCCCGACGCCGGCGCAGACGCCGCCGATGACGGCGCGGTCGGTGGAGCGGACGAGGCCCTGACGGGCGAGGGAGGCACGGAACTTTTCCATGTCCCCAGCCTGCACCGCGACGACACGGCAGACCATCGGGATCACCCCCGGTCCGACCCCGAGCCCGAGCGGGTCGGACCTGGGTCGACGTAGGCTCGGGACATGTCGCCCGACGACGAGTTCGAGACCGCGGACACCGAGTCCGTACGCCGCGAGGTCGAGCGCGACGAGCGCACCGGTCGGTCGGCGGCGGCTGCGCGCATCCACCACCAGTCCAGCTGGGTGGACCAGCAGATCCGGATCGCGATGGAGCGCGGCGACTTCGACGACCTCGCCGGCTACGGCAAGCCGATCGAGGACCTCGGCGTCGAGCACGACCCCGACTGGTGGATCAAGAAGCTCGTCGAGCGCGAGAACATCGCGATCCTGCCGCCGGCCCTCGCCCTCCGGAAGGAGGACGCCGAGCTCGACGGCCTGCTCGACCGGATCAACGTCGAGTCGGAGGTGCGCCGCGAGGTCGAGGACTTCAACGCCCGGGTCCGCAAGGCGATCTACACCCCGCCGACGGGGCCCTCGGGGCCGCCGGTGATCACCCGCCAGCGCGACGTCGACGACGAGGTCGTGGCCTGGCGCGCCCGGCGTGCGGCCCGGATCGAGGCCCAGCGGGCCGCACGCGAGCAGGCGGCCGCGGCCGAGCCGCCCAAGCGCCGCTGGTGGCGCCGGCACTGACCGCGAGACATCCGTCATATCGACGACGGCCTGCGCGACGGTAGTTTGCGCCCATGTCACGAACCGCCAAGGACTTCTTCGCACCGCTGGCCGTGGGGGCCCCGACGCCGCTGCGCGACATCCCGGCCCGGCCGAGCCGCGCGATCCACTTCTTCGACCCGGGCAACGAGAAGATGGCCGCCAAGGTGCCCGACATGGTCGGCTCGGTCGACGTCCTCCTCGGCAACCTCGAGGACGCGGTGAAGGCCGAGAACAAGGAGAAGTCGCGCCAGGGCCTGGTCGCGATCGGCAAGGCGACTGACTTCGGGAAGACCCAGTTCTGGACGCGCGTCAACTCGCTCGACAGCCCGTGGGGCCTCGACGACCTCGTCACCCTGGTGACCGAGATCGGCGACAAGCTCGACGTGATCATGGTGCCGAAGGTGCAGGGCGCCGAGGACATCCACTACGTCGACCGGCTGCTCGCGCAGCTCGAGGCGAAGGCCGGCCTCGACCGACCGATCCTCGTGCACGCGATCCTCGAGACCGCCCGCGGTGTCGCGAACATCGAGGAGATCTGCGCGGCCAGCCCGCGCATGCAGGGCCTGTCCCTCGGCCCGGCCGACCTCGCCGCCGACCGGCGGATGAAGACCACCCGGGTCGGCGGCGGCCACCCCGGCTACCTGGTGCGCGAGGACCCGACGCGCGACGACCTGGGCGTCCCGCAGTACGACGCTCCGCGCACGTCGTACCAGCAGGACCTGTGGCACTACACGATCGCCCGGATGGTCGACGCGTGCGCGATGCACGGGATCTACCCCTACTACGGGCCGTTCGGTGACATCAGGGACACGGTCGCGTGCGAGGACCAGTTCCGCAACGCGTTCCTCCTGGGCTGCGTCGGCGCGTGGTCGTTGCACCCGGCGCAGATCACCATCGCGAACAAGGTCTTCTCCCCCAGCGTCGAGGACGTCGCGCACGCCCGCCGGGTGATCGCCGCAATGGGCGACGGCACGGGCGCGGTGATGATCGACGGCAAGATGGAGGACGACGCCTCGGTGAAGCAGTGCCAGGTGATGGTCGCCCTCGCCGAGGAGCTCGCCGCGATCGACCCCGCGCTCAAGGAGCAGTACGACGCGATCGAGGTCGCCGATGTCTGAGTTCACCCCCCTCCGCTCCGTCCTCTACATGCCGAGCTCCAACGAGCGCGCCCTGGAGAAGGCCAAGGACATCGCGTGCGACGCACTGATCCTCGACCTCGAGGACGCCGTCGCCCCCGACGCCAAGCCCGCCGCGCGCCAGGCGGCAGCCGCGGCCGCAGCCAGCGGCGACTACGGACGGCGTACGGTCAGCATCCGCGTCAACGGGATCGGCACCGAGTGGCACGCCGCGGACCTGGAGGCCGCGGCCGCCGCCGGCCCCGCCGCAGTGGTGGTGCCTAAGGTCGAGACCGCCGACCAGGTGCGAGGTCTCGCGACGGCGCTCGAGTCGGCGGGCGCTCCCGAGCACACCCGCCTCTGGGCGATGGTGGAGACGCCGGAGGCGATCTTCAACGTCCGCGAGATCGCGGCCGCGTCGCCCCGGCTCCAGGCGCTCGTCCTCGGCACCAACGACCTCGTCAAGGAGCTGTACGCCGAGCACGTCCCGGGTCGCGCACCGATCCTGCCGAGCCTCCACACCGTGCTGCTCGCCGGCCGGGCCGCCGGGATCGCGGTGATCGACGGCGTCTACAACGACGTCAAGGACGCCGAGGGCTTCCTCGCCGAGTGCGAGCAGGGCCGGCAGATGGGCTTCGACGGCAAGACGCTGATCCACCCCGGCCAGGTCGAGGGCGCCAACACCGCGTTCGCCCCCAGCGAGCAGGCCGTCGAGGACGCCCGCGGGCTGATCGCGGCGTTCGAGGACGGCCAGGGATCGGGCGTGGTGACCTACCACGGCCGGATGGTCGAGAACCTCCACGTCGAGTCCGCCCGCCGCACGCTCTCGATCCACGACGCGATCCAGGCACTCGCCACTGGCTGAAGGCTCACCCAGAGGGAGGTGCCCGGCTTTCCAAAGCGGGCGCCACGCGGCAGAGTGCTGGGGCCGCCCACAAGGGCGCTTCACAAGGAGGCAAAAAGACATGGTTGTCCTCGGACTGATCCTGCTCCTCATCGGAATCCTCGTCGGACCGCCGGTCCTCACCTACATCGGACTGGTGCTGATCGTCGTCGGCCTGATTCTCAACTTCGTCCCCATCGGCGGCAGCAGCCGTCGGGTCTTCTAGCGGACGGACGCCACGCCTCCAGGGCCTCGGACACCTCGGGTGTCCGAGGCCCTGATGCATGTCCGGCGCGTCTCCGGCCGCGCCCGTCGGTCACGTCCGAAACCCGCGTGCACGCTGGCGGTGCCTGACGACACAATCGACGGGTGAGCTCATCGGTGACCCTGCGCCAGTTCTGGACCGGGCTGTCGGCCGAGGGGCGGTGGCTGCTGTCCACCGTCGCGGTCCAGACGCTCGGCCGCGGGCTCACCCTCCCCTTCACCGTCATCTACCTCCACGAGGTGCGGGGGTTCTCGCTCGACCTGGCCGGCACCCTGATGGCCTTCATCGCGATCGTGGCCCTGGCCGTGACCGGACCGGGCGGCGCGCTCACCGACCGCATCGGCGCCCGACGGGTGCTGCTCTTCTCCACGACGTGCCAGCTGATCGGCTGCGCGGTCCTGGCCTTCGCGACCACCCCGGTGGTCGCTGCTGTCGCGATGGCGTTCCTGGGCATCAACTTCGGGATGTCGTGGCCGGCCTTCAACTCCCTCATCGCCGCAGTGACGACGGGCGAGCAGCGCCAGCAGTACTTCGGCATCAACTTCGCCCTCGTCAACCTCGGGATCGGCGTCGGCGGCGTCATCGGCGGGATCTACGCCGACGTCTCCGAGCCCCACACGTTCACGGTGATCTTCCTGGCCGATGCCGCCAGCATGCTCGTCCCGATCGCCCTGCTGCTCGGTCCGCTCCGTGGCGTCACCGGACACCACGAGGCACCCGACGACGACACGTCCGACGGGTCCTACCTCGCGATCCTGCGCAGTCCCGCGGTCATCGGGATGACCGCGCTGACCTTCATGGCGGTCTTCGTCGGCTACGGCCAGCTGGAGGCGGGCTTCCCGGCCTACGCCCGGCAGGTCGGCGAGGTGTCGACCGCGGTGATCGGGTTCTCCTTCGCGATCAACACCGCGGTGATCGTCCTGCTCCAGTTCCTCGTGCTGCGACGCATCGCCGGTCACCGCCGCACGCGGGTGATGCTCGTGATGTGCGCGATCTGGGCGGTGTCCTACGTCGCGCTCGGCGCGACGGGTGTCCTGCCGGGTCCGGTCGCGGCAGCGTGCGTCCTCGCCTACATGGGACTGTTCGCACTCGGCGAGACGATGATGCAGCCGACCATCCCGGCCATCACCAACGACATGGCGCCCGACCACCTGCGCGGCCGCTACAACGCGGTCAACGCCGGCGCCTTCCAGGCCGGCGCGATCTGCGGGCCGCTCTTCGCGGGCGTGGTGCTCGACCGCGGCTGGTCGTCGGCCTACATCGTCGTCCTCGTCGCGAGCTGCGGGCTGATCGCCGTGCTCGCCCTCGTCGTCGAACGGCTCATCCCCGCCACCGTCAACGGCATCCCGGACGAGAGCGTCCCGGTCGTCGACCCGGCCACCGGCGAGCACGCGCCGCACGGTCGGCAGCGGGACTGAGGGCGTGACGGAGCGGTCGCTCGGGCCGCCGCTCGCGTCACGTCTGCCCGATCAGGCGCTCTCGTCGCCCCGTCGGAAGCGGTCGTTGAGCCAGGTGCTCGCGGTGCCCATCCAGCCGGCGAGGTCGTGGACCAGCCTGCCGAGGGTGTCCTGGGTCCGCTCGAAGGCGACGGCATAGCTCGCGGCCGCCTCCTGGGCGGCCTCGCTCACCGAGGCGTCGTCGTCGCCCTCGCGGCGCGGGTAGGCGCCACCGAGGATCGCGGTGTACGCGCCGGAGTCGATCCAGCGACGCAGCTCGGTCGCCCGGACGACGGCGAACGGGTGGGTCTGCTGCTGGAGCAGGGACAGCTTGATCAGCGACTCGCGGACGTCGCCGCCCTCGTCGTACTCCGCTCCCTGGGCGAGGAACGAGGTGACGTCGAGCTCGTCGAGGTTGCCGCCGCTCGCGAGCTTCATGTGGGTGCGCAGCGCGGCGGTCGGGTCCTGGCTGGCGAGGAGTCCGGCCCGGTCGGCCGACAGCTCGGCCTTGCGGGACCACTCGAGCAGCCCGACGGTCACCATCCGGATGCCCAGCGCCCCGCCGGGGACCGCGTTGAGCAGGCCGCCGAGACCGAGCAGCCGCAGCAACAGCGTGCGGTAGACCGCGTGACCGCTGATCGCGTGGCCGAGCTCGTGGCCGATGACGAAGCGCAGCTCGTCGTCGTCGAGGTGGTGCACCATGCCGGACGACAGGATGATGATCGGCCGATCCATGCCCACGGTCTGGGCGGACAGCGTCGGGTCGGCCTGGACGTACATCTCCGGGAGCACGGTCGCGTCAAGGCTCTGGCCGACCTCGGCCAGCAGGCGGTGGAGCCGCGTGAACTGCCGCTCGTCGACGCGCACCGCCGAGCCGAGCAGCGTCAGCCGCCAGGCCCGCTCGCGGAAGACCCCCGACATGGTCTTGAGCAGGACGTCGAAGCCCTTGAGCTTGCGCAGCGCGACGAGCGCACCCTTGTCCGCGGGGTGCTCCCACGCCCGCGAGCTGATGTCCGTCAGCACGACGCGCGCACGCGCCGGCTTCTTCCTGTCCCCCGATGCCATGGAGGGATCTTGTCCTACTCGGCCACGAAAGTCAGTGGTTTCCTGACAGGTTCCGGGACCGACCGGCGGAGCGGGCGGCCGCCTCGATCTCCGCGCGCCGCTCGGTCCAGAACGTCGCATCGTGGCCGTCCGTCGCCATCGCCTCGGCATCGGTGCCGACCGCGCCGTCGATCTCCTCGCGCAGGATGTCGGCGTGGCCGGCGTGCCGGCTGGTCTCGGCGAGCACGTGGACGAGGACGTTGAAGAGCGGCACCTCGTCGGCTCCCCACCACTCGACGCGACCGGTGTCACCCAGGGCCAGCGCATCGATGGTGGCGTCGCTGTGCGCCCACACCCGGCGATAGCGGTCGACCACGTCGTCGCGCGCCTCGTGCTCGCTCGCCCACATGTCGGCGAGCCGCTCCTCCTCGACGTCCCACCGCGACAGCGGCTCGGTGAACGGCCGGCCGAAGACCTCACCGAGGTAGCGCGCCTCCCACGTCGCGAGGTGCTTCACCAGCCCGAGCAGGTTGGTCCCGGTGGTGGTCATCGGGCGGCGTACGTCGTACTCCGACAGGCCGTCGAGCTTGGCGAGCACCGCCTGCCGCTCGTGCCGCAGGTAGTTGTGGAGGTTGGCCTTGGCCGCCGAGTCGTCCATGCCCCCACCCTGCCAGTCCCGGTCAGTCGCGACGCCGCGCCTCGACCGGCACCCGCACACCGCGCTCGTCCGCGACCTCGATCGCGCGACCGTAGCCCGCGTCGACGTGCCGGATGACGCCCATGCCGGGGTCGTTGGTGAGCACACGCTGGATCTTCTCCGCGGCGAGGTCGGTTCCGTCGGCGACGGTGACCTGGCCGGCGTGGAGCGAGCGGCCGATGCCGACGCCGCCGCCGTGGTGGAACGAGACCCACGTCGCCCCGGAGGCCGTGTTGACGAGCGCGTTGAGGATCGCCCAGTCACCGATCGCGTCGGAGCCGTCGAGCATCGCCTCGGTCTCGCGGTAGGGCGAGGCGACCGAGCCGCAGTCGAGGTGGTCGCGACCGATCACGACGGGCGCCTTCAGCTCGCCGCTGGCCACCATCTCGTTGAACTTCGCGCCGGCCTTCGCACGGTCGCCGTAGCCGAGCCAGCAGATGCGGGCCGGGAGGCCCTGGAACTGCACCCGTTCGGCAGCCATGTCGAGCCACGCGTGCAGGCGGGCGTACTCCGGCTTCTCGTCGGCCGGGAACAGCTCCTTGATGGCGCGGTCGGTGGCGTAGATGTCCTCGGGGTCACCGGAGAGCGCCGCCCAGCGGAAGGGGCCCTTGCCCTCGCAGAAGAGGGGTCGGATGTAGGCCGGGACGAAGCCGGGGAACTCGAACGCGCGGTCGTAGCCGCCCTTGCGGGCCTCGTCGCGGATCGAGTTGCCGTAGTCGAAGACCTCGGCGCCGGCATCCTGGAGCTCCACCATCGCGCGGACGTGGCGGGCCATCGACTCCTGGCTGCGCTTGGTGAAGCCGCGGGGGTCCTCGGTGCGCTCGCGCTCCCAGTCGTCGTACGCCGTCCCGGCGGGGAGGTAGAAGAGCGGGTCGTGCGCGGAGGTCTGGTCGGTCACGACGTCGATGAGCACCGACCCGTCGAGGTGCCGCTCGAGCAGCTCGGGCAGGAGGTCGGCGGCGTTGCCGAGCACGCCGATCGACAGGCCACGGCGCTCGTCGCGCGCCTCGATCGCGAGCTCGATCGCGTGGTCGAGGTCGCGCGCCTGCACGTCGAGGTAGCGGGTCTCGAGGCGACGGTCGATGCGGTGCTGGTCGCACTCGATGCAGATCGCGACGCCGTCGTTCATCGTGACGGCGAGCGGCTGGGCGCCGCCCATCCCGCCGAGCCCGGCGGTGACGGTGATGGTGCCGGCCAGGGTGCCCCCGAACCGCTTGTCCGCGATCGCGGCGAAGGTCTCGAACGTCCCCTGGAGGATCCCCTGCGTGCCGATGTAGATCCACGAGCCGGCCGTCATCTGGCCGTACATCGTCAGCCCGAGGTCTTCCAACCGGCGGAACTCCTCCCAGTTGGCCCAGTCGCCGACGAGGTTGGAGTTGGCGATCAGCACGCGCGGCGCCCACTCGTGGGTGCGCATCACGCCGACCGGCTTGCCCGACTGCACCAGCAGCGTCTCGTCGGCCTCGAGGTCGCGCAGCGTCCGCACCAGGGCGTCGTACGACGGCCAGTCACGCGCCGCCTTGCCGGTGCCGCCGTAGACGACGAGGTCCTCCGGGCGCTCGGCGTTGTCGGGGTCGAGGTTGTTCATCAGCATCCGCAGCGGCGCCTCGGTCTGCCACGACCTCGCGGTCAGCTCGGTGCCGTGGGCGGCGTGGATGGGCAGGCGGTCGTTCACTGCAGTTCTCCGATCACGGACTCGGCGGCGGCGAGGACCGCGCCGGACTGGACGAGCGAGACGGCGGTCTCGATCTCGGGCGAGAGGTGGCGGTCGGGGCCGGGGCCCTCGATGCCGGAGCTGCGAAGCAAGGCGACGACCGCGGCCGTGGCGGGCGACGGTGCCAGCGGGGCGCGCAGGTCGAGCGCGCGCGCCGCGGTGAGCACCTCGACGGCGATGACGCGCGACAGGCCGTCGACGGCCGTGCGCAGCTTGCGCGCGGCGTTCCAGCCCATCGACACGTGGTCCTCCTGCATGGCACTGGAGGGGATCGAGTCGACGGAGGCCGGGACGGCGAGGCGCTTGAGCTCGGACACGATCGCGGCCTGGGTGTACTGCGCGATCATGTGGCCGCTGTCGACACCCGGGTCGGAGGCCAGGAACGGCGGCAGGCCGTGGCTGCGGGCACGGTCGAGGAACCGGTCCGTGCGGCGCTCGCTGATCGAGGCCACGTCGGCGGCGACGATCGCGAGGAAGTCGAGGACGTAGGCGATCGGCGCACCGTGGAAGTTGCCGTTGGACTCGACCGTTCCCTGCCCATCAGGTCCGGCGATGACGACGGGGTTGTCGATCGCGCTGGCGAGCTCGCGGCCGGCGACGCTCGCGGCGTGCTCCACGGTGTCGCGGGCGGCCCCGTGCACCTGCGGGGAGCAGCGCAGCGAGTACGCGTCCTGCACGCGGTTGCAGTCCCCGGTCCGGTGCGACGCGACGATCGCCGAGTCCGCCATCAGCGCGGTGAGGTTGGCGGCGGACAGGGCCTGGCCGGGGTGCGGTCGGATCGCCTGGAGCTCCGGGGCGAAGACCCGGTCGGTGCCGAGCTGGCCCTCGACGCTCATCGCGGCGGCGACGTCCGCGGTGCGCAGCAGCATCCGCAGGTCGGTGATCGCCATGACCAGCATGCCGAGCATGCCGTCGGTCCCGTTGATGAGGGCCAGGCCCTCCTTGGCGACCAGCTCGACGGGCTCGAGGCCGGCCGCGGCGAGGGCCTCGGCGGCAGGCATCAGCGTGCCGTCGGCGTCCCGGACCTCGCCCTCGCCCATGAGCGCGAGCGCGCAGTGCGAGAGCGGCGCGAGGTCACCGGAGCAGCCGAGCGAGCCGTACTCCCGCACCACCGGGGTGATCCCGTGCGACAGCAGGCCGGCGAGCAGCTGGGCGGTCTCGCGGCGTACGCCGGTGTGCCCGGTCGCGAGCGTCGAGAGACGCAGCAGCATGAGACCGCGCACGACCTCGCGCTCGACCTCGGGACCCGAGCCGGCGGCGTGCGAGCGGACCAGCGAGCGCTGGAGCTGGGCCCGCATCTCGGTGGGGATGTGGCGGGTGGCGAGGGCACCGAAGCCGGTGCTGACGCCGTAGGTCGGCGTCTCGGCCGCGGCGAGGGTCTCGATCACCTCCCGGGCCCGGTCGATGGCGCCGAGCGCCTCGTCGGTCAGGACGACGGGTGCGCCGTCGCGCGCGACGTGGACGAGCTCTTCGAAGGAGACGGGGCCGACCCCGACCTGGATGGTCTGCATGTCGCTCATCAAACTCCCGGCCGCTGGGCGCCGCCAGCGCGCCGTCGGGAGAAGGGTCTGACATACGAGACTCACCCGCCGGGGTGCGGCTGCACTGGACACGACGCCTCCGGCTGCGAGACTGGCCTTCCCTGTCGAAGTGAAGAAGGAACTCTCGTGACCCCCACCGTCATCGTCATCATCGTCGTCGTCCTCGTCGTCGCGGCAGCCGCGGCCTTCCTCGTCAACAAGCGCAACAAGGACGCGAAGATCGCCCAGGCCGAGGAGCTGCGCGGCCAGGCCGCGTCCCGGGCCCAGAGCACCATCGCGCCGGCCCAGCAGGAGGCCGCCGAGGCCGAGCGGAAGGCCGAGGAGGCCCGGCTCCAGGCCGAGCGCGCCCAGGCGGAGGCACAGGAGGCACAGGTCGCCGCCCAGCAGGTCGAGGCGGAGCACGAGGCGCAGGTGCGCGATGCCGACCGCCTGGACCCGCGGGTCGACCACAAGGCCGACGACTACGCGCCCCAGGTCGGCGGCACGACGGACCAGCAGCCCACCCCGCCCTCGGAGGCCAACCGCGCACCCGAGACCGCACCGGAGCAGCCGGCGGCCGCGACGCAGCCCGCCACGGACACCGCGACCACCGCCGACGAGCAGGCGGCCGCTCCCGGCCTCCCGCAGCGCACCCGCGGCGCCCAGGAGATGCCGGGCAAGCCGATCGAGAAGACCGACGAGGGTGGCGGCTGGTTCACCCGCAAGGACTCCGACACCGACAGGGCCTGACGACCACCCCGTACGGATCCGTGAGCCAGGTCCCCGCCGCCACCCGCGCCCTGCGGGTGCTGCGGTTCCTGGCCACGCAGGCCGACCCGGTCCCGCTCGACCGGGTGATGCGCGCGTGCGACCTCCCGCGGAGCACGGCCTACCACCTGCTCAACACGATGATCGACGAGGGCTTCGTCGTGCACCTGCCCGACGAGCACCGCTACGGCCTCGGCGTCGCGGCCTTCGAGGTGGGCAGCGGGTTCACCCGCCAGGAGCCGCTGGCCCGGCTGGCCCGCAGGCCGCTCGCCGAGCTGGTCGACACCACCGGGCACGGCGCCCACCTCGCGGTCCTCCACGGCCGCGACGTCCTCTACGTGATCGAGGAACGCGCCCCGGGACGCCCCCCGCTGATCACCGACGTCGGCGTACGCCTCCCCGCGCACCTCACGGCGTCGGGCCGGACGATCCTCGCCTCGCTGCCGGCGAGCCAGGTGCGCGCGCTCTACCCGGACCGCAGCGCGTTCGTCGACCGGCACGGCAAGGGTCCGACGTCGTTGAGCGCGCTGCGCTCGCTCCTCGGCGAGACCCGCCAGCGCGGGCACGCGACCGAGGACGGGGAGGTGACTCCCGGGTTGCGGAGCGTCGCGGCGGCCGTGCTCGACCACAACTCCCACCCGGTCGCCGGGGTGGCGGTCACGTTCCCCAGCGACGACTCGACTGACGTCGCGGCGATCGCGGCGGCCGTGACGGCGACGGCCGCCCGCCTCACCAGGCGGGTCAGCGGCGGCTCAGCCGCCGCGCGCTGACGAGGATCCGGCTGCGGTAGACGCCCGTCGTGTTGTTGCGGTCGCCGCACGTGATCAGGACGAGCCGGGACGGACCGCGGTCGGAGAACAGTGCCGCGACCGCGTTCCGCGACATGTCCCGCACCCGGCGCACCCGGGTCACCTCGAAACGGTTGCGACCGACGACGACCCGGTCGCCCACCTCGAGCCGGCCGAGCCGGTCGAAGACACCCGGCCCCTTCGACCACGTGTGGCCCGCCAGCACGGCGCTGCCCTCCTGGCCCGGGACGACGCCGTCACGCCACCGGTAGACGTCGCGCGCGCTGCGGCCGATCGCGAGCTCGCCCCGCCTCGTGACGCCGACGGGGATGATCGCCGCACTCACGCCGATGGCGGGGATGGAGAGCCGTCCGAGCAGCGCCGTCGTACGTGTCTCGACGGCCGGTCGTGCCTGCGCCGGGGCGACGACCGACACCGGGGCGAGCATCGCGGCGACCGCCACCAGCACCACCACCCATGCCCGCACGGCGCCGAGGCTACGCCCGGGCCGGGTGGTGGCCGCGTAGCCCGACGCGGGCGACGGTCGTTGCACCTCTGAGGCACCGCATGCTGCCGCCCGCCCGACGTGACTCGAGGACCGCCGTGACCCAGACTCCCCGCCACCTCCGCCGCACCCTCCTCTCCGTGCTGGCAGCCGGCGGGCTCCTGGTCACCGGGGTACTGTCCGCCGCGCCGGGCGGCCTGCCGTCCGCCAACCTCTTCTCGACGTACGACGCCGAGGTGCGCGCCCGCGCCGAGGCCGTGGCCGGCCCGGCTCCGATCACCGACCCCGGTGCCGCCGCGATCGCCCAGCTCGCCGGCACCGCGAGCCGCGCCGACGACGGCCACGTCCACAACGACCCGGCCACCAAGAACGCCATCAGCCGCAGCGGCGAGGCGACTGCCGCGCCGGACCGCACGACCCCGGCCCAGCGTGCTGCCAGCCGCTCGCGCGTCGCCGCGCAGCGCACCCAGCGCGAACCTCGACTGGTCGGCGTACCCCTCCGGAGCAAGCGCCTGCGCGTCCCCGAGAGCGTGTACGCCATGGCCGGCGGCTGCTACTCGCTGGGCGGTCAGTCGATCACCTTCCAGGCCACCGGCCTCGGCAGCTACCTCCTCTACGCCCCCGACCGCACGTTCCTCGCCGCCGCGGGAAGCGGCGCCACCTGGGCGGCAGCGCCGTCGCCGGAGTCGGACTGGACGGTGCGCGAGGCCGGCCGGGGACGGTTCACCTTCACCCTCGCGGACGGCCGCGCGCTGCGGTCGTCCGGCGGCGGCTTCGCCACCGGCACCGCCGAGGCCTTCGCCCTGCGCCGCACCGAGGGCTGCGCGGCGTTCCCCGAGGTCGAGACCAACGTCAGCGGGCGTCCGTTCGGAGGCGTCACCGGCTTCCAGGAGGTCCGCGGCTACGTCGATCCGCACGTGCACGGCCAGACCCACGAGTTCCTCGGCGGCCGGGTCATCTGCAGCCCGCCGTTCCACAAGTACGGCGCCGCCGCCGCGCTGGTCGACTGCCCCGACCACCAGCTCGCCGACGGCCGCGGCGCGGCCCTCGAGGACGTGCTCGCCGACCGGACGCCCGGGTCCGGCCACGACCCGGTGGGCTGGCCGACGTTCTCCTACTGGCCCAACCCGCACTCGCTGACGCACCAGCAGGTCTACTACAAGTGGCTCGAGCGGTCGTGGCGCGCGGGACTGCGGATCCACACCAGCCTGCTCACCGAGAACCACATCCTCTGCACCGTCTACCCGCTCAAGAAGAACTCCTGCGACGACCGCGACTCCGTGCGGCTCCAGGCCGCCGACATGCGCGCGATGCAGGACTACATCGACGCGCAGTACGGCGGTCCGGGCCGCGGCTGGTACCGGATCGTCACCAACCCCTTCGAGGCCCGCAAGGTCATCAACGCCGGCAAGCTGGCGGTGGTGATGGGCATGGAGACGTCGGTCCCGCTGGGCTGCAACGTCCAGCTCGGGCGGCCGACGTGCACCGAGGAGCAGATGCTCGCCGAGCTCGCCGAGATGAAGGAGCTCGGTGTCAGCCAGATGGAGCTCACCAACAAGTTCGACAACGCCTTCACCGGCGTGGCCGGCGACGCCGGCTCGACCGGGACGCTGACGAACAGCGCCAACTTCCTCAGCACCGGGTCGTTCCTGCGGATGCAGACCTGCCCGACGAGCTATGCCCCCGGCACCGAGGACCGGCTCCAGTCGCCCAACCTCGGCGACCTCGGCAGCCCGCCGCAGGGTACGCCCGACCAGGACGCCATCTTCGGCGCGATCTGGAAGCTCTTCGGCGACCTCGGCGTGCAGCCGGCACCGATCTATCCGAAGGGCCCGCACTGCAACCAGCTCGGCCTCAGCCCGCTCGGCCGGCGACTGCTGTCGGCGATGATCGACCAGAAGATCCTCTTCGACCCCGACCACATGAGCGTCGCCGGCCGCAACGCCGCCCTCGACTACATGGAGCAGCAGCAGGCCGCCGGCCGTCCGGTCGGTGTCGTGTCGTCGCACTCGTGGTCGACCCCCGACGCCTACCCGCGGATCTACCGGCTCGGCGGGTTCGTGGCGCCCTACGCCGGCGACTCGACCGGCTTCGTGGAGAAGTGGCGCCAGCACCTCGGCTGGACCGACAAGAGGTTCTACTTCGGCTTCGGCTTCGGCTCGGACATGAACGGCTTCGGCGCCCAGGGCGACCCCCGCGGCGCCGACGCGCCCGACCCCGTGACGTACCCCTTCACGGGGCTCGACGGCGTCACGATCAGCCAGCAGCGCAGCGGCGAGCGGGTCTTCGACATCAACCGCGACGGCGTCGCCCACTACGGGATGTACGCCGACTGGGTGGAGGACGTCGAGCACGTGGCGGGCGCCGACGGGGCCGCTCTCGGCGCCGACCTCAGCCGGGGCGCCGAGGCCTACCTCCAGACGTGGGAGCGGTCGTGGGGTGTCGCGCCCGACTCGTGCCGCAACCCCGGCCTGCGTCGCTCGGTCCGTTCCTTCAGCCGCGCCGCGGAGACCGGGCTGCGCGCCAAGGCGCTGATGCTCCGCGTCGGCCAGCCGTGGCAGCGCCTCGGCCAGGAGTTCACCTACTGCGCGAAGAGGCCGGGCAAGAAGCGGGTCCTGATGACCGTCGAGCTCTCGCGCAAGGGCAAGGTGACCGCCGTACGCAGGGGGTGACGCATCGTCGATGCCGCCATCAGGTGGTGGCGGGCGGTGCGAGCTCGTTGGTCACGCCGCGCCGGTCGAGGAGGTCGTCGACCGCTGCCGTCGCCTCGAACACCCCGGGCTCGACGACGGTCGCGCCGAGGGACTCGGCCCGCGAGGCGTCGTCGATCAGCAGGAGGACCCGCGCGCCGGACGGCCCCGACTCGAGGATCCGGACCGGGACGCCCCGCCAGGTCGCGGTGAGGACGACCTCGAAGAGCTCGCACTCGGCGGCGGGGACGGCTGCGACCCAGGTCTGCGGCCGTACCTGCTCCCACCCCTGGGGTCCTTCGTCGGCGCGCACGCTGAGCAGGACGCTGTCGCCCACGACGTCCGCGGCCATCTCCGCGTCGCGCCACCTCGCACGCGGACCCACGAGTGGGCTCCAGGGCCGCCAGCCGGCAGCGCCTCGCCAACCACGCGCGACGCCCTGGTAGGCCGACAGGCACTTCTGCTCACCGTCGGCCCGGATCCGCCAGTACTCCGCACCAAACGAGTAGCGCGTACGGCTCAGCTCCCAGACGGGGACGATCACGTCGGCGCGGAGGAAGCCGGTCGGGTAGAGCGGTGTCCGCGCGGCGTCGGGCGCGACGGGGTTGACGAGCTGGGCCAGCGGAGGCAGCTCGAAACGGACGACGTCGACGAACTCGAGGCCGGTGACGTCGAAGCCGTAGGCACGGAGCAGCAGATCAGGCGTGTTGAGGGCAGCCGCGTCGGGGGCGCTCACCACGATGCCGCCGACGTGGTCGTAACCGTCATCGACGATCGCCCGGCCGAGGTCGGCCGTGAGCAGCTTCTGGAGCACCATGCGCTCGGGAGCGTTGCTGGTCATGACACCTTCTCCTCGGAGACCTCGACGTCGGTGAGCTCGGTGACGGGCGCCCGCCCGAGCCAACCCTGCTGCTGGTCGCCCGGGATGCCGAGCCGGGCGGCGCGGCGCGGGTCTGTCGTGGTCACGCCGACTGTCCCGCCGTCCTCGCGTCCGACCACTGCCACGCGCTCACCCTTCCACAGGGCGCTGACGCCGACCCGCCACCAGACCACCTGGTCGGCCGGCACCTTGACCCAGTCACCGCGGCTGTTGGACCCCGCCTCGAGGGCGTCGGGGAAGTCCGACGCCGGAGCGCCGCCGAGGGCCAGCGCGCGCCAGCCGTCCCCGTGGAAGAGCAGCTCGTAGCGTCGACCGCGGTACTCGCCCTCGGCTCGGCTCACCTGCACGTCGTCGCTCCCTCTACGTCCGGACCCACTAGTTGCCCTGCGGGATCCACTCGCCGTCGCGCAGCACACCGGTCAGGCGCTGCGTCCCGTCCGGGAGAACCTCCCACATCTCGGCACCGTCCCTCATCGGTACTCCGGCGTTGCCGGCGGCGTCGGGGTAGGACTGGTACTCGGGGATGATGTCGTCACCGGACTTGGTGAAGCCGTTGCCGGTGAACGGATCACTCCATCCGTCGTAGTTCCCGTGCGTGGGGTTGCCCATCTGCGAGTTGGTCGGGGACTCGAAACGCGGGTCGTCGGTGGTGAAGCGGATCAGGTGCGTCGAGTCGTCGTCGGCTCGGAACGGGGTGTTGTCGTAGTCGAGGCGAAGCCCGTCGTGGATCTGCTGCGGCGTGCCGAGCTGGCTGGTGTCGTCGGCGCGGGTCACCGACCCGCGGACCTCGCTGGCGTTGAAGTCGGGGTCGCGTCCCATGAGGTAGCGGTCGGCCACCTCAGGCGAGACCACCTTCTGCATCACGGTGTCGGGGCCCGGCTTGGCGATGTCGCCCTCGAGCGCGCGCATCGTGCGCCACTCGTCGGGAGTCAGGTGGGAGACCGGCTTGTTGATGAGGTCGATGGCCTCGTCGCGGGTGAGCCCGTGGCGGGACAGCAGGTCGTCGGTGACCTGGCTGCGACCGAGCTGGTCGGGCGAGAACGTCGTCCGGTGCGGGACGTCGTCCATCATCGAGTAGATGCGGCTGTTGTCGAAGCCGTCGAGGTGGCGCAGGTCGCCGAGGTCGTCGACGTGCCTCAGGTCGCCCAGGTCGTCGAGGTGCCGCAGCTTGCCCATGTCGCTGAGGGCGTCGAGCCCGTCCATCGCGAACTTGCCGCCGCGGGTCGCCACCGCGCCGGCACCGCCGGTCGCCACGGCCGCGATGGCATCGGGGACCAGGTGCCCGATCGCGCGGGCCGGGTCGTCGGCCCAGGTGTCCCAGTCGAGCAGCGACTTGCCGAGCTCCTTGCCGAACCCGATCGGATCGGTCGTCAGGCCGGTGTAGATGCCCTTGGCCATGTCCCAGGCGTTCTCGGCGGACAGCTCGTACTTCTTCATCAGCTCCTCGGGCGTGATGTCGCCCGTCGCGAGCTTGTAGGAGTCGATCACCATGTTGACCGGGCTGAACGGCACCATCGTGAGCAGGTCCCAGACCGCCTCGCCGGCCCCCTCGAGGATGCCGCCGACGAACTTGAGGCCCGACTCGAGCCAGTTGGGCTCCTCCGGGGCGTCGGCGCATCCCGCCTTCACCTCACCCGCGCAGACGTGGGCCGCGTTGTCGAGGTCGGACCGGGCCGATGCGAGCTCCTCGAGCGCGCCCTGCTGGATCGGGTTGCCCGAGTCGACGAAGGGCTCGGCCTGGTCGGTGCCGCCGCTGGCCCAGTAGGTGCGCATCCGCCCCATGTAGGAGTCGTACCGCGTGCGGGCGTCGGCGGACTCCTGCTGGCCGCGCTCGTACTCCTTGCGCGCCCACTCGGCCCGCGTCTGCGCGTTCTCCAGCGCACCGGCGTACGTCGTCAGCCCGGCCGCCGCTCGCTTGAAGCCGTTGCCGGACTTGTACCAGCGCTCCGGCTCGAGGTCGTGGGCCTCGCGGAACTCGTCGGCCGCGCGTCCGGTCCAGCCGGACACGTCGATCTTGGACAGGGCGTCCCCGGTCTCGTAGAAGAGCTGCCCCTTCTGCTCCATCGTGACGGCCTTGGACCGGATGTTGCCGGGGCTCCCCTCGATCTCGAAGTCCGGCACGTCACATCACCTTGATCGCGGCGATCGTGCCCTTGAGCGCGGAGAGGGAGTCGTAGCCGGCCTTGTCGGTCTCGAAGTAGTTCATCGCGATCTTGCCGAGCCGGCCGGCCATCTCCTCGACGTCCTGGCAGAGGTTGTTGACGCCTTCCTCCCAGCGACCCTTGAACTCGTCGAGCGCGTCCCAGACCACGTCGTTGCCGACGTCGCCCTTGGACGGCACCAGGTCCTCGACGTCCTTGTCCTTGAAGAGCTGGAGGGTCTCGTTGAGCCCCTGGGCGGCCTTGCCCATGCTCTCGAGGTCGACTTCGTAGTCGTAGGACGGCATGGCTCCTCGATTCCCCGTGACGGTGCGCCTCAAACCGAACGATCTCGCGCACCCACGGCGGGTGTGAAGATGGGTCGACGCGGGTAGGACACCCGCACCACCCGAGACATCGTTGAGAGGGGGCGGCCGTGGCCGTCGGACTTGTCTACGCCGAGATGCAGGCCGCTGCGCAGGCGGTCGCCGAGGCGATCGAGCCGCTGCAGACGACGCTGAGCGACCTCGGCGCGACCATCGAGACCGAGGCCGGCTCGGGCTTCAAGGGCCAGGCGGCCGCCGGCTTCGGCGAAGCGATCAACGAGTGGTTCGACGTCGCCGTCACGCTGGGCCCGATCCTCGAGGGCTACGCGCAGAACCTGATGTACGTCGCCCAGGAGCACCAGACCAACGACGTCGCGCAGGCGCAGCGCGCGGGGCAGCTCGCCGACCGGCTCGGGGGTGCCCAGTGAGCGAGCGCGGACTCGTCGTGCACCAGGGGTCGCTGTCGACGATGGAGACCGCCCTGGCCGACGCGACGACGACGATCACGACGCAGATCACCGAGCTGCTCGAGCAGGTCGAGACGCTCACGCCGGGGTGGGACGAGACGAGCGACTCGCACGCGGCCCACGTGGCCTACCAGCAGAAGCTCCGCGACGGCGTCGAGAAGCTGACCGAGGCGCTCGACCAGGTGAAGGCCAAGCTCGCGACCTATCGCGAGGACGCGCGCGAGATCGAGGTCGAGAACGTCGCGATCGTGAACTGAGCGCGACCGCCCTCCCGATCGAAGTTACCTGCGGGTAGGATTCTTCTCACTCGTGGGAGCCCTGCCGTCCCTGTGTCCGACGGCCATATGCTCCGGCTCAGTACGCCCGATCCGAGGAGCAGACCTTCATGCAGATGTTCGCGATCGTCGTCTCGTTCGCCCTGACCGTCGCGGCAGTGGCCATGCTGGTCCCGGCCGTACGCCGCATGCTGGGCGTGATCCGCAGCGGGCAGGCCGATGCGAGCCGCAGCGAGAACCCGTCGGGTCGCGCACTGACGATGCTCAAGGAGACGTTCCTCCACACCCGGATGCTCCAGTGGCACTGGGTCGGCATCATGCACTGGTTCGTCTACGCGGCGTTCCTGTTCCTCTCGACGGCGGTGCTGGCGGCCTACTTCCAGCTGTTCTCGCCGTCGTTCGCGTGGCCGCTCATCGGCCACTGGTACCCCTACGAGTGGTTCAGCGAGCTCATCGGGCTGCTCAGCACCGTCGGCATCGTCTACCTGATCGTCTACCGCCAGAAGCACCACCCGCGGTCCGAGGGCCGCAGGAGCCGGTTCTTCGGCTCGACCTTCTGGCAGGCCTACTTCGTCGAGGCGCTCGCCCTCCTCGAGGGTGGCGCGATCCTGTTCGTGCGTGCCGCGGAGTGGAAGCTCGACGAGGACGCCGGGCGCTCGCACTACCCGATCGCGTCGTGGATCGGCGACGCGTTCTACTCCAACGACCCCGGCACGCTCGAGAACGTCATCTACGCCATCGCGGCCTTCAAGATCGCGCTCGCGATGATCTGGCTGATGGTGATCGCCCGCAACATCACCATGGGCATCGCGTGGCACCGCTTCACCGCGTGGTTCAACATCTACTTCAAGCGCGAGGCCGACGGCAGCACCGCCCTCGGCGCGATGAAGCCGCTGACCTCTGCCGGCAAGCCGGTCACCCTCGACGACATCGACGACCTCGACGAGGACTCGGTGCTCGGCGTCGGCAGGGCCGAGGACTTCTCGTGGAAGGGCATCCTCGACTTCACGACGTGCACCGAGTGCGGTCGCTGCCAGTCGCAGTGCCCGGCCTGGAACACCGAGAAGCCCCTGTCGCCCAAGCTGCTGATCACCGCGCTGCGCGACCACGCGTACGCCAAGCACGACGGGGTCGAGGGGCACGCCGACCGTGCCCTGGTCGGCTCCGGCACGAAGGGCGAGTCGGCCGGCAGCGGCACCGACGTCCTCGACTACTTCTACAACCCGGCCGACGGCGACTTCGTCATCGACGAGGACGTCCTCTGGAGCTGTACGTCGTGCGGCGCCTGCGTCCAGCAGTGCCCCGTCGACATCGAGCACGTCGACCACATCATGGACATGCGGCGCTACCAGCTGCTCGTGGAGTCGAACTTCCCCGCCGAGCTCAACCAGCTCTTCAAGGGCCTGGAGAACAAGGGCAACCCGTGGAACATGTCCGCCTCGGCGCGCATGGACTGGGCCAAGGGCCTCGAGTTCGACGTGCCGGTGGTCGGGGAGGACCTGGAGTCCCTCGAGTCGGTCGACTGGCTGTTCTGGGTCGGGTGCGCGGGGGCGTACGAGGACCGCGCGAAGAAGACGACCCGCGCGGTCGCCGAGCTGCTCGACATGGCAGGCATCTCCTTCGGCGTGCTCGGCAACGGCGAGACCTGCACCGGTGACCCGGCGCGCCGCGCCGGCAACGAGTTCGTCTTCCAGGGCCTCGCGCAGCAGAACGTCGAGACCTTCAAGGAGTACAAGGTCAAGAAGGTCGTCTCGACCTGCGCCCACTGCTTCAACACGCTGAAGAACGAGTACAAGGACTTCGGCATCGAGCTCGAGGTCGTGCACCACACCCAGCTGCTCAACCGCCTCGTGCGCGAGGGCAAGCTGACCCCGGTCAAGGACGGCGCGGGTGCCGCGAAGCGCTCGATCACCTACCACGATCCCTGCTACCTCGGCCGCCACAACCAGGTCTACTCGCCGCCGCGTGAGCTGCTCGAGATCCTGCCCGGCGCCGAGTTCGTCGAGATGGAGCGCAACTCCGAGCGGTCCTTCTGCTGCGGCGCCGGCGGTGCCCGGATGTGGATGGAGGAGAACCTCGGCGAGCGGATCAACATGAACCGCACCCGCGAGGCCGTCGGCACCGGTGCCGACCAGATCGCCGTCGGTTGCCCGTTCTGCCGCGTGATGCTGTCGGACGGGCTGACCTCGCAGCAGGCTTCCGGCGAGGCGCGCGAGGAGGTCGAGGTCCTCGACGTCGCGCAGATGCTGCTCGCGTCCGTCAAGGGTGAGCAGGCGACCAAGGCCGCCCCCTCCGCCGCTCCCGCTGCGGCCGCCGCCGCTCCTGCCGCCGCTCCTGCCGCCGCTGCTGCCTCCTCGGGTGACGTGGCCACCAAGGACGAGCCCGAGGCCGGGGACGTCACGGTCACCGAGGACACGGTCACCGAGACCGCCGACGCCGGGCCCGCCGCGAAGGCGTCCGGCGGCACGTCGCTCTTCGACACGCCCGCTCCCGACGCCGAGCCCGCATCTGCGCCCGCCGACCCCGGCGGGTCACTCTTCGACCTCGGCGGCTCCGAGTCGGAGGGCGCGCCCGCCGCCGAGGCACCGGAGGACAAGGCTCCCGAGGAGCCGGCAGCGGAGGAGAAGCCTGCTGCGACCGCGGACCTGGGCAGTGGCGGATCCCTCTTCGACGTCGGAAGCCCGGAGCCCGAGCCGGACCCGGCGCCCGCCGCGGAGGCCGAGTCGCCGCAGGCCGAGTCGCCGCAGGCCGAGTCGCCGCAGGCCGAGGCACCCGCCGCGCCCGAGGAGCCCACCGCGACCGACCTGGGCACCGGCGGATCGCTCTTCGACATCGCCGCTCCCGAGCCGACCGAGACGCCAACCGCCGCGGCGGAGCCGGCGCCCGAGCCCGAGCCCTCGGTGGACGTTGAGTCTCCCAGCGACTCAACCCCCAGCGAGCAGCCCGCACCGGCGCCACAGGCCGACCTGGGCAGCGGATCGCTGTTCGACATCGAGGCGCCCGAGCCCGCCGCAGCGGCAGCCGCGCCGGAGCAGTCCGAGCCCGCAGTGGACGTTGAGTCTCCCAGCGACTCAGCTGTCGCCGAGACCGCCGAGGACGACGCCGGGAAGGACGCCGAGGCCGCGACGAGTGATGTCGCAGACGAGGCGGATGCGCCCGCCCCGAGCCGTACGACGTCGACGCCGGCGACGGACGTGGACCTGACGAGCGTCGGTTCGCTGTTCGACATCGAGGCCCCAGTGGCCGTTGAGTCTCCCAGCGACTCAACGCCTAGCAAGCCCCAGGCGGAGGCGCCGGAAGAGGTTGAGTCTCCCAGCGACTCAACGCCCAGCAAGCCCGAGCCCGAGGCGCCAGAAGAGGTTGAGTCTCCCAGCGACTCAACGCCCAGCAAGCCCGAGCCCGAGGCGCCGGAGGAGGTTGAGTCTCCCAGCGACTCAACGCCCAGCGAGGAGCCGGCCGCAGCTCCGAGTGCGCCGCCGAGCGGGGCCGACCTGAGTCGCGCCGCGCTCTTCGCCGGCCCCCACGAGGCACCTGCCTCGGACGAGTCGCCCGAGCCCGAGGCACCGGCAACAGCGGTGGACGAGGCAGCCCCCGAGTCGGAGGCCCAGGTCGAGGACCCGGACACGATCCTCGACTCCGACGACGACCGGGCCGCTGGGGACGACGTCCCGGACGCCGACGAGGACGACGAGACGACCGACGCGAAGCCGACCGAGGAGGAGCCCGCCAAGCCCGCAGCGGACGGCACCGGGCACACGCCGCGTACGGACGCCGACATCAGTGGTTCGGGCTCCCTCTTCGACCTCTGACTTGTCAGGCTCTCGCTGAACATGTCGGCCCGCGCACGGGCCGACATGTTCAGCGATCCCCGGTCATCCGGGGATCACGATGGAGCGGATGACATCACCGGACGTCACACCTGACGTCATGTGACATCACTTTGGTGTTGACATGACGTCACAGTGATGTCAGAGTGATGCACATGGACCTCACCCCCTACGTCGACACCCTGCGCCGCGACCTCGTCGCCGCGGCCGAGGCGGGCAGCGACGACCTCAAGCAGGCGGCCGAGCGGCTCGCCTACGCGCTCGACCCGAGCGCCCGGCTGGCCCTGATGGAGGCCATCTCTCACGCCGCTGCCGAGATCACCGCCGAGCTGCCCGATGGCAGCGTCGACGTACGCCTCAACGGTCGCGAGCTGGACTTCGTCGTCGAGGTCGCCCCGCAGGCCGAGATGCCCGCACCTCCCCCGCCGCCGGCGCCGCCGGCCCCGCCCGAGGAGGAGGACGGCGACCTGGCCCGCGTCACGCTCCGGATCCCCGAGGCCGTCAAGGCTCGGGCCGAGGAGAAGGCCGCCGCCGCCGGGCAGAGCCTCAATACGTGGCTGGTCGGCGTCGTGCGCAGCGCGAGCAGCGAGCACGCGATCAACGTCGACATCGACCTCAGCAGCGTCCCCTTCGTGGGCTACGACCCGTTCGCCGGCAACCGCAAGAAGGGCACCAACAACCGCCGGATGACCGGCTGGCTCTGACCGACGACCCACGCCGTCACGCCTGACGGCCCACCACACCGCCCCCAGCGGACCGGCACCTGCCGGCCCGGTGGACGAACACACCCGAAACCGGAGACACCATGAGCAACCAGATCGACCACACCTTCGACACCTCCGAGCCGATCGTGCTGCACGTCGAGAACGGCCGCGGCCTCGTCGACGTCACCGCGACCGACACGGCACAGACCACCATCCGGATCACCGGCGAGCGGGCCGAGGAGTTCGACGTCCGGGACCTCGGCGACCGGATCGCGATCGTCGCCCCGCACCGCAACGGCGGGATCTTCGGAAAGGACGCCCGCGCCGAGATCGTGGTCGAGGTGCCCGTCGCGAGCGGCCTCAGCGCCAAGGTCGGCAGCAGCGACGTGGTGACCCACGGCCGCTTCGCCGACACCCGCATCGACTCCGGCTCGGGCGACATCACCCTCGACGTCGTCGACGGCGACACCGCCGTGCAGTCCGGGTCGGGCGACCTCGTCGCCCAGCACCTGGCCGGCGACTCCCGGGTGAAGACCGGCTCGGGCGACATCCGGATCGACCGGGTCGACTCCGACCTCGTCATCACCACCGGTTCGGGCGACGTCCGGATCGGGCGGGCCGGCGGCGAGCTCGCCGTCAAGACCGGGTCGGGAGACGCCGACGTCGCCGAAGCGGCCGGCGACGTGGTCTTCACCGCCGGGTCGGGCGACCTCGTCATCGGCCGCGCCTCGTCAGGCCGGATCACCGCCAAGACCGCGAGCGGCGACGTCAGCATCGGCGTCGCGGGAGGTACGCCGGTGTGGACCGACGTCCGCACCGCGAGCGGCCGCCTGTCGTCCTCGCTGCCCGCCACGGGCGAGCCCGCCGAGGGCCAGCCCTTCCTCGAGGTCCGCGCGACCACCGCCTCGGGCGACGTCACCCTCCACCAGAGCTGATCCGCACCCAGCTCTCCACTCCAGCCCAGGAAGGAGCACGGCCATGTACGACTCACTCACCGACATCGAGCTCATCGCCCGCCACCGCATCGCCGAGCGCGTGCGCTACTCGCCCCGCGCCCCCAAGCGCCGCTGAACCAGCGGCTCACGCCCGGACCGACGTCCGGGCGTCGAGCCATGTCAGGACTTCATCGCGACCCCGCGGCGCCAGTAGCCCATGAAGGCCACCTGCCGGCGGTCGAAGCCGAGGTCGTTGACCAGGTGCCGGCGCAAGCCGGTCACGACCTTCGACTCCCCCGCGATCCAGGCGTAGGTACCGCCGACGACAGCGGCCTCCGCGGGCACCTCCTCGCCGGACGAGGAGTAGGTCGGCGTCTCCCACAGGTCGGGGTCGACCTCCTCGGCCGCCACCTCGACCTCGGCGCCGGGGATGCCGAGGTGCGCGACGACCGCGTCGTGGAGCGGTACGCCGAGGGGCGCCCCCTCACGCGCCAGCCACGTCACCGAGACCCCGGCGGGACGGCGTACGTCCTGGATGTCACCGGCGTGCGGCACCTCGAGGAAGGCCGCTCCGCGCGCGTCGTCGGGCAGCTGCTCGAGGATGGTGCACACGGCCGGCACAGCGGTCTCGTCGCCCACCAGCAGCAGGTCGGCACCCGGCGCGGGCGTGAACTCGATCCCGCCGTAGTGGAACCCCCGCCGCGGCCCCGTCAGGACGATCCGGTCCCCGACGCTCGCCCGGGCCGCCCACGTGGACCCCGGACCCACCGCGTCGCCGTCGAGGTGCAGCACGATGTCGACGACGAAGGTGGTCTGCTCGCCGGAGCCGCGGACGTCGCGGATCGTGTACGTCCGCATGTGGCCGCGCTCCTCGGCCGACCGCTCGATCCAGGTGCCCCACCACGACGCGTCCGCACCCTCGGTCGACGTGATGCCGCCGGTCACCGGGTCGGGGAAGATCAGCTTGATCCGCTGGTCCCAGCGAGGACCGTCGACGCCGTAGTCGGCGAGTCCGCGACCGCCGAGCTCGATGCGGACGAAGCTCGGCGACAGGCGCTCGACGCCGACCACCTCGACCTCGGTGAAGAGCATGGGCAGGGTGGCCCGGTTCGAGCTGGCGGTCACGGTCATCGGTTCTCCTGGAGGTGGGCGTGCGGGACGTGGCGGCCGACGGGCAGCACGAGCGGGGTGTGCGAGACCGGGTCCTCGATGACCCGGTTGTCGAGGCCGAAGACGGTGCGGACGACGTCCTCGGTGACGACCTCGACCGGCGTGCCCTCGGCGACGACCCGGCCGTCGTGGAGGGCGACGAGGTGGTCGGCGTAGCGGGCCGAGAGGTTCAGGTCGTGCAGCACCATCACGATCGTGGTGCCGCGGCGGGCGTTGAGCTCGACCAGCAGGTCGAGCATCTCGACCTGGTGCGCGACGTCGAGGTAGGTCGTCGGCTCGTCGAGCAGCAGCAGGTCGGTGCCCTGCGCGAGCGCCATCGCGATCCACACGCGCTGACGCTGCCCGCCCGACAGCTCGTCGACCGCCCGGTCGGCGAGCTCGAAGGTGTCGGTGAGGACCATCGCCTCCTCGACGGCCGCCCGGTCCTCGGCGGTCCACCGCGTGAAGACGCCCTGGTGCGGGTGCCGACCGCGGCCAACGAGGTCGGCGACGACGACACCCTCCGGCGCGATGGGGTTCTGCGGGAGGAGGCCGAGGACCTTGGCCACCTCCTTGGTCGGCCGGCGGTGGATCGCCTCGCCGTCGAGCAGCACCACGCCGCCCTGGGGTCGTACGAGCCGGGCCAGGCCCTTGAGCAGCGTGGACTTGCCGCACGCGTTGGGCCCGACCACCACGGTGACCTTGCCGTCGGGGATCGCCACGCTGACCTCGTGGACGACCCGGCGCTCGCCGTAGCCGAGGGTCAGGTCCTGGGCGAGCAGCCTGTGGCTGGGTTCGATGTCGGGGTGATTCATCCGGTCCTCCCGGTCGCGGCGCCACGCGCCAGTAGCCAGAGCAGGAACGGTCCGCCGACCGCTCCGGTGACGATGCCGACGGGCAGCACCACGCCGGGGACCAGGTACGCCGCGGCGTAGTCCGCGAGCAGCACGAGGACCGCGCCGACGAGGGCGCCGGCGAGCAGGCTGTGCCGCCCGCCCATCAGGGCACGCGCGATCGGGCCGGACATGAAGGCGACGAAGGCCACCGGTCCGGCCGCTGCGACCGCGACGGCGGTGAGCAGCACGCCCACGAGCAACAGCGCGTCGGTGCGGTGCCGACCGACCCCCAGCCCGGCGGCCGCCTCGTCGCCGAGCTCGAGCACCTCGAGCGAGCGCGACATCACCGCGAGGGTCGGCAGCAGCACGGCGAGGCTCACGGCGAGCAGCCCGATCGTCGACCACGGGACGTTGTTGAGGCTGCCCACGAGCCACCGCAGGGCGAGCTGGACGTCCCAGGTGTTGGAGCGCGCGAGGAGGTACTGCACCACCGAGACCATCGCGGCCGCCACGCCGACACCGGTCAGCACGAGGCGGTAGCCACCGGTGGTGCCGGCGACCCACCGGACCACCGCGGAGACCACGACGGCACCGACCACGGCGAACGCCGACACAGCGCCGTCGCGCAGGCCGAGGGTCAGCAGCGCGAAGATCCCGGCGGCGCTGGCGCCGAGGCTGACGCCCACGATGTCGGGGCTGGCGAGCGGGTTGCGCAGCAGCATCTGGAACAGCGACCCCGCCGACCCGAGCGCGAGCCCGACGAGCACCGCCAGCACGGCGCGCGGCAGCTTGCTCTCCATCAGGATGAAGGTCGAGACCGGCAACTGCTCACCGAAGAGGATCCGGAAGAAGTCCGGGACGGTGAAGGTGTAGTCACCGAGCAGCACGCGGATCGCGAAGGCGGCCACCAGGGCGAGCACGAGCCCGCCGACCACCAGCCGGCGACGCCGGCGCGGACGCCGCGTCGCCGCCCGGAGGTCGCGCCGGACCGCGGGCCGGTCGGGCAGCGCGGTGGTCGTCACCAGCGCCAATGGGGCGATGGTCAGAGCAGCGGGGTCCCCGCGGCGTTGTTCGGGGGAGCGCAGCGGAGGAGAAGAACGTCGTGGGGTGCTCATAATCCCATCCGTCCACGGCGGACCAGCAGGAGGAAGAACGGCACCCCCACGACGGCGGTCATGATCCCGACCTGCACCTCCGAGGGTGGCAGCACGACCCGGCCGACGGTGTCGGCGAGCAGCACCAGCACCGCGCCGTACGCCGCGCTCAGCGGGAGCAGGTGGCGGTGGTCGGACCCCGTGCGGGTGCGGACCAGGTGGGGGACGATGAGGCCGACGAAGGCGATCGGCCCGGCGGCGGCGGTCGCGGTGCCGGCGAGCAGGACGATGGCCAGGCCGACGAGGACTCGGTCGCGTGTGGTGTGCCGGCCGAGCCCGGCGGCCATCTCCTCGCCGAGCGCGAGGGCGTTGAGGGTGCGACTGAGGGTGAGCGCGAGGACGACACCGACGGCGAAGACGGGCGCGAGCGAGACCACGAGGTCCCACGACCGACCGCCGATCGAGCCCACTTGCCAGCGGCGCATCACGTCGAGCGTGGTCTGGTCGACGAGCTGGACGGCGACGGTCCAGCTGCTCGCCGCCGCGGCGAACGCGGCGCCGGCCACGGTGAGCTTGGCGGGCGTCGCGCCGTCGCGGCCGATCCCGGCGATGGCGTGCACCGCGAGCGAGGCGAGCCCCGCGCCGATGAGCGCGAGGACGACGTAGGCCGTCATCCCGCCCGCGCCGAGGTAGGCGATGCCGAGCACGATCGCGAGCGCCGCACCGGCGTTGACGCCGAGGATGCCGGGGTCGGCGAGCGGGTTGCGGGTCAGGCCCTGCATGCACGCGCCGGCCAGGCCCAGGGCGACGCCGACGAGGATTCCCAGGGCGGTGCGGACGGCGCGGACCTCCAGCACGGTGCGGTCCGGGCCGGCCTCGAGCAGCGCGAGCGGCGAGATGGTCCGCGAACCGATGAGCACCGACGCGACGGCGGCGATCGCCAGCAGCCCGAGCGCGACGGCGTACGCCGTCCCCGGACCGGCCGCGGAGGTGCTCCGCGGCCGGTCCAGGAGCCCGGTGGTGGTGATCGCCATGTCAGGGATGTCGGTGCGCGCCGGTCAGGAGGGCGTCGAGCCGTCGCCGTCGACCGCCGCGGCGACCTTCGGGATGTAGCGCTCCATGCCGACCGGGATCGAGAGCGGGGACGGCGCGGACAGGCCGATGGCCTCGGTGAGCTCGACGGTGGCGTACCAGCGGTTGTCGGCAACGGCCGGGATCTGCTGGAAGAGCGGGTCGTCGGCGAGCTCCTGCACGTTGGCCTCGGAGGTCGCGTAGGTGAGGAACACGTCGGCGTCGAGCTGCTCGGTGCGCTCGGCGGAGACGTTGAAGAGGAACTGGCCCGGCTCGCTGCGCTCCTCGACGATCGGGGAGTTCACCATCCCGAGCTCGACGAGCAGGCGGGGCCGGTTGTCCATCGCGGTGTAGACGTAGAACGACGACGGGTCGGCGTTGGGCCCGGCGAAGGTGAACGTCTTCCCCTCGAGCTGCGGGAACTCGGCGGCGGTGTCGGCGATGACCTGCTCGGTCTCGGCCTTCAGCTCGTCCGCGACGTCACTGCGTCCCAGCGCCTCGCCGACCATCTCCAGCGACTCCTGCCACGTCGTGTTGTAGGGAGCGTTGGGGTAGGCGACGACGGGGATGCCCGCCTCGGTGAGCTTGTCGTACTCCTCCTGCGTCATCCCCGACTGCGTGGCCGTCACCAGGTCGGGCTGGAGCTTGACGATCTCGTCGACCGGTACGCCGTCGGTGGTGCTGAAGCGGGTCGGCTGCTCGGCGCCGTCGATCTCGGCGAGCGCATCGTCGAACCAGTCGGACGAGTCGTTCTCGTTGCCGGCGTACTCGATCTTGTCCGCACCGACCGGCACGACGCCCAACGAGAGGGGGTAGTCGGCCTCGGCGTAGCCGACCGCGACGACGCGGGTCGGCTCCTCCTCGATCGTGGTCGTGCCCAGCGCGTGCTCGATCGTGACCGGGAAGGCGTCGGACTCCACCTCGGTGGTGGCCTTCGGCTCGGCGGCCGTGTCGGCGCTGGTCGATCCGGTGCTGCAGCCGGTGAGGGCGGCGACCAGCAGGGTGGCCAGGACCAGAGGGCTGGCAAGCGTGCGCTTCATCAATGCTCCGTGAAGGTGGTGAGGGTGACCTAAGTAAGGCCAGCCTAACCATGTCCGGAGCGATTAACGCAACGTGGGTATGACCTAATCCACGATGCGGACCGAGCGCGGCGCTAGATCTGTGTGCGGTGGAAGGACTGGAACGACCGGCTGGGCGTCGGGCCGCGCTGGCCCTGGTAGCGCGAGCCGTACTTCTCGGAGCCGTACGGGTGCTCGCTCGGCGACGAGAGCCGGAAGAAGCAGAACTGGCCGATCTTCATGCCCGGGTAGAGCTTGATCGGCAGCGTCGCGACGTTGGCGAGCTCGAGGGTCACGTGGCCGGAGAAGCCCGGGTCGACGAAGCCGGCGGTCGCGTGCGTCAGCAGGCCGAGGCGGCCCAGCGACGACTTGCCCTCGACGCGCGCGGCGACGTCGTCGGGCAGCGACACGACCTCGTAGGTCGACCCCAGGACGAACTCGCCCGGGTGCAGGATGAACGGCTCGTCGCCCTCCGGCTCGACCTCGCGGGTCAGCTCCGACTGGTCGGCCGCCGGGTCGATGTGGGGGTAGCGGTGGTTCTCGAAGACCCGGAAGAACCGGTCGAGGCGGACGTCGATGCTGGACGGCTGCAGCATCTGCGGGTCCCACGGCTCCAGCGCGATCCGGCCGGCGTCGATCTCAGCGGTGATGTCGCGATCAGAGAGCAGCACGGCAGCAAACCTAGCCGCAGACCCGCCTCGGCGGTCGAGGTGCGAGCGCCAGCGAGCCTTGAAATCACCACCTGCACAATGTTCCGGTGACCTTCCACCGCTACGTCGCCCTCGGCGACTCCTTCACCGAGGGGGTCGGCGATCCCGACCCGTCGCACCCCAACGGTCTGCGCGGCTGGGCCGACCGTGTCGCCGAGGTCCTCGCGACGCAGACCGACGACTTCGGCTACGCCAACCTCGCCATCCGCGGCCGCAAGCTCGGCCCGATCGTCGCCGAGCAGGTCGACGCCGCGATCGCGCTGGAACCCGACCTGATCACCATCCACGGCGGCGGCAACGACGTGCTCCGGCCGCGGGTCGACATCGACGCCGTCGCCACGACGTACGACGCCGCGGTCGCGCGCCTCGTCGCGACGGGCGCCCGCGTGGTGATGTTCACCGTCTACGACCCGGGCTCCGGCGGGATCTACGGGCCCGTGCGCGGCCGGATGGCGATCTTCAACGAGTGGGTGCGCGAGATCGCCGACCGCCACGACGTGACCCTCGTCGACATGTGGCGGATGCGCGAGGTCGAGATCTCCGCGGCGATGGACTCCGACCGGATGCACCTCAACTCGTTCGGGCACACCTACATCGCCCGGGCCGTGCTCGACGCGATCGGCGTCACGCACACGATCCCTCCCGTCGAGCTCGACCCGCCGCCCCTCCTCGGCCGCCGCGAGACCTGGGCAGCCAACGCCCAGTGGACCCGTGAGTTCCTCGTCCCGTGGGTGCACCGCCGGATCACCGGCCGCTCCTCGGGCGACACCGTGTCGGCCAAGCGCCCCGGTCTGTCCGAGGTGCGCTGAGCGGTCCGGTATCGTTCGGCCCGCCGTCGTCGTACGGCATGCGGATGTAGCTCAGCTGGTAGAGCGCGACCTTCCCAAGGTCGATGTCGCGAGTTCGAATCTCGTCATCCGCTCCAGATCTCCCAGAGGCGCAGAGCGCGACGCTCCGCCCACCGTCGATGTCGCGAGCTCGAATCTCGTCATCCGCTCCAGATCTCCCAGAGGCGCAGAGCGCGACGCTCTGCCCACCGTCGATGTCGCGAGTTCCAATCTCGTCATCCGCTCCAGATCTCCCAGAGGCGCAGAGCGCGACGCTCTGCCCACCGTCGATGTCGCGAGTTCCAATCTCGTCATCCGCTCCAACTCCTCCGGGTGAACGCGCAGAGCGCGACGCTCCGCCCACCGTCGATGTCGCGAGCTCGAATCTCGTCATCCGCTCCAGATCTGCCGGGGCGTCGCGATCCCCGGTTACCCGGGGAAACTCGAGCCTCACCCCCGAAACTTCGCACTGGAACCTCCAGTTTCCCCGGGTAGCCGGGGAAACCGACAACGGTCCACCCGGAGGCGCGTGGGGAACTTGCGCCCGATGTGACCAGAGGGGACAGTGAGGCGTCCGCGTTCTCTCGGATCGAAGGCCTTCCCCATGCGCTTCCTCCCCCGGTTCCTCGCCCATCGCATCGCCCATCGCATCGCCTCGGACGACGCGAGCCGCCCGCTCTGGCGGCACCCGGCCACGATCGCCGCGGCCGCACTGGCGCTGACGCTCGGCGCCGTCCCCCTGCTCCCCGACGACGACGCGCCCGAGCAGGGCGCGATCGCCCCCACCTCGGAGTCGGCCCGCCGGGTGGGCGCGGCCGGCGCCGGGCGGGTCACCGCCGTGATGCGGGCCGAGATCGAGCGCGTCGTGGCCGCGGGCCAGGGCGCGGAGCGGGTCCTCGGACGTACGGCGGCAGCGCGGGCGGCGGTCCGGTGCGCGACCTTCGACGGCCAGCGCTACTGCCTCGGGTTCGGCTGGACCCACCAGTCGCGCGACACCCTGGCCGCCCGGCTCGACACCCAGCCGGCCCTGCGCCGGAAGGCCGAGCGCACCGGCGACCTGGACGCGGACGGCGTGCTCGCTCGCACCAGTGCCCGCAGCGCTGCTGCCCGCGCCGAGGCCGAGCGCGCGGAGCTGACGATGGCCGCGCAGTCCGTCGGCAAGGTCTGGCTGCTGCGCCACGAGATCCAGGGCGTCCCGCTGCCCGACGACTTCGCCGAGGACCACCCCGAGGTGACGGCCGGGACGTCGACGCGCGCCCGCGGCGGCTTCGGCGAGTCGTACCCGACGAAGGACAAGATCCTCACCAGCAAGGTCGCCAAGGCGCAGAACCAGACCTGGTGGTGCGGCCCCGCGACGCTGCAGGCCATCGGCTGGAGCGCGCAGGGCACGCGCAAGACCCAGGGCTACTGGGCCCTGCGTCTCGGCACGACGTCGGCCGGCACCGCGATCACCGACATGGTGCGGGTGATCAACAACAAGACCGACTACGACGACACGACGGCTGCCGGGCCCTACGTCGTGCTCGACATCAGCGACTTCACGTTCAAGCAGTGGTACCGCGTGATCATGCGGCACGTCACCGACTACGAGGCGCCCGTCGTCCTCCATCCGGTGCTGCTCAAGCAGTACTACCCCTACCTCGACGACGACGCGAGCGGGCACTTCCAGGTGGGCCGCGGCTTCGACCAGGACCCGGACGGCAACCGCAAGATCGGCTACTTCGAGCCGTGGGACCAGTCGAAGTTCGACCCCAGCGAGCCGGCGATCGAGCGCGTGCAGTGGCGCAACGCGTACAAGTCCTACCGCGCCAACCTCGACCACTTCCAGCACAACCTCGGCGTCTGACATGAGGGGCCGTACGACGATCGCGCTGGCGCTGCTCGTCGCGCTGTCCGGCTGCGGGAGCGACGACGACACCCCCGTGCCCGGCGGCGACGAGCCGTCGGCCAGCCCGAGCACTCCGACGAGCAGTGAGCCGACCGGCGGGACCATCGATGCGCCCGCCGCCGTCGAGGCGACGACGAACCTGCTCGACTGGCGGGACACCGGCGTCCGGGCCGGCATCCGCTACATCAAGGGTCCGGAGTGGGAGGCCCTCGGCAGCGAGGACGGCTCGACCGTCGAGCTGTCCAGCGACGGTGCCGGCACCGGGATCGACGCCGGCGCGGGCCGCACCATCTCCGAGCTGCTGATGAGCGAGGACTGGGCGGTCGTCGTGCGCCAGGACACGGCCGAGACCGACCCCAGCGAGGTCGACGTCGTCGACCTCGCGACCGGGCAGCAGGCCGCGCTGGCCGGACCCGTGCCGGCGAGCGGCGGCTCGTGGGCCCTGACCGGCGGCGACCTCTACTACCCGACCTACGGCGACGGCGGTGCCTACTGCCTGGCCACCAGCGCGTTGGCGGACAGCAACGGCGAGGACGGCTGGTGCGCTCCCAGGAGGACCGGCTTCTCCGGCCTCACCGCGAGCGAGCACGGGGTCGGCATCATGACCTTCGACGACGCCCGGCCGGCCTGCCGCACCGTCAACCTGCTCGAGGCCGGTGTCCCGCAGCCGCTCGAGGGTCCGACGGACTGCCTCGCGTGGGACGTCGCCGCCACGGCGGACGGCGCCCTCTGGTCGGAGGTGCCCAAGCCGCGCCGCCAGGAGGAGGCGACCTTCCGTGCGTCTGCCGACGGCGCCTACGTCGACCTCGGCCCGGGCCTGACCGGCAGCGCCGTCCCGTGCGGCGACTCGGTCTTCTTCGTCCGCGACCCCCAAGGACCCGACGAGCCCGCCCGACTGATGCGCTGGACACCGGACCACGCGCTCGAGGTCGCCTACGAGTCCCGGTCCACCGGCGACGCGTTCCTCGGCGAGCCGGCCTGCGGCGGCGGTGTCCTCACCCTGTCGTCGTACGGCGACCAGGGGGACGAGAGCGTGTGGGCACCGGTCACCTGACGCCTTCAGCGGGCCTTAAGCGGCCTCGCTGATCCTCCTGCCAGGTCGCCATCCGGGCGACGTGGAGAGGAGACCCACATGTCGTTCCTGACCGCCCGCCGCGGGCGCATCGCCGCCGCGGCAGCCGGAGCGCTGGCGCTGCTGGCGCCGAGCGCGGCCCACGCCATCACCAACGGTGAGCCGACCAGCGGCTACACCAACGTCGGATCGTTCGTCGTCGAGGTGAAACCCTCGACCGGCGAGCCGTACCTCATCCAGCTCTGCACCGGGACCATGGTGTCGCCTCGCGTGGTGCTCACCGCGAGCCACTGCATGGTCCGCGACGACTACGCCCCCGACTGGGGGCACGTGTACTTCACGCTCGACCAGCGGATCAGCGACGGCACGTGGCAGCTTCGCGACGACCTCCACCTCCTCGACGGCACCCCGACTCCGCACCCGGGCTACACCGGCAGGGCCAAATATCGCTTCGACGTGGGCGCCTTCGTCCTGGACGACGCGGTGACCGGCGTGCCGTACGCCGAGCTGGCCGACGTCGGGTACCTCGACGACAAGTCCCTGCGGGGTACGCCGTTCACGGCCGTCGGCTACGGCATCGAGCGCTACGCCAAGCAGACGTCGACCCAGGCGTTCCTGCCCCCGAAGGAGCGGATGATGACGACGCAGCCGCTCGTCAACGTCCACCGCGACTACGTCCTGTTCTCGATGAACCTGGCCCGCGGCCTCGGCGGGACCTGCTACGGCGACTCCGGAGGACCCAAGCTCAACGCGTCGGGCGAGGTGGTCGCGGTCGTCACCACCGGCGACATCCCCTGCAAGTCCACCGACCAGGCGACCCGCACCGACACGTCGTACGCCCACGCGTTCGTCGCCGACGTGATCGCGGACAACCCCGCACCGTCCTGACGGGTCTAGCCCGGCAGTCGACCACGGGGAGATCGGCTGTCGGGCCGGCAGGGAGCGACCTACGATCCCGGCACGGGCACGTCGTGCGTACGGCCCACGCGGGGGTGCGAGGTGGGGACCAGCACCGCTGCCGCCGAGCCCACCGTCCTGCTCCTCGGACCGGTCCAGGTCGCGGATGCCGTGGCGACGTCGGCGCCGCGCGAGCGGGCGCTCCTGGCCCGGCTCGCGATCGACGCCGGCCGCACGGTCGGCGTCGACCGCCTGGTCGACGACCTCTGGGGCGAGGACCCGCCGGCCAGCGCCCGCAACGCCCTGCAGGTGTACGTCTCCCACCTCCGCGCCCGGCTCGGCCGCCAGGCGGTCGTCACGCTGGGCGGGGGCTACCGCCTCGAGGTGGCGCCCGACCAGGTCGACGCCCACGTCTTCGAGAGGCTCGTCCCGGTGGCGATGGGTGAGCGGGCCGCCGGCAGGGCGCACGACGCCGTCGCCACTCTCGACGCGGGACTGAGGTTGTGGCGCGGCGAGGCCATGTCGGACCTGACCGACTACGCCTTCGCCGTCGTCGAGGCGGCTCGCCTCCGCGAGCTGCGCGGCACCGCCCTCGAGCACCTCGCCGAGGCCCTCCTCGAGACGGGCGACCTCGACCGGCTGACCGATCGCCTGGCGCCGGCGCTGCGCGACTTCCCGTTCCGCGAACGACTGAGGGCGGCGGTGATGACAGGTCTCTACCGGCAGGGCCGGGCCGTCGATGCGCTCGCCCTCTACGCCGAGGTCGTCGACCAGCTGCGGGCCGAGCTCGGCCTGGAGCCGGGACCGACGCTCGCCGCGCTCCAGCACGCGATCCTCAACGACTCCCCCGACCTGGCCGCACCGCCGAGCGACGGCCTGCCGACCGGCGAGCTGACGCTGCTGGCGGCCGTGCTGGACTCCCCCGCGGCGCTCGAGGGCCGTCTCCAGGAGACGTACGGCGACGCCGTGCTCGCGCAGCGCGACCTGCTGCGTGACGCCGTCGCGGCGCACGACGGACTGACGTGGGCCGCCGACGGCGAACGGCTGCTCGCCGCGTTCCGCAGCGCCGACGAGGCCGTCCGGGCCGCGGTGGACGCGCACCGCGCGCTGGCCGGCCACGACTTCCCCGACCACGCCGACGTCCGGGTGCGGATCGGCGTGCACACCGGCGTCCCCCGGGTCGTGGACCGGCACTACGTCGGGACCGAGGTGCACCGCGTGGAGGAGGTCGCGCTCGCCGCGGCAGGCGGCCAGACGCTCGCGACCGCCGCCACGGCGGCAGCGCTGGTCGGCACCCGCGCCGACTCCGACGAGGACCGGGTCCTCGTCACCGACCTCGGCACGCACCGGCTGCCCCACGTGGCCCTGCCCGAGCGCCTGCACCAGGTCTCGACGCGGGCCGACGACGCCTTCGCGCCGCCACGCACCCTCGGCGGCCGGGGCAACCTCCCGCGCACCGCCGTGCAGCTCGTCGGCCGCGCCGACCTGCTGGCGAGCCTCGTGGACGAGGTGTCCCGGTCCGGCACGGGACTCACCACGCTCGTCGGTCCGGGAGGCACCGGCAAGACGCGTCTGGCCATCGAGGTCGCCCGCACGGTGGGTGCGACGCTGGCCGGGGGCGTCTACTTCGTGCCGCTGGAGACGGCGCGCGACCAGACCGACGTCTGGGCCGCGCTGGCGGCGGCCCTCGACCTCCCTGCCGACTCCGGCGGTCCGACTGCGGTGCTCGCGCACCTGGGCGGTCGACGCACGCTGCTCGTCCTCGACAACCTCGAGCAGGTGGTCGACGTCGACGTCGTGCTCGCGGCCGTCCTCGACGCCGACGGCGACGTCACGGTGCTCGCCACCTCCCGACGCCCCACCGGCGTCCTCGGCGAGCGCCTGCACCGGGTCGACCCGCTCGACGACGGTGCCGACGGAGTGGCGAGCGAGCTGTTCGCCCGCTACGCCGAGCTGGCCCGGCCGGGGTTCGTGGTCGACGACGCCAACCGCGACGCCGTCGCCCGCATCTGCCGGCGCGTCGACGGCCTGCCCCTCGGCATCGAGCTCGCCGCCGCCCGCGTGCGCCAGCTGCCGCCGTACGCCCTCGCCTCCGCCCTCGACGAAGGACTTGCCCTGGTGACCGCGGGGACCTCGCGGCACCCGAGGCAGCGCGACCTGCACGCGCTCACGGCGTGGTCCGTCGACCTGCTGCCGCCGGAGCAGGGCCGGCTGCTCGAGCTGCTGGCCGTGTTCGTCGGCGGGGTGGACCTCGAGACCGTCGCCCGCCTGCCCGTGCCGGACGGTTCACCGCAGAACCCGGTGACCGACCTGCTCGCGCTCGCCGACGCCAGCCTCGTGCGCGTCTCCGACGACGACCGGCCCCGGGTGAGCCTGCTCGAGACCGTGCGCGAGCACGCCCTCGCCCGTCTGCGGGCGTCGGGACGCGAGGACTCGGCGCGCGACACCCACCTCGCGCTCGTGCTCGAGCTCGCCCGCCGACTGCACCCGCGGACCACCACGAGGGCGCACGCCACCGACGTGGTCCTGCGCGAGCGCCGCAACATCGAGTCGGCTCTCGCCCACGCCGTCGCGTCGGGCCCGGACGGCGTCGAGGCTGCCGCCGAGATCCTCACCTGCGTCGGCGAGGTCTGGCACCAGCTGGGCGGGGGCGCCTTCGACGACATCCAACGCGTCTCGCTCGCCGTCCCGGCCGACTCACGCCACCGCGGGTGGGTGACCTACTGGAGCTATCGGCGGCTCTGGGACCTCACGGACGACCTCCCGCTCCTGCTGGAGACCACCGCCGACGCCGAGGCCACGATGCGGGCGGCCGGCGACACGGGTCCTCTGGCGGCCCTGCTCGGCTACGGCACCGACCTGGGTCGCGATGCCGGTCTCGGCGTCCAGTGGGGGGTGGACCGGGCACGGGAGGCAGTCGAGCTCGCCCGGCCGCTCGGGGAGGACTGGCTGCTCGCCGCCGCGCTCGGCTCGCTGGCCCGCACGCTGGTGGAGGCCGGGCGACCGGAGGACGCGCGCCGGCTCCTGGGCGAGGCGCGCGCCGTCGCCGCGCGTGCGGGCGACGTGCACCGGCTCGACATGCTGACGATGACCGAGTCGCAGATCGTCGCGGGGCTGGGTCGCGCCGAGGACGCCTGGACACTCGGCGTGGAAGGTGCAGCCGGACTGGTCGTGCTGCGCTCGGACGGAGCCCGCGCCGTCGCCTGCCGACAGCTGACCAGGCTCGCGTCGCTCACCGGGCGCCACGAGGCCGCCGCCGTCCTCCTCGGGATCACCTTGAGCAGCTTCGTGCGGATCGGCAGCGTCGTCAGCGCGATCGACCACGAGCACCTGCGCAGCGACGTCGCCGCGACGATCGAGTCATGCGGCGAGGCGGAGTTCGACCGCCTCGTCGCCCACGGCCGCGACCTGTCCTCCGACGACGCCGTCTCCTGGCTGCTCGACCTGCTGGCCGACGCCCGCTGACCGGCGTACGACCGTGGGCTAACGTCGGACGGCGTGAGCTTCACCGGATTCCCCGTCGCCGCACTCGACTTCTACGACGACCTCGAGATGGACAACACCAAGTCCTTCTGGGAGGCCAACAAGCCGGTCTGGAAGGACGCGGTCGAGGCGCCGATGAAGGCGCTCGTCGCCGAGCTCGAGCCGGAGTTCGGCCCGGCCAAGGTGTTCCGGCCCTACCGCGACGTCCGCTTCGCCAAGGACAAGACGCCCTACAAGACGCACCAGGGGGCGTACGTCGGCGCCGGCCCGTCCACCGGGTGGTACGTCGAGATCTCCGCCCGCGGCACCCGCGTCGGCGGAGGCTTCTACGACGCCGACGGGCCGCGGCTGGCTGCGATCCGGGAGGCGATGGCCGACGAGAAGACCGGCAAGGCGCTCGAGCGGGTGCTGGGGAAGCTCGAGAAGGACGGCTTCGAGATCGGCGGCGACCGGCTCAAGACCTCACCGCGCGGCTACGACGCCGACCACCCGCGGATCGAGCTGCTCCGCAGCAAGCAGCTGATCGCCAACAAGGCGTACGGCTTCGAGACCGACGCCATCGACGCCGGGCTCGTCGACCGGGTCCGCGCGGACTGGAAGACGCTGCGCCCGCTGGTCAGCTGGCTCCGGGCGATCCGGGTCGACTGACCCTCACGCGTACCAGGCCGTGCTCGTCGCGAGCGCCTGCATCTCCGCCATCGTCAGCACAGGCTCGTCAGCCACGACCTCGCCCTGCTTCTCGTCGGTCGTGTTGCGCGCGATGACGCTGATCTGCCACCCGTCGTGGGTCGCGAGGGTCAGCGAGCGCTCCAGGAAGCTCTCCGGCACACCGGTCCCGCCGGACGGGCGTACCTCCTCGCGCAGCAGACGCGAGCCGTCGGGCAGCGTGGTGCAGTCGGCCTCGACCTCTGGCTCGCAGATGTGACTTGGCGCCAGTGGCTGCCCTCCGTCCGCGACGACGAGCGGGTTGTTGTACCAACGGATGGAGAACGACACCTGCGCCTCGTCGACGGTCGCGTAGTAGAGGCGGGCCTGGTCCTGTCCGGACTGGTCGACCTTGATCCGCTGGACGGCGGAGGCCCCTGTGAGGCCACCGATCCGGGCCAGCATCTCGATCGGCGTGACGAGCGGTCGCAACGCGTCGGCCGACGGTGGTCGGTCCGGGTCGGGCGGCGGGGACGGGCTCTTCGTGGCAGTCGCCCCCTCGGTCGCGATACCGGGGTCGCGCGTGCTGTCCGGTCCGCCCTGGGGTACGACGGCCGCCAGCGCGCCGACGACGCCGATCACGGCGAGCGAGGCGACCGTCGTACCGATCCGGGCGCGGCGCTGGCGCGAGCGACCGCGGGTGATGCCGCCCCTCACGAGGCGTTCGACGTCAGGGGCGAGGTCGTCGCTGGCGCGACGCAACAGCTCGGTGACACCGGTGTCGTGCTGGGTCATCTGGTTCTCCTAGGTTTCCAGCAGGTCGCGGAGGGACGGGCCCAGCACGGCGCGGAGGCGGTCGAGCGCACGGATCGTGCGGTTGCGCACAGCGCCGGGGCTGACCCCGAGCGCGTGCGCCGTGTCCGCCACCGACACGTCCTCGAGGTAGCGCAGGACCAGGACCGCACGGTCCATCGGCGCCAGCTCGTCGAGCGCTGCCCTCAGGGCGAGTCCCGTGGCGGCGTCTCCACGATCGTCGCTGGCCTCGGGCAGGTGCTCGGTGGGTGTCTCGTGGTTGCTGCGTCGGCGCTGGGCACTGATGTAGGTGCGGGCCAGCGTCGTGTGTGCGTAGGCGACCGGGTGCTCGATCGGTGCGCCCAGGCGACGGTGCCACCGCACGTAGACCTTGGCCAGCGTGTCCTGGACGAGGTCCTCGGCGCGGTGGGCGTCGCCGCACATCAGCCACGCCGCGCGGTAGAGCTGGGGGGTCCGCGCGACCGCGAACTCCTCGAACTCCTCGCTCGTGCGGGGCATGTCTCTCCCTGGGTGTGGTTCGGCGTCACGAGGGAGACGCACGGGAGGCGCCTGACGTCACACCAGACTAGGTAAAGACCGTCTTCCGTCCGACAGCGTTCGGCCCGTGTTCACGCGTACGTCGTACGCGACGGCGAGGCTGGCGCCATGGCCAAGAGACTGTTCCTGCTCCACCTCGGTCCCGACCCGGTCGACCTCGACGCGATGCACGACGGCCTCCGGCTCGGGCGCGTCGCGACCCCCGACGTCGACCCGGAGGTGCTCGACCTCGCGGGCATCGAGATCTGCCGCACCCACAAGGCCGCGGGCCTCAGCCGCAAGGAGGTCGAGGGCGCGTGGGCGGCCGTCTGCCGCAAGGCGAGGAAGGCCAGGGCCGACGTCTTCGCGAGCGTGCCGGCGTTCTTCGACGCCACCTCCGAGCAGGCGGCGCTCGCCCTCGACGGCCTCGCCGGCTTCAAGGTCGTGCTCGTGGTCACCAGCGGCTTCACCATCCAGCCGCCCACTGCCTGGGTGTCGCTGGTCAAGGAGGACCGGGTGCACGTGCTGCCCGACAACCTCGGCGACGAGCAGCTCGCCGCGCAGGTGGCCCGGATCGCGCTGATCGAGGAGGAGGCCCGCCTCGACAAGCGGCTCGCCAAGATCTCGCGGCGCCGCAAGCAGGTCACCAAGCGGCTGGCCGCCTGACCCTGGAGTCACCGGATATCCGGTGACCGCCACGCTTGTCGGCCGAGATCCGGGCCACGAACCGTAGGACTCGGCATCCAGGCTCGGTCAGTGCGGCTGCCAGGCGTCCTCGTCGGCGGTGAGGGCGGCGACGCCCTCGGGCAGCCTGCCGTCGGCGAGGTCCTGGATGGTGACCTGCTCGAAGACCGACCGCAGCGAGCTGCGGGCGGCGATCCAGACGTGCTGGAGCACCTGCGCCGAGTCGTCGTACTCCACCGCCTCGGGACGCAGCCCGTAGACCGAGACGAGCGGGCCGTCGACGGCGCGGATCACGTCGGCGACGGTGACGGTGCGCGGCTCCCGCGCGAAGCGCCAGCCGCCCGACTGGCCGCGCTGCGACACCACGACGTCGGCACGGCGGAGGTCGGCGAGGATGGCCTGGAGGAAGCCGTGGGGGATGCCCTGGGCCTTGCCGAGCTGCTCGGCGCTGACAGCCGTGCCGTCGGTGCGCACCGCGATCTCGATCAGGGCCCGGAGGGCGTAGTCGGCTTTGGCGGAGACGCGCATAGGTGCAGTTTGTCAGATATGTCGGCAGAGACAGTGGTGCAAGGCTCCGACGGCCCCCGACATGTTCGTACGCCGCCACCCCCGCGCGTGCGGGAGCGACGGCGTACGACGCTCGTGGATCAGGCCGGCACGGTCTCGAGCTCGCGCTCGTCGGCAGCGGCCGCCTTCGACAGGCGCTCCTGCTTGACGGCCCAGACGATGCCGGAGACCCAGAGGACGAAGATCACGGCGGCGGCGACGGCGACGCCGACACCCGGGACGCCGACGGCCTCGAGCAGCGTCTTGGAGTTGGTGAGGATGATCAGGCCACCGGCGGCCACGCCGAGGACGCGGGCGGCGAGGTGCTTGACGAGCCAGGCCGCGATCGGAGCGGCGATCACGCCACCGGCGAGCAGCGCACCGGCGTAGCCCCAGTTGATCCCCTGCGAGCCGAGGCCGAAGAGGAAGCCGAGCGAGGCGCCGACGGCCACGACGAACTCCGAGGTGTCGATCGAGCCGACGACCTTGCGGGGCTCGAGGCGACCGCTCGAGAGCAGCGAGGTGGTGCCGACCGGTCCCCAGCCGCCGCCACCGACGGCGTCGAGCGTGCCGGCGACCAGGCCCATCGGGGCGAGGAACATCGCGGAGGGGTGACCCTTGAAGGTCGGGCGCTCACCACCGAGCTTGAGGAAGCGGTAGACGACGTAGAAGCCGAGGCTCAGCAGGATCACGGCGACGACCGGCTTGGCGATCGCGGCATCCATGTTGGACAGCAGCGTCGCGCCGATGAAGGCGCCGACGAAGCCCGGCAGGGCGAGGATCGACACCGTGCGCCAGTCGACGTTGCCGAACTTGTGGTGCGAGGCACCGGAGACCAGCGAGGTGCCGATCTCGGAGAAGTGGACGGCGGCCGAGGCGGCGGCCGGCGCGACGCCGGCGGCGAGCAGCAGGGTCGAGGACGTCACGCCGTAGGCCATGCCCAGGGATCCGTCGATCAGCTGGGCGACGAGGCCCACGAAGCCGAGAACGATGAGCTTGCGCATGAGGGTCCTTCCGGATGTCAGGTCGTGCTAGTCGAGCGACTGAGGTATGTCGGGTGAAACAGTAGAGATACTCAGACTGATAGGCAACTCCGATCACCTCCTCGGCGCGTCCTGCCACGCGGCCCACCCCGCGCCGGCCTGTGACCCGCGACATCGGGCGTTCGTGTTGCGCGCGGTCCGTCAGCGAGGCATGATCTTGTTACTGGTCAGTAGACCGACCAGTAGCCGTGATCGCAGACCCTCGTACATGGAACAGGTGGAACGCAGTGAGCCACTACAAGACCAACCTCCGCGACATCGAGTTCAACCTCTTCGAGGTGCTCGGCCGCGACGAGGTCCTCGGCACCGGACCCTTCGGCGAGATCGACGCCGAGAGCGCCCGCGAGATCCTCCGCGAGGTCGAGCGACTCTCCCGCGAGGACCTCGCCTCGTCCTACGAGGAGAGCGACCGCAACCCGCCGGTCTTCGACCCGGCCACCCACACCGCCCCGGTGCCCGCGTCGTTCAAGGCCAGCTACCAGGCCTGGATGGACTCGGAGTTCTGGCGCCTCCAGGTCTTCGAGGAGATGGGCGGCACGCCGGCCCCCTCGTCGCTGATCTGGGCGATCGGCGAGATGGTGCTCGGCGCCAACGCGCCCATCTGGATGTACGCCGCGGGTCCCGCGTTCGCCAACGTCGTGCACCGCAACGGCAACGAGCGCGACAAGGCCGTCGCGCAGTACATGGTCGACCGCCAGTGGGGCTGCACGATGGTCCTCACCGAGCCCGACGCCGGCTCCGACGTGGGCGCCGGTCGCGCCAAGGCCACCCCCAACGACGACGGCTCGTGGAACATCACGGGCGTCAAGCGCTTCATCACCAGCGCGACGCACGACATGAGCGAGAACATCATGCACCTGGTCCTCGCGCGCCCCGAGGGCGTCGAGGGCGCGGGCGGCCCGGGCACCAAGGGACTCTCGCTCTTCTGGATGCCCGAGCACCACTTCGACCTCGAGACCGGCGAGCTGACCGGCGAGCGCAACGGCGTCTACGTCACCAACGTCGAGCACAAGATGGGCATCAAGGTCTCCAACACCTGCGAGGTCACCTTCGGCGACCCGCAGGTCGGCGGTGGAGAGCCGGCCAAGGGCTGGCTGCTCGGCGAGGTCCACGACGGCATCGCGCAGATGTTCCAGGTCATCGAGAACGCCCGGATGATGGTCGGCACCAAGGCCATCGCCACCCTCTCGACCGGCTACCTCAACGCGCTCGACTACGCCAAGGAGCGCGTCCAGGGCGCCGACCTGACGCAGGCCGCCGACAAGACGGCTCCCCGCGTCACGATCACGCACCACCCCGACGTACGCCGCTCGCTGATGACGCAGAAGTCGTTCGCGGAGGCGATGCGCGCGCTGGTGCTCTACACCGCGACGTGGCAGGACCAGGTCATGGTGGCCGAGCACGCCGGCACCGCCGACTCCGACGAGGCGCGCCTCGCCGCGGCGGTCAACGACCTGCTGCTCCCGATCGTGAAGGGCTACGGCTCCGAGCGCTCGTGGGTGCTGCTGGGCACCGAGTCGCTCCAGACCTTCGGTGGCTCCGGCTTCCTGCAGGAGTACCCGATCGAGCAGTACGTCCGCGACGCCAAGATCGACACCCTCTACGAGGGCACGACCGCGATCCAGGGCCAGGACTTCTTCTTCCGCAAGATCGTCAAGGACCAGGGCAAGGCGCTCGGCCACCTCGCGAAGGAGATCGAGGGGTTCATCGCCTCCGAGGCCGGCAACGGTCGCCTCAAGAACGAGCGGGCCCTGCTCGCCACCGCGCTCGAGGACGCCAACGCCATCGTCGGCCACATGATCAACGACCTGATGTCGTCGGCCGACGAGCTGCGCAACATCTACAAGGTCGGGCTCAACACCTCGCGCCTGCTGATGGTGCTCGGCGACGTCGTCTGCGGCTGGCTGCTGCTGCGCCAGGCCGAGGTCGCCCTGCAGAAGCTGTCGGGCGAGGTGTCGGCCAAGGACAAGGCGTTCTACGAGGGCAAGGTCGCCGCGGCCCAGTTCTTCGCGCAGACCAACCTGCCGAAGATCACCGCCGAGCGCGCCATCGCCGAGGGGATCGACCTCGACCTGATGGACCTCGACGAGGCCTCCTTCTAGCGAGTCGGCGCATCTGTTCGCGCCACCCCCATCGAGTCGGCGCATCTGTTCGCGGTCCGCGAGCAGATGCGCCGACTCGATGCATTTCCTACGTACAGATGCGCCGACTCGACCTTCTCTTCGCGCACAGATGCGCCCACTCGATGACAGGTGTCACGGTGAGGTCGTGACAACCGCACGGGAGACCTGAGGGCGTACGCCGACAGGCTGGGGCCATGACCACACCAGCCATCCACGCCAGCGGCCTGCGGAAGTCGTTCCGTGCCACCGACGGGACGACGGTCGTGGCCGTCGACGACGTCGACCTGACGATCGAGCCCGGCGAGATCGTGGCCTTCCTCGGGCCCAACGGCGCGGGCAAGACGACGACCGTCGACATGCTGCTCGGCCTGACCGCACCCGACGCCGGCACCATCGAGGTCTACGGCACCTCCCCCGCCGAGGCCGTACGCGCCGGCAGGGTGTCCGCGGTGATGCAGACCGGCGGGCTGCTCAACGACTTCACCGTCGCCGAGACCGTGAGGGCGATCGCCGCGCTCCACGGACGTCCCGACCGGGTCGGCCTGGTGCTCGAGCGGACCGGCCTGACGGGTCTGGCGAATCGCCGCGTCGAGGCCTGCTCCGGCGGGGAGCAGCAGCGGTTGAAGTTCGCGCTCGCCCTCGTGCCCGACCCCGACCTGGTGATCCTCGACGAGCCGACGACCGGCATGGACGTCGGCGCCCGCCAGGAGTTCTGGCAGACGATGCGCGCCGACGCCGCGCTGGGCCGCACGATCGTCTTCGCCACCCACTACCTCGCCGAGGCCGACGAGTTCGCCGAGCGGACCGTCCTGATGAACCGCGGCCGCATCGTCCACGACGCGGCGACCAGCGACGTACGGGCGGCGTACGGCGGTCGGACGCTCACCTTCCGCCCGCCCGCCGAGGTGGTCGGGGCCGACGGCATCGACGCCGCCTGGCTCGCCCGGGTGCGTGACGCCCTGGCACCGCTCGGCATCAGCGACCTGGAGGTGTCGGCCGCCAGCCTGGAGGCGGCGTTCCTCGCGCTGACCCAGGAGAACGACGACGACCTGATCGGAGCTGCACGATGACCAGCACGGCCCTCACCGCGACCACCACCCGCACCCGTACGGCACCGCGACCCGCGATGGTGGCCTACGCCCGGCTCGACCTGCGTCGCCAGCTGCGCGACCGGATGGCGATGTTCTTCATCGTCGGACTGCCGACGTTCATGTACCTCGTCTTCGGACTCGGCTCCGACGACGCCGTCGGGAGCGGCAACGTCGCGATGTACATCATGATCTCGATGGCGTGCTACGGCGCGGTGACCGCGACGACGGGCATCGCCGGCAGCGCCGCGACCGAGCAGATGATGGGCTGGGGACGCCAGCTCGGGCTCACCCCGATGCGACCGCTCGCCTTCGTGGCGGCCAAGGCGGCCCTCGCGATGGTCGCGGCGGCCATGCCAGTCACCCTCATCTTCGCCATCGGCGCCGTCACCGGCGCCCGCGGCGCGTGGAGCGACTGGGTGCTGGGGGCCGCGATCGTGTGGCTCGGGTCGGCGCTCTTCGCCCTCTACGGCCTGGCGGTCAGCCTGGTCTTCCGTGGCGCCAACGCCGCGGGCATCGCGTCGGGCTTCATCGTGATCATGGCGTTCCTGGGCGGTCTCTTCACGCCGATGAGCGGGGTCATGCTCGACATCGGCCGGTTCACCCCGCTCTACGGCTACGCCGCGCTCGCCCGCTACCCGCTCACCGACGGGTGGCTCCCGATCGGCGGGCACGACCCGCTGTGGCTGCCGATCGCTAACGTGGCCGCGTGGACGGTGATCTTCTCGCTGCTGGCGATGTGGGGCGTACGCCGCAGTCGGGCGCGCACGTGAGCGACGCGCAGCTCCCGCCGAACCCGTGGGAGAAGTGGGGCTGGGCGTTCGCGGCGATCTGGCTGGTCTTCCTCGTCTTCCCCATCGTCGCCGTCACCGACTCGTCGCTGCCCGCTGCGGCCAAGGCGGGTGCCTTCCTGTGCATCGCCGGCTTCGCGGTCGCGAACGTGCTGGGTTACTCACACCACCGGAGCACCTGGGTCTGCCTCGCCGTCTGCGTCGTGCTCGCCCTCGCCACCGTGCCGGTCATCGGGATCGACGTCATCTCGTTCACGCCGTACCTCGCGATCCTGTCGGCCCTCGAGCTGCCGAGCCCGGCCTGGAAGTGGGCGGTGGGCGTGTGGTTCGTGGCCCCGGTGTTCTCGCTCCTCGACATCGACGGATTCCCGACCTACTTCTTCCTCATGCTCTGGCCGATCATCCTCGGGGCGGTGATGCTCCGGATCTTCGGCGAGCGCGAGCAGCTCGCCATCGCGGCTCGCGGCGAGCACGCGCTGGTCTCCGAGCGCGAGCGCGTGGCCCGCGACGTGCACGACGTGCTCGGCCACTCGCTGACCGCGCTGTCGGTGAAGGCCGAGCTCGCGGCCCGACTGGTCGACCTCGACCCCGAGCGGGCGAAGGAGGAGCTCGAGTCCATCCAGGCCACCGCGCGCCAGGCGCTCGCCGAGGTCCGTGCCACGGTGGGCGGCCTGCGCGCCGGCAACCTCGAGGCCGAGCTGGCCGCCGCCCCTCGCGTGCTCGCCGACGCGGGCATCTCGACGAGCGTCGTGGGCGACGTCGCCGACACCGACCCGCGCCACCGGGCGCTGATGGCCTGGGTGCTGCGCGAGTCGGTCACCAACGTCGTACGCCACGCGCGGGCGCGGTCCGTCGTGATCGAGCTCGGCCCCGACGGCATCACCGTCACCGACGACGGCGCGGGCTGCAGCGGCGCCGAGGGCAACGGCCTGCGCGGGATGCGCGAGCGGGTCAGTGGCGCCGGCGGCACGCTCGACGTCTCCCCCGGCACTCCGGGCACCCGGGTCCGGGTGGCGCTCCCGTGATCCGGCTGCTGCTCGCCGACGACCAGGCGCTCGTACGCGGCGCGCTGGCTGCGCTGCTCGACCTCGAGTCCGACCTCGAGGTGGTCGCCCAGGTCGGTCGCGGGGACGAGGTGGTCGAGGCCGCGCGCGCCTCCGGGGCCGAGGTGTGCCTGCTCGACATCGAGATGCCCGGCCTCACCGGCATCGACGCGGCCGCGGAGCTGCGCCGCGAGCTGCCGGGCGTGCGCTCGCTGATCGTGACGACCTTCGGCCGTCCGGGCTACGTCCGCCGCGCGATCGAGGCAGGTGCCTCGGGCTTCGTCGTGAAGGACACGCCCGCGCGCCAGCTCGCGGACGCCGTGCGCCGGGTGCACAGCGGACTTCGGGTGATCGACCCGGACCTCGCCGCGGAGTCGTTGATCGACGGCCCGAGCCCGCTGACCGGTCGTGAGCGGGAGCTGCTGACGTACGCCCTCGACGGCTCACCGGTCGCCACGATCGCGGCGAGGGTGCACCTCTCGGAGGGCACGGTGCGCAACCACCTGTCGGCGGCGATCGGCAAGACCGGCGCGACCACGCGCAGCGAGGCGGCCCGGATCGCGCAGGACCGCGGCTGGCTCTGAGCCGTCGCGATGAGCGAGTCAGGCCGCCGGCGCGAGGAAACGGTAGGACACCGTGAACCGGTCGACGTCGACCGAGTCGGAGCCCCGCGTCGTGAAGCTCCAGCCCACCCCGGCCGGGACCACCACCTCGTTGTCGTCCTCGTCGTAGTACGTCCTCCCGGCGCCTCCGCTCGGGTTCGTCACCCACGGTGTCTCCGCGCCGGTCGACGACACCACCGAGACGGACTGCGCGCCGGTGGCACCCAGGGCGAGCTCGCCGACGTCACCCTCGCCGGCCGTGGTCGGTGCCCCGGTGAACCCCACCCTGGCCTCGGCCACCCCGCGTACGCCGGTGGCTCCGGGCACGAGCAGTCGGTGCGACCGCGTGGCGAGTGGGTACCTGAACTCGCCGGTGCAGTCGACCGAGCGATAGCTGAGGCCCTCTGCGAAGAGGGAGCTCGGCGCGACCGATCCGCACGGCAGGTAGTCGCCGCACCCGCTGCCCAGGCACGGCTCGCTGTACGACGTCTCGACCGGGGTCACGGTCTCGGTGCGCTCCTGCCACTCGAGCTCGTCGTCGGACACCCAGATCCTCAGCGGCTCGGACCGTCCCGTGTTGCCGGCGAGGTCGCGGCCGGACGCGACCGCGGTGTAGCGGCCCTTGGGCAGTGGCTTGCCCCCGCGGATGGCTGCCCACCCCACGGTGCGGCCCGTGCCGAACGAGGGGCCGTTGGGACCCGTCCGTCGCTCGTCGAGGTCGGCGCGCCGGACGACGCGACCAGTGGAGCTGCGGATGACGAGCTCGAAGACCTCGACCTTGTTGTCCCACACGTTCGCGGTGATCGGGAGGGCGTCCTCGACGACGGTGCTGCGCGGGTACACGCGCGCGGGGACCCCGGGGCTCGCCCCGTAGGTCGGGGCGGTCAGGGTCGGGTCGAAGTGCGTGTCGACCTGCACCTTGTCGATGGCACGGTAGGAGAAGAACCCCTCGCCGGGGTCGGTGTCGAAGAGCCGGATGACGTAGGCCCGGTCGATGACGACCTTGCCCGACTGGTTGCGACCGTTCCAGGTCCAGGTGTGCGTGCCCGCCGGCTGCCACCCGAGGTCGACCCGACGCTGGACCGTCCGGTTGCGTGCCGGGCCGATCGTCAGGCGGACATGCGTGCGCTCGGGAAGCCGGTAGCGGAACGTCACGGCGTCCTGGATCCCGTCGCCGTTCGGTGAGAAGCGGCTGGGGCCGCTGATCGCATAGCGCCCCGGAGTGGACGCATCGGCGGCGGGCAGCACGGCCAGCGCGGGCGCGGCGAGCGCCAGCAGGGCGACGACGCGGGCGAGACGAGGGATCACGAGCGCTCCTGGCAGACATTCGGCACCGACGTGCCGGGCGCAAGGGTAGACGCACCCGGAGCGCCCGAGGTTGCCCCTCGGGCGCCCCGAACCTGCGCGTGACGCCGCGTCACATCTCGCGGCGCTCCTCCACGTGGGTGGTCTTCGAGCGCTGGTTGTTCATGACGAGGCCGAGCACGAGGGCCAGGACACCCGCGATGACGAGGATCCAGCCGACGGTCGTCGGGTCGACGACGTCCTGGACGGAGGCGGGAAACTCCTTGATGGCGAACAGGAGGATCAGACCGATGACGAGCAGCAGGATGCCGATGCCGATTCCCATGACGACTCCAACTTTCCGTGAGGTGTCGAGGCAGCCGGCTCGGGACCGGCCTGTCCCAGCAGCGTAGGGCTGTCGGACGTGCGAACGGCGCAACCCGGTCCCCGGCAGGGGTGGGTCGCGCCGTTCGGCGATCGGTCGATCAGGTCACTTCACCTTGCCGACCTTGAGCTTCACCGACTTCGACGTCGAGCCTGCCTTCGCGGTCACCTTGACCGAGAGCTTCTTACCCTTCATCGCCCGGGTGATCTTGAGCTTGGACTTCGTCGCCTTCTTGATCGCCTTCTTGCCGGCGAACCACTGGAACTTGTACGACACGGCGGTGCTCGCACGGAACAGCTTGTCGAGGCCCGTCACCTTGATCGTCTTGCCGACCCTGGGCTTGCCCGAGGTGCCCACGCCCTCGAGGACCGCTGCGAGGCCGGCCGGGACGTCGACCGCGGGGGCCGGGGGCGTGACGACCGGCGGGGTCACCACCGGCGGGGTGACGACCGGAGGAGTGACCGGAGCGGTCGCCGTCACCGGGGCCGTGGCTGCCGAGACACCTTCGCCGTAGTCGTAGCCGGAGCGCTCGTACTCGGCGTAGACGCGGACGGTGATCGGCAGGCCGATGTCCGCAGCCGTCAGGACGTAGGTCGGACCGTCGGCGCCGCCGACGTACTCGTCGCCGCGGAACCAGGCGTACTCGAAGTCGGTCGGCTGGACCCCGCTGGAGTCGCTCGTGTTCCAGGTGCCGGTCGTGGCGGTCAGCGTCTGACCCACGACCGTGGCGCCGGAGATCGTCGGCGGCGCGGTGCTGACGAACTGCGCACCGGTCTCGGAGTTGTGCTCACCCACCACCAGCTCGGCGTTGATGCCGGGCACCGTCACGTCGTTGCCGACGACCACGTCGGTGGCGTTGCCGAGCAGCCGGACGTTCTTCCAGAACTCGCGGGTGTAGTCGCCGTCGACCGACCCGGCGAGCTGGACGCGGTAGGTGCCCGAGGGAAGGCCGTCGACCCGGTACTGGCCGAACTCGTCCGCCGACGCGTAGGCGACGTACTCCCACCGGTTGCCGACCTTGGTGAGCACGTCGACCTCGCCGTCGGTGACCGGAGCGGTCCCGCCGACGCCGCTGGCGGTGATCGTGCCGGTGATCTCGGAGTCGAGCTCGAGCTGGGCGTTGATGTTCTGCACCAGTCCCGCGCTCGCCACGGTCACGTCCGTCGCGGCGCTTCCCTCCAGCGTGCGTGCGTTCTGGTAGTACTCGGTGGCGTAGGTGCGCTCCCCGTCGGCGTCGTCCATGAACCGGATGCGGTAGTCGCCGGCCGCCAGGCCGGAGAGGTCGTAGGACCCGTCCGCCTCGGTGGTCTCGGAGGTGACGGAGTCGTAGTAGCTCCCACCGTCCTCGACGATCTCCTCGTAGGCGACCACCCGGATGCCCCCCAGATCTCCGGTGTCGCCCGGCCCCGTCACCTTGCCCGTGATGTGGGCGGCGACGGCCAGGTCGGCGTTGGCCACGGCGGGCGTGGCGGAGGTCGCCGAGACGGCATCCGCGTCGGCCGAGTGGACGTAACGGGCGTTGTCGTACGCCTCGTCGGCGAACGCACCCGAGTGGTCGGCGAAGCTGATGCGGTACTGACCCTCGGGCACGGCGATGGAGTAGTCACCGGACCCGTCCGTGAAGTCGTAGTCGGCCCAGCGCCAGTAGTCGTCCTCGACGTCGTAGGCGTAGAGGCTGACCTGGACGCCCTCGAGCCCGGCGCCGCTCCCGGTCACCTTGCCGGTGACGGTGGCCATGGCGCCCTCGGCGTGCGCGGCGGGCACGAAGCCCAACGCCGCGACGGCCAGTGACGAGGTGAGAAGTGCGGCGGCAGGCCGACGCAGACGTGCATGCATGATGTACCCCCAAGTACGGAGGAGCGACGCCGCGAGTCGGCCCGGTCCTTGTCGTGGACGCTAGGCGCGATCCGTCGCGAGCGTGGCGGAACGCCCGCATGGACCGGAACAAACTGACCGATCGGCTCAGCCCGTAGGGGTGGACTCGATGTCACCACCCCCTACGCTTCCGAGCATGTCCGAGGACCAAACCGACTCCGTGGCCGACGCCGAACGCCTGTCCGCCCTGGTCTCCGTGTGGTGGGAGGCGGTCGACTCGTTCACCCGCATCCTCGAGCACGTCGGCGAGGACCAGTGGGCCACGCCGACCGACCTGCCCGGATGGGACGTCCACGCCGTCGCCGCGCACACCGCGCACCTCGAGTCGCTGCTCGCCGGACGACGCCACGAGGAGGTCGACATCGGCGACGCGCCCCACGCGATCGGCACGATGGGCCACTTCACCGAGCAGGGTGTCGTGGTGCGCCGTGACGAGTCGCCGGACGCGCTCATCACCGAGATCCGCGAGTCGACCACCGCTCGCCACACCCAGCTCCTCGCCGACCCGCCGATCGACCCGTCCGTCCCGGCGCCCGGACTCTTCGGGGCGATCGGCTGGAGCACCGGGCTGCTCCTGCGCAACCGGCCGCTCGACGTGTGGATGCACGAGCAGGACGTGCGCCGGGCGCTCGACATGCCGGGCAACCTCGACTCGGCGCCCGCGCTGCACAGCGCCGCCTACCTGATGGAGAGCCTGCCCTTCATCGTCGGCAAGCGGGCGCAGACCCCGGCCGGCGACGTCGTACGCCTCGAGGTGGACGGCCACGATCCCGTGTCCGCCGTCGTCGGCGAGGACGGCCGCGGCCGCACCGCCACCCACGACGACGGACCGCCGGCCGTCACGCTCGGCATGGACCGTGGGACCTGGATCGTGCTGGCCGGCGGGCGCCGGGCCGCCGAGCCCGGCGTCGTACGCATGTCGGGGGACGCGGAGCTCGGCGCGCGCGTCGTCGCGGCGCTCGGGGTGACGCCGTGAGCGAGACCGCCTGGACGACCGACGACATCGGCGACCAGACTGGTCGGACGGCCGTCGTCACCGGCCCGACCCAGGGCGGGCTGGGCTTCCACACCGCCCTCGAGCTCGCCGCTGAGGGGTTTCGTGACGGTCGCTGCGCGACCTCCTCGACCAGCGGTGGAGGTCACTGGCGGTCGCGGACCCGCACCAGGCCGGCGAGGGTGCCGAGCCAGGCGGAGCCGTCGGCGCCGAGGGCGATCCGCGATCCGTCGCTGCCGGCCATCAGCCCGGTGCCGGTGCGCACGCTCCACATCGAGCGGCCGGACCCGGCGTCGAGGGCGGTGAGGTACCAGGCGCTGACGCCGGTGAGGGACGGCCGCTTGGTCCAGGCGTAGACCAGCCCGTTGGGCCAGCTGGCCGTCGCCCCCGAGCTCGGGGACACCGCGTCGCTGGTCCACTGCACCACGCACCCGCCGTCGACGAGGTCGACGCGGGAGATGCCGGGGTCGGTGGTGAAGCCGAGCAGGGTGCTGCGCGGTGAGGAGTAGCCGTGGTTGTTGGCGATCACGACGCCCCGGCCGAGTGAGGCGAGCGTGCTGTCGGTGGCCCCGTCACCCTTCTCGAAGACCGACTGGCGGCAGAGCGCCGCACCGCTGTCGCGCACCAGGAAGGCCACTCCGAGCCGTCCGTCCAGCTCGTCGGTGATCGCGACGGCGCCGCCGTCGAGGAGCACCGGCGCCGAGCCGCTGGCGCCGGCGTACTCCGTGCGCCAGCCGACCTGGGGCGTGCCGTCCGGGCCGGCCGTCAGCCTGCGGAGCGCGTCGTCGGTGACGACGTAGGCCCCGCCCTCGTCGACCGCGAGGCCGTGCCGGACGGGCTCGGCCAGGTCGGTGACGGCCACCCGGCCGGAGTCGGGCTCGATCGTGCCGACGAGGCCGGCCCGCGAGACCCACCAGACCAGGCCCGTCCAGTCAGGTGCGATGCCGACCACGCAGTCCCCGAAGGGGATCCACGGCTTGAGGTCCCACGTGGCGTCCGGGTCGAGCGCAGCGGCCCCGCCGGTGCGGTGCGTCGACACCGTGCGCCCGGTGGCCACGACCGCGCGGTCGCGGTCGTCGACGTAGAACGCGTCGGCGGCGCAGGCGGTGTCGTCGTCGACCTCACCGAGCTCGTGGGTGGCGGTGATCTGCAGCGTCTCCGGGTCGACGAGCCGCAGGACCTCCGCCGAGCCGTCGGTGCACCGGGCGACGAGCACCCCGCTCGACGTCGGGGCGATCTCGCCGCACCGCTGCGTCCCCAGCCAGGCCGTCTCGACCTCCGGCTGCACCCCCAGCGGGCCGGGTCGGCCCGCGGGTGCTCCTGCGGCACGGTGCGGGTTCTGCGGGACCTCGGTCGCGATCGGTTGTGGCAGGGCCGGCCGACCGACGTAGGACGGCACGGCCCACGCGCCCGGGGCGGGCGGGATCGGCAGCACGCCGTCCGGGATCGCAAGGATCGCCGCGAGCAGGCCACCGACGGTCGCGACGACGATGCCCACCGAGCGGCGGTCGGGCTGCGCGAGGTCCTGCACCCACCAGCGGACACGCGGGATGCCCAGCAGCGCGGCCGCGACGACGAGGACGATCGGGCCCCAGGCCAGCCAGAGCAGCAGCAACGCACCGACCAGCCAGACCACCGGGAGACCCTAGGTCACCCGACGCCCCTCCACGGGGAGGCGTGGCCGGTGCTCGCGCGAGCGGCTCAGTCGGTCGTCGGACGCGGGCCCTGGCCGGTGACGGTCAGGTCGGCGTAGGCGCCGAAGCCCTCGGCCCCGCGCACGAAGATGCGCGAACGGCTCGGCACGGGGACCCGCACGGGGGCCGGCTCGTGGATCGGGATCGCGTCGGCCTCGGCGCGCGGACGCACCACCAACGGGCCGCTGAACTGCTCCAGTGCCTTGATCCGTCCCGCGACGTCCCAGCTCAGGTCGTCGTCGTTCTTCTTGCTCCGCATCGCGGACTCCTCTGATCCCGGAGCGGCCCCCCACGGACCGCTACCACACCCCAAGGCTAGGAGCGCTCGCGCGCGCCGGAGGCGACTAGACGAACCCTTCGGGAAGTCTTCGGAACACGGTCCAGACCGCTGGCCCGAACCCGGTACGACGGCCACCGAGGGCCGTGGATCGGCGCCCCCGGACGCCCCCGGACGCCCCCGGACGGCCCCCGGACGCCCCAGTGAACGACACAGAACCGGCTCCCGCACCTGCGCCCGGATCCGTGAAGATCCGAACGCGCGTGCGGGAGCCGGTTCGTGACGACCGTGCCGCGGCGCCCACTCCCCAAAGTGGACGCCGCGACCAGGTCAGGCAGCCGGCGGTCGAACCGCCGAGCTGATGTCCACGGCCCCCCGTGGCCGCGGGACGACGGGCTGCGCCGTCTCCGCGCGGACGTCGTGCGTCGCAGCCGTCGCCGGCCGCTCCTTCTGCCCCACTGCACCGACCCTGATCATCGGGTGCCTCCCTGATGTGTTGACTGGTTCATCCGTGTCTCGATCCCCACGATCGATATCCCTTGGTAAGGAAGGATGCTCCCAGTGTGCTCCTGATACATCCGTACAACTACTGCTGATCCGCAAACGGTACGCAGGTCCAGACCAGCGGATTCAGTGGCAACAAGTGGCAAATAACGTGGAAACCGTCAGGCGACGCTCACAATCACGGCTCGTCACGACACCTTCCCCACCTTGATCGTGACCACCTTGGCAACCCCTCCGCTCCTCAGCGCGACCTTGACCTTGAGCTTCTTGCCTCGCATGGATTCCGTCAGCTTGAGGCTCGAACGAGTCGCCTTCTTGATCTTCGCGCTGCCTGCGTACCACTGGAACGTGTAGGCGATCGTTCCGCGCAGCTGGGTGACGAGTCGCGTCACCCGGATCGTCCTGCCCACCTTGGGCTTTCCGGTGAGGTCGAGACCCGCCGCCACCCGGGTGAGCTGCGATGCCACATCGGGAACGGGAGTCGGAGCCGTGGTCGGCGTCGGGGTCGGGGTTGTGGTCTGCGTGACCGTCGGGGTCGGGGTCGGGCTCGGAGTCGTTGAGACGACATCGCCCTCCGCTTCGGCGTACCACGCATAGCTCGGTGCGGCAGTCGCGCCCCGAGCGGTCACCAGCACGCCGATCGTCGCGCCGACGTGCTCGGCCCGCGGGACGAAGGTGCTCCCCGTCTCGCCCGAGATGGGCTCGCCGTCGGCCTGCCAGACGTACTCGAAGGTCGCGCCACTCGGTGACCACGTGCCCGGGGACACGCTGAGGGTGGCGCCGACCTGCGGCGTGCCCGTCACCTGTGGAGCCGTGACGTTCTCGTAGCGCTGGGTGAACATCGACATGTCGACGGTCACGGCGGCTTCCGGAGCCACGGTGATGTCATCCGCGTGGTTCACGACGTCCGCGGTCTGCCAGCACGTGCTGGTGCTGCTGCTGCTCGAGAAGTAGTTGAAGCACATGCGGTAGGTGCCGGGACGTAGCCCGCCGATCTGGTAGCTGCCGTTCGGACCTGTGCTGGTGGACCCCGAGTACGTCCACTCCCCGGCCGTGTTCCGCGCGTACGCCGTGACGTAGACGCCAGTGAGCGGCGACCCGCTGATGTCCTTCACCGTGCCCAGGAGGCGGGCTTCCTTGATCAGGGTCGCGTTCCTGCCGGCGACGACGGCGCCCTCTGCCACCGAGATGTCGGTCGCGGTGGCAATGGTCGGCTGGTCGTTCCAGCACTCCGCGAGGTGGCTCCACGTCTGGAAGCAGACGCGATAGGTGCCGGCCGGGAGGTTGCCCACGTCGTAGTTGCCCGAGCCGTCGGACGTCGCGGACGAGACGTACCGCCACGGCATCATGGAATCGGCCGTCTTCTCCTGGACGGACACGGAGATGCCCGAGAGTCCCGTGCCCGCGAGATCGGTGAGCCGACCGGTGATGTGTCCGGCTCGTGCGAGCACGGCGTCCTTGCCGGTCACCCGCTCCCCGGCAGTGACGACGACGTCCTGGGCCAGGTCCGCGGTGGGCTTGTCGTTCCAGCACTCGCCGAGGAAGTTGCTGCCGTACGACTCGAAACACACCCGGTACGTGCCTGCTCGCAACCCGCCGATCTCGTACGTGCCGCTCGAGTCGGTCTGGCCCGAGCGGACGTAGCCCCAGTAGGTGTCTCCCGGGCTCTTCTGGCGGATGCTCACGCTCAGGTTGGGGATGGCGACGCCGTCGGAGTCCTTGACCGTGCCGGAGATACGCGCCTCCGTGGCCAGCACGGCGTTGATGTCGCCCACGCGCTCCCCTTCACCCACCGGGATGTCGAGGGCCTGCTGGACCGTGGGCGCGTCGTTCCAGCACTCGTTGACGTACGTGTTGCCGTACGAGTCGTAGAAGCACACCCGGTACGTACCGGTGCGCAGTCCGCTGACTTCGTAGGTTCCGTCGCTACTGGTCTGCGCTGACGCGACCCCGCTCCAGGAGGACTGGCTCGGCGCCCATTGCTGCACGTTCACCTGGATGCTGCCGATCCCGACGGCGTTCGCGCTGGTCACCGATCCCGCGATGCGGCTTCCCTTGACCAGGACCGCATCCGCATCGCTGGCAGCACCGACGACGACCGGGATGTCCTCGGCCTGGTAGACCGTCGCCTTGTCGTTCCAGCACTCGTCCAGATAGGTGCCGGCCGTGTCGTCGAAGCACACCCGGTAGCGGCCCGCGGGAAGCTCGCCGAACGCGTAGTCGCCCTGCGCGTCCGTCTGGGTCCACCCAGCGGACTGCCACCCCCACTGACCCAGCGCGTAGTAGGAGACAGAGATTCCCGGCAGTCCCGTGCCGGAGCTCGTGACCGTTCCCGAGATGCCGCCCGTGGTCGCGGCGGTCGCAGGAATCGCCACCAGGGCCGGCGCGCAGAGGACGAGCACGACGAGGGCGAAGCGGACGATGACGTGCTGCAGGCGTGCGAGGGCGCGCAAGAGGACCTCCGAGTTGGCAGCCCCCACGGCTGCGTCAGGGAGCACCTTACGAGCGCCGGCCCCCTGAGGGGCGGGAACTCGGAAGTACCCACCCCAAGGAAGGTTGGGCGTCAGGCAGCGGCCCGTGCTTCGCTCTCCAGCTTGCGTCCGAGCAGGCGACGGGTACGCCGGTCACCGGTCGCCATCTTGTAGAGGATGGCAAGTTGCTGGGGCGCGTTCTTCGCGTTCGTGGTCTTCATCCACCCGTTCGGCAGCGACAGGCGGATCACCTTGTGCCAGGCCGACGCGACCTGCTGGGGCATCGGACGCGCGCAGTAGGTGAGGTCGTACTTCTCGAAGAGCGCCTGGACCTTGGGTGCGATCTCCGCGTAGCGGTTGGACGGCAGGTCCGGGAACAGGTGGTGCTCGATCTGGTGCGAGAGGTTGCCGGTCATGATGTGCAAGGCCTTGGACCCGGAGATGTTGGCGCTGCCGAGCATCTGGCGGACGTACCACTCGCCCTTGGTCTCGCCCTCGATCGAGCGCTTCTCGAAGGTCTCGACGCCCTCGGGGAAGTGACCGCAGAGGATCACCGAGTTCGACCAGAGGTTGCGCACGATGTTGGCGGTGAAGTTGGCCGCGAGGGTCGGCAGGAACGAGCCCGTCGGGATCGACAGGGCAGGGTGGACGACGTAGTCCTTCGTGGCCTGCTTGCGGATCTTGCCGAGCACCTGCTTGGCGCGGCGGCGGAAGTCGGGGTCCTTGGTCTGCTTCTTCGCGATGACCGAGCCGAGCTCGAGGTCGTAGGCGGCGATGCCGTACTCGAAGAAGACGGCGTTGATGAAGCAGAAGACCGGCTGGGCCAGCGACGCCGGCGTCCACGGCTGGTCCTCGTCGACGCGCATGATGCCGTAGCCGAGGTCGTTGTCCTTGCCGATGACGTTGGTGTAGGTGTGGTGGAGCTCGTTGTGGCTGTGCTTCCACTGCTCGGCGGGCGAAGCCATGTCCCACTCCCAGGTGCTGGAGTGGATCTTGGGGTCGCGCATCCAGTCCCACTGGCCGTGGAGGATGTTGTGGCCGATCTCCATGTTGTCGAGGATCTTGGAGACGCTCAGGCCGAGGGTGCCGAGCACCCACGCCGGCGGGAACGCGCTGAAGAGGAGCACCGCGCGCGAGCCGAGCTCGAGCTTGCGCTGGGTGTCGATGACGCGGCGGATGTAGGCCGAGTCCGCGGCACCCCGGGAGTCGAGGACGTCCTGGCGGATCGCGTCGAGCTCGACGCCGAGCTGCTCGATGTCGGCCTCGGTGAGGTGGGCGATCGGGTTGGACTGGCCGAGGACGGCCTTCTTCTGGATCGTGGTCATGTCGATCTCCTGGGGGTGGGGAGTCTGGGTCAGTGGTCGATGTGGCAGGGGCCGGCGGCGGCGTTGATGCAGGTCTGCACCTTGATGTCGCCCGTCTCGCCCGGAACTGCGGTGGTGATGGCGCCGTTGCGGAGGTCACGCACGCTGCCCTCGCGCAGCGGGATGACGCAGCCCATGCAGATGCCCATCCGGCAGCCGCTGGGCATCAACATGCCTGCCTCCTCGGCCGCGTCGAGGATCGGCGTGGCGCCGTCGAGGTCGAGGCTGGTGCCCGAGGTGAAGCTCACCGTGCCGCCGTCGCCGGGCTCGACCCGCGCGGTGCGGAACTGCTCGGTGGTCAGCGTGATGCCTGCGGCCTCGTGGTGGACGGCAAGCGCGTCCAGCAGGCCGGCCGGCCCGCAGGCGAGCGTCGTGCGCTGGGCGAGGTCGGGCACGAGGTCGGCCAGGTGGTCGACGTCGAGGACGCCGTGCTCGTCGTCGTACCGCGCGACGAGGCGGATCGCGCCGGCGGCGTCGAGCGCCTCGAGGTCGCGGATGAAGATCGAGTCGGGGTGGCTCGGCGCGACGTGGACCACGACGATGTCGTGGACCTCGCTGCGCGGCAGGCGCAGGACGCCGTCGTCGGTGCTCGGGTAGAGGTTGCGCAGCATCCCGATGACCGGCGTGATCCCGGACCCGGCGGTGACCATGAGGAACTTGCCCCCGGCGGGCGGGAGGACGAACTCGCCGGCCGCCTGCTCGAGGTGGACCAGGGTGCCGGGGCGCGCCTCGTGGACGAGGTGGTTGCTCACCAGCCCGTCGGGCACGGCCTTCACCGTGATGGAGATGCGGCCGTCGCGGCGCGGGCCGTGGGTGAGCGAGTACGCGCGCCACTGGCGTACGCCGTCGACGTCGATGCCGATCCGGAGGTACTGGCCGGGCACGTGACCCGCCCAGTCGGCTCCGGGACGGATCACGATGGTCGCGGCGTCGGCGGTCTCGGGGTGCACGGACTCGATGCGGCCGCGGAGCTCGGCGCCCGAGCGGAGCGGGGCGAAGAGGTCCATGAAGTCGGACGGGAGGTAGGGCGTGGTGGCGGCCTCGGCGACGCGCACCAGCTGGTCACTCAGTCGCCGGCTCCGGCGGGCGCTGCCCGTGGGCGGTTCGAGAGTCGTGGTCATAGGTACACAGTGCCCCGATCGAGGCCGGCTTACCTGCGCACCCCACGTGAATCCGGGCTAGACTCTTGTTCGTTGCGAACAATCTTGACCTCCGGAGTCCCGATGGCCACTCGACCTGTGCGTCCCACCACACAAATGCAGACCGTGGTGGGCCTGGACCCCGCCGTGGCCGGCGCCCTGCGCCAGCACCTGGCGGGCATCGCCGACAGCGCCGTCCTCTCGATCGTCGAGGAGGTGCCCAGCTATGCCGGCGCGTGGAGCGGGCGGATGGGTGAGGTGATCCGCAACGCGGTGCAGCTCGCGCTCGGCGGCTTCCTCACCCTCGCGACCCGGCTGGACGCCGAGGCGCCGAAGGCGCCGGCGATCGAGGGCGCCTACCAGCTCGGCCGCGGCGAGGCCCGCCAGGGACGTACGGTCGAGGCGCTCCTCGCCGCCTACCGCATCGGCGCCCGGTCGTCGTGGCACCACATGGCCGACGTGGCGGTCGAGGCGGGGGTGGACGCGGGCCAGCTCGCCCGCTTCGCCGAGCTCGTCTTCGCCTACATCGACGAGCTGTCCGCCGCGTCCGTGGCCGGGCACACCGACGAGCTCGAGAGCAGTGGCCGGATCCGGCAGCGCAACCTCGAGCGGCTCGCCCGGGCCCTGCTCACCGGTGCCCCCGCCGACGCCGTCAACGCCGCCGCCGAGCGCGCCGGGTGGGAGCCGCCGGGCGCGCTGACCGCCGTCGTGCTCCAGGAGTCGCAGGTCTCCCATGCGCTGACCGCGCTCGACGCCGCGACCCTCCAGCCCGACGACGTACCCGGCCTGCCCGAGGGACACGCCTCGCTGCTGGTGCCCGGCACCGGATCCGCCACGGCCCGTCCGGCGCTGCTGCGCGCGCTCCGCGGCACCGACGCCGTCGTCGGGCCGTCGACCCCGTGGCTCGAGGTGGGTGCGTCCCACCGCCGGGCGGTCCGCTGCGCCGCCCTCGGGCTGTCGGGGCTCGTCGACACCGACGACCACCTCGCCGCCCTCGTCCTCGGCGCCGACGCCGACGCCCGCGCCGACCTGCGCGCCCGGGTGCTCGCCCCGCTCGCGGACCTGCGCCCCTCGACCGCCGAGAAGCTCACCGACACGCTCCGCAGCTGGCTGCTGCACCACGGCCGCCGCGAGGCGGTCGCCGAGGAGCTCTTCGTCCACGCGCAGACCGTCCGCTACCGCGTGCAGCAGCTCCGGGAGGTCTACGGCGACCGGCTCGAGGACCCCGCCTTCGTCCTCGACGCGACCCTGGCCCTGGCCTAGCGGGAGTACGCCGTCTCGCCGGCGACCCAGGTCACCACGACGTGGTCGGCGAAGGCCGTCAGCGCCTCCGCGTGCGCGCGGTCGCCGGTCCCGTCGAGGGGGTCGGCGTCGAGGAGGACGAGGTCGGCGGGTTGGCCGGCCGCGACCGTTCCCCAGCCGTCGGTGGAGGCCGCCAGCGCCTCGCGGGCGGTGATCGACTGCTCGGGGTGCCAGGGCTCGCGCTCGTCACCCGAGCGGTGGACGGCGGCCGCGACCGCCAGCCACGGGTCGAGCGGGGAGACCGGGGCGTCGGAGCCGAGCACCACGTCGACGCCGGCGTCGAGCATCCAGCGCAGCGGGAAGCAGCGCTCGGCGCGCCCGGGCCAGAGCCGCTCGGTGACGTCGCGGTCGTCGAGGAGGTGGGCGGGCTGCACGCTGGCGCGGACGCCCAGCTCGGCGAGGCGGCGTACGTCGTCCCGGGTGGTGAGCTGGACGTGCTCGATGCCGCCGCGGGCACCGGTGTCGGCGAAGGCGTCGAGCGCCTCGGTGACCGCACGGTCGCCGATCGCGTGGACGGCCACGTCGAGCCCGCCCTCGGCCGCCCGGGCGAGCAGCGCGCGCAGCTCGGCGGGCGTCTGGTTGGGCTGGCCCTCCTCGAACCCCGGCACCGCCTTCTCGGCGTAGGGCTCGCAGCACCAGGCCGTCCGGGTGTTGAGCGATCCGTCGCTGATGATCTTGAGCGGACCCATCGTGAGGCGCGGGTCGTCGCCGAGGGGATCACCGGACCGGAGCCCGCGCGCGAGGACGTCGTCGAGGCCGTCGGCGTAGCAGGCGTGCCGGATCCGGAGCAGGTCTGCGCCCGCGGACCACCGCTCCACCCAGTCGGCGACCCCGCCGCTGAACTCGAGGTCGACCAGCCCGACGACCCCCTGCGCGGCGGCGGCCTCCATCGAGCGGCGGTAGGCGTCGGGTCCGGTGCCGTCCGAGCCCATCACGCCCGCGAGCCGTCCGTAGGCCTGGAACCACTCCCCCTCGCTCACGACACTGTCGCGGGTCGAGAGCGCCAGCATGTGCAGCGCAGTCGTGTTGAGCCAGCCGTGGTGCCCGTCGCCGGCGATCAGCACGATCGGCTGGTCGGTGCCGATCGCGTCGAGGTCGGACACGGCGGGGTTGTCCGGCCACGCAGTCGGCCGGTGGCCCCACCCGATCACCGGGAGGTCGGGCCACTCCGCCAGCCGCTCGCGGACCGCGGCGACGGCCTCGGCGCTCGACCGGGCGGAGGCCAGGTCGAGGCGCGCCGACGCGAGCGTCCACTGGCCCAGGTGCACGTGCTGGTCCCAGAGGCCCGGCATCAACCAGCGCCCGCCGGCGTCGTACGACGGCTCGTCGGCGCGCGGGGGCAGCGCGGGACCGACCTCGGTGACGACGCCGTCCTCGATGCGTACGTCGACGGGCCCCGCGTCGGCGGGGCCGTCGACCGCAGCCGTGAGGGCCACCAGGCGCGCGTCGCGGATCAGCATGCGCCCACCGTAGGACGGGCGACGAGCGGCGCTGCTGACGGCCCCTGCGCCTGGCGTGGTCCGGACCAGCCGCCCGTCGCCTAGAGTTGGCGCATGGACTGGCGGGGGCCTGTGGTGGTGGTCGCGCTCCTGGCGATCGGCACCGGGAGCGGGTACGCCGCGTCCGGCGCGACCCGCGACTCCTCGATCGGCGACGGGACCGCTGCGCCCCTGCCGGCCGCGAACCCGCAGTACCCCGTCGAGGCCGAGCTGCCGCCGGCCAAGGACCCGGACGACCCGCCCCTCCAGCCCGGCCTGCAGATGCGCACCGAGACCCGCGGCTCGGGGAAGTTCGAGATCAGCTTCCCCGCCCCGGTCGGCTGGTCGACCAACGCCAACGCCACCAACGAGTGGAAGTGGAAGCAGCCCGGCACGTCCAACAACACCTACGTCATGCGGATCGAGCAGATCAACAGCCAGGACATCACCATCGAGGACGCCATCGACGTCCGGATCGAGCGGCTCGAGCGCGAGCAGGAGGACGTCGACATCCTCGACCGCGGCGCCGACTCGCTGGAGTACACCTACCGCAGCAACGAGGGCAACGCGCGGCACAGCTTCATGCGGTGGCTGGACCTCGACCAGAGCGGCCAGGCCGACGTCGAGATCGTCGTGCACGGGCGGGAGGCCGACGTCCCGGGCACCAGCGACCTGATCCGCCGGGTGTCGGAGGGCATGCGTGGCGCGACCGGTGGGGTCGTCGACACCCGGTGAGCCCGGCGGACCGGGCCGGCGTGGCCTAGATTGACCGCCGTGACGTGGCGGGGGCCGGTGGTGCTGGTGCTGCTGCTGGCGCTCGGTGCCGGCGCCGGGTTCGGCGCGTCGTGGGCCCTCGGCGAGGCGCCGACGGGCTCCGGTGCGGCCACGCCGATCGCGGCCGAGCCCAGCCTGCCGGTGGACCCGACGCCCGAGCTGTTCGCCGATCCCGACTTCCCCGCGCTGGCGCCGGGCATCCGGCTCGTCGAGCAGCGGGTCGGCACCGGCGACTTCGGCCTCTCGCTGGAGGTGCCGGACGGGTGGCGGTTCACCACCAACTCCCTCACGGAGTGGCAGTGGCGCCCACCCGACTTCACGACCTTCGGCTACTACATGCGCGTCGAGCAGGTGATCAGCAACCGCCGCTCGATCGCGTGGACGTTGGACCGTCGCATCGACGAGCTCGTCGAGGACGAGCAGTCGGTGTCGATCAAGAGCCAGAGCGGCGGCCGCCTCCACTACACCTACGTCACCAGCAACCACCTGCGCCACGGGTTCCTCACGTGGCTCGACCTCACCGGCTCGGACAACGCGCAGGTCGAGATCGCAGTCACCGGCCGTGCCGCCGACGTGCCGGGGATGTCCGAGCTGATCGGCCGGGTGGCCGAGTCGGTGCAGCTGGGCCGGGCGAAGGAACCGGCGGACGGCGCGGCCTAGGGCCTGGGGCCTGGGGTGTGTCTCCCTACAGGCCGTACGTCGTCACGGACGCCAGCACCTTCGTGGCGGTCGACCGGTCGTTGGCCGCCACCTGGATCCACAGCACACGGTTGGTGGTCGCCTGCACCACCCGCTCGATGATCACGTCGGCGCCCGGGCAGCCCCTGGAGAACACCGTCTTGGACTCGTCACCGTCCTGCAGGTCCTCGATCGGTTGGCCGACCTCCTCGCACGCAGGGTGTTGCGGGACGCGGGCGGGGAGCTTCTCGCTCACGAGCACTCCGACGAACACCCCGGGTGCCGGGTCGGCGGCGGTGTTCCAGCCGGGCCGCGAGCCGATCGCGAGACCGGGCTGCTCGGTCTGGCCCTCGAGCGGCGGCGTCCACTGCTCGGGGTCGACCTGGGTGGTCCAGGACTCGGGCACGGTGACCTCGATCGTCCCGGTCGCGTCCTCGATCGTGCGCTCGGACGTCGCGGACTGCTCGCCGACCCACCCGATCCCGAAGCCGCCGGCCAGCGCGACGATGCCGGCGACGAGCCACGGCAGTCGTCGCCGTCGACCGGCGACGGGCACGGCGGCGTCGCGCAGCTTGTCGGTGTCGGCCGGACGGGCCGCGGCCTGGGTGGGCTCGGGGGCCGTCGGCACCCAGGCCAGCGGCGCCTCCTCCACCTGCCCGCCCAGCGCCTCGACGAGCGCAGAGGTGAAGGCCTCGACGTCGTCGAACCGGTCGTCGCGGTCCTTGGACAGGGCCTTGAGCACGACGGCCTCGGCCTCGGGGTTGCCGATGCCCATCGGCGGAGGCGGCGCCGGGTCCTCGGCGGCGGTCAGCGTGGTGTGGTCGAAGGGCTGGCGGCCGGCCAGCAGGTAGTAGCCCAGCGCGGCCAGCGAGAACTGGTCGGCGCGACCGTCCAGACCCTCCCCCTGCGCCTGCTCCGGAGCGACGTAGGTGGGCGTGCCGCCCACCATCGTGAGCCGCGACGACATGTCCATCGCCTTGCCGAGGCCGAGGTCGCCCACCATCGCGACGACCTGCGCGCCGCGGGCACTCTCGACCGTGCGGAAGAGCACGTTGGCGGGCTTCACGTCGCGGTGCAGGACGCCGCGGTCGTGCAGCGCTGTGAGGCCGCGGCCCACCTGGGTGAGCACGGTCAGGGCCTGGGAGGGCTCGAGGCCGCCGAGCTCGAGGCGGTCGGCCAGCGTGCCCTGGTCGGCGTACGCCATCACGAGGAACGGGCGCTCGTCGGGGAGCTCGCCGGCGTCGTAGACCGTCACGACGTGGGGCGACTCCACCTTGCGGAGGAAGCGGCCCTCCTCGACGAAGCGCTGGCGGATGTGGAGGTCGCCGGTCCAGTTGTCGGCGAGCACCTTGATCGCCACCGGCGAGTCGAGGTGCTCGTCGTAGGCGAGCCAGACGGTCGCGAAGGCCCCCGACCCGATGCGACGGCGCACCGGATACCGACCGAGACGAGAGGGAGCGGACACCCGGGCATTATCGTGCAGGGGTGACTGAATCGGGGGACCACGGGGCCGCACTGACGCCGGACGACATCGACGACCTCGCGCGCGACGCGCGCGACGGCGACCGCGACGCCCTCGAGTCGCTGCTGGGCGCCGTGCGCCCGCGGGTGCTCAACATCTGCCGCGGCGTCCTCCCCTACTCCGGTGACGCCGAGGACGCGTGCCAGGAGGCGATGCTCAACGTCGCCACCAAGATCCAGACGTGGGGAGGCCGTGGACGCTTCACGACGTGGCTGCACGTCGTGGCCGTCAACAGCGCGCGGACGACGTACCGCCGGCTGAAGAACCTCGCCACGCCGACCGACTTCGAGGACGGCGCGCACGACCGACCCGACCCGCGCACGACGAGCGTCATCGCCGGCACCCGCCTCGACCTGCTCGAGGCGATGGAGAGCATCGAGCGCGACCACCCGCAGTACGTCGAGCCGTTGCTGCTGCGCGACGTCTACGGCCTGCCCTACGACGAGATCGCGGCGCTGGTCGACGCACCGCTCGGCACCGTGAAGGCGCAGATCCACCACGGCCGCAAGCTTGCGCGACCGTTGCTGCGGGGTGAGCGATGACGCGTCGCCGACGGCTCCCGGTGGTCCTGCCGGTGCTCGGTGCGTTGCTGCTGGCCGGCTGCTCGTCGGAGTCCGACAGCGGGAGCGAGCTCGCCACCCCGTCGGTGTCGCCCACGTCCGCGTCCACGACCGACACCGGGCAGGACGCCACCGTCCCGACCTCGGCACCCGTGATCGTCCCCGCGGTCGAGCAGGCCCTGGACACGGCGGAGTCGACGCCCGTCGAGGACAGCGTCTACCCCGCGGTCGGCGACCCGCGGATCGACGCCCTGCTCTACGACCTCGACCTCGACTGGGACCCGGGCGCGCGACGGCTCGAGGCCAGCGCCGTCGTCGCCTTCCGGGCCGCCCGGACCGCACCGCGCTTCCAGCTCGACCTCGGCCCCGGCCTCACGGTCGGCCGGCTCGAGCTCGACGGTGAGGCCGTCGGGTTCGCGCGGCGCGGCAAGGACCTGGTCGTGCGAGCGCCGATCGAGGCCGACCAGCGCTACGAGCTCAGCCTCGACTACGTCGGCACGCCGAAGCCGGCGAAGGCACCCACGACGCGCAGGGACTTCTCGACGACCGGCTTCACGGTCACCGACACCGGCGAGGTGTGGACGATGCAGGAGCCGTTCGGTGCCTACACGTGGTACCCCGTCAACGACCAGCCCTCCGACAAGGCGCTCTACGACGTCACGATCCACGCGCCGATGCCGTGGACCGGGATCTCCAACGGACACCTGACCGAGATGACCGACGACGGCGAGACCACGACCAGCTCGTGGCAGCTGACCGAGCCGGCGTCGTCGTACCTCGTCACACTGGCGATCGGCGACTACACCCACAGCGCCAACACCACGGAGAGCGGCCTGCGCGTCGACTACTGGACGCCGCGCGGCCTGGTGAAGGGCATCGACGGCCTCCAGACGGCAGCCGCGTCGATCGACTGGATCGAGGGCAAGCTCGGCCCCTACCCGTTCGACTCCCTCGGCCTCGTCGTCACCGACTCGCAGAGCGCGATGGAGACCCAGACGATGGTCACGCTCGGCAACAACGACTACGTCCTGTCGCCGCAGGTGGTCGCGCACGAGCTCGTGCACCAGTGGTACGGCGACCAGGTGTCGCCGGCCGACTGGCGCGACGTGTGGCTCAACGAGGGCATGACGATGCTGATGCAGTGGCTCTACGAGGACGAGCAGGACATGACCCCGCTGCGCCAGACCATCAGCCAGGCCCGCGCCGGCGACCAGGGCCTGCGCGACGACTACGGCCCGCCCGGTGCCTACGACCCGCAGCAGTTCGGCGGCTCCAACATCTACTACGCGCCGGCGCTGATGTGGAACGAGCTGCGCGTCGAGCTCGGCGACGACGAGTTCTTCCGCATCGCCCGGTCGTGGCTGGAGGACAACGACAACACCTCGGCCACCCGCGAGCAGATCTTCGAGCACTGGGAGACCGAGACCGGGCGCGAGCTGTCGGCCTTCTTCGACAGCTGGATCACCGGCCGGACCACACCGGAGCCCGGGGTGCCGAAGACGTGACCCGCCTCTCCGCGCACGACCTCATCGACCTGGTGCTGGACGACGACTCCTGGACGTCGTGGGACACCGCCCCGTCGCGCGACGGGATCGGTGAGAAGTACGCCGCCGAGCTGGCTGCAGCGGTCGAGAAGTCCGGCGTCGACGAGTCGGTGCTGACCGGCGAGGCACGGTTGCGCGGCCGGCGGATCGGCGTGCTGGTGGGCGAGTTCGGCTTCCTCGCCGGGTCCATCGGTCGCGCAGCGGCCGACCGGATCGTCGCCGGCATCGAACGCGCCACGCGCGAGGGGCTCCCGCTCGTCGCGGCCCCGATCAGCGGTGGCACCCGGATGCAGGAGGGCACGCCGGCCTTCGTCCAGATGGTGCGGATCTCGGCTGCGGTGGCGGCACACCGCAACGCGGGACTGCCCTACCTCGTCTACCTGCGCAACCCGACCACCGGCGGCGTGATGGCGTCGTGGGGCTCGCTCGGCCACGTGACGGTCGCCGAGCCCGGCGCGCTCGTCGGCTTCCTCGGCCCGCGGGTCTACGAGGCGCTCTACGGCAAGGCCTTCCCCGACGACGTCCAGACCTCGGAGAACCTCTACGCCCACGGCATCATCGACGCCGTCCTGCCGCCCGACGAGATCGCCGACATCCTCGACCGGGCGCTGACGATCCTGATGGCCGCGCGCGAGGGCGTCGCGCCGGTGGCCGACCCGGGCCAGGAGTCGGTGCCCGACGTCGACGCGTGGGACTGCGTCACCTGCTCGCGCCGGCCGGACCGGCCGGGCGTCCGTCGGCTGCTGCGCTACGGCGCCAGCGACGTCGTACCCCTCAACGGGACGGGTCAGGGCGAGCGCGACCCGGGCCTGCTGATCGCGCTCGCCCGGTTCGGCGAGGCGCCGTGCGTCTTCCTCGGCCAGGACCGCCGCGGGCAGACGACCGACCACCCGATGGGACCCGAGGCGCTGCGCGAGGCGCGGCGCGGGATGCGGCTCGCCTCCGAGCTCGGGCTGCCACTGGTGACGGTGATCGACACCCAGGGTGCCGCGCTGTCGGCCGACGCCGAGAACGGTGGCCTGGCCGGCGAGATCGCCCGTTCCCTGGCCGACCTGGTGACGCTCGACGCCCCGACGCTGTGCCTGATGCTCGGCGAGGGCAACGGCGGCGGCGCGCTCGCGCTCCTGCCGGCCGACCGGCTGATCGCGGCGCAGCACGCGTGGCTGTCGCCGCTCCCGCCCGAGGGCGCGTCCGCCATCGTGCACCGCGACCTCGACCACGCCGCGGAGATGGCACGGGCCCAGCAGGTCCGGGCGCTCGACCTCTACCGCCGCGGCATCGTCGACCGGATCGTGGCCGAGAAGCCCGACGCCGCCGACGAGCCCGAGGACTTCTGCCGCCGGGTCGCCGCCGTGCTCGAGCACGAGCTCAGCGCGCTCCTCGCCGCCGGCCCGGGGTCACCGGAGAAGCGGGCTCGTCGCTACGTCTGACTGCGCTCGTGGGTGATCCCCGGCTGCCCGGGGATCGCTGACGTTGTCAGGGCGTGCACGGGCCGACATGGTCAGCGCGGGCCTGACACGTCGCCCGTGGAGGCGCCCCTCGACGGTCAGTCTCCAGGAGACTCACCGTGCATCCCGGGCGTGTCGGCCGACCTCGGAGCCGCTCCTGGCCCCTGAGTCGCTGGGAGACTCAGCGTGCATCCCGGGCGTGTCGGACCAACTCGGAGCCGCTCGTGGACGTGAGTCTCCAGGAGACTCACGGGCCAGCGCGCCGCCGGACTACCTCGACGGAGGCGTGTCAGCGCGCTCGTCGGCCTCGGCCGCAGCGTCCTCCTGGGCCTCCACGACCTCGGCCTCGGTGACCGACTCCTCGGGCGTCTCGGCAGGTGCGTCGGGCTCCTCGGCGGGTACGGCGGCCGCGGGCGGCTGCTGGGTCGAGGACTCCGGCTCGCCGGGCAGCGTCACGCCCGGGACCGTACCGGTGAGGGTGGCGAGCATCTGGCGGACGTTGGAGAGCTGGGCGTTGATGCTGTCGCGTCGTTGGGCGGCGGCGGCGAGCTCGCGGTCGGACTCGGCGCGGACGCGGTCAGCCGTGGCGCGGGCATCGGCGACCATGGTCGTCGAGCGCTCCTCGGCCTCGGCGAGCATCCGCGCGATGCGGGCCTCGGCCTCGGTGCGGTTGCGCTCGAGGGTGGCCTCGGCGTCGCGGTTGCGGGCGTTCATGGCGTCGAGCTCGGCCTGCGTCGCGGCCTGCTGGGCCTGGAACTCCGAGGTCGCCTTCTGGCGGCGCTCGGCCAGGGTCGTTTCGAAGTCGGCGGCCGACTGGGCTGCCTTCGCGCGGGCGTCCTCGTGCAGCGCCTCGGCCTCGGCCCGGCGGGCGGAGGCGTCGCGCTCGGCGGCGTCACGCTCGGACTCGGCGGCCGTGCGGGCGTCGGCGACGACGCGGGCGCCCTCGGCCTCGGCGTCGCGGCGGGTCTCCTCGGCGTAGCGGTCGGCCTCCGACCGGACGGCTCCCGCCTCCTGCTCGGCCTCCTTGCGGAGCGACTCGACCTCGCCGATCACGCGGTCGCGGATCTCGGCGGCCTCGGCCTCGGCGAGGGAGAGGATCTGGCCGACGCGCTCACCGAGGTGCGCGTAGGTCGGCAGCTCGGGCTCCTGCGCCTCCCGGGACACCAGTGCCTCGCGGGAGGTGTTCGCCTCGCTGCGGGCTCGCTCGGCCTCGGCCTCGGCCGCCTGGAGCCGCGAGCGGAGGGCGGCGACCTCGGCCTGCGCCTGGCCGACGGCCTTCTCGACCTCAGCAGGGTCGTAGCCGCGGCGCACGGTCGTGAACATCTCGTCAGGCATCGGGGGTCTCCTGGGCAGGGGTGGGGTGGTCGGAGGGAGCGGGGGTCTCGGGAGCGGAGGTGGCGGCGAGCTGGTCACGCTCGGGGACCGAGAGCGCCTCGATCACGCCGGAGAGCTGGCCGAGCTCGGCGGCGATGCCGTCGCGGCGGGTCTGCAGCTGGGTGATCTCGGCGCGGGCGCGCTCGAGGGCCTGGCGGGCGCTCTCGCGGAGCGTCTCGGCCTCCGCCCGACCTTCGGCGACGAGGGCGAGCGACTCCTCGCGCGCCCTGCGGCGGTCCTCGGCCGCGCTGGCCCGGCTGGCGGTGACCTCCTGGGCCACGAGGGCACGCAGGCTGGCGGCGCCGGTCTCGGCCTCGGACCGACGCCTCTCGAGCCGCTCGACCGCGCGCTCCGACTCGTCGGTGGCGTCCGCGATGATCCGCGCGGCCTCGGCGTGCGCCTGCTCCAGGGCGGACCGCGCCTCGGCCGTCCGCTCCGCAGCGGTCGTGGTCGCGGCCTGGGTGATCTCCTCGGCGCGGACCTTGGCCTCGGCGAGCTCGATCGCCATCCGGCCGTTGACCGCCGCGATGATGCCCTGCACCCGCTCGCGCACCAGGCGTACGTGGTCGCCGGCCTCGCTGTGGGCGGCCTTGCGGATCGAGTCGGACTCGGCAGCGGCACCGGCGAGCACCGACTCCACCGTCGCGGTCGCCCACTCGGTCTGCTCGGCTGCGTGGCGCAGCTGCTCGTCGCTCTCGGCACGCGCGGCGGCGAGGGTCTGCTCCGCGGCCTCGCGCATGCGGTCGGTCTCGGCGCCGGCCGTACGCCGCAGCTCCTCGGTGTGGAGCGCCGCCTCGTCGCGCATCCGGGCGGACTCGATGGAGGCGGTGGCGCGCAGCGACTCGGCCTCGGTGGTGGCGGAGTCGAGGTGCTGCTGCCCGGCGGCACGGGCCTCCTCGACGAGTCGCGCGGCGGTCTCCTGCGCCGCGGCGATCGCCGCGTCGGAGTCGGCCTTGGCCGCGTCGAGCAGCGCGACCCGCTCGCTCGACGCGCTGTCACGCAGCTCCTGCGCCTCCGCGCGGAGCACGATCGCCTCGTCCTGCGCCTGCGTACGGAGCTGCTCGCCCTCGACACGGGCGGCCTCGACCGCGTCGTCGCGCGCACTCTCGGCCGATCCCATCAGCAGGCCGGCCTGCTCGTGTGCGTCGACCACGATGGTCGCCGCCTCCTCGGACGCGCCGGCGAGGACCTGCTCGGCCTGCTTGCGCGCCCGGCCCGCCTCGGCGCGATCCGCCTCGGCCTCGGCGGCGAGCCGACGGGCCTCCTCGCGCAGGACGGCGAGGTCGGCGGTCAGTCGCTCGGCCTCCGCGCGTGCCTCGACCTGGAGCTGGTCGGCCACCTGCTGCGCTCGCGCCAGCAGGGCGGCCGTGGGCTCGCCCGAGGAGGTCGTGGCAGCATCGAGGGCCATGTGCCCGCTCCCTTCGCGCGCAGATCCGAGAGGCTCCGAGAGGGGCATTGTGTCAGCGAGACGCCACCCCTGACAAAGGGGTCCGCCGCCCGTTGCGCTGACAGCGAACCACCTTGTCGCCGCAGGGCTCGGGCGGTGAAGTGCTCCCATGAACCTCCTCGTGCTCGGCGGAACCCGCTTCCTCTCCCGCGAGACGGCCGTCCAGGCAGTGGCCCGCGGCTGGGACGTCACCTGCGCCTGCCGCGGGGAGTCCGGGACGGTGCCCGACGGCGCGACGCACCTGCCGTGGGACCGCGCCGACGAGCCGCCGGCAGCCCTCGTCGACGGCGACTGGGACGCCGTCGTCGACGTCACCCGGCTGCCGTCGCAGGCGCGGACTGCGGTCGCGGCCGGACCCGGTGCGCACTGGGTCTTCGTCTCGACGGTGAGCGTCTACACCGACAACTCGTCGCCCGCGATGGAGCCGCTGGCCGACCCGATCACCGAGGACGTCGACCTCGCCGTCGACCCCGAGGCCTACGGCGGCATGAAGGTCGCCTGCGAGCAGGTGGTGCAGGAGCTCGCGACGTCGTCCGTGATCGCGCGGCCCGGCCTCATCGTCGGCCCCGGCGATCCGACCGGTCGGTTCGCCTACTGGCCGCAGCGCCTGGCACGCGGCGGCGAGGTGCTGGCACCCGGGCGGCCGGACGACGTCGTCCAGGTGATCGACGTGCGCGACCTCGCGACGTGGCTGCTCGACCTCGCCGAGTCGCGTACGACGGGGGTGTTCGACGCGGTCGGCACGGCGATGCCGTTCGGCGAGATGCTCGCCGGCATCGCCGAGGGTGTCGGGGCCGACGCCCGGCTCACCTGGGTCGACCAGGACTTCCTCGAGGCCCACGACGTCGCACCCTGGGCGGGCGAGGGTTCGCTGCCGTTGTGGCTCCCCCGACCGGAGTACGACGGCATGCTGGCGCACGACCCGTCGCCGGCCGTGGCGGCCGGGCTGCGGCTCCGTACTCCTGCCGAGACGGCCCCCGGCTGCCTCGACTCCCCCGTCACCGCGCTCACACCCGAGCGCGAGGCCGAGGTCCTGGCGGCCTGGCACGCCCGCACCTGAACGATCGAGCGGTGGCCGAGCCACATTCCCGGACTCCGGGACGTGGCTGGACCACCGCTCGACGTCAGGTCAGAAGAGGAGGGCCGTCCCCGGGTCGGAGAGCATGCCCGCCACGTCGGCGAGGAAGCGCGAGCCCTTCTCGCCGTCGATGTGACGGTGGTCGAAGGACAGGGCCAGCGTGGTGACGTCGCGGACGACGATCTCGCCGGTCTCCTCGTCGACCCAGGGCCGCTTGTTGATCGCGCCGAAGCACAGGATCGCGGACTCGCCCGGGTTGATGATCGGGGTGCCGGCGTCCACGCCGAAGACGCCGACGTTGGTGATGGTGAACGTGCCGCCCGCCATCTCCGCCGGCTGCGTCTTGCCGTCGCGGGCCGTCGCAGTGAGCTCGCCCAGCGCCGCGGCGAGCTCGGTCATCGACAGGCTGTCGGCGTCCTTGACGTTGGGCACGACCAGGCCGCGCGGCGTGGCCGCCGCGATGCCGAGGTTGACGTAGTGCTTGTAGACGACCTCCTGCGCGGCCTCGTCCCAGAAGGAGTTGATCTCCGGGGTGCGCTTCACCGCCAGGATGACGGCGCGGGCGAGGACGAGCAGCGGGCTGACCCGGGTGTCCTTGAACTCCGGGCGCTTCTTGAGCCGCGCGACCAGCTGCATCGCGGCGGTCACGTCGACGGTGATCCACTCGGTCACGTGCGGGCTGGTGAAGGCCGACTGGCTCATCGCCGTCGCCATCATCTTGCGCACGCCCTTGATCGGCTCGCGGGTCTCCCGCTCGCCGGGCGCCGCGGTGACGGCGGCCGGAGCGGCGACTGCCACCGGGGCGGCCTGGCCACCACCGGAGGACGCCGCGCCGTGCACGTCGTCGCGCGTGATCGAGCCCGACGGCCCCGTGCCGGTCAGCGACGCGAGGTCGACGCCGAGGTCCTTGGCGAGCTTGCGCACGGGCGGCTTCGCCAGTGCGCGTACGTCGCCGGGCTCGGCCTGGGCCGCTGCCGGGACGAGCGCCTCGGCGGGCGCGGCCGCGGGAGCGGGTCGCTGGTCGGTGGCCGGCACCGGGGACTCGTCGGCCGGCATGACCTCGTCGGACTGGGCACCGCCGGGAGAGAACGCGCCCTGCACCTGCATCTGCGTGTTGGCACCGGCCTCGGTGCTCGGCGACGCCGAGCCGCGACGGGCCCGGCGCATCGGGCCGCGCTCGGCCTTGATCCGGCCGACGAGGGACGCACCCTCCATCGACCCGGACGCGGCCGGGTTGGAGAGGTCCATGTCGGTGAGGTCGGCCTCGGCCTGGCCGGCCTTCTCGGCCATCCCGAGGTAGGGGTCGGACTCGGTCTGCTCGGCCGGCGCCGACGGGGCGGGCGGCTCCTCGCCCGCGGCACCGATCGAGATGATCGGGGTGCCGACGGGCACCATCACGCCCTCCTCGACGAGCAGCGCGAGGACGGTGCCCTCGAACGGCGAGGGCAGCTCGACCAGCGACTTGGCGGTCTCGATCTCGACGATGACGTCGTTGATCTCGATCGTGTCGCCGACCTTGACCTTCCACGCCACGATCTCGGCCTCGGTGAGGCCTTCACCGACGTCGGGCAACAGGAACTCGGACATGGTCGTCCCTCTCAGAAGGCGAACGTGCGGTCGACGGCGTCGAGGACCCGGTCGAGGTCGGGGAGGTACTCCTCCTCGATCCGCGACGGCGGGTAGGGCATGTCGAAGGCGCCGACCCGCAGGACCGGGGCCTCGAGCGAGTAGAAGCACTGCTCGGTGATGCGAGCGGCGACCTCGGCGCCCATGCCGAGGTTGACGTGTGCCTCGTGGGTGATCACGCAGCGACCCGTACGGCGTACGGACTCGAAGACCGGCGCCATGTCGAGCGGCGAGAGGGTGCGCAGGTCGATGACCTCGAGGTTGCGGCCCTCGGACGCGGCGGCCTCGGCGGCCTTCAGCGCCGTCTTCACGGTCGGGCCGTAGGCCAGCACCGTCGCGTCGCTGCCGGCACGGACGACCCGCGAGGTGAACAGCGGCTCGGGGGTCGCCGTCTCGTCGAGCTCGGCCTTGTCGGCGTGGTACTGCCGCTTGGGCTCGAGGAAGATCACGGGGTCGTCGTGGGCGATCGCCTGCTGGATCATCCAGTAGCCGTCGACCGGGTTGGAGCAGGCCACGACCTTGAGGCCCGGCGTGTGCGCGAACTGCGCCTCCGGGCTCTCGGAGTGGTGCTCGACCGCACCGATGCCGCCGCCGAAGGGGATGCGGATCACGATCGGCATCTTCACCTTCCCCTGCGAGCGGTAGGTGTACTTCGCGACCTGGCAGACGATCTGGTCGTAGGCCGGGTAGACGAAGCCGTCGAACTGGATCTCGATGACGGGGCGGTAGCCGCGCAGCGCCATGCCGACCGCGGTGCCGACGATGCCGGACTCGGCGAGCGGGCTGTCGATCACCCGGTCCTCGCCGAAGTCCTTCTGCAGGCCGTCGGTGATGCGGAAGACGCCGCCGAGCTTGCCGACGTCCTCGCCCATGAGCAGGACCTTGTCGTCGTCCTCCATCGCCTTGCGCAGACCCATGTTGAGGCCCTTGGCGAGGGTGATCTTCTGGGTGGTGCTCATCAGGAGTGGCTCCCCTCGAACGAAGCGAGGTAGGCGGCGAACTCGTCGCGCTGGGCGGCGATCTCGTCGGTCATCTCGGTGAAGACGTAGTCGAACTGGTCCATCGGCTTCGGGTCGGGCAGTGCCTTGCACCCCTCACGGAGGTGGTGGCCCATCTCCTTGGCCTCGGCGTCCAGGTCGTCGAAGAACTGCTGGTCGACCAGGCCGTTGCGGCGCAGGTAGACCTTGAGCCGCTCGATCGGGTCCTTGAGCTTCCAGTGCTCGAGCTCGTCGTTGAGGCGGTAGCGGGTCGGGTCGTCGGTCGTGGTGTGCGCGCCCATGCGGTAGGTGTAGGCCTCGACGAACGACGGGCCGTTGCCCTCGCGCGCACGCTGGAGCGCGGCCTTCGTGACGGCGTACGTCGCCAGCACGTCGTTGCCGTCGACCCGGATGCCCGGGAAGCCGAAGCCCAGCGCCCGCTGGTAGAGCGGGATGCGGGTCTGGCGCTCGATCGGCTCCGAGATGGCCCACTGGTTGTTCTGGCAGAAGAACACGACGGGCGCGTTGTAGGAGGCGGCGAAGATGAACGCCTCGTTGACGTCGCCCTGCGAGGAGGCGCCGTCGCCGAAGTGGGCGATCACGGCCGAGTCGCGATCCGGGTCGCCGGTGCCGACGACGCCGTCGCGCTGCATGCCCATCGCATAGCCGGTGGCGTGGAGGGTCTGCGCGCCGATGACGATCGTGTAGAGCCCGAAGTTGTTCTCGTTGGGGTCCCAGCCACCCTGGTCGACACCGCGGAAGAGGCCGAGGAGCCGCAGCGGGTCGACGCCCTTGCAGTAGGCGACGCCGTGCTCGCGGTAGGTCGGGAAGACGTAGTCCTGCGGGCGCAGGGCGCGACCGGCGCCGATCTGCGCGGCCTCCTGGCCGAGCAGCTGGGCCCAGATGCCGAGCTCGCCGTGGCGCTGGAGGGCGGTCGCCTCGACGTCGATGCGACGCGTCAGCACCATGTCGCGGTAGAGGCCGCGCAACTCCTCGGCGGAGAAGTCGTGGTCGAACTCGGGGTGGTGGACGCGCTCACCCTCGGGGGTCAGCAGCTGGACGAGGTCGGGACCACCGTCGGACTGGGAGGGCCCGAAGACCTCTGCCAGGTCGGGGCCGAAGCTCACAGGATCGGACAACGTAGATCTCCTCACAACAGCTAGCGGCAGTCACGGGATCGCCGGACACCGACGGCTTGCAGGGGTGGTCGTCAGCGTGTGTGACCACGACCACATGGTGGGCCAAACGTAACGGCCGCAGCCTGTCAGCACCAATCAGGCCGAGGCCTTCCGGGGGCCGGTCCGGGCATGGATGAGCCGGCGCCGACGGACTCGTGGGTGACCCGTCGACGCCGGCTCTGCCTCCATTGGGGGGTGGAGGTTGCGGGCGGCGGTACCACCGCCCGGTCATGAGGAACGTGTGTGACTCCGACAGCACTGCGGCGCCGCGGCTGGACCTCCGAGGTCCGGCCACGACGCCGCGTACGGTTTGCCTGCGTGCGGTCAGAGGCCCGTCACGGGGTCGTCGGCGCGCAGTCGGTGCACGGCGGCGTGGAGGGCGCGGACAGCTGGAAGGTGCCCGAACCGCTGGCGTTGGGCCCAACCTGGTTGGGGACGACGTAGGAGTAGGGCGCCGACCCGCTGATCGACACGTTCTGGCTGTTGGGCTCACCCTCGAGAGCGAAGTCCACGATGCAGCAGCCAGGCTGGCTGAACGTCAGCGTGACGTCTGCCTTCTGGCCACTGTCGAGGTCGGCGGTGGTCCCGGTCGTGACATTGGCGCAGCTCTCGCTGGACGGGCCGGTGCCGACCTGGAAGAGCGTCGCCGGCTCGCCGTTGAGGCTGACCAGCGCATCGCGGATCGTGATGACGGTCGGGAACGTGAAGGTCGAGCAGACCCGCACCCGGATGACGTACCCCTTGGTGACGCCGGTTTCCTTCTGGCAGGACGCGCCGGGCAGCTTGCACGCGATTCCGAGCGACTCGAACGTGACGGTCCCAGCCGAGACGGCGAACGCCGGTGCGTTCGCGGCGACCGCGACGACCGGGACGGTCCAGGCAGCGCCGCGCACGACAGTGCGGCGAGTGAAGTCAGACATGTGTGGATCCCCTTGATTAGGCGTGGTTGACGTGATCGGCGCCCCATAGCCGACGACCACTGCCTGCCTCCTCGCCCCCAAGACGAGCGGCATGCGTTGCAGGGACCAGCCTGCGTGCCCCGCAACCCGCAACACAGGGGATGAGCCAAGGTGGAGGACTATCTGCAGCGGGCCTTGACGGAGTCTCGGGGTATCTCGAGGGTTTGGGGTTGTATGGACTAGCCCGTAGGGGTGTCCCGCCTCCGCGACAGGGCTGTGCACGCCGCTGTGACCGGGGTCACGGCCCCGTTGCCGTACGACGTCGTGGGTCCGTCTCCGAACCTGGATGAGCCGGCGCCGACGGACTCGTGGGTGACCCGTCGGCGCCGGCTCGCCTCCATTGGGGGTGGAGGCTCGGGCGGCGGAGACCGCTACCCGGAGAGGAGGGTCGCCACGTTCCCCTGGAGAGAGGTGGCACGACCCCCGAAAGGTCCTCCCGGGCGCGCTCGTGGACCGAGCGGCGGTCGGGTGCTGGTCAGGCTGGTCAGCTGCGCGCAGGCCCCGAGATGTGCGCGGGCGCGCTGTCGCCCGACGCCGAGGCCCGTGGCTGCACGGCCGTCAGGCCGCCCACGGTCAGGAAGATCGCCAGCAGCGCGAGTGCGAGCCGGCGCATCAGACTGAGCTGCCGCGACGCGGCGGGTTGTAGGCACTGACGCCCTTCTGCGAGATGTCAGACATGAAGTTCCCCTTGCACTGCCGTGGATGAAATGACCGGCGCCCCAAAGCCGTCGACCACCGCACGCCGGCCACCCCCCAAAGGCGATCGGCGCATGTTGCTGCGACTTGCCACACTCCCCCGGTGATCCGCCGGGCGACACCCACTTCGCCGAGGTGACGGCATACCTGCACGTGGCCTTGACGGAGTCTCCTGGTATCTGCCGCATTAGCGCGCCGATGGACCAGACCTCTGCGGTCGGGCCGCGCATCAGTCGGTCGAGGCGGCGGTGGCGACCAGGCCCTGCGGGCTGCAGGAGCTGAAGTTGGTCTGGTCGTCGTTGGTGGTCCCGACCGTACGGATGATCGACACGCTGCGGGTGAAGGTCTGGACGTCGGTCCAGGCACCCGCGGCCACCGTGTTCGGGCTCGCGCCCGGGCCGTAGCCCGACGTCGAGCGCTGGAGGGTCCACGTGATCGAGAAGTTCGTCGTGCTCTTCGGGCGCTGGGTCGAGGTGCGGTAGGTCAGCGGGAAGGTCTTGCACTCGCCGACCCCCTGCGCGTTGACGTCGAGATAGACCGGCGGCCGGTATCCCGCGTTGACGCCGTTCTGGTCGACGTGGACGCCGTCGACCTCGATCTGGAAGCTGGAGAGCGTGTCGGTCTCCCGCCAGCGGTACCAGCCCTTGATGGAGTCGCACGTGCACAGCTGGAGGTACTGGGGCAGCTGCCCGGTGCCGTACACGGTCTTGATCGTCGGCGGATTGGCCTGTTGCGCCTGCGAGGAGCAGACGGCGCGGTAGTTGGTGGTGACGTTGGGTCCTACGGTGATGCCGCCGGTGACCCCGCACCGCGAGGCCGCGAAGGCCGGGACGGGTACGACGACCGCGATGACCGGAACGGTCCAGGCGGCGCCACGGACGACATTTCGGCGCGTGAGAGTAGACATATGAACTTCCCCCCGGAAGTGCTGCTCGCTCGGGCGAGCAGTCTGGTGATGGATGAGACACCGAGGCGCCGAGCCGCTGGTGGCACCAGCCTTCCGGCACCAGCCACCCGGGAGAACGCCCTTCGGGAAGGGCGAGGAGTCCTCTGACACCGTCTTGAGACGTTCTCGGGGACACACCCGTGATAGCCGCCCACTGGACCAGACCTGATGGACGTCGAGCCGGCGCCGACGGGGTCCGTGGACCGCCCGTCGGCGCCGGCTCCCTCCATGGGGGGTGGAGGCATGGACGGGGAGACGAGCCCCGTCCGGGACTGGCCGGCGCGCGCTCGAAGGGCGAAACCGCCGGCCAGCGGTCTCACGGCGACCTGGATGTCCGTCCCACAGCTCGTCCCTTCCTGCCGACCCACGATCCGCCTCTCGCGGCGTCGGCGCGAGAGCGGTGATCGAAGTCGCGGCCTACCTGTTGCGCACCTTGACCGAACCTTCACGCCGGGCGCACAGGCACGCCCAGGCAGGCCCTGACGGACCGGAGGGGCGTACGACAGACCGGCGCCGACGGACTCGTGGGTATCCGTCGGCGCCGGCGGCCTCCGTGTGGGCGGAGGCGTCGTGTGGCCAGGCCGTGCCTGGCGGTGGGTGTCAGCCCGTGCGGAGGCCGGTCCCGGGCAGCACGCCCGGCGCCTGGCAGCGCTTCGGGAGCCGGGTCCGCTCGAGCCGGCGCGAGCCCGCCTTGAGCACGACGGCCGCGCGCGCGCCGCCGCGCACCGTGACGGTCTTCCTGCCGAGCGACCTGACCACGTAGCGGTGCATCGTGGTGCCCACCCGGAGGTAGTAGAAGACCGCGCGGCCCGAGCGGTTGACGAGGTGCGCCAGCACGGTGCCCTGGCAGGTGGCCCGGACCCGGCCGACGGCCTTGCCGAACGACTGCTCGCCCAGGACCTCGGGCTCCTCGCAGACCGTCACGGTCTCGCTGTCGCTCGTCGCGTCCGCGGACTCGCGGGCGACGTTGGCGTGGTCGGCGCACGGGCCGGTGCCGACACCGAGCGCCAGCGACGACGTACGCACGAGGACGCGGTGGTCGGGCGCGGCCCACACGTCGTCCCAGTCGAGCGTGCCGAGCACGACCGGGGCGCCGCCGTCGGCGGCGGTGGAGACGGTGGTCAGCTCGTCGGTCTTCTGATCGACGGCGTAGTCGGCCTGCGCCTGGGCGTCGGCCGAGCCGGCCGGACGCGCGGGCTGCTCCGCCGCGGAGGCGTCCCACGAGACGGTCGCCGTGGTCGCCGCCGGCCCGGTGGGCGCCGACCCGGGGACACAGGTGTAGGCGAAGGAGCTGGCACCGGCAGGGAGGACCACCTGAAGACCCGCGGCCGGAGACGTGTCGGTGGCCGCGATCGTGCAGGCACCGGCACCCGCCAGGGTGGCGGACAGCGTGGCGCCGACGGGCTCACCGGGGTTGGTGACGCCGATGGTGCCGACGACCTCGAAGCCCGAGCGGGCGGGCGGGCCGAGCGCGGTCACGCCGACGGCGTAGCGCACCGTGGCGGTCCCGTCGGCCGGCGCGTCGGCGCGGTTGCGGTCGACGGCGTTCCACACCTGCCAGGCGTAGTCGACGTCATGGCTGGCGCTCACCGTGTTGGTGACCACCGGCGCGGTGGCGTCGGCCGCGTGGGCCACGGCCGGGGCTGCCACGACGGGCAGCGCCAGCGTCGTCGCGAGCACGGCGTAGCGGCGGATGCGTCGAGCCGGGTGCACAGCACCGGAGGTCGGCGAGCCGAAGAGAGTTCCCACAATCGTCCCCTGTCGAGCTGCCCGGGCGGTGCCGGGCGGCCGTGCTCCCCACGAGTCGGCCTTCGAGATGCAACAGTGGGGCACCGACACGCCGCGCGGACACGGCTAGGCCGAAACGCAGGGTTACCTACAGGGGTCCTTGATCGAAAACACCGGCCTCGGCGTCACACGTCCAGTCAACAGTCCCGCTAGCCCCGCCCGTGAGGGGTGTGCCAGCCCGAGGCGTCGGGTCCTCCGGGGACGATCTGGTGCGGGTTGATGTCCTTCTGGACGACGTAGTAGTGCTGCTTGATCTGGTCGAGGTCGACCTCGTCGCCGAAGCCCGGCGTCTGGAACAGGTCGCGGGCGTAGCCCCACAGGTGCGGCAGCTCCGTGAGCTTCTGACGGTTGCACTTGAAGTGCCCGTGGTAGACCGCGTCGAAGCGCACCAGCGTGGTGAAGAGGCGTACGTCGGCCTCCGTGATGCTGTCGCCCATGAGGTAGCGCCGGTCGGCGAGGCGGTCCTCGAGCCAGTCGATCGTGGTCCACAGGCGGTCGTAGGCGTCGTCGTACGCCTCCTGGGAGCCGGCGAAGCCGCAGCGGTAGACGCCGTTGTTGACCTCGGTGAAGACGCGCTTCATCACCGCCTCCATCTCCTCGCGGAGGTCGGCCGGCCACAGGTCGGGCGCGTCGGGGCGGTGGTGCTCGCGCCACTCGAAGAAGAGGTCGTGGGTGATCTGCGGGAAGTCGTTGGTCACGACCTTGCCCGACGCGACGTCGACGATCGCGGGAACGGTGATGCCGCGCGGGTAGTCGGGCTCGCGGGCGAAGTAGGCCTGCTGGAGCCGCTCGATGCCGAGCACCGGGTCGACGCCGCCGGGGTCGAGGTCGAAGGTCCAGCTGCGGGCGTCGTGGACCGGCCCGGGTGCCCCCCACGAGAGGACGTCCTCGAGCCCGAGCAGGTTGCGCACGATGATCGAGCGGTGCGCCCACGGGCAGGCGCGCGCGGCGACGAGGCGGTAGCGCCCGGGGGCCACGTCCCACACCTCGACGTCGCGCGGGCTGTCCTTCGACCCGCTCGGGAACTGGTCGTCGAGCGGGTCGGCCGAGGTCGCGCCGAGCAGGATCCGGTCCGGGAGGTAGGACATGTCGCGCTCGAAGGGCTTGCCCTTGGTGGAGTAGGTCGCCGTGTCGTTCACCCTTCAACCATACCCACGCACGTCTGGGCGTCGTACGGTGCGAGGCGTGCCAGCGACCTTCGCGACCAGCGACCCCCACGGCCACCTGTCCGAGCTGACCTCGGCGCTGCGCGCCGCCGGGCTCCTCGACGAGGGGTCGCGATGGGCAGGCGGCGACGCCCGGCTGTGGGTGCTCGGCGACCTCCTCGACCGGGGTCCTGACGGACTCGGCGTCATCGGGCTCGTCCGTCGTCTCGTCGAGGAGGCCGCGGCGGCCGGCGGCGCGGTGCTGCCCGTCCTCGGCAACCACGAGGTGATCGCCCTCGGGATGCGACGCTTCGGAAGCGCGCCGATCGTGCACCGCGGCGTCGTGCGCACCTTCGAGTCCATCTGGGCCCGCAACGGCGGGCAGGTCGCCGACCAGGCGGGCATCGACGACGAGCTGTTCGCGTGGCTCGCCGGGCTGCCCGCCGTCGGCCTCGACGGCGAGCACCTGCTGATGCACTCCGACACCACCGAGTACCTCCAGTGGGGCAGCTCGATCGAGGCGGTCAACGAGGGGGTGCGCACGATCCTGGCCGACGACGACCCGGTCGCCTGGTTCGACGTGCTCGTCGGCCTCGCCCAGCGCCACGAGTACGCCGGCAGCGCGGGCCCGCTCGCCGCCCGCCGACTCCTGCGCACCCTCGGCGGGGAGCGGATCGTCCACGGCCACAGCATCATCGGCGACCTGTTCGGCGAGCGCTTCGACTCCTACGACGAGCCGCGGCGCTACTGCGAGGGGCTGGCGCTCGACATCGACGGAGGGATCTACGAGGGCGGCCCGTGCCTGGTCGCCCGCCTCTCCGACTGACCGATCTAAGTAGTTCAGGGCGAGATGGTTGTCCGGGCTGACGTCCGGGGACCATCCCGCCCTGAACTATCTGCGATTCTGCAAAGAACTGTTTGCAAATGACTCTTTGCAGTTTTACGGTGAGGCCATGCCCTCGTCGATCACCCCCGACATCGCCGGCCTCCGGGCGCTGAGCCACCCGGTCCGGCTGCGGATGCTCACGCTCCTGCGCGGCGAGGGGCCGGCGACGGCCACCACGCTGGCGGCCCGCCTCGACCTCAACACCGGCGCGACGTCGTACCACCTCCGGCAGCTCGCCCAGCACGGCTTCATCGAGGAGGACAGCGAGCGGGGCAACGCGCGCGACCGGTGGTGGCGGGCCGCGCACGAGAGCACCCGCACCGACTTCCGCGAGAAGGGTGTCGTCGACAGCGACGTCGAGGCCTACCTGACGACGGTCGCGATGCTGTACGCCGACCGGATGCGCGCGGCTGTCTCGGAGATGGCCTTCCTGCCCGAGGAGTGGCGTCCCGTCGGCACGCTGAGCGACTGGGAGGTCCGCCTGACGCCAACCCAGGCCGAGCAGCTCGTGCAGCGGCTCGCCAAGGTCATCGAGTCCGCCGACGACTCGGACGCCGACGGGGCCGCGCCGTTCGTGGTGAACCTCAACGCGTTCCCACGACCCGGGCAACGGTGGTCGTCGTGAGCACGCGTACGCCCCTCGCGGGCGCGCTCGTCGCCGAGGGCGTCTCCTTCCTCGGCACGCGGATATCGATGATCGCGATCCCGTGGTTCGTGCTCTCGACGACCGGCTCGGCCACGCAGACCGGCCTGGTCGCCGCGGCCGAGATCACCCCGCTCGTGATCATCAAGGCGCTCGGCGGCCCGCTGCTCGACCGGGTGGGCCCGCGCCGGGTCACCCTCGTGTGCGACCTGCTCTCGACCTTCGTCGTCGCGGCGATCCCGCTGCTGCACGGCCTCGGGATGCTGTCCTTCCCGACCCTGCTCGTGCTGGTCGCGGTCGCCGGCGCGCTGCGCGGACCGGGCGACGCCGGAAAGGCGGCGATGATGCCGGAGATCGCGCGCACCGCGGGCTGGTCGCTGGAGCGGGTGTCCGGACTGTCGGCCGCGGTCGAGCGGACGTCCTCGATGGGTGGCGCAGCGCTCGCCGGCCTCCTCGTCGCCACCGTGGGCTCGGCCAACGCGCTCTACGTCGACGCCGCGTCGTTCCTCGTCTCGTTCCTCGTGTTCGGGGTCGCCACCACCGGCCTCGGGCGGCCCGTCGCGCCGGAGGTCGACGCGCAGTCGACGTCGTACGTTCAGGAGCTGCGACAGGGCTGGGACTTCATGCGGACCGAGCCGGTGCTCGTCGCGATCTGCGCGATGGTCGCCGTGACCAACCTCGTCGACATGGCCTGGAGCTCCGTGCTCGCGCCGGTGTGGGCGAAGGAGTCGGGCGCGGGGGTCGCGGTCCTCGGCACCCTCTTCGCCGTGATGAGCGGTGCGTCGGTCCTCGGCGCGCTCGCAGCCGCCCGGTGGGGCGAGACGCTGCCGCGCTACCAGACGTACGTCGTCGCGTTCCTGGTCGCGGGCGCACCGCGCTTCGTCGTGATGGCCTTCGACTCGCCGCTCTGGGCGGTCTTCGCCGTGACCCTGGTCGCGGGGCTGGCCTCCGGCTTCCTGAACCCGATCCTCGGCGCGGTGATCCTGGAGCGGATCCCGGCACCGCTGATGGGCCGGGTGTCGTCGCTCAACACGGCCATCTGCTGGTCGCTCATGCCGCTGGGCGGTGTCCTCGGCGGCCTGGCGGTCGCCGGGCTCGGCGTCTCGCCGGCGCTGCTCGTCGCGGGAGCGGCGTACCTGCTCACGACGATGGCGCCGACCCGGGTGCCGTCGTTCCGGCGGATGGACCGTGCGCCGGCCGACCCGCGCACCACCCGGCCAGCCGACACCCGGACATAACGGCGTACTCGGAGGGCGAGTCCGACACCTGGAGGCCTTTGCAACCCCCTCCAGGTGTCGGAGTCCCCGCACGAGCGGGGACTCCGACAGGGTGCGAAGGCGGTCAGGGGGCGAAGCGGGCGGCCACCTCGACGACGCGGTCGAAGGCCTCGGTCTCGCCGATGCTGACGCGGACGCCGTCACCGGCGAAGGGCCGCACCGAGATCCCGAGCTCGCCGCAGGCGGCGGCGAAGTCGAGCGCCCGGTCGCCCAGCGGGAACCAGACGAAGTTGCCCTGCGCGTCGGGCAGGTCCCAGCCGACCTCGCGCAGCCGGGCGACGAGCTCGGTCCGCCGCTCGACCAGGTCCGACACCCGGGCCATCAGCTCGTCGGTCGCGGCCAGCGAGGCGATCGCTGCCGCCTGGGCGACGTGGCTGACGCCGAAGGGCAGCGACACCGCACGAAGGGCGCCGGCCAGCGGCGCGGGGGCCACGGCGTACCCCACCCGGAAGCCGGCGAGCCCGTAGGCCTTGGAGAACGTGCGCGTCAGCACGACGTTGTCGTGGCGGCGGTAGGTCGCGACGCCGTCGATCGCGTCGTCCATGCGGACGAACTCGAGGTAGGCCTCGTCGACCACGACGACCACGTGGGTGGGGATCTTCGCGATGAAGGCGTCGAGGTCGGTCTGCGTGACGGCCGGGCCGGTCGGGTTGTTGGGCGTGCAGACGATGACGACCTTGGTGCGGTCGCTGACCGCGGCGGCCATCGCGTCGAGGTCGTGGCGCCCGTCGGCGGTCAGCGGCACCTGCACGCTGGTCGCGGCGCCCGCGGTGACGGCGATCGGGTAGGCCTCGAAGGAGCGCCAGGCGTACACGACCTCGTCGCCGGGCTCGCAGAACGCGTTGACCAGCTGGTAGATCAGGCCGACCGACCCGGTCGCTGCGGCGAGGTCCTCGACCGGGACGCCCATCGCCTCGCCGAGCGCGGCGTAGAGCGCGGTGCTGCCCATGTCGGGGTAGCGGTTCATCTGGGCCGCCGCCTCGGCCGCCGCCTCCAGCACGCCGGGCAGCGGCGGGTAGGGGTTCTCGTTGGACGACAGCTTGTAGGACGTCAGTCCCTCACGGGCGACGGGCGGCTTGCCGGCGACGTACGCAGGGATGGCGAGCACGTTGGGCCGGGGCTGGGGAGAGGTCACCCGTGCACCTTAGTAACGCGGCCGCGCCACGGCCTCAGCACCGGCAGCAGCAGCATGCCGAGCACGAAACCGGTCCCGGCACCGAGGACGTTGTCGACCAGGTCGGTGACGTCGCAGGCCCGGTCGATGCGGGCGAGCTGGAGCTGGGTGAGCTCGATCGCGAGGCTGTACGCCGCCAGCGCGACGAGGCCGAGCGGCGCGAGGACGACGCCCGACCACCAGCGTCCGACGGCCAGCACGAGGAACACCCCGGCCGGCACGAACAGCAGCACGTTGAGGGTCCGCTGGTCGAGGCCGAACACCTCGAAGGCCGCGCCCGACGGACCGCCGTAGTCCCACGAGCACGACTCGCTGCGGCTCTCGGCCGGCACGATGCCGACGTCGGCGCGGGTCGGCACGAGGGTGACCAGCGCGATCGCGACCAGTGACCAGAGGAGCCCGGCGACGGACACCGCCGTCGTCGCGCCGACACGCTGGCGCAGGGCCAGTGCGACGAGCCCGGCGACCACGGCCGCGGCCAGGGCACCGAGCACCATCACGCCCGTGCCGCCGATCGTCACCATCCGGGGGAGGGTAGTCGGCTCCCGGCTAGGGTCGTGGCATGCGCTTCGTGACGTGGTTGCTGACCTACGCCGCCGGGCTGGCCGTGGCCGCCTGGCTGCTCGACGGGATCTTCTTCGACGGCCCGGCCAACGGGCAGGCCGAGATCCAGGAGAAGATCCTGCCGCTGTTCGTCGTGGCCCTGATCCTCGGACTGGTGTCGACCTTCATCGAGCCCGTCATCAAGCTGATCTCGCTGCCCTTCATCATCCTCACGCTCGGCTTCCTGCTGCTCGTGATCAACGCGCTGATGCTGCTGCTGACCGCTCGGCTGGCCGACGCCTTCGACCTCGGCTTCCACGTCGAGGGCTTCTGGAACGCGCTGCTCGGCGCGATCATCGTGACCATCGTCGGCTGGGGCGTCCGGACGGCGCTGCCCTCCCGGGACTGAGGCCGGTGCCGCACCTCCCATCCCGCCTTCCGCCGCCCCGCACCCCGGGCAGCTACCGCATCGCCCTGGTCTGCCTCGGCAACATCTGCCGCTCGCCCACGGCCCACGTCGTCCTCGAGCGCCGGGTCGCCGACGCCGGTCTCGACGACCGCGTCGAGGTCGCCTCGTCCGGCACCGGCGGCTGGCACGTCGGCCACCCGATGGACGAGCGGGCGGCCGCCACACTGGCGGCCGCGGGCTACGACCCGACGCGGCACCGCGCCCGGCAGTACGACGCGACGTGGCCCGAGGCGTACGACCTGGTGCTCGTGATGGACGAGCAGAACCTCGCCGACGTGGGCGGGCGCACGGACCGGGTCGGGCTGTTCCGCGACCTCGATCCGGTCGGACCCGGTGGTGAGGTCCCGGACCCGTACTACGGTGGGAGCGACGGCTTCGAGGAGGTGCTGGCCATGGTCGAGCGCACGAGCGACGCCATCGTGCGTGCCCTCCCCGATGCGCTGGCGGCGGCCGGGGCGGGCCGGGTCGGGGACCACGCCTGATGGCTCGTCAGCCACTGGCGGCCCGACGCGCCGAGGAGCTCCTCGGGGCGTCCGTCGTCGCGACCTCGCCCGTCGCGGGCGGCGACATCGCCACCGCGACCCGGCTGCGGCTGTCCTCCGGCCAGACGGCCCTGATGAAGACGCTGCCGCACGCGCCCGAGGGCTTCTTCGAGGCGGAGGCGGCCGGCCTGCGCTGGCTGTCCGAGGTCGAGGGCGGCGTACCCGTTCCGGAGGTGCTCGCCGCGGCGAGCGACTGCGTGATCCTCGCGTGGGTCGAGCAGGGCTCGAAGACCCCCGCCGAGGCGGCCGCGACGTTCGGCCAGCAGCTGGCGCGCACGCACGCCGCCGGCGCCGATGCCTGGGGCCTCGACCACGACGGCTTCATCGGCCGGCTGCCGCTCCCCAACACCACGGCGGGTTCGTGGGCGGAGTTCTACGCCGTGCGCCGCCTGCTCCCCTACCTCAAGCTCGCGCGCGACCGCGGCGCGATCACCGACGGCGACGCGGCCGTCGTCGAGGGGGTCGTGGGCCGACTGACCGAGCTCGTCCCCGACGAGGCCCCGTCCCGGCTCCACGGCGACCTCTGGAACGGCAACTGCCTCTGGGGCCAGGACCTCGCCATCCACGTCATCGACCCCGCGGCCTACGGCGGCCACCGCGAGGTCGACCTCGCGATGCTGCACCTCTTCGGCCTCACCCACCTGCCCCGCGTGGTCGCGGCCTACGACGAGGCGCACCCGCTCGCCGACGGCTGGGAGGACCGCCTCGGCCTCTACCAGCTGTTCCCGCTGCTCGTGCACGCCTGCATGTTCGGCGGCAGCTACGGCGCCCGCGCCGGTGCGATCGCGACGCGCTACCTCTGAGCCGTTACGTGCCGAGCATCGGGAACTGCGTGCTCGACGTGCCCGTGCCGAGGTCGTTCGGGCTCCACGGGCCCTCACATCCCCTGTAACGCTCGACCGGGTTCCAGAGACCCTCGGAGGTGTCGAACGTGAAGTTCTGCACCCAGCGGGCGCACCCCGACCAGTACGCCTCCAACGACGGCGCGATGACCTCCTTGATCTCGGCCTCGCTGTACGAGAACCAGACCTCGCCGGTGCCCCGGTCGACCGCCACGACGTCCTTGGGGGAAGCCGTCAGCAGCGGCCACCACGTGTCCGACCAATAGGGATCGACGCCTCCGAGGCGAGCAGCGACGCTCGTGTGCATCGCGATCACCTCGCGCGCGTGCTGCTCGCCAAGGAACTCGGACATCGGCATCAGCTCGGCAGGTAGGCCCCAGTAGCGCTGCTGGAACGCTGCTCGATCCACGCCGTCGGCCTGCTCGTACACGGCTGCGACGACTCCCGGGACATCGGACGCCGTGACCGATCGGCCGGGCGCCAGGAGGTCGTCCGGAAGACCGCGGTCAGCGACGGCATCCAAGAGGGACCGGAACGACTCCATCAGCGTGGCAGCACGCGCAGGTCGACCAGGAGGGCGGTCGGGCGACCGCCCTGTCCTCGACCGAGCATCACCTCGTAGCCCCCTGGTCCGTCACCGCTCTCGAACAAGGCACCGACCACGGCGCTGTCGACCTCGACCGCCAACAGCCCGGCGTCGCGGACAGACGGCAGCAATGTCTCGATCCTCTCGGCCACGGCAGCCACCTGCCCCCGGGCGATGAATGCACCGCAGCCCGCGTCGATCGAGAGCCGGATCCCGGCCACAGGGAACTCGACCCACAACGTGTTCTTCGAGAAGGTCCCGACCACGGCCATCACAGGCTGGATCAGATCGCCGCGAGGGGTGGCGTGCCGCAGCACGGCCACCTCGACCGGTTGGGCCGTGCCGCGAAGTTCGACGGAGATCGGCTGCCCCTGCCACTCCAGCGACGCGGGGTCACATACGTCGATACCGTGCCCGGGTGCCTGGATCGGCGGGCACGTGAGCCGTTCGAGGCGCAGCTCGCGCCCGTCCGGCGTCGTCACTCTGTCGCCGTACGGCAAGAGCTCAGCCGTGGTCATGCCAGTACGGAGCCGGGGCGGACGCGGTGCATCCTCCAACTCCTCCTCGGGGCTGAGTGGGACGTGTACGTCGCCCCAGCCCGGCGGCAGTCCTGCCGCTTCCTTGGTGTGCGCCATCACGGCGCTGAGGAAGTCGAGGTTGTCATCGTTCGTCGTCACAGCTGCGGTCCCCTCACCCCACCCGTCGGAGTCCCCCGTCGGCCTCCGCCACACACCCTAGGCGCGCATCGCGCATGGCATCGGCTCTTCCGGGACTGCGACAGGACTTGTGGATCTCAGCCAGCGCTCAGGCGCCGGTGGCATCCTTACGCACGTGATGAGGCTGTGACCGAGACCAAGCCCCGCGTGCTCGTCGTCGACGACGACCGCGCGGTGCGCGACTCGCTGCGCCGGTCGCTGGAGTTCAACGGCTACGACGTCGTGCTCGCGGCTGACGGGGCCGAGGGTCTGGTCGCGGTCGGCTCGCACCACCCCGACGTGGTGGTGATCGACGTGATGATGCCTCGGCTCGACGGGATCGAGACGACGCGGGCGCTGCGCACGGCCGGCAACGACGTACCGATCCTGGTGCTCACCGCACGCGACGCGGTCGGCGACCGGGTCGAGGGCCTCGACGCCGGGGCCGACGACTACCTCACCAAGCCGTTCGCGCTCGAGGAGCTGCTCGCTCGCCTGCGCGCCCTGCTGCGGCGCGTCGTGCCTGACGCCGAGGGGGACGGCGAGGTGCTCAGCTTCGCCGACCTCACGATGGACGTCTCGAGCCGCGACGTCACCCGGGGCGGGCGGCCGATCGAGCTGACCCGTACGGAGTTCACGCTGCTCGAGATGTTCCTGCGGCGGCCTCGCCGGGTGCTCGACCGGTCGTTCATCCTCGAGGAGGTGTGGGGCTACGACTTCCCGACGAGCGCCAACTCGCTCGAGGTCTACGTCGGCTACCTGCGCCGCAAGACCGAGGCCGAGGGCGAGTCGCGGCTGATCCAGACGGTGCGCGGCGTCGGCTACGTCCTGAAGGAAGCATGAGCCACCACGGACCTCGGATGACGACGCGATGAGGCCCGAGGAGGCCCTCGCCCAGGGGCGGTGGCACTACCGCCGCTCGCTGGCGTCGCGCGTCGCGGTCCTCACCACGCTGGCGCTCGGGGTGTCGATCGCGATCCTGTCGCTGACGGCGTACGTCGTGATGCGCCAGCAGCTCATCAGCTCCCTCGACCAGTCGCTGCTCAACCGCGCCCACAAGGCCACCAGCGACACGACGCTGTCGGCGATCGCGGCCGGCGACGTGCCGCTGTGGGTCCTCGGCGCCGCGGACGTGCGGATCATCCTGATCAACTCCGAGGGCCGCGGCATGTCCGGCACCGCGATCCCGACGTTCAGCCTCGGCGAGCCGGAGTACACGGTCGTCACAGGGCAGCGCGAGTCGGTCGTGCGCACGCTCGTCACGGAGGAGGGCGAGCGCTACCGCGTCGCGACCGTCCGCGCGGGGAGCGGCCAGGCGCTGATCCTGGCGCAGCCGCTGACCGAGACCGAGCGCACGCTGGGCAAGCTCGGCGGCGTCCTCTTCGTGTTCGGCGCACTCGGCGTGCTGGCCGCGATGCTCGCGGGATGGCTCGTCGCGCGCAACGGCCTGAGACCCGTCCGCCGGCTCACCCAGGTCGTGGAACGCATCGCCGAGACCGAGGACCTCGCGCCGCTGCGGGTCGAGGGCGACGACGAGGTCGCGCGTCTCGCGACGGCGTTCAACCAGATGCTGCTGGCGCTCGGCGCCTCGCGCGACCGTCAGCGTCGGCTGGTCGCCGACGCGAGCCACGAGCTCCGCACGCCGCTCACGTCGCTGCGCACCAACCTCGACCTGCTGCGTCAGGCCGAGGGCAACACGGCGCTCCCCGCCGAGGCGCGGCTCGAGCTGCTCGACGACGTGCGCGGCCAGATCGAGGAGCTCAGCGCACTCGTCGGTGACCTCGTCGAGCTCGCCCGCGACGAGCCAATGACCCACGTCGTCGCGCAGGTCGACCTGGCCGACGTCGTCGACCGCGCCGTGACGCGCGTACGCCGCCGCGCGCAGGGCATCGCCTTCGACGTGGCGACCGAGCCGTGGCTCGTCGTGGGCGACTCCAGCAGCCTCGAGCGCGCGGTGACGAACCTCCTCGACAACGCCGCGAAGTGGAGCCCCTCCGACGGCACCGTGACCGTCCGGCTCACCGACGGCACGCTCGTCGTCGACGACCAGGGCGACGGTGTCGCCGAGGCCGACCGGCCCCACATCTTCGAGCGGTTCTTCCGCTCCGAGGAGTCGCGCGCGATGCCCGGCTCCGGCCTCGGGCTCGCGATCGTGCGGCAGGTCGTCGACCGGCACGGCGGCCGGATCGAGGTGGCGGAGTCGCCCGAGGGCGGGGCCCGGTTCGCGTTGTGGCTGCCGGGGGTCGGGGCGGCGCTGGAGTCACCGGATATCCGGTGACCGCAACGGTTAGTGGCCCAGATCTGGGCTACGAACCGTGGAACTCGGGTGCGAAGCTCAGTCGAAGACGCGGAGCAGCCGCTCGGCCTTCCACTCCGACTCCGCCCACTCCTCGTCCACGTCCGAGCGGACGGTGATCCCACCGCCCGTGCCGAGCCGCCAGGTCCCGCCGCCGTCGGTCGTCAGCGACCGGATGACCACCCCGAGGTCGGCCGGGCCGTCGCCGCTGATCCAGCCGAAGGCGCCGGCGTACACCCCACGCGGTGTCGACTCGACCTCGTCGATGATCTCCATCGTGCGGAGCTTGGGCGCGCCCGTCATCGAGCCCGCCGGGAAGAGCGCCCGCAGCGCGCCGACGGTCGTGACGTCGTCGCGGAGGCGGCCGCGCACCGTCGACACGAGCTGGTGGACCGATGCGTAGGACTCGACCTGCATGAGCGCAGGCACCTCGACGGAGCCGACCTCGCAGACCATCGACAGGTCGTTGCGCAGCAGGTCGACGATCATCAGGTTCTCGGCGCGCGTCTTGCTCTCCGTGGCCAGCCGCGTCCGCAGGAGCTCGTCCTCCGCCGGCGTCGCGCCGCGCGGGGTGGTGCCCTTGATCGGCTTGGTCTCGAGGTGCCGGTCGGGGGTCACCAGCGCGTACCGCTCCGGCGAGCTCGACAGCAGCCAGGCGCGCGCGCCGTCGACGTCGTGCTGGAGGAACCCGCTGTACGGCGCGGGGTTGAGCTCGCGCAGCCGGAGGTACGCCGTCACCGGGTCGAGGTCGTCAGTGATGCTCAGCCGATGGGTGAGGTTGACCTCGTAGGAGTTGCCCGCGTGGAGGTGCTCCTGGACGCGGGCGAACGCGGCTGCGTACTCCGCCGGGACGGGACTTGGAGGGCGAGTCGGACTCTTGGAGGGGGTTGCAACGGCCTCCAAGTGACGGACTCCCCGCACGTGCGGGGACTCATGCACGGGCTGCGGGTGCTCGAACACTCGCACCGCCGTCGGGCGCATCCAGACCGCGTCGGGCAGCCACGGGTCGGGCGAGGCGGGGAGGTCGGCGCGGGAGGCGTAGCCGAGGTAGCCGAACCACTGCTCGCCGGAACGCATCCGCGCCTCGAGCACGGCGAAGATGTCGTCGCCCACGACCGTCGACGCCCCGCCGACGTGGAGGGTCACCTCACGTCGCGCCGCCGACCACGAGAGCGACTCGTTGTGGTCGGCGAGCCACCCGATGATCGAGCGGCGGCCCGACCACTCGCGCGCGCCGCCGCCGTCGAGCCAGAAGCACCGCTCGTGCTGGGCCGCGACGTCGAGGAAGAACTCGGTGGCTTCGTCGCTCACGAGAGGAAGTTCCCGACCAGCTCGGCGCCGTGCTCCGACAGGATGGACTCGGGGTGGAACTGCACACCCTCGAGCGGCAGGTCGACGTGCCGGACGCCCATCACGACGCCGTCCTCGCTCCACGCCGTCGCGACGAGCGTCGCAGGGAGGGCGACCGCGCCGAGCGAGTGGTAGCGCACGGCGTCGAAGTCCTGCGGCAGGCCGGAGAACACGCCCTCGCCGTCGTGGCGGATCGTCGCGACGTCCCCGTGCGCGGGAGCCAGGCGCGCGACCTCGCCGCCGTACGCCGTCACCAGGCCCTGCATGCCCAGGCAGACCCCGAGCACCGGGCGCGACCCGTCGAGCAGGACCGCCGTCCCCACGGCGAAGTCGGAGGCCACGGCCGGATGGCCGGGGCCCGGCGACAGCACGACGTGGGAGTGGCGCAGCACGTCCGCGGGCTCCACCTCGTCGTGCTCGACCACGCGCGGCAGGACGCCGGTCACCGCGGCGACGAGGTGCACCAGGTTCCACGTGTAGGAGTCGTGGTGGTCGACCACGATCACGTCCGGCGTCACGCGCCAGACCCTAGATGAGTGAGGCCCCGGCGTCGCGCGCTCCGCGACGCTCAGCATCCACGCTCGCTGCGTTGCCGTCGCTCGAAGGACGATCCGGTACGACATCGCTCCGGCGCCTTGCGAGCGCGGCGCTGAGCGCCGCTCGCCTGCACGACGCCGGGGCCTCAGTCATCAGTGCTAGGAGCGCAGGCGGCGACACGCCTCGGAGACCGGCTGGGCACGGACCTCTCGGCACTGGTCGAAGGCGGCCAGCTTGGCCATCAGCAGGTCGACCTCGGGCTTCCGCCTCGGGCTGGCGAAGGCGTTGCGCCGCTCCCAGCGGTCCTGGCGATAGCTGTAGTACTCGTAGCCCCACGACGTGCGCTTGCTCCGCGGGTCGAGGTCGAGCCGCACGAGCAGCGCGAGCCGGCTGCGCACCGCGGTGTAGGACGGGATCCGGTCGAGCTCCGGGCCGCTGAAGGCCGCGTCGGGATCACCGCCGGTCAGGGTCTGCTGCGTGTGCTCGAGGAAGGCGTACGACTGCCGCACCAGCGCCGGTTGCGTGAAGGTTGGCACCAGCGACAGCCCGCTGCGGTAGGGCACGGGCGCCAGCCCGGCCAGCTCCTCGAAGGTCGGCGCGAGGTCGATGTTGCTGGTGACCTCCTTGCGCTGCCCCGGCACGACGCCCGGCCCGGTGACCAGCAGCGGCACCCGCACGTCGGTGTCGTACGCCGTCCCCTTGCCGCGGCCGAGCCCGTTCTGCCCGAGGTGGAAGCCGTTGTCGGAGGTCAGCACGACGTAGGTGTCCGGGCCGACGGTCCGCAGGATCTTCGTGATCAGCCGGTCGGCGGACTGCGACATCCGCGCTCGGTTGCGCAGGTCGCGCACGGCCACGGCCTTCGACAGCGGGGAGCCCGTGTTCCACGCACGCGCCCGCTTGCCTGACGCGGTGCGCGGTCGGTTGTCCTTCGCCGAGTCGCCGAGGCCCGGGAGGTCAGCGGACGTCAGCTTGCTGCACGCCACCCGCCCGCAGCTGCGCTCGCCCTCGCGGTCGCGGAACATCGGCGGGAAGAGCGGATCGCCGGGGTAGTGGCCCTCGGGCTGGGTGCGGTTGTGGGGCGCGTAGAGCGCGACCTCCAGGAAGTACGGCGCGTCCGCGGCCTCGTTGGCCGCCAGGAAGTCCATCGCCAGGTCGCCGGCCACCGTGCCGGCGTACGCCTTGTCCTTGGCGGCGTTGCTCGCGCTCGCGGGAGGTGCGTCGTGCTGGGTCAGCCGCAGGCGGCCGCCGTCGAGCGAGGTGCTGGCGAAGTCCCAGCCGTCGTAGGCCGAGCCGAAGACGGTGTTGAAGGTCGACCAGCCCGGCACCACCGGCGGCAGCGCGCGGCCGGGCGACCACTCGTACTCGTTGAGGAACTTGCCCACGAAGCCGGTGGTGTAGCCGGACTCCTGGAGCCGCACGTTGAACGCGCGCTCCGGGTTGCCGTTGGCGGCGTAGGCCGCCCAGCCGCCGAGCATCGACCTGCCCTGGTTGCTGGTGTTGGTGAGGACGCCGGTCTGGTGGGGGTACTGGCCCGTGAAGAAGCTCGACCGCGACACGCAGCACAGCGTGTCGGTGACGAAGGAGTGCGGGTAGGACGCCCCCGCCTTGCGCATCTTCTGCACCGACCGCATCGTCTGGACGAGGTCCATCGAGAAGTCGTCGAGCATCACCACGACGACGTTGGGTCGCCCGTCCGCAGCGACCGTCGCTGCGGCCTCCGCCCCGGCCGTGCCGACCGACGTGCCGAAGGCCCCCGCGGTGGCGATGGTCGTGAACAGGCAGACCGCTGCCCATGCTCGTCTGACGTGCTGCACGTGTCTCCCCCGTGGTCCCCCAGATCAATCCCTGCAGGGGGACTTTACTTTCCCCACCCGGATATCTGAGGACGTCACGTGCGCGATCCGCCCCGATCTCCGTCCACCACGTCCTCAGGTATCGAGGAGCAGGCCGCAGACAGCGCTGTGCAGCAGGTCGTAGCCGTTCTCGGTGAGGATCGACTCGGCGTGGAACTGGATGCCGCGGAAGTGCGGGCCGACGATCGCGTGGATGTCGCCCGTCGCCTCGTCGGCCTCGACCCGTACGCCCTCGGGCAGCGCGGCGCCGTCGGGCACCCGGCCGACGAAGGTGTTGTAGAAGCCGACGCGCTCGGTCCGACCGTCGAGCCGGACCGGCGACTGCGTGCCCTGGAAGACGACGTCCTTGTAGCCCAGCTCGAGCCCGAGCCGCTGGCACAGCGTCTGGTGGCCGAGGCAGACCGCGAGGAAGGGCTGGCCGGAGGCGAGCAGGTCGTCGACGGCCTGTCGGAACGCCGCGATCTTCGGGTGGTCGCCCTCGCGCGGGTCGCCGGGGCCGGGGCCGACGATGACGAGGTCGGCGCCGTCGAAGGCCCCCGCCGCGTAGTCCTCGTGCCGCACCACGGTCGCTGTCATGCCGAAGACGCCGAGCACGTGGACGAGCATGTTCACGAAGTCGTCCTCGCCGTGCAGGATCACGACCGACTTCCCGGCGAGCGAGGGGTCGGCGGGCTCGCCGGCCTGGTCGGTCAGCCAGAAGCGCGAGAGCCGCTGGTTGCGCGACCCCAGCGCGAGTACGACGTCCTCGTCCCGCGCGAGCTCGGCGATGTCCGTGCCGTCGGAGGTCGCCGCCGGCGCCAGCCCGAAGGCGCTGAGGATGCCGCCCGCCTTGGCCCGGGTCTCCGCGACCTCGTAAGCCGCGTCGGAGTCGCGCACGAGTGTCGCGCCCGCGGTCACCTTGAGCTCGCCTGCCGGCGAGACGTCGGCGGTGCGGATCAGGATCGGGCTGTCCATGGTCGGCGTGCCGTCGGGCGAGCGGCCGAACAGCGCGAGCGCGGCGCCGTAGTAGCCGCGGCCCTCGGGCTCGTAGTCGGCGATCAGGCGGCAGGCGTTCTCGACCGGGGCGCCCGTCACCGTCGCGGCGTACATGGTGTCGCGCAGGATCTCGCGGTGGTCGCGGTCGGACCGCCCGGCGAGGAGGTACTCGGTGTGGATCAGGTGCGTCATCGGCTTGAGGAACGGCCCGAGCACTTGGCCGCCCTCGTGGCAGATGTCGCACATCATCTTGAGCTCCTCGTCGACGACCATGAAGAGCTCGAAGACCTCCTTCTCGTTCCCGAGGAAGTCGAGGAGGTGCGTCTTCAGCGCATCGGGGTCGTCACCGTGGCCCGCGACGCGGAAGGTCCCGGAGATCGGGTTCATCCGGACGTCGCCCGAGCGCACGGAGACGTGCCGCTCGGGGCTGGCGCCGATGAGGAAGCGGTCGCCGGTGAAGAAGCAGAAGGTCCAGTACGCCCCGCGCTCGCGCTCCATGAGGCGGCGCAGCACGGTGAGCGCCTTCGTCGCGTCCCAGTCCGCGAGGGCGGCGCGGTAGTGCCGGCCGATCACGAGGTTGGCGCCCTCGCCCTGGCCGATCTCGTCGCGGATGATCGCCTCGACGACCGTGCCGTAGTCCTCGTCGCTGGTCGCGAAGCCGCCGCGGTCGGCGAGCTCGACCGGCACGTCGGGCAACGCGGCGAGGAGGTCGTCGACCGCCACCTCGTGCTCGACCTCGATGTCGACGACGGTCAGCGGCGTGCCGTCGTCGATGGCGGCGAAGCCGCGCTCGCGCACCTGCCGGAACGGCACGGCGACCAACCGGTCGGCGCTGCGCCCCGGCTCGGGGGCGCCGGACTCCAGCGGGATGTCGAGCAGCGACGCCACCTCGTGGGGCGTGCCGCCGACCAGGCCGACGGTCGGCGCGGCCTTGCGCCGGATGACCGCCCATGCGCCGTACCCCTGGATCTGCTCCAGGAGGTCGGCGACGGTGGGGGTCTCGGTCATGGCCGAAACCCTACGGGCGCGCCGCCGGGCGATCCGAGCCCGTCTCAGTCGAGCTGCGTCGCGATCCAGTCCTGGAGCCCGGCGACGCCGTCGCGCAGGCTCACCCGCGGCTCCCAGTCGAGGGTGCGGACGGTGTCCTCGACCGTGCAGGACGCGTGCCGGACGTCGCCGTCGCGGTACTGGCCCGTGACGTGCGGCTCCGGCGCCGAGTGGTAGCGGGCGATCTCGCGGGCCAGGTCACCGATCGTGGTGCGGACGCCGCTGCCGACGTCGACCGTGCGCATGTGGTCGACCGGCGGGGCGGCGATCGCGGCTACCAGGGCGCTGACCACGTCGTCGATGTGGACGAAGTCGCGGGTGATGTCGCCGTCCTCGTAGAGCGGGATCGACTCGCCCTCGCGGGCCAGCCGCGAGAAGAGCGAGACGATACCGGTGTAGGGGTTGGACAGCGACTGGCGCGGGCCGTAGACGTTCTGCAGGCGCAGCACCGAGAGGCGGGTGTCGTGCGAGCCGGTCCACGCCGACAGGATCTGCTCCTGCGCGAGCTTGGTCGCGCCGTAGACGTTGATCGGGTTCGGGTGGGTGCCGGCGACCGTGTTGGGCACGTGGACGGCGCCGTCGCCGTGGTCCCACTTCCCCGCCTCGAGCTGCGCGTGGGTGCGCAGGCCGGGCTGGAAGGTCGAGCCGTCCGGGTTGCGCCACACGCCCTCGCCGTAGACCGCGCGCGAGCTGGTCAGCACGAAGTGACCGGGCACGTGGCCGGCGCGGGTGAGGGCGTCGAGCAGCTGGGTGGTGCCGACGACGTTGACCATCCCGTGGCGCGTGCTCTCCGCCAGCGACTGCGCGGTGCCGGTCTCGGCCGCGAGGTGGATCACGGTGTCGGGGCGCAGGTCGGCGACGACGGCGTCCAGGTCGTGCGCGCTCGTGACGTCCCCCACGCGGAGGTCGACGGAGTCGGGGAGGTCGGCCGGGGGCTGCGAGCCCGGGTGCACCTGCGGGTGGAGGTTGTCGAGGACGACCCACTGCTCGGCGGAGTCCGCGAGCTGCCGCGCGAGGGTCGTGCCGATGAAGCCGGCTCCGCCCGTGACGAGGACGCGGCCGCCTGCCTGCTGCGATGACGACATGGCCCACACCCTAGGAGTCGAGGGGCGAAACCCGGATGTCGAGGCGCCCCGGCGCTGACAGACTCGCGCCATGAGCCAGGGGTCGCGGTCCCACCTGCGCGGACTGCTCGAGGTCGGCGCGGCGAGCGTCCTGTGGGGCACCGGCGGCCTGGCCGTGCAGCTGATCCGCGAGCACGAGGCCCTCTCGCCCGTCACGATCAGCGCCTGGCGGATGGCGATCGCCGCGGCGGTCCTGCTCGGCGCGCTCGTCGCCCTGCGCAGGGGTGGCGAGCTGGTCGACCTCGCCCGCCGGCACCCGCGCCAGCTCCTCGCGGTCGGCGCCGGCACGGCGGCCTACCAGGGCTTCTACTTCGTCTCGGTCACCCAGGTCGGCGTCGCCGTCTCGACCGTGGTCAGCCTCGGGCTGGCTCCGGTGCTGCTCACCGTCCTCGAGTCGGTGCGCGACCGTCGCTCCCCCGCGTCCTCGCGGCTCGCGGTGCTGGGCGCGGCGCTCGTCGGGCTGGTGCTCGTCAGCGTCGCCGGGCACGAGTCGTCGACCGGCCCCGCCCCGGTCGCCGGGGTGCTGCTCGCGATCGCGTCCGGGACGACGTACGCCGTCACGACGGTGGCCGGCGGCACGGTGAGCCGTACGTCGTCGCCGCTGGTGCTGACGAGTGGCATGACGCTCGTCGGGGCGGCCGTCCTGCTCCCCTGCCTCGCGGTGGTCGACGGGCCGCGCGTCACCACCGACGCCGTGGCGCTGGGGTGGCTGCTCTACCTCGGCGCCCTGACGATGGCGCTCGCCTACGTGCTGCTCTACTCCGGTCTGCGCGTCGTCGCGCCGAGCACCGCGGTGACCGCGAGCCTGGTCGAACCCGTGACCGCGGCGGTCGTCGCCGCGGTGGTGCTCGGCGAGGCCCTCGGTCCGGTGGCCGTGGCCGGCATCGTGCTCGTGCTCGGCGCCGTCGCCGGGCTCGGGCGCCCCGCCGCTGCCGCCGGCCCGCTGCTCCCGGACGCGCACCTGCGCTGACTACGCGGCCCTGCGCACCAGGCGTACGCCGGTGGCGAGGAGCCACACGAGCCAGGCGGCGTACCCGGGCATCCCCACGAACAGCAGTGACGAGCCGTCCGCGATCGGCAGGCTGGCGGCTCCCGCGGCGAGCATCAGGCCGCCCCCGACGAGTCCGAGCCACCGCTGCCACGGCGCAGTCAGGCGGCCCGCGTGCGTGGTCAGCGCTGCGGCGACGAGGGTCGTGCCGAGCGCCGACAGCACGAAGGCGAACGCGGCCGCGTGCAGCTGCCAGACCAGCTCGAGCAACGGCGTGGGCCCGGTCAGGCCGTCGGCGACGAGGACGGTCCCGATCCACAGCACCGCGTAGAGCCCGAAGGCGGCCGAGAGGACGGCGCCGGCGGCCAGCGCGAGCCGCGACCAGACCGCTCCCGCACCGCCGCGCTGCTCGACGAGCCCGCGGAGGCCGGCGAGGAACCCGAGGAGCAGCGGGAGGTTCAGCGCCTCGAGCCCGACGGCAATGGCGACCGCTCCGCGGTGTTCGGCGTGGAAGGCGAGCACCTCCGTCATCGGGGCGGCGTAGCTCGGTGCCGCGGCCCAGGCCACCGCCGCGTTCTGGACGACCAGCGACGCTGCCAGCGCGAGGGCCAGGGCACCCACGACCCGCTCGTCGCGCGCCGCGCGGATGTCTGGCAGGGCCGTGGTGCTCATCTCGTTGCTCCTTCGTCGCGGTCGGGCGACCGCATGGCTCCACGCTTGCCCACGCGGCCGGCAGGCGGATCGGCCCCGGAGCCCGAGCCCGATGAGCCGGATGACCGGTCCGCGTCTCGTGCTTTCGGCCGACCCGGTTGCGCGGGCAATGCGCGGCCCCTGCGTCGCTCGGCCTGAGTCGAGGAGGCGTGAAGGGGCTTGTCCATGCCCGGGCCATCCGAGCGCTCTGATGTCATGCAACGGTGAGCGAACACTTCTACCGCCCCGCGGACGGCCATCGGCTGCCACACGACCCCTTCAACTCGATCGTCGCCCCGCGCCCGATCGGCTGGATCGCGACCCTCGACACGCAGGGCCGACGCAATCTTGCGCCCTACAGCTTCTTCAACGCGCTCAACTACGTCCCGCCGCTGGTGGGCTTCTCCAGCAACGGCTGGAAGGGAACTGTGGCCAACGCAGAGGCGACGCGCGAGTTCACCTGGAACCTCGCCACCCGCGCACTGGCTGAGCAGATGAACGCGACCTCCACCGCCGAGGACATCGACGAGTTCGAGGCGGCCGGCCTCGAGTCGGTGCCCTCGCTGGTGGTCGAGGCACCTCGGGTCGCAGCGGCGCCGGTCACCTTCGAGTGCCGAGTCACCCAGATCATCGAGCTGCAGACCGCGACGGGGGATGCCAGCGGAGCGTGGTTCACCGTCGGCGAGGTGGTCGGCGTGCACATCGACGAGGACCTGCTCGTGGACGGGATCTACGACACCGCCCGGGCGCAGCCGATCCTGCGGGCTGGCGGGCCGACGGCCTACTTCGGCATCGACACCAGCAACCGGTTCGACATGCGCCGCCCGCAATGACCCGTCAACGGGGAGCGGGCTACCCGACCGGCGGGGTGGGGACCGGGCGCGGGTCGGGCGGGTAGCGCACCTCGACGCGCACCCAGTCGACGAGCATGCTCAGCCGCGTGCCGCCGGGGACGGCGTATTGCGGGTCGACGTCCTTGTTGGACAACCGGAGGTGGAAGGGCAGCAGGTTGCCGGGGACACGGCGGGGGTCGGGCGCGGTGCGGAGGGCGTACGCCTGGTTGCCGAACCCGTCCTGGGCGGAGAAGGAGACGTCGTCACCGCCGACGGTGAAGACGGCGTCGTACTCCCAGTAGCCGTCCCAGGGCTCGGCGCCGTCGCGGAACCGGTCGGTGACAGGCAGCAGCTCGGGGGCGAGCCCGGCGGCGGCGCACTCGTCGACGCCGTTGTCGAGCGTCTCGTCGTAGCAGAGGTGCGAGGCGGCCTGCGCGCCCGCAGGCTTGAGGGGGCCGTAGCTCTCGATCACGTCGATCTCGCGCGGGTCGAGGGCGTTGGGGTGCTGCACCCATACGGCCGCGTAGTTCGTGCCGGTGTCGGGCATGAGGAGGCTGGCCGACACCTTCACCGTCGTCCCGGCCGGGAGCACCCAGCCCGACGTCGAGCGCAGCTGCGACAGGGCCGAGACGTCGAGCTGGCCGACGCCGTTCTGCAGAGCCGGGTTCCAGCCCGTCATCGCGTGCCACTGGGGGGACTGGGTGCCGGCCGGGCCGTCGAAGCCGTCCTCGAAGAGGAGCTCCCAGCCCCAGCTCGGGTCGGGGTCGGACTCGACGCGGTCACCGCGCGGGAGGGTCGCCTGCGCAGGTCCGGCGAGCAGACCGAGGACGGCGAGCGTCAGGGCTGCGAGGACTGGCGCGCGCCGGGACATCGGCCTCCCCAAAGGTCGTGGTCGTGCAGGACGAGTGGGCGATCGTACGCACGCCCCACCGACAACCCGAAACGCGACCTCAGCCGACGGTGGTCAACAGCTGCGTGGCACGCGTGAGCACGACGTAGAGGGTCGCGCGACCCGTCGCCGACTCGTCCTCGATCTCCTGCGGCGAGACCACCACGATGCCGTCGAACTCCAGGCCCTTGGTGTCGAGCCCGGTGAGGACGACGACGCGGTCCTCGCCGCTCGGCGTGACGCTGGAGTCGACCGCGGCCCGGGCCCCGGCGGCGTCGGACGCCAGCTCCGGCCAGGACGCCAGCCAGGCGTTGACCTCCGAGCGACGCGCGACGGGTACGACGATGCCGACGGTGCCCTGCACGCGGCCGGCCGTCTCGGTCACGGCCGCACGCACGGCGGACTCGAGGTCGTCGACCGGACCCACGACCCGCGGCTCCTCGCCGGTGCGGCGTACGGCATCCGGCAGGTCGGCGTCGAGGCCCACGCGCTGCGCGTAGTCGGCCGCGAAGGCGTAGATCTCGGCGGAGTTGCGGTAGTTGGTGGACAGGTGGAACTCGTGGAGCTCCTTGCCCTCCAGCGCCTCGAGCCGGGCGCGGGTGGCCTCGGGGGCGTCGGGCCACGACGACTGCGCCGGGTCGCCGACGATCGTCCAGCTCGCGGCGCGGCCGCGGCGACCGACCATCCGCCACTGCATCGGCGTCAGGTCCTGGGCCTCGTCGATGAGGACGTGGGCGTAGCCGTCGTCCTCGATGCGGTGGGTCGGGGCCGACCAGGCGAGACCGCCCGGGGCGTACTCCCGCTCGGAGATGGTGGTGAGCTCCTGGAGGTCGACGCCGCCCTCGAGGAGGCCGGTCTCGTCGAGGTCGCGCTCGTCGTCGGTGCGCTGCGGCACGTCACCGATGGCGTAGCGCAGCTCGTCGAGCAGCGGCACGTCCTCGATCGACCAGCCGTCGGAGGCCCACGACTTGGCGAGCAGCAGCTGCTCCTCGCGGCTGACGACGCCCTCGCCGACCCGCGAGAGGAACTCGGGGTCGCGCAGCCAGCCGAAGACGGTGGCCGCGTCGAGCGGCGGCCACCACGACGAGGCGAACTCGACGAAGCCGGCGTGGCCGAGCATGTCGTCGTCGAAGGCCTCACGGCCACGCTCGCGACCGCGCTCGCCCTGCACCTGGCGCCACATCGCGTCGAGGAGCGTCCGGGCGACGCGCGGGAGCTGGCGGTTGCGGCGGCCCTGCGACATCAGCTGGCGGCGCAGCCGGCCGAGCAGGCCGGGGTCGAGCACGATCGTGTCGTCGCGCCAGTAGATGCGGAAGCTGGTCGGGGCGCCCGGCGCGTGCTGGCGCGCCGTACGCCGCATCAGCTCGGCCATCCTCGTGGCGCCCTTGATGTCGGCCACGGCCGGCTCGTCGTGGCGGGTCGCGCGGATGCCACCGACGACCTCGCCGAGCGAGCGCAGCGCGACGGCGGTCTCGCCGAGGCTGGGGAGCACGCGCTCGATGTAGCGCATGAAGACCCCGCTGGGTCCGACGACGAGCACGCCGCCGCCCTCGTAGCGACGTCGGTCGGAGTAGAGGAGGAACGCCGCGCGGTGCAGCGCGACGACGGTCTTGCCGGTGCCCGGTCCGCCCGAGATCGACACGACGCCCTTCCCGGGCGCGCGGATGGCCTTGTCCTGCTCGGCCTGGATCGTCGCGACGATCGAGTGCATGGACCGGTCGCGGGCCCGGGAGAGCTGCGCCATCAGCGCGCCCTCGCCGACGATCGGCAGGTCGGTCTCGGCCTGGTCGTCGAGCAGCTCGTCCTCGACGCCGATCACCGTGCGGTGCTGCGAGCGCAGCACCCGGCGGCGTACGACGCCCTGCGGGGTCGCGGCGGTGGCCTGGTAGAACACGCCGGCAGCGGGCGCGCGCCAGTCGATGAGCAGCACGTCGCGGTCGGCGTTGCGGACGCCGATGCGCCCGATGTAGCGCGGCAGGGCGTCGATCGACGGGTCGAGGTCGAGCCGGCCGAAGACCAGTCCCTCGTGGGCCGCGTCGAGCTGGGCGATCCGCTTGGCGGCCTGGAAGACCATCGCGTCGCGCTCGACGAGACCGCCCTCGTGCTCCAGCTTGCCGCGGTTGCGACCCTCGGCCGCGAGCGCCTTCGCGTTCTGCGTCGATGCCTCGAGCTGGACGTAGACCTCGTCGACGTACTGCTGCTCCGCCGCGATCTCGCGTGCTTCGAGCTCCTCGCTCAAGTGCTGCTCCTCATCCCCCGATGAACTGTGTCCAACCCGCTCGGACAGACCGACAAGCCTAGCCCCGCTTCGGCCTGCACACTCATTTAGCGTGGATCTCGTGACACTTCGTGCCGGGTGGACCGTGCTGGCCGCCGTCGCGGTCGGCCTCCTCGTGCTGGTCGCCGTCCTCACCCTGCCCGGGCTCGTGTCCGGCTCGGAGCCGGCGGCAGCGCCCCGGTCGATCGCGTGCGTCGTGCGCGCGACCGCACCGACCGACGAGATCGGGAAGCAGGGCGCGGAGTGGGTGCGCTTCTGCCCGGTCGCCGGCGGCCACGCCCAGGTGGTGCGGCACCCGAGCGGTGTCGTCACCGGCGACCTCGCCGACTCGGTCGCGGCCGGCCTGTGGCAGACGCAGGTCGACCGCCCGGACTGCGCGGCGGACGTCGGTCCGTCCCCGGGCCCGGCCGGGCACTACCGCATCGAGGTCGGGCTGGCCGACGGACGCATCGCCGAGCTCACCGGCGACACCGGCTGCAGCGAGCGGGACGTCGTGCTCTTCAGCCAGCTCGAGACCACCCTGCTGATGGAGGCGTCGGCGGCCCAGTCGCCGACGCTGGAGCCCCCGCGACCGGTGACCTGCCCCGCCCGGTTCACCGCGGACGCCACCAACCGGGACGGCGCATCCGCCCGCCTGCTCGCGGACCAGCCTGCGCAGACGGTCCCCTTCCTGCCGCTGCCGGCCGTCGCCGCCGACGTCTGTGCCTACACCGGGCGCGGCCCGGGGCGGGTGCTCGCGGGCCAGTGGCAGCTCGACCCCGGCCTCGCCGACTCGATCCGCTCGGCGGCGACGACCCAGGTGGACATCGGCGCCCGGACGATGTGCGGCGCCAGCCCCCGGGGGACGTCGTACGTCGTCGTGCTGGCCGACGCGACCGGCACCGCCCGCACCCTCGCGATCGACCCGACCGAGTGCGCGACGGTGGTCGCGGCCCTGGGCACGCCGGCCGAGCCGACCTCGCTCGGGGTCGCCCGCCAGCGGCTCGTCCGGCTCATCGCTCGGAGCGCGCCCTGAGCACCGTCAACCGTTTCCGCCGCCCACCCGGAGCCGGCTCTTCCGCGCCCAGATCGGTCCGGCCGACGGGAGCGTCGCCCAGGTCGCCGGCGACACCGCCTGCGTCGACGACCACCTGTTCTTCATCCAGCTCGAGACGGTGCTGCGCGGCACCGGCGGGACGCGCGACCCCGGCGCGCGGGTCGAGCCGCGCGCCGTCACCTGCCCCGACGGACTGACCACCACCGGGACCAACCCGGACGGCGCCGACGCGGGACTGCTCCGCGAGGAGCCCGGGTCGTCGGCGCTGGCCACGGTGCCGCTCATCCCCGGGCAGGTCTCGGCGATCGACGTCTGCGCCTACACCGGCCAGGGCGACAGCCGTACGTTCGTCGAGCAGTGGCGCTCCCAGTCGGTCGTCAACATCCTCGCCGCCGCCACCACCGGCTATCGGGACGGCATGGCCGACTGCGAGCCCCGACCCGGGGCGACGTCGTACGTCGTGGTGCTCCAGGACTTCACGGGGACGGCGCGGACCTTCACCCTCGACGCCGCCGCGTGCGGAGCGATGAGCGCGGCCATCGGCACGCCGCCCGAGGAGACCTACCTCGGCCTCGCGACCCCCGAGCTCGTCCGGCTGGTGCGCGACAGCCGGACGCCATGACGTCGGCTCAGGCGACGAGCAGCACGGCACCGAGCGCGCACACCGCAGCCCCGACGGTGCGCACCCGGTCGACCCGGCGGAGCCGGTCGAGCAGGACCGACCGCTCGTCCGCGCCGCCCGACGAGAGCCTGCCGTGGAGCGGCGCGGCCACGGCCGCGGTCGCGACGACGGCGAGCAGGCCGCCGGCGATCGCGACCCAGGTGGCGAAGTCGCGCGGCTCCGCCACGGCGGCCCAGCCGAGCACCAGCACGAGCGGGACGTAGACCACTGCCACGACCGGCGTGATCCGGCGCGAGTGGGCGGCGTGCGCGCGCTCCCACCGCTCGGGCCCGACCTCGGCGAGCGCCGGGTAGACGACCAGGTCGACCGTCAGCTGGAAGCCCAGATGGGCGGCCGCGACCAGCAGCAACCACGGCGCCGGGGTGCTCATCCGGGGTCCCCGGGGCGTTGTCCGGAGGAGCGCAGCGGGGGAGAAGAACGTCCTGGGGTGGTCATGAGAAGGAGCCCGGCCCGAGGTCCTTCGCGCCTGCCGCGAGCGCCTCGACGATGCGGTGCGCCACGTCGGCCGGCGCCAGTCCCGTCGGCAGGCCGGGTGCGACGCCGGAGATCGGGCGGGACGCGAGTCCGGTCTCGGTGTGCGGCGGGCGGACGTCGTACACGTCGACACGGCTGCGCCGCAGCTCGGTCCGCAGCGCCGTCGCCACGGCGCTGAGCGCGGCCTTCGAGGCGGAGTAGGCCGCCATCCGAGGCATCGGGCGCTCGGCGACGACTGCGCTGAGCTGGAGGATGAAGCCCTCGGACTCCTCGAGCAGGGGCAGGACCCGGCGCACCAGGAAGAGCGGTCCGATCACGTTCGTGAGGAACAGCTCCTCGACGACTTCGTCGGGCGTGTCCGCGAGCGTGCCGAAGGCCACCACGCCGGCTGCGTTGACCAGACCGTCGAGACCCCCGAGGTGCTCGCGGGCAGCGGCGGCCACGACGTCGCCGGCGTGCGCGTCGCCGAGGTCGGCGACCACCGGCACGCCCGTCCCGAGAGCGTCCAACCGCTCGCGGTCGCGACCGACCACGAGCAGGCGGGCCCCGCGCGCCGCGAGCTCGGCGGCCACCAGCGACCCCAGTGCGCCGGTGGCACCCATCACGGCGATGCGGGCGCCGTCGATCTCACGTCCGGTGGGCCGCTGGCCGTCCATCGAGGTCTCCTTCGTCGGGGGGCATCTGCTTCTCTGCCGGCGACACCCCGGCGGATGCAGTCGCCGGTCAGCGCTTCCTGGACAGGAAGGCCGTCATCGCCTCGCGCGCCTCGTCGCTGGCGAACAGCCGCGCGCTGGTCGTCGCCATCTCGTCACCGAGTGCGTCGATCCGGGCGACCAGGTCGCGGTTGAGGATCCGCTTCGACTCGCGCAGGCCCTGGGCCGCCCCGGTCGCGAGGCTCGCGCAGATCGCGGCGACCTCCTCGTCGAGGCGCTCGGCCGGCACGGCCTTCGTCACCAGGCCGTACGCCGCCGCCTCGGCGCCGCTGAACACCTCGCCGCCGAGCGTGGTGAGAGCGGCGGCCCGCGGGTTCATCCGGTGATGGACGGTGAGGCTGATGATCGCGGCCGCCAGGCCGAGCTTGACCTCGGTGAGCGCGAAGGTCGCGTCCTCGGCGCTGACGGCGATGTCCGCGGCGGCGACGATGCCGATGCCGCCCGCCCGGACCGCGCCGAGGTTCTTGGTGACCACCGGCTTGTCGAGGGTGACGACGAGCCGCTGCAGGTCGACGATGCGACGCGCCCCGACCTCCATCCCCTCGGTCGTGGCCTCCGACAGGTCCGCGCCGGAGCAGAAGACCTTGCCGCTGCTCTCCACCAGCACCACGCGTACGTCGTCGGCGGCACCGGCCCGCTCGAGGTGCCCGAAGAGCTCGGTGACGAGCTGGCGGCTGAGCGCGTTGCGGTTGGCCGGGCTGTCGAGGGTGATCGTCGCGACCGCGTCGGACACCGAGTAGTGGACCAGCTCGGAGGACGACTGGGTGGGGGCGTCGGACGTGTCTGGCATGGCGGTCATCCTGCCGCACCGCCCATCCGTACGGCCTCCCGCTCCGAACACCCGGCATGGACACCACCGCGCCGCACGACCGCCGACGCACGCTGCTGCACGCTGCCTTCGGTGTCCTCGCGACCCTGGTCGGCCTCGCGGCCGGCCACCTCGTCGCCGCCCTCACCGTCCCCGCCGCCTCCCCCGTGCTGGCGGTCGGCTCGACGGTCATCGACCTGACGCCGACGCCGCTCAAGGAGTTCGCGATCCGCCAGTTCGGCACCGCCGACAAGCTGGTGCTGGTCGGCTCGGTGACCATCGTCGTGCTGCTCCTCGCCGCGATCGCCGGCGTGATCGCCGCGCGTCGCGAGACGGTCGGCCTGCTCATCCTCGTCGGGCTCGCCGGTCTTGCCGGCGTGCTCGCCGTCCTTCGCCCGGGATCCGGGCCGCTGGACCTCCTTCCCGCCCTGGCCACCGCGGCCGCCGCAGCCACCGCCCTGTGGTGGCTGCTCCGCGTCTCGGACCAGGGTCCCGACCGGTCGTCGCGTGGGGTCGACGGCCCGAGCCGGCGCGGGGTCGTGCTGGCGACCGGCGGCCTTGCCGCGGCCGCAGTGACCATGGGGGCACTCGGCCGCTACGTGACGTCGTACCGCCTCGGCGGGACCGACATCGAGCTGCCGACCGCCACCGACCCCGCGTCCGCCTTCCCGCAGGGCCTCGAGGAGATGTACGACGGCATCAGCCCGTTGCGCACGCCCAACGCCGACTTCTACCGGGTCGACACCCGGCTGACGGTTCCGGCGGTGGACGTCGACTCGTGGACCCTCACCATCGACGGCGACGTCGACCAGGAGGTCACGTTGACCTTCGCCGAGCTCGCCGCGATGACGACCGTCGAGCGCGACATCACGCTCACGTGCGTGTCCAACGAGGTCGGCGGCCCCTACGTCGGCGGTGCCCGCTGGCTCGGCGTGCCGCTCAAGGACATCCTCGACAAGGCCGGCATCGACTCCACCAAGGCCGACCAGATCTTCTCGACCGACGTGGACGGCATGACGATCTCGACGCCGCTCGACGTGGCCCTCGACGGCCGCGACGCGATCATCGCGATCGGCATGAACGGCGAGCCGCTCCCGCGTGAGCACGGCTTCCCGGCGCGGATGGTCGTGCCCGGGCTCTACGGCTTCGTCAGCGCGTGCAAGTGGATCACCCGGATGACCCTGACGACGTACGACGCCGAGCAGGCCTACTGGACCGACCGGGACTGGGCGATCGACGCCCCCATCAAGATCTCGAGCCGGATCGACACCCCCAAGCCGCTGTCGACCACCAAGTCCGGGAAGGTCGTCATCGGCGGCATCGCCTGGGCCCAGCACGTCGGCATCGACAAGGTCGAGGTCCGCATCGACGGCGAGGCCTGGAAGCCGGCCACGCTCGGCCCGCAGGTGAACGACGACTACTGGCGCCAGTGGTACTTCGAGTGGGACGCCACCCCCGGCCAGCACTTCATCGCCTGCCGCGCGACCAACAAGGACGGCGACGTCCAGACCGACGTCCGGGCACGTCCGTTCCCCGAGGGCTCGAGCGGTCTCCAGGAGATCTCGGTCTCCATCGGCTGACCCCGGCACACGCACGCCGGCACGGCGGGCGGTGCGTGACGCAGGTCCTGAGCCTCCGGGACCTGCGTCACGCTCCGCCCGCCGTGCCATGTCCGCGTTGTCCACGGTTTGTCCAAAGTTTTTTTCCGAAACGACCCATCCGCTCGACGGGGGGTGCCGAACACCTTCCGACAGCGGGCCACACGGCCCCAGACACGACTTGACCTACTGAAAGGCATCGTCATGAACACGAAGCTCCGCACCCGTTCCATGGGCCTCGCCGCCCTTGCCCTAACCGCGTCGATGGGCCTCGCCGCCTGTGGCAGCGACGACGCCTCCACCTCGGCGTCCGACGACACCACCAGCTCGTCGACCCCCTCGGAGACCCCCTCCGAGTCCGAGACCCCGTCGGAGGAGCCTGCTGCTGACGGCCCGTTCGGCCCCGGCTGCGCCGGCGTTCCCACCTCGGGTGAGGGTTCCGTCGAGGGCATGGCCGACGACCCGGTCGCCACCGCCGCCTCCAACAACCCGCTCCTCAAGACCCTGGTCGCCGCGGTGACCCAGGCCGGTCTCGTCGACACGCTCAACTCGGCCGAGAACCTGACGGTCTTCGCGCCCACCGACGACGCGTTCGCCGCCATCCCGAAGAAGGACCTCAACGCCCTCCTGAAGGACAAGAAGGCGCTGACGACCGTCCTGACCCACCACGTGATCGGCGAGCGCCTCAGCCCCGAGGACGTGGCCGGCGAGCACGAGACCCTGGCCGGCGACATGCTGACCGTCGACGGCTCGGGCGAGGACTTCTCCATCGGTGACGCCACCGTCGTCTGCGGCAACGTGCAGACCGCCAACGCCACCGTCTACGTCGTCGACCAGGTCCTGATGCCGGAGATGTGATTCGTCACATCGACGGATACGCAAGGATGCTGACGTGGAACACGTGAGGCCCGTACCGGACGGGGTACCCGCCAAGGGTGCCCCGTCCGGGGGCGACGCAGCTCGCCTCGCAGGCCTCCTCGGGAAGGCGGCACTGGGAGACCAGGCCGCCTTCGCGGAGTTCTACGACGCGACATCCGCCCGGGCGTACGGACTGGCACTGCGCGTCGTGCGCAACCCGGCCCACGCCGAGGAGGTGACCCAGGAGGCCTACCTCGACGCCTGGCGCTCCAGCGCCAGGTACGACGCCCAACGAGGGAGTGCGGCCGGCTGGCTGCTCACCATCGTGCACCGCAAGGCCGTCGACCGGGTCCGCTCGGTCGAGGCCTCCACGGCTCGCGACGAGACCTGGAACCGCGAGGCAGCACCGATCGACCACGACCAGACCGCGGAGGCCGCACACGCCTCGCTCGACGCCACGCGCGTCCGCAACGCGGTCGCCACCCTGACCGACGTACAACGCCAGGCCGTCGAGCTCACCTACTTCGGTGGCTACACGCACACCGAGGTCGCCGCACTGCTCGACGTGCCGCTCGGCACAGCCAAGACACGCATACGCGACGGACTGATCCGTCTGCGAGACCTGATGGGAGTTGCCTCATGAGCGATCTGCACAAGCTCACGGGCGCCTATGCCGTCGACGCCCTCGACGACCTCGAGCGCGCTCGGTTCGAGCAGCACCTCGCCGAGTGCGACGACTGCCGCTTCGAGGTGGCCGAGCTGCGGGAGACCGCGGCCCTGCTCGCCGACAGCGTCTCCATCGAACCGCCCGCCGCGCTGCGCGACTCGGTGCTGGCCGGGATCGCCCAGGTCCGCCCACTGCCGCCGGTCGTCACTCCCATGCGGACCCCCGCGACGACCCTCCGGCGCCGCCTCCCTCTTCTCGTGGCTGCGGCCGCCGTCCTGATCGTCGGTCTCGGCGCCGTCGTGTGGCAGCCGTGGTCGGAAGAGACCCCGACCCGACTCACTGCCGCCGAGCAGGTCCTCGACGCCCCCGATGCCCAGCAGGTCTTCCTCGACCTCGGTGACACCGGCCAGGCGACCGTCACGCGCTCGAAGGCCGAGGACCGGGCCGTGATCCAGACCGAGGACATGACCTCCGCACCCGAGGGCAAGGACTACGAGCTGTGGCTCCTGTCCCCCGACGGAGAGTTCACCTCCGCCGGGCTGATGCCCGACGGCGGCGACCAGACCTTGGTCCTTGACGGTTCCGCGGCCGACGCCGCGGCGGTCGGGATCACCGTGGAGCCCGACGGCGGGTCGATCCAGCCCAGCAGCGAGCCCATCGCCCTGTTCGACCTCACCCAGGCGACCTGAGCATGGCCGCCCCACGACGGATCGCCGTCGTCGGCTCCGGCGTGGCCGGACTGACCGCTGCGCACGTCGCCTCACGCACGGCGCACGTCACGCTCTACGAGGCCGATGCGCGGCTCGGCGGGCACGCCGACACGCACCGCGTCCCGACGGACGACGGCGAGCTGGCGATCGACACCGGCTTCATCGTGCACAACCGCCGGACCTACCCGACGCTGCTGCGCCTCTTCGCCGAGCTCGGCATCGCGACCCAGCCCAGCGAGATGTCGCTCTCGGTCAGCGACGCCGGCACGGGAGTGGAGTACGCCGGCGCGCTCGGTGCCCGCGGCCTCTTCGCCCAGCGGTCCTCCCTGACGTCGCGCTCCCACTGGCGGATGCTGCTGGAGATCCCGCGCTTCCACCGACGCGCACGCGCCGTGCTCGCGGCCGACGACGACGGCTCCGACCAGACGTTGCGCGAGTTCCTCGCCGAGGGCCGCTTCACCCCCGGCTTCGTGCGCCACTTCATGGAGCCGCTCGTGGCGGCCGTGTGGTCGTGCGACCCCGCCACCTCGCTCGACTACCCCGCGCGCTACCTCTTCACCTTCCTCGAGCACCACGGCATGCTCGGTGTCTTCGGCTCGCCCGAGTGGCGGACCGTGACCGGCGGGTCCGGCACCTACGTCGCCGCGGTCGCCGCGGGCCTCCACGACGTACGCCTCGACACCAAGGTCACCTCCGTCCGCGAGCTCGCCGACGGCGTCGAGGTCACCGACGGCAGCGGCAGCACGACGCGGTTCGACGGTGTCGTCATCGCGACGCACCCGGCCCAGGCGCTCGGCATGCTCGAGGCGCCCACCGACCTCCAGCGCGAGCTGCTCTCCGCGCTGCCCTACAGCAGCAACCCGGCGCTCCTGCACACCGACACCTCGCTGCTCCCGGCAGCCGAGGGTGCCCGCGCGTCGTGGAACTTCTTCCGGCCCGCGGACGAGACCGGCGCGGTCACGGTCACCTACGACCTCACCCGCCTCCAGCGGCTGCCGACCGACACCCACTACCTCGTGACCCTCGGCGGCGAGGACCTCGTCGACCCGGCCACGGTGATCGACCGGATGGAGTACGAGCACCCGCTCTACACCCCCGAGTCGGTGGCCGCCTCGCGTCGGCTGCCCGAGATCGACACCGACCGGATCGCCTTCGCCGGGGCCTACCACGGCTGGGGCTTCCACGAGGACGGTGCGCGCTCCGGCCTGGCCGCCGCGACGCGGCTCGGTCTCCCGTGGACCCGCACCACTCCCGTGCTCCCGACGCCCGGCCGCTTCGAGACGACGATCCGGCACACCCGTCGTACGCCCTTCAAGCGGGCCTTCGAGCACACCTCGACCTTCTGGCTCGTCGACCTCGACGACCTCCCCGACCACGGCGTGCTCGCCCGCTTCGAGGCGCGCGACCACCTCGGCGACCCGGACGCCACGCTGCGCGCCAACGTCGAGTCGTTCCTGGCCCGTCACGACGTGCGCCTCGGTGCCGACGGCAGGGAAGGTGGCGGCACGATCCTGATGGCGGCCAACCCGCGCTCGCTCGGGCACGCCTTCAACCCGATCAGCGTCTTCTGGTGCTTCGACGACGCCGGCCGTCAGGCGGGCGTGGTCGTCGAGGTGCACAACACCTACGGCGACCGCCACGCCTACCTCGTCCACCCCGACGAGCAGGGCCGCGCGACGACCGACAAGGCGATGTACGTCTCTCCCTTCCACGGCGTCGACGGCGCGTACGACGTCGCGGTGCCGATCCCGACCGACCGCCTGCACGTCGCGGTGACCCTGCGCGGCCACGACGGTGGCGACGCATCGCCCTTCAGCGCGAGCCTCACCGGGACCCGGAGCGACCTCCCCGTCCGCAAGACCCTCGGCGCCGCGCTGCGCGGCAGTGCGCTGATCCGGGCCCACGGCATCTGGCTGTGGGCGCGCCGGCTGCCGATCCGACCTCGACCCAACCACCGACAGGAGGGCGTCCGATGACCCTCGAGAAGAACCGACGCGACCAGGGAGCACCCGTCGCCTCCACCCAGGGCGTGCCCGCCCTCGAGCCCCTGCGCGGCGGACCCCGCACCGCGATCTCCGCGGCCGTCGCCAGGCGCCTCTTCCACGCCGCCGTCAACCGCCTCGACGTCACCGTGGTCGAGGGTCGCTCGGGCCGTCGCCTCGGCCAGGGCGGCCCGACGATGCACATCCACCGTCCCGACGAGTTCTACGCGCGCCTCGGGCGCGACCACCTCATCGGGTTCGGCGAGGCCTACATGACCGGCGCCTGGGACGCCGAGGACCTGGCCGGCTTCCTCACCGTGCCCGCCGCCCGGATCGCCACCCTGATCCCCGAGCCGCTGCAGCGGATGCGTGCCTTCCTCGCACCGCGCCTGCCGGGTCACCAGCGCAGCACCGAGGACAACAGCCGGGCGAACATCTCGCACCACTACGACCTGTCGAACGAGATGTTCGAGCTGTTCCTCGACGACACCCTCAGCTATTCCTCCGCCCTCTTCGACACCTCCTTCTCCCCTGCGGGAGCCGGGCCCGGCTCCGTCGGTGACCACCTGGTCGCCACTCCACCAGAGCCGACCGACAGCGCGGACCCGATCGTCCACAGCCCCGACTTCGCCGAGGCGCAGGGCCGCAAGATCGAGCGGCTCCTCGACGAGGCCGGCGTCACCGACGGCACCCGCGTCCTCGAGATCGGCACCGGCTGGGGCGAGCTCGCGATCCGGGCGGCCCGCCGCGGAGCGACCGTGCACTCGATCACGCTGTCCGTCGAGCAGCTCGAGCTCGCCGAGGAGCGGATCGCGGCGGCCGGCTTCGCCGACCGGGTACGCGTCGAGCTGATGGACTACCGCGCGCTCGGCGGCGACGGATCGACCTACGACGCCGTGCTGTCGGTCGAGATGATCGAGGCCGTCGGCCACGAGTTCTGGGGCACCTACTTCCAGACGATCGACCGGGTCCTCGCGCCCGGCGGCCGGGTCGCGATCCAGGCGATCACCATGCCCCACGACCGGATGCTCGCCACCCGCGACGGCCAGACGTGGATCAACAAGTACATCTTCCCCGGCGGGTTCCTCCCGAGCGTCGAGGTGATCGACCAGATCACCCGCGACGAGACCACGCTCCGCCTCACCGGCCAGCTCGAGATGGGCAGCCACTACGCCGAGACGCTGCGCCGCTGGGACCGCCGCTTCCTGTCGCAGCGCGACGCCGTGCACGCCCTCGGCTTCGACGACCTCTTCATGCGGGTGTGGCACTTCTACCTGGCCTACTCCCAGGCTGGTTTCGCGAGCGGCTACATCAACGTCTCGCAGCTGACCTTCACCCGGCCCGGCACCGGGTCAGACACCACGGAGAACTCGTGACCCAGACGGCACCCCGACCGACCGCACCGCGCCCGACGAGCGCCGGCGTCGCGGACCGCCTCGCCGAGGCGGTCCGGCCCTTCATCGGCGGCGACCTCCCGGTCCGGCTCGAGGCGTGGGACGGCTCGGTCGCCGGGCCCGAGGGCGCGCCCCTCGTGGTGCTCCGCTCCCCCGACGCACTGCGCCGGCTGCTGTGGCACCCGGGTGAGCTCGGCGCGGCCCAGGCCTACGTCACCGGCGAGCTCGACGTGCCCGAGCAGGACGGCTGGACGCTCGAGTCCGCGCTGACGCACGCCTTCGCCGTCGGCGCCGAGCGCGGCCTGTCCGGCGTACGCCTCTCTCCGCGCGCGATGGTCGACGCGGTCCGCACCGCCGCCGGCCTCGGCGCGCTCGGCCGGCCGCCCGCGGCTCCGGCGTCGCAGGCGAGGATCAAGGGGCGGCTGCACAGCCTGGCCCGCGACCGCTCGTCGATCAGCCACCACTACGACCTCTCCAACGAGTTCTACTCGTTGATCCTCGAGCCCCAGATGGCCTACAGCTGCGGCTACCACGCCACCCCCGACGTCCCGCTCGAGGAGGCGCAGCGCGCCAAGCTCGACCTGGTCTGCACCAAGCTCGGCCTCGGGCAGGGTCAGGGAATGAGGATGCTCGACGTCGGCTGCGGCTGGGGCTCGCTCTCGCTGCACGCCGCCGAGCACTTCGGTGCCCAGGTCACCGGCGTGACGATCGCTGCGGAGCAGAAGAAGTTCATCGACGCCCGCATCGCCGAGCGCGGCCTCCAGGACCGGGTGGAGATCCGGCTCCAGGACTACCGCGAGGTCCCCGAGCGCGACCACTTCGACGCCGTCGGGTCGCTCGAGATGGGCGAGCACGTCGGCGCCGCCAACTACGCGACCTACGTCGAGGTGCTGCGCCGCGCGGTGCGACCGGGCGGCCGGGTGCTCGTCCAGCAGATGTCCCGACAGGGCGCCGGTGGCGGCAAGCACCCCGGCGGCGGTCCCTTCATCGAGTCGTTCATCGCTCCCGACATGACCATGCGGCCGGTCGGCGAGACCGTCGGCCTCATCGAGGCCGGTGGGCTGGAGGTCCGCGACGTCCACGCGATGCGCGAGCACTACGTGCTGACCGTCGCGGGCTGGATCGAGAACTTCGAGGCCAACCTGCCCCGACTGCGTGAGCTGGTCGGCGAGGAGGTGGTCCGCGTCTGGCGGCTCTACCTCGTCGGTGGCGCCCTCGCCTTCCGCGACGGCCGGATGGGGGTCGACCAGATCCTGTCGGTGCGCCCGGGCGCACCGCACACACTGGACGCCGTACGCACGTGGTGACCCAGAGCCTCGTCGCGCTCCTGACGGCACTCGTCGTCATGGGCGTCACGGCAGCGATCAGCCGCCGGGTCGACCGGGTCGCGGTCGTCGACGTCGCATGGGGATCCGTCTTCGTCGCGGTCGCGATCGTGCTCGCGGTCATCTGGCCCGACCCGCACTCGTGGCTGCTGGCGGCGCTGGTGACGTTCTGGGGCGGACGGCTCGCCTGGCACATCGCCCGGCGCTCGAAGGGCCACGGCGAGGACCCCCGCTACGAGGCGATGCTCGGCGGGCCGGGCTGGCACGCCGGCGCGGCCAAGGTGCTCCTCCGCGTCTTCCTCACCCAGGCCGTCGTCGCCTGGGTGATCTCGTTCCCCCTGCACGTCGCCGCGGCCTACGACGTCCGCTGGTGGGCCGTCGTCTGGATCGGGGTCGCCGTCTGGGCGGTGGGCATCTTCTTCGAGGTCGTCGGCGACGCCCAGCTCTCGGCGTACCGCTCACGCCCCCGTGACCAGCGTCCGCCGGTCCTCGACACCGGCCTCTGGGCCTGGACCCGCCACCCGAACTACTTCGGCGACGCCTGCGTGTGGTGGGGCCTGTGGATCGCCGGCGCGCTGTCGCTGGGCTGGCTGCCCGGCCTCCTGACCGTCTTCGCGCCGGTCGCGATGACCTTCTTCATCCGCAACGTCACCGGCGCCAAGCTCCTCGAGAAGACCATGTCGCAGCGACCCGGCTGGGACGAGTACGCCGCCCGGGTGCCACTGTTCTTCCCCCGTCCGCCGCGCGGCTGATCGCTCCGGGAGCGACGACACACCCGTACGGCCTGTGATCCGCGCCGCGAGTGGGGTAGAACCGGCAGGTGCCCGGTCCCGACCCCCTCGACGCCGCCGTGGAGCGGATGTGCGACGGCGACGAGGGCGCGTTCCGCACGGTCTACCGGGAGGTCCACCCGGCCCTGCTGCGCTACCTGACGGTGCTGGTCGGCAGCAGCGACGCGGAGGACGTCGCCAGCGAGGCATGGGCGCAGGCGTTCCGCGACCTCGACCGGTTCCGCGGCGACGCCGACGGGTTCCGCGGCTGGGTCACCACTATCGGCCGCAACCGGGCCTTCGACCACCTCCGCAGCTCGCGGCGCCGGCCCACCGACGAGCGCTCCGTGGAGGACTACGTCGACCTGCTCGACGACGCCGACGTCGAGGGGGACTCGCTCGGCCGCGTGCACTCCGAGGCGGCGCTCGCGCTCGTCTCGTCGCTGCCGCGCGACCAGGCCGAGGCGATCATGCTGCGCACCGTGCTGGGCTTCGACGCGGTGACCGCGGGGCAGATCCTCGGCAAGTCACCCGGTGCCGTGCGCGCCGCGTCGTTCCGGGGCCTGCGACAGCTCGCCAAGAAGATCGACCGACACCCGTAACACCTGCGCGTCCTGCGACGCTGAAGGGAGTGAGATGCGCATCCCTCACCGCCACCTGTCCCGCCGCGAGGCCGAGCGACTGCTCGACGACCCCGCGGCGCACGACAGCGCGCTCGGATCGGTCCTGAAGGCCGCCGGCGGTCCTGCGCTCCCGGGCGAGCTGGGCCGCGAGGACGCCACGGCTGCCACCTTCCAGCGCACCGCCACGGTCCCGTCGCCGGGTGGCGGCACGTTCATCGTGCCCCCTCCGCGCCGCGAGGGCCGCGCGGCGGTGCGCGCCGTCGTCGCGACCGGCGCCGTCGTCGCCCTCGCGACGGGCGGCTTCGCCCTCGCAGGGTCAGCAGACCTGCCCCACATTCCCGGCCTTCCGGGCCAGGCCTCCGACCGGGCCACCGAGTCCGTCGCCAAGGAACCGAAGCCGTCGGAGGCGTCGAGCACCTCCGCGACCCCGGGGGACGAGGCGTCCGGGACCGGTGGATCCGGGACGAGCGGGTCGGGCAGGCCCACGTCCACGGGGACGACCGGGTCGGGCAGGCCCACGTCCCCGGGCACGACCGGGTCCTCCGGCACCTCCACGCCCTCCGCCTCGTCGAGCCCGACCCCGAACTTCGAGGGCCTCTGCCGCGCGTTCCAGGCCACCGACCACTCCGCCAACGGGTCGTCCCTCGACAGCGCCGCCTTCCGCGCGCTCGCCGCCGAGGCGGGTGGCGCGGACCAGGTCGCGACCTACTGCGTCGGCCTGATCGGCGAACCCAAGCCCACCGGCAAGCCCACGGACAAGCCCACGGGGAAGCCGACCGACAAGCCCACCGGCAAGCCGACCGACAAGCCCACCGGCAAGCCCACGGACAAGCCCACGGGGAAGCCGACCGACAAGCCCACCGGCAAGCCCAGTTCCACGCCGACGCCCACCTCGACGCCCACCTCGACGCCCACCTCGACGCCGACCTCGAGCTCGGCGACCGGCAAGCCGACCGACAAGCCGACCGGAAAGCCGAGCAGGCCGCCCGGCAAGCCGACCGAGCAGCCCTCCCCGACCGACTCGTCCACCACCAAGGGAGGCGGCAGGACACCCTGAATGTCCGGTCACGAGAGTGACCGGAGCGGCCGCGTTCCGCGGGCCTGCACCCGACGCCACCGTATTCATCACCCCCGCTTCGAGTACGGAGATTCTCCCCGCATCCAACGGCGACGGGCCCTAGCCCTCAACGCACCGCAGCGGCACGGCTTCCCCCCGGGGCCGTGCCGCTGCTCTTTGTCGTGCTTCGCGTCTGGGTCGCACCTGGGTTCGCGTCTAGGTTGGGGCGCATGGTCGCGCCGCTGTCCGCCCGGGAGGACACCAACCGGCGGATGCTCCGCGCCCGCGACGAGATGGACCGCCGCTACGCCGACCCCCTCGACGTACCGACGCTGGCGGCGATCGCGCACCTCTCCCCCTCCCAGTTCGGCCGGGTCTTCAAGGACGTGTACGGCGAGACGCCGCACCGCTACCTCCAGCGCCGCCGGGTCGAGCGGGCGATGACGCTGCTGCGCCAGACCGACCGGCCCGTCACGGACGTGGCGTGGGACGTCGGGTTCGCCAGCCTGGGCACCTTCAGCCGGACCTTCAGCAACATCGTCGGGCTCTCCCCCACGGAGTTCCGGGCCCAGCACGCCCCCGTCGCCGTGCCGTCGTGCTTCATCGCGGCGTGGACCCGGCCCCGGGAAGGGACAGCGCCCCTCACGACAGCGGTTTCGGAGAAGCGGGACGAGGGCGAGCCTCACTAGCGTCCTCGTCATGACCACCGACAACGGCAACCACATCACCTCCCTCCACATCCGCTCCGTGCCCGTGCTCGACCAGGACGAGGCGCTCGACTTCTACACGACCCACCTCGGCTTCGAGGTGCGCGACGACATCGACCTCGGCTTCATGCGCTGGCTCACCGTCGGCGTGCCCGGCCAGGACACCTCGATCCTGCTCGAGCTCGTCGGCGGTCCGCAGCACGACGAGTCGACCGCCGCCCAGGTCCGCGAGCTCGTCACCAAGGGGGCGCTCGGCGGCCTGTTCCTCGTGAGCAGCGACGTCCACGCGACCTACGAGGCGCTGCGCGACGCCGGCGTCGAGATCACCCAGGAGCCGGTCACCCAGCCCTACGGCACCGACTTCGGCATCCGCGACCCCTTCGGCAACCAGATCCGGATCAACCAGTTCAACAACGCCTCCGGCGACGAGGTCAAGGCGGGCTACGAAGCCGCCGCCGAGGCATGATCGCTCCATGAGCTACCCGCCGCCGATCTACGAAGGCGACTCCGGCGAGGTCTCCGCGCGCGTGTTGCGGGCGGGGATCGAGCCGGCCGTCGTCTACCCCAACGGACAACTTGGTGTTCTACCTCGCGCAGGGCGCCGAGACGCAGGGCACGTTCGGGCTCTACCGGTGGGAGTTCGCCGGACCGCCGAGCGGTCCGGGCGCCCACTTCCACCGGACGATCACCGAGTCGTTCTTCGTCCTCGAGGGCACCGTCACGATCTACGACGGCACCGACTGGGTGAAGTGCCACGCGGGCGACTTCGCCCACGTCCCGGCGGGTGGGATCCACGGCTTCCGCAACGAGGACGGCGCAGCGACGATGCTCCTCCACTTCGCGCCGGGTGCTCCGCGCGAGGCGTACTTCGAGGGCCTCGCGGCGGGTGCCGGCAACCTCGACGGCGATGCGTACGACCGCTTCATGCGCGAGCACGACAACACCTGGCTCTGACGCCCGGTCCTCCCACGCGGGTGCTACCGGAGCGTGCCGTTGCGCTGGGCCCGCGCGAGGCGGACGGGCAGGCCGGCCACCACCTCGAGCGGACCGCGCAGCCGCAGCATCCGCAGGACGGCGCCGACGGCGAGCAGCACCACCACGTGGGACACGTACGACGACGGTTCCTCGGCCGGCCACACCTGCTCGGTGCGCATCACCACGTGCATCGAGTAGAGCGTGAGGGTCGCGGCTCCGGCGCCGAGCACGACCCCCAGGACGGCGGCCGCTGCTCGCGGCAGCACCCGCTCGAGCAGGAGGCAGACCGCGATCACCAGGACCGCGCTGCCGATCGTCTGGGCCAGGTCGAACGGCGTCGCTGAGTGCGGCGCGGCGAGGAGCAGCCAGCTCCAGTCGCCGTCGGCCGGCGTCGTGCCGTACATCCCGGTGGCGTTGGCCTCGGCCACCTTGGGGTCGGCGAACGTGCGGGAGACCTGGGTCGCGAGGACGGCGAGCCCGAGGCCGCCGAGCGCGAGGGCGCCGAGGAGCGAGCGGTTGCGAAGGTCGAGACGACCCAGGGCCAGACCGACGAGCAGGTAGGCCAGCCAGGGAAGGACCGGGTAGTAGCCGGTCAGCAGCAGCTCGCTCCCCAGCTGGGCGGGATCTCCGAGCTGGCCGAGGGTCGGGCTGTCGTAGCCGCGCTCCGGCAGCCGCGGGCGGACCAGGTGTGAGAGGACCGGCGCCCCGACGACCCAGACGACTGCCAGAGGCGCGATCCACCGCAGGCGCAGGAAGGTGAACGGAAGGCCCAGGACGAAGAGCAGCGCGTAGTAGCTGAGGATGATCGCGATGCCGGTGTCCAGGCCGCCGAGCACCAGGCCCAGCAGACCGATGAGGACGGCCCGCACCGCGATCGCCGCGGTGCGCAGCGCGAGCGGCGTACCGCGCAGGGGCTCGCGCGTCATCAGCGCGAGGCTCACGCCGGCCAGCACCGCGAACAGCGCGGACGCGCGACCGCCTGCCAGCCACTGCGCCGTGGACAGGTCGCCCCCAGGCGTACGCGCCTCGAGGACGTGGGTGGCGACCATCCCGAGCAGCGCGAGGCACCGGGCCACGTCGAGCCCGACGAGGCGTCCCTCGAGCGGCCCGGTCATGGCCCCATCGTGCCGGTCGGGACCTGACGACTCGTCGTCCTCTGGGGTCGGCGGGTACGGTCGCTGGTGTTCTCGCCCGGCCGGGCGCGTGGGGTGCCGGCGGCCGGTGTGTCGATCGTGAACGTGTCGCCCGCGCCCCCTCGCCGAGGGCGGCCTGAAGGGTTCGTCGTGTCGAGGTCGTCCGTTCTCCTGCTCATCCTGTGCCTCCTCGTGGGTCCACTCACCGGCGAGGCAGCATCCGCTGCTCCGCCGTCCGGGGCGGTGGTGGCCGTGGACCGGCCAGGGACCGGGGACCTGTCCGTGACGACAGCCTCCGAACGGCGTCGGTGGAAGGCGCCGCGTGGACCCTTCTTCAACGACCCGCGACGCAAGAAGGGCTACTTCCGGATCGAGCGGAAGGTGATCCAGACGATCCGCCACACCCGCCCGGGCTCGACCATCCGGATCGCTGTCTACTCCTTCGACCGGATGCCGGTCGCCGATGCGCTGGTCGCCGCGCACAAGCGCGGCGTGAAGGTGCAGATGCTGCTCAACGACCACCAGTACACGAAGGCGATGCGGGTCGTCCGGAAGAGGATCGGCGCGAAGCGGAGCGCCGACAGCTTCATCTACCGCTGCACGTCCGGCTGCCGCGCCAAGCAGAACAGCGTCAACAACATGCACTCGAAGTTCTACCTGTTCTCCCGCGCGGGGGCCTCGCGCGACGTGGTGGCGGTGGGATCGGCCAACCTGATGCTCAACGCGGCGATCCACCAGTGGAACGACCTCTACTTCAGCTCAGGTGACCACGAGCTGTACCAGCAGTACGCCCGGCTCTTCGACGACATGACCAACGACTACGACGTACGCCAACCTGCGCGCCACTTCTGCGGCACGCCCACCACCGGCGAGTGCAACGAGTCGGTGGACGGCGGCACGCCCACCACCGGCGAGTGCAACGAGTCGGTGGACAAGCACACGGTGTGGGCCTTCCCCCGACCGTCCGGTCCCCGCAACGACGTCGTGCTCGACACGCTCGGCAAGGTGCAGTGCCTCACCCCGGACGGCGCCGGCGGCCAGGTGCGGACGCGCCTCGCACTGTCCATGCACACCATGCGCGGACGTCGGGGCGACTACCTCGCGGCCGCGATCCGCGACAAGTGGGCCGAGGGGTGCAAGGTCCGCGTCATGTACGGCCTGATCGGCTACCACACCAAGCGGGTCCTCGGTGCGCTGACGAAGCGGGGCCGGATCCCCCTGCGCTCCACCGGCCTCGACTACAACACCGAGGACAACTACGACCTCAACAAGGACGGCAAGGACGACCTGATCCTCAACTTCTACTCCCACCAGAAGTACCTGACGATCCAGGGGACCTACGACGGCGTTCCCGGGACGGAGATGCTCGTGACGGGGTCCGCCAACTGGGCCAGCCTCAGCCCGGCCAACGACGAGGTGCGGATGACCGTCCGCGGCCGGAAGGTGACCCGGAAGTACGTCCGAAACTTCGACTACCAGTGGAAGAAGAAGCGCAACTCGCGCAACGCCTACACGACGACGTACGCCAACTTCCGGGTGGCGCGGATGGTCGTGGGACCCGACGGCACCCTCCAGCGCACCTACGTCACCGAGCGCCGCAAGATCACCACGGTCGAGCCCGATCCCTACCGCAAGGGCGCCTACTGGGAGAACGACTGAGACGGCGGTCGGGCGCCGTCAGGCGCCCGGCCGGTCGACCTGCTCGGCCAGGCTGGCCGGCGCCTGGATGCAGTAGGAGTCGGTCAGCAGCTCGGCGAGCTCCTGCCAGTCGATCCCGGCCTCCTCGTCGAGGACCATCCCGATGACGTTGCCGCCCCACCCGGAGCGGAAGTAGGGGTCGCCCATGTGCTCGAAGGCGGCCACCTCGTCAGGCTCGCCGCGGAAGGTGATCCGGAAGACCCGGTCCTCACCGCCGAAGACGTGCGCGATCGTCGCGCCGCCGACGCGCCAGCGGGTGCCGGTCCACGCCGCCTCCTGCTCGCAGCGCGGCAGGACGCCGAGCACCGCGTCGATCCGCTGCACCCACTCCTCCGGCACGAGCGGACGGTCTGCAAGGGCCACGGCGTGATCCTGCCACCGGCCGCCGACATCCGTCCGCACGTGATACCTGAGGACGGGGTGAAGGGATTCCCGGCCGGATCCCGACCACCACGTCCTCAGGTATGTCAGTAGGACTTCGGCAGCCCCAGCGAGTGCATCGCGACGAAGTTGAGGATCATCTCCCGGCTCACCGGGGCGATCCGGCCGGCGCGGGCGGCGACGAGCAGGCCGGCCATGCCGTACTCCTGCGTGATGCCGTTGCCGCCGTGGGTCTGCACGGCCGCGTCGACGGCGTGGACGGCGGCCTCGGCGGCGGCGTACTTCGCCATGTTGGCGGCCTCGCCCGCGGCCATGTCGTCGCCGGCGTCGACGAGGGCGGCGGCCTTCTGGGTCATCAGCCGGGCCAGCTCGTTCTCGATGTGCGCCATCGCGAGCGGGTGAGCGATCGCCTGGTGGGAGCCGATGGGCGCCTTGAACACCGTGCGCTCCTGGGCGTACGACGACGCCTTCTCGAGGGCGTGACGCGCGAGGCCGGTCGAGAAGGAGGCCGCCATGATCCGCTCGGGGTTGAGGCCGGCGAAGAGCTGCACCAGCCCACCGTCCTCGTCGCCGACGATCGCGGTGGCCGGGAGCCGGACGTCGTCGATGAACACCTGGAACTGCTTCTCCGGGCTGACGATCTCCATCGGGATCGCGGTGAACTCGAAGCCCGCGGAGTCGGTCGGGACCACGAAGAGGCAGGGCTTGAGCTTGCCGGTCCTCGCGTCCTCGGTGCGGGCGACGACCAGCACGTTGGCGGACTCGTCGACGCCCGAGATGTAGATCTTCTGGCCCCTGAGCACCCACTCGTCGCCGTCGCGGCGGGCGGTGGTCGTGATGTTGTGCGAGTTGGTGCCGGCGTCGGGCTCGGTGATCGCGAAGGCCATCGTGGCGGTGCCGTCGCAGATGCCGGGGAGCCACTCCTGCTTCTGCGCTTCGGTGCCGTAGCGGGCGATGACGGTGCCGCAGATCGCCGGGCTGACGACCATCATCAGCAGCGGGCACCCCTGCGCGGCGAGCTCCTCGCAGACGGCGGCCACGTCGCCGATGCCACCGCCCCCGCCGCCGTACTCCTCAGGGATGTTGACGCCGAGGTAGCCCGCCTTGGCGATCTCGAGCCACAGCTCGGTGGTCTTCTCGCCGGCGCGGGCGCGCTCGACAAACCACTCGCGGCCATAGCCCTTCGCCAGCTTCGCGACCTGGCGGCGGAGCTCGATGCGCTCGTCGGACTCGGTGAAGTCGGTCATTCCGGGTGTCCTTCCACTACTGCCAGAACCTCCCCGGACGCGACCTGCGCCCCGGGCTCGACGTTGATCTCGGTGACCGTGCCGTCGAGCGGCGCGGTCACGGTGTGCTGCATCTTCATCGCCTCGAGGACGAGGACGACATCGCCGGCGCTGACGTCCTTGCCGGCCTCGGCGACGACCTTGACGACCGTGCCGGGCATGGGCGCGAGCAACGACCCGCTTGCCACGGCGTCGGCGGGGTCGGTGAAGCGCCGGACCTCGCGCAGGCTGACGGACCGAACGCCTCCGTCGACGTGGACCTCACGCCCACCGGACGTCCCCCCGCCGACGATCAGTCCGTCGTACTGCTGAGTCACCCCGTCGACCTCGAGCCGCGCGTGGGTCGGGGACACGTCGAGCACCGTCACGCCGTCGACGACGAAGCCGTCACGCGTGCCCCACCACTCGACCGGGTCGTGGCCCTCGAACGTGGTGCGCTGCGGCTGGCTGACGACGTTGCGCCAGGCGGCGGGGACACCCCGCTGGACCGTACGTCGCTCGGCGTCGGCGGCGGCCAGCATGAGCGCGCCGGCGACGACACTGGCCCGTGAGTCGCGGGGAGACTCAGCGGGAATCGGACGCGACTCGAGCCAGGTCGTCGTCATGTCTCCGGCCACGAAGACCGGGTCGGTGAGGATCTCGACGAGCTGGTCACGGTTGGTGGTGATCCCGTGGATCCGGGCACGCCTGAGCGCGGCGACGAGCTGACGGATCGCCTGCTCGCGGGTCGGCGCCCACGCGATCACCTTGGCCAGCATGGCGTCGTAGAACGTCGAGACCTCGTCGCCCGAGGCGAACCCGGAGTCGACCCGGACACCGCTGCGCGAGAGCAGGTCGAACGCACCGTCGGCCGGGAGGTCGAAGGTGACCAGGCGGCCGCTCTGGGGGACGTAGGCCGCGTCCTCGGCGTAGAGGCGTACCTCGATCGCGTGGGTGGTGGGCGGGTCGCTCCACCCCATGAACCAGTCCGCCTCCGCGGCACGCAGCTGCAGCTCGACCAGGTCGACCCCGTGCACGAGCTCGGTGACGGGGTGCTCGACCTGGAGGCGGGTGTTCATCTCGAGGAAGAAGAACCGCTCGGCCCCGGGGTCGTAGAGGAACTCCACGGTGCCCGCGCCGCGGTAGTCGATCGCCTCGGCGGCCTTCTGCGCCGCCTCGTGCATCGCTGCGCGTACCGCGTCCGGGAGGCGGGGCGCGGGGGCCTCCTCGACGACCTTCTGGTGCCGCCGCTGGACGGAGCAGTCGCGGTCGCCGTAGACGACCGAGTCGACGAGCTGGACCTCGACGTGGCGACCGGCCTCGACGTAGGGCTCGACGAACACCGTGCCGTCGCCGAACGCCGACGCGGCCTCGGCCCGCGCCGCCTCGATCTCGGTGTCGAGCCGGTCGAGGGTGCGTACGACGCGCATGCCACGACCACCGCCCCCCGCCGACGCCTTCACCAGCAGGGGGAGGTCGGCCTCGGTGGGCGTCGACGGCGCCGACAGGACGGGTACGCCGGCCGCGGCCGCGATCTCCTTGGCGCGGACCTTGTCGCCCATCGCCGCGATCGCCTCGGGCGACGGACCGACCCAGGTGAGGCCGGCGTCGATGACGGCGCGCGCGAAGTCGGCGTTCTCGGACAGGAAGCCGTAGCCCGGGTGGACCGCGTCGGCGCCGGACCGACGGGCAGCCTCGACGACCAGGTCGATGCGCAGGTAGGTGTCGGCAGGCGCGTTGCCCGGGAGGCGTACGGCGTGGTCGGCCTCGGCCACGAACGGCAGCCCCGCATCGGCGTCCGAGTGGACGGCCACGGTCTCGATGCCCAGGCGGCGGCAGGTGGCGAAGACCCGGCGCGCGATCTCGCCCCGGTTGGCGACCAGCAGTCGACTGATCATGTGCGGAACACCCCGAATCCCTCGCCACCGGTCCAGGTGGTGTTGCTGATGACGCTGAGGCAGATCGCCAGGACGGTCCGGGTGTCGCGGGGGTCGATGACCCCGTCGTCGTAGAGCATCCCGGAGAGCGCGTAGGGCAGCGACTGTTCCTCCACCATCTGCTCGACCATCGCCCGCATGCCGGCGTCGCCCTCCTCGTCGTACTCCTGTCCCTTGGCCTCCGTCGCGGCGCGCGCCACGATGCTGAGCACCCCGGCGAGCTGGGCGGGGCCCATCACGGCGGACTTCGCGCTCGGCCAGGTGAAGAGGAAGCGCGGGTCGAAGGCGCGGCCGTTCATGCCGTAGTTGCCGGCGCCGTAGGACGCACCCATGATCACGCTGAGGTGCGGGACGCTGCTGTTGGAGACGGCGTTGAGCATCTGTGCGCCGTGCTTGATGATCCCGCCCTGCTCGTAGTCCTTGCCGACCATGTAGCCCGTCGTGTTGTGCAGGAAGAGGAGCGGGGTGTCGCTCTGGTTGGCGAGCTGGATGAACTGCGTCGCCTTCTGCGCCTCCTCCGAGAACAGCACCCCCTGGGCGTTGGCGAGGATGCCGATGGGGTGGCCGTGGAGCTGTGCCCATCCGGTGACCAGCGACGTGCCGTAGAGCGGCTTGAACTCGTCGAACGGCCGGCCGTTGCGCTCGGACGTCCCGTCGACGATCCGGACGATCACCTCGCGCGGGTCGAACGGCTCCTTGAGGTCGGTCGGGATGAGGTCGAGCAGCGTCTCGGGGTCGGCGTCGGGCTCGGCGAAGACGCACTGCGAGGGCGAGTCCGACACTTGTAGGCCGTTGCAACCCCCTCCAAGTGTCGGACTCCCCGCACGTGCGGGGACTCCAACAGAGGGCCTACGCCGGTTCAGGCGGGCCACGATCCGCCGCCCGATCCGGATGGCGTCGAGCTCGTCCTCGGCGAGGTAGTCGGCCAGGCCGGAGACCCGGGCGTGCATCTCGGCACCGCCGAGCGACTCGTCGTCGGACTCCTCGCCGGTCGCCATCTTCACGAGCGGCGGGCCGCCGAGGAAGACCTTCGCGCCGCCGCGGACGAAGACCGTGTAGTCGCTCATCCCCGGTACGTAGGCACCGCCCGCGGTCGAGTTCCCGAAGACCAGTGCGATCGTCGGCTGCTTGCGCGCCGACGACCTGGTCAGGTCGCGGAACAGCCGCCCGCCGGGGATGAAGATCTCCTTCTGCGTCGGCAGGTCGGCGCCGCCGGACTCGACCAGCGACACGGTCGGGAGGTCGTTCTCCTCGGCGATCTGCGAGGCGCGGAAGATCTTCTTGACCGTCCAGGGGTTCGACGCGCCACCCTTCACGGTCGGGTCGTTGGCGCTGATCATGCACTCGACGCCCTCGATCACGCCGATGCCGGTGACGACCGACGCACCGACGGTGAAGTCCGAGCCCCAGCCCGCCAGCGGCGACAGCTCGAGGAACGCCGATCCGGGGTCGACGAGCAGCTCGATCCGCTCGCGGGCCGTCAGCTTGCCGCGCGCGTGGTGGCGGTCGACGTACTTGTCGCCGCCGCCGGCCACCGCGACCGCGTGCTGGGCGTCGAGGTCGGCGATCTTCTCGAGCATCGCCTCGCGGTTGGTCACTTCTCGACCACCGCCTTCATCCGCTCGAGGGTCGTCCGCATGCCGTTGCGGTTGGTGCGCCCGCGCAGCGCGCCGAGCAGTGTCCAGTAGACGCGGGTGTAGAGGGACGGCTCCATCCGGAAGTACTCCGTGACCAGGGTGCCGCCGTCCTTCGCCTCGAGCCGGTAGCCCCAGTTGTTGACCGTGATCGCGTCGGTGCCCACGGAGAACTCGAAGACCTTCTCGGGCTCGCACGCGGTGACCCGGCACGGCGACCAGTACGTCGGTCCGACGCCGTTGCGCTTCACGTGGCCGGCGAAGTACGCGCCCACCTCGGGCCCGGTCGAGCCGCGGGTCCACTTCGCCTCGAAGGTCTCCGGGCTGAACTCGCCGATCCGCGTGACGTCGCTGACGAGGTCCCACACCTCAGAGGGCGGGGCGTCCATCCAGACCGAGACCTCGTCACCGAGGGAGGGGAGCGTGAACACGGGCAGTCCTTTCATGACGCATAACCCATCAGCTTGGCCGTCAGGTCGCGCAGCACCTCGTCGGCGCCGCCCCCGATCGGCAGGATCCGGGCGTCGCGGTAGTGCCGCTCCACCTCGGTGCCGTGCATGTAGCCGGTGCCGCCGAACAGCTGGACGGCCCGGTCGCAGACGTGGGCCGCGCAGTCCACGGCGGTCTGCTTGGCCAGGCAGGCCTCGGCGACCACGAACTCGCCCGCGACGTGGCGGGCCGCGACGTGGCGCGTGTAGGTGCGGGCGACCTCGACCTGGCGGCGCATCTCGACCAACGTGTGCTGGACGGACTGGTTGCCGATCAGGGGCCGGCCGAACGTCTGGCGGTCACGGGCGTACGCCGCCGCGAGGTCGAGCGAGCGCGCCGCGATGCCGTAGCCGTGGACCGCCAGCGCGATCCGCTCGACGACGAACTGGTCGGCGATCTGGCCGAAGCCGCTGCCCTCGGCGCCGACGAGGTTCGCCACCGGCACGCGGCAGTCGGCGAAGGACAGCTCGGCGGTGTCGGAGCAGTGCCAGCCCATCTTCCGCAGGCCACGGTCGACGGTGAAGCCGGGCGTGCCCTTCTCGACGACCAGCAGCGAGATGCCGGCGTGGCCCGCCCCTTGATACGGCACAGGGCCGGTGCGGACGGCGACGGTGACGAAGTCGGCGCGGACGCCGGAGGTGATGAAGGTCTTCGCACCGTCGACGACGTAGTGGTCGCCGTCGCGCGTCGCGGTGGTCCGCAGCCGCGCGACGTCGGACCCGCCGCCCGGCTCGGTGATCGCCAGCGACCCGATGAGGTCGCCGGCCAGCGTGGGACGGACGAAGCGGTCGACCAGGTCGTCGTTGCCGGACGCGGCGATGTGCGGCAGCGCGATCCCGCTGGTGAACAGCCCGGCCATCAGGCCGCTGGACGCACCGGCGTCGAACATCGCCTCCTGCATCGCGACCGAGTCGAGCAGGTCGCCGCCGCTCCCGCCGACCGACTCCGGGAAGGCGACGCCGATCAGGCCCAGGTCGCCGGCGGTCCGGTGCAGCGTGCGCGGGATCTCGCCCGCGTCCTCCCACTCCTGCAGGTGCGGCGCGACCTCGCGACGGACGAACTCGGCAGCCGTGGCCCGGAGGGCGTCCCGTTCGGCTGATCTCGACGCGCCCAGCGCACCCTCGTTCGTCGGGCGCGGGGCTTGCTCGACCTCCCCTCGCGACACGTCCGGCTCGTCCCTCGCCGGTCCCTGCTCGGTGATCACAGCAGCGAGTCCTCGATCGACACCAGCCGCGAGCGCAGCCACTCCCCGAGCCCCTTGGCCTGCGGGTCGAAGCGCGGCGAGGCCGCGACGCCATCGCCGAGCAGGCCGTGGAGGACGAGGTTCACCGCACCGAGGTGAGGCAGCAGCCACACCTCCACGTCGAGCCCGTCGGCCTCCGGGAGCAACGCCGGGATCCCGCGCGGTGACATCAGCTTGAACAGCCACTGCACGCGGGCGTCGTACACCTCCCGGGAGACGCCGTCGTGCGCCACCCACAGCCCGACGTTGGCGTCGCCGCCCTTGTCGCCGGAGCGCGCGTGGACGAAGGTGCCGAGCGGGAGGCGGCGGGTGAGCACGTCGGTGCGGCCGGGGTACGGCGACGGGCGGGCGCCGGGTGCCTCGCCCTGGGGCACGCCGAGGCCGGGGTCGACGACGACCTCGCGGGTCCCGTCGGCGTGGACGACGGTGTGGGTGACGTCGGCGCGGTCGACGTAGGCCGCCCGGTAGATGCCGAAGGGCGTGGCCGGTGCCGGCGGGGCCGTCATCGTGAAGCCGGGGTAGGAGCCGAGCGCGAGCTCGACCACCGCGGAGGTGAACGAGCGGCCGACTGGGTCGGGCGACGGGTCCTTGACCGTGCAGCGTAGGAGGGTCGAGGCGGCCTCCTCGGTGGGCGCGTCGGCGGGTGGTGCGGTGACGTCGGACCAGACGACCTCTGCGGCGGTGAGGCGGCTGCCGAGCTGGTCGCGCACCCACGCGGCCTTGGCCTCGACGTCGAGACCGGTGAGGACGAGCTCGACGCCGTTGCGCCAGCCGCCGAGCTCGTTCACGCAGACCTTGAGCTGCTCGGGTGGCGCCTCGCCGACGACGCCGGTGATCGCGACCCGGTCGTCGCCGACCTCCTCGAGCCGCAACGCGTCGAGGTGGACCGTGACGTCGGGGCCGAGGTAGCGGGTGGACTGGATCTCGTAGACGAGCTGCGCGGTGACGGTGTCGACGGTGACCGCGCCGCCGGTGCCGGGGTGCTTGGTGATGACGCTCGATCCGTCGGCGGCGACCTCCGCGACCGGGAAGCCGAGCGGCTTCTCCCGGCCGGGCAGGGTCAGGAAGCCGCTGAAGTTGCCGCCCGTCGCCTGCGTGCCGCACTCGATGACGTGGCCGGCGACGACCGCGCCCGCCAGCTCGTCGTACGACGTCGGGGTCCAGCCGTGGTGCGCGACGGCCGGTCCGACGACGAGCGAGGCGTCGGTGACGCGACCGGTCACGACGATGTCGGCGCCGCCGGTCAGGGCCGCGGCGATGCCGAACCCGCCGAGGTAGGCGTTGGCGGTGAGTGCGCCCTCCAGCTCGAGGTGGCGTACGTCGTCGCCCTCGACGTGGGCGACCGCGGGGTCGAGGCCGAGGGCCTTCGCCACCTCGCGGAGCCTGTCGGCGAGCCCGGCGGGGTTGAGGCCACCGGCGTTGGCGACGATCTTCACGCCGCTCTCCAGCGCAAGACCGAGGCAGTCCTCGACCTGGCGGACGAAGGTGCGGGCGTAGCCCAGGCTCGGGTCCTTGAGCTGGTCCTTGCCGAGGATGAGCATCGTCAGCTCGGCGAGGTAGTCGCCGGTGAGGACGTCGAGCTCGCCCCCCTCGAGCATCTCCCGCATCGCGCTCAGCCGGTCTCCGTAGAAGCCGGAGCAGTTGCCGATCCGCAGTGCCGGGCGCTGGGCGTCGATCATCGCGGCGACCGTCCCTCGCCCGGCTGGCCCGCGAAGGCCTGGGCGATGTCGAGCCAGCGATCGACGTCGGGACCGGTGGCCACGAGGTCGGTGTCGGCGCGGTGGACCCGCTGGGTGACGAGCCGGCAGAAGTCGCCGGCGCTGCCGGTCAGGGTCTGCGCGGCGTCGACCGGCCCCCAAGTCCACACGTCGTCCGACGGCGAGACGAGGTCGATCCGGAACTCCTCGGCGGGTGCGTCGAGGCCGTGGACGCTGAAGGCGAAGTTGCGGGTGCGGACGCCGAGGTGCGCGACGTGGCGGATCCGGTCGGTGTCCTCGACCGGCGCCCCGAGTCCGGCATGGACGTCGAGGCTGTGCGCCCACGTCTCCATCAGCCGCGCGGTCGCCATCGACGTGGCCGACATCGGCGGTCCGAACCACGGCATCTTCTCGCCGTGGGGGTACGCCGTCAGCGCCTCGCGCAGCGCCGTACGGCCGGCGCGCCAGCGGTCGAGGAGGTCGTCGGCGCGGGCGAGGCGGACCGCCTCGGTGTCGACGAAGCCCTCGGGGTCGCTGATGGCGGCGAGCACGACGGCGTCCCACGCCGCCTTGTCGGTCGCTGCCTTCAGCGCGACCTCGTCGGTCCACGCGAGGTGGGCGACCTGGGTCGCGACGTCCCAGCCGGGCGCGGGGGTCGGCGTCTGCCAGCCGGCCGCGTCGAGGTCGCGGACCAGCGCCTCGAGCCGGTCGCCCTCGGCGGCGAGGTCGGCGAGCACCTGGGTGAGCACGTCGGTCAACTCGGGGCCCCCGCGGCGTTGTCGGGCGGAGGAGCGCAGCGGAGGAGGACGAGAACGTCGTGGGGTGAGTCGGTCATCTCGGGGCCCCCGCGGCGTTGTCGGGCGGAGGAGCGCAGCGGAGGAGGACGAGAACGTCGTGGGGTGAGTCGGTCATCGGCTTCTCGTCATCTCTCGGTCGAGCACGTCGGCCCACTGGTGGAGGATCCGACGGCGGCGGGCGGAGTCGTCGGAGATGGTCGAGGCCAGACCCAGCCCGCGCACCAGGTCGAGGGTGGCCTGCACGAGCTCGCGCACGCCGGGCCACGACTCGTCGGCGCCGAGCGCGGCGGCGGTCATCCGGTGCGCCTCGCGTCCGACCCGCTGCTCGAGCGGGGCCACTGCGGCAAGCAGGGTCTCGTCGGTGCGGGCCGCGACCCACAGCTCGAGCGCGGCGGCGAAGACCGGGGACGCGAAGTGGTCGCCCAGCATCGTGACGACCGCGCGGGTGCGCTTCCCGCCGGCAGGGAGCGCGGCCACGGCCTGCGCCAGCTCCGCGCCGCGGCGTTCGGTGAGGTGCTCGACCGCGGCCACGACGAGGTCGTTCTTCGTCGGGAAGTGGTGGAGCTGGGCGCCCCTGCTCACGCCCGCCCGCTCGGAGACGAGGGTCGTGGAGGTGCCGGCGAACCCCCGCTCGACCAGCACGTCGACGGTCGCCTCCAGCAGCCGGGCCCGCATCGCCCGGGTCCGATCGGCCTGCGGCACGCGGACCGGGCTGTCGACGGAGCTCGACGGGATGGGCACGGCTCCAGCCTGCCGTCGTACAAACAAACAGTCAAGCCTGACTTTTTCTGATAGTTCAGGGTGAGATGGCTGCCGACATGGCCGGGCCGCGACCATCTTTCCCTGAACTACCCCGACGCCGGTCAGTCGAGGCGGGCCACCAGCGGCAGCCGCGAGCGGGCCGACAGCCCGACGACCGCGGCGGTCAGCAGCGGCAGGGCCACCACGATCGCGACGATCAGCAGCCACGGGATCGCGAGGAACGGGCCGTCCGGACCGGGTCCCGAGCTCCCGAAGCTCGCCGTGAGCGGCCGGGAGATCGCGATGCCGGGGATGAAGCCGACCCCCGCACCGAGGACTGCGCCGACGAGGCCGATCACGAGAGCGTACGCCGCCGCAACCCGACGCCGGGTCCGTGGGGCGGCGCCGACCGCGGACAGCGTGGCCAGGTCGGGCTTCGCGTCGGAGAGCGCGAGGAACGTCGCGGTGAGCGTGCCGCCGAGCATCAGCACCCCACCCAGCGCACCGAGCACCAGCAGGATGATCAGCGCCTCGTCGGGTCGCTGGTAGCCGCGCTCGACGTAGACGTAGGTGCCGTCGACGGCGCCCTGGACGGACTCCTTGATGCGGGTCTCCGTCGCACCGGAGACGTCGCCGGTGAGTCGGAGGCTGACCGTGGCGACGTCCATCCCGAGCCGCTCGGCCATCGCCGTCGGCAGCACGGCCTGGGCTGGAGCGGCGCCGGACGCCGACATGTCCCACGGCACCAGCTGGGCCTCGACCTCGTCGCTCGACTCGACCTGCGGCGCGTCGTCGCCGTCGCTCCACGTCTCCCGGTGCACAGTGACGTCGGCGGCCTGGTCGGCGTCCGTGGAGAACATGACGGCACGCCCGTCGGCCAGTGCAGCGTCCACCGCCGCGCCGACCTCGCCGTCGAGTCCGAGCTCCTCGGCGCTGTCGGCCACCGCGACCATCGGGCCATAGGTCATCAGTCCCCAGACCTGGTCCTGCAGGTCGCGCGGCGGATCGATGTAGGTCGCCGTGTAGCCATCGGGGTCGTACAGGTCCTGCACCCCGCGCATCGACCGCACCTCGACGCCCGGCGCCGTCGAACGGACCGTCTCCTCGATCCGCGACCATGCCTCCGTCGCTTCCGGCACCTCCTCGCCGGGCAGGACGTCGGGACTCCAGGACACGTAGCCGGTGCCGATCTTCGCCTGCGGGGTGTACGTCATCTCGTTCTGCCGCTCGTCGCTCGCGTTGGCGATGCCGAGGGCGACGACCCCGGCCACGGTGGCGGCCACTGCGGCGACAGCGGGGACCGTCCGGGTGCGGTGGCGGGCGGCGTCGCGGGCGGCGTACCTCGCCGTCAGCGGCAGCCGGCCCGAGACCCGCGCGACGACGGACACGACGACCGGCACCACCAGGATCATGCCCAGCACCGAGACGACCGCCGAGCCCGCGATCCAGAGCGCACCGTTGCCGGAGTCGGAGGTCACGGCGCCGTAGGCCGAGGCGGCGATGCCGACGCCGAGCAGCACCAGGCCGACGACCGGCGTCGAGGCGCGCGGGCGTCGGTCGCCCCGTCGCCCGGCCAGCACGGCCACGACGTCCTGCCGGCTGGCGAGCCAGGCGGGGACGACGGAGGCGAGGAGGGCGGAGACGAGGCCGAAGGCGACGATCGCGGCGAGGTAGGCCACGGGCAGGTCGAGCGGGCCGAACCACTCCCCCTGGAACCGCTGGACCACGGGAAGGAGGGCCCAGCCGGCCACGATCCCGAGCACCAGGCCGACGGCCGAGGCGACGAGGCCGAGGACGAGGCCGCTGCCGAGGATGACCCGCCGCGACTGGGCGGGCGTGCCGCCGGAGGCCGCGATCAGGGCGAGGGTGCGCGCGTGGCGGCGCGCGCCGACGGCGAAGGCCGGGCCGGCCAGCAGGACGACCTCGATGAGCGCCATCACGATGATGAGGGCGATGACGGCGAAGATCTCGTTCTGCCCGGTGTCGTAGCCCATCTGCTCGGCCATGGACGCCACGTCGGGCGGGTCGGCCAGCACGGCGCGCGAGATGACCACGCCGCCGATCGCGTTCAGGTCGCGGACGGTCGACCACGACACGGGTCCGCCGGCGTCGACGAGCCACTCGCGACGGTTGGTCGACTCGTCGGCGAGGTCGTCGACCGAGCCCAGGACGACCGGCATGGTGCGGTCGGTCGCGTCGCGACCGGAGCCGACGATGACCAGCGTGCGACCCGCGACGTCGAGCTCGTCCCCGATCCGGAAACCCTTGTCCAGCATGGCTCCGCTGACGACGACCTCGCCCGCCGACTCGGGCAGGTGGCCCGCCTCGAGGTCGAAGAGGCCGGTGCTGAGCGGGTCGGTCAGGTCGACGCCGGTCGTCGAGAAGTCGATGACGCGGTCCCCGAGCCGGGCCCGGGAGTACCCGTGCGTGAGGGGGACCAGGCGTACGTCGTCGCCCAGCACGGCGCGTACGTCCTGCTCGGTGGCCGGGTTCTCGTAGTCGGACTCGCCGACGAACGTCCACTCGTTGTCGGACGGGTCGGGCACCTGCACCACCTCGCCGCTGCCCTCCGTCAGGACGAGGGCGTCGGCGGCACCGAGGGTGCGATCAGCTCCCTCGAGGCCGGAGACCTCGGCGGTCTTGATGATCACCGCAGCGGCGCTCACCGCGAGTACCGGCAGGCTGATCATGACCAGCACGAGGATGCTGCGGCCGCGGTGGCGCAGCGCGTCGCGCCACGCGATGCGCAGGGCCGGGCGCCAGCCGCTCACCTTCCAGCCTCTTCGACGAGGAGGACCTCGGGCTCGTCGGAGCCGGTCTCGTCGACGACGACGCCGTCGCGCAGGAACACGACGCGGTCGGCCCAGGCGGCGTGCCGGGCCTCGTGGGTCACCATCACGCCCGCGGCGCCGGCGTCGCAGCGCGCGCGGAGCAGCCGGAGGATCTCCTCGCCGGTGTCGGTGTCGAGCGCGCCGGTGGGCTCGTCGGCCAGGATCAGCCGTCGCTCGCCGACGATGGCGCGGGCGATGGCGACGCGCTGCTGCTGGCCGCCCGACATCTCGTCGGGGAACCGGTCGACGAGGTCGGCGATGCCGACCTCCTCGAGGGCGGTGACGGCGAGCCGCCGCGCGATCCTCGACTTCTCGCCGTCGAGCTCTCGGGGCAGGGCGACGTTCTCCGCGGCGGTCAGGGCGGGGATCAGGTTGAAGTCCTGGAACACGTAGCCCACCGACGTACGCCGGATGCGTGCGCGCCCGGCGTTGTCGAGCGTGGCGAGGTCGTGGCCCTCGATCCGGACCGAGCCGGACGTCGGGGCGTCGAGCCCGCCGGCGAGGGTGAGGAGGGTCGACTTGCCGGACCCGGACGGGCCCATCACGGCGACGAGCTCGCCGGGGTGGGCGCGGAAGGTGACACTGCGCAGGGCGTGCACCTCGGTGGCACCCTCGCCGTGGACGCGCGAGACCGCGGCGAGGTGGAGCACGGCGTTCATCGGGTGGCCCCCTCGGTGCTCGGCGTGCTCGCTCCGGGGCGTACGCCCTCGCGCTCCGCGGCGGCGCGACGCAGCCTCGCCTCGCAGTGGTCGAGCCAGCGGACCTCGGCCTCGGCGTCGAAGACGAGCGCGTCGAGGACCAGGCTCCAGGCCAGGTCGGCGGGCTCCTGCGGAGTGGCCGCGCGGCCGGTGCGCTTGAGCCGGGTGTAGTCCTGGAGCGACGCCATGGTCGCGGTGCGCTGGCGCTGGATGATCGTGCCGACGTCGACGCCGGGCAGCGTCACCGCGATCGCGAGCTTGATCGCGAGCTCGTCGCGCGGGGGCTGGGAGCGAGGCACCGGAGTGGCGAACCACTCCGACACCTCGCTCCGTCCCGCCTCGGTGGCGCGATAGACGTGCGTCCGATCGGAACCGAGCGGTTCGCCGACACCCCCGTGCCCGGCGTTCCCGCTCCCTGCGTCGCCAACGACGACCTCGACCAGTCCGTCACGCTCGAGGCGCGTCAGGGTCGTGTAGACCTGCCCGATGTTGAGCGGCCAGGTCTCCCCGGTCCGCTGCTCGAACTCCGCCCTCAGCTGGTAGCCGTACATCGGCCCCTGCTCGAGGATCGCCAGCATCGCCTGCCGGATCGACATCCGTGCCTCCGTGGTCTCGCTCCTCCGCCCCCGTGAGCGATGGATACCGGGTATGTATACCACGTATGCATGAGCCCTCGTACACCTCGCAGGGGCAGGACTGGGAGGGCGAGTCGGACACCTGGAGGGGGTAGCAACGGCCTCCAGGTGTTGGAGTCCCCGCACGTGCGGGGACTCCGACAGCAGGAAATGTCAGACGGCGGCGACGGTCAGCACCACGCGGGCCCGCTCGGCGGGTGCGAGCCAGCGGCGACGGGTGCGGCGGAGCTTCCAGGTCGAGTACGCCAGGAACGGCACCGCCACCGCCGGGGGCAGCCAGGCCCAGGGACCGGTCGAGATGGTCGTGAAGACCATGCCGGTGAGGGTGGTGACGAGCGAGAGCTTGCCGGCGTACGCCGCCATCGACGCGTGCGGCGCCGGGGTCGCGCGTGGGGAGGAGAGGTCGACGCCGTAGGGCGAGCGGACCGACCACGTCATCACGATCGCGAGCACCTGCACGAGCACGACCAGCCAGCACGACAGCACCGCGGCGCCGACGACGAGCGGCGGCATCCCGTTGCGCAGCAGGGCGAGGACGATCGTCACGCCCGACACCATCGCCATGCACTCCGCCACGACGAGGGTGCGTACGTCGAACACGTCGGCGGCCGACACCGGGAGGGTCTCGCGCCACACCATGCCCTTGCCGTCGAGGCACCAGGCGTTGACGCCGAAGAGCAGCGCGGCACCGCTCGCCGTCAGGCCCGGCAGGAGCATCACCGAGCTCCACTGGAGACCGGCGACGAGCGCGACGAGGCCGGGGCCGATGCCGAGCACCATCAGCCCTCGCCGCATCCCGACCGACCGCCAGACCGACCCGCGGTCGAGCCGGTGCAGGAGCGCACGGTCGGGCGAGCCCCAGCGCGGCTCGGGCACGGGCCGTGCCTCGTGCACGCCGGACTGGACCCGCAGCTCCTCGCGCGGCGGCAGGCCGAGGGCCCAGGCCGCTGGACGGGCACCGACGACGACGCCGACGACCGCGAGGACCAGGAGCACGAGCACGGCGACCGGCCAGCTCGAGGTCTGGGCGGTCTCGGCGAGCCAGGTCGTCGGCAGCGACCGGGCGACCGGGCCCAGCGTGCCGGCGAGATGCAGGCCGGCGACGAGGACGACGACCACACCCGCCACGACGCGGACCACGACGACGCCATCGGTCGTACGACGTACGCCCTCCGCAGCCCAGCCGACGGCCTGGCCGATCGCGGTCGCGGCGAGCACCCAGGCGAGCACAACGAGCTGCGCGCCGAGCAGTCGGTCCGTCGGCGTGACGAGCGAGGTGACGGTGAGCAGACCCCACATCTGGACGAGCCACGCGAGGTTGAGCGGGGCGAGCAGCAGCGCACCGAGGTGCTCGGTCACCGGGCTGACCGGGTGGATCGCCACCTCGCTGCGCGACAGCAGCTCGCGACCGCCGCCGCTGCCCATCGCAGCACTGATGGCGAGCAGCAGGACGCCGAGGAAGGCCCCGCCGAGGTTGGCCTCCAGCGCGGCGACCGCCTGGTCGAGGGCGGACGACCCCGAGCCGCCGAGGTCGAAGCTGTTGGGCGCGATGGCGAAGCCGGCGGTCAGCCCGAGGACCACAACCGCGCCGGCGAGCGAGGCACCGCGACGGCGTACGGTCCGGGCGCGGAACGCGACCAGGTGACCCGTGTCGCGCGCTGCGCCCAGCCAGCCGGTGTCAGTCGAGGAGCGCACGGTAGGCCTCGCCGGTCAGCTCGCCGGCCTGCATCGCGGCGACCCGGTTGCCGCCGCGCAGCACGACCGCGGTGCCGCACGCCTCGAGGGCCAGGTCGCGCAGGTGGGTGGAGAGCAGGACGCACGCGCCGCGCGCGCGGGCGTCGGCGACGACCTCGAGCGTCGCCTCGACGCCCAGCGGGTCGACGCCGTCGAAGGGCTCGTCGAGCAGGAGCACCGTGGGCTCGTGGAGCGCAGCGAGGACGACGCTGAGCCGGCGGCTCATGCCGTGGCTGAACCCGCCGACCACGCGGTGCGCGACGTCGCCGAGCTCGAAGCGCTCGAGCAGGTCGCGGCCGCGCTCCTCCCAGTCGTCCATCCGGCGCAACCGGGCACTGAGCTGGAGGTGCTCCCACGGGGTCGCCCGCGGGACGAGGCCGCCCACGTCGGGGCAATAGCCGACGACGCGCTTGACGCCGAGGGCGTCGGTCGCGGCATCGTGGCCGGCGACGGTGACCTCACCGGCGGTCGGGGGCACGACCCCTGCGAGCACCTTCATGGTCGTCGACTTGCCGGCGCCGTTGCGCCCGAGCAGCGCGGTCGCCTGGCCGCTGTCCGCGGTCAGGTCGACGCCCGACACAGCCTCGACGTCGCCGAAGCGCACGTGGAGGTCGCGGACGACGACGGCTGGGGTCTGGCTCACCGGAGAAGTGTGCCCCGGTTCGGTGCTGCGTGGAGGCGCTTTGCCCGACCCGCCCGCGCTGTAACGCCGGGTTACTACGTGTACCCACCCCCGAGGACGGGGGTGGGTACAGCAAGTAACCCGGCGTTACAGCGCCGGTCAGGCGGGGAAGGACTCGCCCTTCGCCGCGAGGTCGCGGAGGTACGCCGTCGGGCGGAAGCGCTCGCCGTAGGCCTCGGCGAGCTCGTCGGCGCGGGCCAAGAAGGCGTCCAGCCCGACCGGGCCGACGCCGTGGCCGGTCTCGTCGAGTGCCTGCCAGCCGGTCATGAACTGGGCCGCGCCGCCGGTGAGCGACGGGAAGCCGATGCCCATGATCGAGCCGATGTTGGCCGCGGCGGCCGAGGTCAGCACGCCCTCCTCGAAGCACTTCGCGGTCTCGAGCGCCTCGATGAAGAGCATTCGGTCGCGCACGTCGCGGATCGGGACCTGCTGCTCCGCGACCGGGAAGTGCTCGGCGAGCCCGGGCCACAGCGTCGTACGCCGTCCGTCGGCGTCGTAGTCGTAGAAGCCCGCGCCCTTGAGCCGCGACGGCCGACCGAGGTCGATCATCGTGGCGATGACGTCGCCGGCGGGGTAGTCGCCGAGGTCGACGCCGTCGCGCGCGGCGGCGTCCTCGGTGGCCTTGCGGATCTTGGCCATCAGCTCCATGTTGAGCTCGTCGCTGATCTGCAGCGGCCCGACCGGGAAGCCGGCTGACGTCGCGGCCCGCTCGAGCGACACCGGGTGCACGCCCTCGGCGAGCATCGTCAGGCCCTCGTTGATCTGGGTGCCTATCACGCGCGAGGTGTAGAAGCCGCGCGCGTCGTTGACGACGATCGGCGTCTTGCGGATCTGCTGCACGACGTCGTACGCCTTGGCGAGCGCGAGGTCGGACGTCTCCGCGCCGCGGATGATCTCGACCAGCGGCATCTTGTCGACCGGGCTGAAGAAGTGCAGCCCGATGAAGTCGGCCGGGCGGTCGATGCCGGTCGCGAGCTCGGTGATCGGCAGCGTCGAGGTGTTGGAGCAGAGCAGCGCGTCGTCGTTGATGAAGGGCGCGATCTCGGCGAACACCTTCGCCTTGAGCGACGGGTCCTCGAAGACGGCCTCGATGACGAGGTCGCAGCCGGCGAGGTCGGCAGGATCGGCCGTCGCGGTGATCCGGCCGAGCAGCTCGTCGGCCTTGTCCTGCGTCAGCCTGCCACGCTCGATGCCCTTGGCGTTGAGCTTGGCCGTGTAGGCCTTGCCCTTCTCCGCGGCCTCGGCCGACACGTCCTTGAGCACGACCTGCATGCCGGCGCGCGCGCACGAGTACGCGATGCCGGCGCCCATCATCCCGGCGCCGAGGACGCCGACCTTGGTGGCCTGCCAGCGCTCGATGCCCTGCGGGCGGAGCGAGCCGGAGTTGATCGCCTGGAGGTCGAAGAAGAAGGCCTGGATCATGTTCTTGGCCTGCTGGTTGACCACCAGGTTGGTGAAGTAGCGGCTCTCGATGCGCGACGCGGTGTCGAAGTCGACCTGCGCACCCTCGACCGCTGCGCTCATGATCGCGCGCGGGGCGGGGTAGACCGCGCCCTTGGTCTGCTTGCGCAGCAGGGCCGGGAACATCGGCAGGAACTGCGCCAGCGCCGGGGTCTTCGGCGTGCCGCCGGGCATCTTGTAGCCCGCGCGGTCCCACGGGTTCCGCGCCGCGTCCTCGTCGTCCTGGACGCTGCGGATCCATGCCTTCGCCGCGGGCACGAGCTCCTCGCGGGTCGGCAGCACCTCGTCGATGAGGCCCTTGGCCAGCGCACCCTGCGGGTCGAACTGCGTGCCCGGCATCAGCACGTCCATCAGCGCGGACTGCAGCCCCAGCATGCGTACGACGCGGGTGACCCCGCCGCCGCCCGGCAGCAGGCCGAGCGTCGACTCGGGCAGCCCGATCTTGACCGAGCGGTCGTCGACGGCGATGCGGCGGTTGGCCGCGAGGGCGATCTCGAGGCCGCCACCGAGGGCGGCACCGTTGATCGCCGCGACGACGGGACGGGGAAAGGTCTCGAGCCTGCGGAGGCTGGCCTTGACGGCCTCGCCCATCGCGAAGATCTCGTCGGCGTCGTCGGCGGTCGCCTTCACCATGCTCTTGAGGTTGCCGCCGGCGAAGAAGGTCTTCTTCGCGCTGGCCAGCACGACGCCGGTGACGTCGTCCTGCTCGTCGTACAACCGCTCGACGGCGGCGTGCATCGAGGCCTGGTAGAGCTCGTTCATCGTGTTCGCGCTGGCCGTCGGGTCGTCGAGGGTCAGCGTGACGATGCCGTCGGCGTCGCGGTCGTAGCGGACGGCGGTCTGCTCGGTGGTGGTACTCATGTCGTGTCTCCTCAGACCAGCTCGACGATCGTGGCGATGCCCATGCCGCCGCCGACGCAGAGCGTGGCGAGGCCGCGCTTCTGGTCGCGACGGGCGAGCTCGTCGACGAGGGTGCCGAGGATCATCGCGCCGGTGGCGCCGAGCGGGTGGCCCATCGCGATGGCGCCGCCATTGACGTTGGTGATGTCGTGGCTGATGCCCATGTCGCGCATGAACCGCATCGCGACGGCGGCGAAGGCCTCGTTGATCTCGAAGAGGTCGATGTCCTCGACCTCGAGACCGGCCTTGGCGAGCGCCTTGCGGGCGGCGGGCGCCGGTCCGGTGAGCATGATCGTCGGGTCGGCGCCCGACACGGCGGTCGCGATGATGCGGGCGCGCGGCGTCAGCCCCATCGACGTACCGGCCTCCTCGGTGCCGATCGCCATCACGGCCGCGCCGTCGACGATGCCCGAGGAGTTGCCGGCGTGGTGGACGTGGTCGATCGCGGGGATCCAGTGGTACTTCTCGAGCGCGACGTCGTCGAAGCCGGCGTCACGACCCATCTGCGCGAACGACGGCTTGAGCCCGGCGAGGCCCTCGACCGAGGTGTCGGGGCGGACGGTCTCGTCGCGGTCGAGCACGGTGACGCCGGAGAGGTCGCGCACCGGGATAACGGCGTTGTCGAAGTAGCCGTTGGCCCACGCCTTCGCGGCGCGGTGGTGGGACTCGGCGGCGTACGCGTCGACGTCCTCGCGGCTCCAGCCCTCGATCGTGGCGATCAGGTCGGCGCCGATGCCCTGGGGCACGAAGCCGGTCTCCAGCGCGGTGGCCGGGTCCATCGCCCAGGCGCCGCCGTCGCTGCCCATCGGCACGCGGCTCATCGACTCGACACCACCGGCGAGGATCAGGTCCTCGAAGCCGGAGCGCACGCGCTGCGCGGCCTGGTTCACGGCCTCGAGCCCGGAGGCGCAGAAGCGGTTGAGCTGCACGCCGGCGACGGTCTCGGGGTAGCCGGCCTTGAGCGCGGCGGTCTTGGCGATGTCGCCGCCCTGGTCGCCGATCGGGGTCACGACGCCGAGCACGACGTCGTCGACGCGGGCCGGGTCGAGCGTGGGGTTGCGGGTCTTGAGCTCGTCGAGGAGTCCGACGACCAGATCGACCGGCTTGACCTCGTGCAGCGAGCCGACGGCCTTGCCGCGGCCACGAGGCGTCCGGATGTGGTCGTAGACGAATGCTTCTGCCATGCGAGCGATTGTGACACCATTACTGTCACAGTCCAACAGGTGTGTCCCGCGTCACGAGAGGCAGAAGTGTGGAGACGGAGCTGCTCACGCTCGACGAGCTGACCGAGCGCACCGGGGTGAGCGCGCGCAACGTGCGCTTCTACGCCTCGCGCGGCCTGGTCCCCTCGCCCGTGCGCCGCGGCCGCTCGGGCTACTACGGCCCCGACCACGTCGCGCGGCTCGAGCTCGTCCGCGAGCTCCAGGGCCACGGCTTCACGCTGTCGGCGATCGAGAAGTACGTCGACGCCATCCCCGCCACGGCGACGCCGTCCGACATCGCGCTGCACCTCTCCCTCCTCGCGCCCGTCACCGGCGACCGCGACGTGGACGTGCCCGGCGGCCTGTCCGGGATGGGCATCTCGCCGGAGGCGGCCGCGGCCGTCGCCGAGGTGTACGCCGAGCACGGCCGGCAGGTCGCCGAGGAGCTGTCCGAGATCGTCAGGACCATGGTGTGGCCGCAGTTCCGCGAGCACGGCTACACCGCCGAGCAGCTGCGCGAGTTCATCCACCGGCTCAAGCCGCTCACCATCGCCGGCCTCGTCGCGGCCTACGAGCAGGCGATCGACGAGAGCCAGGCGACCTACGACGGCAGGCGCAAGGCCTGACCGCCCATCCGGGTGACGGAACTGACAGAGAAGGCCGTTCACTGGGACGCTGAGGGGTGCCCTCCCCCGTGACACCCCGCACCGGACGGCGACCCCGATGACCGGAGCCGCGGTCTACTTCCTCTTCGGCCTGTCCCTTCTCCTCGCGATCGTCCTCCCCCAGGCCACCCGCCGGATCGCGCTGTCGCCGCCGATGGTGCTGGTTGGGGTGGGCATGCTGCTCGGGCTGCTGCCGCTCGCGGGCGACGTGAGCCTGGAGCCGCAGGACCACCGTGACCTGGTCACCCACGTCACCGAGTTCACCGTGCTGGTCGCGCTGATGGGCGTCGGCCTCGCGATCGACCGCACGCTCGACCTCCGGAAGCGGGCCTGCTGGCGCGCCTGGTCGCCGGTGTGGCGGCTGCTGCTGGTGGCGATGCCGCTCACCATCCTGGGCGTGGCACTCATCGGGTGGTGGGTGGCCGGGCTCGCGCCCGCCGTCGCCCTGCTGCTGGGCGCCGTCCTCGCCCCGACCGACCCCGTGCTCGCGTCCGACGTCCAGGTCGGGGAGCCCCTGACCGACGACGTCGACGACCCCGAGGACGAGGCGAACCGGCAGCAGGAGGACGACGACATCCGCTTCTCCCTGACCGCCGAGGCCGGCCTCAACGACGGCCTCGCCTTCCCGTTCGTGCACCTCGCGCTCCTGATGATCGCCGGCGGCTTCACCGCGCTCGACGCCGGCACCTGGCTCGGGTGGTACGTCGTCGGCAAGATCGCGCTCGGCGTCCTCGTCGGCCTCGGAGCCGGGTGGTTGCTGGGGCGACAGGCCTTCCACTCCCGCAGCGACAACCTGCGCCTGGCCGACCACGGCGAGCCCCTCCTGGCGCTCGCCGCGCTGCTGGCGGCGTACGGCGGCGCGGAGCTGGTCGGCGGCTACGGCTTCCTCGCGGTCTTCGCGTGCGCCATGCGGCTGCGCGCCTCGCACCGCGGCCACTCCTACCAGCGCGCGATGCACGCCGTCGTCGAGCGCCTCGAGCGGCTGATGACGCTGCTCGTCCTGCTGGTGCTGGGGATGGCGATGACCCAGGGCCTGTTGAAGCACCTCGACTGGCGCGGCGTCCTCATCGCCCTCGCCCTCGTGCTCGTCGTGCGCCCGCTGGCCGGCTGGATCGCGGTGTCCGTCCTGCCCCGTGACGAGCGGAGCGAGGGCGGGCTCGACCGCGGCGAGATGGTGGCGGTCGCCTTCTTCGGCGTCCGCGGCGTCGGCTCGCTCTACTACCTGGCCTACGCCACCAGCCACGAGCACGTGCCCGAGGAGTCGTGGCTGTGGTCGACGGTGGCGTTCACCGTCATCGCGTCGGTGCTGCTGCACGGCATCACCGCGACCCCGGCGATGGCCCGGCTGGACAAGCGTCGCGGACGCATCTCCGCGACGGGATGACTCGCCCGGCTGGACCCTGCTGACAGCATGGGGCCATGATCCGCACCCCACGGCGTTCTTCTCCCCCGCTTCGCTCCTCCGAACAACCCCGCAGGGACCCCGCATGAGCACCGTCCTCGTCACCGGCGCGACAGGCTTCATCGGCCGCCGCCTCGTCCCTGCACTGATCGACGCCGGGCACGAGGTCCGCGCGATGACCCGGCGCCCGGAGGAGTACGACGGCCCCGGCGAGGCCGTCGGCGCCGACGTGATGGACGCCGACTCGCTGCGTCCGGCACTCGAGGGCGTCGACGTCGCGATCTACCTGGTGCACTCCCTCGACGACCCCGACTTCGAGCGCAAGGACGCCGATGCCGCGCGCAACTTCAGCGCCGCGGCGGCTGCGGCCGGCCTGAGCCAGATCGTCTACATGGGCGGCCTCGGCGAGGACGAGGACCAGGAGCTCTCCCCCCACCTGCGCTCGCGCCGCGAGGTCGAGGGGCTGCTCGGCACCGACGGCGTCCCCGTCACGGTCCTGCGGGCTGCGATCGTGGTCGGCCACGGCGGCATCTCGTGGGAGCTCACCCGCCAGCTCGTGAAGAACCTGCCGGCGATGGTCGTGCCCAAGTGGGTCGGGACGCGCACCCAGCCGATCGCCATCGACGACGTCGTCCGCTACCTCGCCGGCGTGGTCGGCAAGCAGGAGGCGCTGGACCGGGTCTTCGAGATCGGCGGTCCCGAGACGCTGACCTACCGCGAGATGCTGCAGGGCGTGGCGCTGGCGATGAACGGCCGCAAGCTCCCGATCGTCGTCCTGCCGCTGCTCACCCCCGGCCTGTCGTCGCGCTGGCTCGCGCTCGTCACCGACGTCGACGTGACGACCGGCCGCAACCTCATCGACTCGATGTCGACCGAGGTCGTCGTGCGCGACACCTCGATCCGCGACGTGGTCCCGGGCGAGCCGCTGACCTACGAGGAGTCCGTACGGCGCGCGCTGGCCGAGCGGGCGGCGTCCGGGAGGTAGCGGCTCAGAACAGGAGCGGCAGCAGGAAGAGCATCGAGAGCGACCACGTGATGTGCGTCAGGATCGGCGCGAGGATGCCGCCGCTGGCCCGTCGCTCGAGGCCGCACACCGCGCCGAGCACGATGGCGGCGAACCCCAGCATCACGTTGCCGGTGGCCAGCGTCGCGACGACGTAGGCGAGCGTCGTCCAGAGGACCGGGTGCCGGGGGATCGCGGCATACATCGCACCCCGGAAGAACAGCTCCTCGGCGATGCCGTTGAAGAAGGTGATGACCGCCAGGACGGTCAGCGAGCCCTCGTCGGCGTACGCCAGGACGGAGCTGACGTAGTCGGCCAGCGGCGGGATCTCGCGCACGATGAGCGACCCGAGCACGAACACCCCGACCAGGATCAGCCCGAGCAGGATCGGCGCGAGGATCGGACGGACGAAGACCTCGTTGCTCCGCGCCATCCGGCCGAGGTGGAGCCGGCCGGACAAGAACGCCCCCGCCGCCCACACCCCCGCGAGCACGACGGCCGCGACGTAGAAGGTGTTGCCGCCCGGCTCGAGGCGCAGCGACCAGCCGAGGACGGCGGCGCCGACGAGCACCACGATCGCCGCGACCACCTGACGCCGGCGGAAGGCGGCGTCGCTGTCGCGCTGGTCGCGCGGGACGACGTCCCACAGCGATCGCTGGATGAAGGTGCGCATGTGGACCAGCCTAGGCAGCAGCCAACAGCTCGCGAACTCGCGGGACGACTTCTTCCCCGTAGAGCCGGATCGACTCGAGGCGCTGCTCGTGCGGGAGGGCGCCGACGGAGTACTTCAGCTGGAAGCGGGAGAGTCCGAGCGTGCGCGCGGCCCACGCGATCTTCTGCGCCACCGTCTCGGGCGAGCCGACGAAGAGGGCACCCGTCGGCGAGGCCGACTGCTCGAACGCGATCCGGCTGTAGGGACCCCAGCCGCGCTCGCGGCCGATGCGGGTCACCAGGTCGGCCTGGTGCGGGTAGAGCTGCTCGCGCGCCTCGTCGTCGGTCGCGGCGACGTGGCCGGGCGAGTGCATGCCGATCGGCAGCTCGGGCAGGCCGAGCTGGCCGAGCGCGTCGCGGTAGAGGTCGGCGAACGGCACGAACGCCGACGGCGAGCCACCGATCACGGCGAGCATCAGCGGCATGCCGTAGCGCGCGGCCCGTACGACGGACTGCGGCGTGCCGCCGACGCCGATCCAGGCGGGCACCTTCCCGGCCGCGGTCGTCGGGTAGACGGGCTGGTCGACGAGGGGCGTGCGGATGCTGCCCTCCCACGACACCGGCCGCTCGTGCTGGAGCGCGGCGAAGAGGTCGAGCTTCTCCTCGAAGAGCCGGTCGTAGTCGCCGAGGTCGAGGCCGAAGAGGCCGAAGGACTCGATGAACGACCCGCGACCGAGCTGCACCTCGGCGCGTCCGTTGCTCACCGCGTCGAGGGTGGCGAAGCGCTCGTAGACCCGGATCGGGTCGTCGGAGGACAGGACGGTGACGCCGGTGCCGAGCCGGATCCGCTCGGTCCGCCCGGCGATCGCCGCGAGCACGACGTCGGGCGCGGAGATCGCGTAGTCCGCGCGGTGGTGCTCGCCGAGGCCGATGTAGTCGATGCCGACGCGGTCCGCGAGCACCGCCTCCGCGACGACCTCGCGGAGGGTCTCGGCATGGTTGGTGGGGGCGCCGTCGAGCGGCGCGTCGCCGAAGGTGTCGAGGCCGAGCGAGATCCGCTCGCGCGTGCCGAGCACGCTGTGGTCGAACTCCTGGACGTCGGTCATGTCATCCTCCGGGTTGGTTGAAGGGTGAACGATCTCGGGCAGGCCTGCATTCCACGCACACGACCGCTGGTCGAGGAGGGTCGTCGGCACACGCACACGACCGCTGGTCGAGGAGGTCGCGCAGCGACCGTCACGAGACCCGGTCAGGTCTCGCGACAGGCGCCAGGGCGCCTTCCTCGACCAGCGGTCGGAGGATGCGGGGGTGCTGCGGTCAGCGGCCGCGCGAGAACGACGCCGCGCTGTGGCCCCCGCCGCTGCGCTGGCCGCCCTGCGAGGACTGGCCGCCGCCACCGGAGCGACGACGACGGTTGCCGCCACCACCCTGGCCGCCGCCGGAGCCGCCCTGGCCGCCCTGGCCGCCGCCGGAGCGACGGCGCTGGCCGCCGCCACCGGTGGCCGAGCCGGACGGGCCGGACGGCTTGCCGGTCTCGCTGGTGTAGGACGCCGGGTTGCCGCGACGCGACTTGCCACCGGTCTGGCCCGTGCTGCGGGCGCGCTTGCGCTGGGCGTTGGCGCCCGTCGAGCGACCGCCGCCACCCGTCGAGGCCGGGGCCTCGATGGTGAGGCCGCCGGGAAGGCTGCGCTCACCGGGGGCGAGCTGGACGAGCACGGGGTGGCTCGGGCCGTTGACCTTGGTGGTGGTCGGCTTGATGCCGGCCAGCCGGGTCAGGTCGCGCACGTCGCGCTGCTGCTCGTCGGTCATCAGGGTGATGACGGTGCCCTCATTGCCGGCGCGGGCCGTACGACCGGAGCGGTGCAGGTAGGCCTTGTGCTCGACCGGCGGGTCGGCGTGCACGACGAGGGCCACGTCGTCGACGTGGATGCCGCGCGCCGCGATGTCGGTCGCGACCAGCGTGGTGGCGGTCCCGGAGTGGAACGCCTCCATGTTGCGGGTGCGGGCGTTCTGCGACAGGTTGCCGTGCAGGTCGACCGTGGGCACGCCGCTCTTGTTGAGCTGGCGGGCGAGCGCCTTGGCGCCGTGCTTGGTGCGGGTGAAGACCACCGTGCGACCGGGCGCGCTGGTCAGGTCGACGAGCACGGGTACGCGCTGCTCGCGACTGAGGTGCAGCACGTGGTGGTGCATGGTCGAGACCGGCGACTGCGCGGAGTCGGCCTCGTGGGTGACGGCGTTGGTCAGGAACCGCTTGACCAGGACGTCGATCGCCTTGTCGAGCGTGGCGGAGAACAGCATCCGCTGGCCCGACTGCGGGGTCTTGTCCATGATCCGACGGACGCCGGGCAGGAAGCCGAGGTCGGCCATGTGGTCGGCCTCGTCGAGGATGGTGATCTCGATCGCCGACAGGTCGGCGTAGCCCTGGCCCATGAGGTCCTCGAGCCGGCCCGGGCAGGCGATGACGATGTCGACGCCCTTCTTGAGCGCGGTCACCTGCGGGTTCTGGCCGACGCCGCCGTAGACGACGACGGACGACAGGCCGGCGGCCTTCGCCAGCGGCTGCAGGGCCGCGTGGATCTGGCCGACGAGCTCGCGGGTCGGCGCCAGGATCAGCGCGCGCGGCTTGCGCGACATGGCCGGCATCTTGCTCGCGTCGAGTCGGGCGACGAGCGGGAGGAGGAAGGCGTACGTCTTGCCGGAGCCGGTGCGGCCACGGCCGAGGACGTCGCGACCGGCGAGGCTGTCGGGCAGCGTCGCGGTCTGGATCGGGGTGGGAGTGGTGATGCCCTGCTGCTCCAGGATCTGGGCAAGCGTCGTGGGCACGCCGAGGTCGGCGAAGTTCATGTGAGTTGCTTTCGGTTGGCGTCTCGCCACCGTGTGCCGCGCTTCTGTGATGTGCGCGATCTACGTGCCTCAAGTGCTGAGGAAGGGTGCCGCCCCAGTGGTGCGAGGGGCAGCTACCTGCGCCCGGGGCAAGACCGGCCGGGCGTCTGAGGTGTCAACGCTAGTGGGACAGGTGGTGTTCCCGCGAATCCGTTGCCGTGTGAGTCCGACCTCAGCCGCCCGGCCGACCCTCATGCGCAGCAGGGCTGCGGCTCCCCGGTGAGGTGCTCGCGGGACTCCTCGACGACGACATCGCCCGGGCCCGTCAGGTCGTCGGTGATCGTGTAGACCTCCCACCGCTCGCCGTCCGGGGTCCCCTGCACCCAGAACTTGTCCTGCTTGGCGTAGCAGCAGGTGGTGTCGCGCTCCTCGGTCGTCGCGAAGCCGGACGCCGCCAGGCGAGTGAGCTCGGCGTCGACGGTGTCGACGTCCGCGACCTCCACGCCGAGGTGGTTGACGCTGCCGCCCTTGCCGGGGTTCTCGATGAGCACGAGCTTGAGCGGCGGCTCGGCCACGGCGAAGTTGGCATAGCCCGGACGGAGCTTGTGCGGCTCGGTGCCGAAGAGCGCGGAGTAGAAGGCGATCGACGTCTCGAGGTCGTCGACGTTGAGGGCGAGCTGCAGGCGGGACATGGTGGTGCTCCATTCATATTGACGGTTGTCGATGTGTTGAGATTGCACCAGACATCGATCTCTGTCAATATTGATTTGTGTCGAAGTCTGCCGCCGGGTCCCAGCTCACCCTCACCCCCGTCGAGACGGCCGCGTGCTGCTCCCCGCTCCTGCGCGAGCCCCTGTCGCTCGAGCGCGCCGAGCAGGTCGTGCCCCTGCTGAAGGCTCTCGCCGACCCGGTGCGCCTCCGGCTGGTCTCGATCGTGGCCGCGAGCGAGGGCGGCGAGGCGTGCGTGTGCGACCTCAACGACTCCTTCGACCTCTCGCAGCCGACGATCAGCCACCACCTCAAGGTGCTGCACGAGGCCGGCATCCTCGACCGGACCAAGCGGGGCGTCTGGGTCTACTACGCCGTACGCCGTGAGGTGCTGGCCGACATCGCCGCGCTCATCGGCGGAAGCGCATGACCCCGGCACTGGTCCCGCGCGTCACCGCAGAGCTGGTCGGGACGATGCTGCTCGTCGCCACCGTGGTCGGCTCCGGCGTGATGGCGACCGAGCTCACCGACGACGTCGCGCTCCAGCTGCTGGCCAACTCCCTGGCGACCGGTGCCGTGCTGGTCGCGCTGATCGTGGCGCTGCAGCCGGTGTCAGCGGCGTTCAACCCGGTCGTGACGCTGGTCGAGGTCGTCCTCCGGGTGGTTCCGGCCGGCACCGCCGCCGCCCTCGTCGTCGCCCAGGTGGTGGGTGGGGCGCTCGGGGCGATCGTCGCGAACCTGATGTTCGACCTGTCCGCGATCGACCTCTCGACGCACGACCGGACCGGGAGCGGGCTGTGGCTCGGCGAGGTCGTCGCCACCGCCGGGCTGGTGCTCGTCATCCTCGGCTGCGTCCGCGCCGGCCGGACCGACGCCATCGCCTGGGCGGTCGCCGGCTGGATCGTGGCGGCGTACTGGTTCACCTCGTCGACGAGCTTCGCCAACCCGGCCGTCACGATCGCGCGCACCCTGTCGGACACCTTCGCCGGGATCAGCCCGGCGTCGGTCCCGATGTTCGTCCTGATGCAGCTCGTCGGGGGCGGCGTCGCCCTCGGCGTGGTGCGCCTGCTCCACCCGACGCCCTCGCCCCTGGAGGCCTCCGATGACTGACCAGCACACCGTCCTCTTCGTCTGCGTGCACAACGCCGGCCGCTCGCAGATGGCCGCCGGCTGGCTGCGCCACCTCGCCGGCGACCGCGTCGAGGTGCTCTCCGCGGGATCGGCACCCAAGGACTCGATCAACCCGGTCGCCGTCGAGGCGATGGCCGAGGTCGGCATCGACATCGCCGGCGAGCAGCCCAAGCTGCTGAGCGACTCGGCGGTCCAGCAGTCCGACGTCGTCGTCACGATGGGCTGCGGCGACGCCTGCCCCTTCTACCCCGGCACCCGCTACGAGGACTGGGCGCTCGACGACCCCGCCGGTCAGGGCATCGAGGCCGTCCGTCCGATCCGCGACGAGATCAAGGCCCGGGTCGAGGCACTGATCGCCTCGCTCTGACTTACGCGCTGTCGCGCCGCACCACTGTGGGCGGTACGACGACCTGCACCGGGTGGCTGGCATCGACGCCGTCCACCCGCTCGAGCAGCATCCGGGTCGCCCGCTCGGCCATCTCCTCGACCGGCTGACGGACCGTGGTGAGGCGCGGGGTCGTCCGCTCCGCGACCCCGAGGTCGTCGAAGCCGACGACGGCGATGTCGTCGGGCACCCGGCGGCCCAGGTCGGCCAGCACCCGGAGGGCGCCCGCGGCCATCAGGTCGGAGGCGACGACGAGGCCGTCGAGGTCGGGGTGCCGTGCCATCAGCGCGCGGGCCGCGGCGACCCCGCTGTCCTCGGTGAAGTCGCCGTGCTCGACGGCGTCGGTCGACAGGCCGGCGTCGGCCATCGCCCGACGCCAGCCGGCGAGGCGGTCGGCGGCGGCCGTCATGTCGGCCGGGCCGGCGATGGTGCCGATGCGGGTGCACCCGCGGGCGATGAGCAGCTCGGTGACCGCGCGCTCGCCCGCGGTGTTGTCGACGTCGACGTAGGCGACCCGGTCGCCGCCGGTCCACGGCCGACCGCCGAAGACGCACGGCAGGCCGCTGTCGGCGAGGTGCTCGGCCAACCGGTCGTCGCGGTGGTGCGAGATGACGATCGCACCGTCGACGTGGCGGGTGGTGAGGTAGCGCAGCGTGCGGGCGGTGTCAGCGCCGGGGCGGGTGAGCAGCAGCACCAGCTGGATGTCGCGCGCGGACAGCACGCGGTTGACGCCGCGCAGGGTCCCGGCGAAGAACGGGTCGGAGAAGACCCGGTCATCGGGCTCGGGCACCAGCACGGCGACGGAGTCCGTACGCCGGGTGACCAGGCTGCGGGCCGCCGGGTTCGGGACGTAGCCGAGCGTCCGCACTGCCGTCTCCACCGCGGACTGCGCGCGGGCACTGACCCGTTGACCGCCGTTGATCGCCCGCGACGCCGTCGCCCGGGAGACACCCGCGACCCGGGCCACCTCGTCGAGGGTCGGCGAACCGGCGGACGGCGGGATGCTCACGCCGCCACGGTAGCTGCCGGAGTCCGCGCTCAGGACCAGCGAAGGACGCCGTCGTCGAGCCTGGCGGTGCGGAGCCTGGCCGCGTCGTAGAGGTAGTTCTGCTTCAGCGCCCACGGCGCCACCGTGCCCTGGCGCGGCAGCGTGTGGACCATCCGCTGGACGTAGCCCGAGTCGAGGTCCATCAGCGGCTCCTCGGCGACCGACTCGTCCCGCACGGGTACGACGCTGCGGGTGCCGGTGGAGCGCAGCCGCTTCAGCACCCGGACGACGTACTCCGCGACGAGGTCGGCCTTGAGCGTCCACGACGCGTTGGTGTAGCCGATCGTGAAGGCGAAGTTGGGCACGCCCGACAGCATCATCGCGCGGTAGGCCATGGTCTCGTGCGGCTTGACCTGCTCGCCGTCGACGGAGAGCTCGGTGCCGCCGAAGACCTGGAGGTTGAGGCCCGTCGCGGTCACGACGACCTCGGCGTCGAGGTGCTCGCCGGAGACGAGCTCGAGGCCGGTCTCGGTGAAGGTCGCGATGCGGTCGGTGACCACCGAGGCGGAGCCGTCCTTGATCGCGGCGAAGAGGTCGCCGTCCGGCACCAGGCACATCCGCTGGTCCCAGGGGTCGTAGGACGGGTTGAAGTGGGTGTCGACCTCGTAGCCCACGGGCAGCTGGGCGACGTTGGTCTTGCGGACCACCTTCCGCACCAGGTCCGGGCGCGCGCGGCTGACCCGGTAGAGCGCCGACTGGAGCACGATGTTCTTCCAGCGGGTCAGGGAGTAGGACCTCTCCTCACCGACCAGCCGGGTGAGGCGTCCCTTGACCGCGTCGTTGCCCGGCACCGAGATGACGTACGTCGGCGAGCGCTGGAGCATCGTCACGTGGCTCGCACCGCTGGCGGCCAGCGCCGGCACCAGGGTCACCGCGGTCGCACCCGAGCCGATGACCACCAGGCGCTTGCCGGTGTGGTCGAGGTCCTCGGGCCAGTGCTGGGGGTGCACGACCTGGCCGCGGAAGCGGTCCCGGCCGGCGATCTCGGGGGTGTAGCCCTCGTCGTAGTCGTAGTAGCCGCTGCACGACCAGAGGAAGTCGGCGGTGATCGTCCGGGTCTCGCCGTCGACCCGGGACGTCACCGTCCACTGCGCGGTCGTCGAGTCCCATGCGGCCGAGGTGACGTGGTGGCCGTAGCGGACGTGCTCGTCGACGCCGTACTCGTGCGCGGTGTCGCGGACGTAGTCGAGGATCGACTGGCCGTCGGCGAGCGCGACGGTGCCGCGCCACGGCCGGAAGCGGTAGCCGAGCGTGTGCATGTCGGAGTCCGAGCGCACACCGGGGTAGCGGAAGAGGTCCCACGTCCCGCCGCTGACCGCGCGGCGCTCGAGGACGGCGTACGACGTCGAGGGCAGGTCCTTGGCCAAGTGGGCCGCCGCGCCGATGCCCGACAACCCCGCCCCGATGATCAGCACGTCGACGTGCTCGGCCTTCGTCATGCCGTCCAATCTAGGCCGCCCGGCCGCCGATGTAACTATGAGTTACACCTCAGCCCCGGGCGTACAGCTCCACGAACCTCGCGAGCAGCCGCACCGGCTCGGTCACCAGCGCCTCGCGCGCGGCGGCCTTGAGCTGCTCCTGCTCGTGGGGCTCGTAGTAGCCGTGGGCGCTGTAGGCGTCGACCCGGTCGCAGAGGGCGACGGCGTCGAGCTCGGGGTGGAACTGGGTCGCGTAGACGTTGAGCCCGAGGCGGAACGCGTGGACCGGGCAGGTGTCGGTCGAGGCCAGCAGGACCGCGCCCTCCGGCAGCCGCGCGACCGCCTCCTTGTGGCCGAGGAAGGCGGCGAACTCGGGCGGCAACGGGCCGAAGAGGGGATCGGCGCGACCCGCCTCGGTCAGCGTGACCGGCAGCGCGCCGATCGGCTCCCCCCAGGTGCGGTCGACGGACCCGCCGCCCAGCCGGCCCAGCACGCCGATGCCGTAGCAGGCGCCGAGGAAGGGGAAGTCCTCCGCGACGACGCGGACGGCGAGGTCGTGCAGGTCGGCCTCGACCCGCCGCTGCGCGGCCGACTTGGTGTCCTCCGGGTCGGACACGTTGAACGGTCCGCCGCCGAGGATGATGCCCGACCACGCGTCGGGGTCGACCTCGCCGAGCGGACCCTGCTCGAGCCGCACCCGCACCAGCTCGTCGGGTCGCAGGCCGCAGCCGGCCAGCACCGCGTCGTACTCCTGCTGGGCGACGGCGTCCTCGGCGCGGGTGCCGAGGAAGAGGAAGGGGCGCACGGGCTCAGGCTTGCACGGCGGCACCGGAGTCGATGAGCGCGTCCACGTCCGTCACGCCCCAGGCGGACAGGGCCTCGCGGGTGTGCTCGCCGGGGAGCGCGGGAGGCGCGTCGAGGGTCGGTGCGGTGCGTGAGAACCGTGGCGCCGGCGCCGGCTGGGTGACGCCGTCGCGCTCGACGAAGGTGCCGCGCGCGGCGAGGTGCGGGTGGTGCGGCGCGTCGGCGAGGGGTACGACGGGCGCGACGCAGGCGTCGGTGCCGGCGAACACCTCGGCCCACTCGGCCTGCGTCCGCTCGCGGAACCTCTCGGTCAGCGCCCGGCGGATGGCGGCATGGTTCGACGGGTCGTCGCGGTCGGGCAGCTCGACGCCGATGCGCTCCACCAGCGCGGACCAGAACTGCGGCTCGAGCGCGCCGACGCTGACGTGCATGCCGTCGGACGTCTCGTACACGTCGTACCAGGGAGTGCCGCCGTCGAGCAGGCCCGCGGCCCGGCGACCCGAGTCGAGTCCCATCGCCGCGAAGCTCGACGCGATGGTGTTGAGGTGGGCGGTGCCGTCGACGATCGCGGCGTCGACCACCTGCCCCTGCCCGCTCGTGCGCGCCTCGAGGAGGGCGGCGAGGATCCCGATGACGAGGTAGGTCGAGCCGCCGCCGAAGTCGCCGAGCAGGTTGCTCGGGAAGTGCGGGCGGTCGCGGTCCTGGCCGAGGCCGTGGAGGGCGCCGGTGATCGAGATGTAGTTCATGTCGTGGCCGGCTGCGGTCGCCCACGGCCCGTCCTGACCCCACCCGGTCATCCGGCCGTAGACCAGCCGCGGGTTGCGGGCCAGGCAGTCGTCCGGACCGAGCCCGAGCCGCTCGGTCGCACCGGGCCGCATCCCCTCGACCAGGACGTCGGCGTGCTCGACGAGCCGCAGCACCGTCTCCACGGCGGCCGGCTGCTTGAGGTCGAGCGCGACGCTCGGGCGGCCGCGGTTGAGCAGGTCGGCCCGGCCGCTGGCGAACATCCCCCCGCCCGGCCGGTCGACGCGGATCACGTCGGCGCCGAGGTCGGCCAGCAGCATGCACGCGTGCGGCCCCGGCCCGATGCCCGCGACCTCCACCACCTTCACGCCCCGCAGCGGCCCGGTGCCCTGGCCCAGCTCGTACGTCATGCGCCCGATCATGACACCAACGCTGTCACGGTCGCGAGGGGTAGTTCAGGGCGACCCGGTCGGCCGAAGGGCGGCGCGACGACCATCTCGCCCTGAACTACCTGGGGAGGAGGATGTGGCCCAGGCCACCTTGCAACTCGTTGCATAGGTGCGCCACACTGCCGGGCATGGCCCTCGAGCACGCCCTCCTCGTCGCGCTCAGCGAGCGACCGGCGAGCGGGCTCGAGCTCACCCGGCGCTTCGAGAGGTCGCTCGGCTTCTTCTGGCACGCGACCCACCAGCAGATCTACCGGGTGCTCGCGCGGATGGAGTCCGACGGCTGGGTGACGGTCGAGGTCGTCGAGCAGGACGGTCGCCCGGACAAGCGGGTCCACACGCCGTCGGCGACCGGCCGCGAGGTGCTCGCCGACTGGCTCGCGAGGCCGATGCCGATGGAGGGCTTCCGCAGCGAGCTGGCGGTCAAGCTCCGCGGGGCGTCGTACGGCGACCGCGCCACGCTGACCGACCACCTGGTCGACCTGCGCGCCGACCACGCGACGCGGCTGGCGCACTACGAGAAGTTCGAGCGCGAGCAGTTCCCCGACCCCACCGCGCTCGACGGCGCGGCGCTCGACCAGTGGCTGGTGCTGCGCGGCGGCCTCCGGCTCGAGCAGTTCTGGATCGACTGGATCACCGAGTACCTGCAGGCCCACGAAGGAGCCCCGAAGTGACGCACCCCCGCTACCCCCACCTCCTCGAGCCGATCACCCTCGGCAGCGGCCCCGACGCACTGACCCTGCGCAACCGGGTCGTGATGGGCTCGATGCACACCGGGCTCGAGGACCACCCGTGGGACATCGACAAGCTCGCGGCGTTCTTCGAGGAGCGCGCCCGCGGCGGCGTCGGCCTGATCATCACCGGCGGGTACGCCCCCACCAAGCGCGGCTGGCTCAAGCCGTTCGCCTCGGAGATGACCAACCGACTGCACGCCAAGCGGCACGAGCGGGTGACCGGCGCGGTGCACGACGCGGGCGGCGCGATCGCGCTGCAGGTGCTGCACGCCGGCCGCTACGGCTACCACCCGCTGTCGCAGAGCGCGTCGGACAAGAAGTCGCCGATCACGCCCTTCAAGCCGAGCGCGATGTCCACCAAGGACGTGGACCACACGGCGACCGCCTTCGCGAAGAGCGTCGCGCTGGCGCGGAAGGCAGGCTACGACGCGGTCGAGATCATGGGCTCCGAGGGCTACCTCATCAACCAGTTCCTCGCCGCCCGGACCAACGACCGCGACGACCAGTGGGGCGGCTCGGCCGCGCGCCGCATGCACTTCCCCGTCGAGGTCGTACGCCGCTCGCGCGAGCTCGTCGGCGACGACTTCCCGATCGTCTACCGGATCTCCCTGCTCGACCTGGTCGAGGGCGGCCAGACGTGGGAGGAGACCGCCGAGCTCGCGCTCCACCTCCAGGCCGCCGGCGTCACGGTCTTCAACACCGGCATCGGCTGGCACGAGGCGCGCGTCCCGACGATCATCACGCAGGTGCCGCGCGGCGCGTGGCGGTCGTACACCGCTCGGCTCAAGCAGGTCGTCGACGTGCCGGTCTGTGCCTCCAACCGGATCAACACCCCCGAGCTCGCCGAGGAGATCCTCGCCGCGGGCGAGGCCGACCTCGTCTCGATGGCGCGGCCGCTGCTGGCCGACGCGGCGTTCGTGGCCAAGGCGATGGACGAGCGCGCCGACGAGATCAACACCTGCATCGCGTGCAACCAGGCCTGCCTCGACCACGTGTTCAGCAACGAGCGAGCCTCCTGCCTGGTCAACCCGCGCGCGTGCCACGAGACCGAGCTCGTCCTGATGCCGACCCTGCGGAAGCAGACGGTGGCCGTCGTCGGCGCCGGTCCGGCCGGCCTGGCCGCGGCCGTCAGCGCGGCCGAGCGCGGCTTCGCGGTCACCCTCTTCGAGAAGTCTCCCGAGCTCGGCGGCCAGTTCCGCCTGGCGATGGCCGTCCCCGGCAAGGAGGACTTCGCCGACACGCTGCGCTACTTCACCCGTCGCCTCGAGGTCCTCGACGTCGACGTACGCCGTTCGACGGAGGCCACCGCCGACGACCTCGCCGGCTTCGACCAGGTGATCGTCTCGACCGGCGTCGAGCCGCGGATGCCCGCGATCCCGGGCATCGACCACCCGTCCGTGGCGTCGTACGCCGACGTGCTGAGCGGTGCCGTCGTCCCCGGCAAGCGCGTCGCGGTGATCGGCGCCGGTGGCATCGGCGTCGACGTCAGTGTCTTCCTCACCCATGAAGAGGAGGACCTCGACGACTGGATGGCCCACTGGGGCGTCGGCGACCCGGCCCTCACCGCCGGCGGGCTGACCGAGGCCAAGCCGCGCACCCCCGCGCGCGAGGTGACACTCGTCCAGCGCAAGACCACGCCGATCGGCATCGGCCTCGGCAAGACGTCGGGTTGGGCGCACCGAGCGGTGCTCAAGCAGTCGAGGGTGACCCAGGTCAGCGGAGCGACCTACGACCGGATCGACGATGAGGGCCTGCACGTCACCGTCGACGGCGAGCGGCGCGTGATCGAGGTCGACACCGTCGTGGTGTGCGCGGGCCAGGAGTCGGTGCGCGGCCTCTACGACGGCCTCGACCGCGACGCCCACCTCATCGGAGGTGCGGACGTCGCGGCCGAGCTCGACGCGAAGCGCGCGATCAAGCAGGGGACCGAGGTCGTGGCGGCGCTCTAGCGCTTCGGCGGGGAGAACATCAGCACGACCATCACGATCGTCCAGACCACGCCCGCGGCGACGAAGATCTTCACGACCGCCGGCACGTCGACGAAGAAGGCCGGGAGCGAGGTCAGGGTGACCACGATCAGGCTCGCCGCGGAGCGCCGGTTGGCCGCCTTGCTGCCCGAGCGCCAGGCGACGACGGCTCGCGTCGAGGTGCGCGTCCGCGACGGTGCGCTCCACGTCGCCGTGCGCGACGACGGTCGGTCGGGCGTCGAGTGGGTGCCGGGTGTCGGGATCTCGTCGATGCGCGAGCGGGCACAGCAGGTCGGCGGCACGCTGCGCGCCTCGGCGACCGGCTCGGGCGGGCTGGTCGAGACGTCCCTCCCGCTCGGTCCGGGCTGAGCGCTACTGCGTCGTCAGCGGCAGGTGCACGTCGACGTCCTTCAGCCGCATCGCGCCGACGATCCGGCTGCCGAACCCGGCGGACATGTCCGAGATCGGCGAGACGGTGAGGAAGAGCGTCTGGCCGGCGGGTACGTCGACCGCGACCGACGGAAGCTCGATGCCGCTCCGTGGCTTGTTGATCGCGATGCCGTTCTCGCGGATCGGCAGCATGTTGTTCTGCACGACCTTCGCGTCGAGCGGGCTGGTGCCGACCGACAGCGCGAGGAAGGCACGGTTGTCGAGGCCGAGGGTGCTGATCGTCGCGTCGAGCGTCGGTGAGCCGGCGACGGTGAGCGGACCCTGCGCGATGGGGTACGCGACCGGCGCGCCGACACCGACGGTGCTGATGACGTCGCCGAGGCGCACGGTCCGCGTCGGGGCGACCGACGGGACCGTGACGCAGCGTCCGCCCGCGGTGGTGAGGTGGTAGCGACCGAACCCGGTGAGCCCGGTCCTCTTCCCCTGGAGGTTCTGCTGGAGGAACCGCAGGCCCAGGTCGGTGAAGGACGGACTGCCCAGCGTCGGCGAGCAGCTGTCGCTCACGGCGAGCGGGATGTCGTAGTTGCTGCCGGCGGGCAGCAGCGACGGCAGCGTGTGGCCGCCGTTGTAGCCGACGAAGATGCTGCGACTGCGGGCCTTGTCGGTGAGCGCGCGCTGGAAGTTCTTCAGCCCCTGGTGCAGCGGGAAGAGGTTGTCGGTCTCGCCCTGGCCGAAGAGCACCGGCACGTCGAGTCGGCGACCCTGCCGCGCGTGCCACTCGGGACCGTTCTTGTCGAGGAAGTCGTGGAGGTAGGTCGGCACGTTGCCCGTCGCGGACGTCTCGGCGAAGCCCTGCAGCACGATCGGCGGCAGCGCGTCGGTCGGCAGCGCCGCCGCCGTGAGGGCCGCAGCCCACTCGGTCCGCGGGACGCCCTGCGGGAAGAGGCTCTCCGTCAGGCTCCACCAGGTGATCTCGGGGACGAGGGCGTCGAACCGCGTCGTGCCGGTGTCGCGGAGCTCGCTGAACGCGCCGACGAACTGGTAGCCGCCGCCGTAGGACCCGCCGATCGCCCCGAGGACGGGGTCGCCCGGCCTCTGCTTCTCCACCCAGTCCTGGGCGGCGACGAGGTCGACGATCCTCTGCACGTCCTTGCCCTCGACGTCGGGGTTCTCGATGTGCGCGTGCCCGCCGCTCTCGCCGAACCCGCGTTGGTCGAAGCTCAGCACGCCGAAGCCGGCGTCGGTCAGGTAGGAGAACGCCGCCGGGTCCGTGGTCCGGCTGCCGCCCCAGCCGTGGCTGTGCAGCACCATCGGCACGGGCGCGGCCTTCGTCGCCGAGGCCGGGCGGAACAGCGTGAAGCAGATCTCGACCGGCGCCGTGGTGCCCGGGTCGGGGACGCTCTCGATGCACCCGTCCGTCGTCGTGACGCCGGCCGCGGAGGCCGCCGGAGCGACGGGCGCGACGAGCAGCGGGCTCGTGGCGGCAGTGACGACGCCGATGACTGCGGCGGTGACGATTCGGTGCATCGCAGGGCCTCCTGGGCGGGACGGGTCTGCTGTACCAACGAGTAACCACGGTCCCGGCTACGGCGCGCGACCACGTACGGTCGAGCTCATGACACCCCTGCTCGGCCTCACCGGTGTGCGGTCGCGGGCCCGCGCGACGACCGATGTCGACGCGCTCGCCGCGCCGAGCGGCCCGCCGCCGACGTGGGCGACGCTCGGCGAGCTCACCTCCCCGCTGGCTGCCGTACGACTCGTCGGTGCGGTCCCGCGGCTGGCGTCGATGCCGCGCGGCGACGGCCACCTCGTGGTCGACATCCCCGGCTGGCAGGCCCCCGAGCTGTCCGGTGCGCCGCTGCGTGCGTACCTCCGGCGCCTGGGGTACGACGCCCGCGGCTGGGGCTTCGGCACCAACACCGGCGACCCGCGGCGCGACGTCGACCGGTTGTCGGCGCGGCTGCTCGACCTGGTCGACGAGACCGGTTCACCCGCGTCGCTGGTCGGCTGGAGCCTCGGCGGCGTGATCGCCCGGGAGGTCGCCCGCCGCCACCCCGAGGCCGTACGCCGGGTCGTCACCTACGGCACGCCGGTGTCCGGTCCGCGGCACACGAGCGTCGCCCGCTTCTTCGGCGCCGGCTCGGGCGACGCGGAGCGGGTCACGCGCCGTCTGGATGCCGAGTCCCCGATCAGCGTGCCGCTGACGGTGATCTTCTCGCGGCGCGACGGCGTCGTGGCGTGGCAGGCCTGCCTCGACCGCTCGACGCCGGGGGTCGAGCACGTCGAGGTCTCCTCGACCCACATCGGGCTGGGCGTCGATCCCGATGTCTGGGCGGTCGTGGCCGAGCGACTGGCCGCGCCGGCGCGATGAGCGACCCCTCCCGAGGGGTGGGCAGGCCGTGTCCTGGAGGCACCTTCGGGGGTTCAATGTCGAGAAGCCCATCCCAGCGGGACGCGCGAAAGGCCCCTCGATGACCCTCACCGCTCCGGCGACGACCACCGCACCGGCGGCCGCCCCCGGCCTCCCCGCCGTCACGTGCGCGCCCTGGTGCGTCGACGGCACCGGCCACACCGACGCACGTTTTCCCGAGGACCAGGTCTGCCGTGGCACGACGGTCGAGGTCGAGCTGACCCGTCGTCCGCTCGTCGAGGTCGCCGACGACGAGTGGCGCCGCGAGACCGTCCACCTCTACCTGCAGCGCCGGCCCGGGCACACGCCGGTCGTCGAGATGTACCGCGGCGAGCTCGGCGAGTCCGTCACCTTCACCCTCGACGAGGCCGACGCGCTGGGCCTCGCGCTCGGGCACGCCGTCCAGCAGGCCAAGGGCTGAGGGACTCAGCCCAGAGGCGGCAGGGTCACGACCTGGCCGGCATAGCTGAGCCCGGCACCGAAGGCGATCAGCAGCGCGGTGTCACCGGCGGCGGCCTCGTCCTGCCGGATCATCGCCTCCATCGCGAGCGGCACCGAGGCCGCCGAGGTGTTGCCCGAGTCGATGACGTCGGTCGCGATGGCGACCGAGTCGGGGAGCCCGATGTTCTTGGCGAGGGTCTGGGTGATCCGGAGGTTGGCCTGGTGCGGGATGAACGCGTCCAGGTCGTCGACCCCGATGCCGGCCAGACCGAGCGCCTCGTGCGCGACCTTCGCCATCGCGAACGGCGCCCATCGGAAGACAGCGGTGCCCTCCATCTGGACGACGGGGTGGTCGGCGGCGGTGTGATCACGCACGCCCATGCAGCTCGGGGTCTGGGTGATGACGTGGGCCTGCGACCCGTCGGAGCCCCAGGCGGTCGGACCGATGCCGGCCTCGGCCGACGGTCCGACGACGACCGCACCGGCGCCGTCGGCGAAGATGAAGGCGGTGCCGCGGTCGGTCGGGTCCATGAAGCGGCTGAGCTGCTCGACACCGACCACCAGCACGTGGGACTCGGCTCCGGCGCGCACCATCGACGCGGCCAGGTTGAGGGCGTGGCAGAAGCCGGCGCAGCCGGCGGAGATGTCGAAGGCCGCCGCCGTGATGCCGAGCGCGGTCGCGACCTGCGGCGCCGACGCGGGCGTGTGCTCGGGGTGCGTGGACGTCGCGACGATGACACAGCCGATCTGGTTCGCGTCGACCCCGGCCGCCGCGAGCGCGCGCTGCGACGCGCTGATCGACATCCCGATCAGGGTCTCGCCCTCGGACGCGAAGCGCCGCGTCCGGATGCCCGACCGCGTCTGGATCCACTCGTCGGAGGAGTCCAGCACCTCGCAGATCTCGTCGTTCGTGACGACCCGCTCGGGCCGGTGGACGCCGAGGCCGAGCATCGCTGCGTGGGTGAGCTCGGCGGTCTGCTGGATGGTCATGGACCGAGCATAGGCAGCCCCGCGACCGGTCTACAGCCCGCCGTCGGGCCGGGTCTGCGGGTCGGTCTGCGGCTCGGGAGCCTCCGGGGCCTGACCGGGGTCGATCGGGTTCACCTGCGGGTCGCCGGACGGCACGATCTGCGGGTCGGACTCGGGCTCCATCGGTGTGGTGGTCATGGTCCAGTCCTACGCCGGGCCCACGGACATCACAACGGCCGGCCCACCCCTTGCGGTGGGCGGCTCAGGCCAGCAACGCGACCGTCCGCTCGTCCTCGCGGCCGTCGTAGAACTTCTCCAGCACCTCGCCGAACACCGCCTCGTCCGGAGCCGCGCGGGCGAAGAGCGTCATCGACGACCGGAGCTTCATCGCGTCGACCGACCCGAGTACCCGCTCGGCGCTGACGCCGTCGAGGTCGAGGAGGGCGCGGCAGCACTCGAGCAGCCGCGGACCGAGGACCTCGTGCCGGACGTACGCCGTCGCCTCGGTGAGGTCGCGGACGGCGTACGCCTGCGACGTCGGGCTCGCGCCCAGCCCGGCCAGCTGCGGGAAGACCCACCACATCCAGTGGCCGGTCTTGCGCCCGGCGCGCAGCTCGCCCAGCGCCCGGTCGTACGTCCCGGCCTGCGCGTCGACGAAGCGGTCGAGGTCCATGCCGTCCACTGTGCCCTAGGTTGGCGTCGTGCCAGAGCCGTCGCGTGCCGCCCAGCTCGGAGCCCTCGTCTTCCTGCTGCGACCGACCTACATCGCGACCGAGGTGGTCACCGCGGCCGCGACCACCGGCGGCTACAGCTTCGTGTCCGACTCGGTGAGCAAGCTCGGCGAGGTCGGCTGCTCGGCGGCGTACTGCTCGCCGCGGCACGAGGTGATGAACGGTTCCTTCATGGCATACGGCGTCCTGCTGGCCGGTGGCGCACTGCTGCTCGCCAGGCCGCTCGGTCCGTGGGTGACCGGCCTGCTGGTGGTGTCGGGCGTGAGCTCGTACGCCACCGGGCTGGCGCCGCTCGACCAGGACGCCACCCTCCACGCGCTCGCCGCGACGCCGCTGTTCGTCGCCCAGCCGCTGGCGCTGCTGCTGCTCGGCTGGCGGGTGCGCGAGGAGCGGCCCCGGCTGTCGAAGGCCCTGCTCGTGACGGGGGCGGTGACCGCTGCGGCCGCCGTCGGCTTCATCGTCTCGGGCGAGGAGCGGGCGGGCGGGGCTCTCGAGCGGCTCGCGCTCTGGCCCGTGCTGTTCGGCCTGGCCGGCTTCGCGTGGACGCAGCGCCCGAGGCTGCGCCGCGGCCGCTAGGGATCAGCGAGGACGCTGGCGACGCTCCTGGACCTTGGCGACCGCGCTCTTGATCTTCGCCTGGTTGTGCGGCTTGCGCGCCTCGTCGTAGACCTTCTTGGCGACCGCGAAGGCCCCTGCCTTCTTCATGAATCCCATGCGCTACACCCTGCCAGCGGCCGCCAAGGGGGCCTTCGGGGCGATTCATCCCAAAGTCGCACATCCGGTGACCCGGGTCACACCGAACCACTGGGCAAGCCGCCGATCCCGACGGCCTTGTCCGACGAAGGGTCCGAACCCATGCGCCTCCCCAGTCTCCGCCGCCCCTCCCCCTCCATGGCGGTCTCGATCATGGCCCTCGTGGTGGCCTCCACCGGAACGTCGTACGCCGCCGGGCTGATCGGCTCCGACGACATCAAGAACAACTCGATCCAGTCCAAGGACGTCAAGGACGGCTCGCTCAAGGGCCGCGACATCAACGGCAACTCGATCGGGTCCAACAAGATCCGCAACGGCTCGCTCAAGGAGCGCGACTTCAAGGACGGCGTCCTCAAGTCCGGGCCTGCAGGTCCTGCCGGTCCCGCCGGCGTCGGTCGCTGGGCGCTCGTCGACGCGACGGGCGCGATCATCGCCCAGTCCGGCGGCTTCTCCGTGACAGCCGGCTACGTGGCCACTCCGGCCGCAGCCAACGGCAACGTCTACATCAACGCCGGCGAGAACCTCAGCAACAACGGGATCATCGCCACCATCGCCCTCCAGAACACCGTCGACCAGAACGGCGACATGGTGATGAACGGCCGCCAGACCGGGCCCGACGCCAACCCGGAGTTCTCCGGCGAGATCGCTGCCGCGATGTGCCAGCCCGGCGTGGTCAACTGCGCGCCCCCCGGCACCGGCAACACCAACCACCTGGTCGTGAGCCCGCGCAACAGCGACGGCAGCTTCACCACCGACGGCACGCGCAAGCGCTTCTACGTGGTCGTGACCGGCGACTCGAGCGACCGCAGCTGACGTCACGTGGGGTGATGACGGCGTCATGCGGAGTGGGTCCTCCCACCCGCTCCGCATGACGTCCCCACCCCTGGCGTGCGGCAGACTGGCGACGTGACTGCGAAGATCTCCGTCGCCGGCCTCGGGTATGTCGGTCTCTCCATGGCCGTCCTGCTGGCCCGCCACAACACCGTCGTCGGGCTCGACCTCGACGCCCCGCGGATCGACCGGCTGCGTCGCGGCGAGAGCCCGATCCACGACGACGACATCTCGCGCTTCCTCGCCGAGGAGGAGCTCGACCTCGCCTTCACCACCGACGCAGAGGTTGCCCACACCGGCGCGGACTTCGTGATCATCGCGACGCCGACCAACTACGACCCGGTGACCAACTACTTCGACACCACCTCGATCGAGGCGGTGATGCGCGACGTCATCCGGATCGCCCCCGACGCGACGATGGTCGTGAAGTCCACCGTGCCCGTCGGCTACGTCCAGGACGTACGCCGTCGGCTCGGCACCGACAACGTCGTGTTCTCCCCCGAGTTCCTCCGCGAGGGCCGGGCACTGCACGACAACCTCCACCCCGCCCGGATCGTCGTGGGCGACCAGACCGAGCAGGCCCGCGCCTTTGCCGACCTGCTGCTCAAGGGCGCGGACGCCGACGACGTACCCGTCCTCTTCACCCAGCCCACCGAGGCCGAGGCGATCAAGCTCTTCGCCAACACCTACCTCGCGATGCGGGTGGCGTACTTCAACGAGCTCGACTCGTTCGCGATGTCGCACGGCCTCGACAGCCGCCACATCATCGACGGCGTCGGGCTCGACCCGCGGATCGGCACGCACTACAACAACCCGTCGTTCGGCTACGGCGGCTACTGCCTGCCCAAGGACACCAAGCAGCTGCTCGCGAACTACTCCGACGTCCCGCAGACGCTGATCTCCGCGATCGTCGAGGCCAACACGACGCGCAAGGACTTCATCGCCTTCGACATCATCGGCCGGGCGCCACGCGTGGTCGGCATCCACCGGCTGATCATGAAGGCCGGCTCGGACAACTTCCGCGAGTCGTCGGTCCAGGGGATCATGAAGCGGATCAAGGCCAAGGGCATCGAGGTCGTGGTCTACGAGCCCGAGCTCGACGCCGACACCTGGTTCGGCTCGGAGGTCACCAGCGACCTCGCCGCCTTCAAGGAGCGCGCCGACCTGATCGTGGCCAACCGGATGGTCGACGAGCTCCGCGACGTCGCCGACAAGGTCTACACACGCGACCTCTTCGGCTCCGACTGATCAGCGGCGACCCACCCCCTCGCTGGTTGAGGTGCGAGGAGCTCCAGCGACGAGCCTCGAAACCTGCGAGCCCGCCGTCAGGTGGGCCGCGGTCGGCCACCGCGTCGCGACGACAGGAGCGGCAACAGCTCGAAGTCGCCGCGGATCAAGGCCTCCCGCTTCTTCCGACCCCAGCCCTGGATCTGCTTCTCGAGTCCGTAGGCGAGCCCGACGTTCTCGACCTCCTCGTGCCACACCAGCTCAACCGGTCGACGCGAGCGTGTGTAGAGGCACGCGTCCTCCACGGCATGGTTGTGCTGGAAGAGCCGCGCTTCGAGGTTGCGCGTGCTGCCCACGTAGTAGGAGCCGTCAGCGCAACGAAGCATGTAGACGAAAGGCATCTGTCGATCGTCTATCTGCCGGACACCGGACGGCGAGATGGCCAACGGCATCTGTGGAGAGAGGTTTCGAGGCTCGCCTCAACCAGCCAGGGAGGGAGTCAGCGGCGGCGGCCGAACAGCCCCCGCTTGCCCTCGTCGGGCTGGTCCGGGGCCTCGGCGTGGGGGTTCTCGTCCCCCGGGCCGGAGACGGCGTCCGCCTTGCGGAGCAGCTTCATCATCCGCTGCTCGGACTTCGCCGGGTCCGTCGCGGGCCGGGCGGGCAGGGTGAAGCGCTCGACCTCGCGCTCCTCGGCCGGCACCCAGCCGACGGCGGCGGCGGGGTAGGTCTTGATGCCGTAGGTCGCCTCGAGCAGGGCGTCGCGGTCGTCGTCGGCGTCGGCGATGCGCGCGACGCGGGCCAGGGCGGCGGTCCGCTCGAGCCGGGCGACGGCACCCGAGTCGTACGACAGCAGGCGGGCGCCGTGGTGCGTGCGCTCGAGGTCCTCGAGGAGGGGCGGCAGCGCGTGGCGGACCGGGGCGAGCGAGACGTCGGGCAGGGTCAGGATCATCTCGGCGTCGGAGACCTGCGGCGCAGCGGAGGCGAGCCGGACGCGCGGCTCGTGGAGGTAGGAGCGGTGGACCAGCCGGGTCTCGAGCACGGGGTCCTCGACGGGCTGGACGCGGTCCTCGTGGACGGAGTCCCACGGACCGACGACGGTCACCCGCAGGTCGGGGACGTCGCCGTCGAGCAGCGAGTCGACGACGCGGATCGTCTCGTCGGCGGGACCGGCGGGCACGACGACCTCGAGGTAGGGCACCTGGTAGGTCCGCCCGCGCCGGTTGCGCTTGGGCCGCATCGTCGGCACGAGGTCGGCGAGATAGGGGTCGTTGTAGCGGTTGACCTGCTCGGCACGCCGGAGCACCTGCGAGCGACCGAGATGCCAGCTGCGGGCCTCGCGGTCCACGACGAAGACCCCGCCGGCCTGGGCGAGCGAGTGGCCCAGGTGCATGTCCTCGCCGAGGCGCAGGGAGCGGTCGAAGCCGTCGGAGTCGAAGTAGAGCGCCTTCGTGACCGAACCGGTCATCCCGATGTGGAAGCGTTGGGCGCGCGGCCCGGCGGTGCGCAGGTCCTCCGTCCTGGCCCAGTAGTCCTCGACCCACTGGTGGGGCTCGTGCTCCTGGTCGGGGAAGAGGTCGGCCGCGTCGCCGGCCGCGATCCGGTCGCGCACGAGCGCCGGGTCGACCTCGAGCAACGGGGCCGGGTCGACGAAGCGCTTGTCGCCACCGGGGACGGCGTAGTCGACCAGGTGGTGCCAGCGGGCGTGCGCCTCGACCTCCTCGCGGTAGGCCAGCATGTCGGCGTCGTACCAGTGCAGGACGTCGCCCTCGGCCGCGAGCGCGCCGAGGTGACAGGCGTTGGCCCGGCCCCAGCCGTCCTCGACCCGGATCAGCCGGGTGTTGTCGGGCCGGACCTCGGGCAGCTCCTGCGCGGGCGAGCTCTGGTCGTCGACGACGAGCACCTCGAGCAGGTGCGCGGGGTAGGACTGCGCGGCGAGCCCGGCCAGGACGTAGGGCAGCGTGTGCTGGTAGTTGAAGGTCGGCACCACGACGGTCACCGACAGGGTTGGCTGCCACGCGCCGAGGGGCGGCGGGGTCAGCGACCCCCAGTCGTTGTGGCGCACCACCGGCTGCACAGGCACTACTCGCCACCCCCGTCCGGCCGGTCGAGCGGGTCGACCTCCAGCGCCAGGCTGGGCTGGAACCCCGTCCACTCGCAGGCCACGATGTCAGGTCGGCGGAACTCCTCGTCGTCACGCTGCCAGGTGTGTCCCGCGCCGGTGCGCCGCAGGATGTAACCGAGCCCGTGGGTGCGGTAGATCCGGCCGCCCGCGGCCTCGACGCCGGACAGCAGCTGGGCGTCGACGAACTTCCGCACCCGGCGGAAGTCGCCGAGCGAGCGCAGCAGCCCGCGGTCGAGCAGCAGCGTGCCACCGGCGACGAAGCGGGCGAAGAGCTCCGAGGGGTGGTTGCGCCGGACGGTGAGGTCCTCGCGGTCCGCGTTGGCGTGGAGGTAGACGAACTCCGACGGCATCCCGACGACGTCGGCGCCGGAGAAGCGGCGGGCCATCAGCAGGTCGTGGACGGCGTCGGGTGAGTACCAGTCGTCGTCGTCGACCTTGAGCAGCACCTCGCTCGACGCGGCCCGCGCCGCGGCGGTGAGGACGTCGCCGAAGAAGGCGTCCCCGTCGAAGGTGAGCACCTGGTGCGGCCGGTCGCCGAGCGCACGGCGTACGGCGTCGCGGTCGGGCTCGAAGCCGTGCGCGGCGAGCACCAGCTCGACCTCCGCGCCCCGCTGCCGGGCGACCTGGCGCAGCGCGAAGTCGAGCATCTCGGGCCGCTTGGTGGCCAGCAGGGCGCTGACCGGCGGCAGCGCGACGTGGCGTACGCCGGCGCGGTCGGCGAGTGCCGAGCGCCAGGCCAGCGTGGAGTGGTGGTCGAAGGCGGCGCGGCGCACGGCGAGGCTGTGCTCCTCGCGGCGCAGCGCGTCGGCGAGGTCGACGTCGGCCGTGAGCGCGTCGACGAGGGCGGGCGCGAGCCCGGACTCGGTGAGCCGGACCGCGTCGACACCGACCAGTGGCACGCCCGCCGCGGCAAGGGCCAGCACGTCGGAGGTCGACGACTCGGGCGTGAGCCGCACCCCCTGGTGGGCACGGGCCGCGGCGACGACGACCTCCGTGATCGGGCCCTCGAGGGCGACCACCGGCTCGTCCCAGTCCTTGCGGAAGCCGATCGGGCTGAAGATCCGCTCGTCCACGGGCTCCGGCCCGGGATCGGTGACGACCGTCGGCGCGCGATCGATCACGTGGTGGGCCGCGACCTGACCGTCGCGACGCGCGACGACCACGTCGGGCGGCACGTCGCGCGCCTCCTCGGCGGCACCGGCGACGTCGGTCAGCAGCACCGCACGAGCGTCGAGGCCGGGCGCGGCGGGACGACCGGCGTACGCCAGGACGACGCCGCCGTGCGTGGTGTCACCGGGTCCGGCGGCCTGCCGGGCCATCTCCATCACGACGAGCTGCGCCCGCGCACCGGAGCCGAAGCGGACGACCGTGAGGACGCCGCGATCACCGGCCGGCCGCGCCGCGAGGTGCGCCAGCGGCGGCCACTCCGGTCGCGGCACCAGCACCCACGGCGTGGGGGTGTCGGTGAGCCAGCAGGCGACGGCCTTGCACTGACCGAGGAGGGGTACGGCGCTGGCCATCCGCCGCAGCCGCGCGCGGTCGGCGGCGACGACGAGGACCGAGCCCCAGCCCTTGCGGGGTCCGTCGAGCGCCGACAGCGGGACGACGGTGGGCTCGAGGCCGGGGACGTCCTCGATGCCGTGCAGCGCGTCGAGGGCGAGGCCGTCGGAGTCGTCGACCAGGACCAGGGTCGGGCCCGGCATCCGGAGGTCGTGCAGGGGATGGGCTGCCGCGGTCATGCGCGCACCCCCTCCTTCAGTGCTCGGTGCTTGAGGGACGGGGGCAGCGAGTGCTGCACGAGCGGCCGGGGCTGGCGCCAGAGCCAGTCGCGGCTGACGTGGTCGATGATGTGGACGCCAGCGGGGGCGGTCACCTTGACGAGCCCGCCCAGCGCCTCGGGGTCGCCGTTGCGGATCGCCTCGTCCACCTCGAACTCCCGCAGCTTGCGGTAGAGCCGGGTGTTGGTGAAGTCGACGCCGTCGCGGCGCCAGTGGGCGTACTCGTCGGCGTCGAGCCACTTCACCTCGACGACCAGGCCCTGCTGGAGCACGATCCGCTCGATGCCGGACGGCTGCTCGCGCAGCTCCCAGTCGAAGGCCTTCACGAAGGTGGTGTCGGGTCCCATCGGGTAGACCCACGGCTCGAGGAAGCGCAGCGACAGGTCGAGCCAGCCGGTCGACTTGTCCACGACGGTGAGCGGGTGGCGCGGCATCGCGACGATCGCGCGCGTCGACTGGAGCTGCCACGACAGGTCGCGCAGGATGCCGGCGCCCTCGGGCGTCAGCACCATGTCGCCGTCCCACTTCATCGAGTAGGTCGTGCGGACGTGGGAGAAGCACCAGTTGTAGAAGTGGGTGAGCGAGTGGACGCTCGTCGCCGGGGTCGCGAGGTGCTCGCCACCGGCGCGGGCGACCGCGTGCGGGTAGTCGAGGACGGTGAGCCGGTCGGCCGCGCCACAGTGCTCCGCGACCCGCTGCGCGACGCCGGACGTGTCGTCGTCGGAGCCGTTGTCCACCAGCAGCACGTGGTCGACCGCCGAGAAGATCGGCGGCAGCACCCATGGCAGGTTGCGCGCCTCGTTGCGCACCCGGAAGACGCACGTCAGGCCCGGCTCGAGGCGCTCCCCTGCGGTCCACGGCCAGGTCACGTCGTAGCCGGAGTCCCCCTCCAGCGCGGCGATGTCGGGCATCAGGCCGGTCGCTCCCGGCCCATCGCCCTGCGCAGCTTCTGGCGGGCCGCCGGGGGCACCATCGCCCGTACGGCGTGCGGGATCCGGTCGGCGCCGCTCGAGGTCTGCTCGGCCGCCTCGCGTCGCGCCTGCGCCGCAGCCGTACGCCGTTGCGCGACGACCGTCGAGTGGGCGAACGCCTCCGCCTCCGCGTACTGCGCGGCATAGGCGGTGCGCAGCTGGTCGCACCACTCCTGGGTCGAGGCTGCGTCGTCGGTGGCGAGGGAGTCGAGCGCCTGCCAGGTCTCGTCGGCGAGCTCGCGCAGCCGGTCGGGCACGCCGATGTCGTCCCACGTCATCGTCACCCGCCGCAGCGACGGGTCGATGAAGCGGTGCACCTCGGCGATGTCGACGGCCATCGCGGTCTTCACGCCGTTGAGGTCGAACTTCTCGCCGAGCGCGAAGACCGGCTGGGTCCAGTCGTCGAGGAGGTCGCCGTAGCGGACGAACGCCCGCTGCTGGCCGCGGGTCGCGCGCTCGGTGTGGAGCATCATGTTGATCCACGCGGCCGTCCGGGTGATGGCGCCCTGGTCGGAGCCGCCGCCGCCCCGCCCTCCAGTGGGCCCGTAGTAGGTCTGCTTCGAGCCGACCACCTCGGTCACCGGCCGGAGCATGGTGACGTAGGACGACGTCGCGTCGCAGCGGTCCGCGGCGGCTCGCCAGAGACCGAGGAACCAGGACGCGCGCGGGTCCTTGATGACGAGCTCGTCGCTCACGGCCAGCTGGTCCTGGAGCCAGGTGGTGACGCGCTCGCGGGTGGCGTGGTCGCCGCTGGTGGTGCCGGCGTCGAGCCAGGCCCGCGGTCGGGCGTCGGAGACCTGCACGTTGCTGCGCGCGAGCAGCTCGGTGTGGAGGTCGACGACCCAGCGCGGCTCGCCGAACCCCTTGGGGTTGGTGGCGTCGGCGACGACCTCGGGCTGCGGCACGTGGAGGCCGAGCGTGCGCAGCGTGCCGGCCATCGTGCTCGTGCCGCTGCGGCCCGAACCGACGACGAACACCACACGTCGAGGACTCATCGACGTCCTCGCTCAGCTCCGGGCGCCGACGAGGCACGAGGACGCTGTGCGGGTTCGACTCCCTCGCTCCGCTCGGTCATGCGGTGAGCCTATCGGTGCCGATCAGTGCTCCGGGGCGGCGTAGGCGTCGGGAAGCGCGAGCAGGTCAGATGCCGTCGGGGCCGTCGCGTCGCACGGGCGCCGGCGGAGGTGGCGTCTCGTCCGGCTTCGCGCGGCGCACCCGGAACCATCCGTAGATCATCACCAGCACGAGGAGGGCGCCCAGGCCGGAGCCGATCGCGCCCCACGGCGACTCCTCCGACGTCGTACGCCAGGTGTCGCCGTCGCGGTAGACCTCGATCGTGTCGCCCCTGTCGGCGCCACCGATGAACTGTTGCTCGTAGAGCGCCTCGCCGGTCTCGCCGTCGTCGAGGTGGAACTGCACGACGAGGAAGTTGCGGTTGCGCGAGCCGGGCCTCGGACGGCTCGGGTCGTAGGTGTCGTCGACCGTCGCCGACTCGACCGACGCCCCCGACGGCGGCGTGCGGGCGTCGTTCCACGAGTAGATGTTCCAGCCGAGGAAGGCGAGCACCGCGACCAGCAGCACGAGCGCCGTCCACGTCATCCCGTCGGAGCGGCCGCGACGGCGCGGTGGCGACATCGTGTGCGCGTCCGGCCGGACGTAGGCGGGCGGTGCGCTCGCCCGCTCCCGCTTGCGTCGCGCGAGCCGGATGCTGATCGCGGCGTAGCCGGCGATCGCCAGCAGGGCGAGCACCCCCACCGTCAGCGAGATCGGATCGAGGAACAGCGCCGAGACCATCACCGAGATCGGGTGCACGGCGTCAGTGTGCCAAAGGCTCAGAGGTGCTGGGGCTGGGCGGCGATCAGGTCGGCATACCAGTGGAAGGAGTTCTTGCGGGTGCGCGCCAGCGTCTCGTAGTCGACGTGCACCAGGCCGAAGCGCTGCGTGTAGCCCTCGGCCCACTCGAAGTTGTCCATCAGCGACCAGCAGTAGTAGCCGCGTACGTCGACCCCGCGGGTGATCGCCTCGGAGACGGCGTTGACGTGGGAGCGCAGGTAGTCGATGCGGGCCTGGTCGTCGACGACGCCGTTCTCGTCCGGTCCGGTGTTGTAGGAGCAGCCCGACTCGGTGATGTAGATCGGCGGCAGGGCCGCGCGGAAGCGGGCGCGGAACATGACGAGCCACTCGCGCAGCGCGTCGGGCACGATCGGCCAGCCGAAGTCGGTGGTCGGGTAGCCGACGACGTCGTGGAACGCGAACGGGATCTGGGAGTCCTCGCCGGCGGCCGCGACCTTCATCGGGTTGTAGTAGTTGACCCCGTAGAAGTCGAGCGGCTGGCGGATCGTGGCGAGGTCGCCGTCGGCCATGATGCCGTCGAAGAGCGGCATCAGGTCCGCGGGATAGCGCCCGAGCAGCATCGGCTCGAGGAACATGCCGTTCCACAGGGCGTCGAAGATCTTGCTCATCCCGACGTCGGCGTCGTCGTCGGTCGCCGGCCAGATCGGGGCGTGGTTGTTGGCGCAGCCGATCGACGTGGCACCGGCGTTGCGCAGCTCGATGGCGGCGCGGCCGTGGGCCAGCAGCAGGTGGTGCGCGGCCGGCAGGCAGTCGAAGAGCAGCGACTTGCCGGGCGCGTGGGTGCCCATCCCGTAGCCGAGGACCGAGGCCACGTTGGGCTCGTTGACCGGGATCCAGTGCTCGACGCGGTCGGCGAAGCGCTCGCCGACGAGGGCGGCGTAGTCCGCGAACCGGTCGACGGTGTCGCGGTTGAGCCAGCCGCCGTCGTCCTCGAGCGCCTGCGGCAGGTCCCAGTGGTAGAGCGTCACCATCGGCTGCTGGCCGTTGGCGAGCAGCGTGTCGATGAGCCGGTCGTAGAACGCCAGGCCCTTCTCGTTGGCCGCACCGCGACCGGTCGGCTGGATCCGCGGCCAGGCGATCGAGAAGCGGTAGCCGCCGGTGCCGAGCTCCTTCATGAGCGCGACGTCCTCGTCGACGCGGTGGTAGTGGTCGCAGGCGACCTCGCCGCTGCTGCCGTCGACCACGCGGCCCGGCTCGGCGGTGAAGGTGTCCCAGATGCTCGGCCCCCGGCCGTCCTCCGTCACGGCCCCCTCGATCTGGTAGCTCGCCGTGCTGGTTCCGAAGCGGAAACCGGGCGGGAGCAGGGGAAAATCATGTGACGGGGGCACATCCGCGAAGATATCGGCATGTCAGTGGCCCTGTACGCGGGTTGGGAGAGGTCGTCGTCGACGGCCGAGGGCCGGGAGACGCGGCACTCGTTCTCGTTCGGCCCGCACTACGACCCGGCCAACCTGGGCTTCGGTCCGCTCGTGTGCCACAACGACGACGTGCTCGACCCTCCCGCGGGCTATCCCGACCACCCCCACTCCGAGCTGGAGATCGTGACCTGGGTGCTCGAGGGCGCGCTGGTCCACACCGACTCGACGGGTGCCCGTCACGTCGTCGAGGCCGGTCGCGCCCAGGTGCTCTCGGCCGGCACCGGCATCCGGCACAGCGAGGTCGCCGACCCCGGGTCGGGGCGCTGCCGCTTCGTCCAGGCGTGGCTCGCGCCGACCGCCGCCGGTCGCGACCCGTCGTACGTCCTGGGCGAGGCGCCGCGGCCCGGGTCCGGGCTGGTCGAGGTGGTCGGGCCCTCCGGGCTGCCCATCGGCACGGTGGGTGCGCGGCTGCTCGTCGCCCGGCTCGACGCCGGTCAGTCGCTCGTGCTGCCCGAGGGCGCGCGCCAGCACGTCTTCGCGGCGACCGGGTCGGTCTCGGTGGGCGAGGAGTCGCTGGCCGCCGGGGACGCCGTACGCATCACCGACGAGCCGGGTCACACCGTCCGGGCGAGCGAGGCGACCGAGCTGCTGGTGTGGTCCTTCAGGGGATCAGCACACCCGGGTTGAGGATCCCGGCCGGGTCGAGCTCGGCCTTCACCGCGCGCAGCACCCGGACGCCGACCTCGCCGATCTCCCGGGCGAACCACGGCCGGTGGTCGGTGCCGACGGCGTGGTGGTGGGTGATGGTCGCGCCGGCGGCGATCATCGCGTCGCTCGCCGCGGCCTTGGCGACCTGCCACTGCGCGATCGGGTCGTCACCCTGCCGAGCGGCGACGGTGAAGTAGAGCGAGCAGCCGGTCTCGTAGACGTGCGAGACGTGGCACAGCACCAGCGAGCCCTCGCCGAGCGAGGACGTGAGCGCCGCCTTCACGTCGGCGTACAGGCGCTCGCGCCGGGACCAGAAGGTGGCGGTCTCGAGGGTCTCGACGAGCACGCCGTGGTCGAGCAGCGCGTCGCGGAGGTAGGGCGCACCGAAGCGGCCGTGCGACCACTTCTCCCCCGGCTCGGCACCCAAGGGCACACCGCCGAGCTCGGTCAGGACGGTCGTGACCTCGGCGCGACGGGAGGCGACCTGCGCTGCCGTGCCCTCGTAGCCGGTGATCATCAGGCAGCCGTCGCCGGACCCGCCGATCGCCGCGGGATCGGCGAGGTTGATCGCGGTCTCCGACTCGTCGGAGAGCCGGATCACGGTGGGCAGGAGGCCGGCCTGCGCGAGGGTGCGCATCGCGTCGGAGCCGGCGGCGAACGACGGCCAGCGCCAGCCCTCGTACGACGTCTCGGCGGGCGCCCGCCGCACCCGCACGGTCACCGAGGTGATGACGCCGAAGGCTCCCTCCGAGCCGAGCAGCAGCTGGCGCAGGTCGGGGCCGGCAGCGTTGGCCGGGGACGAGCCGACGGTCATGGTGCCGGTCGGGGTCGCTGCCGTCAGCGCGACGACCATCGCGTCGAAGCGTCCGTAGCCGGCGCTCGACTGCCCGCTCGACCGGGTCGCCGCGAAGCCGCCGATCGACGCGTGCTCGAAGGACTGCGGGTAGTGGCCGAGGGTCAGGCCGTGCCCGGCCAGCAGCGCCTCGGCCTCCGGGCCGCGCAGCCCCGGCTCGAGCGTCGCGGTCATCGAGACCATGTCGACGTCGAGGAGCCGCTTCATCCGGACCAGGTCGAGGCTGACCAGCCCGGCGAAGCCGTCGCGGCGAGCGGCCAGGCCACCGGTGACGCAGGTGCCGCCGCCGAACGGGACCACCGCGACCCGGTGCTCGGTGGCCCAGGCCAGGAGGGTGGCGACCTCGTCGTGACCGCTGGGACGGACGACCGCGTCGGGCGCGTCGGTGAGGTCACCGGCGCGGGCGCGCAGCAGGTCGGGCGTTGACTTGCCGCGGGTGCGCAGGGTGCGCGTCGCGTCGTCGACGAGGACGTGCGCGTCCCCCACGATCGCGCGCAGCCCGTCGAGCAGCGACTCGTCGAGGGCGATGCGTGGAGGCGTCGCCCCGGTGACCGCCGGACTGTCCTGGAGCCCGAAGGCGAGGTCGACCAGCCCGAGCGCGGAGTCGGGCAGGACCGTGGCGGCGTCGGGGGTGCCCCAGCGCTGGGGGTGCATCTCGGCAGTCATGCGTTACAGTGTGACACATGTCGTCACTTCGTCACACCGCGCCGACCTCATCGGACCCGAGACACGCGGCCTACCTCGACGCCGCCCGCGACTGCATCCTCGACCTCGGCTGGCGGCGTACGACGCTCACCGAGGTCGCGAGGCGCGCCGGGGTCTCGCGGATGACGATCTACCGCGCGTGGCCCGACATGGGGTCCCTGCTCGGCGACCTGATGACCCGCGAGTGGGTCAGCATCGCCGCCGCGACCCGGGTCGCAGCCGCCGACAGGACCACCCCCGCAGGCATCGCCGCGGCCGCCCTCTCGACGATCCGGGCGCTGCGGGACAACGAGCTCTTCGTCCGCATCGTCGAGCTGGACCCCGACCTGCTGCTGCCCTACCTGATCGCGCGCCGCGGCCGCTCGCAGGAGGCGCTCGTCGAGATCATGGCAGACGAGATCGCGAGCGGGCAGGCCGCCGGCACGATCCGTGCCGGTGACCCCGTCCTGATCGCGCGGTCGCTGACGCTCGCCGGGCACGGCTTCGTGCTGTCGGGCCAGACGATGACCGACGCGCAGGTGGGCTTCGCCGACCTCGACGCGGAGTACGCCCGCCTCATCACCCGGACCCTCGAGCCGTGATGAGCGACCCGTTGTCTCGCATCACCCCCGGCCTGGCCGGCATCCCCGACGAGGTCGACGTGGTGGTCGTCGGCCTCGGCATCACCGGCGCCGGGGTCGCCCTCGACGCCGTCACCCGCGGCCTCTCGGTGCTGGCCGTCGACGCGCACGACCTCGCCTTCGGGACCTCCCGCTGGTCGTCCAAGCTCGTCCACGGCGGCCTGCGCTACCTCGCCCAGGGCCAGCTCGCGATCGCCCAGGAGAGCGCTGTCGAGCGCGGCATCCTCATGCAGGTCACCGCACCCCACCTCGTCCACGCGCTGCCGATGCTCACCCCTCTCAACGACGCGATGACGCGCAGCCACGCCGCGATGACCTGGGGCGGGCTCCAGGCCGGCGACGTGCTGCGCCGCACCGCGCGCACCAGCACCCGCACCCTGCCGAGGCCGCGCCGCCTCAACGCCACCGAGACCCTCAGCCTGGCCCCGTCGATGCGCGCCGAGACGCTGCGGGGAGGACTGCTCGCCTGGGACGGGCAGCTCGAGGACGACGCCCGGCTCGTGGTCACGGTCGCCCGCACCGCGGCGTCGTACGGCGCCCAGGTGCGGACGCGTGCCCGTGTCCTGTCGGCCACCGGCACGGGGGTCGCGCTGCGCGACGAGCTCACCGGACAGCAGTACGACGTCCGCGCGCGGGCGGTCGTCAACGCGACGGGCGTGTGGGCCGGCGACCTCGACGACCAGGTCCGGCTGCGGCCGAGCCGCGGCACGCACCTCGTGCTGCGCGGCTCGACGCTGCCGCACACGCGGGTCGCGGTGATGGTGCCGATCCCGGGGTCGACGTCGCGGTTCGCCATGGTCCTCCCGCAGCCCGACGGCACCCTCTACGTCGGCCTCACCGACGAACCCGTCACCGGCCCGGTCCCCGACGTGCCGGTGCCGAGCGAGGAGGAGATCGACTTCCTGCTGGGCGTCGTCGCCTCCGCCTTCACCGTCCCGCCGACCCGCGCCGACGTCGTCGGTGCCTTCGCCGGCCTGCGCCCGCTGCTCGAGGTGTCGGGGACCGACGCGTCGGCCGACCTGTCACGGCGGCACGCGATCCTCACCTCGTCGACCGGCGTGACGACGGTGGTGGGCGGCAAGCTCACGACCTACCGCCGCATGGCCGAGGACACCGTCGACGCGCTCGGTCTCGGCACCGGCCCGTGCCGCACCGCGTCCCTCCCGCTCCTGGGCGCCGTCGGCACTTCGACCGCACCGTCGCGACTGGTCCGCCGCTTCGGCTCGGACGCCGACCTCGTGCTGGACACCGCCCGCGCGGTCACCGGCCTCACCGACGACGAGCTGCTCGCCCCGGCGTGCGGCCGCGTCCCGGTGACCCTGGCCGAGCTGGTCTTCGCGATCACCCACGAGGGCGCGCACGACGTCGCGGACCTGCTCGACCGTCGTACGCGCGTGGGGCTCGTGGCCGCCGACCGCGCGATCGCCGAGCCGCTCGCCCGCAGGGCACTGGGCCTGGCGCGCACCCGCGGCGCGGTCGGCTAGCCCGTACCCGGACGAGGTGGCGGGAGTCGTCGGCACCGGCGTGGCAACCTGTGCCCCGCAACGGGCGTCTCCCCTGCACCAGTCACGAACAGAACGGGAATCCACGTGCCGGCTCGTCTCCGAGGTGTCGCCCTCGTCCTCATGCTGTCCACAGTGCCGCTCGCCACGGCTCCTCCCACCACGGCGGCCGCGAGCGCCGTGCCGACCGCCGTGCCGACCGCCTCCGCCGACCGGGTCGCCACGACGTCACCGCTGCGACGCGACGTGCGGCTGGGCCACAAGCCGCTGCGCTACGACGAGAAGCGTCCGTCCGTCCAGCTGACCTTCTCCGGGCGCAAGGGGCAGCTCGTCGAGCTCGCCACCTGGCAGTCCTGGCCGCAGGACCCGTGCGTACGCAAGTCGCTGCGTTCGACGCGCGGCCGCCGGGTCGACAGCTGGGCCACCGGCTACTGGCGGTTGCCGCGGAAGGGCTCCTACACCGCGGTGCTGCGGCCCTGCGACGACATCGAGACCCCCATCCGCGTGCAGGTTCGCCGGACCGTGGTCCAGGACGCGTCCATCGACGGTCCGGCCACCACGGTCGGGCGCGACCCGGACGTCACACACCTGGTGCGCGTCCCGGTGGCGGCTGGTGAACGACTCTCCGTACGACCGAGCCGGACCCCGCGCCACCTCGTTCTGCCGGACGGCACCGTCGACGACGAGCTCGGCGGCTGGCTCCCACTGAGCAGTCCCGGGCGCTACTCCGTCGCCGCCCGTCCCGGCACCTCCGTGTCCGTGTCGCGGGCTCAGCGCCACACCGCAGTCCTGGACGGGAGTGCCGTGGCACTGGTCAACGCAGGCGTCGCCGCACGCGAGCACGTGGTGTCGTTCACGGCCCGCGCGGGCCAGTGGGTCTACCCAGAGCTGCTCGACGCCTCCGGCAGGTTGGTGACCGACGGAGGTGCCCGCACGCAGGTGCTGCGAGCCGACGGGAGCGTGGTGCGGACCCACACGATGACCCCCTGCCCGGGCAAGCCCGCGGCCGAGCCGTGCTCCTACCTCGTGTCCGGGCCGTGGCTGGTGCCGGCCGCCGACACCTACGAGATGGTGGTCGCCGCCGGCTCCGGGGCGTCCGACACCTTCTCGCTGCGGGTGCGCTCGGCCGCGACCGCACCGGCCCTCACGCTCGACGGCCCGGCCGTCACCTACACCTCGACGACCCCGGGACAGTGGGTGGTCGGCACCTACACCGAAGGCATCGTGGGCGGCACTGCGGTGGCACATGCCGGGCAGGCGTCCGCGTCCCTGTCGGACTGGCGGGTCTCGCTCCTCGCCGGCTACCCCAACGTGTGTCCGGTCCGGGACACCTCCAACGGCTGCCCGGACTAATTCTACAGCGCGCTCACGCCCGCCAGCCCGACGGTGGACGTGCCACAGGACGGCAACTCGGGGCCGGCGACGGTGGTCCTGACCGTGCCGCCGTACGTCACCGGTTCGCTCGAGGTGCGCCTCAGCAGCAGGTGACCCACCCGACAGGCAAAATCGCTCGGTAGTTCCGTCGATCCACGGACAGGACGCCGGGCGGGTGGGATCGTTCTCCACGGCGCGCCCCTTGCCGACCCCATGCGGCAAGGGGCGCCCAGTCCATTTCGGGTAGTTCAGGGCAAGCTGGTCGTCCCGGCGACCCCCGGACAGCCATCTCCCCCTGAACTACCGGATCACTCGACGGTGACCGACTTCGCCAGGTTGCGGGGCTTGTCGATGTCGTGACCGAGGTGCTGGGCCGCGTGGTAGGCCAGCAGCTGCAGCGGGATGGTCAGCAGGATCGGGTCGAGCTCCGGCTCGTTGCGGGGTACGTCGATCCGGCGGGCCCGGACCTCGCCGAGGTCCACGTCGGCGTGGGTGATCACGACGAGCGGACCCTGGCGCGCGTCGATCTCGTGCAGCGCGCCGATGTTGCGCTCGGTGAGCTCGTCGCGCGGCACCAGTGCCACCGTCGGCACCTCGGGGTCGATCAGCGCGAGCGGGCCGTGCTTGAGCTCGGAGGTCTGGTAGGCCTCGGCGTGGCGATAGCTGATCTCCTTGAACTTCTGCGCGCCCTCGCGCGCGACCGGGAAGCCGCGGACCCGGCCGATGAAGAACAGGCTGCGCGCCTCGGCCAGCTGCCGCGCGACCTCGACCAGGTCGGCCTCGCCGGCGAGGACCTCCTCGATCTGGGCCGGCAGCTTCTCCAGCCCGGCCACCAGCCGCTTGCCGTCCGCGATCGACAGGTCGCGCGTGCGACCGAGCTGGAGGGCGAGCAGGGCGAAGCCGAGGAACATGTTGGTCAGCGCCTTGGTGCTCGCGACCGCGACCTCCGGGCCGGCGTGCAGGTAGATCCCGCCGTCGCACTCGCGCGCGATCGCCGAGCCGACGACGTTGACCAGGCCGACGCAGCGCCCGCCCTTGCGGCGTACCTCCTGCACGGCGAGCAGCGTGTCGATGGTCTCGCCGGACTGGCTGACCGCGACGTAGAGCGTGTCGGGCTCGATGACCGGGTCGCGGTAGCGGAACTCGCTGGCGGCCTCGGCGTCGGCGGGGATCCGCGCCAGCTCCTCGATCAGCGCGGCGCCCATCTGGCCGACGTAGTAGGCCGAGCCGCAGCCCAGGATCTTCACCCGCCGCACCGCGCGGAGGTCACGCGCGTCCATGTCGAGGCCGCCGAGGTGCGCGGTGCCGAAGCGGTCGTCCAGCCGTCCGCGCAGCACCGCCAGCGACGTCGTGGGCTGCTCGAGGATCTCCTTGCGCATGAAGGACTCGTGCTCGCCTGCGTCGTACGCCGACGCGTCGATGTCGACCTCGCTCGCGGTCTTGCCGGTCGAGGCGAGGTCGCTGTGGCGCATCGTGGTGAAGCCGGCCGCCGTCACGGTGGCCATCTCGCCGTCGTCGAGGATCGCCACCGTGGTGGTGTGGCGCACGATCGCGGCGAGGTCGGAGGCGACGTACATCTCCTTGTCACCGACGCCGACGACCAGCGGGCTGCCGTTGCGGGCCACGACGATGCGGTCCGGGAAGTCGGCGTGGAGCACGGCGAGGCCGTAGGTGCCCACGACCGCGCCGAGCGCGTCGCGCACCTTGCCCTCGAGGGTGTCGGCGTCGCTGCGCGCGACCAGGTGCGCGATCACCTCGGTGTCGGTGTCGCTGGCGAGGGCGACACCGGCGTCGGTGAGCTCGGCGCGGAGCGTGGCCGAGTTGTCGATGATCCCGTTGTGCACGACCGCGACCCGACCGGACTCGTCCTGGTGGGGGTGGGCGTTGTGGTCGGTCGCGGGACCGTGGGTGGCCCACCGGGTGTGGCCGATGCCCGTCGTCCCGGCGAACCGCTTGGGCAGCGCGGTGGTCAGGTCACGCACCCGCCCGGCCTGCTTGACCACCTTCACGCCTCGCGCGCCGAGCACGGCGACGCCGGCGGAGTCGTAGCCGCGGTGCTCGAGGCGCGTCAGTCCTTCGAGGACGACGGGTGCCGCGTCCTGGCGGCCGATGTAGCCGACGATTCCGCACATGGTCTTCCTTCTCCTTCTCTGTCCGTAGATCTATCCGTAGACGATGCGACGCAGCTGGCGCTCGGTGAGCACGGGCGCAGCGACCACGCGCTGCTCGAGCTCCTCGGCGATCTGCGCGAAGATCTCGGGATTCTTCGCGCCGTACGTCTTGAGGTGGGCGTGCCGCGACCTGACGTAGTCCTCCACCGGTTGGGCGTGGAAGGCGATGACGTCGTCGATCACCCGTGCTGCCTCCCCGGGTGTCAGCGACGTGGTGGCGACGACGTGGGAGACGAGGGCGGGGTCGGGCACCCGTGAATAGTGCGCTCGCGTCCGCCGATGTGCCAAGTTCCTGCCCGAAATCGGGCAGATCCCATGATTCGGCGGCCGACAGACGTCGCTCAGCACCACCACTCCCGTCCCAAGTGGGGCACAGGGTCCGCCTCCGAGCGCTCAGTTGGTGCGCTGGTGGGGCATTCCGATGACGTCTGAGCGAAATGGGTGCGCGCCGGTGGGGACGTGGTACCTTGGGTGAACAGAAAGTGAACGGGAGGTGTCACATGAGCAAGCACCAGATGGCCGACGCACCGGTCTGCACCTGGGTAGCGGTCACGGACGCGTCCGGCCGCACGCGCATGGAGGCCCGCTGGACCACCGCCGCGAGCCTCGCCGTCGCAGCTGCCTGACCGCAGCCACCCAGATCACGAGCCACGCCCCACCGGGGCGTGGCTCGCTGCATGTCGGGGTCTCGGAAAAAGATGGCACCATCCGGGAATGAATGTGGACCGCGGTCCGTTACGGTGGTTGAAAGTTGTACAAACCACCGACTCCAGGAGCCCTCCGCCATGACCACCTCGTTCGACGCCCCCACCACCGCCATCGACGACATCTCCGGTGACTACACCCTCGACGTCAGCCACAGCCGCCTCGGCTTCGTCGCCCGCCACGCCATGGTGACCAAGGTGCGCGGCCAGTTCGGCGCCTTCACCGGCACCGCCCACATCGACGAGGCCACGCCCGCCAGCTCCAAGGTCGACCTCTCCATCGAGATCGCCTCTGTCGAGACCGGCAGCCCCGACCGCGACGGCCACCTCAAGTCCGGCGACTTCTTCGACGCCGAGACCTACCCGACCATGACCTTCACCTCGACCGACGTGTCGCGCGACGGCAGCGAGTGGACCATCACCGGCGACCTGACCATCAAGGACATCACCAAGTCCGTCACGATCCCGTTCGAGCAGACCGGCTCCGCCCAGGACCCCTTCGGCAACGTCCGCGTCGGCTTCGAGGGCGAGACCACCATCAACCGCAAGGACTGGGGCCTCACCTGGAACGCCGCGCTCGAGACCGGCGGCGTCCTCGTCTCCGAGAAGATCAAGCTCGAGTTCGACATCTCCGCCATCAAGAGCGCCTGACGCCGGCGCCACCGGGCGCCCCGCAGTCATCGAGTCGGCGCGTCTGTTCGCACCCGCGGGCAGACGCGCCGACTCGACGCATGTCCGGCGGACGTTCACGCCGTCTCGTCGCTTGCTTGACTGGATGGTAAAGTTCTCGCCATGACCGATGTCGTGCGCCGCCCCTCGACCCGCGACGCCATGGTGGCGGCCGCCGAGGCGGAGCTGCGCACGAGCGGGATGCTGTCGCTGGACAGCGCCGCCCGCGCCGCCGGGGTGACCAAGCCCGGCCTGATGTACCACTTCTCCACCAAGGAGGAGCTGATGACGGCCGTCCTCGACCGGGTGCTCACCCGCTACGAGGTCCAGCTCACCGCGGCGCTCGGCGCGCCGGACTTCGCGGACGCGCCGGTCGCGGACCGGATGCGGGCCTACGTCGGGTGGGCGTGCGCGGGCGAGTGCGAGTCGGGCGACCTGGTGATGTTCGCCGACCCGCGCCTGCGTGAGTCGCTGACCCAGCACTGGGCCGAGCGGATCGAGCCCTGGCTGCACGTGCCCGACGACGTCCCCGCCGAGCACCGCGCGGCGCTCCTGACGGCACGGCTGCTCGCCGACGGCGTCTGGTTCAACCTCGCCAGCGACCTGCTGCCGCTGGACGCCGCCGCGCTGGACGGCGTACGCGCTGCCGCGCTCGCGATGCTGGAGACCGTCGATGCGTAGCTGGTTCCTCCTGGTCGCCGCCGTCGCCTCCGAGGTGACGGCCACCCTCGCCCTCAAGGGCGCCCTCGACCGTCCGGCGCTCTACGTCGTCGTGGTCGCGGGCTACGTCGCCGCGTTCACGCTGCTGACGCTCGTCTTCCGCGCCGGCATGGGCCTCGGCGTGGCGTACGGCATCTGGGCCGCACTGGGAGTCGCCGGGACGGCCCTGCTGTCCGCGCTCCTCTTCGACGAGGCCGTCACGCCGGTGATGCTGGTCGGCATCGTGCTGGTCGTCCTCGGGGTGCTCGCCGTCGAGGTCGGGTCGCACCGCGCCCACCGGGGCGAGGTCGCGCCGTGAGCTGGCTCTTCCTCGCCGGCGCGATCCTGGCCGAGGTGGTCGCGACGCTCTCGCTGAAGGTCGCCTCGGCCGGCCGCGTCCGCTGGTACGCGCCGGTCCTCGTCGGCTACGCCGCCACGTTCGTCCTGCTGTCGCTGTCGCTCGACCGGGGCATGCCCCTCGGCGTGGCGTACGGCATCTGGGCCGCGGTCGGCGTCGCCCTGACCGCGCTGCTGTCCCGACCGCTCTTCCAGGAACCGCTGACGCCGACGATGGCCTTCGGCATCGTGCTGATCATCGCCGGGGTGCTGGCCATCGAGGTCGGCGCCACCCACTGACCTGACGCGTGCGTCAGCGGGGGTTCTTGCCCTGGTAGCCGCCGCCCTTGCGGTGGCCCTGGCCGCCGTGGCCGCCGCCGGGACGGCCGCGGTAGGGGCCCTTGTCGGGCGAGATCTCGATGAGCTTGCCCGAGATCCGGGTGCCGGCGAGTCGCTCGAGGGTGCCAGGCGGCAGCTGGGCCGGGAGCTCGACGATCGAGAAGTCCGGCTTGATCATGATGTGACCGAAGTCGCCGCGCGAGAGCCCGCCCTCGTTGGCGAGCGCCCCGACGATCTGGCGCGGCTCGACCTTGTGGCGCTTGCCGACCTCGAGGCGGTACGCCGCCATCGGCTGGCCGGTGCGCGACTCGCGGGGACTGCGGTCGGCCTTCCCACCGTGGGTCGGTCGCTCGTCGAAGGAGCGGGTGGAGCGCTCGGGCTCCGGCTCCAGCAGCAGCGGCTGCTCGCCGTGCATCACCGCGGCCAGCGCGGCGGCGACGTCGACCTCGGCCACGTCGTGCTCGCTGACGTAGTGGGACACCACGTCGCGGAAGAAGTCGATCCGCTCGGGCTGCGTGAGCGCCTGGGTGATCTGGTCGTCGAAGCGCGAGAGGCGCGTGGCGTTGACGTCGTCGACGGTCGGCAGCTGCATCTGCGTCAGCGGCTGGCGGGTCGCCTTCTCGATGGCCCGCAGCAGGTGGCGCTCGCGCGGCGTGACGAACGCGATCGAGTCGCCGCTGCGGCCCGCACGGCCGGTGCGGCCGATGCGGTGGACGTAGGACTCAGTGTCGGTCGGGATGTCGTAGTTGACGACGTGGCTGATCCGCTCGACGTCGAGACCGCGGGCCGCGACGTCGGTGGCGACGAGGATGTCGAGCTTGCCGGCCTTGAGCTGGTTGATCGTCCGCTCGCGCTGCACCTGGGCGACGTCACCGTTGATCGCCATCGCGCTGTAGCCGCGGGCGCGCAGCTTCTCAGCGAGGGTCTCGGTCTCGTTCTTGGTGCGGACGAAGACGATCATCCCCTCGAAGTTCTCCACCTCGAGGATGCGCGTGAGGGCGTCGACCTTCTGCGGGTAGGACACGATCAGGTAGCGCTGGGTGATCGAGGAGACGGTCGACGTCTTGTTCTTGACGGTGATCTCGACCGGGTCCTCGAGGTACTTCTTCGAGATCCGGCGGATCTGCGCCGGCATGGTCGCCGAGAACAGCGCGACGTGCTTGTCGTCCGGGGTGTCGGCGAGGATCGTCTCGACGTCCTCGGCGAAGCCCATGTTGAGCATCTCGTCGGCCTCGTCGAGGACGAGGAAGCGCAGCTCGGACAGGTCGAGGGTGCCCTTCTCGAGGTGGTCCATGATCCGCCCCGGCGTGCCGACGACGACGTGGACGCCGCGGCGCAGCGCGGACAGCTGGACGCCGTAGCCCTGGCCTCCGTAGATCGGGAGGACCTTCACGCCCTTCATGTGGGCGGCGTACTTCTCGAAGGCCTCGGACACCTGGATCGCGAGCTCGCGGGTCGGGGCGAGGACGAGGGCCTGCGGGGTCTTCTGCGACAGGTCGAGGCGCGACAGGATCGGCAGCGCGAAGGCGGCGGTCTTGCCCGTGCCGGTCTGGGCGAGGCCGACGACGTGCCGACCCTCGAGCAGCGGGGGGATCGTCTGCGCCTGGATCTGCGACGGGGTCTCGTAGCCCACGGCGGCGAGGCCCTTGAGGACCTCGGGCGAGAGGCCGAGGTCGGCGAAGGTCTGCTCGGGTGCTACGGGCTGCTCGTCACTCACCCGACAACGGTAGGGCTTCGCGCAGCAACTGGACATTCGGCGAGGGCCAAAATCGACGCGACAGGCCCAGACGTGAGGCAGCACACTCCGTCCATGCCCGAATCCATGCCCGACGCCGTGCCCGACTCCGTGCCCCCGCTGCCTCCCGGCCTCACCACGCGGCCGCTCCAGAAGTCCGACGCCCACGCCGTCTTCGTCCTGATGGCCGCGCAGGAGCAGGAGGACATCGGCGAGGTCGCCATCGAGGAGGCCGACATCGTCAGCGACTGGGCCAAACCGAGCCACGACCTCGGCGCCCGGTCGGTCGGCGTCTGGGACGGCGACACCCTGGTGGCGTACGCCGAGCTGATGGGGGCCGACCGCGCCGACACCTCCGTCCTGCCCTCCCACCGCGGTCGCGGGATCGGCACCTGGCTCGCCCACTGGCTCGAGGACCTCGGCCGCAGCCTGGGCTCCCCGGTCATCGGCATGCCCGTCCCGCAGGGCTCGCCCGGCGACCGGCTGCTGGAGGCCCTCGGCTTCCACGTGCGGTGGACCAGCTGGGTCCTCAAGCTCCCCGAGGGAGCCTCGATCCCCGAGCGCGACCTGCCCGCGGGCTACACCGTCCGGACGGCCGAGCCCGGCGAGCTGCGCGCCGCGCACGACGTGCTGGAGGACGCGTTCCTCGAGTGGTCGGTGCGCGAGCGTGAGTCGTTCGAGGACTTCGAGGCCGCGACGACCGGACGCCCGGGCTTCGAGCCCTGGAACATCCGCGTCGCCCTCGACCCCGACGGCGCGGTCGTCGGCGTCTCGCTGGTCCTGGTCTCGGACAACGGCTCGACCGGCTACGTCGACCGGCTCGCCGTACGCCGCGACCAGCGCAACCGCGGGCTCGCGCAGGCCCTCCTCGTGGACTCCTTCGCCCGGGCGCGCGAGCACGGCACCTCGACGGCAGAGCTCAGCACCGACTCGCGGACCGGCGCCCTTCCCCTGTACGAAAGGGTGGGAATGGTCGCAGAGAGCGTCTGGGTCAATCGGGGTCTGGAATTGACGACGACGACGGAAAACGCACTCTGACGCAGCCTCAGCAAAAGTTTCCGTCAAACCAACTGGTCTAGACCTGCGACTCGCCTGTGGAAACTTCACTCCTCTTGAGTCGTTCTTACCCTTAACATCAAGCGACGCCGGATCGGGCGGCGCCACGGCAGGGACGTGGGGTCCCTGTTTCGGCTTTTTTATGTGGGGGTTCCACGTGCAAGATCTTCATGCTTTGGTCGTCGAAGACGATCCGGACATTTCCTCGGCGCTGGTGGAGACACTGGAGGGCGCGGGTTTCCGCGTGACCTCGGCGCGCGACGGACGGGCAGCAGTGGACGTGGCGGCAGCCGATCCACCGGACCTGGTCACGCTCGACCTGACCCTGCCGCACATGGATGGCATCGAGGTGTGCCGCCGCATCCGGGAGACCAGCGACTGCTACATCGTGATCGTGTCCGCACGGTCCGACGAGGTGGACAAGCTGATCGGCCTGGAGGTCGGCGCTGACGACTTCGTCCTCAAGCCGTTCTCGCCGCGTGAGCTGCGGGCCCGCGTGGCCGCGCTGTTCCGGCGGCCGCGGTCGGCGATGGGTGGCGAGGAGGCAGGCTCGGCTCCGCACGTGCCGAGCCCGTCGCGGCCGGCCGACGAGCCGACGACGATCTCATGCGGCGCCGGCTTGGTCATCAACTCGGCCCGGCGCGAGGTGCAGATCGACGGCACGATCGTCGAGCTCACCCGCATCGAGTACGACGTCCTCGAGTACCTCGCCACGCACCTGTCGCGGGTGTGCACCCGCGAGGAGATGGTCCTGTCCATCTGGAGCAGCGCGCTCACCCACGACCACCACCTGGTGGACGTGCACGTGGCCAACCTGCGCGGCAAGCTCCGCCGGCACTCCGACGCGACGTGGATCCACACGATCCGCGGCATCGGCTACCGGATGGACCGCGAGGACCAGCCGCAGGACCGGCGCGCCGGCGGCGGCCCCTACCTCGTGGCGCGGATCGACTCCGAGGACTGGGCCCGCGGGCTCGACTTCTGAGCAAGCCGGCCGGTAGACCACTCCGCCCGACTGTCGGATAACGGACACGCGTCGGGCCACTCCCCCTAGCATCGGGAGTGGCTCGGCCGCGTGCGTCCGCCCGCACCGGGTCACGGGGGGTCCGACCGTGTTCCCCCGAGGCTCTTCATCCGGGGGGATGACATACATGGACAACCGACGTACGGCAGTCGTCGTCGAGGACGATCGCGACGTCGGCGACGCCATCTCGGGGCTGCTGCTCAAGGTGGGCTTCGAGGTGTCGATCGCCAGGAACGGCACCGACGCACTGGCGATGATCCGCGACGAGCGGCCCGACCTGGTCACGCTCGACCTGACGCTGCCCGACATCGACGGGGTCGAGGTCTGCCGCCAGGTGCGGCTCGTCAGCGACTGCTACGTGATCGTGGTCAGCGGCCGCACGGCCGAGCTCGACCGGTTGATCGGGCTCGAGGTCGGCGCCGACGACTACCTGGTCAAGCCGTTCTCGATGCGCGAGCTCCAGGCCCGCGTCGCCGCCCTGTTCCGACGCCCGCGCAGCAGCGAGCAGGTGACCAACGACGCGGCGCCCGCCGAGGCGTACGCCGTCGAGGTGCCGGGGACGGTCGACGGCCTCATCGGCTGCGACGACCTGCTCGTCGACGCGCGCGCCCGCGAGGTGCGGGTGGACGGCGAGGAGATCGAGCTGACCCGCACCGAGTTCGACCTGCTCGCGCACCTGGTCGGCCATCCCGGGGTCGTCGTGGCTCGCGAGGAGCTGCTCAGGGCGGTCTGGGCGACCGACTTCGTGCCCGACAGCACCCACGTGGTCGACGTGCACCTGGCCAACCTGCGCCGCAAGCTGCGTGACGCCTCGGCCGACAACCAGTGGATCCGCACGATCCGCGGCGTCGGCTTCCGCTTCGACCCCTGCTGCACCTGAGGGTCTGCTCAGCGGGCGCTCTCGCGCAGGGTCGCGCCGCGCGCACCGCGGACGGTCATCGATGCGCTGATCAGGGCGACCGTGCCGAACACGGCTGCGGCGAGCAGCGCCAGCACCACCAGGCGCAGCGGCGAGATCGTCGCGATCAGCGCGGGGGTCGCCAGCCCCTCGGCGTACCCCAGGGTCAGTGAGCGCAGCACGACGTACTGGGCGAGCGACCCGGCCAGGATGCCGGCGACGGCGGCGCTGCCGAGCACGACGCCGAGCTCACGGACGACGGCGACCATCACCGACGAGCGGGGTACGCCGACCACGCGGAGCGCGGCGGCGTCGCGGCGCCGGGCGGGCAGCTGCACGGCCGCGCTGACGAACAGCCCGGCGAGCGCCATCAGCAGCACCAGCCCGGCGACGACGGCGTAGAGCCGGAGTGCGAGGGCGTACGCGCTCTGGTCCAGGACGTGCCGCTCCTGGGCGAGCGTCGTCTCGACCGTCATGCCGGCGCCGGAGAGGGCGTCGGTGATCGAGGCGGGGGCGCCCTCGCGCTGGAGCACCCGCGCGTCGAAGTTGCTGTCGTAGACCGGGCGGTCGGTGATGAAGGACGAGTAGTCGACGAGCAGGCCCGCGGGACCGACGAAGGGCATGCCCTCGATCTCCCCGACGGGACCGACCGGGATCAGGCCCAGGCCCCCGTCGAGCTTGTCCAGCGCGGTCTGGCGCACCTTGGGTCCCATGAGGGCGGGCCGCTGCCGGACGATCCCGCCGGCCGTCAGCCGGGCCATGCCGACCGAGTCGCCGGTGTCGAGGTCGAGCTCGAGGTGGCCGTCGGTCACGCGCAGGTCGGTGATCGCGCTGCGCACCGCCGGGTCAGGGGTGGGCACCCAGGCGGCTCCGTCGATCGCCCCGTCGATCGGCTCACCGTCCGCGTCGATGGAGAGCACCGTCGCCGAGCCCGACATGGCGGTGTTGGTGCCGGCGCCACCTCCGAGCGTCATGCCCTCGATGGGGCACGGCAGGTCGCGGCACCACGGCACCTTCGCCGACCGGGTCACCTCGCCGGGGCCGTAGGGGCCGAGGTAGACCTTGAGCGGGATCCCGTCGCGGCGACCGAACCGCACCTCGAGGGCCAGCGGTCGCTCGCTCTGGACGTCGCTGTCGACCGTGACCGAGATCCGGCGCCCGGAGAACGTCGGCACGACGCCGGGCGGCTCGATGTCGGCGGCGACCTGCTCCACGTCGAGGCCCGGGCTCCAGGTCGGCGGCCAGGTCGCGACCCGCGCCAGCCGGTCGGCGTCGACCACGGAGAAGTGCGCCCCGGGGTTCAGCACCGAACCGGCCGCCATCACCCACTGCCCCTCGGGGTCGATCTGCCGGGTGAGCTCGAGCGTCTCGGCGAAGGTCACGGGCGAGTGCCACGTGGTGTCGGCCGGCGAGAGGGTGGCCGCGACGCTGGTGCGCCAGGTCGCGGCCGAGTCGTAGACCCCGGCGCCGAAGACCGCGACCGCGATCGCTGCCGTGATCGGCAGGATGACGAGGGTGCCCTCCTGGCGCCGCGAGATCGCGCGCGAGGAGACGAAGCCGCTCAGCGAGCGTCCTCGCGAGCGGCCGGTCCACCAGGTGGCGAGGACGGCCGTGAGCTTGGTGGCGGCCAGTCCGGCGACCACGGCCAGCAGCACGGGGAGCAGGAGGTCGGTGACGTCGGGGTCACCGCTCGCGGGGTCGGACAGCTTGCTCAGCAGGACCGCGGCGGCGAGGGCGACCAGCGTGAGCTGGGCGATGACGGACCAGCGGCGCGCGGCCACCGGACGGCGTACGCCGCTCAGCTGGGAGGCGAGCGACTCGCGCACCACCAGGCCGATGGCGACGCACGCGACCGCGACGGCCGCCAGCAGCACGAGCGCGGCAGCGATCCAGCTCGCGACACCGACCGGCAGGGGCAGGCCGGGGACGAGCCACGCGCGGGTCAGCAGCAGCCCGCTGCCCAGGCCGAGCGCGACGCCGATCGGGGTGGCGATCAGCAGGATCGTCAGCGGCTCGGCGAGGCCGAGGCCCCACAGCCGCCGGGAGTTCACCCCGCGCAGCGAGGCGAGGGCGAGCTCGGGGACGCGGAGCTCGCTGGCGGCGGTGAGCAGCCGCATCAGCAGGGCCAGCGCCACGAGCACCAGCGACAGGACGGCCGGGGCGATGGAGCTGCGGGCGGTGGACTGCTGTGACTCCACCTCGTCGACCACGGCAGCCAGGTCGTTGGTGCTGTCGTCGGCCAGCGTGCCGCCGTCGACCTCGACCCCTTGGTCGTCGGGCAGCGACGCGGCCGACCGTGCGGCGACGCCCAGCTCGGCCGGGGTGATGTCGGCGGGGACGTCGAGGAAGGTGTCGACGCGGACGTCCCACTGGCCCATCGCCTCGACGGTCTCGGGGGTCGTGATGATCGGTCCGGGCGAGTACGGCGTGTAGGGGCCCGTGTCGGTCACCATCTCGTTGGTGATCGTCAGGCGCCGCGGCACCAGCCAGTCGGTGGCCTCGGCGGGCGTGACGTAGGTCCCGACGACGGTGACCTGCCGGAGACCGGGACGCGGAAGGCCCAGACCCTGGAGCGCGGGCGGTTCGAAGCCGACGAGGTCGAGCGGTTCGCCGATCGTGGCACCGGCCCGCTTCGCCGCCGTCTCGAGCAGCAGGACCTCGCCCTCCTTCTCGGGGCACCGGCCGGTGACCACGAGGGCCTCGCAGGCGTCCTCGCGTGCCCAGAACTGCACCGAGCCGCGCAACGCCATCAGGCGCTCCGACTGCACGATCGCCACCGTCTGGCCCCACGGACCCTCGTTGCGCGACTCGGTCGCGGCGACGGCGTCGCGCGCGGCCTCCGTGCTCGAGGCCTGCGAGTCGGGCGTGAAGACCCGGCTGAGGCCGGTCAGCGCCGGCGGGGCCTCGCGGAGCCGGGTGACCAGGTAGGAGTTGGTGACGGCCCCGGCGAAGATCGGCCCGAGCACGGCGGACGCCACCGCGAGTGCGGTGAGCAGGACCGATCCGGCGCTGAGGAGGGCGCGGGCGCGCACGCCCCGCAGGATCGCGCCGAGCATCCCGAGCATCGGCGTCACCCCTCGCTCTCGCGGAGCAGGCTCGGCCGTGTGGTCGAGGCGCGCACCGACCGGGCGCGGCCCCCGACGAGGACGACCACGGCGGCAGCGAGCACCGCGGGGACCACCAGCGGCACGAGGTGCGGTGCGGTGTCGATCGCGAGGGCGGCGACCGGGAGCGTGAGGAGCGGAAGACCGGCGAGGAGCAGGGTGACGGCGAGCCAGCCACCGGCGACCACGGCCGCGAGCACCAGCAGGGTGAGGCTGGCGAGCTCGAGTCGTCCGGCCCTGCGCACGGTGTCGGTCGAGATGCCGACCACGCGCAGGGATGCCACGTCGCGACGGTAGTCGCGCAGGTGCCGCGCCACTCCGGCGGCCAGCGCGAGGAGGGCGACCAGGGCACAGGCGAGTGCCGTGAGGGCGTACGCCACTGCCTGGGCGCCGCCGTGCGTCCGGTTGAGCCGGTCGCGGACCGACGCGAAGGAGCGCCACGACGTCCCCGTGGCCTCCGCGACCTGGTCGAGCATCGCCTGCGGGGTGCCGGCGGCGGCGACGATCTGCACCTCGGCGGCCGGGACGGTCGGGTCGGACCCGACGGCGGAGGTGCGGAGGTCGGAGAGGACGCCGATGCTCCCGAGGAGCGGCATCGACTGCGCCACCCCGAGGACGTCGGTCTCGCGCTCGTCGCCGCCGAGGTCGAGGGCCTGGGGCTCGTCCTCGTCGGCGACGAGGACGGGCACCGGGGTGTTGCGCGACTCGTTGATCAGGCGGAGCGAGGAGTTGGGCAGGAGGGTGAGCTCGAGCGCGTCGGGCAGGTTGACCAGGAGCATCCGGTCGATGGTGTCGGGCGGCAGGAACCGGTCCCCGAGCGCTGCTGCCACGGACGACGGGTCGGGCAGCCACGTGGACCGCGCCAGGTTGGTGTCGCCGACGGTGATGGCGCCGACCCGTACGCGGAACGGGTCGATCGTGTAGATGCCGGTCAGGTCGCGCGACACCTCGAGCCCCGTGACCAGGCAGCCGTCGGCGCAGTCGCGCAGCCGGACCGTCTTCTCGACCCGGGCGCCCTCGCGGTCGAAGCCCATCGTGGCGGTCACGGTGCCCGACACGTTGTCGGTGCTGACGTAGGAGAGCCGGACGACGAGCCGGCTCGCCTGCGCCCGGCCGAGGCGGGTGCCGTCGGGCGCGGTGAACACCTGCGGCGCGGGCAGGGTCGTGGCGGTCGCGGCGACGGTGAGCCGCTCGCCGGTGACCTGGAGCGGTACGGCGTCGGTGCCGAGGCGCTCGACCGCGTCGGACGCGGCACGGGCGGGCGTGCCGTCGTAGAAGCCGCCCACCACGGCGTCCCAGCGGCCGGAGTCGACGTAGGCCCTACGCTCGGCGAGGCGGCCCTCGTTGCGGACGATGGCGGTGGCGATCAGGTGGTCGCCCTCGGGGTCGATCGCGTCGGTGAGGTCCACGGCGCCCATGGCACCGACCTCGGTGGCCTCAATGGTGCGGGCGCCGGGCACCTCGACGCTCGCCTGCTCCTCGGTCCACCGGTCGACGCTGACCGCGCCGCTCAGCGCGAGGGATCCCACGACTGCGGCGGCCACGACGAGGCGTACGGGCGTGACGAGGTCGTCGGCGCGGGCCAGGCGGCGGGCCGCGAGGAAGGCACCCATGCCGCGTCGCTCGGTGGCGGGGGTGAAGGTGCGGGCCGCGATCCGGACCACCCAGATCGCGACCTGGCCGAGGGCCAGGCCGACGAGTGCCGGGCCGAGGAGGACGAGCACGTCGGGCTCACCGGCAGCGGACCGGCTGCGGTAGGCCGCGACGCCGGCACCGATCAGCACCAGGAGGCTGAGGAAGACGGCCAGGGTCGTCGCGCGGCGCGGCCGGCGGCGCTGGGCCACCTGGACCGACAGCGGCTCGCGGAGCGCTGCCGCGGCGGAGAGACCGACGATGACCAGCCCGACGGCCGCGATCGCCGCGGCGGCGAGGAGCGCGGGGCGCGCGAGCGGCGCCGACGCGTCATCGAGCCAGGTCGCGGTCGCGAGCACCGTCCCGGCGGCGCCGACGGCCAGGCCGAGGAGCGTGCCGACGACGATCGCGAGGAGCGGCTCGACCAGGAGGAAGCGCCAGAGCCGGACGCCGTGGATGCCGCGGAGCCGGGCCAGCCCGATCTCCTCGCGCCGGGCGACGGCGAGCTCGGCGCCGATGCTCGGCACGGCGACCGCGCCCAGCAGCAGGAGCGGCGCGGTCAGCCAGCGCGACGTCCCCGCCGCCTCGGCGAACTGGAGCACGGTGACCGCCCCGGCGACGACGACCAGCGCCATCAGCACCAGGGACGTCAGCGCACCGCGACGACTCCAGATGCCCCGGAGGACACGACTCATCCGACGACCCGGCCCTCGTCGAGCGCGATGTGCAGGTCGCAGGCCTCGACGACGGCGGGGTCGTGGGTGGCGACCACCACGATCGCGCCGCGGGCCGCCTCCTCGCGGAGCTCGCCGAGCACGACGCCCCGGTTGCCCTCGTCGAGCTCGGACGTCGGCTCGTCGGCCAGCAGCACGTCGGCACCGACGACGAAGCCGCGGGCGCAGGCGACGCGCTGCATCTGGCCGCCCGACAGCTCCTCGACCTGCCGCTCGCCGAGGTCGGCGATGCCGAAGCGGGCGAGCGCCGCCTCGGCGGCCTCGTCGGCGTCGGCGGGCGTGGTGCCGCGGGCACGCAGGGCGATCGACACGTTCTCCCGCGCGGACAGGATCGGGACCAGGCCGTAGACCTGGAGGATGAACGCGACCTCGGGCCGCGGGTCGCCGCCGCCGGTCCACATGTCGAGCTTGCCGTCGCTGCCGTCGAGCTCGACGGTCCCGGACGTCGCCTGCAGCAGGCCGCCGGCGATCGAGAGCAGGGTGGTCTTGCCCGAGCCGCTCGGGCCCGACAGCGCGGTCACCTTGCCCGCCGGGAACGAGACGCTCACGTCGTCGAGCAGCGTGCGGCCGGCGACGTACGTGATCGAGTCGAGCGCGAGCCCGCCGACGTGGTCGCGGCCACTGAAACCGCCGAGGGTGCTCACTGGTGGCTGCCTTCGCTGCTCGCTCGGGTCACGATGATCCGGCCCTGCTCGTCGTCCTCGAACCGCACCAGCGTCCCGGGCGGCCACTCGGCCGCGATGTGGCCGGGCAGGTGGAGCACGCCGTCCTCGCCGACGACGGCGTACTCGGAGCCGCCGTGGCCCTCCGCGCCGACGCGGCCACCCTTCATGGTGACGGTGCGCGGGAAGGTGGCGGCGACCTCGGGCTGGTGGGTGACGACCACGATCGTGGTGCCGAAGTCGTCGCCGAGGGAGTGGATCAGGTGCAGCACGTGGTCGCGGTCGGCGTGGCTGAGCTGGCTGGTCGGCTCGTCGGCGAGCAGCAGCCGCGGCGCGGTCGAGACGGCGCAGGCGAGGGCGAGGCGCTGGCGCTGGCCGCCGGACATCGTGGAGACGACCTGGTCGGCCTGCTCGACCAGCCCGACGCGGTCCAGCAGCTCGACGTCGACCAGCGCGTCGTCGCGCTCGCTGCTCGACAGCGACAGCCGGGCGAACGCGATGTTCTGGCGCGCGGTGGCGTACGGCAGCAGGTTGCGGGTCGCGCCCTGGAGCATCGTCGACACCTGGCGCGAGCGGATCCGGGCGAGGTAGCGCTCGCCCATCCGCGAGACCTCCTCCTCGCCGAGGAAGATCTTGCCGGCGCTGGGGCGCTGGATGCCTCCGAGCAGCGCGAGGAGGGTGGACTTGCCCGAGCCGCTCGGACCAAGGAAGGCGACGCGCTCACCGGCGCGGATCGTCAGGTCGACGCCGCGCAGCGCGACGACGTCGTGGCCACCGAACGTCTTGTAGAGATGGACGACACCCTCGCACCGGATGCCGAGCCCCCCGGTGCGGGTCTCCTCGACCGTGGTCGCGCTTCCCCGCACGTTCTCCCCATCTCTGTGAAACAAACGGCCTTCAAGATACATAACTGTCGTACCTTGAGCGCATGGTGATTCGCGTGGCTCTCGTGAACGACGACGAGGTGGTCGTCCGTGGGCTCGACGCGATGATGCGCAACTACAGCCACCGCGTCGAGGTCGTCGAGCTGGTGGCGGGCAAGCCGGTCGCCCAGCCGGTCGACGTGGCGCTCTACGACACCTTCGGGATGGGCCAGGGCAACGGTCCCGCCGTGCAGCGGCTGGTCGAGAGCCCGCAGGTGCGCACGGTCGCCGTCTACACCTGGAACTTCCAGCCGTGGCTGACCCGCGACACCCTCAGCACCGGCGTCCGCGGCTACCTCTCCAAGAGCCTCCCGGCCTCCCGGCTGGTCGACGCGCTGCACGCCATCTCGACGGGCCAGGTCGTGGTCTCGCCCTCGCGCGGCCGTTCGTCGCTCGTCGGCGGCGACTGGCCCGGCCGCGAGGAGGGGCTGACCGCACGCGAGGCCGAGGTGCTCTCGCTCATCACGATGGGCCTCAGCAACCAGGAGATCGCCGAGCGGACCCTGCTGTCGCTCAACTCGATCAAGTCCTACATCCGCTCGGCCTACCGCAAGATCGACGTCGACTCCCGCTCGAAGGCGGTGCTCTGGGGCGTCGAGCACGGCATGCGCGCCGACCGCGTCCGGATCAACGGGTCCCCCGCTCGCCACTGAGCAGGTCCCCGAACACAAGTCCCCGGATATCCGGGGAGATGCCCGCTTCGAGGTAGAGATCTCTACCTGTAAGTGGCTAGGTCACCGGATATCCGGTGACCCACCCGATGGCCGTACCCTGCACCGGTGACCGAGCAGCCCCCCGCACCCGAGCCGGGGATCGCCCCCGAGGACCTCGAGGCGACCCTGCGGGTGCTGGCGACGCTGCACCACCTGCCCGGCGACCACCCCGACCACATCACGGTGAAGCGGGCCGCGTCGCACATGTACAAGTCGATCAAGTCGGAGCGGAAGCTCCAGAAGCGCGCCGCCGAGCTCGCCCACGACCGCGCGATCATCGAGCGCACGGCGACCGGGTCGCCGATGCGGATCGACGACGAGACCGCCGGCATCCCGCTCGTCTCGACGACCGTCGGCGCGTTCGCCGGCGAGCTCGCGGTCGCGCGGGGCTGCTACATCTGCAAGCAGGACTTCACGCTCGTCGACGCGTTCTACCACTGGCTCTGCCCCACCTGCGCGGCCACGAGCCACGCGAAGCGCGACCAGCGCACCGACCTCACCGGCAAGCGCGCGCTGCTCACCGGCGGCCGCGCGAAGATCGGGATGTACATCGCGCTCCGCCTCCTCCGCGACGGCGCGCACACCACGATCACGACGCGCTTCCCCAAGGACGCCGTCCGCCGGTTCTCCTCCCTGCCCGACGCCGCCGACTGGATCGACCGGCTCAAGGTGGTCGGGATCGACCTGCGCGACCCGACCCAGGTCATCTCGCTGGCCGACGACGTGTCGGCCGCAGGGCCGTTGGACATCCTGATCAACAACGCGTGCCAGACCGTACGTCGTACGCCCGGCGCCTACGCGCCGCTGGTCGAGGCCGAGTCGTTGCCGCTGCCGGAGGACTCGATCCCCGAGCTGGTCACCTTCGACCGGATCTCCGAGGCGCACCCGGCCGCGATCGCCGGCGCGCTCACCGACACGGCCGTCGCGCACCACCTCGGCGAGAGCGACGACCACGCCCTGGCCGCCCACAACGCAGCGACGCTGACGGCGCTCGCGCTCAAGGCCGGTCACGCCTCGCTCGACGCCCACCTCGCCGGGACCGCCGTCGACGCGGGCGGCCTGCTGCCCGACATGCAGGTCAACAACTCGTGGACCCAGACGGTCGGCGAGGTCGACCCGCTCGAGCTCCTCGAGGTGCAGCTCTGCAACTCGATCGCCCCGTTCCTGCTGGTCTCCCGGCTCCGGCCGGCCCTCGCCGCGGCTGCCTCGACCGCGGCGTCCGGCAGGGCGTACGTCGTCAACGTCTCCGCGATGGAGGGGCAGTTCTCCCGGCGCTACAAGGGCCCCGGCCACCCGCACACCAACATGGCGAAGGCCGCGCTCAACATGATGACCCGGACGTCGTCGGGCGAGATGTTCGAGACCGACAACATCCTGATGACGGCCGTCGACACCGGCTGGATCACCGACGAGCGCCCCCACCACGAGAAGCTCCGGATCGCCGCCGAGGGCTGGCACGCGCCCCTCGACCTGGTCGACGGCGCGGCCCGGGTCTACGACCCGATCGTGCTCGGCGAGGCCGGCACCGACCTCTTCGGCTGCTTCGTGAAGGACTACCAGCCCTCTCCCTGGTGAGGTCTTCCCCTCCGGGGGCGGACACGTGTCCGAGATGTGGTCCCCCACCAGAAGGCCCAGGGGCAACGTCGCGGACACGTGTACGCAGGCCTGCCGCGGCGACCGAGTCCCGCTGAGGGTGGCGGCGCACGACATCTCTCCCGCCGTGGGTGGCGGCGGACGACATCGGACGAGCCCGTTTCCTTGTCGTACGCCGCCACCCACCGGCGGCCGGATGTCGGATGCCGCCACCCAGCGCCTGCTGGTTGACTCATCCGCATGACGAGTCTCGAGACCGCCGAGGAGTTCCACGCCCGGGTCGCCGCGGCGACCGACGACGAGGGCCGGTTGCCCGTCGCGATCGAGCTGATGCCGGGCTGGGACATCTTCCCGTTCGAGCTCGACGGCCTGCGGATCAAGCCGCTCGAGCCGCTCTCCGACAACGAACCGCCCCGTCGCGGTGAGGACCCCGCCGACTGCCCCTGCCAGCAGCCCGAGGACCCGGAGCGGGCCGCCCGGTTCGCCTGGAGCAACGAGCGCTGGGTGCTCGTCGACGGCGGGATGAAGCTGCCCGTCACCCTCCTCCTGCAGCCCCGCGCCCACCACGACCTCGCCGACCTGCCCGACGACCTGGCCGCCGAGATGGGCATCCTGATGGTCGCGATCGCCAAGGCGGTCGAGAGCCTGCCGAGCGTCGGGCGCTGCCACGTCGGCCGCTACGGCGACGGCGGCGCGCACCTGCACCCGTTCTTCTTCGGCCGGCCGGCGCGCATGCCGCAGCTGCGGGGCTCGTGCGTCCTGGACTGGGAGGAGAACCTCCCCGACATCCCCGACGACGTACGCCGGGCCAACGCCGCCCACGTCGGCCGCCTGCTCGTCGAGCGCCTCGGCGGCACCGGTCCCGCGTGGGAGGCCTGAGCCGGGTGGAGGTGACCATCCGTCCGGCGACCCAGGACGACGTGTCCTTCCTGACCGACGTCGTGGTCGAGGCGACGTACGACCAGGGCCGCTTCCCCGACGACTTCGACGAGGTCGACTTCCGCAGCGGGTTCGGCGGGTGGACCGCCGAGCAGGTGCGTGGCGAGCACGACGGCTCGTCGACCTCGGTGGTCGAGGTCGACGGCGTCCGCGCGGGCCGGCTGCGCGTCGTACGCCGTCGCGACCTCGTCGAGATCGCGGGCCTGCAACTGCTGCCCGAGCACCAGTCGCAGGGCGTCGGACGCACGGTCGTCGACCGGCTGGTCGCGCAGGCGCGTGCCGACGGGCTCCCCGTGGAGCTCGGCGTGGAGAAGGACAACCCGCGGGCGCGTGAGTTCTGGGAGCGCTGCGGCTTCGGCTACGTCGGCGAGGGCGAGGGGGAGCACCGGATGCGGCTGCGCTGAGCGCCACGCGGCGTCGGGCCCGGGCAGGATCGCGCCCGGGCCCGACGTCACGACCGGAGCCGACTACGGCGTCGGCAGCACGAACGGCACGGGGTCGCCGGCCGCGATCGTGAGGGTGTCACCGCGGTGGCGCGTGACCTCGCCGTCGGCGTACGTCTCACCGGTGAAGTCCTCGATCACGCGGGTCGGCTGGCCGGCGCGGAGCGTGGCGAGCGGGGCGTCGGTCTCGTCGAGCCAGCCGATGAGCTGTTCGCCGAGCTGGTGGACCAGCCCGGGCTTCTGCTGGGCGAGGTTGGTGGTCTCGCCGAGGTCCTTGCTGAGGTCGTAGAGCTCGAAGGTGCCGGCGGTGTAGGTGTAGTAGAGCTTCCACTTGCCGTCACGGACCATCGAGGCGGGACCCTGCACGCCGACATAGCCGGGCAGGTGGTGGAAGTGCGTGCGGTTGATCTTCGTGCCCTTGCTGAAGGCGGGCTTCAGGTCGATGCCGTCGAGCGGGACCCCGGCCGGCAGCGGCGCCTGCGCGTAGGAGGCAAGGGTCGTGTAGAGGTCGGTGCTGTTGATGATCGTCTCGTTGGCGCGACCCCCACCGCGGACCAGCGCGGGGTTCTCGCTCCACACGATCCACGGCACGCGGACACCGCCTTCGTACATCTGGCCCTTGTCCTCACGGAGCGGCCCGTTGTAGGCACCCGAGTTGACCGGGTCCTCCTCGCCGCCATTGTCGGAGGTGAAGATGACCAGCGTGTTGTCGGCCAGCGGCTTGCCGCCGTTGCGCGGGTCGGGGGTCTCCTCGAGGTAGTCGATGATGCGGGCGACCGACTGGTCGACACCCTCGGTGAGGGCGCCGTACGACGGCTTGGCCGGGGACTGCCCGGCCGGCTTGGCCTGGTACTTCGCGAGCAGGTCGGGTCGCGCCTGGGCGTCGTTGACCGGGAAGTGCGGGGCGAACTCGCTCACCCACGCGAGGAACGGCTCGTCCTTGCTGCGGTCGATGAAGTCGAGCGCCGCGTCGGTCTGCGCGTCGGTCACGTGCTTGTCGGTGCCGACCAGCGCGTCGAGCTGGGCGGCGCTGACTCCCACGCTGTAGGGCGCGATGTTCTCGTCGACATAGGCCTGCGTGTAGTCACCGGCGAACTGGTCGAGCGACGGCGAGACCGAGTCGTTGAACTGGTCGTTGGTGGCGAAGTAGTAGGTGGCGTGCGAGTTCTGGCTGCCGCCCCAGTTCTCGTCGAAGCCATGACTGGCGACGATCTCCTCGGCCGAGCCAGCGACGTGGAACTTGCCGGAGTAGCCCGTGGCGTAGCCCGCCTTCTGCAGGGTCTCGCCCAGGGTCTGGTAGCCCACCGGGACGGCCGTCCTGCCGTCCTCTGCCAGACGACCCTGGGTGACGCCGCGCAGCGGGGCGCTCGCCGGACCGGTGACGGCACCGACGGCGTACACGTTGTTGGTCGGGCGGGTGGCGTACTGCCCGGTGTGCAGCGCCGTGCGCGTCGGGCTGCACTGGACCGAGGCGTAGGCCTCGGTGAAGACCTGGCCCTCCTCGGCGAGTTGGTCGATCCGCGGCGTCTCGTTGTAGTCGTTGCCGTAGCCGCCGTTGGTGAGGCCGGTGCTCAGGTCGGCCCAGCCGAGGTCGTCGGCCATGACGAAGACGATGTTGGGGCGGGGCGCCTGGGTCGGCGCGGCGGCGGTGCTCGCCGGGGTGGTGCTGAGGGCGGGCGCGACACTGGCCAGGGTGAGGACGGCCGGAGTGGCGATCGCGGTGATCAACTTCCGAGAGGGCATTCGAGAGGTTCCTTCTGCAGGGGTGGGTGACAGCTCGAGGACTATCTGTAGTTCTTCGGTGCACTTACTGTAGTCAGATAGGTTGGGCCCATGACGACCCGCCACGATGTGAGCCGTCCGCTGCTCCCGTTGGTCGAGGCTCACGAGTCGGCGACACCACCGTCGGAGCACGCCGGCTCCTGCTGCGCTCCGACCGCCGATCGGTCTGCCGCGCCAGACGCCCCCGCCGTCCCCCGCGGCCAGCGGAGCACGCGCGGCCAGGTGCGCGTCCCCGCGGGCACGTTCTGGATGGGTGACAGCCACGGCGACGGCTACGCCGCGGACGGCGAGCTGCCGGTCCACGAGGTGCAGCTGTCGGCCCACCTCATCGACGCCAAGGCCGTGACCAACGCGCAGTTCGCCACCTTCGTGAAGGCGACGGACCACGTCACCGACGCCGAGCGCGACGGCGTCTCCGCGGTCTTCCACCTCGCGGTCGACGCGGCGCCGGCCGACGTCCTGCAGAGCGCCGCCGGCGTGCCGTGGTGGCTGGCGGTCCGTGGCGCGGACTGGCGGCACCCCGCCGGCCCCCGCTCGGGCATCGCGGACCTGCAGAACCACCCCGTCGTCCACGTCTCGTGGCGCGACGCGCAGGCCTACTGCCGCTGGGCCGGCAAGCGGCTGCCGACGGAGGCGGAGTGGGAGCACGCGGCGCGCGGCGGGCTCGACCGCGCCCGCTACCCGTGGGGCGACGAGCTCGGCAGTGGCGGACGGTGGCGCTGCAACATCTGGCAGGGCGAGTTCCCTCGCCGCAACACGCTCGAGGACGGCTACCTCACGACCGCGCCGGTGACGGCCTTCCAGGCCAACGGCTACGGGCTGTTCAACACCGTCGGCAACGTCTGGGAGTGGTGCCAGGACGCGTTCCGCCCGAGCGAGTACGCCGACCGCGCGGGCGCGACCCCCGCCGTCGACCCGGTCGCCGCGGAGCCGGCGGACGTCGACGAGGCGCTGATCAGCCGGGTGATGCGCGGCGGGTCCTACCTCTGCCACGACAGCTACTGCAACCGCTACCGGGTCGCGGCCCGCTCCTCCAACACGGCCGAGTCGTCGTCGGGCAACATCGGCTTCCGCTGCGCCAACGACGAGGCGTGACCCCGGCTTCGACGGCGACCTAGGCTCTCGTCATGGAGACGATCCTGCTGCTGGTGGTCCTCGGAGTGCTCGGCGCCGTCGCGGTCGTCGCGAGCCGTCGCAGCAAGGCAGGTGAGCTGCGGCGGCGCGAGGACGAGCTCGCACCGGTCAAGAAGCTGGCGTTCGAGGACATCACCGCCTTCGGTGTCGACCTGCAGGAGCTCGACTACGAGCTGAGCGGGCACGAGCTCGACGCCGGCGCCAACGCCGACTACCAGCGCGCGCTCGACACCTACGAGTCGGCCAAGACCGCGGGTGACTCCATCACGAAGCCCGAGGACATCCGGCACGTCACCTCGATCGTCGAGGACGGCCGGTACGCCATCGCATGCGTGCGCGCCCGGGTCGAGGGACGGGCGCTGCCCACCCGACGACCGCCGTGCTTCTTCGACCCGCGCCACGGACCGTCCGTCGCCGACGTCCTCTTCGTCCCGCCGGACGGCATCGAGCGGGACGTGCCCGCGTGCGCCCTCGACGTCGAGCGCGTCAACGCCGGCGCCGAGCCGGACGTCCGCAAGGTGATGGTCGGCGCCCAGCGCGTCCCCTACTACCAGGGCGGTCGCGCGTACGAGCCCTACGCCGCCGGCTACTTCGGCGCCTTCGGCCCTATGACGTGGATGTTCATGGGCGGGATGATGTTCAGCGACTTCGGGTCCGGCTACGACGGTGGCGACGGGGGCGGAGACGGCGGCGGTGGTGGCGACGGCGGCGGCTCGGACGGCGGTGACGGCGGTGGGTACGACGGCGGTGGCGGCGATGGTGGGGGCTTCGACGGCGGCGGCTTCGACTTCGGTGGCTTCTGAGCGCGGGCGACCATGATCGACACCGTTCCGTGGAGCGACGGAGTGTGGACGAACGACCCCGCCGACGTCGTGACCGACGGCACTGGCCTGCACGTCACTGCCTGTGAAGGGAGCGACGCCTGGCGGATCACGTCCTACGAATTCATCCACTCCTCCGAGCACGCGCTCCTGGCACCGTTCGAGCCCGAGTCCGCGATCGAGGTGCAGTTCCGCCTCGACTTCGCCGAGCAGTTCGACCAAGCCGGCATCTTCGTGAAGGTCGACGACGAGACGTGGATCAAGGCCGGCGTCGAGCTGAGCGACGGGGAGGAGAGCCTCGGCGCCGTGGTGACCAGGGGAATGTCGGACTGGTCCCTGTCCCCCGTCCCGGACTGGTCAGGGCGGTTGGTGACCATCCGCGGCAGCTGGTCGGGCAACTCCCTCACCGTGCGTGCGCGGGTCGACGACGAACCGTGGCGCCTCGTCCGCGTCGCACCACTCGATGCGGCCGCACCGGTGACGGCAGGACCGTTCTGCTGCGCACCGACCCGCGCCGGGCTCACCGTCCACTTCACCTCGTGGCGGACCACAGCGCCGGACGCTGAGCTGCACACGAGCGCCTGAGCCTCTCTCGCGATCGTGCGCGCGCGGAGAACCAGTACACGCATGCACATAGGTGGACTGGGGCATTGCGGTGGAATGACGCGATGCTCCGGCCTGGGATCGCGACGTTCTAGGTGGCCAGGTGCAGAGTGTGGACTCCAACAAACGAGGGGAATCAGCACAGTGGGCGCGCCATACGTCTCAATCAAGCGTCTCGCCGATAACTCGCTCGCGGCGATGCTGTCCGCGGTAGAGGTCTATAACAAGCCGCAGATGACCTACCGCGACGAGGTAACCGTGATGCTCGTCGTGAACTCTTGGGAGCTGGCGCTCAAGGCGACCCTGCGGCAGAAGAACCGCTCGATCTTCTATCCTAAGCAGCGCGGCGAGCGCTACCGATCCATCGGGATAGACGACGCCCTTGGGAGAGTCAGCGCCAGCGATTTGTGGCCGGCCGGCGTCGACGGACCCGCCGTAACTGCGAATATCAAGGCGCTCACCGAGTACCGCGACCGTGCGATCCATCTTTACAACGCGCAAGGACTCGCCGCGGTCATCTACCCCTTCCTGCAGCAGAACGTCCTGAACTACCGGGACTTCATGCTTGCCAAGTTCAAGAAGGACCTGGCCGACTCAATGACGTGGCAGCTGCTGCCACTCGGTGCAACCGCGCCGTCCGACGCCGTGCAGTTCATGAAGGTCGACCGCAACGCCACGATGGTGGTGGAGGTCGAGGAGTTCATCAATGAGCTGCGCAAGCTGATGGACGCTGCGGAGAACTCGAGCGGTGATATGTCGCGAGTCGCGACGGTCTACGACATCAACATGCAGTCGGTGAAGAAGATGTCGAGCGCGGACCTCGTGGTGGCAGTGTCGCCGACGGCGGATGGGCAGGTGGTCGTCCGCAAGACCGATCCGAATCAGACCCACCCGTACAGCGCCACCGAGCTACTCAACAAGGTGAATATGAAGCGAAACGGACGGGACCTCTCGAGCTACGACATCCAGGCAATTTGCTGGAAGGAGTCGCTGCGTGAGAACGCTAAGTACGCCTGGAAGCACAGCAACGGCGCGACTCACGTCTGGTCCGGCGATGCGCTTTCCTACTTGGCGTCGCTCTCGGACGAGCATTACGAGTCCGTCCGTTCGGAGTACGGGGCCCAGCGTCGGACGAACGCGGGCAGCTAGGGCACCGCTGGCAGATACGTGGGGGAGCTGACGCTGGAATCGCCCTATCTGTCGTCTGCATGCGCTCTCGCGGGGTTCGCGCCAGCCACTGCGCGGCGGTAAGGCGGCGGACGGACTGCGAGGATTGCCAACGCAGCCTAACGGTGCCGGGCTCCGCGTTTGTGAGTGCGGGCGTAGTCCCGGATGACTGGCTTCCTGCGTTGCTGCGGCCTCTTCGCTCGCGGCCACCGGACCCGGCTCGGTTGGAGGAGCTGGCCCGGTCAGGAGCTTGACCAAATGGCATTAGCGGGGCGGATGCGTCTGATCGCAGACGATCCTATGACTGCTCAAGAGTGCCGAAAGCGGCCTCGCGAGTTGCGCTGGTAGATCACGTCCCGAATCTCCGAGCCCACACGACGCTGTACTTCGATGACGTATTCGGCGACATCTGGAACACCGTCAAGTACAGAGAGTTCTACGACGACGTCTTCGAGCGCACGCCCCTTCCTTCGCTCCTGAAAGGGGAAGGCATCGATGGCGGTGAAGGTCTGGGTGCCTCGAGCGGGTGCACCCGGGAAGATGGTTGCACCCGTGTTCATGGGTGACAACCTAACCTTCGCTAGGTGCGTTGCGACGAGTCTCTCGGTGTCTATGACGAGGACGTCATGAGGGATGTCGCGGTAGAGGCGAGCCTGGAGAAGTCGATTAAGCCGCCGTTCGTCAAGCCAGAAGAACACCCGAGAGTTAAGGATGTGCAGCCACTCCGCGACGGTCACGTCAATCAAGCTCGGTTCAAGGTTGTGGAGTTTTAACGGCCCCTGATCTCGAATGACCACGTCGCCGACAACCGGATGTTGCAATCTGAACCCGTGCGAGCGGCGTTCGTGCAGGATCTGGTTCGCAATTGTGGAGTCGACAGTGCATTCATGAACAAGTTGAGCTGTGGTCTTTAACCCGATTCTTTGAATGGCTTCCCAACTGCCGGCTTCGGCCATGTGGAACAGCCGCGGGTAGTTGCTTAGAAGAACGCCGAGGTCCATGTTTCCTTCCTTGAACTAACTTGTCTATTCCTAGAGGTGCCATGCAGCGATCACTATTGCTAACTGATATTTGGTCGTGTGCTGGTTAAGCAATATGGACCAAAATTCACCATCGTCGGCGATCAATGACACTTCTGATGTCGAAGCGGGTGGTGATCAGACTTACGGGAACCCCGGAAACCCGTTCTACCTCTTCGATGAACTGGATCGTGTCGGGCGTCAATTGGTCGTACCGCTGGGCTTGACGGTTCTTCACGCTGATGTAGTCGGCGAACGTGAGAGCGATGTCGGTGGCACCGTTCAGTTCGACGCTGGTCCGCAGGAGGTCCCAGTCGAACTCGGCGACGCGCCGTTGTCTTCCACTGACCGAGCCCTTCTCGGTCTCGAGGAGTTCTGCGAGGGGGATCCCCGATCGATCAGCGAGTTCTTCATAGGTGATCTCCTGAGACATGTATCCGGAGGTCGTGCCGTCACGGTCCGGGTTCTGAACGCGGATCGGATAGGTGCGGATTACGAGGATGACGCGACGAAGCCGCCTGGGCCCGATCCCCGACTCAGCAAGGGTCCCGGAGGTGGTGGTGTCGCGGCTGGTCACATGCGGGTAGTGACCGTGGTACAGGCTTAGGGCCGTTCCCTGGGTCCCTTCGAGGAGGACGCGTCTGTTACCTCTGAAGGTCTCGCTGAGGACATTGCGGGTCGGTTCGAGGTACGGGGCAAGTTCAGGCGCATCGCGGGCGAGCCGGACGGGTGTGTCAACCGCTGCCGCACTTCGCCCCAGAATTCGCCGGGCCGCCGCTGCCCCACCCCCCTTTCCCGTTGAGGCAATGTCAGCCACGATGGTCCTTTCGAACTCACGGTCAGCGGGTTCGATGATCATGGCTTGCGGGTCAATGGAGAGCCTCTCGGCCTCAATCTGACAGAACGCAATCTCCTCTTGCAGAAGGGACACATCGAGGGTGGCGCCAGGTCCAATGACTAGTTTGGCGTCGCCGTTCGCGAGGGTTCCCGAGGGAAGAAGCCTGTGGGTGTACGGGCTGGGCATGGGAACCGTGTGGCCTGCGTTCGGCCCGCCCACGCGCATCAGGACGTCGTACTCACGCGCCAAGTAGAAGGCGATATTGCCTTTGCCCTCGCTTCCGTACTGCCCTCCAATGAGTACGTCGACTAGACGTTGATCGGCTGGGGGAAGGAGGGCGAGTGCTGCGGCGGCGCGGATGAGGACGTCGCGTTCGTTGCTGCGTTCGGTGTCGATGGCAACGTCTGCGTCGTCCTTTAGGTCGCCTACGCCGGCTTCGGTGGGGTCGGATGCGACGTCGTCATAGGACTTCAGTTCTGCGATTCCGGAGTTGAGACGTTCAGAATACCTTCTGGCCAGGACGGTGGTCGAGGAGAAGAGGTGGACGTGGACCACGGCGCCACCGAACGCCTCTCTTAAGGCGTCGATCTGTGAGTGGATCCGAACTGAGTCCACGACCAGTAGGTCGTCGAGAACCTCGGACACATGAGGCTGCTTCAAACCAGGTTTGGCAGCAGCGCCCGAGACTGTGGCGGCGATCGCGTCTGCCACCCACCGTCCTGCGGTCTCGCGGTCGAGCTGCGCACCAAAGCGCTGTAGCGCTGCTCTCTCAAGAGGGAGTTTCTGGCCGCGTGCTTTCGCGGCTAGGGCCAGCAGTTCTCGTGTGCGTACGTGGCGGGCGCTGTAATGCGCCGACAAACCACGAGCCAGTGTCGACTTTCCGGCACCGACCTGCCCAGAGATCACGACCAGACGAAACCGCTTCACTGTGGCGACCCCGTGGCTCGGGCGGCCCGCGACCTTGAGGGCTTGGTGTATACGACGGTCTTGATGCCTCGGTCGAGGAGAGTCCGGCCAATCGTGGTCTCGATGAGGTCCCACCGCCCGCCCGCCTGGCCCGCCCCGATCCGGGGAATGTGAACTTCGCGCCCCTGTTGCTGGGCGATATCAGCGATCCGCTCCAGCGCCTCTCCCAGAGCGACGTAGGAAAGCCTGGGCGTGCTGCTGGGACCGAAGCCGGATTGCACCACCATTGATGCGATGTCGACCATAGGCCCTCCCGTCGAGGCTGGTACGTCGACGATGTGGACGTTTCCGAGGGCGAGATTGTCCGGGTCGGCGATGGCCCAGGACCTGAAGGCGCGTGCCGCGTCGGGTACGTGCCGCGCCAACGATCCGGCGACACCGGTTTTGCCCCACGCGCGTGCGGAGTCGGAGACGACGTGGGCGATGAGTCGTCGTGTCACGTCGTTGCCGTCGCTGACAGCTCCGGGTTCGGGCTGGACGGCGTCGCTGATGTCGGCGGTGACGAACTGGAGGCGTTTGTCACTGCGCTCGACAGACTCGGGGGGTTCCACGATCGCAAGGACTCGCGGAGATCGAGCACCTGGGTACGGCGATACTCCCACGACCTGAACCGACCTAAGCGTGGTTTGAAGTGGTTCAAGCCCGCGAGCGGTCTGACCTACTGCAACGGGCGCGGCGAAAATAGAGGTCGCTGCGAATTGTTGGTGCGGTTCGACTTGCCGGTCGCCGTAGCGAGAGGACAGAACGTAGTCGACCCTGAGGGGCGCCCCTGTGTGGTCTTGCGTCCTCGAAAGGGCTACCAGGTCAATTTGGCGTTCACACGCGTGCACGAAACGACGTAGAAGTGCCTCGGTTGAGACATCGAACCTTGCGCGTTGCGCCATCAAAAAGTCGATGTCGGTGGAGGTGTTGGTGATGCCCAGCATTTCGGTGCTCGGCATCAAAAGTTCTGCCGCCGCAATGTTGCACAATAGTTCTAGTTGCCAGTTGTCGTCGGTGGTCGCATGTTCCAGGGCGCCCTGCGGAGTCCTGTGTCGGGTCTTGAGTCCTGCGTCGTCGAACAGGGCGTGCGCAAGCTCGTGCGCGACGCTGTAGCGCAGACGGCCCGGGGGGCGGGTGGGGTTGTACTCAATGGTGAGTCCGGGGGCGGACTTGAAGGCATTCAGACCAACCGACTGTCTCCGCTGATCGGGACCGGACTCAGCTGGGCCCGGGTCCGACGACAAGTCTTGGACCAGTTGGGCATCGCGGACGTCGTAACGCGGACGCAGTTTGATCCCCAGGTGTTCGGCGAGCTCGAACGGGTTGAGGGGCTGCGTGGGGAGCCCGGCGTCTGCTGCTGCGAGAAGCAGTGAGCCAGCGGTTTGTGTGACGGCTTCGACTGGGTCGCGTCCAGCCGCGAAGTCCCGTACCGATTGGTTCGTCCATTCGGGATCAGGTTCATTGCCAGCCATGTGTGGACTCTAGGAGATCGCGATGGCATTCGCTGGGACAACCCGTGGGCGCGGCTGAGCCACTCGCTGGCGGCGGATGTCAGGTTTCTAACCTGGGCGACTCAACGACGATCGAGCAGTGAGCGGGCGACCGCACTCAACTCGTGAGCGCCTCCGACCTAGCGCCCGTGTCAGCAAACAGAGGAAGCTGACCCTGCAGCACGCTCGCTAGGGCGGGGGGGCTGTAGCGGGTTGACTTAAGCACCTTCCCGTCTGAGCGTAAGAGAGGCTGTCCGTTTACATCCAACTTGCTCATGTTTGACCGATGCACCTCACGAATAACGGCGTCAAGATCGATGCCGTAGGTCAGAGCGGATCCGTAGGCGACGTATACGACGTCTGCGAGCGCGTCCGCAATCGGTACCACGTCTCGTTCGTCTGTCCCCTCTGCGAACTCCTCGGTCTCCTCACGCAGAAGACGAACACGCAGTTGAGCCAGCACGTCCCCGACGTGGGCATCGGGGAGAGGCTGGCGCGGCAGATTGAACGCTTCATGGAACTCGATCACCTGACGCATGACCTCACCGACATGGGCAGTCGGAACGGCGTGACAGGCCCTCTCAAAAGCCTCGCTACGGGTATCGGTAGTGGTGCCGTTGGTCACTGTGAGCATCAACTGCGGGCCGGTCGGCTCGATGTCGAGCTCGAGCTCGAGCTGAACCGAGGCTGAGGCGTCCAAGACTTCGCCATCGGCAGCCGTGGACAAGTGCAGGTGGGTCAAACCACTGGTGGCTCCCCAAGACGCTCCGCGACTCGTGCGGGCGGAGGTTTGCTTCGATGGCACGACCCAACTGTCGCACACGCGAACACTTGCTGGGGAACGCCATGGGTAGGGTCCACGACACGGACCGAAGCTAGGGACACCGGCGGGAAGATGGTGCGGATCCGTCAGATGATGATCGCGAAGTCCTGTGCGCTGCGAAGGGTTGTCCGATGATTATGCGTTACACGTCAGCCGAGATGGCGTCCCTATGGTCTGAGGATGCGAAGCTCAGTCGCTGGCGCGACGTCGCGGTCGCAGTTGCCCACGCGCAGTACGAGATGGGCGTGGTGCCCGCCGAGGCCTTGGACCAGATCAGAGCCGCCCCGGTTCCTCTCATCGAACGCGTCAGGCAGATCGAGGCGGACACCCGCCACGACGTTGTCGCGTTCATAAAGGCATTCACCGAGCCCATGGACACCAAGACCGCCGGTTTCGTCCATCGGAACCTGACCAGCAGCGACATCGTCGACACCGCGCAGGCGATGGCCTTGCGGACTGCGAACAACTGGATTCTGGCCGAGGCGCGCCGCTTCACCGTTGCGCTCGGAAGTCAGTCGCTCAAGCACCGAAACACAGTATGTGTAGGCCGAACCCACGGACAGGCAGCAGCACCAGATGTCTTCGGGCACAGGCTCGCCGACTTTGCGTTTGCCGTAGAACGGTCAGTTGTTCGCCTGGAAGCAGTTGGCAACGATTTGGCGGTCGTTAATCTGACCGGACCGGTCGGCACCGGAATCAACTTGAGCCCCCGGTTGCGTGAGCTAGTGGCGTCGCGGCTGAACCTAGGCGTGCCAAACGCGTCTACACAGGTGATTTTCCGTGACGCCTTGGCCACCTGGGTTGCCGACCTTGCGGTGCTGGGCGGCATCTGTGAGGCGTTCGCCACAGACGTTCGGCTAGGCGCGCACGATGGTGTTGCCGAGCTAAGCGAAGGCCAAGGCCCGTACCAGGTCGGTTCATCCTCGATGCCTCACAAGAAAAACCCGATAACAGCAGAGCAGATCTGCGGGGTCTCGCGTCTTCTGCGAGGCTATGTCGGCCCAGTTATGGAAGACATCGCGCTGTGGCAGCACCGCGATCTGAGTCACTCATCGGTGGAGCGAGTTGCGATCCCGGACGCTGCGGCGCTGGCCGAACATCTGCTGTTGAAGTCGACCCAGTTGTGCTTGGGCCTAGAGGTTGACGTGAAGCAGATGTTGCGGAACGTGGAGCGAGCCGGCCGGGAACTCGCCTCAAGCCGGATGCTGAGGGATTTTCTGGCGGCCGGGATGGATCGGACCGAGGCCGTGACCGCGTCACAGGCGTGGGTCGAAGGAGCTGACGGCACCGAGCACGAAGTCAACCAAGACGCGGCCGCGCCGCTGATGTGGCCCCGCCTAGAACCGGCGGTGGCAGTTGCGGTGCAGGAAGTCTTGGACAGCGAGACTCTGAACGCCATGTTCGCTGATGTTGAGTTGCTCGTGGGCCGGGCAGCCAAGGATCTGCCCGCCCCGTGCTGATGACACAAATTTCTGCATTCAGGGGCGGTTGGACCGGGGTCCTCGCGACTTGGGCACTGAATTCTGTAGCCGGAGATCTGCTAGTTGGTCTTCAAGTTCGGCGAGTCGATTCTGTAGTTCGGTGACGTCGTCTTCGCGCCGGTCCACGTCACCGTTGACGTCGTTGATTCGGGGTACGACAAAGACGCTGAATAGCGTTACAACGAGCACAACGATCCCGAGGATCCCAATCGTGGGTATCAGGAGCTCAAGATTGCGGACCTTTTTCTTGGCTTTGTTGGCAGTACGGGCGATTCGCGCTGTACTGCTCTCGGGCCACTTGCCAGAACCGACCGCCTGGCGAACGTAGCCCCCGACCAGTCGGTCATGCGTTCGCGACGCGGCGAATGGCACATACATGCCCTGGCGGCCAGGGAGTGCCAGTGGTGTGGCCGCGACAGGGCTGGCGGTCGTCGGGCTGGCCGCGGCCACATCAACGGGCGCAGGGCGGGCGGGTGCGGGCAACTTGCTGAGCTTGGTGAACTCGACCCAGATCACGCCTTCGCCGCCAACGAAGGTGTAGTCGTTCTCTGTCAGGTTATGCAGGGGAAGCGCGATGCGTCCCACGAAGCCTGGGTCGATCAGCGGACCGGTACCAACAAGCAGCCCTTTGTAGACGTTATCGATCTTTAGATTGTGACGAAGCGCGATGTAGTCCGGCAAACGAAAGAATGGCTCGACGGTTAGAAACGTTATGCTGTTCTTCCTGATCGTGATCTCTTGCCCTTTCGCAAGAGTTCCGCTCTGTTTGTCCCCGTTCTCGTCGATGTAGACGTAGTCTCCAACGAGGGCGACCTCGTAGCTCGCCGATTTCAACTTCTCAGGGTGAAACGGGTAGATCATGCCGGTCTGTGCCACGTAATCGACGATGTCAGCACTGTTTAGCAGGGCCGGCCTGATGTCTGGGAAAGGATCTATCTGTCGCCACGAGAGATACTGTGCGTGCGCTTTGGCGTCACTCTTCGCGATAGCGACGACGCTGTTGTGCTTCAGCGCGGCGTCGCGCTCACCGGTTCGGTCATAGTCCTTTGGGTCCACTCCACTAATGCTCACCGCGCCATTTGTACACGACGCGACCGTTAGCTAGAGCGCCGCGTGGCCGACTCAGGGCGGACCGCTTGTTTGCGTTGCCGCGGGCTCCCGCGACGCCTGCGGTCGCAGCATCACCGTCGACATCATCGTCGCTGAGTCTGAGGCCGGCAGCGATCACTCCAGCACCAAAGAACCTGCGCCGAATCGACGCGAACTCACCCTGAAGGGCAAGGTCTATTCGACAGCGGTCGGTTGGCCCAGCTGGGGCAACGCCTTGATTGGCCGGGTCGGAAGGTCCCGTGGAGGGGCGACTCGTAGAGCCGCGCTGCCGTGCTTCCAACCGTGCCCGGTGACCCTCGATCGTGGTCACCCTGGAGGACACCGGAACATCTAGTGCAACCCTGCGGACCGGTCCGCCACAGAGGCAGTTGCTGTCTATCAGCCGCCCGCGGACTCGACCTGCGTCATAGTGGGCGATTAGCAGCGGCAGACGCCACGTCTCGACCACCGGTGTCACGCCAACAGTGCTTACGAGTGCGCGGACGGCGGGCTCCTACCTGCGCCGATGGAACCGGACGTCCCCGTTGGCAAGGCGCTGGAGGTGAAAGCGTGCGTCGTGGGCACGGTGGTGGTGATGGCTGCAGAGGAGCTCGCCGTCGTCGAGGTCGGTGAGGCCGCCCTCGGACCAGGGATCCCGGCGGTGGTGGGCCTCGCACCATGTGGCGGGGACGTCGCATCCCTCGGCGCGGCAGGTCTGGTCGCGGATCACGAGCGCCTTGCGCTGGGCCGGGGTGAACAGTCGTCGACCGCGGCCCAGGTCGAGCGGGAGACTGTCACCGCCGAGGACGGCGGGCAGGATCGTCGCGGTGCAGGCCAGGCGTCGGACCTGTGATGCGGTGAGCCGGTCGCCGGTGAGGTCGTCACCGGGCACCAGTCCGGCGCCGATGACGTCAGCGGCTGCGAGCTTGGCCTGGAGCGAAGCGAGGGGGATCGTGACGATGACGGTGGTCGCGTCGCCACCGTGGAGCGGGAGGCGGGCCGGGTCGACGGCCTCGAGGAACTGGGCGAGCGCATCGCCCATCCGCTTGGGGTACGCCGGCCGTACGACCGCGTCTCCTCCTGTGCCGACCCCGGCGACGCGCGGGTTGGTGAACGCCTCGAGGTAGGTCGCGAACCGGGTGGCCACGGCGTCGGGAACCCGGCCCGAGATCCGGGTGGTGCCATCGCCGAGGCGGCGCATCGTGAGCCGAGTCCGCTCGGCCGCGTTGGCCTCCTGCTCGGCCAGCCGGGCCGCCTCCGCGGCCTCGGCGATCTCCGGCGCCACGACCTCGAGGACGCGGCGACCGATCCGGCCGAGCTCCTTCGGCCCGAACTCCGCCGCCTGCGCCACGAGGTGTGCCTCAGCCGCAGCCACCGTGTCGGCGTCCACGGACGAGGGGAGCGCGTCGACGGTCCGGCGGATGACGTGCGCCTGCGCCAGCGTCACCGACCCCTCGCGCATCGCCGCGGCGACGAGTGCCCGGTCGCGGTCGAGGGCGGCGGCGAGCGCGAGGTCGGCACGGGCATCGCTGAAGCGCGTGCGAGTCGCCTTCGCCAGCCACCCCGCGGCATCCTTGGCCGCGGTCTCGTGCGCCAGGTCGCCGGCGTCGGCGAGGATCCGGAGCCGCAGCTCGGCCAGCTGCGCCTCGGCTCGGCCGAGCTCGGTGAGCGCGTCCGCCTTGTCGGCGGTCGACATGAAGGTGGGGTTCACGCCCGCCACGCCCTTGAGCGCGGCGCGTACGTCGGAGGCCGCAGCCACGATGGGGTGGGACACAGTCGGCCTCCTCTCGACGACGGGTCGTCACGCACGCGCGTGACGGACAACGGTCGTCGCTCCTGGAGGCCCCACTGGGGCTATTACTCACCCTCGCAACTCGTCCGCATCACCACCGGGAAGGCGCACCATCGGAGCTGGTGGCCCAGAGGCTAGGAACGTAGGACCACTTTACTTCGCAACCACACTATTCGTCAACCTGTTCGAGCGTGAGCGCGGCGCCGTTGATGCACCACCGCTGGCCCGTGGGCCGGGGGCCGTCGCCGAAGACGTGCCCCAGGTGCCCTCCGCAGGTGGCACAGCTCGCCTCGCGACGGGGAAACAGCAGCTTGAAGTCGGTGTGCACCTCCACCGCACTCCGGCTGGCCACCTCGGAGAAGCTGGGCCAGCCCGTGCCCGACTCGAACTGGTCCGTCGAGCGGAACAGCTCGGCCTGACAGCCGGCACAGCGGTACACGCCGTCCGGTCCGGCGGACGGGTGCGCATACGCGCTGCTCCCGGGCGCCTCGGTCCCCGCCTGGCGGAGCACGCGGTAGGCCTCGGGCGAGAGGCGTTCGCGCCACTCCGCGTCCGTGCGTACGACGGGTGGCTGAGGTCGGGCGCGGCGCTTGAACACAGGACGAGCCTAGGCAGGGTCGCCTGACCTCAGCAGGAACCGCCGTCGCCGCCGGGACCTCCGCCGCCGTGCGAGAAGTCGCCCCCGACCCCGACCGTGCCGCTCCAGCCGCCGGCATGACCGGCCTGCCGGCGTAAATCCGGGTTGCCGGGCACCAGGATCGCGTCGAGGAACGCAGCCAGGGCGGCGACCACCGCGAACCAGGTGCCGAACACTCCGGCAAGGGCGACGCGGCCGCTGCCGGTCAGCACGACCACCACGATCGCGACGAGGACCGTCGCCACCGCCACGGCAGCGAACGTGAGCCACGACGTACGGGCGTGGGGAGCGAGCAGACGCCTCAGGGTGCGCATGGTGCGAGTGTGCTCCCGCGCGGCCGCCTCCGCCAGAGGGTGGTGCGCCGGCTCAGGACGCTGCCGCGCCCGCGATGTTGACCAGCCAGCCGATCCCGAAGCGGTCGGTGAGCATGCCGAACTCGTCGCCCCAGGGGGCGGCCTCGAGCGGCTGGCGTACGGTCCCGCCCTCCGACAGACCGGCGAACCACGCGCGCAGGCGCTCGGCGTCCTCGGGGCCGCCGGACAGGCTCACCGAGACGTTGTCGCCGAAGGTGACCGCCGCCATCTCCGGCGGCGCGTCGGCACCCATCAGCACCAGGCCACCGGGCACCTCGAGCTGGCCGTGCATGACCTGCGACGCGAGCGGCCCCTCGGTGCCCATGTCGCCGAACGTCATGACGGTGAGCTCGCCCCCGAGGACGGAGGCGTAGAACTCCATCGCCTCGCGCGCCTGCGCGTCGGGGAAGTTGAGGTAGGGGTTGAGGTTGATCGACATCGTCGGCTCCCGATGGTCGGTGTGGTCCCGCCACCGTAGTGACTCGGTGCGCTGCCGCGGAACCCTCGGTGCGGTCGACGGGACCGATGCCCGCCCCACCCGGATCACGAGCCGTCCCCGGCGGTCGTGCGCTCCCTCATCGATGGCCCTCCCAAGCTCGATCGACCATCCACGCAACCACGGACCGCGCGGCGGGGAATCACCCGTCAGGGGGAAGTTGACGAGGCAACCAGTGACGGATGCGTCAGTCGGTGCCGGTGTGACCCCTGAGCAGGTCGCCGAAGGGGGTCACGTCGGACTCGACCTGGGTGCCGGACGTACGCCGCGGGCGGGCCGCGAGGTCCGGTGCGAAGCCGCCGACGGAGTAGTCGCCCTGGCTCAGCACGGCCGCGGCCAGCTCGGACGCGGCGCGGGTGATCCGGTCGGACAGCCCGTGGCTGCCGAAGTCCTCGGTCGCCGCGAACACCCCGGTGGGTACGACGACCGCGCGGAGGTAGGCGAAGAGCGGGCGCATCGCGTGGTCGAGGACCAGCGAGTGCCGGGCGGTGCCGGCGGTCGCGGCGATCAGCACCGGCGTACCGGTGAGCCCGTCGGGGTCGAGGGCGTCGAAGAACATCTTGAACAGCCCGCTGAAGCTCGCGTTGAAGACCGGAGTGACGGCGACGAGCCCGTCGGCCGCGGCCACCTGCTCGCGCAGCGCGGTGAGCCGCGGCGTCGGGATGCCGCCGGTCACCATGAAGGTGGCGAGCTCGGACGCGACCTCACGCAGCTCGACGTAGTCCATCTCGACGGACTCGCCGCGCGCGCTGACCTGCGCCGAGGTGGCCTCGGCGATCTGGTCCGCGAGGAGCCGGGTGGACGACGGGACGGTGAGTCCCGCCGTCACCACGACGATCCGACTCATGCGTCGACCTTCGCGGCAGCCAGCTCCTCGGCGCGAGCCCGTGCAGGCTCGACCAGGTGGTGCGGCGCGTCCGGGCCGGCGGCCACGAGCGAGGCGTGGGTGGGCGGGTCGCTCGGCACGTGGGCCGGGCGGCGGCGCTCGAACTCCTTGCGGAGCACCGGCACGACCTCGGTGCCGAGCATCTCGACCTGCTCCATCACCAGCGACGTCGGCAGGCCGGCGTGGTCGACGAGGAACAGCTGGCGCTGGTAGTCACCGACGTAGTCGGCGAAGCCGAGCGTCCGCTCGATGACCTGCTCGGGCGTGCCGACGGTCAGCGGCGTCATCTCCGTGAAGTCCTCCAGCGACGGGCCGTGTCCGTAGACCGGGGCGTTGTCGAAGTAGGGCCGGAACACCCGCTTGGCCTCGGCCTCGGACGACGCCATGAAGACCTGGCCGCCCAGCCCGACGATCGCCTGGTCCGCGGCGCCGTGGCCGTAGTGCTCGAACCGGCGACGGTAGAGCCGCACCATCGCCTCGGTGTGCTCCTTGTTCCAGAAGATGTGGTTGTGGAAGAAGCCGTCGCCGTAGTAGGCCGCCTGCTCGGCGATCTCGCTGCTGCGGATCGAGCCGTGCCACACGAACGGCGGCGTGCCGTCGAGCGGCGCGGGCGTCGAGGTGTAGCCCTGGAGCGGCGTACGGAACTGGCCCTGCCAGTTGACCTTCTCCTCGCGCCACAGCGTGCGGAGGAGGTGGTAGTTCTCGACCGCGAGCTTGATGCCGTCGCGGATGTCCTTGCCGAACCACGGGTAGACCGGGCCGGTGTTGCCGCGGCCCATCATCAGGTCGACGCGACCGCCCGAGAGGTGCTGGAGGAAGGCGTAGTCCTCCGCGATCTTCACCGGGTCGTTGGTGGTGATCAGCGTGGTGCTCGTCGAGAGCAGGAGCTTGTCGGTCTTCGCCGCGATGTAGCCGAGGTGCGTGGTCGGCGACGACACGACGAACGGCGGGTTGTGGTGCTCGCCGGTCGCGAAGACGTCGAGCCCGACCTCCTCGGCCTTGAGCGCGAGCTGGGTCATCGACGCGATGCGCTCGGCCTCCGACGGCGCCCGGCCGGTGGTCGGGTCCTCGGTGACGTCACCGACGCTGAAGATGCCGAACTGCATGGTCTTCCTTCCCTGGAGCCAGACTGGTTGAAGTTTGTACCACCCTCAACGGGGCCGGGGCGCCCAGTATTCCGTGGAATCGCCGGGCACCGTTACGGCGTTGGAGCCATGTCCGGGCGCACGCTCGGAGGAGAGACCCGCTCGAGAGGAGCGACGATGACCGACTTCACCCCCTTCGAGGAGCTGCTGCGCTCCTCCCGCGGCCTGCTCGAGGACGCACCCTTTGACCGCTGGCTCCACGCCCAGGAGCTGTTCGCGGAGAAGTCCTACCGCGAGGCGGCCGTGCTGCTGACCGAGCTGCTCGACGACTCCACCGACGTGGGCCACGAGCTCACCGACGTACGCCTCCTGCTGGCGCGCTCGCTCTACCACTCCGCCCAGCTCAACGGGGCGATCCGGGTCGCGACCGAGCTGCTCGAGCACGACCCCAACGAGCCCTACGCCCACCTGCTCGTCGGCCGGTCCCTGCAGCGCCAGGGCAAGGCCGACGAGGCGCAGCCGCACCTGCGCCTGGCCGAGCTGCTGGGCGGCTACCGGGTCTGACGTGTCCGGGGCCGGGCGCCGCGGCGACGGTTCGGTGAACACTCGCTCGAACCGGCCGTCGCGGCGCGACAGCGGTCGTCGTACGCCCGCATGCTGGTGAGGTGACCAGCTACGGCGACCACGCAGGACCGCTCGCCATCGCCCACCGCGGTGGCATGGGGCTCGCCCCCGAGAACACCCTGGCCGCGTTCGGCCGGGCCACGGCGCTCGGCCTCGGCTACGTCGAGACCGACGTCCACACCACGCGCGACGGGCACGTCGTCTGCTTCCACGACTCCGACCTGCGGCGGGTCACCGGGCACCCCGGCCGGGTGGCGGACCTCGACCTCGCGGACCTGCGCCGGCTCCGCGTGCACGGCACCGAGCCGATCCCGACGCTGGCGGAGGCGATGGGGACGTTCGCACGCACCCGGTTCGCCATCGACCTCAAGGACGAGGCGGCCATCGCCCCGATGGCGCGGCTGCTGCGCGCGAACCCGCGCTGGGCGGAGCGGGTGTGCGTCGCCGGGGCGTGGAGCACGTGGCTGAGCCGTCTCCAGGACGAGGCGCCCGGCGTCACGACCGCCCTCGGCTGGCGCTCGCTGACCACCCTGATCGCCTGCTCGAGGGGACGGATCCGACCCCTGGGCGTCAGCAGGTCGGGCGGTGCCTTCGCCCACGTGCCGATGCGGCTCGGACGGCTCCCGATCCACTCCGAGCGCGTCATCGCCCGCGCCCACGACCTCGGCATCCGGGTCGTCGTGTGGACGGTCGACGACCCCGGCACGATGCGTACGCTCCTCGACGCCGGCGTGGACGGGATCATCACCGACCGACCCGACGTCCTCCGCGAGGTGCTGGTCAGCCGCGACCAGTGGGTGCGGCCGGAGGTCAGGGTGCCCTAGGCGTCCTGGAGGACCTCGACCCGTACTCCGTGGGTGACCGCCCACAGGACGGCCTGGCTGCGGCTCTGCACGCCGGTCTTGCGGTAGGCGCTGCGGATGTAGGACTTCACCGAGTTGAGCGAGATCCGCATCTCCTGCGCGATCTCGTCGTTGCTGCGGCCGGTGGCGATGAGGGCGAGGGTCTCGCGCTCGCGCGTGGTGAGCATGTCGACCTCGCTGGGGCCTCGCTCCCCGTGCGGCGCCACGCCGACGAGCGGCGGTGCCACGACGTGCTGGCCCTCGTGGATCGAGCGCAGCGCGCGGCCGAGCTGGGCGGCCGTCAGGCTCTTGCCGAGGTAGCCCGCGACACCGTTGACGAGCACGTCGTCGACCAGGCCGGGGTGGTGGTTCCAGGTGAAGACCGCGACCCGACGGATGTAGGGGTCTGCGACCGCACGGGCGAGGGTGGTGTCCTCGAGCGACGTGCCGTAGGTCTCGACGAGGGCGATGTCGAGCGGTGCGCGCATCCGCTCCTTGATGCTCCCCATCTCGAAGCCACCGAGGGTCCGGAGCATGCTCTCGAGGCCCCGGCGGACGAGCTCGTCACCGCCGAGCAGCCCAATACGGATGTTCATGTGAAGTCCTGACGGTCCTGTGGTGAGGGACGCACGGTGGTGCGGTCTCGACGTCCCCCCGGACCGTCGCCGACACCATAGGTCTGGACCAGTGCAAAGCGACCTGCGCGACGTGCGGTTGAGCGTGAATCGGAAGACGAACTCCACCCTCAAGGGTGGACGAGTCGGGGCCTCTATACCCCCTAGGGGTATGGTGGACCCATGAGCGAGCAGCACGGACACCTCGAGGGCAACGACGAAGCCGTCCAGGCCCACCTCAAGCGGCTGCGCCGGATCGAGGGCCAGGTGCGTGGGATCCAGCGGATGGTCGAGGACGAGAAGTACTGCATCGACATCCTGACCCAGGTCTCCGCCGCCACGAAGGCCCTCCAGGCACTGGCGCTGTCGCTGCTCGACGACCACATGGCGCACTGCCTCGTGGACGCCGCCCGGCAGGGCGGGCCTGCGCAGGAGCAGAAGCTCAAGGAGGCCTCCGAGGCCATCGCGCGCCTCGTGAAGTCCTGACCCCGTCCCCCTCCCCCGAAGGAGCTGCACCATGAGCGAGACCACCACCTACACCGTCACCGGCATGACCTGCGGCCACTGCGCCGCCTCGGTCACCGAGGAGATCTCCGAGCTCGCCGGCGTCGAGGACGTCGCCGTGGTCGTCGAGACCGGAGCCGTCACCGTCACCAGCGCCGCGCCCCTCGATCCCGCCGCCGTCAAGGCCGCCGTCGAGGAAGCCGGCTACGCGATCGCATGAAGGCACCCCACGACGTTCTCCCCCGCCGCTGCGCTCGCCCGAACTACGCCGCGGGGACCCCATGAGCACGCCGGTCCGCGTCGTCGCGTTCGTCACCGCCCTGGTCGCCGCGTTCGCGCTCGCCTGGGGCGCGGGTGCCGTCGTGGGACCGATCGACACCGGGACCGTCGCGGCCCACGAGGGCGCCGACCACGGTGGCGACGCGGGTCACGGCGACGAGCACGGCGCGACGACCGCAGCCGACGTCGGCGGCCTCACCGCGCGGGCGGACGGCTTCACCCTGGAGCTGGCCGACCGGGAGGTGGCCGCCGGTCGCACCCGGCTCGCCTTTCGGGTGCTCACCTCGAGCGGGCGGCCGCTCCTCGACTACACGCGCGAGCACGACAAGGACCTGCACCTCATCGTCGTACGCCGTGACCTGACCGGCTTCCAGCACGTGCACCCGGTGCTGGACCGTACGACCGGCACCTGGTCCGTCGACGTCCGCCTGACGCCGGGCGTGTGGCGCGTGGTCGCCGACTTCACGCCGGAGGGCTGGGAGGGCATCACGCTCGCCGACGACCTCGCGGTCGCGGGCGACTTCGCCCCGGAGCCGCTGCCGGAGGACAGCCGGACGGCGACGATCGAGACCGACGAGGGCACCTACACCGTGACCCTCGAGGGCGACACCGCCCCGGGCGCGAGCACCGTGCTCACCACCCGCATCGAGCTCGACGGCGAGCCCGTCACCGACCTCGAGCCCTACCTCGGCGCCTTCGGTCACCTCGTCGCGATCCGGGCCGGCGACCTGGCCTACCTCCACGTGCACCCGGAGGAGGGCGAGCCCGGTCCGGGCATCGAGTTCGCGACCGCCTTCCCCGAGCCGGCGACGTACGGCCTCTTCCTGGACTTCCAGCACCGCGGCACCGTCCACACGGCCGCCTTCACCGTCGAGTCCGGCGGTGCGCCCGCGGGCGACCACGCGGAGGGAGGCGACCATGAGCACTGACGTCGAGCTCGCCATCACCGGCATGACCTGTGCGTCCTGCGCCAACCGCATCGAGCGCAAGCTCAACAAGCTCGACGGCGTGACCGCGACGGTCAACTACGCCACCGAGAAGGCGAAGGTCACCTACCCCGGCACCGTCTCCACCGACGACCTGCTGCGGACCGTCGAGGCCGCCGGCTACGCGGCCTCGCTGCCCACCCCTCCCGGCGCCGACGTCGCGGACGAGGCACCCGAGCGCGACCCGCTCCTCCAGCGGCTGCTGGTCAGCGCCGCGCTGAGCATCCCCGTCGTCGCCCTGGGGATGGTCACCGCCTGGCAGTTCACCTACTGGCAGTGGGCCTCCCTCGTCCTCGCTGCACCGGTCGTGGTGTGGGGCGCCCTGCCCTTCCACCGCGCCGCGTGGACCAACCTGCGCCACGGCGCGACGACGATGGACACCCTCGTGTCGGTCGGCGTGCTGGCCGCGTTCGGCTGGTCGCTGTGGGCGCTCTTCCTCGGCACCGCCGGCGAGCCCGGCATGACGCACCCGTTCCGGATCTCGATCGACCGGACCGACGGCGCGGGCAACATCTACCTCGAGGCCGCCGCCGGGGTGACCACGTTCCTGCTGGCCGGCCGCTGGCTCGAGCATCGCTCGAAGCGCCAGTCCGGGGCGGCACTGCGGGCCCTCCTCGAGCTCGGCGCCCGTGACGTCGGCGTCCTGCGTGACGGGGTCGAGGTGCGGGTGCCCGTCGACCAGCTGGTGGTCGGGGACGCGTTCGTCGTACGCCCCGGGGAGAAGGTCGCGACCGACGGCGAGGTCGTCGAGGGCACGTCCGCCGTCGACGCCTCGATGCTCACCGGCGAGTCGGTGCCGGTCGAGGTACGTCCCGGCGACGCGGTCGTCGGCGCCACCGTCAACGCCGGCGGTCGCCTCGTGGTGCGCGCGACGCGCGTCGGCGCCGACACCCAGCTCGCCCAGATGGCGCGGCTCGTGGAGGACGCGCAGAACGGCAAGGCCGAGGTCCAGCGCCTCGCCGACCGGGTCTCCGGCGTCTTCGTGCCGGTGGTCATCGGGCTGGCCGTGGCGACCCTCGGCTTCTGGCTCGGCGCCGGCGGCGGCGCGACCGCTGCCTTCACCGCGGCGGTGTCGGTGCTGATCATCGCCTGCCCGTGCGCGCTCGGCCTGGCCACGCCGACCGCCCTCATGGTCGGCACCGGCCGCGGCGCCCAGCTCGGCATCCTGATCAAGGGGCCGGAGGTGCTCGAGCAGACCCGCCGTGTCGACACGATCGTGCTCGACAAGACCGGCACGGTGACCACCGGCGAGATGACCGTCCACGAGGTGGTGGCCGCCGAGGGCGAGAGCGCGGCGGACGTGCGCCGCCTCGCGGCCGCCCTCGAGGCGGCGTCCGAGCACCCGATCGGCCGGGCCGTCGCGGCCTCGGTCGCCGACCTGCCGGCCGTCGAGCTGCCCCACGTCGAACACTTCGCCAACGTCGAGGGCCTCGGGGTGCAGGGCGTCGTCGAGGGCCACGCGGTCGTCGTCGGGCGGCCACGGCTGCTGGCCGACTGGTCGCAGCACCTCGATGCCGACCTGGCCGACGTCGTCGAGCGCGCCCAGCGCGAGGGGCGTACGCCGGTCGCGGTCGGGTGGGACGGCCGCGCCCGGGGCGTCATCGTCGTCGGCGACACGGTCAAGCCGTCGTCGGCCGAGGCGATCGCCCGGCTCCGCGACCTCGGGCTCACCCCCATCCTGCTCACCGGCGACAACGCCGCCGCGGCGCAGCAGGTCGCGGACGAGGTCGGCATCGAGACCGTCGTCGCGGACGTGCTGCCGGCCGACAAGGTCGCCGAGGTGCAGCGGCTCCAGGCCGCGGGCAAGGTCGTCGCGATGGTCGGCGACGGGGTCAACGACGCCGCCGCCCTCGCCCAGGCCGACCTCGGCCTCGCGATGGGCACCGGCACCGACGTGGCGATCGAGGCCAGCGACCTGACCCTCGTGCGCGGTGACCTCCTCGTCGCCGTCGACGCGATCCGGCTCTCGCGGCGCACGCTCGCGACGATCAAGGGCAACCTGTTCTGGGCGTTCGGCTACAACGTCGCCGCCCTCCCGCTCGCCGCCGCCGGCCTGCTCAACCCGATGCTCGCCGGCGCCGCGATGGCGTTCTCCAGCGTGTTCGTGGTGACCAACAGCCTGCGGCTGCGCGGCTTCCGGTCGTCCACCTAGCACCGACGGTCGAGGAAGGCGCTCTGCGCCTGTCACGACCCCACTCCTGTGATGGGTCTCGTGACGGGACTCCGTCCCTCCTCGACCAGCGGTGGCGGCTGCTACGGCGCGATGCCGATGCCGTCGATGCGCGACCACGCCTGCTCCTGGGCGGCCGTCATCGTCGGCCAGGAGCGGCCGCCGGGCCGCGCGGCCACCCGGGTGTCGTACGCCGCCGGGGTGAAGGCGGGGTCGAGGAAGCAGCCGCTGCCGTAGACCGCGTCGAACCCCGGGCAGGACCCGGCGATCCCGGCGGGCGTCGGCTTCCGGCCCGTCGACACCCAGGTCGTGAGTGCGTCCATCGCGGCGGCGTACCCGCTGTTGCTGAGCGAGCTGTGCTCGGACTCGCGGGTGAAGACCTGCACCAGCAGGTCGTCGGTGCCGGCCCCGACCCGCGTCGCGCGGTAGGCCGACTCGTGCTCGACGAATGCCGTCGGGTCGTCGATCGCGTGGAGGGTCACGGTCGGGACCGTGACGGCGCCGGTCAGGTCGCTGTCCCACGTGAGGTCGCGCCGGGCCGACGGGTCCGCCGCGAACCGCTCGACGCCCCGGTTGAGGGCCCGGTCGTCGTGGCTGCCGGAGTAGCGGATCCCGACGTTGCTGAACGGGTTCCGGCCGCCGAGCCGCTCGTGGACGATGTCGCGGAAGGTGAAGGTCGCGAAGCGCAGGTGCGACTCGAGCGTCCGCTCGGGGACCTTCGTCACGGCGAGGATGTCGGTGAGGTTGCGCTGCTGGAGCGCCGTGCGCTCCGCGGGCGCCTGCGAGACACCGGTGCACTCCTCGAGCCGCGCGCGCAGGCCGGCCGACGTCATGGTCGAGTCCTTCCGCAGGCCCATCCACAGGGGGTACTGCGGCTCGGTCGGACGCGGGTGGTTGCCGCAGTAGTACTGGTAGACCACGCGCAGGTCGACCCGGTAGTCGTAGCCGCGCGAGGCGCCGGCCAGCACGCCGTTGGTGAGCAGCACGCCGTCGTACGACGTCGGGTGCACCTCGACGAGCTTGGCCGCGACGTCGCCGCCCCACGACTGGCCGTGCGCGAAGGTGCGCGCGGGCTCGCCGAAGGCAGAGACGAACTCCTGCCGGGCACTCTCGGTGTCGGCGACCGCCATCCGGGTGCCGTACCCGCCGCGGCGGTAGGCCGAGCCGACCCAGGCGTAGCCCTCGCGGACCATCACCGCCCACCGGTCGAGGTCCTCCACGCTGCGCTCCGGGTCGGACGCCGTGCCCAGGTCGGGGCCGCCGTGGGCATGGACGACGAGGTCGCCTGCCCAGTCGTGGGGCACGGCGACGGCGTACCACGCGCCGTGGGCGTCCTGCCCGGTGAAGCAGTCGGCGACGTCCGCGACCGAGGCCGGGCACGAAGCGGGCGTCGGCGCGCCCTCGGCATGGGCCGCGACGGGCGGGAGGAGCCCCGCGGCGAGGAGCGCGGCTCCGGCGGCGAGGCGGGTCGGAAGGGATCGCATGTCGTCCTCCAGGAGGTCACCCGGCGCCGAGATGCACCGGATGCCTGCGACGCTAGGCGGATGTGACGTGCGTCTCACCCTTGCGTACGTTGTGTTCGCCGGGCCGACTCCACCCCCGACTCCACCCTCGACTCCAGGGGTGAGCCGTCGCTACCGCGTGGTTCCTATCGTGTGCGCATGGGACTCAAGGACCTCCTCTCTCCGGGCAGCGACGAGACGAAGAAGACGCGTGCCGCGCTCGACGCCGCCAACGACGAGCAGCCCGACCCCAACGCCATCGACCGGCTCGTCACGATGCTGGTCGACGTCGGCCTCGAGGGCCGCGGGCCGGTCGACCCCGTCCGCGAGGTCGCCGACCGCGCGCTGAGGAAGGCCGACGGCGACCGCGAGAAGGCGATCGCCGCGGTGGCCCGCTCGACGACGTTCATGGGGTCGATCGGCGGCTTCGTCACCGGGCTCGGCGGCTTCGTCACGATGCCCGTGTCGTTGCCGGTCAACCTCGCGGAGTTCTACCTCCAGGCGGTGCGGATGGTCGGGGTCGTCGCCACGCTGCGGGGGTACGACATCTCCGAGCCGCGGGTGCGCACCGCGATCCTCCTCACCCTGGTCGGCTCGGACGCCGACGACGTGCTCAAGAAGGCCGGGATGGCCACCGCCGGCAGTCGCGTGACGACGTACGCCCTCCGGGGCCTGCCGCCCGCCGCGCTGATGGTGGTCAACAAGGCGGTCGGCTTCCGGCTGATGCGCGGGGTGAGCGAGAAGGCGCTGAGCCGCTTCGGTCGCGGCGTCCCGTTCGCCGGCGGTCTCGTCGGCGGCGGCATCGACGGCTACATGATGAAGAAGATCGCCGACCACGCGATGAAGGAGTTCCCCGCCGTCGCCTCACCCACCGATGGCTGACCGGATGGCGTCGGCCTCCTCCTGCACGGTCGCCGCGTCGACGAGGTCGCCCGCCTGCTCGGTCAGCACGGTGACCCAGGAGTCCAGCACCTCCTCGGCGTACCCGCTCTCGTAGAGCTGGGCCGTGAGGTCGGTCTTCGCCTGCTCGACGAGGTCGGCCCACGCGTCGACCGCGGTGAAACGCTCCACCAAGATGTTGGACCCGCCGCCGGGACCGCCGCGGCCGGCGCCGTCCGGGCGCGCTCCGTCAGGCATCCCCTCCGGGCGCTCGGGCCGCTGGCCGTCCTCACCACCGGGCGAGCCGCCGAAGGCGAGGTTGTGGTCCCACGCCACGACGGTGAACCCGCCGGACTCCGCGTCCCAGCGGAGGTAGGCGTTGTTGCCGGGGCCGTCGATGTCGTCGAAGTTGTCGACGACCTCCTCGAAGGCGAGGTAGCGGGCGAACGCGTCGACGTCCAGCCGCGACGGCAGCTCCGCGGCGAAGTCCTCGTCGCTGCTCTCGTTGACGAACTGGAGGAAGTCGATCAGCGGCGTCAGGTCGTCGTCGCCGGTCTCCTGGTCGAAGACGTCGGTGTAGGAGTCCGGGTCGTCGCCGCGGTAGGACCAGTCGCCGCCGGCCTCGGCCTTGTAGAGCAGGCCGTCGGAGGCGAAGTTCTCCGCCTCCCAGTCCTCGTCGAGGTTCTGTACGACCAGCCGGAGGCGGGCGTCGGCGCCGTTCACGCTGAACGACGACGGCACCGCGTGCTCGCTCGCCAGCCCGGCTTCGGCCAGGAGGTCGAGCGCGACGGCCTCGTTGAGCGCCGTCTGCGAGCCGTTGGACCGCACGACGAGCTCGCTCCACCCGTCGAGCGACTGGCCGTCGACGAACTCGTCGAGCCGGATCAGCCACGGCAGGTCCTTGGGCTCGGCGTCGTCGGTGACGCCGCGGAGCGAGGAGTTGCCCTTGAGCCGGAGGCCGGCGCGCTCGAAGGTGGTGCCGTCGATCGTCACGGTCGCCTCGAGCCACTCCTTCTCGTCCGTCCCCTGGTAGGTGTCGACCATCGCCGCGAAGGCGTCCTCGTCGACGTCGACCGAGATCTCGTGCACCGTGCTCGCGTCCCAGACGCCGGTGCCGTCGGCGACGTCCTGCGCAGCCGTGCTGACCGTGTCGCCGGAGGCCCGGGTCGCGTCGGTGGAGCACCCTCCGAGGGCGAGCGCGGCCAGGATCGCGACGGCCGCGAACCGCTTCGCGCCCGGCTCGTACGCCGTCACGCGACAGCTCCCGCGTCGACGGCCAGCGCGCCGAGGTGCCGCGTCGTGACGCGGTGCCAGCGGTTGCGCGGCAGGTCGGGCGTCAGCAGCGCCAGACCCGTGCCGTACTTGCTGATCCGGGTCGGGCGGTGGCCGAGCTCCCACAGCCGTCGGTCCAGCGGGCCGGGGCGGGCGCTGCCGGCCTTGGTCTCGATGACGAGCACGTCGCCGACCGCGGCACTGCCGCTGCTGGACTCCCAGCGCAGGTCGCGGTCGACGGTCGCGCGGCCGGCACCGTCGAGCAGCAGCGTGGTGCGGAGGTAGGAGGTGTGGAGCGTCGCCACCAGGCCGCCGGGATCGACGCCGTGGACGTGGGCCGCCCCGAGCCGCTCGCGCACCCAGTCGCCGGCCTCGACCGGCACGCCGAGGTCGTCGCCCGCGTGGGGCAGCCGCTCCTTGACGGTGGTGCCGCGCGCGCCGCGGGTCTTCACCTCCAGCCAGCGCTCGCCCGAGTCGGCGTACGTCCGGGTGCGCACCTTCCAGCGGCGTCGGCGCCGGTGGGCCGAGGCACTCCAGCTGTCGAGGTCGACGGTGTCGAGGTAGGTCGACTCGTAGCGCGAGCTCCGGCGGCCGTCGATCTCGAGCACGCGCAGCCCCGGGAGCCCGGTCAGCACGGCATTGAGGTCGGTGGCGGGGACGACGTACTTGCGGTCGACCCGGGTCAGCAGCGCGGCCTCGGCGTTGACCTCGGCGAGCGAGACGGCGGGCAGGCGTTCGATGACGGACACGGCGATCACCGGGTCAGGGCCGGGGCCGTGTGGCGCTCGGCGCGCGACAGGGCCGGACGGGTCGAGGCGGCGTAGTGGACCTCGACGGTCGTGGTGTCGTTGACGAGGTCGACCCGCACCGGTGTCACGCGGGTGACGCGGGCGTCGAGCAGCAGCTCGAGGCGCTCGACGAGGGTCGCCTCGTCGGTGATCGCGGAGTCCAGCACGACGACCTGGCGCAGGCCGGCGCCGTGCAGCAGGCGGCTGTCCGCGAGGGCGAGGACCCCCACCAGGGCGGCCATCAGCGTGACCGAGAGCGCGAGGTCGCCGGTGCCGAGCCCACCGATCAGGCCGATCGCGAGGGCGGCGAAGTAGTAGGCGATCTCGTGCTGGCCGAGCTCGTCGGAGCGCAGGCGGATGATCGACAGGACGCCGAACAGGCCGAGGCCGAGCCCGACCGTGGCGACGCTGCTGGACAGCACGATGGTGACGGCGAGGACGCCGACGTTGACCGCGATGAAGGCCGTGACGAGGTCGGCGCGGCGGTGGCGTGGGTAGTAGACGGCCATCGCGAGGACGAGCACGGCGACGAGGTCGGCCGCGGCGAGGAGATAGGTGGAGGTCATGGGCCCGAGGCTGTCGTCCCGACCTGTCGCCGACCTGCCGCCGACCTGTGGGCACGCTGTGGCTTGCGCACCTGAGAGGATCGGCACCGTGGACGGACCCCTTCCCCTCGCGCTGATCTACGCGTCGCTGGCGTTCGCCGCGGTCGTGCTGGTGTACGTCGTCCTCGACCGCACGCCCGACTGGGGACTGCTCGGCCTCGCGGGGCTCATCGAGGCAGCCACGCTGGTCCTGCTGGTCGTCGCGATCGCGCAGGTCGGCGACGTCTCGCTGTCGGGGGGAGCGACGGTCACGTTGTTCGGCTACCTCCTCGCCGGGCTCGTCCTGCTGCCGATCGGATTCGTCTGGTCGCTCGCCGAGCGCAGCCGCGGAGCCACGGCCGTGCTGCTGGTCGCGGGCCTGGCCCAGGCCTTCGTCGTCGTACGCGTCCTGCAGGTGTGGCCGGGATGAGCTCGACGCGCTCCGGGGCGGGCCGCGCGCTGGTGGCGGTCTACGGCGTCTTCGCCCTCGCCGCCACCGCCCGCTCGCTGGTCCAGCTGGGCACCAAGGCCTCCGAGGCGCCGCTGGCCTACACGCTGTCCGCGGTCGCCGCGCTCGTCTACGTCGCCGCCACCCTCGGCCTCGCGGAGGTCGGACCGTCACCGCGCCGGCTGGCTTGGGCCGCCGTCGGCTTCGAGCTGGTCGGCGTGCTCACCGTCGGGACGCTGACCGTCCTCGACCCGGAGCTCTTCCCCGACCAGACCGTGTGGTCGTCGTACGGCGCGGGCTACGGCTGGCTGCCGCTCGTCCTCCCCTTCGTCGGCCTCGCCTGGCTCTGGCGCACCCGTCCCCCCAGATGAGGGATACCCCTGGGTCACCGTGCGGGCACACGATGACGAGATGGCCACCCTCACCCGCTCCGTCGCCGCGCTCGCCGCGGCCCTGACGATCCTGTCCGTCCCCTCGGCAGCGCACGCCCGTCCCGCCCAGGTGGGCGCGACCGTCCTCAGCACGCACCTCACCCACAGCGGCGACCCCGACGGGTCCGGCTCGGCCACCGTCCGGCTGCGGCCGGGGGCTGGTCGCGTGTGCGCCTCCATCTCGTGGACGGGTATCGACGACCCCTCGGCCGCCCACATCCACCGCGCCTCGGACGGCTTCGTCCTCGTCGACCTCACCGGTGCCGTCACGGGCGGGTCGCGCTGCGTCGACGCTCCCCGGGCCGTGATCCGTCGCATCGCTCTGCACCCGCGCCGCTACTACGTCAACGTCCACAACGCGACCTACCCCGCGGGCGCAGTGCAGGGGACGCTGCACCGCTGACCGTGGGACGTCATGCGGAGCGGGCATCCGCTTGCCCCGTCCGTATGACGTCCCGTGGCGCTAGGGAGTCGTCGGCGGCAGGTGCTTCTTCATCAGTCGCTTGACCCGGCGCTGCTTGCGGTCCGGGATCATCGAGCGCATCTCCTCGAGCTTGCCGAAGCAGAGGAGGCGGTCCTCGCCCTCGAGGACGGTCTTGTTGCGCGGGTTGGGGATGACCTGCGGGCCGCGGTGGAGGGTGAGGACGGTGATGTCGCGGTCGTCGAGGCCCGAGTCGCCGAGCTTCTTGCCGACCATGTCGGAGCCGGCGTGCACGACGATCTCGGCGACGCCGTAGCCGGTCGAGACGGTGAGCCGCTGGCGTACGTCGATGTCGGGGAAGGCCACCTGGTTGTCGATGTAGTCGATGATCGCGCCGGCGACGTCGAGCTTGGTCGCGGCCTCGATGCCCTCCAGGCCGGGCGAGGAGTTCACCTCCATCACCTGCGGGCCGTTCTTCCCCTCGAGCATGTCGACACCGGCGACGCGCAGGCCCATGATCTGGGCCGACCGGACGGCCACGCGCTCGAACTCCTCGTCGAGCTCGACCGGCTCGACGCTGCCGCCGCGGTGCACGTTGGAGCGGAACTCGTCGCCCTGCGCCACCCGTCGCATCGCGGCGACCACGCGGTCGCCGACGACGAGGGCGCGGATGTCGCGGCCCTTGCTCTCCTTGACGAAGCGCTGGATCAGCACGTTCTGCCGGGTGCTCTGGAGGGTCTCGATGATCGCCTCGGCGACCTTCAGCGTCGGGGCGAGGATGACGCCGATGCCCTGGGTCCCCTCGAGCAGCTTGATCACGACGGGCGCGCCGCCGACGCGCTCGATCGCCGGGATCACGTCGGCGCGGTCCTGCACGAAGGTCGTCGCCGGCATCGGGATCTTGTGCCGCGACAGGATCTGCGTCGCGCGCAGCTTGTCGCGGCTGTTGGCGATGCCATAGCTGGTGTTGGGCGTGTAGACGTCCATCTGCTCGAACTGCCGCACGACGGCGGTGCCGAAGTAGGTGATCGAGTTGCCGATGCGCGGCAGCACCGCGTCGTACGTCGACAGCTGCTTGCCGCGGAACAGCAGGTCGGGCTCGTCGCCGGTGAGGTCGATCCCGAAGCGCAGAGTGTTCAGCACCTTGACGTCGTGGCCGCGGTCGAGCGCGGCGGTGCGGAGTCGCTGGGTGCTGTAGGAGCGCGGTGCGCGCGAGAGGATGGCGAGCTTCACGGGCCTCATACAAGCACGAGGCCACCTGACAGGATGGCGGCGTGCCCACCACTGACGAGACGCCCGAGCCGCTGGTCGTCGGCTGGCGGGAGTGGGTCGGCCTGCCGCAGGCCGGTCTCGACTGGGTGAAGGCGAAGATCGACACCGGTGCGCGGTCGTCGGCGATCCACGCCTTCGACCTCGAGACCTACGAGCAGGACGGCGCCGAGTGGGTGCGCTTCTCCGTCCACCCCTGGCAGAAGTCCGACGACGACCACGTCGAGCTGACCCTTCCCGTGCTCGACCGGCGCGAGGTGAGGTCGAGCAACGGCCAGGTCGAGCAGCGCTACGCCGTCAGCCTCGACGTACGGCTCGCCGGACGCACCATCACGACCGTCATGACGCTGAGCAACCGCGACGAGATGGGCTTCCGGATGCTGATCGGCCGCGAGGCCCTCGAGCGCGGCTTCCTCGTCGACTCGTCGCGGTCCTACGCCGGCGGCAGGCCCCGGCGGGCCGTACGCCGACGCAACTGGGGCAAGTAGAGCTGGGGCACTAGCACCCCACACGGACTGCAAGGCTCGGCCACAGGGTCCGAACAGGGATCCCCCGCACCGTCGAGGGCATGCCAGCACCTTCGCGACGCGCCTTCCTCATCGGCGGACTCACCACCCTGACCCTCGGCACCGGTACGGGCGCGTGGGCGCTCGACCGCTACGTCGTCGACCACGTCGAGGTCGCCGACGCGTCGGCGTACGAGGCGAGCCAGGGCAGCACCGGCACCGAGCTCGACACCTCGGACGCGGTGCTGACCGACGACAGCTGGAGCGCCGACGGCACGACGGTGTCGGTGCGCGAGGTGACCACCGGCAGCGGTGACGCGACCGTGACCTACTTCGTCGCCGACCTCGTGCTCAGCGACGCCACGGTCCTCCGCTCGGCCTTCGCCGGCGACGCCTTCGGCACCAACATCGTCGACGAGACCTCCGACATCGCCGGGCAGAACGGCGCGATCTTCGCGGTCAACGGCGACTACTACGGCTTCCGCGACACCGGAATGGTGATCCGCAACGGTGTGGTCTACCGCGACTCCGGCGCTCGCGAGGGGCTGGCGTTCTACCGCGACGGCCGCGTCGAGCTCTACGACGAGACCGCCACCGACGCGCAGACGCTCGTCGACGCGGGCGTGTGGAACACGCTCTCCTTCGGACCCGCGCTCGTCGCGGACGGCGAGGTCCTCGACGGGATCGACGACGTCGAGGTCGACACCAACTTCGGCAACCACTCCATCCAGGGCGACCAGCCGCGCACCGCGATCGGCGTGGTCGAGGACAACCACCTGCTCGTGGTGGTCGTCGACGGCCGGTCCACCGGCTACAGCGCGGGTGCCTCGATGACCGAGCTCGCCACGCTGATGAGGGGCCTCGGCGCCGTCACGGCCTACAACCTCGACGGCGGCGGGTCCTCCACGCTCTTCTTCGACGGCGAGGTGGTCAACCGCCCGAGCAACGGCGGCGAGCGCGGCACCTCCGACATCCTCTACATCAAGGGCTGAGCCCGGTGCCCACCGTGCTGGTCCCGGCCTACTGCCCCGGCGCCGCGATGGTCCGGACCGTCAGCGACCTCCGGACGGCCCGCCCCGACTGGGCGGTCCTGGTCGTCGACGACGGATCCGGGACGGCGTACGACGACCGCTTCGCGCAGGCCCGCGCGGCCGGCGCCGAGGTTCTCACGCTGCCCATCAACCGCGGCAAGGGCGCGGCCCTCAAGGCCGGCCTCGCCCACGTCCTCGCCACCCGCCCCGGCTCGCCGGTGATCTGCGCCGACGGCGACGGGCAGCACGCGCTGGCCGACATCGTCGCGGTCGGCGAGCGGCTGCTCGAGGACGCCGGGGCGCGGCGGATCGTGCTCGGGACGCGCAGCTTCGACGCCACCTCTGACGGACACCTTGTCCCGCTGCGCAGTCGCGTCGGCAACGGGGTCACCCGCTGGCTCTTCACGGCCGCGACCCACAGCCGGGTGCCCGACACGCAGACCGGCCTGCGCGGGATCCCGGCCGACCTGCTCGGCTGGGCGGGCACCGTGCCGGGCGAGCGCTACGAGTACGAGCTCCAGGTGCTCCTGCGGGCCGGCCGCTCGGGCATCGACCTCGACCCGCTGCCGATCGCCACGATCTACCTCGACGACAACTCCGCCTCGCACTTCCGGCCGGTGGTCGACTCGCTGCGGGTCTACGCGCCGCTCCTCGCCTTCCTCGCCTCCTCGCTCGCCGCCTTCGTCATCGACACGGTGGCGCTCCTGGTGCTCCAGGCGCTGACCGGTGACCTGCTCGTCTCGGTCGTCGGCGCTCGCGTGACCAGCGCCGGGGTGAACTTCGTGGTCAACCGGCGCCTCGTCTTCGACGGCGAGCGCCGGGTCCGCACGCGCACAGCGGCGGTGCGGTACGCCGCCCTCGCCACGGCCCTGCTCGCCCTCAACTTCCTCCTGCTGACCGCCCTCGGCGCCGCCGGCATCGCGCTGCTCCCGGCCAAGGTCCTCACCGAGCTGGCGCTGGTCTCGACGAGCTTCGCCGCCCAGCGCGCGTTCGTGTTCCGCGCCCCGGCGACCTTCACAGGAAGCCCACAAGGTCAGCCCACCTCCCCGACAGACGCCTCGACCACAGTCGACACCACCAGCCGCTGAGACCGGCTCCTCCTGCTCCCGAAAGGCCGCTCCCATGCGACTTCTTCCCTCATCCGCCACGGTCCGCCAGGCCCTCGCCGGCACCGCCGCCGTCCTCCTCCTCGCCGGCTGCGGCGCCTCCGTCGCGGCCGACACGACCAGCTCGACGTCCAGCGCCTCCAGCTCGAGCAGTGCGGTCGCCACCTCCGACGGCACGACCGTCGACGACGTGCTCGCCGACGACATCGCCGTCGAGACCGGCGACACGTCCTACGACGAGGCCGACGCGGTCGCGGTGGCCCTGGACGGCACGACCGCCACCGCCGACAGCGATGCGGTGAGCATCGAGGACGGCACGGTCACCATCTCCGCCGCCGGCACCTACGTGCTCACCGGCGAGCTCACCGGCCAGGTCGTCGTCGACAGCGCCGGCGACGGCGTCGTACGCCTCGTGCTCGACGGCGCGACGATCACCTCCGAGACCACCGCCGCGATCAACGTCGTCGACGCGGAGTCCGTCGTGGTCGTCCTCGCCGACGGCAGCGACAACGCGCTGGCGGACGCGGCGACGTACGCCGACACCTCGGAGGACGCACCCACCGGCACCCTCTACTCGACCGCCGACCTGACGATCGGCGGCAGCGGGTCGCTCACGGTGACGGGCAACAGCAACAACGGCATCGTCGGCAAGGACGGGCTGGTCATCACCGGAGGCACGATCGACGTCACCTCGGTCGACGACGGGATCCTCGGCAAGGACTACCTCGTCCTCACCGACGGCACGGTCACCGTCGACGCGACCGGCGACACCTTCAAGTCCGACAACACCGAGGACGCCGGCGCCGGCTTCGTGCTGATCGAGGGCGGCGAGCTCACCGTCACCTCCCAGGACGACGGCATCAAGGGCGTCCAGGTGCTCGTCTCGGGCGGCACGGTCACCGTCGCCGGGTCCAACGAGGCCGTCGAGGGCTCGCTGATCGTCGTCGACGACGGTGACGTCGAGCTGCACTCCGCCGACGACGGCGTCAACGCCGCGACCTCCGACGACAGCGCGAGCACCGACGGCCAGGCCGGCGGCATGGGCGGCGAGATGGCAGCGGACAGCTCGCTCAACCTCTACGTCAACGGCGGCTCGCTCGAGGTCTGGGCCAGCGGCGACGGCCTCGACTCCAACGGCAACGCCACCATCACCGGCGGCGACATCGTCGTCTACGGCCCCACCACCGACGGCAACGGCGCGCTCGACGTCAACGGCACCTTCGAGGTCACCGGCGGCACGCTGATGGCCACCGGCAGCGCCGGGATGATGGTCGCCCCCTCCACCGACTCGGCCCAGGGCTGGATCGCCACGGCCCTCGCGAGCACGGCCGCCGCCGGGTCGGAGGTCGTGATCACCGACGCCGACGGCACCGAGGTCGCGACGTACACGATCGAGAAGGACTTCGCCTCCGTCGTCTACTCCGCCTCCGACATCGAGCAGGGCCAGACCTACACGGTCACCGTCGACGGCACCGCCACCACCGTCACCGCCGGCGAGGCGCCGGCGGGTGGGCACGGCGGCCCGATGGGCGGCTGAGCCGATGACCTCCACGCCCTCCACCTCTCCCAGCACCCACCACGAAGGAACGTCCATGTCCGAGAACCAGCTCCCCGCAGCCCCCCACACCACCGACGCCGACGACCCCGCCACCCACCCCGCCCCGCGCCGGACCTGGCGCGACCGCATGCCCAGCGGACGCAAGGTGATCACCGCCGGAGCGGTCGTCGCCGGCCTCGCCGTCGGAGGCGCCGGCTTCGGTGCCGGGTACGCCGTCGGGCACGACGACGTCGCGACCACCGGCACCACCACCCAGCAGACCACCGACGGATTCGGCGGCCAGTTCGACGGTCGAGGCTTCCCCGGCGACGGCCGCGGCCCGATGGGCGACATGAGCGGCCAGCTGCCGGGAGGCCCGATGGGCGGCACCACCCAGGACGGCACGGGCCAGCAGCCGGACTTCGACGGCGACGGCCAGCCCGACACCGACGGCGGGACCGACAGCGACAGCGGGACGGGCACCGACGACGGCACGATCTCCGGCTCGCTCAACAGCTGACGCCCCTGCACCGGCCAAACCCGACCGACCCGCCCCGGACCGCCTCTCCCCCGTGAGGTGTCCGGGGCGGGTCACGTCACCGCCCGGTCCCCGGCCCGGACACGTGTCCGAGGGATGGCCCCCAGGACCGCTCCGGGAGGGCGACATCCCGGACACGTGTGGCGTGACGCGCCGCCGGCGCCACGCACGTCGGGCACTACCCTGACCGCGTGACCATCGCAGCGGACCGGAGCACCCGCTAGTGGCTCGCGAGTCGTTCGCCATCGGCGGTGTCCGCATCCGCGCCGGGACGGTGCGGGCGCTCGAGCTGCCGATCACGCGACTGGTCACCGGCGCCGACGTGACGCTGCCGGTCCGCGTCGTCCACGGCCGCGAGGACGGGCCGTGCATCTGGATCAACGCGGCCATCCACGGCGACGAGGTCGTCGGCGTCGAGGTGGTCCGCCAGGTGATGGCCGGGCTCGACCCCAAGACGTTCCGCGGCACGCTCGTCGCGGTGCCGATCGTCAACGTCATGGGCTTCATGACCGGCGACCGCTACCTGCCCGACCGCCGCGACCTCAACCGGTCCTTCCCCGGCTCGGCCCGCGGCTCGCTGGCCAGCCGCATCGCCTACCTCTTCATGCGCGAGATCGTGGCCGGCTGCGAGGTCGGCATCGACCTGCACACCGGCTCCGACCGCCGCAGCAACCTGCCGCAGGTGCGCGCCGACCTCGACGACGAGGGCACCCGCGCGCTCGCTGCTGCGTTCGGCGCCCCGGTGATGCTGCACGCCAAGATCCGCGACGGGTCGCTGCGCCACGCCGCGCGCGAGAAGGGCGCCAAGGTCCTGCTCTACGAGGCCGGGGAGCCGTTGCGGTTCGACGACTACGCGGTCGAGGCCGGCGTGATCGGCGTACGCCGCGTGCTGGCGACGCTCGGCATGACCGACCCGGTCGAGGAGCTGCCCCCGGAGCCGAGCCTGGAGTGCCGCTCGAGCGGCTGGGTCCGCGCCCGGCGCACCGGGATCCTGCACCTCGACGCGCACCTCGGCCAGAAGGTCAGCGACGGCGAGCGGCTCGGCACGCTCTTCGACTCCTTCGGCAAGACGCTGCGCGCGGTCTACGCCAACCGCGACGGCGTGATCATCGGCCGCACCGAGGCACCCCTCGTGAACTCCGGTGACGCGGTCGTGCACATCGCCAACTAGCGTCTGGCGCATGTCCTTCGACGTCGCCGGCTTCCGTTCGCACTTCCCCTCTCTCGAGTCGGGGATCGCCCACTTCGACAACCCCGGTGGCACGCAGACGCCCCTCGTCGTCGGCGAGGCGATCGCCCGGACGCTGACCGGACCGCTCTCGCAGCGCGGCGCCGCGACCGTGAGCCAGCGCAACGCCGAGGAGTCCGTCGCCGGCTTCCGCTCCGCCATCGCCGACCTCGTCGGCGGCGTGCCCGAGGGGGTGGTCCACGGCCGCAGTGCCACCGCGCTGACGTACGACGTCTCCCGCACGCTGGCGCGCACTTGGTCGCCCGGCGACGAGATCGTCGTCTGCGAGCTCGACCACGACTCCAACGTGCGGCCGTGGATCCAGGCGGCCGAGCGCGCCGGGGTCACCGTGCGCTGGCTGCGGCTCGAGCCCTCGACGGGCGAGCTCGACCTCTCCTCCCTCGACGCGATCACCGACCGCACGCGGCTGGTCGCGTTGACCGCCGCGTCCAACCTGCTCGGCACCCGGCCGCCCGTCGCGACCGTCGCGGCGAGGGCGCACGAGGTCGGCGCGCTGGTCCACGTCGACGCAGTGCACCACACCGCGCACGCCGCCCCCGACCTCACCGCGATGGGTGCCGACCTGCTGGTGTGCTCGCCCTACAAGTTCTTCGGCCCCCACTGCGGGGCGCTCGTCGCCGACCCCGAGCTGCTGGAGACGCTGCGCCCCGACAAGCTGCTGCCGTCGAGCAACGCGGTGCCCGAGCGGTTCGAGCTCGGGACGCTGCCCTACGAGCTGCTCGCCGGTGTCACCGCGGCCGTGGACCTCATCGCCTTCGTCGGCACCGGTTCCTCTCGCCGCGAGCGCCTCGTCTCGGCCGCCGCGCTGATCGCCGACCACGAGCTGCGCCTGCGGCTCCGGATCGAGGAGGGCCTGGCCGCCCTCGGCGACGCGCTCACCCTCCACTCGCGTGCCGCCGACCGGACGTCCACGCTCTTCCTCACGCTGCGCGACCGCCTGCCCGTGGACGCGTACGACGCCCTCGCGAAGCACGACGTCCTCGTCCCGGCCGGCACGTTCTACGCCTACGAGACCTTCCGGGCCCTCGGCCTCCCCGTCGACTCCGGCCTGCGGATCGGGCTCGCGGCCTACACCGACGACTCCGACGTCGACCGGCTGCTCGAGGGGCTCGGCGACTTCCTGACCGCCTGACTCGAGGATCACTCGCGACATCCGCGAGCGAAGCTCGACCTAGCCGCGCCGGTAGGTCCGCGTGCAGGCGCCCGGCACGAACCCGATCCGCCGGTAGAGCCGCGCCGGCGCCGGGTAGTCGTCGTCGCCGCGCGGGCAGACCAGCCCGGTCGTCGCGCCGAGGTCGCGGGCGGCGGTGAGGGCGGAGACCGACGCGGCGGTCGCGAGGCCGCGACGCGCGTGCGCGTCGACGCAGCCGACCGGCTCGACCAGGGCGACGCCGGTCGTCTCGTCGAGCCAGACGCAGCACGACGCGACCCACTCACCGTCGGGCGCGACCACGACGTGGTCGGTCGCGGGTCGGTAGGGCGGCGTGGCCATCAGCCGCTCGTAGGCGCGTGCCGTCACCTTCGAGGTAGGCGACCACGCGTCGCGGTGGACCTTCGACCGCTGCTCGTGCTCGCCGGCCCGCACCGCGCGGACGTCGTACCCCGCGGGCACCGCGACGTCCGGCAGGTCGGCCAGGTCGAGGAGGTGGTGGGTGAACCACGGGCTCCCGACCTCAGTAAAACCGTGGTCGAGCAGCGCGTCGATGGCGACCGTCTCGGTCTCGAGCGTGCTGGCCGTGACTTCGTCGGCGGACTCCGCGAGGGCCGCTCGCACCACTGCGCGTACGGCATCCGGGTCGGTGCCGCAGACCTCCAGCCAGTCCGCGGACTCGAGCCACGCCCACGCGTCGTCCACGAGGAAGGCCGGTCCGAGCCCGAGGGCCTCCGGCTCGCCGTACGCCGCCGACCAGGCGAGCTGCCCGGGGTGGTGGCGGGACTCGGGCGACCAGAGCCGCGCGGCCAGCGCCTGCATCCGCGGGAGGGCCTGCTCGATGTCCAGCCGCTGCACCGTCATGCGCGCACTCTGGCAGCGCGGCCGCCCGCGCGCACCCGAGATTCAGTCGCGGACCTGCTCCTCGACCTCCTGGCCGGAGGTGCCCTCCTCGGCGCTCGAGTCGACGTCGTCGGTGTCCACCGTGTCACCGACGGTCGCGTTGCCACCGGGCTCGGCGTCGAGCGCCCGCTGGCGGTCCTCGTCGGACACGCGCTCCCCGGCGGCCGGGAAGGCCGACTCGTCGGGATGCGTGGCGTACGGGTCCTGCTGGTCGTCGCTCATCGTCCGACCGTACGCCGACGCCGTGCCGCTGCGATCCGCCCGCAGGGGTGCTGTCGGACGACCCGGCCACAATGGCCGGGTGACCCACTGGGTGCTCCACGTCGACATGGACCAGTTCCTCGTCGCCGTCGAGCTGCTGCGCCGGCCCGAGCTGGTCGGGCTGCCGGTCGTCGTCGGCGGCCGGGGCGACCCGACCGAGCGGGCGGTGGTGTCGACCGCGTCCTACGAGGCGCGGGCCCACGGCGTACGCAGCGGGCTGGCGCTCAAGCTCGCCAAGCGACGGTGCCCGGAGGCGGTGTTCCTCCCGGTCGACTTCCCGGTCTACGAGGCGGCGTCGGCGCGGGTGATGGCGACGCTGCGGGCGACGCCGGGAGCCGTGGTCGAGGTGCTCGGGTGGGACGAGGCGTTCGTCGGCATCGAGGCCGACGACCCGGTCGCCGCGGCCCGCTCGATCCAGGCCGCGGTGCTCGCCGCGACCGGGCTGCACTGCTCGGTCGGGATCGGCGACACCCTCGTGCGCGCCAAGATCGCGACCGACTTCGGCAAGCCGCAGGGCACGTTCGTGCTCACCCGCGACACCTGGATGGAGGTGATGGGCGAGCGCCCGACCACCGCGCTCTGGGGCGTCGGCACCAGGATCGGCGCGCGTCTCGAAGCGATCGGGATCCGCACGGTGGCCGACCTCGCGGCGGCCGAGGCGGACGCGCTGGTCGCGGCCTTCGGTCCGGCGACCGGGGCCCACCTCGGCCGGCTCGGTCGCGGCGGCGGCCGCTCGAGGCCCGACGACACCCCGTGGGTCGCGCGCGCCCACGGCCGGGAGACGACCTACCAGTCCGACCTCCGCACCCCCGACGAGGTGCGCGCCGCGCTGGCCGAGCTCGCCGCCCGGGTCATCGACGACGTCCGCAAGGAGGAGCGGATGGTGCAGCGGGTGCACCTCAAGGTCCGCTTCGCGCCGTTCTTCACGTTCACCAAGGTGCGCAAGCTGAAGGAGCCGACCTGGGACGTCGAGGTCATCACGCAGACCGCCCACGACCTCTACCTCGCCCTCGACGACCAGCGCCCGGTGCGGCTCCTCGGTGTCCGGGGCGAGATGGTCGAGCCCGAGGGCGGCTACTGACCACGGGACAGTGGAGCCCGGAGCCGGTAGGTCGGGCCGCCGGCTCCACTGTCGATGGGCCGGACGCTATCCACCCAGCAGCGACAGCCCCGCGGCGATCGCGAAGCCGACGACGGTCGCGAGCCCGGCGAGGTCCTTCGCCTTCTCCTTGGCCTCGGGGACCATCGAGTCGATCAGCATCGTCAGCAGTGCGCCGGCGGCGAAGCCGTCGATGAGGGCCTGGCCCTCGGCGGAGACCACGTCGGAGAGCGCGTAGCCCCCGACCGTGGCGAGCGCGCACAGCGCGGCGACGCCGGCCCAGAGGCCGACCACGGACCGCGCGGAGCGGCCGTCACCGCGCATGTCGGCCGCCGAGCCGATCGCCTCGGGCAGGTTGGAGGCGAAGATCGCCACCACCAGCGCGGCACTGACACCGCCGCCCGAGGCGATGCCGATCCCGAGCACCATCTGTTCGGGGATCCCGTCGAGGAAGGCGCCGACGGCGAGCGGGGCGCCGGCCGACGACCCGCCGGACCGACCGCCCCACCTCTGCACGAGGCGGTCGGCACCGAAGAAGGTGAGGCCGCCGAGGGCGAGCCCGCCCGCGACGGCGTACGCACTCCCGACCCGGAGCCCCTCCTCGGCCAGCTCGAACGACACGCTCGCGATCAGCGCGCCCGCCCCGAAGCCCAGCACCAGGCCGACCAACTGGGCGGACCACGTACGGACGAGGGCGAGGACGGCGCCGACCAGCAGCGAGCTGGCCGCCACCGCTCCCCAGCCGAGGGCCTCGAGCATGTCAGTCCACGCCGGCCATCAGGCGGTGGATCGGCTTGGACGCGAGCATCACGACGACGCCGGTGACGACGGAGGCGAGGCCGATCCAGATGAAGAAGGGCGCCTCGTTGTTCTCGTCGTAGAACCCCGCGAGCGTCCCGGCGAGTGCGGTGCCGAGGGCGATCGAGAGGAAGTAGAGCGCGACCATCTGGGTGCGGAACTTCTTCGGCGCCAGCTTGGTGGTGGCGCTGAGGCCGACCGGCGAGATCAGCAGCTCGGCCAGGGTGAACACCAGCAGGATGCCGGCGAGGCCCAGGAGCGGTGCGGTGTTCTCGCCACCGGGCATCGGGAGGAAGCAGAAGAACGCGACGCCCATCAGCGCCGTGCCGGCGCCGAACTTGAACGGCGTCACCGGCTGGCGGTCACCGAGCCTGGTCCACAGCGCCGCGAAGACGCCGGCCAGCACGATGATGAAGACCGGGTTGATCGACTGCACCCACGACACCGGCATCTCCCAGCCGAACAGGTTCCGGTCGAGGCGCTTGTCGGCGTAGATCGTGACGACGGTGAACTGCTGCTGGTAGAGCGACCAGAACACGACGTTGCAGATGAAGAGCGGGATGAACGCGAAGATCCGGCTGCGCTCGACGCCGGTCACCTGCTTGTCGGCGAGGATCACCGCGAAGTAGGCGATCGCGGCCACCAGGCTGATCCCGATCACGATGTTGGACAGCCGGTCGGCGGTGATGACGTCGACCCAGGTCAGGACGGCGACCAGGGCGAGCACGACGACCGCGCCGCCGGCGTACGCCAGTCGGCGATCGGCGGGCAGCGGGTTCGCCACCTCGTTGGTCTCCTCGGGCAGCCGGCCGCGGAAGGCGGCGTACTGCGCGAGGCCGATCGCCATGCCGACCGCGGCGGCGCCGAAGCCCCAGTGGAAGCCGGCCTCCTTCTGCAGCAGGCCGGTCAGCAGCGGGCCGAGGAGGGCGCCGATGTTGATGCCCATGTAGAAGAGGGAGAAGCCGGCGTCGCGGCGGGTGTCGTGCTCGTCGTAGAGGGAGCCGACCAGCGAGGTGGCGTTGGCCTTCACCCCGCCCGAGCCGAGCGCGATCAGCACCAGGCCGACACCGACGCCGGTCAGGCCCGGGAGGACGGCCAGCGCGATGTGGCCGAGCATCACGCAGATCGCTGCGTAGAACAGCGTCCGCTCCGGGCCGATCAGCCGGTCGGCGAGCCAGGCGCCGAGGATCGTGGAGAGGTAGACCCCTCCGCCGTACGCGCCGACGATGCCGGTCGCGACGGTCTCGTCGATGCCGAGGCCGCCCTTGGCGGCGGAGTAGTAGAGGTAGATCAGCAGGATTCCCTGCATGCCGTAGAAGCTGAAGCGCTCCCACAGCTCGACCCCGAACAGGTTGGCGAGCACGCCCGGCTGACCGAAGAAGCTGCGGTCGGACCGGTCCTCTGACGTCTTCAGTTGTTGATCAGTCACCCGTCCACGGTGCCACCGCGCCCCGGTCCTGTCAGCACCCGGGGGGCGGGGCGCGTGAGCCGACTCACTCGGTCGCTCATTCCGTGGCGATGGCCTGGAGCACCTTCATCCGCGACGCCCGGACCGCGGGGATGACGGCTGCGAGCACGCCGAAGATGACCGCGACGACCAGGAAGAGCGCCAGGCTGCTGATCGGCAGTGCGAGCTCGGTCAGGTCGTCCTTGAGCGACTGGCGCAGCACGACCCCGATGACCAGCCCCAGCGCCATCCCGAGCACCGCACCGAGCACCGCGATCGCGACGGACTCGAGGGTGATCATCGTGCGCAGCTTGCGCCGCGACAGGCCGACGGCGCGCAGCAGCCCGATCTCGCGCGTCCGCTCGAGGACGCTGAGGCTGAGCGTGTTCACGATGCCGATGACGGCGATCACCACGGCCAGCGCCAGCAGCCCGTAGATGACGTAGAGCAGCTGGTTGACCTGCCCGCTGATGAGCTCCTTGAACTCCTGCTTGTCCTGCACCGACAGGATCGGGAGGTCCTTCACCACGTCCTCGAGGTCCTGCTTCACCGCGCCGCGGTCCGCGCCGTCGGCGACGTTGATGCTGATCGAGGAGTCGCTGCGCTTGACCCCCGCCTCGTCCAGGACCGCGAGCGGCACCGTCAGGCCGCTGGTCACCGGGGTGTCCTCGAAGACGCCGGCCACCTCGAGCGGGATGGTCTTCCCGCCGGGGAACTGCACCTCGATCGTGTCCCCGGTGGTGGCCTTCAGGTCGTCGGAGCGGCCCTCGCTGAGCAGCGCCTGGTCCCCGGAGATCTGGTCGGTGCCGGACACCATCTTGAGCGTGTAGATCTCGGTGAAGGCCGCGTCGACGCCGTTCGCGAAGGTCTGGTCGGGCGTGCCGGCGACCTCGATGCTGACCGGCACCCCCTGCTGGCGCGAGACCAGGTCGACGCCGTCGACCTCCTCCATCTGGTCGCCGTACTGCGTCGGGAACCCCTGGAACGTCGGCAGCTGGACGAGGAAGTCGCTGGTGAACTGGTCGTCGACGATCTTGTCCTGGGTGGCGCTCAGCGACGAGGCGAGCACGCCCACGGCGGACACGACGGCCAGGCCGATCATCAGGGCGGAGGCGGTCGCCCCCGTACGCCGCGGGCTGCGCAGCGCGTTCTCACCGGCCAGGCGCCCCGCAGTGCCGAAGATGCGGCCGAACACGCTGCGGCTCAGCAGCAGCACCGGCCGGCCCACGACCGGGGCGAGGACGGCGGTGGTCACCACCCAGATCACGGCTCCGGCGCCGATCCAGATCGCATCGGTGCCGGGAGCCCCGACGAGGCCGGCTGCGACCAGCGCGACGCCGACGACCATCGCGATCGTGCCCAGCACGAGCCGGCGGCGCATCCCCTTCTCCTGCACGGTGAGGTCGTCGCGCATCGCGGCGACCGGCGGGACCTTGGCCGCGCGTCGCGCCGGGACGAACGCCGCGACCATGGTGACCACGATGCCGGTGACGTAGCCCGACGCGATCGTGAACGGCGTCAGGGTCAGCACCTCGCCGGCGATGTCGAGCCCGAACGTCCGGAACAGTCCCGCCAGGCCACGCGACAGGCCGAGCCCCAGCAGCAGGCCGAGCGTCGACCCGACGAGGGCCATGAGGAACGCCTCGATGAGCACCGAGCGGGTGACCTGGCGCTTGCTCGCGCCGAGGGCGCGCAGCAGCGCGGACTCGCGCACGCGCTGGGAGACGAGGATCGAGAAGGTGTTGAAGATGATGAACGCGCCGACCACTATCGCGATCACCGCGAAGGTGGTCAGGAAGATCGAGATGACGTCGAGGAACTGGCCGATCTGGTCCTGCTGCTCCTTGATCACCTTGTCGCCCGTGACGGCCGTGAAGCCCTCGGGCACGACGGCCTTGGCCGCGTCGGCGAGCTCGGTGCGGGAGACGCCGTCGGCGGCGGTCAGCGAGACGCTGGTGAAGGCGTCCGCGCCGTCGAGGAAGATCTCCTGCGCCTCCTTCGTGTCGAGCAGCACGAGCGTCGCGCCGGCCGTGCCGCCGCCGTTGAACTCGGCGGTGCCCACCAGGGTGAAGGTCCGGCGGGGCTGGCCGCTGGGCACGATCAATGTGACCGTGTCGCCGACGGCGTAGCCGCCGCGCTCGGCGGAGGAGGCGTCGAGGGTGACCTCGCCCGGCTTCTCCGGCCACCCTCCCTCGACGAGCTCGAGCACCTGCTCGCCCTGGATGTTCTCGCTGGGCGCGTAGTTGAACGCCAGGGTAGGGGCCCCCTGGCCGCCGACCAGCTTGTCGTCCTTGCCGAGCAGGAAGGACCCCAGGCCGTCGACCGAACCGGTTGCCTGCGCGACCTCGGGGAGCGCGGCGAGCTTGTCGACGTCGGCAGGCGTCACCAGCGAGGTGGTGCCGACGCCGGCGTTCGCGCCCTGCACGTCGCCGGCCGGACGGACCTGGGCGTCGGGGGTCGAGCCCTCGACGATGTTGTCGAAGGTCGCGTTGAGGCCGGTGCTGAAGGTCATCACGCCGGCGAGGAATCCGATGCCGAGCACGATCGCGAGCGTGCTCATCAGCAGGCGCACCTTGCGGGCGAGCAGGTTGCGCCAGGTCAGGCGGAACATCTCAGCCCGCCTGCTTCCGGGCAGCCGCGACGTCCTGGAGCTTCGACATCTTCTCGAGGATGGCGTCGCGGTCGGGCTCGCGCAGCTCGTCGACGATGAGGCCGTCGGCGAGGAAGAGGATCCGGTCGGTGTACGACGCGGCGACCGGGTCGTGCGTCACCATCACGACGGTCTGGCCGAACTCGTCGACGCTGCGGCGCAGGAAGCCCAGCACCTCCGCCGAGCTGGTCGAGTCGAGGTTGCCGGTGGGCTCGTCGGCGAAGACGATCGACGGCTTGCTCACCAGCGCCCGCGCACAGGCCACGCGCTGCTGCTGGCCGCCGGACATCTCGCTGGGCCGGTGCCCGAGGCGGTCGCGCAGGCCGACGGAGTCGACGACCTGGTCGAACCAGTCGCGGTCGGGCTTGCGGCCGGCGAGGCTCAGCGGGAGGAGGATGTTCTCCTCCGCGCTCAACGTCGGCACCAGGTTGAACGACTGGAACACGAAGCCCACCCGCTCGCGGCGCAGCGTCGTGAGGTCCTTGTCCTTGAGCCTGCCGAGCGAGGTGCCGTCGACGATCGCCTCGCCGGAGGTCGGGGTGTCGAGGGCCGCCAGGCAGTGCATCAGCGTGGACTTCCCGGATCCCGACGGGCCCATCACCGCGGTGAACTCGCCCTTCATGAGGTCGACGCTCACGCCGTCGAGGGCCCGCACCTCCGCCTCGCCCTTGCCGTAGGTCTTCACCAGGTCACGCGCGCTCGCGGCGACCTCGGCCACCGCACCCTCCCGGGGTTGCTCAGTCATGAGGTGAGTCTCCCAGTCGCGCGAAGTCGCCGACCATGGGATATCTCCCCGAGCCGTCCCTGACATGTGTCACCCGACCCCCGGGCGGACCCCTAGATTGACCCGCGTGGGAGACATCGTCGCCGGCCTGCTCACCGGCCTGTCCCTCATCGTCGCCATCGGCGCGCAGAACGCCTTCGTGCTCCGCCAAGGGCTCCGCCGCAGCCACGTCGGCCTCGTCGTCGCGATCTGCGCGCTCTCCGACGTCGTCCTCATCATCGCCGGGGTCGCCGGCATCGGCGTCGTCATCGACCGCGCACCCTGGGCGGTCGAGGTGATCCGTTGGCTCGGCGTCGCGTTCCTGACGGCGTACGGCGTCCTGTCGCTGCTGCGCGCCCGACGTCCGCAGGCCCTCGCGGCCGGCGAGGGGGTCGTCGAGTCCCGTGGCGGCGTGGTCGCCAGGGCGGTCGCGCTGACCTGGCTCAACCCGCACGTCTACCTCGACACCGTGCTGCTCCTCGGCTCGATCGCCGGCACCCACGGGACGCCCGGGCGGTGGTGGTTCGCGCTGGGCGCCTGTGTCGCGAGCATCGCGTGGTTCTCCGGGCTGGTGTACGGCGCCCGCCTGGCCGCCCCGCGCCTCGCCGACCCGCGCGCCTGGCAGGTGCTCGACGTCCTCATCGGCCTGGTGATGCTCGCGATCGCCGTCCGCCTCGCCCTCGGCGCCTGACCCGCCTACCCCTCGGAGGTCTCGGCGCGCGCGACGGCCTCGTCGTGCTTCTGGTGGAGGCGGGTACGGATCTCGCCGGCGTCGTAGTGGCGGCGTACGCGCTCGTCGCGGGCGACGGCGGCACCGGTGGCGACACCGGCCAGGATCCCGGCGAGGCCGAGCAGCTTCCACACGCGCATGGCCCGAGCCTAGGGCAGACTTCCGGCCATGGCTCCGGTCCTGACCCTCGACCAGGCGGTCGACCTCACCCGCAGTGGCGACATCTGGCTCTTCCGTGGTCGCCGGGCTCCCGATCGCGCGATCCGCGCGGTCACCAACTCGCCGGTCAACCACGTCGGGATGGCGGTGGTCGTCGACGACCTGCCGCCGCTGATCTTCCACGCCGAGCTCGGCAAGAAGCAGATGGACGTGTGGACCGGCGCCCACCACCGCGGCGTGCAGCTCCACGACCTGCGCGAGGCGGTGTCGCGCTGGCAGACGGAGTACGACCAGGACGCCTGGTTGCGCCAGCTCGAGCCGGAGATCGGCCAGGACGAGGAGGACGGGATGCTGCGCACGATCGCGCGGCTCGACGGCGTCTCGTTCCCCAGCATCGCCAAGCTCGGCGCCCGGTGGCTCCGCGGCCGCGACGCCTACGTCCCGCGCCGCAAGCGCAGCCAGCGGGTGACGCCGGAGGCGGCGTTCTGCGCGGAGATCGTCGCGTCCTGCTACATCGAGATGGGCATCCTGCGCGACGACCGGAAGGCCACCTGGTACGACCCCGGCACCTTCTGGAGCGGCGACTACCTCCCGATCTCCGACGGCTGGAACCTCGGCACGGAGGTCTCGGTCAGCCGATGACCGGGTCGAGTGCGCTCGCGGCACTGGTCGCCACGGAGCTGCGCACTCGAGTCACTGGGCCGCGCGGGTGAGCCGCGCGCCCACAGCGGCCACGGCCGCCCTCAGCTCGTCGCCCCCGACGACCGTGAACTCCAGCGGTACGCCGGCCAGCCACTCGCCGGCGTACGCCTCCGCGTTGCTCGTGGTGCCGACCAGCTCGCAGCCGCCGTCGGGACGCGCGCGCAGCTCCCCCAGCGTCGGGCGGATCCACGGCCGCACCTCCTCGAGCGGCTGCGCGAAGACGACGTGCGTCTCGTGCTCCCAGCCCTTGCCGAGGTTGGCCTCGAGCTCGGCAGCCGGGTCGAGGTCGGCCGGCACGTCGAAGGTGCCCTCGAGGAGCTCGACCGACGTGATGCGGTCGACCCGGAAGGTGCGCAGCTCGTCGGCGTGGTGGGAGTGGCAGAGCAGGTACCACCGGCCGTAGCGCACCACCACCGACCACGGGTCGACCTCGAACGTACGAGCGTTGCCCGCAGCCGTCCGGTAGCCGAGGCGCACCTGCCGCTGGGCGGCGACCGCCTCCACCAGCTCGGAGGTCACGTCCACGTCCGGCTTGGCCGGGAAGCGCTCGGGGACTGCCTGCGCGGTCTCGCGCAGCGCGACCGCCTGCCGGGCGACGTTGCTCGGCAGCACCCGCAGGATCTTGCCGAGCGCCGACCCGACCGGGTCGTCGGGATCGGCGACCGCGTGCTGCGAGTCGAGCGCGGCCATCACCAGGCCGAGCGCCTCGGTCGCGGAGAAGACCAGCGGCGGGAGCCGCAGGCCACGGCCCAGCGTGTAGCCGCCGTAGGGACCGCGGGTCGACTCGACCGGGATGTCGGCCTCGCGCAGGATCGCGACGTAGCGCCGGGCGGCGCGCTCGGTCACGCCGAGGCGCGACGCCAGGTCGGCGGCCGTGATGCCGGGGCGCCCCTGCAGGATGTCCAGCGCCCGCAGCGCCCGCGCGGTCGGGCTGATCTCGCTCATCGTGACCCCATGAGGACATGGTGGCACCGGTTCCGGACGTGGAGCGTCCGGAACCCCTCCTAGGGTGGCTCGCGAGGGGTCGAACACCACCGATGAAGGAGAACTCCATGGACATCGTGCTCATCGCCGGACTCTGGCTCGACGGGTCGGCCTGGGACGACGTGGTCCCCGAGCTCGAGGCGCTCGGCCATCGCGCGGTCCCGCTGACCCTGCCCGGCCAGGGTGACGGCGCCACCGAGGCGACGTACGACGACCAGGTGCAGGCGGTCCTGGCGGCGGTCGACGCCGCCGACGGATCGCCCTACGTGGTCGGCCACTCCGCCGCGTGCACCCTCGCCTGGGCAGCGGCCGACCAGCGCCCCGACGGAGTGAGCGGCGTCGCCCTGATCGGCGGCTTCCCGTCGACCGAGGGCGAGAAGTACGCCGACTTCTTCGAGCCCGTCGACGGCGCGATGCCCTTCCCCGGGTGGGAGAAGTTCGAGGGGCCGGACTCCGACGACATGTCCGAGGAGCTGAAGTCCGACCTGCTCGGCCGGATGATCGCCGTGCCGGTCGGCGTCACCCGGGGCGAGGTGCACTGGACGAGCGAGGCCCGGCACGACGTACCGCTCACGTTGATCTGCCCGGAGTTCAGCCCGGCCGAGGCGCAGGAGTGGATCGACGGCGGCGACGTGCCGGAGCTGGCGTCGGCCACCAGGCTCGAGCTGGTCGACATCGCATCGGGCCACTGGCCGATGTTCACCCAGCCGAAGGCCCTCGCCGTGCTGATCGACGAGGCGACGAAGCGCCCCGCAGCCGGCTCCTAGTCGAGCAGGTCCTCGGGACGCGCCGCGACGGTCGGCTGGTCGGCCGGCGTGTCCAGAGGAGCGGGCTGGCGCAGGTTCATCGGCGTGACGGGCGTGGCCGGCAGCACGTAGTCGCTGTCCACGCCCGAGGCGAGGCCGAGGTCGAGGCCGGACAGCTCCGTGCTGGCCATGCCGAGCATGACCGCGACCGTGCGGGCGTTGGCCGGCCGCTTCTCGGGGTCCTTCTCGAGGAGGGTCGCCACGACCGCCCGCAGCTCGGTCGGCACGTCCTCGGCGAGCGGGGGCGGCGGCTCGTTGACGTGCGACATCGCCGTGGCGATCGGGGTCCCCCGGTCGAAGGGCCGGACCCCGGTGAGCATCTCGTGCGCGACCACGCCGAGGGCGTAGAGGTCGCTCGCCCCGGTCGCGGTCTCGCCGGTGGCCTGCTCTGGGCTGATGTAGTTGGGGGTGCCGAGCATCTCGCCGACCCGCGTGTGGCCGATCGAGTCCATCGCCCGGGCGATGCCGAAGTCGGTCAGCTTCACCACGCCGTCCTCGCGCAGGAGGATGTTGGCAGGCTTGACGTCGCGGTGGACCACCCCGGCCTCGTGGGCGGTGCCGAGGGCGAGCGCGGCCTGGGCCAGGATCGAGCGGACGTTCTCCGCCTCGAGGGCACCCTGGTCGCGGATCACCGCGGACAGCGGGAGGCCCTCGATCAGCTCCATCACCAGGTAGGAGAGGTGGTCGTCCTCGCCGTAGTCGAAGACGGTCGTGATGTTGGGGTGCAGCAGGGCGGCGGAGTGCTGGGCCTCGTCGCGGAACCGCTGCGCGAAGATCTCCTCGTTGTCCGGGTCCGCGCGCATGATCTTCACCGCGACCTGGCGCTGCAGCACGTCGTCGAGCCCGCGCCACACGTCGGCCATGCCACCGGAGGCGATGCGCTCCTCCAGGACGTAGCGGTCCCCGAGACGGAGACCACCCACCAGTCGCTGCACGGTCAAGCCCCACTTCTCCTCGAGCTGGCGGCACGAGCTCGCACCACGTCGGATCGTACGCCGCGGGGAGCGGCTGCCACCGCTTTCCGATGCAGCCTCCACCCCTACGGAGGCACCAGTGCCCCGGCCGCCGGATCGTCATACGTCGCCCGGCCTGCGCGACCGGTCACACCACGATCCACGAACCTCCTTGACAACGTACAACCGATCAGTTGTATGTTTGTCCCGTGAACGAGCCGACCACGCGTGAGCGGGAGGACCAGGCGGACGCCTGGTTCCACGCCCTCGCCGACCGCACCCGGCGCGACATCCTGCGCCGCGTGCTGGCCGGCGAGCACTCCGTCTCGACGCTGGCGCGGAGCTACGACATGAGCTTCGCGGCCGTCCAGAAGCACGTCGCCGTGCTCGAGAGGTCGGGCCTGCTGACCAAGCGCCGGCAGGGCCGCGAGGCCCTCGCCAGTGGCGACGTCGAGGCGGTCCGGTCGGTGGGCGTGATGCTCACCGAGCTCGAGGCGCTGTGGCGCGGCCGGATCTCCCGGATGGACGAGCTCTTCGCCAGCGACACCGGCACCGACACCGACACCCAGACCAGCACCGACACCACCACTTCCACCCAGAAGGACTGAACCCATGCCCGTCACCGACGTTCAGCACGACCTCGACGCCCTCACCCTGACCATCACCGCCGACTTCGCCGCGCCCGTCGAGCGCGTGTGGGAGGTCTACGCCGACCCGCGCCAGCTGGAGCGGGTCTGGGGTCCCCCCTCCCACCCGGCCACCTTCGTCGACCACGAGCTCGCCCCGGGTGAGCGGACGACGTACTACCTGACCACCCCCGAGGGCGACCATTACTACGCCTACTGGGACATCCAGACCGTCGACGGCCCGGACGGCTTCACGTTCCGCGACGGCTTCGCCCTCGACGAGACCTTCACGCCCAACCCGGAGATGCCGGAGTCGCAGCAGGCCTACTCCTTCGTCCCGACCGATGGGGGCACCCGCGCGACCTACGTGTCGTCGTACGCCACCGCGGAGGCGTTGCAGACGGTGCTCGCGATGGGCGTCGTCGAGGGTGCCTCGTCGGCCCTCAACCAGATCGACGACCTGCTCGCCTCGCGCGCAGCCTGACCACCACCACCAGAAGAGGACACCCACGTGCGACCCATCGTCATCACCGAGTTCATCTCCCTCGACGGCATCGTCGACTCCCCGGGCGGCGGGGACCACCCCCACGCCGGCTGGACGTTCAAGGACGTCGACTTCGTCGAGGAGGCCTACGACATCAAGGGCCGCGAGACCGAGCAGGCGTCCGCGCTGCTCCTCGGTCGCCAGTCCTACGACGAGTTCTTCCCGGTGTGGCCCTCGATGGAGGAGTTCGCCACCTACAACGCGATGCCGAAGTACGTCGTCTCGACCACGCTCGCCGGTGACACCGCCCCGTGGGGCGACAGCGAGGTGCAGGTGCTCCGCTCGCTCGACGACGTCGCCGCACTGAAGGAGACCGACGGGGGCGAGATCCACGTGCACGGCAGCCCGACCCTCGCGCAGGGACTGGCCGCGGCGGGCCTGGTCGACCGCTACCACCTGCTGGTCTTCCCGGTCCTCCTCGGCAGCGGCAAGCGCCTCTTCGTCGACGGCACGGCCCTCGACAAGACCACGCTCGAGCTCACCGAGCACGCGTCCTACCCCAACGGGATCACCCTCCAGGTCTACGAGGTCGTGCGCTGAGCGCGAACGCGGTGGATTGAGCGAGTTCCACCCGCGATGATCTGCGGGTGGAACTCGCACTGCTGCTCGTCTCGATGGCCGCCGTCGTCCTCGCCGCCACCGCCATCAGCGAGCGCCTGCACGTCCCGGCGCCGCTCCTCCTGATCGTCGTGGGTGCCGCGGCGTCGTACGTCCCGATGCTGCCCACCATCCACCTCGAGTCCGAGGTCGTGCTGCTCGGCCTGCTGCCACCGCTGCTCTACGCGGCGGCCATCCAGACCTCCCTCGTCGACTTCAACGCCAACCGCGGCGCCATCCTGCGCCTCTCGGTGCTGCTGGTCGTGGTCACCACGATGGCGGTCGCCGCGGTCGTCGAGTGGCTCGTGCCCGGCCTCGGCTGGGCGGCCGCCATCGCGATCGGCGCGGTCGTCGCGCCGCCCGACGCGGTGGCCGCGACCGCGGTGGCCAAGAGGATCGGCCTGCCGCGTCGCGTCGTGACGATCCTCGAGGGCGAGTCGCTGCTCAACGACGCCACGGCCCTGGTCGCGCTGCGCACCGCGATCGCCTTCCTCGCCGGGAGCCTGACGGTCATGGAGGTGGGCCTCGACTTCGTCCGCGCGGCCGGCGGCGGCGCGATCGTCGGATTCGCCCTGTTCGCGCTCGTCGCGTGGCTGCGCAAGCGGATCACCGACCCGCTGCTGGACACCGGCATCTCGTTCCTGACGCCGTTCGCGGCGTTCGTCGCGGCCGAGGAGATCGACGCCTCGGGCGTCATCTCGGTCGTGGTGGCCGGCCTGCTGCTCGGGCACAAGGCGCCGATCATCCAGACCGCCCAGTCGCGGATCACCGAGCGCATCACCTGGCGCACGGTCGCCTTCATCCTGGAGAACACGGTCTTCCTCCTGATCGGCCTCCAGCTCGACTGGATCCTCGAGGACGTCCGCGAGTCCACGCTGCCGGTCGGCAGGATCGTGCTCCTCTGCCTGGCGACGCTGGCAACCGTCATCGTCACGCGCCTCGTCTACATGCAGGTCACCTGGATCTTCCGCCGCACCGACCCCCTCCCGTCCTCGTGGACCTTCCTCATCGGCTGGGCCGGCATGCGCGGCGTCGTCACCCTCGCGGCCGCGTTCGTCATCCCCGAGGAGACACCCCACCGCGAGGTGCTGCTCCTCGTCGCCTTCACGGTCGTGGCCGGGACGCTGCTGCTCCAGGGACTCACCCTCCCGCTGCTCGCCCGCGTCCTCGACGTGCCGGCCCCCGACCCCGCCGAGGACGCGCTCGCCCGCGCCGCCCTGCTCCAGCAGGCCGCCGACGCCGGGCTCGCGCGGCTCGACGAGCTGGAGTACGACGACCACCACGGCGTCTCGGACCAGATCCGGGCCCGCCTCGACCAGCGCTCGTTCGCCGCCTGGGAGCAGCTCGCCACCGCCGAGGACTCCGAGACGCCGTCGCAGCTCTACGCGCGGATCCGCGGCGCGATGATCGAGGCCGAGCGCGCCAAGGTGCTGCTCGTGCGCAGCAAGGGCAAGATCCCCTCCGACGTGGTCAGCGGCGTGCTCGCGATGCTCGACATCGAGGAGTCGATGCTCGACGCCGCCGCCGAGGCGCCCGAGCGCACCCGCATCGGGTCGCTGGCCTTCACCGGCGGGCGGCAGTGCGACGACCTCGACGCGTTCCCCGCGGTCGACACCGTCGCCGACCCGGCGTGCGCGACCTGCCTGGCCGACGGCACCCCCTGGGTCTCGCTGCGCCAGTGCCTCGAGTGCGGCCACGTCGGCTGCTGCGACTCCTCGATCGGCAAGCACGCGACCGCCCACTTCCACGAGACCCTGCACCCGGTCATGGAGTCGGCCCAGCCCGACGAGTCCTGGCGCTGGTGCTTCGTCCACAACCTCACCGGCTGAGAAGGAGCAAGACCATGGGAGCACCCGCGATCGTCATCGCCTCGGCCCACCACGGTGACGTGCTGGCGGAGGCCTTCGGCCGCTACGAGCGGGAGTACGACGTACGCCTCGTCCACGACGAGGTCACCGCGAAGCACACCGCGAAGGACCTGATGAGGTCCGGGCACGAGGTCGCGCTCTTCGTGATCGACTCCGACCACGACCAGGACAAGCTCTACGGCCTCATCGGCGGCACCCGCAAGGCGGTGCCGACCGCGCGGCGGCTGATCGTGTCGCACATCAGCCGGTTCCGGACGGACAACGCCGACTTCCGGCACGCGGTGGCGGCGGGCAAGGTCGACGCGCTGCTGCTGATGCCGCAGGGTCCGCGCGACGAGGAGTTCCACGGCGCCGTCGGCGAGATGCTCAACGAGTGGAACGCGACCGTCGCGAGCCCGGTCGTGGAAAACGTCCGCATCATCACGCCGGAGAAGGACGCGCTCACCCGCGAGCTGCTCGACTACCTCGGGCGGGTCGGGCTGCCCGCCGGCGTGCACCACCCCGACAGCGAGGTCGGCCGCGAGGTCATGGCGAGCTGTCCCGAGGACGAGGGTCGCTGGCCGGTCGTCTCCTCGCTCGCCGGCTGGTGCGGCCACTGCCCCGACGTACGCTCGCTCGCCAACCAGCTCTACGGCCGGCCCGACGAGATCGACGTCGACGAGGTGGTCGACCTGGTGGTCGTCGGCGCCGGCCCGGCCGGCCTCGCGGCCAGCGTGTACGCCTCGAGCGAGGGCCTCTCGACCGTCTGCCTCGAGGCCGAGGCCATCGGCGGGCAGGCCGGCACCAGCTCGATGATCCGCAACTACCTCGGCTTCCCCCGCGGCATCTCCGGGATGCGGCTGGCCCAGCGGGCGCGGGGGCAGGCGCTGCGCTTCGGCACGCGCTTCTTCACCGGCTGGCCCGCGACCGGGATCTCGCCGTGCGAGGACGGCGGCCACCACATCGTCCACACCGAGGGCGGTGACGTGCACACCCGCTCCGTGCTGGTCGCGACCGGCGTGAATTACCGCCGGCTCGGGGTCGACTCGATCGAGGAGCTCGTCGGTCGCGGCGTCTACTACGGCGCGGCGATGGCGGCCGCGCGCGAGCTCGCCGGCGACCACATCGTCATCGTCGGCGGCGGCAACTCGGCCGGTCAGGCGGCGATCCACGCGGCCCGCTTCGCCAAGGAGGTCACCATCGTGGTCCGCCGTCCCGACCTCACGGCCACCATGTCGTCGTACCTCATCAACGAGATCGAGTGGAACCCGCGGATCACGGTCCGCGGCTCGGCGTGCGTCGTCGACGGCGGCGCCGACGACGTCCGGCACCTCTCCTGGCTCACCGTCGAGGACGTCACCACCGGTGAGCACGAGCGGGTCGAGGCGCGCGGCCTCTTCCTCCTGCTCGGCGCGGCGCCGGAGTGCGCGTGGCTGCCCGAGACGGTGCTGCGCGACGAGCGTGGCTTCGTGCTGACAGGTCGTGACATCCCGCGCGAGCAGTGGGAGGACGACGTCCCTCCGGAGGACCTGGCCACCACGGTGCCCGGCATCTTCTGCGGAGGCGACATCCGCTCGGGCTCGATGAAGCGGGTGGCGTCGGCGACCGGCGAGGGCGCGTCGGTGGTCTCGTCCGTGCACGCCTGGCTGGGCCAGTAGGCGCGTCCGTACGTCAGAGCTCGAGCAGCAGGAACAGCACCGCGAGCGCGGGCAGCGTGCCCTGGGTGACGGCGGCGCGCGCCATCCTGCGGTCGTGGGTGACCAGCACCAGGGCCGCGGCGAGCATCGAGCCGGTGCCGGCGAGCGCGAGGGCCGAGCCGACCCCGTGCTCGGACCGGTAGAGCGCGAGACCGACGAGCGTGATGATCGCAAGGAAGAGGTTGTAGAAGCCCTGGTTGTAGGCCAGCGGCCTGGTGGTCTCGGCATCCGCCTCGGTCGTGCCGAAGGTCTTGCGGGTCGCGGGATGCGTCCAGCGGAAGGACTCGAGCACCCAGATGTAGACGTGCAGCAGCGCGGCGAGCAGCGAGAACCCCACGGTGAAGATGGTCATCCTCGAACAGTAGGGGCACCTACCCCTGCGAGGGTGGTACGCCGTTCACGCCGGGGCCATGATCGGGGCCGACGGCTACCCCGCCGCCATGATCAAGGAGGTCCCCATGGGACGACTGATCGGCATCCTGCTCGTGCTCTGGTTGATCATCGGAGCGTTCGCGGCATTCCAGCGCGGCTACTTCGACGACGCGGAGACCAACTGCTCGGAGACGAGCGACATCGTGCTCAACATCGTCGCCGGACCGCTCAACTACACCGGGATCAACCCCAAGGTGGGCTGCCCCGACGTCGACGTCGACACCCCGGAGCCCTCGAAGTAGGGCATCAACGCCCGCGGTTGCGTGGGTGGATCTTCGCGGTCCGCTCATTGCCGCGGCGGTAGTTGCCGGTGATCCGCGCCATCAGCTCCTGCGGGTCGTCGTCCTCGACGTCGGCCAGGAACCGTACGGCGGCCGGGCCGCGCAGGACGGTGGCGCGGCGGCCGTGGTGCGTGATGACGACGTCTCCGCCGCGTGTCTCGTAGTCGAAGCCTTCGGGTCCGGGCACGGGCCCAGCGTGTCAGCCCGGACCCGTCAGGACGATCCGTTTTCCAGCCAGGTCGGCGTCCAGTCCTCGTCGGGGTCCTCGCCGACCCGGCCGTCGACGGCCTCCCGCAGCAGGTCGGCGTGGCCGGTGTGGCGGGAGTACTCCTCGAGCAGGTCGATCAGCAGCCGGCGCAGGCGCGGGTGGTTGCCGTTGCCGTCGTCGACGTGCGCGACGAGGTCGAGCCCGTCCTCGGCGAGGGCGTCCTCGATCCGCCGGGTGTTGCGGACGACCGCCTCGTCGAAGATGGCGTACGTCTCTGCGGCGGTGAAGTGGTCGGCCTCGAACTCCCACTCGTCGGAGTCGTCGTGGCCGAGCGACGACCACGGCTCGACGAGCTCCTCCCCGCGGAGCTTCGTCGTCAGGTAGTAGTCCTCGGCCAGCGCGAGGTGACGGAGCAGCCCGCCCAGGGACAGCGACGACGACGGGATCCGGTGCGCCAGCCCCGCCTCGTCGAGGCCGTCGGCCTTCCACCGCAGGGTGGCGCGCATCCGGCCCAGCGCACCGGTGAGGTGCTCGGCCTCGGTGCCGTCGATCGGCGGCTCCCACGGCGGGGGAACCCAGACGTCGGCGTTCTCTTCAGTGGTCATGACCCTGACGCTAGTGACGGTTGCGGACAGTCGGCTGCCGCTACGGCCTCGCCCGTGGGGAGGCTGGACAGGTCCCCCGCAGTCGGAGCAGTCTGGCCGGATGCGACGACTCGGAGTCACCCTCATCCCCGCCCTGACCCTGCTCACTGCGCTCGCGGCTGCCACCGCGGCGACCTCGGCCGTCGAACACCGCGGCGCGACGCGGCTCGACCCCTTCGACGCCGGCTGGACCGAGCAGGTCCTCGACGCCGACCAGAACTTCCGCGGCCTCGAGGCCGTGAGCAGGAAGGAGGCGTGGGTCACCGGCGAGAGCCTCACGGACGGCGGACCCGCCACGGTCTTCCGCACGACCGACCGCGGGAAGACCTGGACCGACGTCAGCCCCGACGACACCGCAGGTCTGTCCTTCCGCGACGTCGAGGTCAACGGCAAGGTCGCGCACGTCCTGGCGATCGGTCCCGGTGAGGCTTCGCGGATCTACCGCTCCACCGACGGCGGCGCCACGTGGACGATCGCCTTCCAGAACGACGACCCGGACGCGTTCTACGACTGCATGGCGTTCTACCCCGGCGGCCGGAAGGGCCTCGCGGTGAGCGATCCCGTCGACGGCAAGCTGCGCATCCTGTCGACCCGGGACCGGGGCCGGACCTGGACCGTGCTGTCCGACGCCGGGATGCCCGCCTCGGCCGACGAGTTCGGCTTCGCGGCGAGCGGCGACTGCCTCGTCACGGCCGGCAAGGCGGCCTTCCTGATCACCGGAGGTGCGAGGTCCCGGGTCCTGCGCTCGGACGACCGCGGCCTCACCTGGACCGCCGTCGAGTCCGGCATCCCGGAGGGTCCGGCCGCGGGTGGCTTCGCCGGCGCGTTCGCGTCACCGCGTCGCGGCATCGCCGTGGGAGGCGACTTCGGCGAGGACCCGGACCTGCAGGACAACGTCGCCTACACCCGCGACGGCCGCACCTGGACCGACGGCATCACCCTGACCCACATCGGTGAGGACGTGACCTTCCTCCGCGGCTGGAAGGTCGCGGTGGCCACCGGCGACTTCGGCGGGTCGGCCGGCACCAGCCTGACCCGCGACGGCGGCGCGACCTGGGCCCGCGTCAGCGACCTCGGCTACCACGTCGTCGACTGCGTGGCGAAGGTCTGCTGGGCCGCTGGCGGCAAGGGCCGCGTCGGCCGGGGCTGACGGCCTCGGCATCCGGCTCGCCCGCGGCACCGAACCACAGGTGTGAGCCAGCCCGACACGATGTTCGCCAGCAGCAGCGTCCCGCGGCACCTCGTCCGAGGTGCGATCGGGCTGCCGATGATGGTGGCCGCGTTCGTCCTGGTCCCGTGGACGGGGCCGCTGGCACTCCTACTCGTCGTGCCTGCCGCCGTGCTGCTGCGCGGCTGCCCGACGTGCTGGGCCCTGGGACTCGTGCAGACCTGCGCGATCAGTCCACGGGCGTCAGCGGGTGGATCGCGACCTCGCCGCTGAGCGCACCGTCGGCGGCTGCGAAGGCGGCGGCCACGTGCGGCTGACCCATGTGGGCGTCGAGCGCCGCCTGATCGGTCCACCGCTCGACCGTGACGAAGGTGCCGGGAGCGCTGGCCGACTCGAACAGGTCGTAGGCCAGGCACCCCTCCTCGGCGCGCGTCGCCGCGACGAGGGTCGTCAACGCCTCCCGGATCGCGTCGGCGTGCTCGGGCTTGGCGGGGATGGTGGCGACGACCTGGAGATCACTCACGGAAGTTCCTTGTCAGTTGGCGGAGCCCCAGTGTGCGGGGTGCGCGGGTGCCCGGCATAGCCCCTCTCGCCGGGATGGTCGCCCTCGACCGCACGTGCACCGAGGACGCGCATCGCGACGAATCCGGCGCCGGCCGCCACCAGCACGATCACGAGCAGGGTCGTTGCCACAGCTGGGCTCAACATGTCCATCATGTCGATCACCTCCGGCTCCCCACGCTAGGGCGTCGGAGGCGTCCTGCTCCTTACGGTCCCGTGACGCCGTGGGCCTGCTGGCTAGGCTCTCGGCGTGCCCGACCCGACGCGTGTCCCTACCGCTCCCCTGCTCGCCGGAGGCCTCGTCGGCGGGTTCGCCCTGGCCCAGCAGACCGGCGTACGCCCCCTCGGCGGAGCCGCCATGCTCGCCGCCAACGCCGTCGCGGCGCGTCAGTGGTACGCCGTCGGTGGGGCGCCGCTGGCGGCCGTCCTCACGGCGGGCTACTGGACGGCGATGGGCGTGTCCCACCCGCTGGCGAAGAAGGTCGGCACCTGGCCCTCGGTGCTCGGCGTGACCGCGGTCAGCGCAGGCGCGGCCTGGCTGCTGGCCGACCGGCGCCGCTGAGGGTCAGTCCTCCGGCAGGTCGGCGAAGGCCTGCTTCATGTCGCGGTACCACCCGAGCGACCTCTTCGGGTGCCGCCAGCGGCTCTTCATCTCGTCGCGGGCCGGCTGGTGGGCGGCGTCGCCGTCCTTCTCGGCCTGCTTGAGGTGCTGGTCCTGGGCGTTGATCACGTCGTCGTGGGTCTCGCCGCGGTGGGCGAGGTCGCACGGGCCGCCGAGCTGGCGGCAGGTCATGGTCTTCATGAGGATCTCCTGGTGGGTCGTGTCCGGGTGTCATGTGGTCGACGATCGACGGGCCCGGGATGTGACACACCGTCGGACCGGTCCTGAGGCCGGTCGCTGTCTGAGGTGTCACGGCCTGTGGCACGTCTCGGATGGGCGTACGGCGTGTGGTGGGCCACCCCGCGTCGGATCCGCTCGCTCGTGGCGTGGGGACGTGGCGCATGGCGTGTCACCAACGGCACTGCGCGGCCCCGGGACGTCGTCCGGGGTGGGTCACGTCGGGTCGGCACCGGAGCGGCGTACGACCCGGGCGAGCACCGCGGGGTCGGCGCGGAAGGTGATGGCGCGGACCTGACCGGCCTCGACGGTGAAGTCGAAGACCACCCGCGCCTCCCCGCGCAGGAACCACGCCGACGCCGGCCGGTCGCCCACGAGGACGGGGAACGCCGACTGGGCGCTGCCGTTGAAGAAGGTCGCGACCTCGTCACGGCCCTCGATCGACGACGGTGTGCCCGCCAGGACGGCCGCCTCGTCGGCGCCGACGACGGCGTCGGGCGCGAGCAGCTGGAGCAGCCGCTCGACGTCACCGCCGCGAGCGGCGGCCATGAACGCGTCGACCACCTCCCAGTCCGCGAGCGCGTCCTCGGTCGCCGGCTGGGCGACCTTCGACCGGGCGCGCGAGGCGAGCTTGCGGGCGGCCGCGGGAGTGGTGTCGAGGACCGCCGCGATCGTGCCGAACTCGAAGCCGAAGCTGTCGTGCAGGACGAACGCCACCCGCTCCCGGGGCGACAACCGGTCGATCACCGCCTGGAGCGCGATGCCGACCGTGTCGGCGAGCGCGACGTCGTCGGCCGGGTCGGGCGCGGTCTCGACGACTTCGACCTCCTCGTGGGGCACGGGCGTCCGGGAGCGCAACCGGTCGAGGCAGAGCCGGGTGGTCACCGTCGTCAGCCAGGCCGGCAGGTTCTCGATGTCCGTCGCGTCCCGCGTCACCGCCCGGTCCAGCCGCAGCCAGGTCTGCTGGACGACGTCCTCCGCCTCGGCGTGGTCGCCGAGCACCCGGCTCGCGATGCCCACCAGCCGCGGCCGCTCGGCCTCGAATACCTCGGTCTCGTCCATCTGCTCCACCCGCTCCACCCTCTCTGCCCGGCATCATCCACCCCCCTGACGATCGGGCGGCCGGATGTGTGACACGACCCGCGCTGGGAACCGTCCCGCACACTGGGGAGATGGACGGCCCCTGGCGCCGCGGCGCAACGGCACTCGCGACCCTGCCACTCCTCGCGGCCTGCACGGCGACGCCGGAGGAGGAGAGGCGTACGTCGTCGCCGTCCCCGTCGCCCACGTCTAGCGCGAGCACCCCGGCCGAGGAGCCGACCCCCACCGAGGAGCCGACCGAGGAGCCCACCGAGGAGCCCACCGCCGAGCCCACCGAGGAGCCGCGGCCGACCTCGATGGCCGCCCTCGCCGCCGCCGACCTCACCGGCGGCGACCTGCGCCTCGGCGCGGTCCGCGAGCGCACCCCGGCCTACACGTCGTACGACGTCACCTTCCGCTCGACCACCGCCGGCCGCGGCACGGCACCGCTGCGGATCAGCGGGGTGCTCAACGTGCCCACCGGACGCGGCCCCCAGAACGGTCAAGGATGGCCGGCCGTGGTGCTGGCGCACGGCTACATCGACCCGGCCTACTACGTCCGCGGGCAGGGCATGACCCGCGAGCGCGGCTTCCTCGCCCAGCGCGGGTTCGTCGCGCTCCACGTGGACTACCGCAACCACGCCGAGTCGACCGACGACCCGCGGATCGAGCAGGCGGTCAGGCTCGGCTACGCCGCGGACTCGATCGCCGCGGCCCGCGCGCTGAGCAGCTCCGACGACGTCCGGGTCGACCCCGACCGGATCGCGCTCTTCGGCCGCTCGATGGGCGGCGGGGTGATGATGAAGGCCCTTGTCGCCGAGCCCGGGCTGTTCGCCGCCGGTGTCGGCTGGGCGTCGGTGTCGAGCCTGGAGGCGGACAACTTCGCCCAGTTCCAGCGGCCCGACGCCCCGCTCGCGGAGCTCGAGGCGGGCTTCCGCGGCAAGCACGGCCTGCCCAAGGACGACCCGGACTTCTGGCGCGGCGTCTCGCCACGTCCCGACTTCGCCGACATCACCGAGCCGGTGCTGATGGTGCACGGCCGCTTCGACGACACCTGCCCGCCGCCGTGGGCACGCGCGACGCAGCGCGCGATGACCGAGGCGGGCGTCGACGCGACCCTGGAGTGGTACGACGACGGGCACGCGTTCGGACCGGCCTTTGTCGCCGCGATGGACCGCACGGTCCGCTTCCTGCGGGCGCGGATGCCCGCCTGACGCCGACCGTCAGTCTGCGGCGGCACCCTCGAGCCGCTGCGGTGGCGCGACGGCGTAGGCCTTCGACAGCCGACGGTAGGGCGCGGAGGCGAGCGCGATCAGGACGGTGACGAACATGATCGCCCCGGCGAGCATGAAGACCAGCGCGATGCCGCGGGCGTCCCCGTCGCCGACCAGCCAGCCCCAGGCGTCGCGACCCTCCGCGGACTCCATGTAGGGGATGAGCGCGAACTCCGCGATCGGGCCGATCATGAAGGCCGAGATCGGGCTGGCGGCGAGCTCGACGCTCTGCGCGAAGCCGAACACCCGGCCCTGCGTGCGGAACGGCACGACCCGCTGGAGGATCGTCTGCTCGGCGGACTCGGCCGCCGGGATCACGGCCATGAAGAGGAAGATGCCGAGGACGTAGAGCCAGGCCCACTCGCGGATCGTGAAGGTCATCCCGAGCAGGGCGATCGCGACGTTGACCAGCAGGAGGGTGCGGACCGGGTTGGCACCGAGGCCGAGCTTGGCCACCAGGCCGCCGCCGACGACGAAGCCCAGGCCGGTCACGCCGAGGACGATGCCCCAGGCCTCGACGCTGAAGAGCTCGAGCCCGTAGGGGTCCATCAGCGCGATGTAGACCCCGCTGACGAGGTTGTTGAACGTCGTGAAGAGGATCAGCGCGACCAGCCCCGGCACCGCGGTGATCGCCGTGATGGCGCCCCTGAAGTCGAACCGGGCGCCGCCCTCCTCCGGGTCGGGGTCGAGCTCGGGGATCGTGATCGGCACCAGGTGCAGCAGCGAGGCGCCGGTGAGGACGACGGCGATCGCGAGGGTCCAGCCCATCCCGAGCAGGCCCACGCTCAGGCCGCTGAAGACGCTGGTGATCATGAACGAGATGCCCTGCACCGTGCCGACGAGACCGTTGGCCTTGTCGCGGTCGTCCTCCGGCACGAGGAGGGTGACGGTCGTGGAGAGCGCGATGTTGCGCATGCTCTCGACGACCCCGCCGATGAGGACGACCCCGGCGAACAGCCAGAACCACGGGCTCTCCCAGTCGGCGAGCCGCCTCTCGCCGAGGAGCAGCCAGAGCCCGCCTGCCGCGCCGTAGGTGACCAGGGTGATGGTCGACGACAGGACCATCACCTGCTTCTTGCGGTGGCGGTCGACCAGCGTGCCGAAGAACGTCCCGAACACGGCGGTGAAGAGCATGAACCCGCCGCCGATGATCGCCGTCGCCATCACCGAGCGGGTCTCGAGGTAGGCCCAGAAGGTCAGCGCGAACCACAGGAAGCTCGAGGTCACGTTGGCCACGAGCGTGTTGCCGAGGACCGCACGGAACGCGCGCACCGTCTCCGGACCGCGCGTCACCCCGGGCGGGAGGTGGGCCTCGACCTGCGGCGCGGCGGGGTCCGCCGGCACGGGGTCGAGCTCGTCCATGGGCATGGCGAAACCCTAGGACGGACCACCGACAGCGCGCCCCCTACTTTCCGACCGGTGACCCCTCGGCCCACATGGCCGCGATGTGGCGCGAGTCGGTGCCGCAGCAGCCGCCGACGATCCGTACCGCTGGCAGCGATCCCGCCAGTGCCCGGGTGCGCGCCGCGAGGTCGGGCAGGTCGCCCTCGTCGAGCTCCTCGGCCTCGTCGAGCTCGGCGTGGCTGAGCCGGGAGGAGTTCACCCGCAGGCCCGCGATGCGCGCCGCCCACGGTGCCGACGCGTCGAGCCCGAGGCCGACGTGGTCGGGGTGCGCGCAGTTGACCAGGACGTGCGCGGCACCGGAGTCGGTCGCGGCGTCGAGCTGCTCGATCGCCTCCCCGAGAGTGGTGCCGTCGGGCAGCCGGCCGTCGGTCTCGACGGTGTAGGAGACCGCCACCGGCAGCCCCACGGCCTGCCCTGTGCGCACGACCCCGACCGCCTCGGCGACCGTCGTCAGGGTGTACGCCGTCGCGAGGTCCGCGCCCGCCTCGGCGAAGGCCGCGAGCTGCGGGCGGTGGTAGTCGGCGTAGCGGTCCGCGTCGAGGTCGCCGGCGAGGTAGCCGTCGCCGCGCGGGCCGACCGCCCCCACGACCAGCACCCGCTCGACCCCGTCGGGCACCTCGTCCGCGAGGCCGCGCAGGTGGGCGACCGCATCCCGGTTGACCCGCTGCAGTGCGTCGACGTCGTACCCCAGCCGGGCGCCCCAGTCGGTGTTCGCCCGCCAGGTCGGCGTCTCGAGCAGCAGCCCCGCGCCGGCCCGCGCGGCCACGTCGACGTACCCCCGGTAGTAGTCGTCGAGCGCCGCGCGGCCGTCAGCGGTGTCGAGCAGGGGAAAGGACGCGAAGTCGGGAAGGTCGAGCCCGCGGTGGAAGATCAGGTCGGTCTCGAGGCCACCGTCGGTGACCCACCCCTCGGCCGTCTCCGGCAGCTGCCAGGTCGATGCGCTCACCCGCCCAGTGTCGTACGACGACAGGCCCGGCGGCGGGCTGACTAGTCCGGTCGGGCCTGCCGCCGCAGGAGCAGCCTCTCGATCCCCCAGAAGGCGGCGGCGACGACGAGACCGAAGACGAGGATGAAGAAGAGCGTCGTGGCGACCGAGGCGTAGCCGAGGTCCTCGACGTTGGCGAAGCCGTAAGGATAGGCGTGCACGATCGCGCCCCGCACGAGCATCCACACGATCCACACGAGCGGGATCACCAGCGCGAGCGGCACCTCGCGACGCGTGATCCACCCGCGCGGTCCCCAGACCGCCCACACGACGACGGTCAGCAGCGGCGTCACGACGTGGAGGATCGGGTCGGTCAGGAGCGACCAGCCCTCGACGTCGACGGTCGGGGCGAGCAGCACCTGGTAGACGATCGCCGTCACCGTGATCATCAGCAGGCCGGACAGGCGCAGCACCCGGATCGCGAGCGTGTCGCGCAGCGGACGGGCGAGCAGGAGCGTCACGGAGAGCGCGACGACGATGTTGGACCAGATCGTGAAGTAGCTGAGGGTGTCGACCACGCGCGCCAGTGCTCCCGCGGCGCCGGGGGCCGTGTCTCCGTAGAGCCCGGCCTCGACCGGCACCCGCGAGTACCCGTCCAGTGCCGAGATGAGCAGGGTCGCCACGATCCCGAGCCAGGCGATCCCTGCGTTGACGGCGTACGCCGTGTGCGCCTTGCTGGTCGGTTGCCGGTCGGGCGTCTCGTGGTTCTGCACGTGAGGAGTATGGAGGGCGATCAGGCCGGCGGGAACTGCTCCGCCACCGCCGTCAGCCTCGAGGTGTAGGCCGGCCAGTCGACGCCGGGCATGTTGGTCGAGCCCGCGAAGAGGCCGGCGGCGCCGTCGATGCCCTCGCGGAGGATGTCGGCGTGGCCGGCGTGCCGGGTGGTGTCGGAGATGACGTGCACGATGATCCGGGCGAGCGAGACGTCGCGGTGGTCCTCGGGCCACCACGGCACGGCGCCGCGGGCGTCGAGCGGGAGGTCGGCGATCGTCGCGTCGCTGAAGGCCGCGACCTCGCGGTAGAAGTCGGCGACGTCGGTCGCCGACACCTCGGCCGGCACCCACCAGTCGGACTGCGGATCCTCGTCGGCCTGCTCGTCGCTGACGAACAGCGGGTGGTCGGGTGCCGGCCACTCGCGGCCGAAGGTCGGTCCGAAGTAGCCGATCTCGACGTTGGCGACGTGGCGCACGATGCCGAGCAGGTTGGTCCCGGTCGGGGTCCGCGGTAGCCGGAGGTCGCGCTCGCCGAGGCCGTCGAGCTTCCAGAGGATCGCCTCGCGGGCGCCGTCGAGGTAGTGCTGCAGCGCGCCCTTGGCGTCGAGGAGGTGGTCGTCCATGCCGCGATCATGCCCGGGCTTCCGGACGGTCCGCGACCGCATTGCGCGGGCGTGCCCGCACCACCCGTACGGTCTCAGGGTGACAGCGCGCGTCGTCTCCATCCACCTCGCGCCGGGCAGCCGGCTGCCGACGAAGTCGGTCGACCAGGTCGAGGCCGAGGCGGGCGCCGGGTTGGTGGGCGACCGCTACCACGGCACGAAGCACCGCCACGTGACCGTGCAGGCGCTCGACGACCTCGCCGTCTCCGCGGAGGTCCTCGGCCGTCCGATCGACCCGGGCCTCACCCGGCGCAACCTGACGATCGACCGCGGACCGATCCCCACGCGCCCGGGCGAGCGGATGCGGATCGGCGAGGTCGAGCTCGAGGTCGTCCGGATCGCCGCGCCCTGCCGGCTGCTCGACGACTGGCTCGGCCCCGGTGCGATGCAGGCGCTGAAGTCACCGCGCGGCGGCACCGTCTTCCGGCTGCTCGGCTCCGGGACGATCCGCGTCGGCGACGAGGTGGTCGTCGACTAGTTCTGGACGAGCCGGAGCAGGACGCCGTCGGCGTCGACCAGGTAACCGATCCGCATCCCCGAGTCCTCGACCGTCGGCGGGTGCAGCCGTGGCCAGCCGAGGTGGGTCTCGGGGAGCCCCGCGGCCACGCCGGCGTCGTACAGCGCATCGAGGTCGTCCACCCGCAGGCAGCAGCCCGCCGAGGTGGTCGCCGGGTCGAGGCCCGGGTCGGGGAAGAACTCCAGCATCAGCGCACCGCGCTCGAGGATGAGCCAGCCCGGACTGGTGTACGTCGTCGTGAAGCCGAGCGCGGCGTAGAACGCGACCGTCGCGTCGAGGTCGCGGGACGGCAGGTTGGGGGTGGCGCGGTCGACCATGCGACCACGCTAGTGCGGTGATCCTGGTGCGGCTGGCGCACCAGGATCACCGCGCTGCTGTCGGAGTCCCCGCCTGAGCGGGGACTCCGACAGGCGAGCAGGCCTCAGGCCTTGACGTCGTACCGGTCGTTGTCCATGACCTTCGCCCACGCGGCGACGAAGTCGTGGACGAACTTCTCCTCGGCACCGTCCTGCGCGTAGACCTCGGCCACGGCCCGCAGCTCGGAGTTGGACGCGAAGACCAGGTCCGCGCGCGAGCCGGTCCAGGCGTTGCCGTTGGTGCTGGCCTCGAAGCGGTCGTTGGAGCCGGCGGGCGCCCAGACCGTGTCGAGGTCGAGCAGGTTGACGAAGAAGTCGTTGGTCAGCTCGCCCACACGCTCGGTCAGCACACCGTCGGTCGACGCAGCGGTGTTGGCACCGAGCACGCGGAGACCGCCGACGAGCACGGTCATCTCGGGCGCGGTGACGTTGAGCAGGTTGGCCTTGTCGACCAGCAGGTACTCCGCCGGCAGCTTGGCGTCGGCCCGCTCGAAGTTGCGGAAGCCGTCGGCCTTGGGCTCGAGCCAGGCGAACGAGTCGACGTCGGTCTGCTCCTGCGTCGCGTCGCCGCGACCCGGGGTGAAGGGCACCTCGACGGTGTGGCCCGCGGCGGCCGCGGCCTGCTCCACACCGACGTTGCCGGCGAGGACGACCGTGTCGGCGAACGTGATGTCGTGGGCGTCGGCGATGCCCTCGAGCACGGTGATCACGCCGGCGAGCTGCTGCGGGTCGTTGACCTCCCAGCTGCGCTGCGGCTCGAGGCGGATGCGACCACCGTTGGCGCCACCGCGCTTGTCGGAGTGGCGGTACGACGACGCGGCCGCCCACGCGGTCGACACCAGCTGGCCGACGGTGAGGCCGGACTCGGCGATCTTCGCCTTGACGGCGGCGATCGTCTCGGCGGACGCGGTGTGCGTCGGCGCCGGGATCGGGTCCTGCCAGATGAGCTCCTCCGACGGGACCTCGGGGCCGACGTAGCGGCTGACCGGACCCATGTCGCGGTGGGTCAGCTTGAACCACGCGCGGGCGAAGGCGTCGGCGAACTCGTCGGGGTTCTCGAGGAAGCGACGCGAGATCTGCTCGTAGGCCGGGTCCATCCGCAGCGCGAGGTCGGTGGTGAGCATCGTGGGCTTGCGCTTCGCGCCGCCCTCGTCGGGCGCCGGGATGATCGCCTCGGAGTCCTTGGCGACCCACTGGGCGGCACCGGCGGGGCTCTTCGAGAGCTCCCACTCGTGCTCGAAGAGGATCTCGAAGAAGCGGTTGCTCCACTGGGTCGGGACGTCGGTCCAGGTGACCTCGAGGCCCGAGGTGATGGCGTCCTTGCCGACGCCCGAGCCGTACTTCGAGAGCCAGCCCATGCCGCCGGTCTCGATGGGTGCCGCCTCCGGCTCCGGACCGACGTACTCCTCGGGGTCGGCCGCGCCGTGGGTCTTGCCGAAGGTGTGGCCGCCGGCGATGAGCGCGACGGTCTCCTCGTCGTTCATCGCCATCCGGCCGAACGTGTCGCGGATGTCGTGAGCCGCGAGGACCGGGTCGGGGTTGCCCTCCGGGCCCTCGGGGTTGACGTAGATGAGACCCATCTGGACCGCGGCGAGCGGGTTGTCGAGCTCGCGGTCGCCGGAGTAGCGCTGCGAGCCGCCCTTGTCACCGCCGAGCCACTCGGTCTCGGGACCCCAGTAGACGTCGTCGTCCGGCTCCCACGCGTCGACGCGTCCGCCGGCGAAGCCGAAGGTCTCGAAGCCCATGTCCTCGAGCGCGACGTTGCCGGTGAGGATCATCAGGTCGGCCCACGAGAGCGCGTTGCCGTACTTCTTCTTCACCGGCCACAGCAGACGGCGGGCCTTGTCGAGGTTGCCGTTGTCGGGCCACGAGTTCAGGGGGGCGAAGCGCTGCTGGCCGGTGCCACCGCCGCCGCGGCCGTCCTGGACGCGGTAGGTGCCGGCGCTGTGCCACGCCATCCGGATCATCAGCGGGCCGTAGTGGCCGAAGTCCGCGGGCCACCACTCCTTGCTGTCGTGCAGGATCGCGGTGATGTCGCTCTTCACGGCGCCGAGGTCGAGCGCCGCGAAGGCGGCGGCGTAGTCGAAGTCCTCACCGAGCGGGTTCAGCACCGGCTGGTTCTTCGCGAGGATCTTGAGGTTGAGGCGCTCGGGCCACCACTCGCTGTTCGCGTCACCCTGGGTGGGGTGCTTCTGGCCCTGGTGCAGGACCGGGCACGACCCGGCCGGGGCGTCCTCGTTCATCTCCCCGACCTCGGCGTTGGCCTGGTTGCTGTCGGAGGTGTCGGTCGCGCGCTCGGAGTCGTTGGGCAGGTCGTCGTTGGCGTTGGACATGGGGAGGGGTCCCTCTCAGTTGGTGGCAGGTTCGGAAGTTGCGGTGGCGCAGGCGGGGCACAGGCCCCAGTAGGTGACCTCGGCCTCGTCGACGACGAAGCCGTGGGTGTCGGAGGCGTCGAGGCAAGGGCGTACGCCGACCGCGCAGTCGACGTCCGCGACCGTGCCGCACGAGCGGCAGACCACGTGGTGGTGGTTGTCGCCGACGCGCAGCTCGTAGCGGGCGACCGAGCCGGCCGGCTGGATCCGGCGGACGAGGCCGGAGTCGCTCAGCACGCCGAGCACGTCGTAGACGGCCTGGTGCGAGACGGTCGGCTCCTCGGTGCGGACCGCCGTGAGGACGCTGCCGGTGTCGGCGTGCGGATGGCGACCGAGGGCCCGCAGGACGGCCAGGCGCGGCCGGGTGACCCGGAGGTCCGCGGCACGCAGCAGCTGCTCGAAGTCAGCCTCGGCGTCCTGTGTCTGGTGGTGGTCCATCGCTCGCCACCCTGCCGTCTTTACTTGAACGAGTCAAGTCTTTCGGCGGGCTCGTCGGGGTAGTCCAGTGAGAATTGGCTGCCGATGGGCGTCCGGGACGACCGACATCCACTGGACTACCCCGGGCGGTCGGACCCTCGGTAGTCCACCGGAAATGGCTGCCCGGTCGGGTTGGTCCACCGGGAAGTGGCTGCCGAGACCGGCCCTGGACGACCAGAACCCGGTGGGCTACCCCGGGCCGGGGACGAGACCTACGTCCGGGGCGGGAGACCGGACCACTCGCGAGCCAGGAGCGCCCAGACCTCGAGGTCCTGGCGCTCCTCCCGCACGGGGAAGACCTCGCGGAGGGTGCCCTCGTGGGTGAACCCCAGCCGCTCGGCCACCCGTCGGCTGGCCAGGTTGCCCGGGGCGCACTTCCACTCGACCCGGTGCAGTCCGCGCTCGACGAACGCCCAGTCGAGCATCGCCGCGACGGCGCGGGTGACGATCCCCCGTCCCCGCGCCGAGGCGGCGAGGAAGACACCTGCCTCCGCGATGCGGGAACGGGCGTTGATGCTCGGGAAGAGGGTGCCGCCGACCAGCTCGTCGCCGACCCAGATGCCGTACAGGCGGCGGTTGCCCTCGCCGCGGCCCCGGGTGAAGCCGTCGATGAAGCCGCGCGCGCCCTCGACGTCCTCGAAGCCCTCCCACGGCAGCCAGTCGTAGAAGTCGGCGCCGTGCGCGCGGAACAGCGCGGCGAGCTGCTCGGCGTGCCAGGGCTCGAGGTCGGTGAGGCGGACGTCGTCGTCGATCTGCAGGCTCAGCACCGCGCCACCCTAGGTCGCGACGTCACCTAGCCGAGGGCGGACAGGCCGGGGCCACTGAGGTCGGCGCGCGCGGCGGAGCGACCCGACACGGCGAGGAGGAGCGAGACGACCGGCCCGGAGACCTCGGGTCCCTCGCCGATCACGACGTCGGCGTCGCTGGCCCGGAGGCGTACGCCGGCGGCGCGCTCGCGACCGCCGGCGATCGACACCTTGGTGCGCACCTGGTGCTCGAGGGCGGGGACCACGGCGGCCGCCGGGTAGTCGTGTGCGATCCCGAGCGGACGGCGTACGTCCTCGCCGTGCACGACCTCCTCGACCAGTCGCACGACGAGCGGGACGAACGGCGGGGCGTCGGTGTTGCCGGCGACCTCGCGCAACCGGCGGAGGGTGTAGGCGGGGCCGTCGCCGAGCTCGCGAGCGGCGTCGGCCTGGTTCATCCGGTCGAAGTCGAAGCGCGCGCGGGCCATCGCCACGACCAGCCCGGCGACGGAGATGTGCCCCGCGTTGCCGACGAGGTGGGCGGCGACGTCGTGGACGGTCCAGCCCGCGCAGAGCGACGACGTACGCCACTGCTCGTCGGACAGACCGGACAGATCGTCGACCAGGGCGCGGCGCTCGGCGTGGACGAGCGGCCAGACGTCCGTCATCCGGCGAGCCCCGCGGCGTCCTGGAGCCAGGCCCACGCCCGCGTGCGTACGTCGGCGGACGGGCGCGTCGACGGCAGCAGGCTGGAGGGCCGCTCGATGCGGTCGTGCCAGAACCTCCCCGTCGGCGGGGCCGGGTCGACGGCCGCGAGCCAGACGCTGGTGTCCGCGCCCTGCGCGTCGTCGCGCAGCACCGGCCGCGTGATCGCCCGGAACCGCGGCAGCGACTCCTGCACGCCGGGGGTGTCGGCCCAGCCGGGGTGCATCACCGCCACCGTGATGCCGTCGGCACCCCAGCGCTCACCGAGCAGCGGCGCCATCTCGACCTGCCAGCGCTTGGACCGCGCGTAGGAGGTGGCGGGCGCGTAGTCGCCCTTGCGGTAGTCCGGGTCGTCGGCGCGCAACGGCTGGCCGTACATCCCGCCGCTGCTCACCAGCACCACCCGACCGCCGGCCAGCGGTCCGCGCAGTGCCTCGGTCATCACGACGGGACCGAGGAGGTGCACGGCCATGCTGAGCTCGTGGCCCTGCGGCGACTCGGCCCGCTCGGGCGGCATCGCGCCGGCGTTGTGCACGATCGCGTGAAGGCTCGGGACCTCGGCGGCGAAGTCGGCCGCGAACCGGCGTACGTCGTCGAGGTCGCCCACGTCGCAGCGCCAGAGCCGCAGCTCGGCACCGGGACGTCGTGCGCGGATCTCGTCGCGGACCCGGGCACCCTTGGCCTCGTCGCGCACCAGCATGTGCACGACCGCGCCGAGGTCGGCGAGCCCCTCGACCGTGGCGATCCCGAGCCCGGAGCTGGCGCCCGTGACGAGGACGTGCCGCCCCTCGAGCGAGCGCGGCAGCGGGTCGGCCGGCCAGCCGGGCAGCGCCTTGCGCACCGCGAGGCCGATCGTCGTGTAGCCGAGGACCAGCGAGCGGTCCATCACGGTGTCGACCGCGCGGGCCAGGAGCGGGCGGGTCATCCGCGGCTCAGCTCGCGTCGAGCCGGGCCAGCTCGTCGGCGGTCAGCTCGAGGTCCGCGGCGGCCGCGGAGTCGGTGATCGACGAGGGTCGCTTCGCGCCGGGGATCGGGATGACGACGGGCGACTGCGCGAGCTCCCACGCGAGGGCGACCTGCTGCGCGCTGACGCCCCGGTCGGCCGCGATCTCGGCGAAGGCGGGGTGCTTGTCCGCGAGCTCCTTGGCGTTGGACAGCCCGCCGAGGGGGCTCCACGGGAGGAACGCCAGGCCGAGCTCGTCGCACACGTCGATCTCCGGCTTCGAGCTGCGGAAGGCCGGCGAGAACTGGTTCTGCACGCTCACGAGCGCGTCACCGAGCACGGCGTGCGCGTCGCGGATCTGCTGGGGGTCGGCGTTGGAGAGGCCGATGTGGGCGACCTTGCCGCTGTCGGCGATCTCCTTGAGCGTCCCGATCACGTCGTCGTAGGGCACCTTCGGGTCCGGGCGGTGGTGCTGCCACAGGAAGAGCTGCTGGACGCCGAGGCGCTCCAGGCTGGCGTCGACGGCCTCGTGGAGGTGGGCGGCCGAGCTGTCGACCTCCCAGTTGCCGCCGTCGGTGCGCACGTGGCCGCCCTTGGTCGCGAGCAGCACCCGGTCGCGCACGCCGAGCTCGTCGAGGATCGAGGCGATCAGGCGCTCGTTCTCGCCCTGCGCGCCCGCGCCCTTCTCGTCGCCCGGGCCGTAGGCGTCGGCGGAGTCGAAGAGCGTCACGCCGGCATCGAGGGCGGCGGTGACGGTGTCGAGGAGCTGCTGGCGCGGCTGCGTGCCGGTCTGGTCGAAGGTCATGAGGCCGAGCCCGATGGCGCCGACCTGCTGGTTTCCGAGGGTGCGAGTCTGCATGCCTTCGACCCTACGGGCCGCATGTTCAGGCGTTCAGCCCCCGAAGGGCGAGGACGTCCTCGGGACTTCCGAGGTCGGGCGTGGCGATGAAGACCGTGTCCACGCCGAGCCCCGCGAGGCGTGCCCACCGGTCGCGGTGGCCGGCGACGGTCGCGGCGTGCGTCCGGGCGGCGTACGTCGCCGCCGGCGTCCGGCCGCGGTGCCGCTCGACCCGCGCCCAGACGTCGTCGCGGTCGCTGCCGACGACCGGGAGGTCGAGGACGGTGACCGCGACCTCCTCGCGCGCTCGGCCGACGTCGTCGCAGTGCGCGTGCAGCACGCCGATCAGCCGCTCGAGCTCGGCCTCGTCGGTGGTGCGGAGGTTGCAGGCGTCGCCGTGCGCGGCCGCGATCCGCAGCGTGCGGCGCTCGCCCGACCCGCCCACGACCACCGGGATCGGCCCGGCCGGGCGGGGATAGCTCGTCGTCTCCGGCAGCACGACTCCGTGGTCGTCGTAGGCCTTGGTGCCGCTCGCCCACAGCGCCTTCATCGTCACGATGGCCCGCTCGAGGTCGTCGAGGCGGTCGCGGGCGGGAGGGAACGTGAGGCCGTAGGCCGCGTGCTCGCGCTCCCACCACCCGGCGCCGATGCCGACGAACGCGCGCCCGCCGGTCAGCGCCGACAGCGTGGCGGCGGCCTTGGCGGTGATGCCGGCAGGCCGGAACGTGACCGGCGTGCAGAGGGTGCCGAGCTCGAGCCCGGTGCCGAGCCCGGCGATCGCACCGAGCGTCACCCACGGCTCGGGGATCGGGTCCCACGCCCGGCCGACCTGGGGCACCTGGATGAGATGGTCCATCAGCGCCAGACCGGCGAAGCCCGCCTCGTCGGCCGCTCGCGCGATCCCGGTCAGCCAGTCCAGCGGGTCCTCGCCCCACGGGAACCGCGACACCTGGAGGACCGACCGCAGGCCGAGGCTCGAGGTGCGGTCCGGCGTCGACCTCACCTCGGCGGGCGCGGGCGCCTCCGGCGCGTGCTCGGCGCGCACCGGGACGACGAGGTCCCACCCCTCGGCCTCGAGCAGCGGACGTACGTCGCGCACCGACCGCAGCTGCCCGGCGAGCACGGGTGCCGGGACCGGCCGGTCGCGAGCTGCGTTGCGCCGCCGGCACTCGACGTCCGGGGTGTCCATCAGGACGGCGACCGCGGGGAGCCCGGCGGCGCGGGCCGCGTCACGCCAGGCCCGCCGCTTCGCCGGATCGAGCCCGAGGGTGTCGACGACCGTGGTCAGGCCGCGCCCGAGCCGCGCCGCCACGACGGTCTCCAGCACGGCGAACGCGTCACCCGAGGCGTCGAGGTCGTGCGGCCCGCCGCCGACGATGCCGCGCAGCTCGTCGGACGAGACGACCTCCGCGGCGCGGTAGTGCGCCGCGGCCCAGGTCGACTTCCCCGACCCCGAGGCGCCGACCAGCACCACGAGGGCCGGGTCGGGGAGCTGCACGCCGTCAGTCTGGCGCACCCGGCACGGCCGTTGCGCGGAGCGGACCGGCGGGTCACGATGAGCCCATGCTCAGTGACGCACCGGCCTTCAGCGGCTTCTCGGTGGACGACATCACCGTCGCCCGCGAGTTCTACCGCGGCACGCTCGGCCTCGTCGCGCTCGACCGCGAGGGCGCGATGCTCGACCTCGAGCTCGCCGGCGGCCACCGGGTGCTCGTCTACGAGAAGCCCGGTCACCAGCCGGCGACCTTCACCGTCCTCAACTTCTCGGTCGAGGACGTGCCGGGGACGGTCGCCCGGCTGACCGAGCGCGGGGTCCGCTTCGAGAGGTACGAGGGGACGCCGGCCCAGACCGACGAGGACGGCGTGTTCCGCGGCGGGGGTCCGCTGATCGCGTGGTTCACCGACCCCGCCGGCAACGTCCTCAGCGTCGTCGAGGCCTGACCCGGCTCACGCCGTGGCCCCCTGCCAGATGAGCAGGACGCCGAAGACGACGAACGCGGCCGTGGCGGCGTACCGCACCGCCTTCTCGGGGAGCTGGCGGCCGATCAGGATGCCGGCGCCGATCGCAAGGGCGTCGGCGGCGACCATGCCGATCGTCGAGCCGATCCACGTGCCGAACCAGCCCTCGTGGGTGGCGAGGGTGATGGTGGCGAGCATCGTCTTGTCGCCGAGCTCGGCGAGGAAGAACGCGATGCCGACGGCGAGGATCGCCGCGCCCTGGCTGGTGCGGGCCTTGTCGGCCTCCTCGTCGGTGAGCTCGTCGCCGCGCAGGGTCCAGGCGGCGAACAACAGGAAGGCGACACCGGCGGCGATGTTGATCGCGGGCTGGTAGTCGCCGAACGCCTCTCCGATGGCGGCGCCGATGCCGACGGAGGCGAGGTGCACCACCGCGGTGGCGATGGTGATGCCGATGATCACGTCACGGGCGCGGTAGCGGGTGGCGAACGTCATCGCCATGAGCTGCGACTTGTCGCCGAGCTCGGCGACGAAGATGACGACGGTGCTGATGAGCAGTGCGTCCCACATGAGGTTTCCTTCCGGCCCAGCCGGAGGACGACCCGTGGGAGAGGGACGCGCCTTCGACCAGGCACGTCCGTTGAACAGGGTCGTGTATCTGGTCGAAAGTCTCGTCCGCCACCGCGCGGGTGGCCCGGTGTGCCGGACCCGAGGGTCAGCGTGTCGACACACCTGTTGGGGACTACTCCCTTTCGTCCACCACCCTAGGGGGACGACGGCCGCAGGCACGACCCGGTCCGCGCGTGACCTCTCCCACGTCAGCCGGCGTTGACGCGGAACTTCTCCAGCAGCTCGAAGGCCGAGGACGCGTGCGGGGCGAGGTCGTGGCCCACCGAGTCGCGCGCGAAGGCGCCGAAGTCCTGGAGCTGGGCGACCTCGCGGGCCGAGACGTTGCGGAACCCCATCGACCAGGTGGCGAACGCCCGCTCGCCGACCTCTCGCCGCTCGACCACGTGGACGTCACCGTGGCGCGGGTCGGCGCGGATCGCGTCGAAGACGTCGTCGACGGCGTACGACGTCCCCTCGAGGGTCTGGATCACGTTGCCGCCGCTGTAGAGCAGGAGCCCGGTGACGCCGAGGCGCTCGTTCTTCGGGCGGATCTGCTCGATGAGCTCGACGAGCTCGACCACCGACAGCAGCCGCGTCGCGGCGCTGGTGTAGGTGAGGCTGGTCAGGGGCAGGGCGTCAGTCAAGGTCGATCGTCCCGACCCAGCGCTCACCCGCGTCGCCGCCCCAGGCGTCCCAGGCCACCCGGCCGGGCGACGGGAACCCGTCACCACCCTGGCGGAACCCGGCGGCGTCCTTGTCGACCGTGTGCCGGGCGAAGTAGGCCTGCATCTTCTCCACGACGTCGTCGCTGACCTCGTCGCCCGAGGCCAGCTGCGACGCCCGCCGTCGGCCGGTGTCGGTGAAGCCCTTGCCGGCCTTGCCGTCCTCGATCCAGCGCTGGGCACGCTGGGCTGCTTCCTGCACGTCCTTCGGCGGCTGGTGCGCCACGCCTCTTCCTCCTGTGCTCGTCAGTCCCCTCGACGCTAGGTCGACCTGACGACCGTCGCCTCACCCCTGTGACGGGGTTGGCGGGTGGCACGGGTCACGGCGCGCGGACGGCGATCCGCAGGGTCCGGGCAGTGGACAGCGTCGTGGCGTCGCCGGCGTACGACACCCGGACCGAGGGCCCGCCCCGGGTTGCGAAGGCGCGGAGGGTGACCACCGCCCTGCCGTTGCGGAGCCGCGCGGCGTACGTCTTGCCCGCGGCGCGGACGGTGACCGTGCCCGTCGGGGTCGAACCGGCGGAGCGGACGGTGACGACCACCTTCGCCCTGGTCTTCCTCGCCACGACGCGTCCCGGCCTGACCTTCACCTTCAGGTTCGGCCTCGCCTTCGTGACCGCGGGCGGGGTGGTGGACGTGGGCAGCGGAGCGGGAGCGGGGGTCGGCTCCGGCGTCGGGGTGGGCGCCGGCGTCGGGGTCGGCGCGGGCGGTGCCGCGGTCACCGCGATGGACCGGGTCACGGTCGTGCCGGTCGTGCTGCCGACCATCCGCACGATCGCGGTGCCGGCGGCGAGGTCGGCCGGGATGGTCGCGCGGACCGCCACCGTGCCGTCCTCGTCGAAGGCGTTGTCCGTGCGCGTGCGGTCGACCGGGAAGCTGCCCGCCGGGCGACCGGCGATGGTCACGTCGACGGTGGTGTCCTGCGGGTCGGTGGCGGCCGAGTAGGACCACGAGCTCAGGTCGACGGCGTACGTCGTCCCGGCGACGTACGACGACGGGGCACCGCCGGGCACGGTGACGCCGACCGCGCGCTGGGACTGCGGCAGGGCGAGCGGTCCGACGGTCGAGGAGTCGCCGAGGTAGGCCGCGAGGGCGGACAGGGTCGTCGCCGAGCGCACCTGCGGCACGAGGCCGGTGGTGAAGCCGCGGAAGTTGTCGCCGCCGGCGGCGAGGGACTGGCTGACGGTGACCGAGTAGGTGCCGGCGGGGTTGAGGGGTGCGCCGTCGAGCCAGGTGCCGGTGATCCGGTCGCCCTGGGGGCGGCTGGCGTCATGGGTCCACGTGAAACCGTCGGACGCACCGAGCCGGACGAAGGCGGGGGTGGCCGCCTCGCCGCCGGACGTGGTCTGCCACTGCTGCTCGAGGACGGTCGTGATCTGCGCGCCGGTGAGCCGCATGTTCACGAGCGGCTCGGCGTCGACGACGGCCGCGGCCTGCGCGTAGGTGACGGTGGAGCCCGTGGGGACGAGGTCGGTCTTCAGCGCGCTCGGGGTGGCGAAGGAGATCCGGGCGGTGCCACCGCTCGCACCACGGGTGGCCCAGCGCTGGGCGTCGGCGACGAGGTTGCCGAGCGTCGACTCGCCGCCCGGGTTCGCGGTGGTGCCGTCGGCCTTCGTCGCGCGCCTCGCGGGCCCGGCGACCGGGCCGAGGTCGACGCCGGGCTGCACCTGGATGTCGCGGAAGTCGACCTGCGCAGCCTCGCTCCGGTTCTCCAGGCCGATGTAGCCGCCCAACGGGACCGCGCGGTCCACGGCGTTGACGACGCGTCCGTTGAGCAGGACGCGGATGCGGGCGGGCGTCACCTGGACGGCGTACCGGTTCCACTGGTTGACCGGCCTCACCGCTGCTGCGAGGGCGGCGGCGTCGGCGGTCTGGGTGAAGGCGCCGTCCGCCGAGGTGACGGTCGCGGTGTCCGAGGCGCCGATCATCACCCGGTAGCCGGTCGTCGGGTTGGCGGTGTTGTTGGTGCTCGATCCGACGTACACGCTCGACGCGTCGTCGGCGTCGCGCCTCAACCAGTCGAGGAGGAGCGTGTAGGGACCGGCCTGCTGGCTGGTGGTCGTCTGGGTCCAGGTGCTGCCGGGGCCGCGGAAGCCGCGGATGGTGCAGTCGGTCTGGTGACCGAAGCCGCCACCGCCGGCCTTGCGCCACTGGTCGAAGCTCGCGAAGGTGCCGTCGAACAGGCGCGCCGCACCGACCGGCGCCGGGGTCGCGACGCACGTGTCGGGCTCGAGCCCGCCGACCTGGATCGCGTCGAAGTTGAGCCGGCACATCTCGGTCGGCAGGTTGCGGGTGCAGTTGACCGCGATGGTGTTGGCACCTTGGGCGAGGGTGACGTCGGCCCGCGCGAACGCCCACGTCTCCCAGCTGCCGGTCAGCGGATAGCTGACGACCTGGCGCGAGCCGTTGGTCGTCAGGCCCATCGACCGCGTGACGTTCTCCTCCGGGGTGAGCGGCCCGGCGGCGTACCTGATCCAGACGGGGTACGTCCCCGCCTCGGGCGCGGTCACCGTCATCGTCGACGTCATGCCGGTCTCGCGGAAGGTGTACGACCCGCTGCCGGAGAAGTTGCCGTGGTCGCCGGAGTTGAGCGCCGGGCCGCCGGAGATCGCGCCGTCCTCGACCTCGACCCAGGCGATCCGGGTGTCACCGACCGCGGCGGTGGCGGGCGGCGTCGCGACGACCGCGAGTGCGCCGACCACGAGCGGCAGGAGGGCGACGGTCGACAGGCGACGCAGGCGGCTGGACTGGGGCACGACGGGCTCCTCCGAAGACGATTCGGGTGGGGCTCGGTGTGCGGACTCGAGCGGGACGCGGCTGTGACGCGTGCCACAACCGGTGCCGACCGTACGCCCTTCAGTTCACGTTGTCGAACACAGTTCTGCCCACCGATACGGCCGACAGAATCCTGTCGCTCCTCGCGGGCATGCGGCGCATACTCGGAGGTGCTGGGGAAGGGAGGGTCCCGATGGCGGTCGTCGACGACGTCCTGCCGCTCGGCGAGACGCTGGAGCGGTCGTACGTCGCGCACGTCGCGGGCCGCCTGAAGTTCCGGGTCGGGTCGATCGTCTACGTCGCCTTCTCCCTCGACGAGACCGTGATGGGCTTCGCGTTCCCCAAGGAGGAGCGCGTCGCGCTCGTCGAGAGCGACCCCCGCTTCCAGCTGCCCCGCGAGTCGGACCTGCGCTTCCACTGGGTGCACGCCACCCTCGCCGAGCTCGAACCCGACGAGGCCCGCGAGCTCGTCGTCGACGCCTGGCGGATGGTCGTGCCGCAGAAGGTCTCGCGGGCCTACGACCTCGCCCACCCGGTCGGACCGGGCTGACCTGTCCGAACGTCAGCCCTGGGCCATGTCCACGAAGCGGGAGTAGTGGCCCTGGAAGGCGACGGTGAGGTCGCGGGTGGGGCCGTTGCGGTGCTTGGCCACGATCAGGTCGGCCTCGCCGGGGCGGGTCGACTCCTTCTCGTAGACGTCGTCGCGGTGGAGCAGGATCACCATGTCGGCGTCCTGCTCGAGGGAGCCGGACTCACGCAGGTCGCTCATCATCGGGCGCTTGTCGCCGCGCTGCTCGGGACCACGGTTGAGCTGGGAGAGCGCGATGATCGGCAGCTCGAGCTCCTTGGCGAGGAGCTTGATGTTGCGGGAGAACTCCGAGACCTCGAGCTGGCGGGACTCGACCTTCTTGCCCGAGCTCATCAGCTGCATGTAGTCGATGACGATCAGCTTGAGGTCGTGGCGCTGCTTGAGGCGACGGGCCTTGGCCCGGATCTCCATCATCGTCATGTTGGGGCTGTCGTCGATGAACATCGGCGCCCCGGAGACCTGGCCCATCTTGCGCGCGAGCTTCTCCCAGTCGTCGTCACGCATCGTGCCGTTGCGGATGTGGTTGAGCGGCACCTTCGCCTCGGCGGAGAGCAGGCGCATCATGATCTCCGAGCGCGTCATCTCGAGGCTGAAGAAGCAGCTGGTGAGGTTGTTGTGGATCGACGCGGCACGGCAGAAGTCGAGGGCGAGCGTCGACTTGCCCATGGCGGGGCGGGCCGCGACGATGATCATCTGGCCGGAGTGGAGGCCGTTGGTGAGGTCGTCGAGGTCGGCGAAGCCGGTGGGCACGCCGTAGAGGCCGGCCTCGCGGTTGCCGATCATCTCGATCTCGTCGAGGACGCCGCTCATGATGTCGCTCAGCGGTGCGTAGTCGACGCTCGCGCGGCGGTCGGTGACCTTGTAGACCTCGGCCTGGGCGTTGTCGACGACGTCGTCGATCTCGCCCTCGCCGGCATAGCCCAGCGCGGCGATCCGGGTGCCGGCCTCGACCAGGCGTCGCAGGATCGCCTTGTCGCGCACGATCTCGGCGTAGTAGCCGGCGTTGGCCGCGATCGGCACGTTGGCCGAGAGGGTGTGGAGGTAGGGGGCGCCACCGATGCGCTGGAGCTCGCCGCGCTTGACCAGCTCGGCCGCGACGGTGATCGGGTCGGCCGGCTCGCCGCGGCCGTAGAGGTCGATGATCGCGTCGTGGATGATCTCGTGGGCCGGACGGTAGTAGTCGACACCCTTGATCACGTCGACCACGTCGGCGATCGCGTCCTTGGAGAGCAGCATCGAGCCGAGCACGCTCTGCTCCGCGGCGTTGTCCTGCGGAGGCGTCCGGTCGCCGGCCGAACGGCGCGACTCGCCGGGCTCGTAGGCCGCGGGCCCGTCGCCCCACGCCTCGTCGGTGTCCCCCTGGAACCCACCCTGGAAGGTGACGCTCACCGATGCTCCCTTCGCCGCGCTGCCCACGGTCCGACGCTAGGGACGACCACCGACACTGATGTGCTGTCATGGCGCCGACGGATCCCGAGCGTGGCCCTTGCCGCGGGCGAACGTACGCGCTCGCGAGCCCCATGGACAGCCGGTTCTCCACAGGGCTTGTGGACAACCTGCGCACTCGCGTGGACGACACGCGGGAGCCCGTGGACGCACCGTGGAGTGAGCTGTGGAGAACTTGCGGGATCGACCGCGGGAACGCATCTGACCTGCGGAAACGTTCTGCACACCCTGTGGACGGAGAATAGTTCGCTCCGGGGGTCGTTCACCTGTCCGACATCTGGATGTTGCCTGTTGCTTTGTCGACATCGGGCTCGGACAGGTGTGACGGGGCGCTCATCCACACGACGATGCACAGGTAGTCCGAAAGGACTATGTACGCCGCACGGACCCGTCCACTAGTGGGGCCTGCCACGCTGGGGAGGACGGGGGGTTCCTAGGGTTGGACGCGTGAAGGCCGTCGACCGCGAGATCCTGCGACTCGCGGTGCCCGCCTTCCTCGCCCTCGTCGCCGAGCCGCTGTTCCTGCTCTCGGACGCCGCCATCGTCGGTCACCTCGGCACCCCGCAGCTCGCGGGCCTGGGCATCGCCGCGGTGATCCTCCAGACCGTCGTCGGGCTCTGCGTCTTTCTCGCGTACGGCACCACGGCGAGCGTCGCGCGCCACCTCGGGGCGGGCGACCTCCGCGCGGCGCTCGCCCAGGGCGTCGACGGCATCTGGCTGGCCGTGATCATCGGCGCGATCGCGACCGTCGGCGGGATCCTGGGCACGCCCGCGCTCGTGGGCGCCTTCGGCACCGGCACGGAGGTCGCCGGTCACGCCGAGACCTACCTGGCCATCGCCTTCCTCGGCACCACCCCGCTGCTGATCATGCTCGCGGCGACCGGCGTGCTCCGCGGCCTGCAGGACACGCGTACGCCGCTGCTGGTCGCCGTGGTCGGCAACGGCCTCAACATCGCGCTCAACCTGCTCCTCGTCTACGGCCTCGACCTCGGCATCGCCGGCTCGGCGATCGGCTCGGTCATCGCGCAGGTCGTCTCCGCGGCCTGGCTGGTCGCGGTCGTGGTCCGCGCCTCCCGCGAGCACGACGCCCCGTTGACCCCCGACCTCGCCGGCATCCGCGCCGCGGCGCACGCCGCGGTCGCCCTGGTCATCCGCACGCTCGCGCTGCGTGCCTGCCTGCTCGTCGGGACGTACGCCGTCACCCGGGTCGGCTCCGGCGGCGACGACGTCACCGTCGCCACCCACCAGGTCGCGATCACCCTGTGGTCCTTCCTCGCCTTCGCCCTCGACGCGATCGCGATCGCCGCGCAGGCGCTCACCGGTCGCTCGCTCGGCAGCGGTGACGTCGAGACCACGCGTCGGCTGACGAGGCGGATGATCCAGTGGGGGTGGTGCAGCGGGCTCGTCGCCGGGCTCGCCCTGGCGGCGGTGTCCCCCGTCGTCGGCGCGCTCTTCACCAGCGACCCGGCCGTGCAGGACCTGCTCGTGCCGGTGCTCCTCGTGGCCGCGGTCGGGCAGCCGCTCGCCGGCGTCGTCTTCGTGCTCGACGGCGTGCTCATCGGCGCCGGCGACGGGGCGTTCCTCGCCTGGGCCGGCCTCGTCGTGCTGGCGGCGTACGCCCCGGCCGCGCTCTGGGCGGCCACCCTCCCCCACGGGCTGGTGATGGTGTGGGTGGCGATGACCGTCGTCTTCATGGGCGCGCGCGGGGTGCTGCTCACGTGGCGGGCGCGCGGCGACGCATGGATGGTGACCGGGGCGACCGTCACCCGCTGAGCCCTAGGCTGGCGGACGTGAACGGCGTACGCACCTGGCTCGTGGCGGCCGTGCTGGGCCTCGCGCTCACCGGCTGCGGCGAGGACGCGGCACCCGCCCCGACCGACGAGACCGCCGAGGAGAGCCCCGTGGACGAGCCGACGACCAGCGAGACCGCGCCCGTCCCCGGCGCGGACTCACCCGTGGTGGTCGCCGCGATCGACGACCTCGCCTCGAGGCTCGGCGTCGAGGCCGAGGCGGTGGAGGTGCTCGACGTCCAGGAGGTGACCTGGAGCGACGGCAGCAAGGGCTGCGCGAAGAAGGGGATGAGCTACACGATGTCGATGGTCGACGGCTCGCGGATCACGCTGCAGGTGGACGACACGACCTACGAGTACCACTCCGGCGGCTCCGGCCCGCCGTTCCTCTGCGAGCGCCCCACCCAGTAGCGCGGCGCACTTCGGGGTGGAGAGACGACGAACGGCCCGCCGCCTCCGAGGAGACAGCGGGCCGTGCGTCGTGGTGCGGGTGTCGCGTGGACCGATCAGGCGGGGACGACGTTGAGGGCCACCGTGGCGGACACCTCGTCGTGCAGCTTGACCGACACCGAGTGCGAGCCGAGCGTCTTGATCGGGTTGACCACGACGATCGTGCGACGGTCGACCTTCTCGCCCGAGACCTCGGCGATCGCGTCGGCGATCTCCGAGGTGGTGACGGCGCCGAACAGGCGACCGCCCTCGCCGGCACGGACCTTGACCATGACCGGGCTCGCCTCGAGCTTGGTCTTGATCTCGGTGGCGTGGTCCTCGTCGCGCGCCGCACGGGCGGTGCGGGCGGTCTTGATGGACTCGATGGTCTTCTCGCCGCCGCGGCTCCACTTGATGCCGAGGCCACGGGGGACGAGGTAGTTGCGGCCGTAGCCGTCCTTGACCTCGACCACGTCGCCGGGGGCGCCGAGGCCGTCGACCTCCTGCGTCAGGATGAGCTTCATGTCTCGTGCTCCTCTCAGCGACCGGTGGACGTGTAGGGCAGCAGAGCCAGCTCGCGCGCGTTCTTGACGGCGATGGCCACGTCGCGCTGGTGCTGGACGCAGTTGCCGGTCACGCGACGGGCGCGGATCTTGCCACGGTCGGAGATGAACTTGCGGAGGAGCGTGGTGTCCTTGTAGTCGACACCGGTCGCCTTCTCCTTGCAGAACTGGCAAACCTTCTTCTTGGGCTTGCGCAGAATTGCCTTGGCCATTGTGGTGCTCCCTTTCAGTGAGCCCGGCCCTGAGGCAATCAGGGACGGAATGGTGGTGTGTTGTTCAGATGATCCGGATCAGGATCAGAAGGGCGGCTCGTCGTTGCCGCCGTTGACCCCGGGCGTGGCCCACGGGTCGTTGGGCGGTGCGGACGGGGCGCCCGCCTGGCCACCCTGGCTCGGGGACTGACCGCCCCAGCCGCCCTGGTTGCCGCCACCCTGAGAGGGAGCCGGGCTGGCCCACGGGTCGTCGCCGGTCGCGGACTGACCGCCACCGCCGCCGCCCGAGTAGCCGCTGCCACCGGAGTAGCCGCCACCGCCGCCGGACCGCTGCGTCTTGGTGACCTTGGCCGATGCGGAGCGCAGCGACGGGCCGACCTCCTCGACGTCGATCTCGAAGACGGTGCGCTTCTCACCCTCGCGGGTCTCGTACTGCCTGGACTTGAGGCGACCCTGGACGATCACGCGCATGCCCCGCTGGAGGGACTCGGCAACGTTCTCCGCGGCCTGTCGCCACACCGCGCAGGAGAGGAACAGCGTGTCGCCGTCCTTCCACTCGTTGGTCTGGCGGTCGAAGGTGCGCGGCGTCGACGCGATCCGGAAGTTGGCCACGGGTGCCCCCGAGGGGGTGAACCGCAGCTCCGGGTCGTCGACGAGGTTGCCGATGACGGTGATCGTGGTCTCGCCTGCCATGCCAGGTCTCCTCAGAATGTGGTGCTGATCCGGGGTGCTCCCGGTGATGCGCCCATCAAACAGGCACTCACCGACAGCCGGAAGGGTCTATCCACAGATGCCGGTGAGGGCGATCAGTGAGCGTCGGGACGCATGACCTTCGTGCGCAGGATCGACTCGTTCAGCGTGAGCTGGCGGTCGAACTCCTTGACCGTCGCGGGCTCGGCCGTCAGGTTGACGACGGCGTAGATGCCCTCGGCGTTCTTCTTGATCTCGTACGCCATCCGGCGACGACCCCACACGTCGACGGACTCGACCGAGCCGCCGTCCTTGCGGATCACGTTGAGGTACTTGTCGAGCGACGGCTCGATGGTGCGCTCGTCGAGACTCGGGTCGAGGATGACCATCACTTCATAGGCACGCATAGCGGTCTCCACCTCCTCTGGGCTAGAGCGGCCACGGGCTTTCCGTGGCAGGAGGGACTGTGCGTTCACGGCGTACGACGTGGGTCGTGGTGCCGCGTTGGTGCTGTCGCCCGAAGGCAACCGGGGAAGACTACCAGCGGCTCCGGGGCCTGCTGGAATCGTCGTACGCCGCCTGTGGAGGACCGCTGCGCCGGGTCCGGGGATCGGGCTAGCGTCGCGGGGTGGTCGCTCCCGTCCGGTCCCGGCCCGCCGTGGTCGCGGGGCGCTACGTCCTGCTCGACCAGGTCGGGTCGGGTGGCATGGGGTCGGTGTGGCGGGCGTGGGACGAGCGGACCCGGCGCCACGTCGCCCTCAAGGTCCTGGGCCAGCACAGCTCGGCCCTGCTCGCCCGGTTCGTGCGCGAGCAGGCGGTGCGGATCCGGCACCCGCACGTCGTCGCACCGCACGGCTGGGCCGCCGAGGACGACCTGGTGGTGCTGGCGATGGAGCTGGTGCCGGGCGGCTCGGTCGCCGACCTGCTGCGCGAGCACGGCTCGCTCGACGCCGGCACCGTCGGGCTGATGTGCGAGCAGCTCCTCCTGGGCCTGTCGGCGGTGCACGGCGCCGGCCTCGTGCACCGCGACGTCAAGCCGGCCAACCTGCTGCTCGAGGCGACCGGCGACGGTCCCCCGCACCTGCGGCTCGGCGACTTCGGCGTCGCCGCCCCGATCGCGGACCGCCGCTTCACCACGGTCCCGGGCGCGATCGGCACCGACGGCTACATGGCCCCCGAGCAGGCGCGGGGTGCGCCGCCCGAGCCGACCCAGGACCTGTACGCCGTCGGCCGCGTCGTGCTCGAGATGGTCACCGGGCTGCCGCCGGCCCGGCAGGGCACCATTCCCTCGCACCCGCTCCGGCCCCTGGTGGAGCGGCTGCTGGTCGCCGACCCCGAGCAGCGGCTCGCCACGGCCGACGCGGCGCTGCGGCTGCTCCGCCGGCTGCCGGTGCCCGACGCCGCTGGTCCACCGGTGCCCGACCGGCTCGGCCCGCCGCCGCGCGGACGTCGTACGCCCGGGGGCGAGGTCGACTGGCCGGCGTGGGCGGCCGTCGCCGGGCTGGTCGCCGTCGTCGCCGGCTGTCTGTGCGTCCTCCTAGGCTGGAGCCCATGACGACCCTCGCCATCGGAGCCCACGTCGAGCAGACCGACCCCGTCGCCGAGGCGATCGCCCGCGACACGACGCTGGTCCAGTTCTTCCTGGGCGACCCGCAGGGATACAAGGGGCCGGAGGTCCGCTACGAGGGTGGCGCCGCCGCCCTGCGCGCGGCCGCGGAGGAGGCGGGCGTCGACCTCTACGTCCACGCCCCCTACATCGTCAACGTCGCGACGACCAACAACCGGATCCGCATCCCGAGCCGCAAGCTGCTCCAGCAGCACATGGACGCCGCCGCCGAGATCGGCGCCAAGGGACTGATCGTGCACGGCGGCCACGTCAACAAGGACGACGACCCGGGCGTCGGCTTCGACAACTGGCGCAAGGCGATCGAGGCGACCGACCTCAAGATCCCGCTGCTGATCGAGAACACCGCCGGCGGCGACAACGCCATGGCCCGCCACCTCGACCGGATCGCCGGCGTCTGGGACGCCGTCTCCTCGGCCGAGGGCGCCGACGACGTCGGCTTCTGCCTCGACACCTGCCACGCCTGGGCCGGCGGGATCGAGCTGGGCGACGCGGTCGAGAAGGTGCGTGGCATCACCGGCCGCATCGACCTGGTCCACGCCAACGACTCGCGCGACGACTTCGACTCCGGCGCTGACCGCCACGCCAACTTCGGCAACGGCCACCTGCCGGCCGACGAGTTCGCGGCCGTCGTGCGGGAGGCCGGGGCACCGGTCATCTGCGAGACGCCCGGTGGCGCGGCCGAGCACGTCGCCGACTTCGCCTGGCTGCGCGAGCGCCTCTAGCGCCACACCGTCCGACCGGGCTCAGGCAGTCCTCCCCGGCACCCGTCCACCGAGCGGACCCCGGGTGGGCCATGCGCGGATGGCCCGGACGGAAGGATCTTGACGCTGCCTTGAGCGCAGGCAGGTGACACTCTTCGAAAAAATGTGCTCATCCGGCGCAACCGTTCCGGACGAACCGGCGTCTGTAGTCACAAGGGACCAGACACGTACGGGGGTCGTGTCTGGTCCCTTGTAACGTCTTCCCGGTGACGACCTCCCTCTCGCTGCGCCCGATCACCGCGCCGCAGCATCGTGACTTCATCGCCGGTCGGTCGTCCGCGAGCTTCCTCCAGACGCCCGCCTGGGCCGCGGTGAAGGCGGAGTGGAAGGCCGAGTCGATCGGCTGGTTCCGCGGCTCCGACCTGGTCGGTGTCGGCCTGGTGCTCTACCGCCAGCTGCCCCGGGTCAAGCGCTACCTCGCCTACCTCCCCGAGGGCCCGGTCATCGACTGGGACGACGACGACCTCGAGTCCTGGCTCGCCCCGATGGTGTCCCACCTCAAGCGCCAAGGCGCCTTCGCGGTCCGGATGGGCCCGCCCGTCGTGACCCGTCGCTGGTCGGCCGAGCAGGTCAAGGCGGGCGTCGCCGACGAGGCCGTACGCCGTCTCGGCGACGTACCTCCCCTGGAGCGCTCGCAGGAGGGTGCCTGCGTCATCGCGCAGCTGCACGAGCTCGGCTGGCAGCAGCAGTCGGCGGAGGGCGGCTTCTCCGCCGGCCAGCCGCAGTTCAACTTCCAGGTCCCGCTGGTCGACGAGGACGGCTCGCCCCGCAGCGAGGACGACGTCCTCAAGGGGATGAACCAGCTCTGGCGGCGCAACATCAAGAAGGCCGACAAGTCCGGCGTCGAGGTGACGCTCGGCGAGCGGGCCGACCTCAAGGCCTTCCACGACCTCTACGTCCACACCGCCGAGCGTGACCACTTCACGCCGCGCCCGCTGGCGTACTTCCAGACGATGTACGACGCGCTGCTCGCCGAGGACCCCGACCGGATCCAGGTCTGGCTGGCCCGCCACGAGGGCGACCTCGTTGCCGCGACGATCGCGATCCGCGTCGGCACCCACGCGTGGTACTCCTACGGCGCCTCGTCGACCGAGAAGCGCGAGGTCCGCGGCTCCAACGCCGTGCAGTGGGCGATGATCCGCCACGCGCTCGGGGCCGGCGCCCGGGTCTACGACCTCCGCGGCATCACCGAGACCCTCGACGCCGACGACCCGCACGTCGGGCTGATCCAGTTCAAGGTCGGCACCGGCGGACAGGCCGTGGAGTACGCCGGCGAGTGGGACCTGCCGGTCAACCGCGCCGTCTACAAGGCGTTCCAGCTCTACCTGGCGCGGCGGGGATGACATGAGCGAGCGCAGCGAGCGAGTCATCGAGCACCGTGTCCCTCGTGCCTCGTGCGCGCACGGAGCGAAGCGAGTACGGGCATGAGCCTGACCCTCACCGTCGACGGCGAGCGCTGGCGTGCGCACCTGCTCGCCACCGCCGCGAAGCACCCCGGCATCGTCCCTGTCACGAAGGGCAACGGCTACGGCCTGGGCCTGGGCCGGCTCGCGCGCCGCGCGCAGTGGCTGGCCGAGCACGCCGACCAGACCGGCGCACCGCTCGACATGATCGCCGTCGGCACCTACGACGAGATCGAGCAGCTGTCGTCGCGCTACGACGGCGACCTCCTGGTGCTCACCCCGTGGCGACCCTTCCGGGCAGCGCTCGACCTCGATGCCCGTACGGCCTCGCGCGTCGTGCACACCGTCAGCCGGCCCGACGACCTGGCCGGGCTGCGCGCCCAGGACCCTGATGCCCGCTTCGTGCTCGAGCAGCTCACCTCGATGCGTCGGCACGGCATGACCCGTCGCGAGCTGGCCGCGGCAGCGGACATGGTCGGCGACCAGCGCAGCGGCCTGCGCGGCGTCGCGATGCACCTGCCGCTCAACACCACCTCGCACCTCGGCGAGGTGACCCGTCTGATCAACGAGATCGTCGCCTCCGGCCTGCCGACCCGGACGGTCTTCGTCTCCCACCTCACGCACGCCGAGATGACGTCACTGGCGAGCAGCTATCCCGACTTCACCGTGCGTCCGCGCATCGGCACCGACCTCTGGCTCGGCGACCGCGGTGCCCTCACGGTGGGTGCCACCGTCCTCGACGTCCACGAGGTCGACCGCGGCGACACCTTCGGCTACCGCGGGCGCAGCGTCCCCAAGCACGGCCACATCGTCATCGTCAGCGGCGGCACCGCGCACGGCATCGGCCTCGAGGCGCCGACCGGCGACCAGTCGCTCAAGGCGCGGGCCGCGACCCTCGCCCGCGGCGGCATGGACGCGGTCGGCTTCGTCCGCTCGCCGTTCTCCATCGACGGCAAGCAGCGGCTCTTCGCCGAGCCGCCCCACATGCAGGCCTCGATGCTGTTCGTGCCGTCAGGCGCTCGGGTGCCGCGTGTCGGTGAGGAGATCGAGGTCCGGGTCCGCTTCACCGCGACCGACTTCGACCGCGTCGTCGTCACCTGACCACACGTCGGGCACCTCGGGCACGTCGCGCAGCACCGCGACCGCGATCCACACCAGGCCGGCCACCCGCAGCAGGATCGCCAGCCAGTAGGCACGTACGTCGTCCGTGATCGTCGGCACGAGACCGCCACCGACGTACCACCCGGTGATCACCCAGCTCACCACGTGCAGGCCCTGCCACACGAGCAGGTCGCGCCACCGGCGTACGGCGATCGCGGCCAGCGGCAGCGCGACGAGGGCCAGCTCCGGAGGGGCCGACGGCGCTACGACCAGTGCGGCGCACACCATCACCAGCCCCGACCGGGCGCTCGTCTGCGGCGTGATCCGCCCGGAGCGGCGCACCATCCACGCGACCCCGACGGCCGCCGCGGCCAGCACCACGAGCTGGACGACCGCGCGCGTCGTCGCGGACGCGGAGGCCCCGGCCTGGTCGAGCATCTGCCAGACCGATCCGATGTCGACGCCCCCGGACCGCGCCCGCCCGGGCAGCGTGACGACGACGTAGGCCGCCGCCGCCGACAGGAGCGCGTCGACCCGGTCGCGCGTACGGCCGCCGATCGCGATGACACCGACGAGGGCGACCGCGACCGGCAGGGCGAAGGCCGCGCCGATCCCGGCGCCGACACCGGCGAGCCAGGGCCGACCGGTCGTCCACCCCCACAGCAGGACGGCGACGCCGAACGCCGCGACCAGCTCCCACGACAGCCAGTGGGCGACCAGCACGGGGGCGAGCGCCCAGCCGGCAGCTGCCCAGGGCCGGCGGGCGTCCACCCGGACGAGGAGTGCGGTGGCCAGCAGGGCGAGCGCGGCCAGGATCACGGCCAGCGCGGCGGTGGTCGCGACGGTGCCGCTGCCGGGGAGCAACCCGGCGAGGCGCTCGAGCCAGGCGGTGACGTGCGGGGGCGTGCCGGCGCTCGCCGAGGTACCGGCGAGCTCGGTCCAGCACAGCTGGCGGAACGGCTGCTCGTCCTTGCCCCACCCGGAGGTGACGCAGGCGGACTTGCCGGCCATGCCCATCGCGAGGGCGACGCCGGTGGCGCCGAGCAGCACCCGCGCCGGGGTCCACCAGCGGTGCGGCGCCGCGTGGTCACCCAGCGGACCGCCGACCACCTCGGACATCGCCGCGACCACCGGGTCGGCGCGGCTGGGTGCCTGCGCCGGCTGCACCCGCATGGTCAGGGCCGGTACTCGACGACCGCCGCGCGCCCCGCGTACCTCGCCGCCGGCGTCGTCGGAGGATCGGTGGGCGTCGGGGTGGGTGTCGGCGTGGGGGTGGGTGTCGGCGTCGGCGTCGGCGTCGGCGTGGGCGTCGGGGTCGGCGTCGGGACCGGCGTCGGGGTCTCCGTCGGGATGGGCGTCTCCGTGGGCAGAGGCGTCTCGGTCGGCGTCTCCGTCGGCGTCTCCGTCGGCGTCTCGGTCGGTACGCCGCCGGTCTGGGTCGGCGACCTGGTGGGCTTCGGCGGCGGGGGCGGCGGCGGGGTGTACTCGTGGCCGTCCTCGGGCGCGTCGCCGTCGACGTAGACGGGCTCCGGGAAGTCCTCGACGTCCATGCCATCCATCACGCGCTGCATGATCCCGGTCCAGGTCTGGGCGGGGTAGACCGCACCGAAGTAGGACGGCAGCCACCCGTCGATCTGGTCGTCGCCGTCCCCGCGGACGTACATCACGGCGGTCGCCATCTGGGGTGTGTAGCCGGCGAACCACGAGGAGGAGACGTGCTCGTCCTCACCGCCGGTCGCGGTGCCGGTCTTGCCGGCGGCCGGGCGGCCGAGCTGGAGCGCGGCCTGGCCCGTGCCGTTCTGCACGATCTGCTGCATCACGTAGGACGTGTCGGCGGCGATGTCCTCGTCGACCGCGTCGCGGGTCTTGCCCTTCCACTCGTAGAGGGTCTCGCCGTTCTTGTCGACGACCTTCTGCACGACATGGACGTCCGCGCGCTGGCCGCCGTTGGCGATCGTCGCGTAGGCGTTGGCCATGTTGATGGGGCTGACGCGGCCCTTGCCGAGGGTGATCAGGGTGTCCTGGGGGCCGAAGTCGGTCGAGGTCATCGGGATGCCGGGGAACTTGCTGGACGCGTCCTCGCCGGGGATGCCAAGCGCGCGGGACATGTCGTAGATCGCCTGCGGGCCGTCCTCCATCGAGTCCGACATGTCGACGAATGCGGTGTTGATCGACTCCTCGCCGGCCGTGATCAGGCTGACGGACTCGCCGTAGTCGTTGCCGAGGCCGTCGGTGCCGGTGCCTTCGTTGCGCACCTCGGTGCCGTCGGGGAACTCGAAGGGTGAGTTGCCCTGGAAGGTGTCCTCGATCGAGAAGCCCTGCTTGAGGGCCGCGGCGACCGTCAGCGGCTTGATCGTCGAGCCGGCCATGCCGCCGGTGGCGGCCCAGTTGATCTGGGACTGCAGGTAGTCCTGGCCGCCGTAGAACCCGCGCAGGGCGCCGGTGCCGACCTCGACGGTGGCCGCGCCGATGTGGAGCTGCTTGTCGCCGAAGCCCTCGGGCTTCTCCTCCAGGACGCCCTCCTGGACGTCGGCCATCACCTGCGGGTCGAAGGTGGTGGTGATCCGCAGGCCGCCGCCGTCGATCTCCTCCTCCGAGGCGATGCCCTTGGCGAGCAGCTCCTGCTTCACCAGCGCGAGCATGTGGCCCTTCTGGCCGCCGAACTGGCTCTGCGCCGCGACCTTGGGGAACTTGGGCAGCCGCTTGAGCGCCGTGTCGCGCTCCTCGGTCGTGATGGTGCCCATCTCGGCCATGCTGTCGAGGACGTAGGCGTAGCGGCCCTTGAGGTCCTCGCGGGCCTGCTTGCCGTTGGCCGGGTCGTACTTGCTGGGGTTGTTGAGCACCGTGGCCAGCACCGCGGACTCACGCAGGTTGAGCTCGGTCGCGTCGTGGTCGAAGAACGCCTTCGACGCGGCCTGGATGCCGTAGGCACCACGCCCGAAGTAGATGGTGTTGAGGTAGCCCTCGAGGACTTCCTTCTTGCTGAGCTGCTGCTGGATCTTGAGCGAGACGACCGCTTCCTTGATCTTGCGCTTGTAGCTCTGCTCGCTCGTCAGGTAGAGGATCTTGACGTACTGCTGGGTGATCGTCGACGCACCCTGGCGGGCGTTGCCGCTGGCGTTGGAGAAGAGCGCGCGCAGGATGCCCTTGGGGTCGATGCCCTTGTCGGTCCAGAACGTGCGGTTCTCGGCGGCGACCACGGCGTCCTGCATCACCTGCGGCATCGTGTCGATCGGGATCGACTCGCGGTTCTGGTCCTCGTAGTAGGTGCCGAGCTGCTGCTTGCCGTCCTGGTAGTAGACGAACGTCGTCTGCGCCTGGAAGGCCGAGTTGGGCGTCGGGATGCTGATCGCCTGGTAGAGCACGACGACGACGCCGGCCACCACGAGTGCGCCGACCACGGCGAGGACGCCGAGGACCTTGGCGATCCTCGCTGCGCGCTGGCCCTTCGTCCGCCGCTTCTGGGGTCGTCGGGTCTGGGCCTTGCCGTCGGCCCTGCGCTTCTTCGCAGTCACCGCAACAGGGTACGGGGGGCCGCGTGTCCTCCCCATTCGCCAGCCCGATTCGTCACTCGCGGATATATCGGTACGATAGGTCGCATGGCACGTCGTGCGGACACCATCGAGCTCGCAGTCCTCGGACTGCTGCACGAGGGACCCATGCACGGCTACGAGCTGCGCAAGCGCCTCAACCTGATGCTCGGGTGGGGCCGCGTGCTGTCCTACGGCTCGCTCTACCCGGCGTTGAAGAAGATGCTGCGCGCCAACCTGATCACCGAGGTCGCCGGCCCGGCCACGACCTCGACCCGTCGCCCGCGCATCACCTACGAGGTCACGCCCGCCGGCAACGAGCACTTCCAGCGGCTCATGTCCGAGGTCGGCCCGACCGCGTGGGAGGACGACAACTTCGACATCAGGTTCGCGTTCTTCTCCTCGACCGACATGGAGATCCGCCTGCGCGTCCTCGAGGGTCGCCGCTCGCGGCTGCAGGAGCGGCTCGCGCGCGTGCAGGGCGAGCTCGAGCGGACCCAGGCCGAGGTCAACCGCTATGCCGCCGAGCTCCAGCGCCACGGCGTGGAGTCGGTCGAGCGCGAGGTGCGGTGGCTCTCCGACCTGATCCAGGCCGAGCGCGCCGACCCACCGCGTCCCGCACCGACGCCGACGCCCACCACTGACTAGTCACACCAGCTTCACCAGACACCCGCCAAGAAGCACCACCGTTGATGAGAAGGAGAGCCCCATGGGTTCGGTTCGAGTAGGGATCGTCGGAGTCGGCAACTGCGCCACCTCCCTCGTCCAGGGCGTTGAGTACTACAAGGACGCGGACCCGTCCGGCACCGTCCCCGGCCTGATGCACGTGAAGTTCGGCGACTACCACGTCAAGGACGTCCAGTTCGTCGTGGCGTTCGACGTCGACGACAAGAAGGTCGGCAAGGACCTCTCCGAGGCCATCAACGCCTCCGAGAACAACACGATCAAGATCGCCGACGTCCCGACCCTCGGCGTCGAGGTCAAGCGCGGCCCGACGCTCGACGGCCTCGGCAAGTACTACCGCCAGACCATCGAGGAGTCCGCCGCCGAGCCGGTCGACGTCACCCAGGCGCTCAAGGACGCCGAGGTCGACGTCCTCGTCTGCTACCTCCCGGTCGGCTCCGAGCAGGCCGCCAAGTTCTACGCCCAGTGCGCGATCGACGCCGGCGTCGGCTTCGTCAACGCCCTGCCCGTCTTCATCGCCTCCGACCCCGAGTGGGCCAAGAAGTTCGAGGACGCCGGCGTCCCGATCGTCGGCGACGACATCAAGAGCCAGGTCGGTGCCACCATCACCCACCGCGTGATGGCAAAGCTGTTCGAGGACCGCGGCGTCGCGCTGGACCGCACCTACCAGCTCAACGTCGGCGGCAACATGGACTTCAAGAACATGCTCGAGCGCGAGCGCCTGGAGTCCAAGAAGGTTTCCAAGACCCAGGCCGTGACGTCCAACCTCACGGGTGAGCTGGCCGACAAGATCGACAGCAGGAACGTCCACATCGGCCCGTCGGACTACGTCGCCTGGCTCGACGACCGCAAGTGGGCCTACGTCCGCCTCGAGGGTCGCGCCTTCGGTGACGTCCCGCTCAACCTCGAGTACAAGCTCGAGGTCTGGGACTCCCCCAACTCGGCCGGCATCATCATCGACGCCGTCCGCGCCGCGAAGATCGCCCTCGACCGCAAGGTCGGCGGCCCGATCATTCCCGCGTCGACCTACCTGATGAAGTCCCCGCCCGTGCAGATGCCCGACGACCTCGGTCGCGCCGAGCTCGAGAAGTTCATCAAGGGCGAGTGACGCTCGTCTGAGCAGCACCCCAGCAGCAGCCCAGCGGCCCCGCAGTCCACGTCCCGGACTGCGGGGCCGCTGGCGTGGGGGCGCGGCGGGTCAGCCGAGGCTCGCGGACACGACGAGCTGCGCGGTCTTCTTCGCGCGGGCCGCCGCTTCCGGCGACGCGGCCAGCGCTCCGTCGGACAGCCCGCCGTCGAGCAGCAGGGTCAGCGCGCGAGCGAGACCGGCCGGGTCGGTGGCGCCGGCGCCCTCGGCGAGCTCGGCCACCCACGCGCGTACGGCGTCCTTGTGGGCGACCGTGCGGTCGTGCACCGGCGAGCCGGGGACGGACTCGGCGGCGGCGTTGATGAAGGCGCACCCCCGGTAGCCCTCACGCCGGCACGCCGTGGTGAGCGCGTCGAACATGCCCACGAGCTGGTCGGCCGGCTCGTCGCCGGCCGCTTCCGCTGCCGCGTGGAGCTGACCGCTCCACACCCCGTCGACCTTGTCGAGGTAGGCCAGGACGAGCTCGTCCTTGGCCGGGAAGTGCTTGTAGAACGTCGCCTTCGCCACCCCGGACTCCGCGATGATCAGGTCGACGCCCACCGCGCGGATGCCGCGCGCGTAGAAGAGCGCGAAGGCGGTGTCGAGGATGCGTTCACGAGCGGGGGGGACGACCATTCCTTGATTGTAGACAGACCTGTCTGTTAGCGTCCATCCGAACAGGCAGACCTGTCTACCCCTGGGGAGGATCTCCTGATGAACATCGCAGTACTCGGCACCGGCATGGTCGGCCAGACCATCGCGGGCGGCCTCGTCCGGCTCGGCCACTCCGTCGTCGTCGGCACCCGTGACCCCGAGGCCACCCTCGCGCGCACCGAGACCGACGGCATGGGCAACCCGCCCTTCGCCAGGTGGCACGCCGCCCACGACGGCATCGCCCTGACGACGTACGCCGACGCTGCCGCGGGCGCCGACCTGCTCGTCCTCGCCGGCAACGGGGGCGCGGCCCTCGCCATGCTGACCGCGGCGGGGGAGGACAACCTCGCCGGCAAGGTGCTGGTCGACATCTCCAACCCGCTCGACTTCTCCGCCGGCTTCCCGCCCACCCTCTTCGTCAAGGACGACGACTCGCTCGGCGAGCAGATCCAGGCGGCGTTCCCGCGCACGAGGGTCGTGAAGTCGCTCAACACGCTCACCGCGGCGCTGATGGTGGACCCCGGACTGCTGGACGAGGCCACGACCGTCTTCGTCTCCGGCGACGACGCCGCTGCGAAGGCCACGGTGACCGAGATCCTGACCGGGTTCGGGCACCAGGACGTGATCGACCTCGGCGGCATCGAGACCGCTCGCGGCACCGAGATGCTGCTGCCGCTGTGGCTGCGCACGATGGGTGCCCTGGGCACGGGCATGTTCAACATCAAGGTCGTGCGCTGACCTCAACCCCCCAGCGACGACCCCGGTAGTTCAGGGGACGGTGGTCGTCCGGACCGTCGGACGACGACCATTCCTCCCTGAACTACCTCGGGGCGGGAGGTCAGGAGGGCCGGTCGGCCCACCACGACCGGAGCGCGGCCTCCGCCGCCTCCGGCGTCTGCGGGCCCTCGTCCATCCTCAGGTCGAGCAGGAACTTGTAGGCCTCGCCGATCTCGCGACCGGGACCGATGCCGAGGATCGCCATGATCTGGTTGCCGTCGAGGTCGGGCCGGATCGAGGCGAGCTCCTCCTCCTCCGACAGTCGGGCGATGCGCTCCTCGAGCGAGTCGTAGGTCCGTCGCAGCCGGTCGGCCTTGCGCTGGTTGCGGGTCGTGCAGTCGGCGCGGGTGAGGATGTGGAGCCGCTCGAGCTGGTCACCGGCGTCGCGGACGTAGCGGCGTACGGCGCTGTCGGTCCACTCCCCCGAGCCGTAGCCGTGGAAGCGCAGGTGCAGCTCGACCAGCGTCGACACGGCGTCGATGTCGTGGTTGGAGAAGCGCAGCGCCTGCATCCGCTTGCGGGTGAGCTTGGCGCCGACCACGTCGTGGTGGTGGAAGGTCACCGTGCCGCCGGACTCGAAGCGGCGGGTCTTCGGCTTGCCGACGTCGTGCATGAGCGCGGCGAAGCGACTGACGAAGTCGGGGCTGCCCCCGAGCCGGTGCTCGAGGTCGATCGACTGCTCGAGCACGGTGAGAGTGTGCTCGTAGACGTCCTTGTGGCGGTGGTGCTCGTCGCGCTCGAGCGCGAGCGCCGGCAGCTCCGGCAGGACGTGGGCCGCCAGGCCGGTGTCGACCAGCAGGGTGAGGCCGAGCCGCGGGTGGGGCGCGCACACCAGCTTGACCAGCTCGTCGCGCACCCGCTCGGCCGAGATGATCTCGATCCGCCCGGCCATCTCGGTCATCGCCGCGACCACCTCGGGCGCCACGGAGAAGCCGAGCTGGGCCGCGAAGCGGGCGGCGCGCATCATCCGCAGGGGGTCGTCGGAGAAGGAGTCCTCGGGCGTCCCCGGCGTCCGCAGCACGCGCTCGGCCAGGTCGACGATCCCGCCGAACGGGTCGACGAACTCGCGGCTCGGCACCCGCACCGCCATCGAGTTCACGCTGAAGTCGCGGCGACCGAGATCGCCCTCGAGGTTGTCGCCGAAGTCGACCTCGGGCTTGCGCGAGGTGGGGTCGTACGACTCCGACCGGTAGGTCGTGATCTCCACCTGCCACGGCCCCTTGCGGCAGCCGATCGTGCCGAACGCGCGACCCATGTCCCACACCGCGTCGGCCCAGTCGGACACGAGCCGCTCGGTGACGTCGGGGTGGGCGGAGGTGGTGAAGTCGAGGTCGCTCTGGAGCCGGCCGAGCATCGCGTCGCGGACCGGGCCGCCGACCAGCGCCAGCTCCTCGCCGGCGTCGGCGAAGAGGACACCGAGCTCGTCGATGACCGATCCGATGCGGTCCAGCTCCGCGCCGACGCGGCGCTGGATCTCGACGATCGTGAGAGGGGGCGAGGCGGCGTCGGACACGACGGGCCAGTCTACGTGGCGACCCCCGGAGGCTCCCCATCCGTCAACTACAGTCGGTGCGTGCCCCGCTCGTCCTCGTTCCGTGCTGCCCTGGCGGGGCTCCTGACGGCCGGACTGGCGAGCCTGGGGGCACAGGCACCCGCCGCGGCGGCGCCAGCGGAGGAGGCGGATGCGCTCGTCGTCCACATCGACACCATCGACCCGGTCCTGCCGCGCAGCGGCGACCTCGTGATCACCGGCACGGTGACCAACGTCAGCCAGGACACCTACACCCGGATCAACCTGCACGCCTTCTCCTCCGAGCAGCCGATCCTCGACTCCCTCAACCTCGTCAACTCCGCCGCCAGCGACCCGAGGCAGGCGGTCGGCGACCGGGTGACGGTGCCGGGCACCTTCTACACCGTCGACGAGCTGGCGCCCGGTGAGACGGCCTACTTCTCCGACACCGTGCCGGTCGACCTGCTCGACATGGATCCGCGCGTCGAGGGGGTCTACTGGATCGGCGTCCACGCCTTCGGTGACGGCGCCGTCCCGCGCGACGCGGTCGCCGACGGGCGCGCCCGCACCTTCATCCCCGCGCGGCCGGCCTCCGACGCCTCGGTGGAGGCGTCGGTCGTCCTCTCGGTCCGGAGCCGGGTCTGGTTCACCGACGAGGGCAAGGTCGGCGGCCTCGACCGGTGGGAGAAGCGGCTCGCGGAGGGCGGCACCCTCGACGGCGTGCTCGACATGGCGGAGTCCGCCGACGGTACGCCCTACAGCTGGCTCGTCGACCCCGCCGTGCTCGTCGCGCTGACCCGCCTCGAACGGGCCAACCCGGCGCGCAGCATCGTGCCCAACCCCAACATCCCGGACCCCAGCATCCCGGACGAGCAGCCGACGGAGACCCCGTCGGCCGAGGAGGGTGAGCAGTCCGGCGCGGCGGTGGGCGGCTGGGACACGCTTGCGCCTCCGACCTCGCCCACCGCGGAGCCCACTGCGCAGGAACAGGCGCTCGCCACCGCCGCGGCGAGCTGGCTCAACCGCTTCCGCGACCTGGTCGGCACCCAGCCGGTCCTGACGCTGCCCTTCGGCGACCTCGACGTCTCGGCCGCGGTCCGCAACGACCGGACGCGTCTCGACCAGGCCGTCGCGCGCAGCGCCGAGGCGATGAGCGTCCTGCGCCTCCCGTCGCGACCGGCCGTGTCACCCACCAGCGACCTGCTCAGTCCCGAGGCGCTCCAGACCGTCGCCCCCGACACGGTGGTGCTGCTCGGCGACAGCGCCTTCGACCTGCCCCCGACCACCCCCAACTCCGTCGTCAAGATGCTCGGTCACAAGATCCTCGTCACCAGCACCGCGGCCGAGTCCGGCGGCCCCGGCCCCACGGCGGCCACCGACCCGCTGGCGATGCGCCAGCGGCTGCTCAGCGAGGCGGCCCTCCGGGCGCTCGACGACGACTCCGCACCGCTGATCATCACCATGCCCGCGGTGTGGCAGGGCGAGGACGCCGCGGCGTTCTTCGACGAGCTCGAGCAGCCGTGGCTCGACGTCGTCCCGGTCGAGACCATCGCGGACGAGCCCAACAACGCCGTGGGCCGGCCCGCGTCGGCGCTGAACTACACGACCAGGGACCAGGCCAAGGAGCTCGGCGCCGGCAACTTCACCGCCGCCACCCGCGCCACCAACGCCGCGGCCCTGCTCGAGCAGGTGCTCAGCCTCCAGACGACCATCGAGGCACAGGTCCGCGACGAGGCGCTCGTAACGCTGTCCGAGCAGCACCGGTCGCGGCCGCGCCTCGCGCTGCGGGCCGCCAGCCGGGTCGGGGAGGCGATGTCGGGCTACCTCGGCAAGGTGCAGATCGAGGCACCCGGGTCGGTGACGCTCTTCAGCGCGTCCGGCAAGCTCGGCGCGACGCTCGTCAACAACCTCGACCAGCCCGTCACCGTCCAGGTGCGGCCGACGACGGACGGGCGACTGACGATCAGCGGGCTCGACGGCGAGCGGACGCTCGGGCCCGGCGCGCGCACCCTGCTCCGCTACGAGGCGACCACCGACCAGCTCGGCGTGCACAACGTCCGCTTCGTCGTCACCTCGCTCGACGGGGCACCACTGGGGTCCTCCGACGCCGTGCAGATGCGCGCGGCGCGGGTGAGCGCGCTCGTGTGGATCGCGATGGCCGGAGGCGCCCTCGTGCTCTTCGGGATGATCGGCTACCGCCTGCCCGGGCAGATCCGCGCGCGACGTGCCGAGCTCGCGGCCGCCGGGCGCGGCGAGGACGAGGCGGCGGCCGCCGACGACGAGGTCGGGGTCGAGGAGAGCAGCACCCCGTCCGCCGTACGACCCGAGCCGTCGGCCGCCACGCCCCTGCTCCCGGGCCGTCCGTGAGCACCCTGATGAGCCACCGATGAGCCGCCGATGAGCGACCAGCGGATCCTGGCCTCCTCGGCCGTGATGGCCGCCGGCACCGTCTTCTCGCGCGCCTCCGGGTTCATCCGCGCGGCGCTGCTCGTCGCCGCGCTCGGCGCCCTGCTGCGGGCCGACCTCTTCACCATCGCCAACACGCTGCCCAACATGGTCTACATCCTGCTGGCGGGAGGCGTGTTCAACGCCGTCCTCGTGCCGCAGCTGGTCCGCCGGATCAAGGAGGACCCCGACGGCGGCGACGCGTACGCCAGCCGGGTCATCACGCTGTCCGCGCTGTTCCTCGGCGGCGTCACCGTGATCCTCGTGGCCGCCGCGCCGTGGCTGCTGCGGCTCTACCTGAGCGACCGCTTCCTGGAGCCCGACCGCGCCGCGCACCTCGAGTCGATCATCGACCTCACCCGCTGGTGCCTGCCGCAGGTGTTCTTCTACGGGATGTACGTCCTGGTCGGCCAGGTGCTCAACGCCCGTGGCCGGTTCGGTCCGATGATGTGGGCGCCGATCGCCAACAACATCATCGCCGTGGTGATGCTCGTCGCCTACCTCCTCGTCTGGGGCGAGGCGACCGACGCCCAGCAGACCGCGGCCCTCGACACCAGCCAGGAGGTCCTGCTCGGGCTGGGCTCGACGCTCGGCATCGTCGTGCAGTGCCTGGTGCTGGTGCCCTACCTCCGCGCGTCGGGCTTCACCTACCGCCCGCGCTTCGACTTCCGCGACCCCGAGCTGAGGAAGACGCTGTCCCTCGGCATCTGGACGGTGCTCTTCGTCATCGCCACCCAGGCGGCGTACTTCGTGGTGGTCAAGCTCGCCTCGGGCAGCAGCGTCGAGGGCAACCCGGGCTACACCGTCTACAGCAGCAGCCTGCTGATCATGATGGTGCCGCACTCGATCGTCACCGTGTCGCTGGCGACGGCGATCCTGCCGCGGCTGTCGTCGTACGCCCACGAGGGGCGGCTCGCCGACCTCGGCGCGACCGTCGGCTCGACGCTCCGCACGGCGCTGGCGCTGGTGCTGCCGTTCGCCGTGCTGCTCCCGATCCTCGCGGGCGACGTGTCGTCGGCCGCGTTCGCCTGGGCCGATCGCGACGCGGCGGCGGCCTTCACCCCGACCCTGGCCCTGTTCGGCCCGGCGCTCGTCTTCTTCACCGTCCACTACTTCATGCTGCGCGGCTTCTACGCGATGGAGATGACACGGCTGGTCTTCTTCATCCAGCTCGCGGTGTCGCTGACCAACATCGCGGTCGCGCTCGTCCTGGTGCCGTCGCGGCCCGCGGACGAGACGGCCCCGATGCTCGTCGTCGCCTACCTGTCGTCGTACGCCGTCGGGGCCGTGGTCAGCTTCGCGCTGCTCCGGCGGACGGTCGGGGGGCTCGAGACGCCCCGGCTGGTGAGGTTCCTGGTGCGGATGGCGATCGTGCTGGTCGCCGCCGGTGCCGTCGCCTGGCTCGTCGAGTGGTCGCTCGCCGGGCTCGGCGAGCAGCTCTCACCCCCGCTCGCGCTGGTCCGCGGCGGCCTGAGCGGGCTGGCCGGCGGCCTGGTCCTGCTCGGTGGGGCCCGCGTCCTCCGGATCCGCGAGGTCACCAGCCTCGTCGACACCGTCGCGGCGCGGCTGCGCCGGGGCTGAGAGTCCCTAGAGTGGCCTCTGGGACAGGACGAGCCGTGGGGAGCGAGGTGAGCGATGCCGACGTCGATGCAGGCCGGTGACGTGCTCGCCGACCGCTACCGCCTCGACGACCTGCTCGCGGAGAACGGGACCGGTCGCTTCTGGCGGGCGCACGACCTGGTCCTCCACCGGGCAGTGTCGGTGCACCTCCTCCCCTCCGACGACGAGCGCGCGGAGGCCGTCCTCGCGGCCGCGCGCGGGGTCGGACCCGTCATGGACCGCCGACTGCTCCGGGTGCTCGACGCCGAGTCGGCGGGCGAGCGCTGCTTCGTCGTGAACGAGTGGGGCCAGGGCGACTCCCTCGACATCCTCGTCGCGCGCGAGGGCCCGCTGCCGCCGCGCCGGGCGGCCTGGCTCGTCGCCGAGGTCGCCGACACGATGGCCGAGGCGCACGCCGCCGGGCTGGCCCACGGTCGCCTCGTCCCGGAGAACGTGCTGGTCGACCAGCACGGCCAGGTCCGCATCATCGGCTTCGGGGTCGATGCCGCGCTGCGCGGGCTGCCGCCGGGCCGCGTCGGCGTCGACGAGGTCGACCTCGCCGGTCTCCTCTACTGCGCGCTGACCGGCAAGTGGGCGGGAGCCTCGGAGTCCGCCGTGCCGCAGGCGCCCGAGGTGCACGGCGAGGTGCTGCGCCCCCGCCGGGTGCGCGCCGGCATCCCGCGGATGCTCGACGCGCTCTGCGACCAGGTCCTCAACCCCCAGCACGCGCCCGGCCGGGACGGCTCGGACCTCGACGCCCGTGCGATCCGGGACATGCTCCACGACTACGTCGGCGAGCTCACCGGGACGCACGTCCCCGTCCAGGCGCCGCGGCCGCCCACCGAGACGCCCACCGACACGCCCACCGACACGCCCACCGGGACGGCCACCGGGACGGCCACCGTCGCCGCGGTCCCGGTCGTCCCGGCGGATCCGACGCCCGAGCCCGAGGAGACGGCGCCCGAGGAGGCCGAGCCTGCAGCAGCGGAGCCCGAGGAGGCCGAGGTGCAGCCCGCCGTCCCGGACCCCGCACCCCCGGCGCCCGCTCCGACCGCTCCCGTCGACCTGCCGACCCAGGCAGGGATGCCGGTGTTCCACGACGACGACGAGGTCGACTGGCTGCGGGCGCGCGCCGAGAAGCCGGAGCCCCCGCCGCCGCTCGAGGAGCCGCCGCCCAAGCCGCTGTTCGCGCCCGACCCGCCCGACGGCGAACCCGTACGCCGTCCGCGCGCCGGCAGCCGTGCCGCGTCGGCCAACCCGGACTACTGGCCGTGGGACGTCTCCCAGGACTCGGTGCAGGACTCCTCGACCGACGCCCGCCGCGACTCCGGCGTACGCCCTCCCGGCCGGGACACCGGCTCGTGGAGCTCGGGGTCGTGGTCGGAGGACCGCTGGGGCACCGGCGAGGGCCTCGACGACACCGGCGACCAGGTGCCTGGTCGCAGCTGGATCCGCCTGGCGATGATCGTCGGCATCTGCGTGCTGGTGATGGTCGCGGCCGTGTTCGCCTACCAGCTCGGGCTCCCGCAGGTGACCGACTCCGGTGACGACGACCCGACCACGTCGTCCTCGCCGAGCCCGACCATCGTCGATCCCACGCCGTTCACCGACCTGACCGCTGCGGCCTTCGACCCGCAGGGCACCGACGGCGGCGAGGAGAACTCCGACTCGGTCCCCAACGTCGTCGACGGTGACGCCACCACGACGTGGAGCACCTCGACCTACCTCCAGAACTTCGGTCCCGGCGGCCTCAAGACCGGCGTCGGCGTGGTCGTCGACCTCGGCACCGCCAAGGGCGTGCGCCAGGTCGTGGTGACCGTCGACGGCGAGACGTCGCTGGCGGCGTACGTCACCTCGACCGCGCCGACGGGCGTCGCCGGCCTCACCCCGATCGGCACCGCGTCCGGCTCCGGCGAGCTCACCGTCTCGGTCGACGAGGCGGTGTCCGGGCGCTTCGTCACGGTCTGGCTCACGATCCTGCCCGACGTCGGCGACGGCTTCCGCGGCACGATCGCCGAGGTGCAGGTCCTGGGATGAGCGCCCCGTGACGACTGCGGCTGCCGACGAGCGGTCGGACCGCGAGCTGCTCCAGGCGCACGTCGACGGCGACGCCGACGCGTTCGGCGTGCTGTTCGCGCGCCACCGCGACCGGCTGTGGGCGGTGTCGCTGCGCACGATGGGCAACCCCGAGGACGCGGCCGACGGCCTCCAGGACGGCATGATCGCGGCCTTCCGGCGGGCGGGGTCGTTCCGCGGGGAGGCGCAGGTGACCACCTGGCTGCACCGCGTGGTGGTCAACGCCTGCCTCGACCGGCTCCGCGCGGCGAAGATCCGGCGCTTCGACGCGCTCCCCGACGACGTCGAGGACCGGGGCACGCTCGTCGCCACGGCCACGCACGACGACCTGCCCGACGCCGCCGCCGAGGACGCCGAGCGGCGCCAGCGGGTGCTCGACGCGCTCGCGACCCTGCCGGCGGACCAGCGCGCGGCGCTCGTCCTGGTCGACATGGAGGGCTACCCCGTCGCGGAGGTGGCCGAGATGCTCGGCTGCGCCGAGGGCACCGTGAAGTCGCGCTGCTCGCGCGGTCGCGCCAAGCTGGCCGGTCTGCTCGCCGACCTCCACCTGCCGGTCGGTGACACCCCTCACGGGAACCAGCCCCCGGACGGTCCCGTCCAACCCACCGTGCGGCCGCGCGGCCCGCCCGCGCCCTGAGCGCCCCCGTCCTGTGATCCCCGCCCTGTCGTGCCCGACCAGCCTCGCGAGGAGGTGACCCGATGACCCAGTCCCCCGACCTGCCGCCCGAGCAGGAGGCCGTACGCCGCCTGCTCGCCGACGCACGCCACGACGGTCCCACCCCTCCCGAGGTCGTCGCCCGCCTCGACGCGACCCTCGCCTCCCTCGCCGCCGAGCGCGGACCGGGACCCACCCCTGAGACCACCAGCGCTCCGGTGGTCGACCTCGGCGCCCGACGCCGCCGGGCGGCGGGCATCGGCCTCCTGGCCGCCGCCGCGGTCGTCGTCGCCGGTGTCGCGCTCGGCCAGGGCCTCCCGTCCGGCGAGGACAGCTCCAGCGCCGGCTCGGCCGCCGACAGCGACATGTCCACCTCGCAGCGCGAGTCCGGCGACGACGGCTCCAGCGGCGCGGACAGCGAGGAGCTGGGTCCGCAGAGCCTCAAGTCGGGCACGTCCGCACCGCTCGCGGCCTACCCCACGCTCTCGACCGACGACGGCGACCTCGACGGCGAGCTGCTCTCCCTGCGTGACACCGCCGCCGGTGTCCAGGCGCCGGGTGCGGAGATGTCGACCGAGCGGCTGGCCGACTGCGACCTGAGCGGCGCCGGGCGCGGGCGACGCGTCCTCGCGCAGGTCGACGGCGTGCTCGGCGCGGTCGTCTTCCGGCGCGCGGACGGCACCAGCCAGCAGGTGGACCTCTACGTCTGCGGCGACCCGACCGCCGTGCGCACGCTCACGCTGCCCGCGCCCTGACGCGGGAACACTGCTGGCCTACGATCGGTTGAGATAGCCGTACGCAGCAATCGATTCCAGCAGGAGTGACCCGCCCCATGAGCCAGACCACCGAACCGCGCAACGTCATCGTGATCGGATCGGGGCCCTCGGGCTACACCGCTGCCGTGTACGCCGCCCGCGCGGCGCTCGAGCCGCTGGTCTTCGAGGGCTCGGTGACCGCCGGCGGTGCACTGATGAACACCACCGAGGTCGAGAACTTCCCCGGCTTCCGCGACGGCATCATGGGCCCCGCGCTGATGGACGAGATGCGCGCGCAGGCCGAGCGCTTCGGTGCCGAGCTGATCGCCGACGACATCGTCGAGGTCGACCTCACCGGTGACATCAAGGTCGTGAAGACCGCCACCGACACCTACACCGCGCGGTCGGTGATCCTCGCGACCGGTTCGGGCTACCGCAAGCTCGGCCTGCCCCGCGAGGAGGAGCTCTCCGGTCGCGGCGTCTCGTGGTGTGCGACGTGCGACGGATTCTTCTTCCGCGAGCAGGCCATCGCCGTCGTCGGTGGCGGTGACTCCGCCATCGAGGAGGCCACCTTCCTCACGCGCTTCGGATCGAAGGTCTACCTGATCCACCGCCGCGACGAGCTGCGCGCCTCCAAGATCATGCAGGAGCGCGCCTTCGCCGACCCCAAGCTCGAGATGGTGTGGAACTCCGAGGTCGCCGCGATCAACGGCGCCGACAAGCTCGAGTCGATCACCCTGCGCGACACGGTGACCGGCGAGGAGCGCCCGCTCGAGATCACCGGCCTCTTCATCGCGATCGGCCACGACCCCCGCTCGGAGCTGCTCACCGGGCAGGTCGACCTCGACGACGACGGCTACGTCCTCGTCGACCACCCGTCCACCGCGACCAACCTGCCGGGTGTCTTCGCCGCCGGCGACCTGGTCGACCACCACTACCGCCAGGCGATCACGGCCGCCGGCACCGGCTGTGCCGCGGCCCTCGACGCCGAGCGCTTCATCGCCGCCCTCGACCACGAGGCGTCGACCGCGGGCGAGGCCGCCGCGACGGTCGAGGCGATCAGCGAAGAGGTGCAGACAGCCGGCGCCTGAGCGCGTCCGCCACGTCACGCGGCTCGTCGACCCAGAGGCCCACGCGGCCCACGGTCGTCGGGCCGTTCGGCGTCTCGAGGGTCGTCGGGCCGGTGAGCACCAGCTCGAGGTTCGTACGGCTGCTGACCCCGACCAGCAGGACCGCGTCGTCGCCCTCGCCCTCGACGTGCACGGACTTGAGCAGGCCCGGCAGGTCGTGGTCGGCCGAGCGGACGCTCGCGATCCGGTCGAGCGCGACGTCGACGCGGGCGTGGATGCCGTCGCGCACCTGGAGCGAGGTCTCGCCGAGCAGGTGCGGGCGGGTGCGGTAGGCCGCCATCAGGCCGAGCATCCAGACCAGGCCCCACACGCCGACGACCAGCAGCGGGATCCGCAGCGGCGTCCACCACCGGCTCAGCAGCACGTCGAGGACCACCACCTCGGTGGCCGAGCCGAAGATCCACAGCCAGAGCATCGGGGCGACGAGGCGGGAGTAGCCGATGGGCGTCGTGCCGGCCGGTACGTCCGGACGGCGGGTGATCCAGCGCCCGAGGGCCAGGTAGAGCGTGATCTCCAGCTTGAGCGCGGCCCATGCCAGCCTCCGCGCGCGTCGTACGACGTCCATCACGCCTCCTCCATCAGTTGGGCGAACCGTTGGGTGGTCTCGTCGAGGACCTCGCCGAAGGTCGCCAGCCGCTCGGCCGGGACGTCGCCGAACAGCCGGTCCGCGAGGTCCGCGTGCGAGGTCGCCAGGCCGTCGACGGTGCGCGTGCCGAGGTCGGTGAGCGTCACGAGGGTGGCCCGGCGGTCGCCGGGGTGCGGCTCGCGGGTGACGTGGCCCGACCCGACCAGCCCGTCGACGAGCCCGGTCACGTTGCGCGGGGTCACGTCGAGGGCCGTGGCCAGGGACTGCTGGGTCGAGGGTCCGGATGCCCCGAGGACCCACAGGAGGTGTACGCGCGAGGTGCTCAGGCCCTCCTCGCGCTCGAAGCGGGCCAGGTCGGCCTGCACGAGGGTCGCGAGGTGCAGCACCCGGTCGAGCGCGTCCGTCGGGGTCGTCATGTAGTGAATCTACTTCACGATGTCCTCACTTCACCAATTTGCTTCGTGGTCCATGGCTCGTGGTCGTCCAGCAGGCCCTCCGACGACCCACACCCGCTGGACTACCCCGGGCTCGGCGTGGAGGGGAACATCTGTCGGTGGGGCGGTGTTGGATCAGAAGTACTAAGCCTCCGAGCTGACACCCCGCACCCGTGCGGGCACTACGAAAGGGAATCCCCGTGGCCAACATCGCCGCTGTCACCGACGCCGAGTTCGAGACCCAGGTCCTCAAGTCGGACAAGCCCGTCCTCGTCGACTTCTGGGCAGAGTGGTGCGGTCCGTGCCGCCAGGTCGCCCCGATCCTCGACGAGCTCAACGCCGAGCACGGCGAGAAGCTCACGTTCCTCAAGATGAACGTCGACGAGAACCCGGTCACGCCGTCGTCCTACCGCGTCACCGGTATCCCGACGATCAACGTCTACCAGGGCGGCGAGGTCGTGAAGTCCATCGTCGGCGCCAAGCCGAAGGCCGCGCTCCTCAAGGAGCTCGAGGGCCTCATCTGAGTCACAGCTCAGTGGCCGGAGGCGGCCCGCACCGATCCGATCGGGCGGGTCGCCTTCTGCGTGGGGCGTACGGCACCCCAGACCCGCTCCAGCGCGAGCTCGACCTCGTCCTTCCAGCTCAGCGCCGTCCGGAGCTCCATCCGCATCCGCGACGTCGTCGGGTGTGCGCGCTGGGTCTTGAACCCCACACCACCCCAGAACTCGGTGGGGAGCACGCACCCCTGCGTCCGCCCCCGCGTGTCGCCGTACGCCTCGATCGCGGTGTGGCCGCGCTGGACGAGGTCGGCGGCCATCGCCTGGACCAGGAGCCGGCCGAGCCCGCCTCCGCGCATCGCCGGCTCGATCCAGGCGGTCGCGGCGATGATCGCGTCGGGTGACGCCGGCGCCGTCGGCAGGACCGCGGCTCCGGGCAGGTAGGCCGCGGGCGCGTAGACGATGTGCCCGACCGTCCGGCCGTCGACGCGGACCACCCGACCGCACGAGCCCCACTCGCGCAGGACGCCGGAGAGCCAGCTCTCCTTCTCGGCGATGCGCTCCTGCTCGTCGAGCCGGGCGCGGTCCACCGGCCCCAGCTCCCAGAACAGGCACGACCGCACCGGATCGGCCAGCTCCGCGAGGTGGTCGACCGTCAGGCGCGCGGTCTTGCGTGACACGACTCTCAGGGTAGACCCGTGGGACGCCTGCGAGGATGAGGCGTGCGCCCGATCCGACAGAGCAAGAAGCTGCAAGGTGTCCGCTACGACGTGCGCGGGCCGATCCTCGTCGAGGCACAGCGGCTCGAGGCGGAGGGCCACCGGATCCTCAAGCTCAACATCGGCAACACCGCACCGTTCGGCTTCGAGGCGCCCGAGCAGATCCTCGCCGACATGATGCACCACCTGCCGCAGTCGCAGGGGTACGCCGACAGTCAGGGCATCTGGTCCGCGCGCACGGCCGTCATGCACTACTACCAGTCGCACGGACTGCGTGACGTCGGCGTCGAGGACATCTTCATCGGCAACGGGGTCTCCGAGCTGATCTCGATGGTGCTCCAGGCCTTCGTCGACGACGGCAACGAGATCCTGGTCCCGGCCCCGGACTACCCGCTGTGGACGGGTGCGGTCACCCTCGCCGGCGGCATCCCGGTGCACTACCGCTGCGACGAGGACGACGACTGGAACCCCGACCTCGCCGACATCGAGTCGAAGATCACCGAGAACACCCACGCGCTGGTGATCATCAACCCCAACAACCCGACCGGCGCGGTCTACAGCGAGGAGACGGTCAAGGGCCTGGTCGACATCGCGCGGCGCCACCAGCTGGTCGTGATGGCGGACGAGATCTACGAGAAGATCCTGTTCGAGGACGCGCAGCACCACCACGCGGCGACCTACGGCGGCAACGACGTGCTGACGTTGACGTTCTCCGGGCTGTCGAAGGCCTACCGCGTGTGCGGCTACCGTGCCGGCTGGGTGATGATCGCGGGCCCGAAGGAGCTGGCGACCGACTTCCTCGAAGGTCTCACGCTCATCGCCAACATGCGGATGTGCGCCAACGTGCCGGCGCAGCACGCGATCCAGACCGCGCTGGGCGGCTACCAGTCGATCGAGGAGCTGATCGGTCCCGGCGGCCGCTTCTACGAGCAGTCGATGCTCGCCCACCGCCTGCTCAACGAGATCCCGGGCGTCAGCAACGTGAAGCCCCGTGGCGCGCTCTACTGCTTCCCGCGGCTCGACCCCGAGGTCTACGCCATCGAGGACGACCAGGACTTCGTGATCGAGCTGCTCCGGGCCAAGAAGATCCTGGTCACGCACGGCACCGGCTTCAACTGGCCCACGCCCGACCACTTCCGGCTCGTCACGCTGCCCGAGGCGAGCGTGCTGGAGGAGGCGATCGGCCGGATCGCCGACTTCCTCGCCACGCGCCGCTGAGCCCCCGGCTGAGTCGCCGGTCACCATCCCTCGCGGCGCGCGTCGGCGGACCCTAGGCTTCGCGCATGCGTGACGTCACCTATCCCCCGATCATCGTCACGGCCAAGACGGCGTTCCGCGCTCTCGGCCAGAGCTTCCAGATGTCCGGCACCGAGCACGTGCCGCGCGAGGGCGGCGTGCTGCTGGCCTTCAACCACATCAGCTACGTCGACTTCATCTACGGCGGCTTCGCCGCGCACCCCTCGCGCCGGCTGGTCCGCTTCATGTCCAAGCGCGAGCTCTTCGACCACCGGTGGGTCGGCCCGCTCATGCGCTCGCTGCACCACATCGAGGTCGACCGCGGCGAGGGGATCGCCAGCTACCACACCGCAGTCGACTACCTGCGCAACGGGGAGGCGGTGGGGATCTTCCCCGAGGCGACCATCTCCCGGTCGATGGAGCTCAAGGAGTTCAAGTCCGGTGCCGTACGCATCGCGGCGGAGGCCGGCGTGCCCCTCGTGCCCGTCATCCTGTGGGGCACCCAGCGGATGATGACCAAGGGCCACCCGCGCGACTTCTCGCGCGGCAAGACGATCGCGATCCGGGTCGGCGAGCCGATGCACCCCACCGGCGCCAACCCGGTCGCCGAGACCGCCGAGCTGCGCTCGCGCATGAGCTCGATGCTGGCCGAGGTCGTCGCGGAATACCCCGCGGCCGAGCAGCCGCCGGGCTCCTGGTGGGTGCCCGCATCGATGGGCGGCTCCGCCCCCACGCCCGACGAGGCGCTCACCCTCGACGCCGCCGAGAAGCGCGAACGCGCCCGGAAGCGGGCCGAGAAGCGCGCCGCCAAGCGTCAGTAGCGACAGGTAGACAGGTCGATCTGTCGGTAGATCGCTTTGTCTTTTTGTTGTTTTGTCGACAATTCGCTGGGGGATGCGGTGTGTGAGGTGCGAGCGCCAGCGAGGCTCGAGCCCACGTCACGCCACGAGGAGAGCCGCTCCTCCTCCAGGGGTTTCGTCGCGCTCGTACGACCTCGTGCCTCGGTCGTGTCGCTTGCTCAACCTGGTCGAGCCCACGCGCCGACCTCGTGCCTCGGTCGACCCTGCTCGGCTCAGATGGGGCGGTCGTCCCGATTGCGGGGGTCCATGATGTCGACGATGCGGCGCAGGTCGTCGAGGCTGGCGAACTCGACGGTGATCTTGCCCTTGGCCTTGCCGAGGTCGACCTTCACGCGGGTCTCGAGGCGGTCGGAGAGCCGGTCGGCCAGGTCGGTCAGGCCGGGGGCGACGGGCTTGTTGCGGACCACCCGGGACGGGGCGTCGGGCTCGACACCCACCGAGACGATCTCCTCGAGCCCCCGCACCGAGATGCCCTCGGCGGTCACGCGCGCGGCGAGCCGGTCCTGGAGGTCGGCGTCGTCGACGGCGAGCAACGCGCGGGCGTGCCCGGCGGACAGGACCCCCGCGGCCACCCGGCGCTGGACGGCCGGGGACAGCTTGAGCAGACGCAGCGTGTTGGAGATCTGCGGTCGCGACCGGCCGATGCGCTGGGCGAGCTCCTCGTGGGTGCAACCGAAGTCCTCGAGCAGCTGGCCGTAGGCGGCCGCCTCCTCAAGCGGGTTGAGCTGCGAGCGGTGCAGGTTCTCCAGCAACGCGTCGCGCAGCATGTCGTTGTCGTCGGTCTCGCGGACGATCGCCGGGATCGTGTCGCGGCCGGCCTCCTGCGAGGCCCGCCAGCGCCGCTCGCCCATGATGAGCTCGTAGGACTCGTCACCGGTCTTGCGCACGACCACGGGCTGGAGGAGCCCGACCTCACGGATGGAGTGCACCAGCTCTGCCAGCGCCTCCTCCTCGAAGACGTGGCGCGGCTGGCGCGCGTTGGGACGCACCTGCGTGATGGGGAGCTCGGCGAAGTACGCGCCGGCCACCACGTGCGCGCCCTCGTCGGTCGCGGACACGCTCGCACCGTTGGTCGCTAATGCTGCGGGCGCGACCTCGGTGCCGGCGCTCGCCGGCGACTCGCCGGCGACCGTCTCGCTGGGAGCCGGCTGGCTGGGGGCGGTCGGGATCAGCGACCCCAGGCCTCGGCCGAGGCCACGGCGGGGCGGGTTGGCGTTCATGACGTGGGGGCTCCCTTGCTGGCGATCTCGCGCGCGGCCTCGAGGTAGGACAGTGCCCCGGCCGACGCCGGATCGTAGGTCATGACCGTCTGCCCATACGACGGCGCCTCCGACACGCGGACCGACCGCGGGACGGCCGTCTTGAGGACCTGGTCACCGAAGTGGCCGCGCACCTCGTCGGCCACGCCCGCGGCGAGCCTCGTGCGGGCGTCGTACATCGTGAGCAGGATCGTGGACACGATCAGCCGCGGGTTCAGGTGCTGGCGCACCATCTCGACTGTCTCGAGCAGCTGCCCGAGGCCCTCGAGCGCGTAGTACTCCGCCTGGATCGGGATGAACATCTCGCGGCCGGCCACGAGCGCGTTCAGCGTCAGGAGGCCCAGCGACGGCGGGCAGTCGACGAGGACGTAGTCGAACCGGTCGTCGCCGACCTCCTCGGCCGTGCCGACGAGAGGGTGCGCATTGATCGCGCGCGCCAGCCGCTGCTCGCGCGCCACGACGCTGACCAGCTCGATCTCGGCACCGGCGAGGTCGATGGTGGCCGGCACGACCCACAGACCGGGAAGGTCGGCGCACTCCGTCATCACGTCGGCGAGGGGCTGCCCCTCGACCAGCATGTCGTAGGTCGACGGGACCCCCCGGTGGTGGTCGACGCCGAGTGCGGTCGAGGCGTTGCCCTGGGGGTCGAGGTCGATGACGAGGACTCGCTGACCCAGCTGGGACAACCCCGCGGCCACGTTGACCGTCGACGTCGTCTTCCCCACGCCGCCCTTCTGGTTCGCCACCACCAGGACGCGGGTGGCGTCCGGCCTCGGCGCGCCCTGTCGCCGGAGACCTCCGGAGCGCGCAAGGACGGAGTGCTGCGCCGCCTGCGCGAGCGGAGTCCCAGCGTCGTGGTACGCGTCGTGCTGGTCCGCGAAGTCCGCAGCGGTGCGTACGTTCCACGCGGGTCGTGTTTCACGTGAAACAGACACGTCCGCCTGAGGAGAGGCCTCATCGGCGGTTTCACGTGAAACATCCACCGTCTGTGGAGAAGAGGACTGGTCCTGTGGATAACTGCGCTCAGATGCGGTGTCCTGACCGGTGGAAAACTTTCGCTCCGACTTGTCGGTGGCGTGCCGTCCACCCCAACCGCCGGGGTTGTCTCCGCTCACGTCACTGTGCCTCTCGTTGTGCTCGGCGCTGCTTCTGCCGTTGACGACTACTGCGCTGGGGTCCGCGGGCAAGGGGCCAACCTATCCGGCTCGGGTCGGCCCAGGACACCCGGAGGACCGTGGTCTGTGGATCCACGATCCCTGCCCCGAGCTCCAGCACCTCGGGCTCGGCGCACCGCCACGTGGTCAGGAGGCCCGCTGCCGCGGAGATCTCGTCGTGGACCGAGCGGCCCTTCATCGCCACCAGCGAGCCGGTGGGCGCGACCAGAGGCATGGACCAGCCCAGCAGTCGATCGAGTGGTGCCACCGCTCGCGAGGTGACCACGTCGAACGTCTCGGTGCCGTGGAGGTCCTCGGCACGACCGCGCACCACCCGGACGTGGTCCAACCCCAGCTCGGCCACCACCTCGTCGAGGAACGTCGTCCGGCGCAGGAGCGGCTCGACCAGGGTCATCGTGAGGTCGGGCCGAGCTATGGCCACGACGACGCCCGGGAGACCAGCGCCCGTACCGATGTCGCAGACGCGCGCACCCTGCGGGATCGCCTCTCCCAGCACGGCGGAGTTCAGCACGTGCCGATCCCACAGCTTGTCCGCCTCGCGCGGGCCGATCAGCCCACGCACCACGCCTTCGGTGGCGAGCAGCTCGGTGTAGCGCGCCGCCAGGCCCAGCCGGTCAGACGTGAACGCCCTCCGTGCCGCATCGGGCACGGAGGGCGTTTCACGTGAAACGTCGTCGCTCACGCCGGGAGGATCACCACGTGGCGCTTCGGCTCCGCACCCTCGGACTCGGACGAGAGGCCGGCGGCCGCCACCGCGTCGTGCACGACCTTGCGCTCGAAGGCGCTCATCGGCTCCAGGGAGAGCGGCTCGCCCTTCTCCTTCACCTCGGCGATCGACTTCTCGGCCAGCGCGACCAGACGTGTGCGCTGCTCGGCACGGTGACCGCCGACGTCGAGCATGAGCCGCGAGCGCTCACCGGTCTCGCGGTACACGGCCAGGCGGGTCAGCTCCTGGAGAGCCTCCAGCACCTCACCGTTGCGCCCCACGAGCTGCTGGAGGTCGGCGCCGTCGATCTGGACGCTCGCCCGGTCTCCCTCGACGTCCATGTCGAGGTCGCCGTCGAGGTCGGCGATGTCGAGGAGCTCCTCGAGGTAGTCGGCGGCGATGTCGCCCTCCGCCTCGAGCCGCTGGACCTTGGACGGTCGGCCGGCCTTGGCGTCGGCGTCACCCGCCGCGGGGGAGTCGTTCTCGACCTCGACGGTGTCGGTATCGGTCGTCTGCTCAGTCACGTGGAACTCCTGCTTCACTCGTGGATGCAGTGCCGCGAGGCACCGCCGAAACTCGTGGGGGTCAGCGCTTCTTCTTCTTGTTGCTGCTGCCCTGGGCCTTGGCGCGCTGCGCCTTGGTCTGGCGCTGCGGCTGCTGGCGCTGCGGCTGCGGCTTCTCCTCGACGAGGGTCGCCTGCTGAGCGGCGGCGGCGTCGGCCTCGGGCAGCTTGCCCTTGGCCTTGTCGCGCTCCTCCTTCGCCTTCGCGGCGGGCGTGCCCGGAGCCGGGTTGTTCCGGATGACGTAGAACTGCTGCGCCATGGTCCAGAGGTTCGAGACCGTCCAGTAGACGAGCACACCGATCGGGAACGCGATGCCACCGACCGCGAAGACCACGGGGAGCACGTAGAGCAGCATCTTCTGCTGCTGGGCGTACGGGCCCGAGAGCGCGTCGGCCGGCATGTTCTTGCTCATCAGCTGGCGCTGCGTGAGGAACGTCGTGGCCGTCATGGCGAGCACGAGGAACGCCGCGAGGATCATGACCTCGATGACGCCGCCGGTCTTGAGGAACGTCCCCGACACCGGGATGAGGTCGAAGATCTTCGAGTCGCCGAACTGCTTGGCGAGGGTCTCGTCGAGGAAGCCGTGCGCCTTGTCCTTCTTCGACGCCTGGTCGAGCATCCGGAACAGCGCCAGGAAGATCGGCATCTGCAGCAGGATCGGCAGGCACGAGGCGAACGGGTTGGTGCCCGAGTCCTTGTAGAGGGCCATCGTCTCCTGGGCGAGCTTCTCCCGGTCGTGGCCGTACTTCTTCTGCAGCTCGCGCACCTTGGGCTGGATCAGCTGCATGTTGCGACTCGACTTGATCTGCTTGACGAACAGCGGGATCAGCGCGGCACGGATGGTGAGCGTGAGGCCGACGATCGACAGCACCCAGGTGAGTCCACCGGCCGGGTCCATGAAGGTTGAGAAGAGCTTGTGGAACCCCACCAGGACGAAGGACACCGCGTAGTAGAGCGGCACCATGATCGCGTGGCCGATGGATCCGAAGAAGTCGAGCACTCAAGCTCCTCGAGTTGCAGGTGTCTTCGCGGCCGAGGTGGCGCGAGGGGGAACGGGGTCGTAGCCGCCGGCGGCCCACGGGTGGCAGCGAGCGATGCGGCGTACGGAGAGCCAGGTGCCGCGGACCGCCCCGTGCTCGGTGACGGCCTCGAGGGCGTACGCCGAGCAGGTGGGGTGGTAGCGACAGACCTGGCCGTAGAGCGGGCTGATCGCGAAGCGCCAGGCACGGATGAACCCGATGAGGAGGTGCTTCATGACGGGCTCACGCGCTCGAGCGTACGACCCAGGTCGTCGCCCAGAGCGGCGTACGACGCCTCGGCCGCGGCGGGCAGGGCCCGCACCACGAGAGCAGCACGACCCGGAAGCTCCTCCAACGAGGGGAGGTGCTCCCGGGTCAGGTGTCGAAGTCGTCTCTTCACGCGGTTGCGTGTGGCGGCGTTGCCCACGGCCTTGCTGACGGTGAACCCGACGCGCACCGGGCCCGTGACGTCCGGATCCACCCACAGGTGGACCACCAGCGTCGGGCTACCAGCACGGCGCCCACTCCTCACAGCACGACGGAAGTCGTCACTGTCGGTGAGGCGATGGGCCGCGGGGAGCACAGCGTGTGCCGCGGACCCTGGCCGTCAGACGGCCAGTTCCTTGCGGCCCTTGCGACGACGGGCGGACAGGATCGAGCGTCCGGCGCGGGTCCGCATGCGCAGACGGAAGCCGTGCACCTTGTGACGGCGACGGTTGTTCGGCTGGTACGTACGCTTGCTCACGGCTATTTCTCCGAAGGTTTCGAGGGATGTCCACTCCACTGAGAGGTCAGTGCGGCACGAACTGCATACTTCGGCCGGCACCGCCCACCCACGTGGCCGCCTGGTGGCGGATCGTGGACATGCGGCACCCGTCGACATGGAGCGACCGGCCAACGGTACGCGGTGGCGGAAGAGGGGGTCAAACCCACGAGCACCTACCCCGGTCGTGCCTGTGGATGACGTCTTGCCGCGGACCGCGCGAGGTTGTTACGTTCCGGGGGTCGCGATCTCCTCCCCACCGCGGTCCCACCAGGGATGACAGCCCACTGTGTCCCGGGTCACGTGCCCTTCCTCAGCGCCTCTGACCTGCAGAAACAACGGCGGGACCACCGGTGGCACGAGGTCGGGGCCTCCGGTCGAGTCGGTCGGGGCGGGCAGTTCACAGCTTGTGGACAACTCTGTGGACGCAGTCCACCCGGTGCCCGGCAGGAGCTCCAGTCAAGGCACGACACGAGCACGACAACAGTGAAGAGCGAAGGCGGTCCGGGTGGACGACCAGCAGGTAGATCTCGGGACGGCATGGCAGCAGATCGTCGAGGACCTCCAGCCCAACCAGCGCGCCTGGCTGCGGCCCAGCGTGCCGATGACGCTGCACGAGAACACCGCGATCATCGCCGTGCCCAACGACTTCACCCGTAACCAGCTCGAGGGTCGGCTGCGCAACCACATCGAGGACGCCCTCACCGAGGGCTTCGGGCGCGAGATCCGGATGCTCGTCACGGTCAACCCCGCCCTCGAGTCCGAGGAGCAGCCCCACATCGATGAATCGACAGATGGATCTGTCGCTTTATCGACAAACGAGCCGATGGCCGAGCCGGCGCCGATGGACTCCCTGGCCGAGAGCCACGAGCCGGTCAACACCGGCGAGCGGCGGTCGTCCGTCCTCGAGACCCGCCTCAACCCCAAGTACACGTTCGAGACGTTCGTCATCGGCTCGTCCAACCGGTTCCCCCACGCGGCCGCCGTCGCGGTCGCCGAGGCGCCGGGCAAGGCGTACAACCCGCTCCTCGTCTACGGCGACTCGGGCCTGGGCAAGACCCACCTGCTCCACGCGATCGGCCACTACGTCCGCAGCCTCTACAGCAACGCGAAGGTGCGCTACGTCTCCAGCGAGGAGTTCACCAACGAGTTCATCAACGCGATCCGCGACGACCGGCAGGACCGGTTCAAGCGGCGCTACCGCGACGTCGACGTCCTCCTGATCGACGACATCCAGTTCCTCGAGGGCAAGACCCAGACGCAGGAAGAGTTCTTCCACACCTTCAACACCCTCCACAACGCCAACAAGCAGATCGTGCTGACCTCCGACCGCGCGCCCAAGCGGCTCGAGGCGCTCGAGGACCGGCTGCGCAACCGGTTCGAGTGGGGGCTCATCACCGACGTCCAGCCGCCCGACCTGGAGACCCGCATCGCGATCCTGCGCAAGAAGGCGGCGATGGACCGCCTCACCGCGCCGCCGGACGTGCTCGAGTTCATCGCCTCGAAGATCCAGACCAACATCCGCGAGCTCGAGGGTGCGCTGATCCGGGTGACGGCCTTCGCCAACCTCAACCGGCAGGAGGTCGACATGACCCTGGCCGAGATCGTGCTCAAGGACCTGATCCCCGAGGGCGGCGAGCCCGAGATCACGCACGCGCTGATCATCGCGCAGACCGCGGCCTACTTCGGGGTCTCGCTCGAGGACCTCACCGGACCGTCCCGCGGCCGCCACCTCGTCATGGCGCGCCAGATCGGGATGTACCTCTGCCGCGAGCTGACGTCCATGTCGCTGCCGCAGATCGGACGCGAGTTCGGCGGCCGCGACCACACGACGGTGATGTACGCCGACCGCAAGATCCGCCAGCTCCTCGCCGAGCGCCGCGCCGTCTTCAACCAGGTCAGCGAGCTCACGAACCGCGTGAAGATGCAGGCCCGTCAGTCCTGAGTCGCCGACGCCCTCCGCACGTGTGGACAACATGTGGTTCGGCTCGGCCCGTCGTCCCCAGGCCCTGTGGACTCACCGGGACGAACCACACGAACGCCGGCTCGCTCCACATGCACGCGCGGCACGTCCCCGTGCGTCCCCACACGTCGTACACAGGTTGTCAGGGCGCTGACCTGCACGAACGAGCTTTGTCCACAGTTTCCACCGACCCTATGACCACTACGTACCTGAAGACTGGTCCCATCTCCCACCAACACCGAACACGCACTCCTCTGGGGAGAACCCTGCCGAAGCGTCGTGGGCCCGTGACAGGATGCACTTCCTACGCGCCCGCGCGTGGCCACGTCCTGCGCCCGCAGCGCACCACAACTTGTCGTGAGCAGTTCTTGCTGAGGAGTCCCTTGTGAAGTTCCGCGTCGAACGCGACGTCTTCGCCGATGCCGTTGCCTGGGCTGCCCGCAGCCTCCCGGTCCGTCCCAGCTCCCCGGTCCTCGCTGGCCTGCTGATCGAGGCCAGCGACGCCGGCCTGGTGCTCTCCACCTTCGACTACGAGACGTCGGCGCGCGCGACGCTCACGGCCGAGGTCAACGACGAGGGCAGGGCGCTCGTCAGCGGCCGGCTGCTCGCCGACATCTGCCGCAGCCTCCCGGCCAAGCCGGTCGAGCTCACCCTCGAGGGGCCGCGCGTCTCCCTCACCTGCGGCTCGGCCCGCTTCAGCCTCCAGACGATGCCGGTCGACGACTACCCGACGCTGCCGCAGATGCCGTCCGCCACCGGCACCGTCTCCAGCGCCGACTTCGCCCACGCCGTCGCCCAGGCCGTCACGGCTGCAGGGCGCGACGACATGCTCCCGGTGCTCACCGGCGTCCGCATCGAGATCGACGGCTCCACGATGGCGCTGCTCGCCACCGACCGATTCCGCCTCTCGCACCGCGAGCTCACCTGGAACCCGCAGTCGCCCGACGAGTCCGTCGCCGCGCTGGTCCCGGCGAAGGTGCTCGGCGACACCGCGAAGTCGCTCACCTCGGGTGCCGAGGTCACCATCGCGCTCGCCGCGAGCGGTGCCGGCGAGGGCCTGATCGGCTTCGAGGGCACCGGCCTGGGCGGCGTACGCCGCACCACGACCCGGTTGCTCGACGGCGAGTTCCCCAAGGTGCGCTCGCTCTTCCCGGCCGAGCACCTCACGGTCGCCAAGGTCAACAAGGCCGAGCTCATCGAGACCGTCAAGCGCGTCGCGCTCGTGGCCGAGCGCAACACGGCCGTCCAGATGAAGTTCGGCGACCACCAGATCGTGCTCGACGCCGGGTCCGGCGACGAGGCGATGGCGACCGAGGCCGTCGACGCCGAGATCAACGGCGACGACCTCACGACGGGCTTCAACCCGCAGTTCCTCCTCGACGGCCTCACCGCCATCGACGGGGAGTTCGTCGACCTGGCCTTCACCCAGGCCACCAAGCCGGTCGTCATCTCCGGCACCGACGCCGACGACAGCCAGACCTTCCGCTACCTCCTGATGCCACGCCGCCTGCTGAGCTGAGCGGCCTGCTGGTTGCTCGGCACCCGGCCACCTAGGGCGTGGGTCTACGCTCACGCCTATGGACATCGGACTCATCGGGCTGGGCAAGATGGGCGGCAACATGCGCGAGCGCATGCGTCGCGCGGGACTCACCGTGGTCGGCTTCGACCGCAATCCAGACGTCAGTGACGTCGACTCGCTCGGAGCGCTCGTCGAGGCGCTCCCGAGTCCCAAGGTCGTCTGGGTGATGGTGCCCGCGGGCGATCCGACGCGGGCGACGGTCAAGGAGCTCGCCGAGCTGCTCGCCGAGGGCGACGTCGTGGTCGACGGCGGCAACTCGCGCTGGACCGACGACATCGCCAACGCCGAGCTGCTCGCCGAGAAGGGCATCGGCTACGTCGACTGCGGCGTCTCCGGCGGCGTCTGGGGCCTGGAGAACGGCTACGCCCTGATGTACGGCGGCGACGCCGACGACATCGCCAAGGTCCAGGAGGCCTTCGACGCCCTCAAGCCCGAGGGTGACTTCGGCTCGGTCCACGCCGGCAAGGTCGGCGCCGGGCACTTCTCCAAGATGGTCCACAACGGCATCGAGTACGCGATTATGCAGGCGTACGCCGAGGGCTGGGAGCTGCTCGACAAGGCCGAGCTCACCGACAACGTGACCGAGGTCTTCCGCTCCTGGCGCGAGGGCACGGTCATCCGCTCGTGGCTGCTCGACCTGATGGTCACCGCCCTCGACGAGGACCCGGGCCTCAGCAAGATCGCCGGCTACGCCGCGGACTCGGGCGAGGGCCGGTGGACCGTCGAGGCCGGCATCGAGCACGGCGTCGCGACCCCCGCCATCACCGCCGCCCTCTACGCCCGCTTCGTCTCCCAGCAGGACGACTCCCCGACGATGAAGGCCGTCGCGGCGATGCGGAACCAGTTCGGTGGCCACGCCGTGAAGTCGTCCGCCCCCCAGGGCGGCGACGCCGCCGGCGAGTCGGGGGCCGAGCAGTCCGAGACGTCGAAGCAGGCCGGCGCCGGCGAGAGCTAGGACTCCCGTTGCACGTCGCACACCTCACCCTGCACAACTTCCGCTCCTACGCCGACGTCGACGTCGCGCTGGAGCCGGGGGCGACGGCGTTCATCGGCCGCAACGGCCAGGGCAAGACCAACCTCGTCGAGGCGATCGACTACCTCTCGCGGCTCTCGTCCCACCGGGTCGCCACCGACGCCCCGCTCGTGAAGGCCGGTGCCGACCAGGCCATCGTCCGCGCCTCGGTGGTGAAGGAGGGCCGGACGGCCCTGCTCGAGGTCGAGCTCAACCCGGGCCGCGCCAACCGGGCGCGCATCAACCGCTCTCCCCTGCCCCGGCCGCGCGAGATCGTCGGCCTGGTGCGGACGGTCGTCTTCGCTCCCGACGACCTCACGCTGGTGAAGGGCGACCCCTCCGACCGCCGCAAGCTGCTCGACGACCTGCTCGTGCTGCGTACGCCGCGCCTGGCCGGGGTGCGCTCGGACTACGACCGGATCCTCAAGCAGCGCAACAGCCTCCTCAAGACCGCCGGCATCGCGCGCGGGTCCTCGCGCGACGCCGCGATGTCGACGCTCGAGATCTGGGACGACAACCTCGCGCGCGTCGGCGCCGAGATCCTCGGTGCCCGCCTCCAGCTCGTCGACGACCTGCGCCCCTACCTCGGCAAGGCCTACGAGGCGGTCGCCCGCGGCGCGAGCCGGGACGACGCGGACCTGGACTACCGGGCGAGCGTCGACGTCGAGTCCTCGGGTGGCGACCTGCAGCAGGCGCTCCTCGACGCGATCGCCGCGAAGCGCAAGGACGAGCTCGACCGCGGGATCTCGCTCGTCGGCCCGCACCGCGACGAGCTGCTCCTCACCCTGGGCACCGGATCGGGACCGGACGACCTGCGCCTGCCGGTCAAGGGCTATGCCTCCCACGGGGAGTCGTGGTCGTTCGCGCTGGCACTCAGGCTGGCGTCCTACGACCTGCTGCGCGCCGACGGAGACGACCCGATCCTCGTGCTCGACGACGTCTTCGCCGAGCTCGACGCCGAGCGACGCAGCCAGCTCGCCGGGCTCGTCGCCGGCGCCGAGCAGGTGCTGGTCACCGCGGCGGTCGCCGCGGACGTGCCGGCCTCGCTCCAGGGCGTCCGCTTCCTCGTCGCCGACGGCCAGGTGACCCGTGACGAGTGACGACACCCCCGACCAGACGTCCGACCAGACTCCCGACGAGGCGCCCGAGCACCAGCCCGACGGGCTCGACCTCGCCCGCGCGGCCGCCAAGGCCGCGGCCGTCAGTCCGGGAGCGCGGCCGCGGAAGAAGACGGGTCCGTCCCGGCGGCGCACGTTCACGACGTCGTCCGGTGCGCGCGCCGACGACCGCGACCCCCAGCTCCTCGACGACGCGATGGGTCGCCTCATCGCCCACCACGGCTGGGAGGTGGACCTCAAGGTGCAGGGCGTCTTCGGCCGCTGGGCCGAGCTGGTCGGGCAGGAGGTCGCCGACCACTGCACGCCGGAGGCGTTCGAGGACGGCCGACTGGTGGTGCGCACCGACTCCACGGCCTGGGCGACCCAGCTCAAGCTGCTCGCCCCGAGCGTCGTACGGCGTCTCAACGAGGACCTGGGGCACGGCACCGTCACCGTGATCGAGGTGCTCGGCCCCCACCTGCCGACGTGGAAGAAGGGACGGCTCTCGAGCCGCGACGGACGGGGTCCGCGCGACACCTACGGATGAGCGGGTGCCCCGTCGAGGAGAGGCCCGATCTGCCGATCTGCGGGCCTCGCGGCGGTAGGGGGACCCACCGACCCCCCTGTTCGGCCCTCTGAACCGGCCTCATGTGGCCCCTGAGGGCCACTTTTTCCACCGATCCACCCCATCCTCGGGGCGGGTGCTTCGGTCTGGGGCCTCTGACCGGTAGTATGACAAGTCGAGTCGCACGCGTGGTTGCCCGGAGCAACAGCCGCGACTCGACTCATGTCGAACGCCCCTCGAGGGCGACGGGAAGAAGGCTGCGCCTTGAGCGAAGAGAACGTCGAGAACCACCCGACCACCGATTCAGCTCCCGGACCAGACCCCAGCGACAGCCCCTCGGAGGCCGAGCGCGCCGAGGCACTCGCGCAGACGGTCGAGGACAACGTCGAGGCCGCGGTCGAGGCCGTCGAGAAGCGGTCGTCGTCCGCCGTCGACAAGGACTTCGAGTACGACGCCTCGGCGATCACCGTCCTCGAGGGCCTCGAGGCGGTGCGCAAGCGCCCCGGCATGTACATCGGCTCCACCGGCGAGCGCGGCCTGCACCACCTGATCTGGGAGATCGTGGACAACGGCGTCGACGAGGCGCTGGCCGGCTACGCGACCCGGATCGTGCTGACGCTCCAGGCCGACGGCGGCGTGCGCGTCGAGGACAACGGTCGCGGCATCCCGACCGACACCGCCCCCGGCCAGGAGATGCCGGCGCTCACGATGGCCCTGACGATGCTCCACGCCGGCGGCAAGTTCGGCGGCGGCGGCTACAAGGTGTCCGGCGGTCTCCACGGCGTCGGCGTCTCGGTCGTCAACGCGCTGTCGACCCGCCTCGTCGCCGAGGTGAAGAACCGCGGTCACCTGTGGCGCCAGACCTTCCAGCTCGGCGTCCCCGACGCCGACCTCGAGCAGGTCCGCGAGATGGAGCCCGGCGAAGGCACCGGCACCACGGTGACCTGGTACGCCTCCGAGGACATCTTCGAGCACACCACCTACCACCTCGAGACGATCACCTCGCGCCTGCGCGAGATGGCGTTCCTCAACAAGGGCGTCGAGTTCGTCGTCCGCGACGAGCGGGCCGACGCCGAGTCGCGCGTCGACGCCGTCGAGGACGACACCATCGACAACTCGATCGACCACGCCGGCCACGACGCCATCAAGCGTGCCGAGGGCGGCGGCCTGGAGCAGGTCTTCAAGTACGACCGCGGCCTCGTCGACTACGTCGAGCACCTCAACCGCCGCAAGGCACCGGCCAACGTCAGCGTCATCTCCTTCGAGGCCGAGACCGCCGAGGGTGCGACCGGGCAGCACATGAGCCTCGAGGTCGCGATGCAGTGGAACACCTCCTACACCGAGTCGGTCCACACCTTCGCCAACAACATCAACACCCACGAGGGCGGCACCCACGAGGAGGGCTTCCGCGCCTCGCTCACCTCGCTCGTCAACCACTGGGGCGAGGAGTGGGGCCTGATCAAGAAGAAGGAGGACCGGGTCTCGGGTGACGACATCCGCGAGGGCCTGACCGCCATCATCTCGATCAAGCTCGGCGAGCCGCAGTTCGAGGGCCAGACGAAGACCAAGCTCGGCAACACCGAGGCCAAGGGCTTCACCCAGCGGATCATGAACGACCAGCTCGGCGCCTGGCTCGAGCAGAACCCGGCCGAGGGCAAGGAGATCGTCCGCAAGTCGCAGGCCGCGGCCAACGCCCGCATCGCCGCCCGCAAGGCGCGCGAGCTCGCCCGCGGTCGCAAGGGACTCCTCGGCGGCGGCGGCCTCCCCGGCAAGCTGAGCGACTGCCAGTCGACCAACCCCGAGGAGTGCGAGGTCTTCATCGTCGAGGGCGACTCGGCCGGCGGTTCGGCCCGCCAAGGGCGCGACCCGCGCATCCAGGCGATCCTCCCGATCCGCGGCAAGATCCTCAACGTCGAGAAGGCCCGCATCGACAAGGTGCTCGCCAACACCGAGGTCCAGGCGATCATCTCCGCGCTCGGCACCGGCATCCACGAGGAGTTCAACCTCGAGAAGCTGCGCTACCACAAGGTCGTGATGATGGCCGACGCCGACGTCGACGGCCACCACATCAACACCCTGCTGCTGACGCTGCTCTTCCGCTTCATGAAGCCGCTGATCGAGCACGGCTACGTCTACATGGCGCAGCCCCCGCTCTACCGCCTGCGCTGGAACAAGCCGGCCGAGCACGAGTTCGTCTACTCCGACGCCGAGCGCGACGCGCTCCAGGCCGACGGTCTCGCCCAGGGCAAGAAGCTGCCCAAGGAGAACCCGGTCCAGCGCTACAAGGGTCTCGGCGAGATGAACGCCGACGAGCTGTGGGAGACCACGATGGACCCCGACGCCCGCCTGATGCGGCAGGTGACCCTCGAGGACGCCGCCCAGGCCGACGAGATCTTCTCGATCCTCATGGGCGAGGACGTCGAGCAGCGACGCTCCTTCATCCAGCGCAACGCTAAAGACGTTCGCTTCCTGGATATCTGACAGGAGACGCGATGTACGCACGCTCGCCGCGTTGTCGGCGCTCGACGACCCGCTTCGCTCTGAGGTCGCCTTCGCGCCTCCGCCTTGCGATCGCACGCACCTCGCGCCTCCTGCCCACCTAGCCGGATATCGCGGAATCTAAGACTTCTAGTAGACGAGCCGAGAAAGACGAATCATGACTGAGACCCCCACCGGCACCGGCGGCGCAGGTGGCTTCGGATTCGGCGACGACCGCATCCAGCCGATCGAGCTGCAGACGCTCATGCAGCAGAGCTACATCGACTACGCGATGACCGTCATCGTCGGGCGCGCGCTGCCCGACGTGCGCGACGGGCTCAAGCCCGTGCACCGCCGCATCCTCTACGCGATGTACGACGGTGGCTACCGCCCCGACCGCGGCTTCTCGAAGTGCTCGCGCGTCGTCGGTGACGTGATGGGTCAGTACCACCCCCACGGTGACACCGCGATCTACGACACCATGGTCCGCCTCGCGCAGCCGTGGGTGCTGCGCTACCCGCTGATCAACGGCCAGGGCAACTTCGGCTCGCCGGGCAACGACTCCGCCGCCGCCATGCGCTACACCGAGTGCCGGATGGCGCCGCTGGCGATGGAGATGGTGCGCGACATCGACGAGGACACCGTCGACTTCCGCCCCAACTACGACGGTCGCTCGCAGGAGCCGACCATCCTGCCCTCGCGCTTCCCCAACCTGCTCGTCAACGGCTCGGCCGGCATCGCGGTCGGCATGGCGACCAACATCCCGCCGCACAACCTCATCGAGGTCGCCGAGGGCGCGACGTGGGCGCTCGAGCACCCCGACGCCACCAAGGAAGAGCTCCAGGACGCGCTCATCGAGCGCATCAAGGGCCCCGACTTCCCCAACGGCGCGCTCATCGTCGGCCGCCAGGGCATCGAGCAGGCCTACCGCACGGGTCGCGGCTCGATCACCCAGCGCGCGGTCGTCGAGATCGACGAGGACGCCAAGGGCCGGGTGATGCTGGTCATCAGCGAGCTCCCCTACATGGTCAACCCCGACAACCTCGCGCTCAAGATCGCCGAGCTCGCCGACACCGGCCGGATCCAGGGCATCTCCGACGTCCGCGACGACACCAGCTCGCGCACCGGCCAGCGCCTGGTGATCATCCTCAAGCGTGACGCCGTCGCGCGCGTCGTGCTCAACAACCTGTTCAAGCACACCGAGCTCCAGAGCAACTTCTCCGCCAACATGCTGGCGCTGGTCGACGGGGTGCCGCGCACCCTGCCGATCGACCAGTTCATCTCCAACTGGGTCACCCACCAGATCGAGGTCATCCAGCGGCGTACGCGCTTCCGCCTCGCCGAGGCCGAGCGCCAGGCCCACATCTACCGCGGTCTCGCCAAGGCGCTCGACGCCCTCGACGAGGTCATCGCGCTGATCCGCCGCAGCCCCGACGTCGAGGAGGCCCGCAGCGGCCTGATCGCGCTGCTCGAGATCGACGAGGTCCAGGCCAACGCGATCCTCGAGATGCAGCTGCGCCGCCTGGCCGCCCTCGAGCGCCAGAAGATCATGGACCGCCTCGCCGAGCTCGAGCTCGTGATCGCCGACCTCGAGGACATCCTCGCCAACGAGCCCCGCCAGCGGCAGATCGTCTCCGACGAGCTCAAGGAGATCACCGACAAGTACGGCAACGAGCGGCGTACGCAGATCATCGCCGCCGACGGTGACCTCTCGATGGAGGACCTGATCCCCGACGAGGAGCTCGTCGTCTCCATCACCCGCGGTGGTTACGCCAAGCGCACCCGCGCCGACCAGTACCGGCTCCAGAAGCGCGGCGGCAAGGGCGTACGCGGTGCGACGCTGCGCGGCGACGACGTCGTCCAGCACTTCATCGCGACCACCAACCACCACTGGCTGCTGTTCTTCACCACGGCCGGTCGCGTCTACCGGACCAAGGCCTACAACCTGCCCGAGGCGGCGCGCGACGCGAAGGGCGGCCACGTCGCCGGCCTGCTGAGCTTCCAGCCCGACGAGGACATCGCCCAGGTGCTGGCGATCCGCGACTACGAGCAGGCGCCCTACCTCGTGCTCGCCACCCGCACCGGCCTGGTCAAGAAGACCAAGCTCGGCGACTACAACAGCCCGCGCCAGGCCGGCGTCATCGCGATCAACTTCCGCGAGGACGACGACGAGCTGATCGGCGCCGAGCTGGTCGACGGCGACGACGACATCCTGCTGGTCTCCCGCAAGGGACAGTCGATCCGGTTCAAGGCCGACGACGACCAGCTGCGCCCGATGGGTCGCGCCACCGGTGGTGTGCGCGGCATGAAGTTCCGCGACGGCGACTCGCTCCTGTCGATGTCGGTCATCCGCGCCGAGCAGGTCGCGGCCGAGGAGGCCGTCGAGGGCGACGCGTCGGAGTCCGAGGAGGTCAAGGAGCAGTACGTCTTCACGATCACCGACGGCGGCTTCGCCAAGCGCAGCCGGATCAGCGACTACCGCCTCCAGTCCCGCGGCGGCATCGGCATCAAGGCGATGTCGCTCTCCAACGAGGACCGCGGCGGCCTGGTCGGCGCGTTCATCGTCGAGGAGGAGGACGAGGTCCTCTCGATCACCAGCGGCGGGCAGGTCGTCCGCAGCCCCATCGACGCCAACTTCCGGCCCACCGGACGCTCGACCATGGGCGTGAAGTTCGTGACGCCGAAGTCGGGCGACACGGTCGCGGTCGTGGCCCGCTCGGTCGAGGCGAAGGTCGTCGAGGAGGCTGAGGAGGCGGGTGCGGCTGCCGCCGCCGAATCGCCCGACGTGACCGACGGTGCAACAATCGAGGACCAGGACGCAGTCGATGCTGCTGACGAGACCGTCGCCGACGAAGACACCGAGGAGTGATCCATGGCGGACCGCACCGCGACTCCCAGTCGTACGACCGGCAAGCAGCCTCCCCGCAGGTCGCTGACCGAGCGGCTCCAGGACACCATGTCCAACGCCGCGCAGGAGCACCGCGCCAACGCCGAGACCGGGGCCGGGCGCGGTCGTCGGGCCTCGCGGGCGTCGGGACGACAGCCCCGTAGGGCACGGCTCCGGCTGACGCGGATCGACCCCTGGTCGGTCATGAAGACGTCGTTCCTGCTGTCGGTCGCCTTCGGTGTCGTGACCTTCGTGGCGATCTTCATGGTGTGGTCGGTGCTCGGCGCCGCCGGCGTGTGGGACTCGATCAACTCGGCCGTCGCCAGCATCGTCGAGGGCGACAGCGGCAACTCGACCTTCGACGTCACCGACTACGTCGGCATGTCGCGGGTGCTCGGCTTCACCCTCCTGGTCTCGGTGCTCGACGTCGTCCTGCTGACGGCGATCGCCACCCTGACGGCGTTCCTCTACAACCTCGCCGCCGCCCTCCTCGGCGGCATCGAGGTCACCCTGGCCGAGGACGAGAAGTGATCGGTGCCCTCCCCGGGGCCTCGATTCGCACCGCCTGACCACGGTCGGGTAATCTTCGGCGTCGTCGCACAGCGGCACTGCGGGCCTATAGCTCAGACGGTTAGAGCGCTTCCCTGATAAGGAAGAGGTCGGAGGTTCAAGTCCTCCTAGGCCCACTCCATCCCCACTTCCCTCTCGACCTGTCACGAGGAGAACCGCATGAAGAAGCTCCTGCTGGTCATCCTCGCCGCGGCCGGTGCCCTGGTCGCGAAGAAGAAGATGGACGAGGGCAAGAACGAGCAGGCCCTCTGGGCCGAGGCCACGGACACCGTCCACAAGGCCTGACGCTCGTCCCCTCTGCAACACCTGGGGCCTTGGCGCAATTGGTAGCGCACCTGCTTTGCAAGCAGGGGGTTAGGGGTTCGAGTCCCCTAGGCTCCACCACTCCCGCAGGAGATGTGCCCGCGCAACTGGTAGCGGCTCCGCCGTTCCGCAAGCAGGGGGTGAGGGGTTCGAGTCCCCTAGGCTCCACCAGATGAATCCGTGCCGCGTCCTGGTGTTCGGCGCGACGGCCTCAGGCGTCACCACCCTCGGCAGGGCACTCGCTGCCCGCTGGTCGGTCCCGCACGCGGACACGGACGACTACTTCTGGGAGCCGACCGAGCCGCCGTACACGGTGAAGCGGGTCGAGGAGCGACGGCTCGAGCTGATGCAGGAGATGTTCCTGCCCCGACGTGCCTGGGTGCTGACCGGGTCCGTGATGGGCTGGGGTGAGCCGTTGCTCGACGCCGTCGACGTCCTGGTGTTCTGCAGCCTCGACCCGGACGTACGCCTGGAGCGCCTGCGCGCGCGGGAGGCGGTGCGCTACGGCGACCGCATCCTCCCCGGCGGCGACCTGGCCACCACGCACGAGGAGTTCGTGACGTGGGCGGCGGGCTACGAGGTCCCCGACTTCGCCGGCCGCAGCCGGACACTGCACGAGGCGTGGATGACGCGGTTCAGTGGACCGATCGTGCGCCTCGACACCTCGCGCCCGGTCGCCGACCTGGTCGGCGAGCTCGCAGACTCCTGAGCGAGCTTGTGCGGTGGCTGTGACGTGGCAGACGCGTCACGATCACCGCACAGTCACGAAGTCACCGGATATCCGGGGACTTCCGGAGACCGGCGCTGTCGTATCGGCGAGACCCCGTTCGTGGTACTGGTGAGAGGTCGCCCGACGGGGGTGGCCGTACACCGCTGGAGATGACCATGCACTACCTCCTTTCCGTGATCGACGACTCCGCGAACCCCGGCCCGGCCGACGAGCCCGGCGCGGTCGAGGCGTTCAACGACCAGCTGAAGAAGGACGGCTACTGGGTGTTCGCCGGCGGGCTCGAGCGGCTCGACGCGTCCACCGTGGTCGACGCCCGGTCGGGCGAGACCGCGATCACCGACGGTCCGTTCGCCGAGACCAAGGAGTTCCTCGCGGGCTTCTGGGTGATCGAGGCAGCCGACCTCGACGTCGCGCTCGAGCTCGCCGCCGGCGGGTCGAGGGCCTGCCACCGCAAGATCGAGGTCCGGCCCTTCGACGGGATCGCGTGAGCGAGCTCGACGAGGTCATCGCACGGGTCCACCGCGACGAGTGGGCCCGGGTGGTGGCCACCATCGCGCGGCGGTTCGGCGACCTCGACGTCGCCGAGGACGCGACGGCCGAGGCCTTCGCCACCGCCCTCGAGCACTGGCGTGCCCACGGCGTTCCGCCCAACCCGGGCGGCTGGCTCACCACCACCGCCGGCAACAAGGCCCTGGACCGCGTACGACGTGAGGGCCGGCGCGAGGAGAAGCAGAAGGAGGCGCAGATGCTCAGCGACCAGCTCTCCGGTCCCGCCGAACCCGTCGGGGCGGTCGACGACGACCGGCTGCGGATGCTCTTCACCTGCGCCCACCCGGCGCTGGCGATGGAGGCGCGCGTCGCGCTGACGCTGCGGATGGTCGGCGGGCTCACGGTCGCCGAGATCGCGCACGCCTTCCTCGTCCAGGAGACGACGATGGCCCAGCGGATCACCCGCGCCAAGGCGAAGATCAGGGCGGCCGGCATCCCGTTCCGCGTGCCGGCCGCGCCGGACCTGCCGACGCGGGTCGCCGGCGTCCTGGCCGTGCTCTACCTCGTCTTCAACGAGGGCTACCTCGCCACCGGTGAGGGCAGCGAGCCGGTGCGGGCCGAGCTGACGGGCGAGGCCCTGCGCCTGACCCGGCTGGTGCGCGAGCTCCTGCCGGACGACGGCGAGGTGGCCGGCCTGCTGGCGCTGATGCTGCTCATCGAGGCCCGCCGCACCGCCCGCGTGTCCGCGTCCGGTGAGCTGGTCACGCTCGAGCACCAGGACCGTGCCGCCTGGGACCGGACGCTCATCGCCGAGGGGCACGCGCTGGTGCGCGAGCGCCTGGCCAGCGGGCAGGCGCCCGGGCGCTACCAGGTCCTCGCCGCCATCAACGCCGTCCACACCGACGCGCACGACCTCCGCGACACCGACTGGTCGCAGGTCGTCGCGCTCTACGACCAGCTCGTCCGACTCGACCCGTCGCCTGTCGTGGTGCTGAACCGGGCGGTCGCGGTCGCCGAGCTCGACGGTCCGCAGGTCGCGCTCGCCCAGGTCGACGCCCTCACCGAGGCGCTCGACGGCTACCACGCGTTCCACGCCGCGCGCGCCGACCTGCTCCGCCGGCTCGGCAGGAGTGCCGACGCGCGGACGGCGTACGACCGCGCGATCGGGCTCGCCGGCAACACGGCCGAAGCGGCCTACCTCACCCGGCGACGCGACGAGCTCGCGCGCTAGGAGCGGGCCCACTCGGCGAGGACCTCGGTCCCGTCCGGGCCGACCGGCACCCGGACGAGGACGTCCTTCCCGCCCGGCCAGTGGATCCCCATCCGGCGCCACAGCTCGGTGACGACCCACCCGTCGACCAGGTGGTGCTGGTCGTCGGGGTGCGCCTTCGGCGGCGGGCGCAGGCGCGAGCGCGCGCGACGTACGGACACCTGCTGGAAGTACGGCGCGATGGCCGCCCGGTCCACGCCGACCGCCTCCGCGACGACGTCCGCATCCCCGAGCCACGACTCGTCGTACTCGCCGGCGCCGAAGTACTCCGGGATGTTGACGTGCCGGTCGAGCTCGGTCCCGCGGTCGACCAGGTGGTGCGACCACAGGACGTCCTCGTAGATCATGATCGCCGACGCGAGCGTGCCGAGCCGGAGGGTCATCTCGACGGCCAGGGCCTCGGGTGGCACCACGTAGTGGGGCCGCAGGTGGACCCAGCCGTCCCTGGCCGGCGCGACGAGCACGTCGTGACGGGTGAGCTGCGACGTCGACGGGTCGAACTCGTAGTGCACCTCGACCGGGTGGCCGAGGCTCCGCATGAACGACTGGAACACGTCGGCGACCTCGTCGGCGTCGGTGCTGCGCAGTGCGACGGCGCTCTCCATGACACCCATGCGCGGCATGCTCGCACGCGGGGCCACGCACCGCTGGGGGTTCGCTCAGGATCGGCTGGGACAATCGGAGCCGTGACCGCTCCGCGCCGACCCGGCCTGCTGACCGACCTCGGCGCGGCGGCCCTCACCCTCGTGCTGGTCGGGATCGCGGGCTGGCTCGGGATGTGGCAGTACGACGCGTGGCAGGCGCACCGCACGGCCGAGGCGCGCGACCTGACCGACGTCGCGCCCGTGCCGCTGACCGACGTGATGGGCAGCGACGACCCGTTCCCGGGCCAGGACGTCGGTCGTCCGGTCGAGATGACGGGCACGTGGATCGACGGCGGGTTCTGGGTCCGCGACCGCACGCTCGGCGACCGCGACGGCTACTGGGCCGTGGCACCCCTCCAGGTCGACGACGCCGCCGTGCTCGTCGTACGCGGGTGGGCCGCCGAGCCCGACCCGACCCTGCTCGCCGCGACCGGCGAGGCCGACGTGACCGGCTGGCTGCAGGCGCCCGAGGGCAGCCTGGTCACCGACGACGACGCCGATGACGACGTCTTCCCCGAGATCCGGGTCGCCGACGCCGTCCAGCGCGTCGACGTCGACCTCTACTCCGCCTATGCCGTCAGCCAGACGCCGGCCGACGGGCTGGAGGCCGCCGAGCTCGAGGCGCTGCCGAGCCCGAGCCGCTTCACCGGCATCCGCAACCTGCTCTACGCCGTCGAGTGGTGGATCTTCGGGGCCTTCGCGGCCTTCATCTGGTGGCGTTGGCGGCAGGACGAGACCGCTCCCGAGGTCGAGGAGCTGCCGCTACCGGTCGACGGATAAGTTGGCGGTCGTGTCCCGCAACCTCACCGCCTACCGCGTGATGGCCACGATCGTCGGCGTCCTGCTCGTGGTCCTGTGCCTGGTCGGCGTCCCCCTCGCGAACTTCGACGGCTCGCCCATGTGGGGCGTCTTCGACAGCACGCCGGCCTGGGTGACGACCGGCTCCGACGTCAACGAGCTCGGCGAGATGATCACGACCTACCTGGGCGTCGCGCACGGCTGGCTCTACATGATCTTCCTGCTCAGCGCGTTCCTGCTCTCGCGCCGGGCGCGGTGGGACCTGCCCTTCACCCTGGTGACGCTCGTCTGCGGCACGATCCCGCTCCTGTCCTTCTGGGCCGAGCACCGCGCGACGCAGCGCGTGCGCGCGGAGCACCCCGAGCTGGCCTGAGTCACTAGGGTCGTGCCATGACCACCGCCTTCGTCCTCGGCGGCGGCGGGGTCCTCGGCGCCGTCGAGGTCGGCATGCTCCGCGCGCTCCTCGAGCGCGACATCGTGCCGGACCTCGTGCTCGGCACGAGCGTCGGCGCCCTCAACGGCGCGATGGTGGCGCGGCAGCCCGACCTGGCCGTGGTCGAGCGACTCACCGAGCTGTGGGCGGCCACCGCGCGCAGCCGGGACGTGTACGGCGACCGGCCGCTGCGCACCGTACGGCGAGCCGTCACCTCCGGCACCCACATCTACTCCTCCGCCCCGCTGCGCCAGCGCCTCGAGGAGGAGCTCGGCGACACCACCTTCGAGGACCTGCCGGTGCGCCTGGGGGTCTGCGCGGCGAGCATCGAGCGGGCGGCGGAGCACTGGTTCACCAGCGGCCCGCTCGTGCCGGCGATCCTCGCGAGCGCCGCCGTGCCGGGCCTGCTCCCGCCAGCCGAGATCGACGGCGAGCACTTTCTCGACGGCGGCCTGGTCAACTCCGTGCCCGTCGGCCGGGCCGTCGAGCTCGGTGCGACCCGGGTCTTCGTGCTCCAGGTCGGCCGCATCGACCGACCGCTCAAGCCACCCACCCGCCCGTGGGAGGTCGCCCGGGTGAGCTTCGAGGTCGCCCGCCGGCACCGCTTCATGCGCGACATGGCGACGATCCCCGAGGGCGTCGAGGCCCACGTGCTGCCGGCGGTCGGCACGTCGTCGAAGGACGACTCGCTGCTCGCCCACCGGGCCCTCCTCGATGGACACGGCGGCAGCGTGCAGTCGCGCATCGACGCGACGTACGACGCCTCCCGTCGCTACCTCGACGACGTGCTCGGCAGCTGATGAGCCCCGGCGTCTGGGCCCTGCGCCGACTCGTCGTCGCTCCGGCGGTGATCGCCCTGACGGTCGCGATCTGGGTGACCCTGCCGCTGTGGGTGATCGGCGCCGCCGCGCTGTCGCCGCTCCTGCCGGGCCGCTGGCGGGCGTTGCGGCTCTTCTGGGTCGCGGTCGTCTACCTGACCTTCGAGTCCCTGCTGCTCACGGTGATGCTCGGCCTGTGGCTGGCCAGCGGCTTCGGTTGGCGGATCCGGTCGCCCTACTTCGCCGGCATCCACTACGACCTGGTGCAGGGCACGCTCATCGTGTTCTTCCGCGAGGCACGTCGCGTGCTCGCGCTGCGGATCCGCACCGACGGACCGCACCCCCCGCGCACCCCGGAACGGCCCGTGCTGGTGATGTGCCGCCACGCCGGGCCGGGCGACTCGTTCATCCTGATGTACGCCCTGCTGCACTGGTACGCCCGCGAGCCGCGCGTCGTCCTGAAGAACACCCTCGCCTGGGACCCGGCCATCGACGTGGTGCTGCGGCGGATCCCGGCGAAGTTCATCTCGCCCAACCCCGAAGCGGGTGAGGACCTCGAGTCCCAGATCTCCGCCCTGGCGTCCGGGCTCGACCGCAACGACGCGTTCGTGATCTTCCCCGAGGGCGGCAACTTCACCGCCGAGCGGCGCGAGAAGGCGATCACCCGGCTGCGCAGGCTCGGGCTCGAGGGGATGGCGCGGCGTGCGGAGGAGATGACCCACGTGCTGGCACCCCGTCCGGGCGGAGTGCTGGCGGCGCTCGAGGCGGCGCCCGACGCCGACGTCCTGATGGTCGCGCACACCGGGCTCGACCACCTGGTGACGGTCAGCGACGTGTGGCGCGAGCTGCCGATGGACAAGCAGATCACCATGCGGTGGTGGCAGGTGCCCCGCGACGAGATCCCCGAGGGCCGCGAGGAGCGGATCGACTGGCTCTACGGCTGGTGGGAGCGCGTCGACGGCTGGATCGAGGAGAACCGGCCCGCGTGAGCGGCCGGACATGACTCGAGCGGTGGCCCAGCCACGTCCCGTACGTCGGAGATGTGGGTGGACCACCGCTCGAGGTGGTGGTGCGGGGACTACTTCTTGTCGGCCGGCACGTCGTCGATGTCGATGATCTCGGCGGGCTCGTCCGGGGTGGTCGCCTCGTGGGCCCCCTCGACCGCGTCGCTGATCGCCTCACCGGGCGCGCCGCCACCGACGTCGTCGGTGGCCGGCGGGTCGACGGTGACCACGTCGTCGGCGCTCACGTCGTCCGGCAGCGGGTCGGTCAGCGGGTCGGCGTTGGGGTCGACCGTCGTCGTCGCCGCACCGACGGGTGCAGCCGCGGCGGCGGGCGTCGCCGGGGTGGCGGGCTTGGCGGGCGCCGGCGGGACGTAGGTCGACTGCCAGCCGGCGTCGGCGTCCTGCTTGGCACGCAGCTTGCTGAACACCACGCCGCCGATCGCGAGGAGACCGCTGATCAGCAGGAACTTCTTGAAGCGGCCGCCCTTGGGCTCCGGCTCGACGCCGCGCAGCTCGTTGGCCTTGGCGACGGCGGCGTCACGGGTGGACGCGGCCTGCTCGGCGGCGACCGCGGCCACGGACGAGGCACGCTCGGCGGCGGTCGCGCGGTACTCGGCCAGGAGCGGGGCGGCCTTGTCGCGCGCCTCGGCGGTCTTCGCCGCGGCGACGGCCGCACCGGCGGTGGCGGCCTCGGCGGCACGCGTGCGGCCCTCCTCGATCAGGGGCGTCGCCTTGTCGCGGGCGTCGGAGATCGCGGGGCCGGCCTTGTCCACGGCCTGCTCCCACACCTGCTCGATCTGCGGGATGACCGTCTCGGTGAACTGGTCCGAGAGCTGCTCGACGTAGTCGTGAGCCCGGTCCATCAGGGACTTCTTGCGGCCGAAAGGCATGCGGGGACCTCCTCTTTCTGTGTCCGTCCATCTCACCATGCCCACCAAGGGGCGACCAGCCCCGTCCGGGTGGGGGACGGGTGCACGCGTACGGGGTGGGGTGAGCGTGGCAGGATCGAGGCGCACCAATCGTGGCTCAGACCCCAGACTCAAGATCCGAGAGGCAACATCCCATGGCCGACCAGAAGGCGACCCTCAAGACCAACCGGGGCGACATCGTCATCGACCTCTTCCCGAACCACGCCCCCGAGACCGTCGAGAACTTCGTCGGCCTCGCCGAGGGCACCAAGGACTACCGCGACGACGCGGGCCGCACCGGGGAGAAGTACTACGACGGCCTCGGCTTCCACCGGGTGATCGACGGCTTCATGATCCAGGGCGGCTGCCCGCTCGGCACCGGCACCGGCGGCCCGGGCTACACGTTCAAGGACGAGATCCACCCCGAGCTCGTCTTCGACAAGCCCTACCTGCTCGCGATGGCCAACGCCGGCCCGGGCACCAACGGCTCGCAGTTCTTCATCACCGTCGGCGCCACCCCGTGGCTCAACCGCAAGCACACAATCTTCGGCGAGGTGGCCGACCAGGCCAGCCGCGACGTCGTGGACGCGATCGCCACCTCGCCCACCGGTGCGATGGACCGCCCCGTCGACGCCGTGGTGATCGAGTCCGTCACCATCGAGCGCTGAGCGCCTGATCCACACCGCACGATGACCCAGCCCTCCGAGGGCCCGGCCGCGACCGGGGTGCCGACCTGCTACCGGCACCCCGATCGCGAGACCTGGATCCGTTGCCAGCGCTGCGAGAAGCCGATCTGCCCCGACTGCATGCGCGACGCGGCGGTCGGCTTCCACTGCCCCGACTGCCTCAAGGAGGCCAACAAGGGCTCGCGGCAGCACCAGGCGCTCTACGGCGGCGAGCGCAGCGCCGACCCGCGCCTGACGACGTTCGTCCTGATCGGGATCAACGCCGTCATCTGGTTGGCGATCACCGCCACCGGTGGCAGTGCCTCGCAGCTCACCCGGCTGCTCGCGCTGATCCCGCAGGGCGCCTGCGGGTCGCGTTCTGCGCCCGGGGGCGTCTACCCCGGAGTCATCGACCCACAGCTGTGCGAGCTCGTCAACGGGGGTGACGGCGAGTGGCACGCCGGGTTCGCCGACGGTGCGTGGTGGCAGCCGCTCACCAGCATGTTCACCCACGTCGACGTCTGGCACATCGCGCTCAACATGATGGCGCTCTTCATCCTGGGCCCGGCCCTGGAGCGGATCGTCGGTCGCGTCCGGTTCCTGATGGTCTACCTGGTCGGTGGCCTCGGGGGCAGCGTGCTCGTGCTGTTCCTGTCAGGCGCCACCTCGGCGACCCTGGGAGCGTCGGGTGCGATCTACGCCGTGCTCGGTGCGCTCCTGGTGACCTTCCGCAAGGCGCGGCTCGACACCCAGTTCCTGATGCAGAACCTGCTGCTCGGTGTCGTGATCACCGTCGTGGGCTGGAGGTACATCTCGTGGCAGGGCCACCTCGGCGGCCTGCTCGCCGGCGCGGCGGTCGCTGCGATCGTGGCGTACGCCCCGAAGTCCCACCGCTCGCTGCTCCAGTGGGTGGGCGTCGGCGCGCTGACCGTGGTCCTGCTCGGCCTCGCCGTCATCCGCGCGGCAGCCCTCACCTGACACCCGCTCCACCACGGCCCCCGCGCTCCGTCGTACGACGGGGTGGCGGGGGCTCTGTCGTCCCCCGGGGGATTTCCCACAGGTGTGCACACAGCTGTGGATAACTACACGCATGTAATTCTCCACAGCCGTTGTCCACAGTGTGGAAATCCGAACGCATGTTTGCGTGCTCCCCGGTCGACCGGGGATCACTGAACGTGTCGGCCCGACCAGACGCCCCGAAATCGACTCGAGCGGTGAGAGAGACGCCTTCCCTTCCCCAGGAAGGCGCCTCACTCACCGCTCGAGGCGCGGGACCCCGAGCTCCGCAGAGCTCTCAGGTCGAGGGAGAACCTACTCCCACTTGGTCGCGAAGCTGAACCCGACTGCCATGAAGGCGATGCCGACGACGAGGTTCCACTGGCCGAGGTCGTTGAAGACCCAGAGCTTCGAGAGGTCGTCGGAGAAGACGTAGAAGGTGCAGATCCAGATCAGGCCGACCAGGAAGCAGCCGAGCATGCCGGCCACGACGCCGCGCCCGCGGCCCAGCGGGGTCGACGGGTGGGCGGAGACGACGAGGCCGAGCATCAGCAGGCCGAAGCCGATGGCGTAGTTCCAGCGGCCCAGGTCGGCGACGGCCTGGGGCGAGCCCTCGACCGGCGGGAACGCGAGCGGGTTGCCACGGGCCTGGGTGTAGTAGAAGACCAACCAGGCGATGCCGGCGACGATCAGGAGCAGGCTGATCAGGAACCTGACGGAGAAGAGGCGGGTCTTCTCCTCGGTGGCGATCGAGCTGGACTTCGACACTGCTGCTCCTGTGGCTGGGTTCGACTGGACGACGCGGGAGGGCGGGATGCGCCCGACGGGGGGTTAGCGTAGTCGGCATGTCGCCGGAGCCCCATTCATCCCCCGGTCGTCGACGCGTCTGGCGCGTGGCGACGCCGCTGGTGGTGCTGGTCAGCGGGACCCTCTTCGGCGTGAGCGCGCAGCAGAGCGACGGACTCGACCTCCGCGGCGGCCGGTTGACCGATCTCGCCTCCGTCGTGCGGGCCGAGCGCGACGACGCCGGCGACCTGACGGCGCAGGTGGCCGCCCTCAACAGCGAGGTCGAGGCGCTGAGCGCCGGACTGGGCGACCGCTCGGTCGCGCGCGTGCAGGAAGAGGTCGCCACGCTGGTCGACCCCGCCGGCCTGACCGAGAAGGCCGGCCCGGCCGTGCAGGTGACCCTCGACGACGCGAGCTTCGAGGCGCGGGCGGCCTACGAGGACGACCCCAACGACCTCGTCGTGCACCAGCAGGACATCCAGGCGGTGGCCAACGCGATGTGGAACGCGGGGGCCGTCGCGGTGACCATCCAGGGCCAGCGGCTGATCTCGACGACCGGCATCAAGTGCTCGGGCAACCAGGTGACGCTCAACGGCCTGCCCTACTCACCGCCCTACGTCATCGTGGGCATCGGTGACCCCGCCCGGATGCAGGCCGAGCTGACCGTCGACCCGACCCTGGCGATCTACCGCAGCTACACCACGATCGCCGGCGGCGGCGTCTTCTGGGACATGGCCGAGCTGGAGTCGGCGGTCGCGCCGGCGTACGACGGTCTGCTCGACCTCACCTACGCCACTCCGATCCCGGAGTGAGCGGGCCTGCTCAGCCGGTCGGCGGGGGCGTGGTGGGGCTCTCGGTGGGCAGCGTCGGCGTCTCGGTCGGCGTCTCGGTTGGCGTCTCGGTCGGGACCTCCGGCTCCTCGTAGGCCGAGACGAAGATGGTGATGGTGGCGCCCTGGTCCTGGGTGCCCCCGGCGGGGATCTGGTCGACGACCGTGCCCTTGGGCTCGGTGGACGTCGCATCGACGCGTACGTCCGGGACGAACCCGGCCTCGCGGATGGTCCGCTCGGCCTCGCCCTGCTTGAGCCCGCGCACGTCGGGGACCTTGGACGGGCCGTCGGAGTAGACGACGACGATCGTGGTGCCCTCGGCGACGGGCGTCCCGGGTGCCGGGTTGGTGCTCAGCACCTGGAACCTCGGCTCGTCGGAGTCCTCCTCCTCGAAGCGCACCTTGAGGTTGGCGGCGACGAGCGTCTCGCGCGCCTCCTTGCGGAGCCTGCCCACGACGAACGGGACCTCCACCTCGGGCTTGCCCAGGGAGAGCACGAAGCTGATCGAGGCCCCGGGGTCCTGGAAGGTGTCGCGGTTGGGGCTCTGCTCGATGACGGTGTCGGCCGGGGCGGTGTCGGAGGTCTCGCGGTCCACCCGCCCGACCTCGAAGCCGGCATCGGCGATCGCGAGGCGGGCCTCGTCCTCGGTCATCCCGACGAGGTTGGGCACGGGCTCGCGGGTGGGTGCGTCGTCGAAGAGCATGTCGTTCATCAGGTAGGCGCCGAGCAGGAGCAGGCCGACGACGAGGAAGCCGCCGAGGAACCACCAGCCGGCGCGGCCACGCCGCGGCTCGTCCTGGCGCGGCGGCGGGGCGCCCACGGCGGCCGCGGCCATCGTGGTCGTCGCGTCGGGGGGAGGGGCGACGTATTGCGTCTCCGCGACGGGTACGACGGCCGGCGCGTGGATCGGGTGACCGGCGAGGTAGCGCTCGATGTCGGACTTCATCGCCGCGGCGCTCTGGTAGCGGTCCTCGACGCGCTTGGCGAGCGACTTCATCACGATCGCGTCGATCTCGGGGTCGAGCTGGTCGTCGAGGTCGGACGGCGGCGACGCCTGCTCGCGCACGTGCTGGTAGGCGACGGCCACCGGGCTGTCGCCCACGAACGGCGGTCGACCGGTCAGCAGCTCGTAGAGCAGACAGCCGGTGGAGTAGACGTCGGAGCGCGAGTCGACGGTCTCGCCACGGGCCTGCTCCGGCGAGAGGTACTGCGCGGTGCCGACGACGGCGGCGGTCTGGGTCATCGTCGAGGAGGCGTCGGAGATGGCCCGCGCGATGCCGAAGTCCATCACCTTGACGTCGCCCGACGGCGTGAGCATCACGTTGCCGGGCTTGATGTCGCGGTGGATGATCCCCGCGCGGTGGCTGTAGTCGAGCGCCGACAGCACGCCGCTCGTGATCTCGAGGGCCCGCTCGGGCAGGATCTTGCGACCCTCGCGCAGGATGTCGCGGAGCGTGCGCCCCTCGACGCACTCCATGACGATGTAGGGCTGGGCGACGCCGGAGCCGTCGGTCGCCATCTCCTCGCCGGTGTCGTAGGTCGACACGATGGCAGGGTGGTTGAGGGACGCGGAGGACTGCGCCTCACGCCGGAAGCGGGCCTGGAAGGTGGCGTCGCTCGCGAGGTCGGTGCGCAGGCGCTTCACCGCGACCGTACGGCCGAGTCGCAGGTCCTTGCCCTTGCGCACCTCGGCCATGCCGCCGCGCCCGAGGGGCTCGCCGAGCTCGTAGCGGCCACCGATCAGTGTCGGCTCCGGCTGCGTCATTGCTGTCCTTCCTGGCCGGGTGCGGGCGGGGCGTCCTTCGGGGGCTTGCCGTAGAAGGTGACCGTCACGGCATCGCCCTCCTCGAGGGTGCCACTCGGATCCACGGCCGTGACGACACCCTCGACCTGGTCGCCGGGGTTCTCCAGCTCGGCCTTCTCCGGCCGCAGCCCGAGGTCGCGCAGCTCCTTCTCGACGTCCTTGTGGTCACGCCCGACGTAGGACGCCGGATCGACCTCGACGGTCGTCGGCTCGGGCTCCGTCTCCGTCGGGGTCTCGGTCGGGGTCTCGGTGGGCGTCTCGGTGGGCGTCTCGGTCGGTGTCTCCCGCGGGGTCTCCGACGACTGGCTGGGCGTCCGGGCCGGGGTCTGCTCGTCGGCCGACGTCGGGTCCGTGTCGCGGCTGCCGAGCCAGATCGCGACGAGCACCGCGAGCAGGATCGCGGCGATGCCGACGAAGAGGCCCCACGGCATGGCGGGGCGCGTACGCCGTTCGCGCGGGGCGGCGGCGACGGGCTGCGCGGGGGTCGGCGGGGCCGCCATCACCTGGGTGCCGTCGGCGACGACCGGTGCGACCACCGGGGCGACGACGGTGGCGGCCGCCGCGGACGACGGCTCGCGCAGCGCCCGGGCGAAGGCCGCGCCGTCGGCGAACCGCGCGCTGGGGTCCTTGGACAGCGCACGGCGTACGACGCCCGCGAGGTCGGCCGGCACCGAGCCGGGCAGGTCGGGCACGGGGTTGCGCAGGTGGGCGACGGCGGTGGCGACCGGGCTGTCCGCGACGAAGGGCTTGCGGCCCGCGAGGCACTCGAAGGCGACGACGCCGAGGGAGTAGACGTCGGAGGCGGCCGTGGCGGTGCCGCCCTCGGCCTGCTCGGGCGAGATGTAGGCGGGCGTGCCCATCACCTCACCGGTCTGCGTGAGCGCCATCCCCTCCGCGGCGCGGGCGATTCCGAAGTCGGTGACCTTGACCCGCCGGTCGGGGGTGACGAGGAGGTTGGCGGGCTTGACGTCGCGGTGGACGATGCCGCCCGCGTGCGCCACGCCGAGCGCCTCGGCGGCCTGCGCGAGCAGGTCGCGCGCCACCTCGGGGTCGAGCGGGGCGTCCGGTCGCAGCAGCGCGGAGAGCGGCTGGCCCTCGACGAGCTCCATCACGAGGTAGGGGCGCGGCGTGGACGAGCCGTCGTCGAGCGAGCTCGCGCCGTAGTCGTAGACCGACGCGATGCCGGGGTGCTGGAGCGCGGCCGCGTGCCGGGCCTCGGTCTCGAACCTCTGCCGGAACAGTGCGTCGTCGGCGTACTCGGTCTTGAGCACCTTCACCGCGACGGACCGGTCGAGCACGGTGTCGCGGGCGGACCACACCTCGCCCATGCCGCCGGTGGCGATGCGGGACTCCAGGACGTAGCGACGGGCCTCGTCGACGTGGCCGCCGGGGGCGAGCGCGGTCACGGGGCGATCACCGCCTCCATGATCGACTTGGCGATCGGCCCGCCGAGGACACCGCCGCCGATCTCGTCGGGCGAGGTGTCGCTCGACTGCACGAGCACGGCGACCGCGACCTGCGGGTCGTTGGCCGGGGCGAACGACACGAACCACGCGTAGGGCGGCCGGTCGCCGCTCGACTGCGCGGTGCCGGTCTTGCCGGCGACCTCGACGCCCGGGATCTGGGCCGGCGCGGCGGTGCCGTCGGCGACGGTGGCGACGAGCATCTTGGTGAGCTCGTCGGCCGTGGTGCTCGAGATCGCCTTGCTGATGCTCTGCGGGTCGGTGCGGTCGAGCACCGACAGGTTGGGCGCGCGCACCTCGTCGACGACGTAGGGGCGCATCACGTCGCCGTCGTTGGCGATCGCGGCGGCGACCATCGCCATCTGGAGCGGCGTGGCGGTGACGCTCGACTGGCCGATGCCGGACATCGCCGTCTGCGGGGCGTCCATGTCGCGCGGGTAGAGCGACTTCGCCTGGCCGCCGAGGTCCTCGAGCGAGGTGTCGTTGAAGCCGAACTTCTCGGCCTGCTCGGCCATCGCGTCGTTGCCGAGCTCGTTGGCGAGGGTCAGGAAGGTGACGTTGCACGAGACCTGGAGGGCCTGGGTGAGGGTGATCCGGCGACCGCCGCAGTTGCCGTCGTCGTAGTTGCCGATGGTGGTCTCCGACTGCGGCAGCTGGAACCGGTAGCCGCCGGGGACCATCGAGTCGGCGTCGTAGTTGCCCGACTCGATCGCCGCGGCGGCGGTGACGAGCTTGAACGTCGACCCGGGCGGCAGCGTGGTGCCGATAGCGCGGTTGATCAGCGGCTCGCGCTCGTCGGCGTTGAGCTTCTTGCCGAGCGCGTCCACCGCGCTGAAGTCGTGGGAGGCGAAGCCGTTGGGGTCGAAGGTCGGCGTCGAGGCCATCGCCAGCACCCGGCCGGTGGTGGGCTCGAGCGCCACGACCGCACCCTGGGCGTCGCCGGGCAGCGCCTCGAGGCCGTTCCAGGCGGCGTCCTGCGCGGCTCGGTCGATGGTCAGCTGGACGTTGCCGCCCTTGGGGTCGGAGTTGCTCAGCAGGTCGACCAGCCGGGTGACGAACAGGCGCGAGTCGTCGCCGGCGAGCACCGAGTTCTGCGAGCGCTCGACACCGGTCTGGCTGAACCACGAGAAGTAGCCGGTGATCGGGGCGTACTTGAAAGGCTCGGAGTAGGTGCGCTGGAACTTGTACTTGTCGTTGGACGGCACGCTGCGTGCGATCGCCTCCTTGCCCACCAGGATCGCGCCGCGCTCGCGGGAGAACGTCGCGGTGATGATGCGGCGGTTGCGCGGGTCGTCGGACAACCCGTCCGCGCGGACGTACATCAGGTAGGTGGCGTTGACGAGCAGCGCGAGGAACAGCAGCAGGCAGAACACGGAGACGACGCGGATCGGCTTGTTCATCGCAGCTTCACCACCTGGGTCGACTCGCTGTCGTCGGACGTGTCGTCGGCCGGCTCGAGGCGCGGGGCGGGGCGCCGCGCCTGGTCGGAGATCCGCAGCAGCAGGGCGATGATCACCCAGTTGGCGACGAGCGACGACCCGCCGTAGGACAGGAACGGCGTGGTGAGGCCGGTCAGCGGGATCAGGCCGGTGACGCCGCCGATCACCACGAAGACCTGGAGCGCGACGATCGAGCCGAGGCCGACCGCCATCAGCTTGCCGAACCCGTCACGCGAGATCAGCGCGATCCGCAGGGCCCGCTCCACGATCAGGCCGTAGCAGACGATGATCGCCATGACCGCGGTCAGGCCGAGCTCCTCACCGATCGTGGAGATGATGAAGTCGGAGTAGGCGAACGGCACCCGCTCGGGGAACCCGTTGCCGAGCCCGCGGCCGATCAGGCCGCCCCAGCCCTGCCCGAAGAGCGCCTCGACGAGCTGGTAGCTCCCCGGGGACGCGTCGTAGTAGTCGAGCGGGTGCAGCCAGAAGTTGAAGCGGTTCTGCACGTTGCCGACGAACGTGTACGCCGCCAGCGCGCCGGCGCCGAACATGAGCCCGCCGACGACGAGCCAGCCGGGCCGCTCGGTGGCGACGTAGAGCATCGCGAGGAACAGCCCGAAGAAGAGGAGCGAGGAGCCGAGGTCGTTCTGGAGCACCAGGATCATCATCGAGACCCCGAACATCGCCAGGATCGGGCCGAGGTCGCGCCCGCGGGGCAGGTCGATGAAGACCACCCGGCGACCCGCGAGGGCGAGGGCGTCGCGGTGGAGGACGAGGTAGCCGGAGAAGGCGATCACCAGCAGCACCTTGGCGACCTCACCGGGCTGGAAGCTGAAGCCGGCGAGGTTGATCCAGATGCGCGCGCCGTTGATGTTGCGCCCGATCACCGGGAGGAACGGCAGCACGAGCAGGAGGATGCCGGCCAGGCCGGCGGTGTAGGTCAGCCGCTGCAGGACGCGGTGGTCGCGCAGCAGCAGGAGCGTGGTCACGAAGAGGACGACACCGAGGGTCATCCAGATCAGCTGCTGGCGTGCGAACGTGTGCTGGTCCTGGCCCATGGCCTCGTAGGTGAGGTCGAGGCGGTGGATCACCGCGAGCCCGAGCCCGTTGAGCGCGGCGACGAGCGGCAGGAGCACCGGGTCGGCGTAGGGCGCCACGACGCGCACGGTGATGTGCGCGGCGATGATCAACCCGGTGAGCCAGCCGCCGTAGCCGACCATGTCGGCCGGGACGGCGCCCTCGACGCCGAGGCCGACGGCGGCGTAGGCCCCGATGCCGACGGCCAGTGCGAGCACGAGCAGGAACAGCTCCGCGCCCCGGCGACGCCGGTGCACGAAGCCCATGAGGGGTCCGGTCTGACTCATCGCAGTCCGCCCGTCAACCGGCCTCGACGTCCTGGCGCGCGGCGTAGAGATCGACGGTCGTGCGGGCGGCGTCGAGGTCGTCGGCCTCGAGGCCCTCACGGACCGCCTCCGCGTCGATGTCGCTCAGCCGGTCGAGGTCGACGTCGGTGACCTCGTAGGCGTGGGAGAGGGAGATGCCGGGCAGGTCGGCGTCGATGCCGCGGAAGATCGCGACCCTGCCGTCCTGGTCGGACACGTAGAACTGCTGCTGGCTCCACGACCAGCCGGCCGCGACCACGATCCAGGCGATTCCGAGCAGGACCAGGGCCACCATCAGGCGGCGCAGCCAGCCGTAGCGTCCGGGCGGCCGGGGCGCGTAGCGCGCGGCCTCGGGGTCGATCGGGTCGGCGACGTAGGCGCCGGCCGGCACGTCCTCGCCGGGCACCGGCGGGATCTCACCCGTGTCGCCGGAGCGGTGGCCGCGGAAGAGCCCGCCGACAGCGCCCGCCACGCCGCCGCCGATGGGCATGCGGCGGGGCAGGTCGGCGGCCGCACCGACCAGGAGGGGCTGGAGGTCGTCGGACGGCGCCTCCTCGGCGACGTCGGCCACGATGCAGGTGACGTTGTCGGTGCTGCCGGCCTCGAGGCTCGCGCGTACGAGCTCGACCGCGGCGAAGTCGGGCGTCCCGGTGCCGAGGATGTCCTTCATCCGCTCGTGGGTCAGCGTCCCGCACGCGCCGTCGCTGCAGACGAACACGCGGTCGCCGGCCTCCGCGGGGAACTCGAAGAGGTCGGGCTCCTCGTGGCGTACGCCGTCGAGGGCCTTGAGGATGAGGTTGCGGTGCGGGTGGGTCCGCGACTGCTCCTCGGTGATCCGGCCCTCGTCGATGAGGGACTGCACGAAGGTGTGGTCGTGGGTGAGCTGGCGCAGCTCGCCACGGCGGTAGAGGTAGGCGCGGCTGTCGCCGATGTGGCCCACGCCGAACCGGTTGCCGTCGAAGAGCACGACCGTCGCGGTGGTGGACGTGCCGTTGAGGGCGGGGTCCTCCTCGACGATCTCCGCGATCCGGTCGTCGGCGCGGTGCACACCGCCCGCGAGCTGGCCGAGGATGTCCTCGTCGGGCTGCTGGTCCAGCTTGCGCAGCGCCTGGACGGCCGTGCTCGAGGCGAGGTCGCCGCGGACGGCACCGCCGACGCCGTCGCAGACCGTGAGCAGCCACGGACCGGCGTACCCGCTGTCCTGGTTCTCCCGGCGGACGCGTCCTACGTCGGAGATCGCGGAGTAGTGGAGGAACATCACTTCCGCAGCTCCAGGATGGTCTTGCCGACGCGGACCTGGACCCCGAGGCCGATGGTGGTGGGTTGGGTGATGCGGACCGGCCCGACGTAGGTGCCGTTGGTCGACCCGAGGTCCTCGACGAACCACTCGTCGCCGCTGGCGGCGACCCGCGCGTGGCGCGTGGAGACGTAGTCGTCGTCGAGCTTGATCGCCGCGTCGCTGCCGCGCCCGATGAGGAGCGGCGCGTCGGCGAGCTCGGCGCGGGTGCCGGGGTTCTCGCCCTCGACCACGACGAGGTGGGTGGGGGCGCCGCGGCGGGGCTTCCTGGCGGCCTTGCCCTTGCGGCGCTCGGGGACGGGTGCCGCGCCGCGGGCCGTCTCGGGCACGCGGGCGCCGAACATGTCGGAGCGGATCACCGAGATCGCGGACAGCACGAAGATCCAGAGGATCGCGAGGAAGGCCGCGCGGATCAGGAAGAGGGTCAGCTCAGACATTCCAGCCCCCGGCCTCGTCCCGCCCGCCGTCGATGCGGACCGTCATCTCGGTGTGCCCGATCTTGATCGTCGAGCCGTCGCGCAGCCGGGCGCGGCCGACCTTCGAGCCGTCGACGAGGATGCCGTTGGTGGAGCCGAGGTCGACCGCCTCGACGCCGTCGAGGGTGACCTCGAGCTCGAGGTGGCGCCGGCTCACGCCCGGGTCGTTGATCCGGAGGTCGGCCTCGGTGCCGCGGCCGATCACCAGGCCCGGTGGACGCAGCGGGTGGCGCGTGCCGTTGACCTCGAGGGTGGCGTGCGAGGCCCGCGTGCGGGTGCGCTGGTCGTTGTCGGTGACGCTGGCCTGGGCCTTGCTGCGGATGCGGAAGCGACCGGTGGTGAGGTCGTCGGCCTCCTCGAAGGCGACGGTGACCGGTCCGGTGAACACGTAGCCCTGCGCGTCGGCGTGGTCCTGGAGCTGGTCGACGAGGTCCTGCTCGAGCGCGCGGCCGAGGCCGAGCATCCGCTCGAGGTCGGTCGCGGACAGCTCGACGTGGAAGTCGTTGGGCACCAGCCGGCGCTGTCGGCTCATCACCTGTGCGTTGTTGTCGCACTCGCGCTGGAGGGCCGCGGCGATCTCGACCGGCTGCACCGCGCTGCGGAAGGCCCGGGCGAAGACGCCGGAGATCACGGACTCGAGCCGCTGCTCGAAGCGCTGCAGGGCGTTCATGCCAGACCTCCTCTCCTCACGCGTTCTGGTGGGCAGGCTTCACACGCCGCCCGGTCGGTGCCAGCGAGCGTACCGGCCGGTCGCCGTCGCGCCACGATGCCGCCCCGTCGGCGGTCGTACGGCTCGCTGCTGCCCGCGTGTGGGTGGCGGCACCCGACATCGCGCGGGCCGTGGGTGGCGGCGTACGACATCTTCTGGGCCGTGGGTGGCGGCGTACGACATCCGAGTCGGGCCGATCGATGTCGCCTGCCGCCACGGTCGGAGACGGCGCCGTCGTGTGCCGCCAGGGTGCCCGCGGCCGATTGGGAGCGCCCGTCACGCGTGGGGTATCTTTGCCGCTGCTTCACGCGCGAGTGGCGGAACGGCAGACGCGCTGCGTTCAGGTCGCAGTGTCCGAAAGGGCGTGGGGGTTCAAATCCCCCCTCGCGCACCACCTCGAAGGCCCCGGACAGTGTCCGGGGCCTTCGTCGTCCCGGCATGCTGGACGGGTGGACAGCGAGCCGACCGACGACGACAAGTGGCTCGTGGGGGACGGGCGACGCTGGCGGCGTACGGACCCAGCGATCCCCGACGACGCGCTCACGCGGCTGAAGTCCCACCTCGGCCGTGGCCGCTCCGGCGTGCGTACGGCGTCGGGCGACGCCGAGCTCGCGGCCACCCGGCACCGCACCCAGCTGGCCAAGGTCGGGCTGGGCGAGCGCGGGACCCCGTGGTGGGATCAGACCGACGACGAACGGCGTGAGCGCTGGGAGTCGGCGCTGGCCGAGCTCGACGCGCTGGACTGAGCCGCCGACCCGGGGGAGACTCCGGACACCAGACCGGGAGCGCCGATGGACGTCGAGCACTACCGAGCCGCGCGCCACCGGCGGCTCGTCGAGACCGCGATCGGCCTCGGCGTGCCGGAAGACCGGGCCGCGGAGGTGGTCGACCGGGTGCTCGACGCCCAGCGCCGCCGCATCCTCCGGTCCGCGGACCCGGACGAGGTCGTCCTACCGGCCCTGCGCGAGGAGGTCCTCGGCGGTCGCTCGCGTCGTCCCTCGCTCATCGTCGCCGGGTTGGTCGCGGTCGCGGCGACGGCCTTCGCGGTCCCGCTCCTGACCAACACCCCGGAGAGCGAGGAGGTCGAGCGCACCGTCGCGGTGCCGTCGCTCGTGGGCCTGACCTCGGCCGAGGCCGTGAGCCTGCTGGAGCGCTCCGGCATCACCGCGCGCGTCGACGAGGTGCCGCAGTGCGACCCGGCCGGGCAGGTGCTCGGCTCGGTGCCGCCCTCCGGTGACACCGTCCGGGCCGACCAGGCGGTGACGGTCGTCGCGACCGCGACCCCCGACTGGTCCTGCTCGCCGTCCGCCGGCCGCACCGTGGGCTGGGCGTTCCTGCGCTTCCTCGTGTCGGGCTCCGACCGCCCCCGGTTCGCGCAGGAGGTGCGCCTCTACGTCGACGGTGCCGCGTCGGGCACCGCCGACGGTCGCGAGCCGGCGACCTCGTCCGACTGGCGCTGGCGGGTGCGCGACCCGATCGTCGCCGGCGCCGTACGCCCGGTCGCCAACGACCTCGGGCAGCCCGTCATCTCGATCACCCGCGGGCGACCACCGCGCACCACGTGCGGACGGCGCACCCCGCGCCCGTCCGGCGTCTCGGCGGACTCCACCCGCGTGGTGCTCACCGGCGGACCGGACGAGTGCCCGCTGACGATCGATCTCTACGAGGACGACGACGGAGCGATCGCGGTCGTCTCCGTGGTCCTCCCGGGCGGCGTCGGCCTCGGTCCGCCGGCCTGGGTGCAGACCCGCGACGACCTCGACGCCCTCGACACCCCGGACGAGGGGTGAGACCCGGGTGGCAGACTCGGGAGCATGACGACTCTCTCCGACTTCTCGGCGCCGGCGATCGACGGCACGGACACCGACCTCTCGCAGTACGACGGCAAGGTCGTGCTCGTCGTGAACACCGCCTCGCAGTGCGGGTTCACCGGCCAGTACAAGGGCCTCCAGCAGCTGCAGGACACCTACGCGGACCAGGGCCTCGTCGTCCTCGGCTTCCCGTGCGACCAGTTCGGCAACCAGGAGCCGGGTGACGAGGCGGAGATCTCCGACTTCTGCGAGCGCAACTTCGGCGTGACGTTCCCGCTGTTCAGCAAGGTCGAGGTCAACGGCGACGGCGCCCACCCGCTCTTCGAGTGGCTGAAGGACTCCAAGGGCGGGATGCTCGGCAGCAAGATCAAGTGGAACTTCACCAAGTTCCTCGTCGGCCGCGACGGCCAGGTGATCAGCCGCTACGCGCCCACCACCGAGCCCGAGAAGCTCAGCAAGGACATCGAGAAGGCGCTGTAGCCGTGAGGCGGGCCGGGGTCCTCGCGGCGGCGGTCGTCGCGGTGGCGGTGGCGTCGGCTGCTCCCTCCTCCGGTTTCGTGACGGGCGCTGCGCGCCCTCCTCAACCATCGGTCGCCAGGACGGGCGGAACGGTCGTCGGCACCGGCACCCCTGCCTCGTGCACCTCGCGCGCCGTCGTACGGGCCGTGGCCAGGGGTGGCGTGATCACGTTCGACTGCGGCCCGCAGCCCGTGACGATCGAGATGAAGCGGACGGCCAAGGTCGTCAACACCTCCGCGTCCGTGGTGCTCGACGGCGGCGGGCTCGTCACGCTCAGCGGCGGGGGTGAGCGCCGGATCCTCTACATGAACACCTGCGACCGCGCCCAGGTCTGGACGACGTCGCACTGCAACGACCAGGCCGAGCCGCGGCTCGTCGTGAGGCGGATCCGCCTCGCCGACGGCGACGCGACCGGCGAGACCACCGACGGCGGTGGCGGCGGCGCGATCTTCGTCCGCGGCGGCCGGCTGAAGATCATCGACTCGCAGTTCGTCGGCAACCGCTGCGACCGGACCGGCCCCGACCTCGGTGGCGGTGCCGTCCGCGTCCTCGACCAGTACGCCGACCGCGCGGTGGTCGTCCGCCGCTCGACCTTCACCGGGGGCCGGTGCAGCAACGGCGCGGCGCTGAGCAGCATCGGGGTGTCCTGGCGGATCTCCGGGTCCACCTTCACCGACAACCGCGCGATCGGGCGGGGCGCCAACCCGCAGCGCACCGGCACCCCCGGCGGCGGATCGGGCGGCGCGATCTACCTGGACGGCGACGCGATCCACCTGCGCGTCCAGGACTCCACGATCACCGGCAACCACGCCCGCGAGGGCGGCGGCGCGATCTTCTTCGTCTCCAACGACCGCACCGGCACCCTGACGATCGACGGCTCGCAGCTGGCCGACAACCCGAGCGAGGGCTTCGAGACGCTGCCCGGGATCTTCTTCCTCGGCGCGAGCCGGACGATCACCGACAGCACGGTGCGCTGAGGGATCGCGCCACCTCAGTCGACGAGGTCGGCGTAGTCCGGGTGCTTCTCGATGTACGACGCCACGTAGGGGCACGACGGCACGACCCGCAGCCCGCGCGACCGGGCGTCGTCGAGCGCGCCCCGGGCGAGGGTCGCGGCGTGCCCCTGGCCGGCGTACTCGTCCCGCACCTCGGTGTGCACGAGCGTGATCACGCCGTCGCCCAGGCGATAGGCGAGGAGGCCGACGAGGTCGTCGCCGGAGCGCAGCTCGTAGCGGTGGTGGTCGGGGGAGTCGACGAACACTATGTCCACAACCCGAGCCTAGGCGCAGGTGACTTGTGCGTAACCCCGAGCGAGGGGGAGGGTGCTCGACATGGCAGCCACTGCGTCGTCGTACTCGATCACCATGCGGCTGTACACCGCACCCGACCACGGCGTCGTCGGTGCCGTCGCGACCCAGATCGCCGCGTCGGGCGGTGTGGTGACCGCGATCGACGTGACCGAGTCGCGCCACGACCGGCTCGTGGTCGACGTGACCTGCTCGGCCTCCGACGCCTCGCACTCCGAGGAGCTGGTCGCCGCGGTGGCCGGCGTCGAGGGCGTGACGGTGCACAAGGTCAGCGACCGCACGTTCCTGCTGCACCTCGGCGGGAAGATCTCGGTCAACAGCAAGGTGCCGCTGCGCACCCGTGACGACCTGTCGATGGCCTACACGCCCGGCGTCGGCCGGGTCTCGATGGCGATCTACGAGAACCCCGAGGACGTCCGCAAGCTCACGATCAAGGGCAACTCGGTCGCGGTCGTCACCGACGGCTCCGCCGTGCTCGGACTCGGCAACATCGGGCCGGGCGCCGCGATGCCGGTGATGGAGGGCAAGGCCGCGCTGTTCAAGCGGTTCGCCGACATCGACGCGTGGCCGATCTGCCTGGCCACCCAGGACACCGACGAGATCGTCCGCGCGGTCGAGATGATCGCGCCCGGCTTCGGGGGGATCAACCTCGAGGACATCGCCGCGCCGCGCTGCTTCGAGATCGAGCGCCGGCTGCGCGAGTCCCTCGACATCCCGGTCTTCCACGACGACCAGCACGGCACCGCCATCGTCGTGCTCGCCGCGCTGACCAACGCGCTGCGCTGCGTCGACAAGTCGCTGGAGACCGTACGGATCGTGGTGTCGGGAGCAGGCGCCGCGGGCACCGCGATCGTGACGCTGCTGCTCGCCGCCGGTGCGCAGGACGTCGTGGTGGTCGACCGGGACGGGGCGCTGTCGGCCGACGACTCCTCGCTGTCCGCCGCGCACACCGATCTCGCCGCCGCCACCAACCCGCGTCGCGCGACCGGCTCGCTGCAGGAGGTGCTCGTCGACGCCGACGTGTTCGTCGGTGTCTCCGCGCCCAACATCCTCGACGCCGAGTGGATCCCGACGATGGCGCCCAAGCCCGTCGTCTTCGCCCTGGCCAACCCCGACCCGGAGGTCGACCCCGCCGAGGCCGGGAAGTACGCCGCGGTCGTCGCGTCGGGCCGCTCGGACTACCCCAACCAGATCAACAACGTGCTGGCCTTCCCCGGTGTCTTCCGCGGCCTGCTCGACGCCGGCGCCGAGGACGTCACGGTCGACATGCTCCTCCGCGCGGCCAAGGCGATCGCCGACACGGTCAGCGCCGAGGAGCTCCACCCGGCCTTCATCATCCCGAGCGTGTTCCACCCCGACGTGACCAAGCGCGTCGCCTCCGCGATCAGCGGCCGCGAGAGCTAAGTACCGCTCGCTCCGCTGACATCACGGCGTGCTGGGCGGGCGAGTCGGACACTCGGAGGGGGTTGCAACGGCCACCAAGTGTCGGAGTCCCCGCACGTGCGGGGACTCCGACAGACCCCGTGGCCTCCCTAGCCCGAGACCTTCTCGCTGACCTTCCGCGGCCACCAGAACCGGTCGCCGAGGGTCAGGGCGAGCGCGGGCACCAGCACCGTGCGTACGACGAGGGTGTCGAGCAGCACGCCGACGAAGATGATCGCGCCGAGCTGGGCGAGCACCACGAGCGGCAGGACCCCGAGGACGGCGAACACCGCGGCCAGCAGGATGCCCGCGCTGGTGATCACGCCACCGGTGGCGGTCAGCGCACGGAGCATGCCCGTCCGGGTGCCGTGCTCGCGCGCCTCCTCGCGGGCGCGGGTGACGAGGAAGATGTTGTAGTCGACGCCCAGCGCGACGAGGAACAGGAACGCCAGGAGCGGCACCCCGGTGTCCATCGCGTCGAAGCCGAAGACCGAGCGGAAGAGCCACCACGACGCGCCCATGCTGGCGGCGTACGTCGCCACCACCGTCGCGACGAGCAGCAGCGGCGCCACGACCGAGCGCAGCAGCAGGAGCAGCGCGCCCAGCACGAGGGCGAGGATCAGCGGCAGGATCACCAGCCGGTCCTTCGCCGCGTAGTCGCCCGCGTCGAGCGACTCGGCGTCGCCGCCGCCGACGTAGGTGTCGTCGAAGTCCGCCACCGCGGCGCGTACGTCGACCACGACGGCCTGCGCGGCGTCGCTGCCGGGTGTCGCGTCGGGTACGGCGTCGATGCGGGCGATGCCGTCACCGGTGGTGGTGACCCTCGCGGAGTCGACGCCGTCGACCTGCTCGACGGCCTTCAGCACCTCGTCCGGGGTGGCACGGGTGACCACCTGCACCGGGTCGCTCGTACCGGCCGGAAAGGACTCACCGAGACGCTCGGCCGCCGAGATGGCCTCGGGCCGCTGGAGGAACTGGTCGGCGGGATCGAGCCCGGTCGTGATCGAGAGCGTGCCGGTCGCGAGCAGGGCCAGACCGGCGACGGTGCCGGCCACGAACGTGCGCGGGCGGCGGGCCACGGCGTCGCCGACGCGGTGCCAGAGCGAGTTCGAGTCGACGAGCACGGTGTCCCCGACGTGCGGCACGCGCGGCCAGAAGATCCAGCGGCCGAAGAGGACCAGCGCCGCCGGGAGCACCACGAGCGCGAACGTCGCCGCGACGACCACGCCGACCGCACACGCGACGCCGAGGCCGCGGGTGGTCGGGATGGCCGAGAGGACCAGGGTGAGGAGACCGAGCACGACGGTCGTCGCGCTCGAGAGGACCGCCTCGGTGGTGCGGGCCAGGGCGTGCGCCATCGCCTCGTGGCGCGAGTCGGTGGTCTTGAGCTCGTCGCGGTAGCGCGAGATGAGCAGCAGCGCGTAGTCGGTGCCGGCGCCGAAGACCAGCACGCTGAGGATGCCGACCGTCGACTCGTCCCACGCGAAGCCGGTGACCTCGAGCACGTTGGTCGACACCACGGCCGCGAGCCGGTCGGCGACGCCGACGACGGTGAGCGGCACCAGCCAGAGCAGCGGGCTGCGGTAGGTGATGATCAGGAGCAGGGCGACGACCGCGGCGGTCGAGAGCAGCAGCCGGAAGTCCGCGCCGTCGAAGACCTGGCCGATGTCGGCCTGGATGCCGGCCGGACCGGTGACCTCGACGGTGACGCCGTCGGGGGCGTCGGCCCGGAGGTCCTTGCGGAGCTCCTCGACCTTGTCGATGTTGTCGGTCGCCGACGACGAGGTGACCGGCAGGGCGACGAACGCAGCGGTCCCGTCCTCGGCGACGACCACCGGCGACTGACCGGCGCCACCCTGGGGCGCTCCCTCGGGAGCACCGCCGCCCCCGCTGGCCTTCAGCAGCTCGACGGCCTGCTGCGTGATGGCGCCCTGCGCGGCCTGGTCGAGCTCGCCCGAGTCGGCGGTCCAGAGCACGATCGCGACCTGCCCCTCGTCGTCGGGCAGCTGGTCGGCCAGCTCCACGGCGAGGGTGCTGTCGGCTCCCGCGGGGAGGGTGTCGGTCGGGCTCGCGTCGCGCTCGCCCTCGGGCACCAGGGCGAGCACCGCGATCGCGATCAGCAGGGGGACGAGTGCGACGAGCCAGGCCGTACGGCGTCCGGTGATGAAGCGAGCCGCGGCGGGGGTGCGGTGGGAGGACACAGGGGCTCCTGAGGTGACGGGAGGGAAGATCACTAGGAAGAATGGTTGCTAACCAAGTTACTCATCAAGTTAGCGGTATGGTGGGGTGCGACGCAACACGAGAGGTGGCACGAGGTCATGACGGACCAGGGACAGCCGACGGCACCGCCGTGGGTCGAGCGCGGGCAGGAGCCACAGCAGCCGCCGACGCTGCGGGCGCTGCGCGACCTGGTCAACGCCGGCAGCCGGGTCACCCACGCCGTGTCCCGGCGGGCCGGGCTGAGCGAGAGCGAGCTGGTCACCCTCGAGCACCTGAGCCGCGAGCAGATCGGTCCCGCCGAGGTGGCGCGCCGCCTCGAGGTCTCCACGGCCGCCGCCACCGGCATCGTCGACAAGCTCGTCTCGCGCGGCCACGTCGAGCGTCGCCCGCACGAGGTCGACCGTCGGCGCACCGAGCTGCACATCACCGACTCCGGGCGCGGCGAGATCATCGGGCACCTGATGCCGATGTTCGCCGCGCTCGACCGCCACGACGCCTCCTTCAGCGAGGAGGAGAAGGCGGTCGTCGAGCGCTACCTACGGGGTGCGACCGAGGCCTTCGAGCAGGTCGCCGGGCCGTCGCCGCGCGGCGGCGGCTGAGCCCGGGACTCAGTCGTGGCTCAGTCGTCGCTCAGTCGTCCTGGCCGGCCTTGCGGTGCGCGACGAGGGCGGCGCCGACGATGCCGGCGCGGTTCTCCAGCTTGGCCGGGATGATCTCGGTCTCGATCTCGATGAGGTGGCCGAACTTCTCCCACGACTTGCTCACGCCGCCGCCGACGACGAAGAGGTCGGGGGTGAAGAGGCGCTCGAGGTGGCGGAAGTAGCCCGTCAGCCGCTCGGACCACGCCTCCCAGCTCAGCCCCTCGCGCTCGCGCGCGCTGGTGGCGGCGCGGGACTCGGCGACGGCACCGTCGATCTCGAGGTGGCCCATCTCGGTGTTGGGCACGAGCTCGCCGTCCCAGATCAGGGCCGAGCCGATGCCGGTGCCGAGGGTGATGACCATGACCAGCCCGTCGCGCCCCTTGGCTGCGCCGAACTCGGCCTCGGCCAGGCCGGCCGCGTCGGCGTCGTTGACGACGTGCACCTCGCGGCCGAGCGCCTCGGTGAAGATCGCGTCGGCGTCCTCGCGGATCCACGACTTGTCGATGTTGGCGGCCGACAGCACCACGCCGCGTCGCACGATGCCCGGGACGGTCACGCCGACCGGCGTCGTCGACGACGGGAAGCTGTCGACGATCTGCTGGAAGACCGCGGCGACCGACTGCGGGTCGGCCGGCTTGGGGGTGTCGATCCGGACCCGGTCCTGCGCGAAGTCGCCGCGCTCGAGATCCACGGGCGCGCCCTTGATGCCGGTGCCGCCGAAGTCGATGCCGATGGGGTGCTCCATGGTGCAAACCCTAGGGCACCGCGTACGCCGTCCGGCCCGGTGTGCGACGGCCGTGGACGTGCCGTCGCACCCGGGCGGGCGGTGGCGCCGGTCTACTTGTTCTTGAGGGGCAGCGCGTAGGCGGTCCCGTCCGGGGTGAAGGTCGGCGTGATGCCCATCGCCTTCAGGATCGTCGGCATGATGTCGACCGATTTCACCTCGGCGTCGAGGTCGCGGTGGGAGAGGTAGGACCCTGCGAAGACGATCGGGACCTGCTGCGCCGAGCGCTGGATCCCGCCGTGGTCGCCCAGGACGGAGTACGTCGTGTCGTCCCGCAGCGTGGCGACCAGGTCGGGCCCGTACGGCGCGGCCTGGGTGTCGACGAGCTCCTGCGCCTTGGCGTCGAACCACGCCCTCTCGGCCTTGCCCATCAGCTGGTACTGGACCGGCGTCACGCGGGTGAAGCGGTCGCCGTCGCGTCGCCACACCGCGGTGACGTCGGGCATCGCCTTCATGAGCGTGGCGGCCTGCTCGACCTTCGCCGGGGCCTGGTCCGTGAGCCAGACGTTGAGAGAGGAGTCGCTGTAGGCGAAGCCCAGGTTGCCGGTGGCGACCAGCGGCTGGAGCGCGGGCTGCGGCTTGTCGTAGAAGACGTCGTTCTCCGGGTCGCCGTAGTACCAGTTGTAGTAGCCGTAGTCGTTGCCCGCGCCCAGCGTCCCGTGGAAGTGGCCCGCCTCCGCGGCGACCGAGCCGTGGTCGGCGGTCAGCACCACCAGGGTGCTGTCGAGCTCGCCGCTGTCCTTGAGCGCGCGCATGATCCGGCCCACCTGCTCGTCGGCGGTGCGGGTGGCGTACTCCATGTGCGTCATCGGGTCGTAGCCCGGCGTCGCGCCCTCCGGGTCGTTGACGCCACCCCACATGTGGGCCGCCTTGTCGACGCCGGGCAGGCTCACGAAGATGCCGCTCCAGCCGTCCTGCTCGTGGCCCATGATGTCGAGCACCGCGTCGGTCGCCCAGACGTCGCCACCCCGGTGCGCCGGGTCGTTGCCCACGACGTAGCGGTCGTCGGTGGCGGGGTAGAGCGAGGCCGGCAGCTGGCCGGTGTCGTAGATCGTGTCGCGGGCCACGACGTAGCGCGACCCGCAGTCGGCGGAGATGTATGCCGGCACGTTGACGCCGGTGGGCGCGCGTCGCCGTTGCGTGGCGCCCGTGGTGTCGCCGGGCACCGGGCAGGTCTTGCTGCCGAAGGTGATCACCGAGGTGCTCGCCGAGCCGGGGCCGCTGAGACCGTAGGCGGCGTACGCCTTGGGGCTCACGGTGAACACCTTGCCGGTGTCGTCGAGGTAGTCCGAGAGGTGGGGGGCACCCGCCGCCGTCTGCAGCGGCGTCATCTGCGCGGCCCCGAAGTTGCTGGTGAGCCAGAGCCCGCCCCGGGGGCCGGGCAGGAGCCCGTCGACGTCGCGGTAGCCCTCGTTGGTCCAGCCCATGTGCTTGGGCTGCATGCCGGTGGTGAGGACGTTGTGGGTGACGACGGTGACCGACCCGGTGTGGCCGAGGTAGCCGTTCGGGGTGTCGACGCCCTGCTGCATGAGCTTCTCGACGTTCTTCATGTGGTACTTCTCGACGATCTCCTTGCTGAGCGCGTCGACGACGATGACCACGACCTTGTCGGGCGGGCTCGCCTTGGGCTTCGCGGCGGCGCCGGGCGACCCGGCGGCGGCGAGCGAGGTGACCACCGCGAGGGCGGCCAGTGGGACGAGCAGGCGACGACGGGCCATGTGCACTCCTGGAGTTCGTGCGGACCCACACCCGCGGTCGATCCCGGCAATCTAGCCCCGCGCGCCGTCGCGTGGGAATGGGTCGACGGCGACGACCGGCGCTGGTCCAGCGCGGTTGACAAAAGCACGCCTCTTGTCAAACCGGTTTACAGATCGTATGGTCATGTAAACCCGATGCAGGAGGTCAGAGAGATGCCTGGCTACCCCACCCACATTCCTGGTCGCCTCGCTCCCAGCGGCACCGTCCCGGACGGCACGACGGAGCTGTGGAAGGACCGCAAGCGCTACCTGTGGCTGATCGGCCTCGTCGTGCCGAGCCTGGCGTTCATCGCGTTCGGCGGGTACGTCGCCACCGGCTGGAGCGTCTTCTTCTGGGTCGGCCCGATCGTGATCCTCGGGATCGTCCCGGCGATCGACCTGGTCGCGGGCCTCGACCGCTCGAACCCGCCGGACGACGTCATCGAGGCGCTCGAGCAGGATCGCTACTACCGGTGGATCACCTACCTCTTCCTGCCGATCCAGTACGTCGGCTTCCTCGGCGCGATGGCCGTCGTGGGCGGGTGGGACGTGTTCGGCGTGCTGGCCGACACGCCCCTGACGACCATCGACAAGATCGGGCTCGCGATCTCGATCGGCTGCATCGGCGGCATCGGCATCAACACCGCCCACGAGCTCGGCCACAAGAAGGAGGCCAACGAGCGCTGGCTCTCCAAGATCGCGCTGGCGCAGGTGTTCTACGGCCACTTCTACATCGAGCACAACCGCGGCCACCACGTCCGCGTGGCCACGCCGGAGGACCCGGCGAGCTCCCGGCTCGGTGAGAACTTCTACCAGTTCTGGCCCCGCACGGTGGGCGGCTCGGTGAAGTCCGCGTGGCGGCTGGAGAAGCGCCGGCTCGCCCGGCGCAAGCAGAGCCCGTGGCGCCTCGACAACGACGTGCTCAACGCGTGGGTCATGTCGATCGTCCTCTGGGCCGTGGTCCTCGCGGCGTTCGGCCTCGAGGTGGCGCCGTACCTCGTGATCCAGGCGGTCGTGGGCTTCTCGCTCCTCGAGGTCGTCAACTACATGGAGCACTACGGGATGCTGCGCCAGAAGGTCGGCGAGGGCGACCGGCAGCGCTACGAGCGCGTCCTGCCCGGCCACAGCTGGAACTCCAACAACATCGCGACCAACGTCCTGCTCTACCACCTCCAGCGGCACAGCGACCACCACGCCAACCCGACCCGGCGCTACCAGTCGCTGCGCGACTTCGAGGAGAGCCCGGTGCTGCCGACCGGCTACGCCGGGATGATCGTGCTCGCGATCGTCCCCGCCGTCTGGCGCCGGGTGATGGACCAGCGCGTGGTCGACCACTTCGGCGGCGACGTCTCGCTCGCCAACATCAGCCCGCGCAAGCGCGAGGCCTACCTCGAGCGCTACGACGCCGCCGGGCACGCGGCGCGCGTCGAGGCCGCGCGGATCGCGGCCGAGGTGCTCCCGGGCGCCGTCGACGAGGTGCTCGCCGCCCGCTGTCCCGGTTGTGAGTACGTCTACGAGGTCGCCGCCGGTGACGAGCACGAGGGCTTCGCCGCCGGCACCGCCTGGGCCGACATCCCGGCCGACTGGTGCTGTCCCGACTGCGGCGTGCGCGAGAAGGTCGACTTCGTCCCGTTCGAGCCCGAGCAATCGGTCGCCTAGCCCGGGTCGCCGGTCTCTCGCCTGCTGCGCGACGGCGTCGACCGGTGAACCCAGGCAGCGCCTCCTAGACTCGCTGCATGGCCTCCACCCGCGACCGCATCGTCGCGGCAGCCGTCGAGACGACCACCTCGTCGGGCTGGGCCGCGGTCACGATGGCCCGCCTCGCCGACACCGTCGGGGTCAGCCGGCAGACCGTCTACAACGAGGTCGGCTCCAAGCCGGCCCTCGCGGAGGCGATGGTGCTCGGGGAGCTCGCCCGCTTCCTCGGGATCGTCGAGCAGGCCTTCGACGCCGAGCCCGACGACCTCACCCGCGCCATCGAGGGGTCGGTCCGCGACGTGCTGACCTACGCCCGTGCCAACACGCTGCTCCACGCGGTCGTGAGCGCCACGCACGGCGCGGACACCGAGCTGCTCCCGCTGCTGACGACCAACGCCGGCTCGCTGCTCGGCGTGGCCAAGGACGTCGTCCGCGCCCGCGTCGCGCCGTACGGTCCCGGCATCGACCCCGCCCACCTCGACCCCGCGATCGACATGGTCGTCCGGGTGGTGCTGAGCCACGTGATGCAGCCGTCCTCCTCGCCGGAGCAGACGGGCGCGGACATCGCCTGGCTCGCCGGGCGCGTCCTCGCGGGCTGAGCCCTAGGCTCTGCTCGTGAGCGGAGACGCGGCGGGAGTCGCCTGGGGTACGCCGACCGCGCGGGGGATCATCGCCGCGGCGACCCTCGGTTCGGGGCTGACGTTGCTCGACGGCTCGGTGGTCAACGTCGCCCTGCGCACGATCGGCACGGACCTCGACGCCTCGCTGGTGCAGCTGCAGTGGGTGGTCAACGGCTACTTCCTCTCGCTGGCGTCCCTGATCCTGCTCGGCGGGTCCCTGGGCGACCGCTTCGGCCGGCGACGGGTGTTCGTCATCGGCACCATCTGGTTCGCCGCCGCCTCCTTGCTCTGCGGGCTCGCGCCGACCGCCGAGGTGCTGATCGCCGCGCGGGTGCTCCAGGGCATCGGCGGCGCGCTCCTCACCCCCGGCAGCCTGGCGATGATCCAGGGCGCGTTCGCGTCCGCGGACCGTGGTCGCGCGATCGGCGCCTGGTCGGGACTCGGCGGCATCGCGGCGGCCGTCGGACCACTGGTGGGCGGACTGCTCGTCGACCACGCCTCGTGGCGCTGGATCTTCCTCATCAACCTGCCGCTCGCCGCCCTCACCGTCTGGCTGGCCCTGCGCTTCGTGCCGGAGACGCGGGACCCGCGCACCCATCACGGCTTCGACGTCAGCGGGGCCGTCCTCGCGTCGCTGACGCTGGCGGCGCTGACCTTCGCCCTCACCGACTGGCACAGCCCGCTGATGCCGTACGCCCTGGTCGTCGCCGTGCTCAGCGGCGTCGCGTTCCTCGTCACCGAACGCCGCAGGTCGGAGCCGATGGTCCCGCTCGGGCTCTTCGCCGAGCGCACCTTCAGCGCCGCCAACGCGATGACGCTCGTCGTCTACGCCGCGCTCGGGGCGATCCTGTTCTTCCTCGTCCTCCAGCTCCAGACCGTCGGCGGGTACACCGCCCTCGAGGCCGGCCTCGCGACCCTCCCGGTGACCGTCGTGATGCTCGCCCTCGCCGCCCGTGGCGGGGCGCTGGGGCAGCGGATCGGCCCGCGGATCCCGATGACCTTCGGGCCCGTCGTGATGGCCGCCGGCACGACCTGGCTGATGGTGGTCGGGCCGGACGTCTCCTGGTGGCGCGACGTGCTGCCCGGGCTGGCCGTGTTCTCGCTCGGCCTGGCCCTCATGGTGGCCCCGCTGACCGCGACCGTGATGGCAGCGGCCCCGGACGACAGCGCGGGCATCGCCAGCGGCATCAACAACGCCGTTGCCCGGGCCGGGTCGCTCCTCGCCGTCGCGGCGCTCCCGGTCGTGGTCGGGCTCGGGGGCGACGACTACGCCGACCCGGCCGTCTTCGACTCGGCGTACGACACCGCGATGCTGGTCTGCGCCGGGCTGCTCCTGCTCGGGGGCACGGTCTCGTGGTTCGCGATTCCCCACCGGGTCCGCACACCCGCCGCCTAATCTCGACATCATGCGCGTACGACGGGGGTCGAGGTGGACGGGGGCTGCGGCGACCGCTGCCCTCCTCCTCGTGCTCAGCGCGTGCAGCGGCGACGACGGTGCGGAGGAGCCCGACCCGACCCCGGCCGGTCAGACGTCGACGACCGGCAAGCCCGAGGCGGCCAAGGAGACCAAGAAGACCAGGAAGACCAGGACGGCGGTGCCGGTCGCCGACCCGGAGCACGCGGTCGACCCGCCCGGCAAGCGCGACGGCCGGCTGTGGAGCGCCGACATCCTCGTGCAGTGGGACAAGGCCCTCGACGCCGCCACGGTGAAGAAGATCGAGAAGCTCAAGGGGGTCGCCCACACCGAGCGGATCGGCCTCGGTCAGGTCAGTCTCGAGAACCGCGTGCTGACGGTCGCCTCCGTCGACCCCGGTCGCTACCGCAACTTCACGCCGTTCGAGGTCGCGGACTCCCGGGTGACGTGGGACCGCGTCGCCGGCGGCGAGATGGCGACCGACAAGACGATCGCCAAGCGGCTGGCCGACAAGGACGGGATGATCCGGCTCGGCTCGGAGGACTCGGCCCCGACCCTGCACGTCGGGGCGTACACCCAGACCCCTCCCATCCCGACCATCGACATGGTGGTCAACACGGCCTGGGCCGGCGACATCGGGATGGCCACCGACAACGGCCTGCTGATCTCCACCACCAACATCGCGCCGGCGACGATCCGCAAGCCGCTCGAGAAGCTGGTCGGCAAGGACGCGTCGGTGCAAATGCTCGACGTCGCCTCGGTGCTCGGCCTCGACCCCGACGCCACGCTGACCGCGATCCCGACCGGCGGCAGCATAGGCAGCGTCGTCGGCACCTATCGATACACCGTCATCGGCGGCGGCCGGATCGCGCCGGAGTCGTCGTGGGTCGCGGCCAACATCCGCACCGAGGCGGTGCCGATCCTCGGCAGCGTGACCTGTCACAAGGACCTGTTCCCCCAGCTGCGCAACGCCCTGCTGGAGATCCAGCAGACGGGGCTGGCCGCGGAGATCCACCCCGACGAGTACGCCGGGTGCTACTACCCGCGCTTCATCGCCGGCACCACGACGCTGTCCAACCACTCCTTCGGCCTTGCCCTCGACCTCAACGTCCCCGGCAACGGCCGCGGCACGGTCGGCGAGATGAACCGCGCGGTCGTGGCGATCTTCGAGAAGTGGGGCTTCGCGTGGGGCGGCGACTGGCGCTACACCGACCCGATGCACTTCGAGCTGCGGGAGATCAAGCGCGCCGGCTGACCCACCCTCACGGTTGGTCGAGGAAGGACGAAGTCCTGTCACGAGACCCGGCGCCCGATGGCTAGGGTCGCTCCCATGAAGGCAGTCCAGGTCGTCACGCTCACCGGTCCCTCCGACGTCGAGGTGCGCGAGGTCCCCGAGCCGACCCCCACCGCGCACGACGTGCTCGTCGAGGTGCACAGCGTCGGCATCTCGTTCCCCGACCTGCTGCTCAGCCGCGGGGAGTACCAGTTCAAGCCGGAGCCGCCGTTCACCCTCGGCGTCGACTTCGCCGGCACGGTCCTCGACCCGGGTGCCGCGGAGTCGAGCGGCTTCACCGTCGGCCAGCGCGTCGCGGGGGTCAACCTCCACGGTGGCGCGGCCGAGCAGGTCGCCAACCCGGTGATCTTCACCTTCCCCCTCCCCGACGAGATGTCGTACGACGAGGGCGCCGCGCTGCCGATGAACTACCTCACGGCCCTGTTCGCGCTCGAGGAGCGCGGCGGCCTGCGCGAGCGCGAGACGGTCCTCGTCCACGGCGCAGCCGGCGGCGTCGGCACGGCCACCCTGCAGGTCGCCAAGGGCCTCGGTGCCCGGACCATCGCGGTCGTCAGCACCCGGGCGAAGGCCGACTTCGCGAAGGCCGCCGGCGCCGACGAGGTCGTGATCGGCCCGGACTTCAAGGACGCGGTCAAGGAGCTCACCGGCGGCAGGGGCGTCGACGTGGTGCTCGACGTCGTCGGCGGCGACGCCTTCACCGACTCGCTCCGCTGCCTCGCCGAGCAGGGCCGCATCCTCGTGGTCGGCTTCGCCGCCGGCCAGGGCATCCCCGAGGTCAAGGTCAACCGGCTGCTGCTCGGCAACACCGACGTCCGCGGCGTCGGCTGGGGGGCCTACGCCATGACCCGCCCCGGCTACATGCAGCAGCAGTGGCACCGGCTCGCCCCGATGATCGAGTCGGGTGTGGTCAAGCCGCCGATCGGCGCGACCTACGACCTCGCCGACTTCGGGCGGGCGCTCGTCGACATGGACGAGCGCCGCACCCTGGGAAAGTCGGTCGTGCGCGTCCGCTGACGCTCACCGACGCACCGTCAGCCTCACCGTCGCGTCGTCGTAGGCCCGCTTGGTCGCGCGGGCGGTGAAGCTCCCGGGTCGCCTCGCGGAGAACCGGATCGTGCAGCGACCCGCACCGTTGGTGGTGCAGCGCTCGCCGCCCGCCCTCACCTTGGCACGAGCGACGCCGCCGTCGACGTCGGTGACCTTGAGGACCACGGTCTGCGCGCGGCCGCTCGACCACCGACGCGGGCTCGCCCTGAGCGTCAGCTGGGCGGCGACGGAGCGGGCCAGGAGCCGGATCGGATCGCTGTCGTCGGCCGCGACCAGCAGCACCTCCGCGCGCAGGTCGGTCGAGGCCGACACCGAGACGCCGAAGCTGGCGAACAGGTCGGGCAGCATCGTCGGGCGCCTGTCGGTGTCCCACCCGCGCTCGGCCACGCGGGAGGCCCGGGGCTCGTAGCCGATCGGACCGGCCGAGACGACCCACAGGTGGCCGTCGGGGAGCACGGCCAGCTCGGGTGCGCTCGCCCCGTCGTGGCCGCGTACCCGGTGGACCCGGTTGGCCGTGATGTCCCAGAGGACGACCCGGTCGTCCAGCATGTACGCCGCCATCGGACCGACGCCGGGCCGGTTGACGAGCGCCATCGGCTGGCCGGGGTTGGTGAAGCCTCCCGGACCGCGCACCGGCGCTCCGAGGCTCGGCCACACCTGCCGGGCGAAGACGCCGTCGGCGCGGATGCTCTGGTAGACGACCCACACGGCCGACCCGCTGCTGATGAGCGAGGCGGACACCGCGTCCATGTCGGTGAACTCGGAGTTCGTCGTGGTGGGCTCGGCGGCCTCGGGGATCGCGCCGACGTGCCAGTGGAAGCCTCCCGTGTCGCCGTACCCGCCGAGCACGGTGCCGTCGGGCAGGTGGACGAAGGTGCTGCCGCCACCGCTGGCGTCGCTGACCGCGAGCACCTCGCGCGGCACCACCCACGTGGCGCCGCCGTCGGAGGAGACCGCGGAGTAGACGCCGCGGTAGGTGAAGAAGTTGGCGGTGTCGCCGTCGAGCGCGCCGCGGAACGAGACCCGGAGCCGCCCGGCAGCGTCGACCTCGAGGTCGACCGGGGTGCTGAGCTGACCCCACGTGTCCGTGAGCACCCGGGTCGTCGCCCCCTGGCGACCCGACGCGTCGATCGTGGTGTGGAGGTAGTTCGCGCCCGCGCCCTCGTCGATGATCCACACGACGTGCTGGAGACCGTCGCCGGTCCGTACGGTGCTCGCCTGCGCGAAGTTGGGAGACGAGCTCGCCGTGAGGGCGGTCCACGACCTCGCGGTCACCTGCGCGGACGCCAACGCGTTGCCCGGCGGGGCCCCGAGCGTGGCGGTGACGGTGAGGGCGATCAGTGGTGCAGCGAGCTGGTGACGTACGCGCATGGTTCCTCCCGATGGACACGGATCCCGATCGATCCAGAGTCCTCCTCGCGTCGGTGCTTGCCACTCGTGCGAGCACGTGGTCTGGACCGGTCTGGTCCAGCAGCGGGTCGAACCTTGCGGATGCGTGCGATGACCCGGTAGGCGCGCGGGGTTAGGGTCGCCCTCGTGACGATCCTCGACTCAGCACGCGACGGCATGGACCCCGACATCCGTCCCCAGGACGACCTCTTCGGCCACGTCAACGGACGGTGGCTGGAGGACACCGAGATCCCCTCCGACAAGTCGAGCTGGGGCGCGTTCATCGCGCTCGCCGACGCCGCGGAGCAGCAGGTGCGCGACATCATCACCGAGCTCGCCGACCGTCCGGCCGACCAGCTCGACGCCGACGAGCGCAAGATCGGCGACCTCTACGCCTCCTTCATGGACACCGAGACCATCCAGGCCTTGGGGCTCCAGCCGATCGAGGGGCTGCTCGAGCGCGCCCGCTCGATCGCCGACCTCACCGAGCTCGCCGCGTTCCTCGGGATGTTCGAGCGCATCGGCGGCCCCGGCCTCTTCGGCTCCTACATCACGCCCGACCGCGGTGACGCGTCGAAGAACATCGTCTACCTCGCCCAGGGCGGGCTCGGCCTGCCCGACGAGTCCTACTACCGCGACGACAAGTTCGCCGAGATCCGCGCGAAGTACGTCGACTACCTCACCACGCTGCTCACGCTGAGCAAGCACGCCGACCCGGCCGGCGCCGCCGCCCGCGTCCTGGCCTACGAGACCCGCGTCGCCGAGGGTCACTGGGAGGCCGCCGAGACGCGCGACGTGCAGAAGACCACCAACCACAAGTCGCTCGACGAGCTGCGCGAGCTGTGCCCGGCCTTCGACTGGGTCACCTACGTCACCGGTCTCGGCGGCACCGAGGAGACCCTGCGCACGACCATCGTGATGCAGCCAGACTTCTTCTCCCACCTCTCCACGGTGCTCGAGGAGACCCCGATCGAGACGTGGCGCGACGTGATGCACCTGCGCATCGTGCGCAGCTCGGCGCCCTACCTGCCCGACGAGTTCGTCCAGGCCAACTTCGACTTCTACGGCCGCACCCTCAACGGCACCCCCGAGCTGCGCGCCCGTTGGAAGCGCGGCGTCGACTTCGTCGAGGGCGCGATCGGCGAGGCCGTCGGCAAGGTCTACGTCTCGCGCCACTTCCCGCCGACCTCGAAGGCGATGATGGACGAGCTGGTCGCCAACCTCGTCACGGCCTACCGCCGCTCGATCGAGACGCTCGACTGGATGGGCGAGGACACCAAGCAGAAGGCGTACGACAAGCTCGACCGCTTCTACCCCAAGATCGGCTACCCGACGGAGTTCCGCGACTACTCCGCACTCACCGTCTCCGCCACCGACCTGCTGGGCAATGTTAACGCCGCGTCGGCGTTCGAGACCGACCGGCAGCTCGAGAAGGTCGGCCAGCCGGTCGACCGCGACGAGTGGCTGATGCTCCCGCAGACCGTCAACGCCTACTACCACCCGGGCACCAACGAGATCTGCTTCCCGGCCGCGATCCTGCAGCCGCCGTTCTTCAGCCCCGACGCCGAGGAGGCCGAGAACTACGGCGGCATCGGCGCGGTCATCGGCCACGAGCTCGGCCACGGCTTCGACGACCAGGGCGCCCAGTACGACGGCGACGGCAATCTCCACGACTGGTGGACCGCCGCCGACAAGACGGCCTTCGAGGCCAAGTCGCAGGCGCTCGTCAAGCAGTACGACGAGTTCGAGCCGCGCACCCTCCCCGGCGAGCACGTCAACGGCAGCCTCACCGTCGGCGAGAACATCGGCGACCTCGGCGGCCTGACCATCGCCCACAAGGCCTACGTCATCAGCAAGGACGGCAACGCCTCGCTCGACGACCGCCGCACCCTGTTCCTCAACTGGGCCCACGTGTGGCGCACCAAGCGCCGCAAGGAGCAGGAGCTCCAGTACCTCACCATCGACCCCCACAGCCCCGCCGAGTTCCGCGCCAACATCGTGCGCAACCTCGACGAGTTCCACGAGGTCTTCGGCACCGAGCCCGGTGACGGCCTCTGGCTCGAGCCCGAGGGCCGCGTCCGGATCTGGTGATCAGTGGAGCCCCGGGACGCACCTGGCGTCCTGGGGCTCCGCTGTCCGGTGCCTCAGTCCGGGACGTTGGCGCAGACGACGTCGAGGGTGAGGGTGTTGGCGAGGAGCGAGCCCAGCAGTGGCAGCGGGATTCCCACCGTCTGGAACGAGGAGTCGTCGACGCGCGTCACCTGGCTCACCAGGTTGCCGACGGGAGTGGCGAACGAACTCGTGGCGGCGATCGCCTTCTTGCCCGCGGGACAGGCAGCCGTCAACGGGTTCGTCGTCGAGCCCAGCCCGGCCGGGATGGCCAGGGTGTTGGTGATGACCTCGAAGCCGCTGAGCCCCGGAATGCCGGGGAGGCCGGGGAGGCCGGAGCTGCCCGCGGGACCGGCCGGGCCCGCCGGGCCGCGAGCTCCAGTGGCTCCGGTGGCACCCGTACGGCCCTTGAGCTTGGTCTGCGCCTTGGTCGAGAGGTCCTTGACCTTGAGGCTCTTGTTCTTGATGTCCTGGCTGGTGACCGAGTTGTCCTTGATCTGCTTGCCGCTGATCATCAGCGCGGCGGTCGCGCCGGCGCCGGCCGTGGCCAGCAGGGCGATGGCGGCGACGACCACCACCAGTGCGGTGCGGGGCGTGAGCGACATGTGCGATCTCCTGGTGTGAAGCACCCGAGATCGATGTTGACGTCCTGTGGACGTCCGTTGGTGATCGAGAGTAGGGCGAAGCCGGGTCGCGCGCCGGGATTTCGCGGAATCCGCCGGCCGTCGATCGCGGAGTTCCCGATCGCGCGGAGCCGGTAGTTCAATGACTCCGTGACACTGCCCGGCCACGACCAGTCCAGCTCCCGGATCCGCATGGAGTGGGGACCGACCGGCGCCGCGGCCGTCCCCGCCGACTACGCGGTGGTCGTCGACGTGCTGTCCTTCACCACCACGCTGAGCGTCGCGATCGAGCGCGGGATCGAGGTCTTCCCGTTCCGCTGGAAGGACTCACGCGCCACCGAGCACGCGATGCGCCACGGCGCGACCCTCGCGATCGGTCGCTTCGAGGCGCTCTCACGCGGCGACGCGCGCCACGTCTCGCTCTCGCCGGCCAGCCTGTCGGAGGTCGAGGGGATCGAGCGGCTGGTGCTGCCCTCGCCCAACGGCTCGACCATCGCCTTCGCGCTCGCCGACTCCGGGGCGCAGGTCGTGGGTGCCTGCCTCCGCAACGCCGGCGCGGTCGCCCGCTGGCTCGCACCCCGCGTCGCGGACGGCGCCAGCGTCGTCGTCGTACCCGCCGGAGAGCGGTGGTACGACGACACGCTCCGGCCCGCGGTCGAGGACCTCTGGGGTGCGGGGGCGGTCCTCGACGCGCTGGGGAGCGAGGACGAGGTCGCCACCGCCAGCCCGGAGGCGCGAATGGCCGTCGCTGCCTGGCGCGCCGCGCGGTTGCCCGACGACCTGCTCCGGTGCGCCGGCGGGGTCGAGCTGACCGAGGCCGGCTTCGTGGCGGACGTGGAGATCGCCGCGCAGCACGACGTCAGCGAGGTGGTGCCGCTGCTGGTGGGCGAATCCTTCCGGGACGCCACCGAGGTCCGCCCGACGGGGCCGCGGCTGCGTCGGGTCGACGGGTGACCTGACCGATCGCCTCTGGCGACGGGGCACGCGAGTCCCTACTGTGATCGTGGCCACACTCGGGTGGCCACTGTCTCGACAGGACTACTCGATGATTCGCACGTCTCGCCTCGCGGTGCTCGGTGCCGCCCTCGCCGGCCTCGTCACGCCGCTCCTCGTCCAGCCCGCCCAGGCTGCCGCACCGTCCTACGTGGCACTGGGCGACTCCTACGCCTCGGGCACCGGCACCCGCTCCTACATCGCCGACGGCACCAGCTGCCAGCGCTCCACGGCGGCCTACCCCAGCCTCATCGCCGCGGCCCGCGGCTACGCGCTCAACTTCCGCGCGTGCTCGGGCGCGACCGTCGCCGACGTCACCAACACCCAGCTCTCGGCGCTCACCTCGGCGACGAGCTACGTCTCGATCTCGGTCGGCGGCAACGACGCGGGATTCGCCGACGTGCTCACCGAGTGCGCGCAGCCGGGCTGGATGAGCAACTGCGACGGCGCGATCAACACCGCGCAGTCGTTCATCAACAGCACCCTTCCCACGCGGCTGAGCACCCTCTACTCCGGCATCCGCAGCCGCGCGCCGTACGCCAAGGTCGTCGTCGTCGGCTACCCGCGGATCTTCATGGGCGAGGACTGCAACGCCTTCACCTGGTTCTCCCCGGCCGAGGAGTCGCGGCTCAACCAGACCGCCGACCTGCTCAACAGCCGGCTCGCGTCGGCCGCGTCTGCGGCCGGCTTCTCCTTCGCCAACCCGACCAGTCGCTTCATCGGGCACGCCGTGTGCGACGCCGACGAGTGGATCAACGGCCTCTCGAACCCGATCAGCGAGAGCTACCACCCCAAGGCCACCGGTCACGCCGGCGGCTACACGCCGACGGTCAGCCCGCTGCTCACCGGTGCCGCCGTCGCGGTGACCTCGCAGGTGGTGGCCGACTCCGCCGCCAGCGCCGGCAGCCAGGCAGCGCTCCAGCAGCAGTACGCCGACGCGGACCGCACGATCGAGCCGGAGGTCTTCACCGCCCCCGACCTGACCACGCCTGCTGCCCGGAAGGCGGCTCGTCGGGCGGGCGTCGACATCGAGCGCTTCCTGGAGAAGTCCGGGTCGTGACAACCTCCGGGGATGCCGGCACGTCGAGGGGACATGAGTCCTGAGACCGACCTGCTGACCCGGCTCGACCGCGAGCTCGGCGGACTGCCCGTCGTCCCGGCGGAGGCCTACCTCCACGAGGGGCGGCGGGCACGCCGGCGTCGGACGGGCGCGGTGGCGCTGGCGACACCCGTGGCAGCCGCGGCTGCGATCGCCCTCGCCGTCTCGCTCGGCACGGGCGGGAGCGGCAAGGAGGCCTCGCTCGCCCAGGAGCCGACGGCTCCTGGCTCGCCCCCTGCGTCCCCGGCGATCGACTACTCCTACGACCCCGACTTCGTCGCGCCCGAGCCCAACAACGCCCTCGAGGCGCAGGACGGGCTCGCCGGCGTTGACTGGTTCACCACCGACGACATCCCCTCGTGGGCGCAGGAGTACGGCAACCACGGGCCGATCGCGTACGCGCCGGACGGACGGTTGTGGGTGGCGCCGGACGCCACCGTGCAACGCGTCGTGGTGGATCCCTACACCTACGGCGAGCCGGGCTTGGTGAGCTCGATCGCGGTCGAGGCGCTGTGCACCTGCGCACCGGAGGATATGGCGGACGACGTGGTCTGGGTGTGGATCTCGTCGGCGGGCGACGGGGAGATGGACACCCCGGGCGGTCGCACCGACGACTTCGAGCTCTGGGTCGACAGCGTGACTGCCTACCCGCAGGGCCGGCCGTCGGTCTCCGAGCGGTTCGCTCGCTTCGCAGGCGACCGCACGAGCCGGATGGTCGCCGGCGCCCCCGGGGTGCGCCTGCTCCACCAGAAGGCCGACGTGGACCTGGGCTCGGGTCGGGTCACGCACACCCGATCCGGCGCAGCCGAGGTGGAGTACGCCGGGGAGACCTTCTACGTCGTCGGCGTGGACCCGGAGGAAGGCGGGGAGTGGTACCAGTACTGGCCGGGCGACTCCCAGCCCGACTTCGCCTCGTTCCTCACGATGCTGAAGGGCAACTGGACGTGAGGGCCTACGACGCGGACTACGTCGAGTTCGTCGAGGCCCGGCAGGGCGTGCTTCGCCGGATCGCGTACGCCGTCTGCCGCGACGACGCGCGTGCCGAGGACGTGCTCCAGGAGGCGCTGGTCAAGCTCTACCTGGCCTGGCCGCGGGTCGGCGGCAGCGGTCGCGAGGAGGCGTACGCCCGGCGGATCATCGTCAACGCCGACCTCGACCAGCGCCGCCGTCCGTGGCACCGGCGCCGCTCGGCCGTGCCGGTCGAGCTGCTCGACAGCCCGGTGCGCGACGGGGCGGGAGCCGAGGACCGGCTCGAGCTCCTGACCGAGCTCCGTCGCCTGCCCGCGATGCAGCGGCGGACGGTCGTGCTGCGCCACTGGCTGGGCTTCTCGGTCGAGGACACGGCGCGCGAGCTGTCGATCAGCGAGGGCACGGTCAAGAGCCACGCGTCCCGCGGACTCGCGACGCTGCGGGCGCGGATGGGTGAGCAGGTCGGGACCGGCTAGCGACCCCACGTCGTGGAGAGCCCGGGCCGCTCCCGCACGACCGGCTCCAGCGCGTCGAGCAGCGGCTGGAGGCTCTCGAACCGCGCGGTGGTCACCTCGATCTCGATCCGCCCGCCCGATGGCGTGCTGCCCGTGAGCCGGACGTAGTGGTCCCACCGGCCCGGGGTGAGCGGGCCGAGGCTGCCCTCGCATCCCACCTCGACCGAGGTCAGGTCGGCGAGGTCGACGCCGGTCCGGGGCTCGCCGAACCGCGTGGTCTCGACGCGGGTCCCGGACACGCGTACGCCGCTCGTGCCGGCGTCGGCGGCGAGCGCGAGCGGGGCGCCGACGAAGATGAGCGTGCAGCCGATCGCCGTCAGCAGCGCGAGCCCGCGGCGGTCGTGCGTGCTCCGCCACGCCCGCCACGTGCGCCACACCGGCCAGGCGCAGAGGGCGGCCACGAGCAGGCATCCGGCGACGAGCGCCGTGCGGGGCTCGAGCTCGACCCAGGTGCTGGAAGCCTCAGCCGCGCTGGGTGCCACGGCCCCGGCCGAGGTCGGCGACGTACTCCTCGAAGAGCGTGCGGTGGACGTCGTGCGGCAGCAGCTCGGGCCGCCGCGCCACCACGGGCGCGAGCGCGAGGAGCAGCGGGTCGATGCTCTCGACGGTCTGCGCCGTCACCTTGAGGCCCCGCCTCCGGCCGTCGGTCGTCCGCCCGACCAGCGTGACCGCCTTGTTCCAGAACTCCGGGGTCGCCGCTCCGGCCGATCCGTCGACGCTCGGCCGGACCTCGACCAGGTCGTCGAAGGCGAAGGTGCGCACGTCCCGCTCCCCCCGGCGTACGACGACGCGGTCGGGGTGGACGACGATCGTGCGGCCTCGCGAGAACCAGATCGCCCACGCGGGAAGAACCACCATCACCAGGGCGACCGCTGCGGTCAGCAGCGCCCGTTGCGACCCACCCGCCGCCCAGGTGGCCGGGACCAGCACGATCCCGACGACGAGCACCCCGATCGCGAGGTTGCGGACGAGCGGTCGCGGGGTCAGGACGGTGGCCGGTTGGGACGCTCCGAGAGGGCTCTCCATGTTTGCCCACACTAGGGCGGGGAAGATGCTCGGTGCACCACCACACCCCAGGAGGACGAACCCATGAGCTCACGGCTCGACGCCTACCTGGCCGCGATGAACGAGTCGTTCGACGCGGCCGAGGCCCGCATCGACCAGGCGCAGGCCCTGGCCACCACCACCGAGCAGATGCGGGTGGAGGGAGAGTCCACCGACCGGATGGTCACGGTCATCGTCGACGGCACCGGCCAGATGGTCGACGTGCGCTTCGACGACCAGTTCGCCCGGCTCGACGCCGGTCAGCTGGCGCACGGCGTGCTCGAGGCGCACGCGCAGGCCAAGCGCCGGCTGAGCTTCGAGGTCGAGCAGGCCGCCCGTGAGATCTACGGGCCCGACGTGGCCGCCGCGGCCGCGATCACCGGGTCCTACCGCAGCACCTTCGGCTACGAGGAGTACTCCCGATGACCCTCGACGTCTCCCTCTCCGCGATGCGGAGCCACGCCGGCAAGGTCGACGCCCTCAAGGGGCAGGCCGACCGCGCCGTCCAGGCGGCCGACTCGGTCTCCTTCCACCCCAACGCCTACGGCAAGATCGGCGCCGCGCTGGTCTACCCGCTGATCGCGCCCCTCGAGGTAGCCGGCGTCGGCGCCACCCGCGCCGCGAGCGGCTCGCTGGCCGCGACCGCCACCGGCATGCGGGCCGCCGCCGACCTGTTCCAGCTCGTCGACGAGACCGTCGCCGAGCTCAACGAAGCCCTCCAGAAGGGTCTGTCATGAACGACCTCATCGCCCAGGCCGACCGCAACCCGGGCTTCAACGACATGACCGACGGTCTCAAGATGATCGACGGCGCCGCCGACTCCGCCGAGGCCTTCGGTCGCGGCGACTGGATCGAGGGCTCGGTCAACGGGCTCAGCGCCGGGCTCGACATGGTCGGCGCAGTCGTCGACCCGATCGGCACCATCGGGTCGATGTTCGCCGGCTGGCTGATCTCGCACATCGGGCCCGTCCAGGACGCGCTCGACGAGCTGCTGGGCGACCCCGCGACCATCGAGTCCTTCGCCCAGACCTGGCAGAACTGCGCCACGCACCTCGGCGGCCTCGCCGACGACTACCGCTCGGCGGTCGCCGGCGACCTGTCCGGTCTCCGCGGGATGACCATGGACGCCTACCGTGACTTCGCCGAGGTCGAGGAGTCGCTCGTACGCGGCATGGCCAACGTCTGCACCGGCGTCGGCGCCGGCGTCGCCCTCGGCGGCACGGTGCTCGCCGGTGTCCGCGAGTTCATCGTGCAGATCATGTCCGACGCCATCGGCCAGATCATCAAGCTGCTCGCCGAGGCCGCGGCCACCCTCGGCATCATGGCTCCGCACGCCGTCGTCACGGCGGGCAACAAGGCGCGCGAGCTGATCCAGCGCACCCGCACACTGATGACCGACCTGGCCAGGTCGCTCGACCGGTTCGCCGACCTGGTCTCCGACATCTCGCCCGCCCTCGAGAACGCCTCGACCGCACTGGCCAAGGCCTCGCGCTACGCCTCGCAGATGAACGAGACCGAGCTGACCGCCCTCACCCAGCTGATCAAGTCGGCCTCGCAGGTGGACAACTACCGCGATCCACAGCCTGCGTAGCCGGCTGCGCACGCAGTCGGTGGTGGTTGGTAGACAGGGCCCATGAGCACTGCGACCGCCGTCAGCGACGACGTACGACGTTCCGCGCGCGAGGCCGCGGAGGGGCACCTCCGGGCCCTCGTCGGTCCCAGGGACGGGCAGGGTGACGCCGTGCTCCGCGAGGACCAGTGGGCCGCCATCGAGGCGCTCGCCGTCGACGCACGCCGCGCACTCGTGGTCCAGCGCACCGGGTGGGGCAAGTCGGCGGTCTACTTCGTCGCGACCAAGCTGCTGCGCGAGGCGGGCGCCGGACCGACCGTCATCGTCAGCCCGCTCCTCGCGCTGATGCGCAACCAGATCGCCGCCGCCGAGCGCGCCGGCATCCGCGCGGTCACGATCAACTCCACCAACATCGACCAGTGGCAGCCGATCCAGGACCAGATCCAGGCCGGCGAGGTCGACGTCCTGCTCGTCAGTCCGGAGCGGCTCAACAACCCCGGCTTCCGCGACGAGGTGCTGCCCCGGCTCGCCGCGACCTGTGGCCTGCTGGTGGTCGACGAGGCCCACTGCATCTCCGACTGGGGCCACGACTTCCGCCCCGACTACCGCCGGCTCCGCACGCTCCTCGCCGAGCTGCCGGCGGGGATCCCGGTGCTGGCGACCACCGCGACGGCCAACGCGCGGGTGACCGCCGACGTCGCCGAGCAGCTGGGCGTGCACGCACCGTCTGCGTCGGTCGAGGAGGGTGACCAGCGCCCGTCGCGAGAGTCCTCCGACGAGGTGCTGGTCCAGCGCGGCACCCTCGACCGTGAGTCGCTGCGGCTCGGGGTGGTGCAGCTGAAGACACCGCAGCAACGACTCGCGTGGCTCGCCGACCACCTCGCCGAGCAGCCGGGCTCCGGCATCGTCTACTGCCTCACCGTCGCCGCCACCCAGGAGGTCGCGGGCTACCTCCGCGACCGCGGCCTCGAGGTCGCGGCCTACTCCGGCCAGACCGATCCCGACGAGCGGCACGCCCTCGAGCAGGCGCTCGTCGACGGCCGGGTCAAGGCCCTCATCGCGACGAGCGCGCTGGGCATGGGCTTCGACGCGAGCCTCGGGTTCGTGATCAACCTCGGGGCCCCGCAGTCGCCGGTGGCCTACTACCAGCAGGTCGGTCGTGCCGGCCGCGGCACCGACGACGCCACCGTCGTGCTGCTCCCGCAGATCGAGGACCGCGACATCTGGGCCTACTTCGCCTCCCTCGGCTTCCCGCGCGAGGAGCAGGTCCGCGAGACCCTGGCTGCCCTCGCCGAGTCCGACCGTCCGATGTCCACCGCCACCCTCGAGACGCGCGTCGAGCTCGGCCGCAACCGGCTCGAGTCGATGCTCAAGGTGCTCGACGTCGACGGCGCCGTCCAGCGGGTGCAGGGCGGGTGGGTGGCCACCGGTCGGTCGTGGGACTACGACGCCGAGCGCTACGCCCGGGTCTCGGAGGCGCGCGAGCGCGAGCAGCAGGCGATGCTCGACTACCTGAGGACCGACCGGTGCCGGATGCGGTTCCTGCGCGAGCAGCTCGACGATCCCGAGGCAGGCGACTGCGGCCGCTGCGACAACTGCGGCGGCCTCACCCTCAGCACCGACGTGAGCGAGGCGTCGGTGGCCGAGGCCGGCGAGCGGCTCGCGCGCCCCGGTGTGGTCGTCGAGCCCCGCAAGATGTGGCCCACTGCGCTCGCCCACCTCGGGCTCGACCTCAAGGGCAAGATCGCCGAGGGCGCCGCGCCCGGTCGCGCGGTCGCCCGGCTCACCGACCTCGGCCACGGGCAGGCGCTCCGCGCGCTGTTCCGTGAGGACACCCCCGACGGCCCCGTGCCGCCGCCGCTCGCGCAGGCGGTGATGGAGGTGATGAAGGACTGGGCGCCCGAGTGGGAGTCGCGTCCCGATGCCATCGTGGTGGTCGAGTCCGCGACCCGGCCGACCCTCACCCGCGACCTGGCCGAGGGACTGTCCCGCGTGATGCAGGTGCCGATCGTCGGCACCTGGGCGATCCGCGACCACTCCGTCCCGCCCCGCGCCGGCCAGACCAACTCGGCACAGCGCGTCGCCGCCACCCGCCGCCGGGGCGGGCTCGACGCCGAGGTGCCGCCCGGCGCGACCGTGCTGCTGGTCGATGACCAGGTCGCCACCGGGTGGACGCTGACGGTCGCGGCCGCCGCGATCCGCGACGCCGGCGCGAGCGCCGTGCTCCCGCTGGTCCTCGCCACCCAGGGCTGACGCTCACGACCCGTCGTCGAGCCTCCTCCGGTGCAGCCGGGTCGTCAGCAACCGGCGCTCGGCATCGTTGGTGGTGAGCTCGAGGGCCCGGCGGTTCGCGGCCGCGGCCTCGTCGTGTCGACCGAGGTCGCTCAGCAGCTGCGCCCGGGTGGCGTGGAACAGGTGGTAGTCGGCCAGTGGCGCGGCCAGACCGTCGAGCTGCCGGAGCGATTCGGCCGGCCCGAGCACCTGCGCCTGCGCGACCGCCTGGTTGAGCCGCACGACGGGCGAGGGGTCGAAGCGGGCCAACTCGTCGTAGAGGAGGGCGATCTGGAGCCAGTCGGTGTCGGCCCAGCTCGCGCCGGTGGCGTGCACCGCCGCGATCGCTGCCTGCAGCTGGTAGGGCCCCGGGCGACGCAGCGCGGCCGCCCGCTCGATCAGCCGCTCTCCCTCGGCGATCGCCGCCGCGTCCCAGAGCCCGCGGTCCTGGTCGCGCAGCAGCACGAGGTCGCCGTCGACGAAGCGTGCCCGGCTGCGCGCGTGCTGGATCGTCAGCAGCGCGGCGAGTCCCCACGCCTCGGCCTCGCGGGGCAGCGCGGTGGCGACGACACCCGCGAGCCAGACGGCATCGGCGGCGAGGTCACGGTCCTGGGTCGCGCCGGTCGAGGAGACGAACCCCTCGTTGAACATCACGTAGACCACCGCCAGCACGTCGCCGAGGCGCTCGGTGAGCTCGGACTCGGCCGGCACGGCCAGCGAGATGCGGGCCGAGACGATCTTGCGCTTCGCGCGCACGATGCGCTGGGCGAGCGTGCTCTCGTGCACGAGGAACGCCCGCGCGATCTGCGGGGTGGTCAGACCGACGACGGCGCGGAGGGTGAGCGCCAGCCGGGCCTCCGGTGCGATCGCCGGGTGGCAGCAGGCGAAGAGGAGGGCGAGCCGCTCGTCGGTGTCGCGCGCCCCCTGGTCGGGAAGGCGTACGTCGGCGCGTGCCGCGAGTGCCCGCTGCCGGTCGCGCAGCCGCATCCCGTCCATCGCGTTCCGGTCGGCGGCGACCTGGAGCCAGGCGCCCGGCCGCTGCGGAGGACCGTCGCGCCGCCAGGCCGACAGTGCCTCGACGACCGCGCCCTGCACGGCCTCCTCGGCCAGGTCGAAGTCGCCGAACCTCCGCGAGAGCCGAGCCACCAGCGGGCCGGCCTCCTCGCGCAGCGTGCGCGCGAGGAGGTCGTCCGAGCTGCTGCTGCTCATCCGGTCGTCCGTCATCCCTCCATGTGCGAGTAGTCCTCGACCATGGGGCGGATCTCGACGGCGACGCCCGGCAGGTCGAGCAGCGGCCAGGTCTTCACGACGGCGATGGCGGCGTCCATGTCGGCCACGTCGATGACGCTGAACCCGCCGATCACCTCCTTGGCCTCGTTGAAGGGACCGTCGACGACGACTGCGCCGTCGGCGGCGTGCCGGACGGTGGTCGCGGTCTCGACGCCGAGCAGCTCGGCGCCCGAGTCGGCCATCACGCCGGCGTTCTCGCCGAACCACTCGTAGACGCGCTTGTAGATCGCCTGGGCGGCCTCGGGGTCGGTGCCCGCGTCCAGGTCGGGACGGGAGGTGTACATCAGGACGTACTTCATGGTGGTGCCTCTCTGCTGCGGCCCCGCCGGTCGGGGTCGTTCACCACCCCGTCGCCGCCCGGTGCCGGAAATCGACAGCCTGCGCAGACTTTCCTGCCGACATCATGCTCGCCACCGGGGTCAGCCGTCAGGTGTGCTCGACGTCGGGAGCGACTCGGCCCGCCCTCCACGCAGGAGGACGGGCCGCTCGGTCGTGCACGTGGTGCGGGTCAGTGACCCATCATCGCCGTCGGGTCCACCGGGGCGACCTTCCTGCGCGGCAGGAAGGCGGCCGGGACCAGGCAGCACGCCACCAGGATCGTGGCGACGATGAAGACCGTCGCGAACGAGTCGGCCAGCTCGACCTTGCCGGATGCGGCGAAGCCGGTGAACTGGTCGACGGTCAGGCCGAGCTTGTCGGCGATCCCGGCGAGGACGTCCTGGTCACCCTCGGCCGAGCGTGCGGCGAGGTAGGCACCCGCCGTGTCGCTGCCCTTGATCTGGTTGGTGAGGATCACCGAGAACAGGGCCGTGCCGATCGAGGCCGCGACCTGCTGGGTGATGTTGAGCAGCGTCGAGCCGCGGGCCACGTTGTGCGCGGTCAGCGTCGCGAGCGCCGCGGTCATGATCGGCATCATCGTGCCGCCCATGCCGAGACCCATGATGAAGAGCGCCCCGAGGATGTAGGTGTAGGAGGTGTCCGCACCGATCTGGGTGAACATCGCCATGCCGACCGTGATCACCGTGATGCCGGCGAGGACGATCTTCCCGGGCCCGATCCTGTCGGCCAGGATGCCGGCGATCGGCATCGTGATCATCGCGCCGACGCCCTGCGGCGCGAGCAGCAGGCCGGCGCCGAGCGCGTCCTCGCCACGGACCTGGATGAAGTAGAGCGGGAACAGCAAGGACGCACCGAAGAACGCGATCGCGAAGAGCATCATCGCGATGATGGCGACCGTCATGTTCCTGTTGGTGAACAGGCGCAGCTCGACCAGCGGGTGGATGTTGCGGCGGTTGAGCGCCCACGGCACGAACGCGACGATCAGCGCGATGCCCAGGACGGCCGGCAGCCAGACCTCGGTGGCCGACACGGATCCGTGCTCGGGGATCGAGCTCACGCCGTAGAGGAAGGCCGCGAGGCCGGGGGACAGCAGCACCATGCCCAGCCAGTCGAAGGTCTCGGACGGCTCGACCTCGTCCTTCGGCAGCACGATCCAGGCGTAGACGATCGCGGCGATGCCGATGGGCAGGTTGATCAGGAAGATCCAGTGCCAGGAGGCGCTGTCGATCAGGGCGCCACCGAGGATCGGGCCGAAGATCGGGCCGAGCAGCATCGGGATGCCGAGCACGGCCATCACGCGACCGACGCGCTCCGGGCCGGCGGCGCGGGTCAGGATCGTCATGCCGAGCGGCATCAGCATGCCGCCGCCGAGGCCCTGCAGGACCCGGTAGAGGACCAGCAGCTCGAGCGAGGACGCGGTCGCGCACAGCACGGAGCCAGCGGTGAACAGGAGGACGGCCAAGAGGTAGAGCCGCTTGGTGCCGAAGCGGTCGGCGGCCCAGCCGGTGAGCGGGATGACGCTGGCGAGCGCCAGGGTGTAGCCGGTCATCGTCCACGCGACCTCGGCGGCGGTCGCGTCGAACTCGCGCTGGAAGGTCTCGAGCGCGACGGAGACGACCGTGATGTCGAGGATGGACATGATGGCGCCGAGGACGACCACACCGGCCACCATCAGGACGCTCTTGTCGAGCTTGTCGGAGCTGCCGGGCTGCGTCTCGCCGGGCTGGAGCTGCGTGTCGGTCACCCGCCAAGATTATTGGTTGCCACGGACAACGAACCAATCCTTTTGCCGACCCGGCAGGGTGCGCTGCGTCACCCCTCCCTCGCCCGGCGGGGTGGACGTCGTCCGGGCGCTGCTCCCGGTGCCAGGCCGGGCCGGAGTGACGCGCGTCCGTCGTACCGGGCACGCCACCCAGCGGGCAGTTCAGCTGCGGACGCCGTCGAGGTCCTCGATCCGGGCCAGGCTGGGGCCGCGTACGGCCTGGATGCGCCGGGCGGCGTCCTCCACCTCGCGCATCACGCGGAGGGTGTTGCGGCAGGTCAGCCTCGCGAGGTCGTCGGCGGACCAGCCGCGGTCCGCGAGCGCGGACAGCAGGGCGGGGTAGGTCGAGACGTCCTCGAGCCCGGTGGGCAGCACCTCGACGCCGTCGTAGTCGCCGCCCAGCCCGATGTGGTCGATGCCGGCGACCTCGCGCACGTGCTCGCAGTGCGCGACGACGTCGGCGAGGGTCGCGGTGGGGACGGGGTGGTCGACGACCCAGGCCTCCTCGAACGCCGCGAACCGTACGCCGTCGGACTCCAGGATCCCCTCGGCCTCGGCCGCCGCGACCGTCTCGCGGTGCGCGTCGGCGCAGGCGGCGTTCACGAACTTCGGCACGAAGGTCACCATGCAGACGCCGCCTCCCGCGGCCATCCGCTCGAGCACGTCGTCGGGCGCGTTGCGCCGGCTGTCGGTGACCGCGCGGGCCGAGCTGTGGCTGAAGATCACCGGCGCCTCGGCGACCTCGAGCGCGTCGCGCATCGTGTCGGCCGAGACGTGGGAGAGGTCGACCATCATCCCGATCCGGTTCATCTCGCGCACGACCTCGCGGCCGAAGGCCGTCAGGCCGCCGACGGCCGGCCGGTCCGTCGCGGAGTCGGCCCACGGGGTGTTCGCGTTGTGGGTGAGCGTCATGTAGCGGACGCCCAGCTCGTGCAGCCGGCGCAGCGTGCCCAGCGAGCAGTTGATCGAGTGCCCGCCCTCGGCCCCCGTCAGCGACGCCATCCGGCCCGACGCCCAGGCCGCCTCGACCTCGTCGGCGGTGGTCGCCCACGCCAGCTGGTCGGCGTACGAGCTGGTCAGGTGGCGGGCCGCGTCGACCTGCTCCAGGGTCGCGCTGACCGCGTCGTCGCCGGTGAGCCGGCACGGGACGTAGACCGACCAGAACTGCGCGCCCATCCCGCCGGCGCGCATCCGCGGCAGGTCCGTGTGGGTGGGGGTCCCGCCGGTGCCGACGTCGAGCCGCGTGAAGTCGTACGCCACCTGGGCGCGCGCCTCCCACAACAGGTCGTTGTGCCCGTCGATCACCGGGTGGTCCGCGAGCAGCGCCGAGAGGTCCAGTTCCGAGGTCATGGTGCTCGACCGTAGCGGTCGGGAACTCCCTGTCGGTCCGAGGCGTTAGCGTCAGGTCGAGCGCAACGAAGGGTGCTGCATGAATCTTGTCCCGGTGACCGGTCCCGCCAGGCTGCTGGTGGGGGAGCCGCCCCGGGAGGGCTCGATCGAGTTCACCGACGACCGGCGCACGATCGTGATGCCGATCCGTGGTGCGCTGCCGGTGCTCGGCAAGGTGCGCGACCAGGACGACCTCCACCCGTCGGTCGCCCTGCTCGCGGGTGCGGCGCTGATGGGCCTCCAGCTGGTGGCCTCCGGTCGCTTCGCGCCCGACCCCGAGGGCCGGCACTGGCAGGTGGCCGGTCTCGACCCGTCCGACGAGCAGCGGATCGCCGCCCTCGCCAGCTCGCGGGCGAGCGACGGCTTCGACGCCGCCACCGCCGAGGGCATGGTGCGCGGGCTCCTCGACGCGGTCGTCGACACGATGCCGCGCACCACCCCGGGACGCTCCCGCCACGGTTCGCGGCTGCCGGCCCGACCGGCGCCGCGACCCTCCACGCCCGACGACTTCAGCGACCAGCTCCAGCAGCGCATCGCCCGGATCCGCTCGCGGGGCCGTGACGACCGCCCGCACCTGGTGTCCATCTCGTTCCGGATCGAGGCCGACGAGGAGGAGCTCGTCGCCGGCGCCGTACGCCTCGTGCTCCAGGTCCACGCCGTCGACAACGCCGCCCACATGGCCGACGCCTCCGAGCTGTGGGCCGACACCGGTCCCGAGGCGGCGCACGGCTTCGGCGAGCGCGCACGCACCCACGCGGCCATCGCCCTGCGGTCCGCTGCCGACGCGTGGCCGGTGCTCGACCGGCTGCTCGACCTGCGGATCCCCGACGAGATCGGGCTCGACTCCGACGAGATCCTCTCCCTCCTCGACGGCGGGGCGGCGGCGCTGACCGAGGCCGGGCACCCGGTCATGTGGCCGAAGTACCTCGACCGGGAGGTCACCCACCGCGTCGAGCTCGGCCGGCAGCGCTCGGCCGTCGGGGTGCGCGAGGAGCCGCTCCAGGACGGGCTCTTCGGTCCGCAGGCCCTCTTCGGCTTCGAGTGGCAGCTGTCGCTGCACGGCGAGGAGCTGACCGACGACGAGATGGACGAGCTCTCGCGCGCGACCAGCCCGATCATCAAGCTGCGCGACAACTGGATCGCGGTCGACTCCTCGGTGATCAAGCGCGCCCGCAAGCGGCTGATCCGCACGATCACCCCCGTGCAGGCGCTCGCGGTGACCCTCACCGGGGTCGTCGACGTCGAGGACGTGCCCTACGAGGCGATCGTCGGCGCCAGCCTGCTGAAGGTCCGCGACCGGTTGCAGGCGGCTGCGACCGGCGACCTCGTGGACCTGCCGTCCGGGCTGCACGCCGACCTGCGCGACTACCAGCGGCGCGGGCTCAGCTGGCTGGCCGAGCTCACCTCGCTCGGCCTCGGTGCCTGCCTGGCCGACGACATGGGGCTCGGCAAGACGATCACGCTGATCGCGCTGCACCTGCACCGCGCCGAGGCGGAGAGCGCTGGTGGTCCGACGCTCGTGGTCTGCCCGGCGTCGCTGCTCGGCAACTGGGAGGCCGAGATCCGCCGGTTCGCGCCGGGCGTCCCGGTGCGCCGCCACCACGGCAGCGCCCGCGACCTCGACGGCGTGAGCGGCTTCGTGCTGACGACCTACGGGACCATGCGCAACGACGCGGCGCTGCTCGCCGAGGTCCCGTGGGACCTGGTCGTCGCCGACGAGGCCCAGCACATCAAGAACTCGCGGTCCGCCGCCGCGCGCGCCCTGCGCACCATCCCGAGCGCCGCGCGGGTGGCGCTCACCGGGACCCCGGTCGAGAACGACCTCACCGAGCTCTGGTCGATCCTCGACTGGGCCATCCCCGGCCTGCTCGGCAGCCGCAACGCCTTCCGCAAGGTCTGGGCGGGGCCGATCGAGTCGGGCCTCGAGCCCACCAAGGCGCGCCAGTTCGCCGACCTCATCGGTCCCTTCCTGCTGCGCCGACGCAAGTCCGACCCCGGCATCGCGCCCGAGCTGCCGGCCAAGACCGAGACCGACCACCTGCTCGGGATGACCCGCGAGCAGGTCGTCCTCTACGAGACGCTCGTGCGCGAGTCGATGCGCCGCATCGAGGAGGCCGACGAGGAGACCCGGCGCGGGCTGGTGCTCAAGCTGCTGACCGGCCTCAAGCAGATCTGCAACCACCCGGCCCACTACCTGCGCCAGGCCAACCCCAAGCTGCGCGGCCGGTCGGAGAAGCTCGAGCTCCTCGACGAGCTCGTCGGCACCGTGATCGCCGAGGAGGGCGCGGTCCTCGTCTTCACCCAGTACGTCGCGATGGCCCGGCTCCTCGAGCGCCACCTCGGCACCACGGGTGTGCCGCACCAGCTGCTGCACGGCGGCACTCCGGTGCGCGAGCGCGAGGCGATGGTCGCCCGCTTCCAGGCGGGCGAGATCCCGGTCTTCCTGCTGTCCCTCAAGGCGGGCGGCACCGGCCTCAACCTCACCGCGGCCGACCACGTGCTCCACTTCGACCGCTGGTGGAACCCCGCCGTCGAGGACCAGGCCACGGACCGCGCCTACCGGATCGGCCAGACCAAGCCGGTGCAGGTGCACCGGTTCGTCACCCAGGGCACCATCGAGGAGAAGATCGCCGAGCTGCTCACCCGCAAGCGCTCCATCGCCGACTCGGTGCTCGCCAGCGGCGAGACCGCACTGACCGAGCTCTCCGACGCCGAGCTCCGCGACCTCGTCGAGCTCCGTCGATGAAGCTCACCCCACGACGTTCTCCTCCCCCGCCCCGCTCCTCCGAACAACGCCGCGGGGACCCCGAGTGACTCCGAGGAACGATTCCCATCCCGTGACCCACCCGCGGCTGCCTGCCCGGCGTGGTGGCGGCTCCGGCACCTGGTGGAGCAAGGCGGTGCTCCGGGCGGTGGAGGAGGCCGCCTTCGGCGAGAAGGACCTCCGCACCGGCCGCGCCCTGGCCCGCGCCGGGGCCGTCGGCTCGATCACCGTCAGCGACGGCGGCGCGGTGGCGGCCGTGACCGACGGCCACGACGCGTGGACGGTCGAGGTGACCGTCCCCGTGCTCGACGACTCCGACGCGGCGGCGTTCACCGAGCTGGTCGCCGCGGAGTCCGGCCGCATCGCCGCGCTGCTCGCCGGGCAGCTGCCGCACGCCTTCGTCGAGGCCGTCGAGGAGGCCGGCGTCGAGCTGTTGCCGTACGGCGGTGAGCTGGGCTCGGCCTGCACCTGCGACGGGTGGCTCGACCCGTGCCCCCACGCCCTGGCCGTGCTGACCCAGCTCGCGTGGCTGATCCAGGGCGACCCGTTCGTGCTCACCCACCTGCGCGGGCTCTCCCGCGACCGGGTCATGCGCGACCTGCACCGCATCACGCGGCCCGCAGTGGACGTTGAGTCTCAAGGAGACTCAACGTCCAGCGAGGCGACCGACCCGGACGCGGTGGACGATCTCGTGATCGCCGAGGACGCCGCCGTCCGGGCGGCCCGGTTGCTGGAGCAGGACCGTCCGTTCGACGCCTGGTGACCCGAGGTCGGGACCCGTGATCAGGTGAGGCCGAGGGCTCCGTGAGCCATCTCGCGCAGCACGTCGTGCAGCTGCGGGTCGGGGAGACGGCCGCTGTGCGGCGTCGAGTTGAGCAGTCCGAACAGCACGTGGGACCGGGTGCGCGAGGCCTCCGGGCTCATCGAGCCGTCGTGGCGGCGGATCTGCGTCGCCCACACGTCGACGTAGGCGCGCTGGAGCGCGCGGACGCGCTCGCGTGCCTCGTCGGGCAGGCTGCTCCAGTCGCGGTCCTGGACGACGATGAGCGCGCGGTGGTCGATCGCGAACTCGATGTGCCACTCGACGAGTGCCTCGAGCGCCGCACGCGGGTCCTCGGCGCTGGCGACGCGGGAGCGACCCTCGGACAGCAGCGTCTCGCTGATGCTGACCAGCATCTCGGCCAGCATCGCGTCCTTGGACTCGAAGTGCTTGTAGAGCGCAGGCCCCGAGATGCCGCACGCGGCACCGAGCTCGGCGACGGACACACCGTGGAACCCCCGAGCGGCGAAGAGCTCGGCCGCGATGTCGAGGATCTGCTCACGGCGACTGGACACGTCGTCGAGGTTAGTGCCTGTTAACCCCTCGAGTGCCAGTTCGTCCGCAGAGCGTCGTGGCGACGGGAGCGTCACGTCGCGTCGCAGCTGTCGCTCCGGTTGCTCCCATATGGCGAGCGGAATCACACATGCCTCCCCTTGGTGCTTCCAGTGGGCTGCACCCCCGCAACAGCCCTCTGGTCTGATCCCCACGATCAACGCACCACGTGTGCCTCGAGTCTCGCTCGCGACCGGGGAGAAATCCAGTGGTGGCACCACCACCTTTCGACGGAGTTCCGGCCAACGACCTCCGTCGACGGGCGCGGAGAGGGTGGTGCCTGCTCTACCGACGCCCGGCGAGGCCCGTGGCTACAGTGCCGACATGTCGCAGATCCGAGTGGTCCTCGCCGAGGACGGGGACCTCCTCCGCGCCGGCGTCCTCGCGCTGCTCGACGGGTTCGACGACATCGACGTCGTGGCGACCGCGACCAACCTGCCCGAGCTCCTCGCCAGGGTCGAGGAGCACCGGCCCGACGTGCTGCTGACCGACATCCGGATGCCGCCCGACTTCACCGACGAGGGCATCCGCGCGGCAGCCGTGCTGCGGCGTACGCATCCCGGCATCGGCGTCGTCGCCCTCACGCAGTACTCCGACGTGGAGTACGCCCTCGACCTGGTCCGCGACGGCAGCGACGGTCGCGGCTACCTCCTGAAGGAACGGGTGGCCGACGTCGACGAGCTGGTGGCCGCCCTCCGTACGGTCGCCGCCGGAGGGTCGGTCATCGACCAGATCGTCGTCGACGCGCTGGTGGCGACCGGGACGCGCCGCCACGACTCGCTCCTCGACCGGCTGACCCCGCGCGAGCTCGAGGTCCTCTCCATGATCGCGCGGGGCATGACCAACAGGGCGATCGCCGACGAGCTGGTGATCACCGACCGGGCGGTGGAGAAGCACATCAACTCGATCCTGACCAAGCTCGACCTCCCCGCGGAGTCGCCCGTGCACCGCCGGGTCGCCGCGACGCTCGTGTTCCTGAGCGAGGCAGGCGTCGGTGGCGGCGTGAGCGGTCGGGTGGCGCCGCTCCGATGAGCCGCCTGCTCGCCGGGTGGGACTCCCTCGACCCGCCGCTCGTCCGGCTGCTGCGGATCAACCTCGTCGCGCTGACGTTCTCGACCGCGGTCCTCGGGACGGCGTACGTCCTGGGGTTCCGGCACACGGCCGTGCTGGTGGACCTCGCGGTGATGCTCCTCGCGACCGCGCTGATGCTGGTGACGCTGCCGCTCACCCCGCGCTACGGGGCGCGGGCGGTCCTGGTCGGCTTCGCGCTGTCGGCCGGCTCGTTCGCGGTGGGTGGCACCTACGCGACGCCCAACCTCTCGCCGCTCACCGCCATGTTGATGCTCGTCCCGATGCTGGTCGCGATCCCCTACGTCTCCCGGGCGTGGCTCAACGCCTTCCTCGTCTACGCGGTGGTGGGCAGCGCTGGCGTGGCGGCGCTCGCCGAGGCGCGTCGCGACGACGCGCTCAACGATCTCTGGTGGGTCAACGCCGTGGTGATCGCGTCGTCGTTGCCGGCCGTCGTGCTCGTGGTGACCTACCTGGTCCGCGACGCCTACCAGCGCCTCACCGAGAAGACCGAGCAGCTCGCGGAGTCGCGCACCCTCATCGTCGACGTCGCCGACGCCGCGCGCCGCAGCATCGAGCGCGACCTGCACGACGGGGCCCAGCAGCGGCTCCTGACCATGAGCGTGACGATCGAGCGCGCCCGCAAGGAGCTGCTGGCGGGGCGCCACGACGGTGCGGCCGTGCTGCTCGGCCAGCTCGCCGCCGACAACCGCGAGATCATGGGCGAGCTGCGTGAGCTCGCCCGCGGGATCTATCCGCCGCTGCTCGTCGAGCGCGGCCTGGTCATCGCCCTCCAGGCTATGGCCCGGCGCTCGGTCGTGCCGGTGACGCTCGAGGTGTTCGACGTCGGTCGCCAGACGCCGCAGGTCGAGGCGGCGGCGTACTTCTGCATCCTCGAGGCGCTCACCAACGTGGCCAAGCACGCCCGGGCCACGAAGGTCCTCGTGACCCTGCGGGGGCTGCCGCACCTCGAGTTCAGCGTGACCGACGACGGTCGCGGGTTCGACCGCCGTCAGGTCGAGCCGGGCGGGCTGCTGGGCATGGAGGCGCGCATCGCCGCGGCCGGCGGCATCCTCGAGGTGGTCTCGCTCCCGGGCCGCGGCACCACGGTGCAGGGGGAGTTCGCAGCACTGGACCCGCAGGTTAACGATCGCTAACCTAGCCGGGTGTCCGAGACCTCACCCGTGAGCACCCCGACCATGCGCGAGCTCGTCGACGACCTGCGCGCGCGGCTCGCCCGCGTCCGGCAGGGCGGCTCGGAGAGCGCGCGGAAGAAGCACACCGACCGGGGCAAGCTGCTCGCCCGCGACCGCGTCGACCGGCTGCTCGACGCCGGCAGCCCGTTCCTCGAGCTGGCGCCGCTGGCGGGCTACGGGATGTACGGCAGTGGGTCCGGGGGAGAGGGTGACGACTACGCCGTCCCGTCGGCAGGGGTCGTCGCCGGCATTGGCCGGGTCTCGGGCCGCGAGTGCGTCATCGTGGCCAACGACGCCACCGTCAAGGGCGGCACCTACTACCCGATGACGGTCAAGAAGCACCTCCGCGCGCAGGCGATCGCCCTGGAGAACCACCTGCCGTGCATCTACCTCGTCGACTCCGGCGGCGCCTTCCTGCCGATGCAGGACGAGGTGTTCCCCGACCGCGAGCACTTCGGCCGGATCTTCTTCAACCAGGCCAACCTGTCGGCGCAGGGGATCCCGCAGATCGCCAGCGTGATGGGCTCGTGCACCGCCGGCGGCGCCTACGTCCCGGCGATGTCCGACGAGACGGTGATCGTGCGCAACCAGGGCACGATCTTCCTCGGCGGCCCGCCCCTGGTGAAGGCCGCGACCGGCGAGGTCGTGACGGCCGAGGACCTCGGCGGCGGCGACGTCCACGCGCGTACGTCCGGGGTCGTCGACCACCTCGCCGAGGACGACGCCCACGCGCTGGCGATCGTCCGCTCGATCGTCGACACCCTCCCCGCGGTGAGCCCGGCCCGCGAGCCGAGGGCCGAGGTGGAGGAGCCGCACGAGCCGGCGGACTCGCTCTACGACGTCGTACCCACCGACACCCGCACGCCCTACGACGTGCGTGAGGTGATCCGGCGCGTGGTCGACGGCAGCCGGTTCCACGAGTTCAAGAAGCTCTACGGCGACACGCTCGTGTGCGGCTTCGCCCGGATCTTCGGTCACGAGGTCGGCATCGTCGCCAACAACGGCATCCTGTTCAGCGAGTCGGCACTCAAGGGCGCGCACTTCATCGAGCTGTGCAACCAGCGCAAGATCCCGCTGGTGTTCCTGCAGAACATCACCGGCTTCATGGTCGGCCGCGAGTACGAGAACCGCGGCATCGCGCGCGACGGCGCCAAGCTGGTCACCGCGGTCGCGTGCAGCGTGGTGCCGAAGTTCACCGTCGTCATCGGCGGCTCCTTCGGCGCCGGCAACTACGGCATGTGCGGTCGGGCCTACGACCCGCGCTTCCTCTGGATGTGGCCCAACGCGCGGATCTCGGTGATGGGCGGCGAGCAGGCCGCCTCGGTCCTCGCGACCGTGCGCACCGACCTGCAGGACGAGGAGGCGGTCGAGGCGTTCAAGGCCCCGATCCGCGAGCAGTACGAGACCCAGGGCTCGCCCTACTACGCCAGCGCCCGGCTCTGGGACGACGGGATCATCGACCCCGCCGACACCCGCCGCGTGCTCGGCATGGCCCTCGCCGCGACGTCCTACGCCCCGATCCCCGAGCCGTCCTACGGCATCTTCCGCATGTGATGGGCCTCGGTCCCGTGACAGGACTTCGTCCTTCCTCGACCAGCGGCACCGTTGGTCGAGGAGGTCGCGCAGCGACCGTCACGAGACCCGGCCACCAGGACCAGGAGAACCCATGAACACCCTCTTGATCGCCAACCGCGGCGAGATCGCGCTGCGCGTGATGCGTACGGCGAAGCGCCTCGGCTGGGGATGCGTCGCCATCCACACCGACCTCGACGCCGACGCGCCCCACGTGCGCGCGGCCGACCGGGCGGTGCGGGTCGGTTCCTACCTCGACATCGACGAGGTCGTGGCGGCCGCGCGCGAGACAGGCGCGGGCTACGTCCACCCCGGCTACGGCTTCCTGTCCGAGCGGGCGCCCTTCGCCCGCGCGCTGGCCGACGCCGGCATCACCCTGGTCGGCCCGTCGGCCGACGTGATGGACGCGATGGGCCGCAAGGACGCCGCCCGAGAGGTCGCGGTGGCGGCCGGGGTGCCGGTCGTGCCGTCGTACTCCCTGGCGGACGACAAGGACTCCTTCTCCTATCCCGTGCTGGTCAAGGCCGCGGCCGGCGGTGGCGGCAAGGGCATGCGCGTCGTGCGCTCGGCGAGCGAGTACGACGAGTCGTTCGCCGCCGCGCAGCGCGAGGCCCGGTCCTCCTTCGGCGACGACACGATCCTCGTCGAGAAGTACGTCGAGTCGGGTCGTCACATCGAGGTGCAGGTCATGGGGGACACCCACGGCACCGTCCTGCACTTCTTCGAGCGCGACTGCTCCACCCAGCGTCGCCACCAAAAGGTGCTCGAGGAGGCGCCGGCCCCGACGATCAGCGACGAGCAGCGGGCCGCGATCACGAGCTCCGCGGTCGCCCTGGCCGCGCAGTGCGGCTACACCGGCGCCGGCACGGTCGAGTTCCTGCTCGACAACGCCACCGGCGAGTTCTACTTCCTCGAGATGAACACCCGCCTCCAGGTCGAGCACCCGGTCACCGAGGAGGTCACCCGGGTCCGGTCCGAGAAGGGGAGCGAGCGGGTCGACCTCGTCGAGCTCCAGCTCCTCGTCGCGACCGGCGAGCCGCTGCCGTTCGCCCAGGACGCGATCACCCTCCACGGCCACGCCATCGAGGCCCGGGTCTACGCCGAGGACTCGTTCCACGGCTTCCTCCCGCAGGCCGGCGTCGCGACCGAGGTGACGTGGCCGGGCGCGCACTTCGCGGACGGCGTCGAGTCCGACCACGACCACGACACCGGGGCGGTCGTCGGGCGCCTGCGCGTCGACCACGCCCTCGAGTCCTTCCAGGAGGTGACGACGGCCTACGACCCGATGCTCGGGAAGGTGATCGCCTGGGGTCGGGACCGGGAGGACGCGCGCCGGAGGCTGGTCCGGGGTCTGGAGAGCACCCACATCCTCGGCCTCACCACCAACACGGGGTTCCTCGCGGCGCTCGCCCGCTCGGACGAGTTCCGTGACGCGACGATCGACACGGCGTGGCTCGACCACCACGAGGTGCCGGCCCCCGACCGCGACCTGGCCCGGCTCCTCGCCGCCCACGCGCTGGCGCCCCGCGAGGACGGGACGAGCGACCCGTGGCGGACCGACGGGTGGCGGATGGGCGGCGAGCCCGCACCGGTGGTCGTCGACGTCGACGGCCCGGTCACCGTCGAGCCCGCCTCTGCGTCGGTCGTCGTCTTCGAGTCCCACCAGTCGGGCCGGCACGCGTGGATCGACGCGGAGGTCGACGGACGGCGCGAGCACGCGACCGTGCGCGGCACCTCGTCGGCCGTCGAGGTGCTGCACCGGGGGCAGCGCTTCGTGTTCGACAGGCCAGACCCGTTCGCCGACCACGCCGGCGCGGCCGGTGACGGCACCCTGCTCGCCCCGATGCCCGGCACCGTCCTCGCGGTCAACGTCGCCGAGGGCCAGGCCGTGGCCGAGGGTGAGACGCTGGGCGTGATGGAGGCGATGAAGATGGAGCTCGCTCTCAAGGCGCCCTTCGCCGGCACGGTGACGACGGTCGGCGCCGCGGTGGGCGACCTCGTCAAGCTCGGCGCCGCGCTCTTCACCGTGGAGCCGTCCGATGGCTGACCTCCCGATGACCGTCCGCGCCGACGGCCTGCCGTCCGCCGTCACGATCTACGAGGTCGGTCCGCGTGACGGTCTCCAGAACGAGAAGGCGATCGTCCCGGTCGAGGTCAAGGCCGAGTTCGTACGACGCCTCGTCGCCGCCGGCCTGCCGATCGTCGAGGCGACCAGCTTCGTGCACCCCCGCTGGGTGCCGCAGCTCGCCGACGCCGCCGAGCTGATGACCGACCTCGGCGAGGAGGGTCGGCACCTCCCCGTGCTGGTGCCCAACGAGCGCGGCCTCGACCGGGCGCTCGCGCTCGGCCTGGAGCACGTCGCGATCTTCGGCAGCGCGACCGAGACCTTCGCGACCAAGAACCTCAACCGCACCTTCGACGAGCAGTTCGCCATGTTCGAGCCGACCGTGGAGCGCGCACACGAGGCCGGGATGGACGTCCGCGCCTACGTCTCGATGTGCTTCGGCGACCCGTGGGAGGGCGCCGTCCCGATCGAGCAGGTCGTCACCGCCGGCACCCGGCTCCTCGACCTCGGCGCGAGCCAGCTCAGCCTCGGCGACACCATCGGCGTCGCCACTGCCGGGCACGTCACGGCGCTCGTCGCAGCCTTCGCGGACGCGGGTGTCGGCACCGACCGGCTGGCGATGCACTTCCACGACACCTACGGCCAGGCGCTCGCCAACACCTACTCCGCGCTGCAGTCCGGCATCACCACGTTCGACGCGAGCGCCGGCGGCCTCGGGGGCTGCCCCTACGCGAAGTCGGCGACCGGCAACCTCGCCACCGAGGACCTCCTGTGGATGCTGACCGGGCTCGGCATCGACCACGGGGTCGACCTCGACGCCGTGGTCGCGACCAGCGTCTGGATGGCCGCGCACCTCGGCCGTCCGAGCCCCAGCGCCGTCGTCCGAGCGCTGGGCGCGTGACGCGATCGCCGGGTAGCCGGGGAAACTGACGGGGCCTGTCGACTGGCACAATCAGCGCCATGAGCCGTGTCGTCCACCTGCACATCGGTGCGCCCAAGACCGGGACGACCTACCTCCAGGACCGGCTGCTGCTCAATGCGTCGTCGCTGACCCGACACGGTGTGACCGTGCCGGTGGGCCGCGGTGGTCGCTCGGACCTGTTCCACTTCCGCGCGGCGCTCGACCTGCTCGACCAGGACTGGGGCGGCTCTCCCGGCCACGCCAACGGTGCGTGGGACGCCATGGTCAAGCGGGTCAATCGCGCCGACGGCAACGTCGTCATCAGCCACGAGATCCTCGCCGGTGCCAAGCCCGACAAGATCGCCAAGGCCATGAACGACCTCGCCGGCAACGAGGTGCACGTCGTCTACTCCGCGCGCGACCTCGGCCGCCAGCTGCCCGCCGCGTGGCAGGAGTCGATCAAGCAAGGTCGCAAGTGGCCGTTCAAGCGCTTCCTGACCAAGGTCGAGCGGGGCCAGACGTGGTTCTTCAACGCGATGGACCTGCCGCGCGTGCTGTCGCAGTGGGGCGCCAAGCTGCCGCCCGAGCGGGTCCACGTGGTCACCGTCCCGCACGACCGGGGTCCCAACGGCGACGAGCTGTGGCTGCGCTTCTGCCGTGCCTTCAGCATCGACCCTGCCTGGGCGCCACTGGACTCCGAGCGCGACAACCGGTCGCTCGGCATCGCCGAGACCTCGCTGCTGCGCAAGCTCAATCGTCGCCTCGAGCTCGGCGTGTGGCGCGAGCCGGCCTACGACAACCTCATCCGTGAGGTGCTCGCCCAGGAGGTGCTGGTCTCCCGCGCAGCGATCCCGGTGCGGCTGCCGCCCGAGCGTTTCGACTTCGCCGAGGAGCGCGCGCAGGCCTGGATCGACTGGGTGAAGGGCAGCGGCGTCGACGTCATCGGTGACGTCGAGGACCTCCGCCCCCGGCGCCCGGCCGAGGGCGAGGTGTGGCGCAACCCCGACCGCGTGCGCGCCAAGCTCGAGCTCGGGGCTGCCCTCGACGCGCTCGCCGTGATGACCCAGGAAGCCGCCAGCCGTGCAGCGGCCGACACCGTGAGCGACAAGGTGCGCCAGACCGTACGCCGGTTGCGCGACCGTTGACCGGCACCACCGACCCGTCCGCGCGCGCCCACGGCTGGGTCGCGCACCTGCGTGACGGGGGTACGACGCCCTGGCTCGCGTGGTCGGCCACCGGCACGCCGACCGCGCGCCCGCTGCCCGGTGCCCAGCAGCTCGAGCTGCTGCGCCGGCTCAACCTCGACCCCCGAGGTCCCGTGACCCCCGAGCTCGCGGACCGCGTGCTCGCCGCGCCGGCCGCCGGGCGCGGCAAGGCCGACCTCCCGCTCGTCGGGCTCCCGCACCGCGGCTTCGGCGCTGCGGCGGTCGACCCCGAGACGATCAGCGCCCACGAGCTGCTCCGGGTGGCGAGCGTCCTGCTCGCCGACGACCTGGTCGCCCTCGGCGCCGACCCGGTGGCCACCAGCTGGCCGCGGCCGTGGCGGCGCCGGATCCGCCTGGTCGGCGACCCGCTCGTGGCCACCGCGACCCGCGAGCACCTGCTGGGCGTGGGCCGTCCCGAGGGTGGTCCGCGCCCGTTCGTGGTCGCGATCGGCCGACCGCTCGACGAGCTGCTCGCCCGCACCTGGACCCAGCGCTGCTTCGAGACCGGCGCGACGCCGTGGGCCGAGTGGCTGCGGTTCTGGCGCGAGCGCGACCAGCTGCCCGACCGTGCCGACCTGGTGGCGTCCGTACGCCGCTGGGGCGGGCGCCGCCCGTTCGTCCGGGTCGTCACCGACCTCGACCGGCTGCCGCGCCAGGTCGGCGTCCGGTCGCTGCCGGTCGTGCGCGTGCCCGGTGCCGACCAGGCCGAGCTCGCGCGCCGGGTCGCTGCCGTCGTCGGGCTCCGGGTCGACCGGCAGGAGCGTCCGGGACTGATGCGGACCTTGCAGCGGCGGATCCCCGACAGCGGCGCCGCGCCCGTCGGCGTACCCGCCCGTGAGCACGAGTGGGTGGCGCGGTCCGCGGCCCGCACCGTCCGGGCCGTGACCCGTCGTGGCTACTCTGTCGTCGGCGACGTCGCGGACCTCCAGCCGCGCCCGGCACCGACGTCGTCCGTCCCGTCCGGTCCCGACGACCGGCAGGTGCTGGACCTGGCGATCCGGATGGTCGTCGACCCGGGCTGGCGGCGTGAGAGGCAGCGACGAGAGGAGGTGGAGCGGTGAGCACCAAGGTCCTGCTCCACGTCGGCTGCCCCAAGACCGGCACGTCCTACCTCCAGGACGTCCTCTTCCGGAACCAGAAGGTCCTGCGCGAGCACGACATCCTCTACCCGGCCGACCGCTTCGACGCCCACTTCCTCGCCGCGCTCGACCTGATGACGCTGCCGTGGGGCGGGCTGGAGACCGAGGCGGTCGGCGCCTGGGACTCGCTCGCCGCGCAGGTGCGCGACTGGCACGGCACCGCGATCATCAGCCACGAGATCTTCGCCCGCGCGACACCGACGCAGGTGGCGCGCGCGCTCGACTCGCTCGGCGACGCGGAGGTCCACCTCGTGCTGTCGGCGCGCGACCTCGTACGCCAGATCCCGGCGGAGTGGCAGGAGAACGTCAAGCACCGCAGCCACATCACCTACGCCTCGTTCCTCAGGACGATCCGCGACCCCGCGCGCGACTCGAAGATCGGCTCGTGGTTCTGGGCGGTGCAGGAGATCCCCGACATCCTCGACCGCTGGGGTGCCTCGCTCCCGCCGTCGCAGGTGCACCTGGTGACCGTGCCGCCGTCGGGCTCCGACCGCGGTGAGCTGTGGCGGCGGTTCTCGCACACCTTCGGCCTCGACGGGCTCGACCTCGACCTCGCCGCCGAGCGCGAGAACCCGTCGCTCGGCGTGCCCGAGACCTCGCTGCTGCGCACCATCAACCAGCGCGTCACCTCGGTCATCGCGCCGCCCGACTACCGCCCGCTCGTCCGCGAGCTGCTCGCCCACCAGACGCTGTCGCGCGGCGTCGCCTCAGCGCGCCTCGGCCTCGCGCCCGGCGACCACGCGTGGGCGCAGGAGCTGTGCCGCAGCTGGGTCGAGGCGATGGCCGACCGTGGGTATGACGTCAGCGGGTCGCTCGACGACCTGCTCGGGCCTGCACTCGGCACCTTCGCGGACCCCGACACCGTCCCCGCCGACGAGCTCCTCCCGCCCGCCCTCGACGCCATCTCGGCCCTGCTGGTCGAGGGCGCCCGCCTCCGTGCGGTCGAGGAGCGGCTCCACGAGGAGCTGCGCGAGGCCCGTGACGAGCGCGACCGCGCCCGGCTCACCCCCTCCTACCGCGTCAAGCGCAAGATCGTGACCTCGCTCGAGGACAGTGCCGCCGGTCGCGGCACCCTCGACGCCTATCGCCGGGCGCGCGGTCGGAAGCAGTAGCACCGTGCGACGGTCGTGGGAGGACGTGTACCTCGCCTTCGCGGAGGCGGCCGACTGGTTCGTCGCCACCGTCGCGCGCGTCGACGGCGCGTGGACCGGACCCGGGCTCGGCGAGTGGGACGTGCGCAGCCTGGTCGGACACACGAGTCGCGCGCTCCTCACCGTGGAGGCGTACGTCTCGCGGCCGGCCACGTCCGTGGTGGTCCCGTCGGCGATCGGCTACTTCGCGGCCACGAGCGCCGTCGCGGCCGGCCCCGACGTGGCCGCCCGGGGTCGGGACGCCGGCGTCGCCCTGGGCCCGGACCCGGCCGCCGCAGTCGCCGAGATCGCCGCCCGCGTGGTGCCGATCGTCGAGAGGTGCACGGGCGACGAGGTCATCGAGACCATCGCCGGCGGCATGCGCCTGGCGGACTACCTACCGACGCGCACCTTCGAGCTCGTCGCCCACACGATCGACCTGGCGTCCGCACTCGGGTTGCCGACCGACGTCCCGCCCCGGCCCGCGGCCGCCGCCCTCGAGCTGGTCGCCGGCCTGGCCGTCTCCGGCGGCCATGCAGGCCCGGTCCTGCGGGCCCTGCTCGGCCGGGACGGACTGCCCGAGGCCTTCACCGTCCTCTGACCGGGCTCGCCCATCGGTAGTCCAGTGAGGGATGGTCGTGCAAGGTCTCGATCAACGACCATCCCTCACTGGACTACCCCCGGCGTCACACGCCAGCACGGGCCCAGGCCGGATGACATGCTCGGGCCATGGACGCTGTCGACGAGGACGAACCCTTCCCCGCGCTCGTGGGTGAGGTCTACGTCGACTACGCCGAGGCGAGGATCAGGTACGTCAGCGGCATCGCGAAGGACGAGCTGGTCACGCGACTGCACCTCGTGGCGCTGACCGACGCGGGCGACGTGGTGGTCTGCCGCAGCTCCCAGGGCTGGCGCTTCCTGCCCGGCGGGACGCGCGAGGAAGGGGAGTCGCTCGTCGAGCTCGCTCGCCGCGAGCTGCGGGAGGAGGCGGGCGCCGCCCTCGTCGGCGACCTGCACTTCTTCTCGGCGCACGAGGCGGACAGCGACCGGGAGGCGCCGTACAAGCCGTACTTCCCGCACCCTCGCTCCTACTGGGCCTATGCCGTGGCGCATGTCGAGATCACGGGTGAGCCGCTGAACCCGCCGGACGGCGAGGAGGTCGTCGAGGTGCTGGCGCTCCCGGTCCATGAGGCTGCTGAGTTCCTGCGGGCTGATGACCCGATCCACGCTGACGTGGTCCTCGACGCCCACGTGCGGGGACTGCTCCGGTAGGGACCTACTTCTTGCGCGGGAGCAGCTCCCGGTCGGCGTAGCGGCCGATCTTCCAGGTGGCGTAGCCGTCGGCCCCGGCACCCACGACGCCGCCGACCACCGGCACCCGGCGACCGACGGTCGTGGCGAGCCGCTTGCCCGCCACGCGGGCGATGATGTCGGTCGCCACGACGGCGGAGACGACGCCGTCGATCGTCGGGTCGTGGGCCGGTGCGGTGGCGATGGCCATCGGCGTGCTCGGGATCTTCTTCCGCTTCACCAGGTCGTTGACCTGGTCCTCGCCGAGGAGCAGCGCGAGGATCGCGTTGCGGACGCGCGGGTCGTCGAGGTCGTGGCCGCGCAGGTGGGCGATGCCGGCGACCATCCGGCACTGGATCAGCGCCAGGCCGGTGACGTTGGCGGGGATGGTCACCGCCATCGTCACCAGGCCGCCGACGTTGGTCACGAACCCCTGGGCGCCGGCGAACCGGACGTTGTTCTCGATGACCTCGTGGATCGCGCGGTCCACGCTCCCGCGCTGCTCGTCGAGCTGCTTGTCGGCGGCGACGGCGGCGGGCGCGAGCGGCCCGACGCCGTCGATCGCCCGGTTGAGCGCCTCGCGCACGAAGCCCGAGGTCAGCCCGGGAGCGAGGTCCTGGATGCGCGGCGCGAGCTGGCGTCCGACGGTCGACTTGAGGCCCATGCCCCGATCGTACGGTCGGGTGCCACCCCGGTGCCGTACAGGAGGGCGGGCGTCAGCGGCGCCGCTCGCACGACGACACCCGCTCGCCGCGTAGGCACCGGTCGCGCCCGCTGCTGCCGTCGAGGCGGTCGCGACCGGGCCCGCCGTCAAGGACGTCGCGCGCCCAGCTGCCGGTGATCCGGTCGTCCCCGCCGCGACCGTAGGCGCGCACTGCGCGGTTGCTGTTCTCGAGGTCGGCCACGTCGTCGCCGCCGGTGCCGTACCAGGTGACCGGGCCGGCGTGCATCGCGTTGAGGTCGAGACGGGGTGCGGAGGAGAAGCGGACGACCGGCTCGCCCTCGATCGCGACGACTCCTCGGGTGCGTCCGATGACCACGCGCGTGCCCCGGGGCAGGTCGCGCATCACGTCGAGGCGTACCTCGTCGCGACCGGCCCCACCGTCGACCTCGACCACGCCGGGCTCGTCGACCACCGCCCACAGGACGTCGCGGCCGCCCTCGCCGTCGGCGACGGTGTCGCCCGAACCGCCGACGACGTCGCGACCGGGGCCGCCGAGGACCCGTGTCCCGCTGCCGGCGTCCGACCGCAGCGAGTCGTCCCCGGACCCTCCGGAGAGCACGTCAGCACCGTGACCGCCCACGATGTCGTCGTTGCCCGCGCCGCCGTCGACGACGTCGTCGCCCGGCTGGGGGTCGGCGCCGCGGGACCGGTAGCGGCTGAGGTCGTCGGCGTCGATCAGGTCGTCGCCTCCCTCGCCGGCGACGACGTCGTCACCGCCGCCGGCGGCGATCCAGTCCGGACCGTCGTGGCCCGTCAGCCGGTCGTCGTACGCCGATCCCTCGATGCCGCCGCCGAGGGTGATGGGGGCGAAGGTGTCCGTTCCCTCGCCGGTCGCGGTGCCCGCTCCGAGGTCCACGACCACGGGACCGGTGGCGTCCGCGTAGGACACCCGGTCCCAGTAGCCGATGTCGAGGTCGAACAGGTCCTCGGACTCGGGGTCGTGGCCGAGGTCGACGTGGTCGTCGCCCGGCCCGGGCGCGATGGTGTCGCCGAAGTAGTCGTCGTCGGGGAAGTACCGCTCGTCGAGGCCACCGAACAGGCGGTCGTCGCCCGGGCCACCCGTCAGGTCGTCGGCACCGGCGAGCCCGCAGATCCTGTCGTTGCCCCCGGCGCCGTCGATGTCGTCGGCCTGCGCGGTCCCGACGATGACGTCGTCGCCCGGCGTCCCGACGACCGGGTCGGTCCCGAACGAGCCCGGCTTCGGCGTGACGACGATGGTCGCGACCACCCCGTCGCACGTCTCGGCCGCTTGGGCCGGTGTGCCCGTCAGCCCGAGGCCCAGCGGCAGGGCCAGCAGGCCGGCGAGAGCGGTCAGGGTCGTCGTACGTCGCATGTCGTCCTCCGAGATCGGGTTCGGGCAGTACGACGCGCGGCGGCCGGCATCGGTTGTCGACTACGTTCGGGAGGTGCCGATCGCCCCCGCCCCGACGCCGTGGGGCTTCCCGCCCCGGTCGTCGTGGGACCCCGAGGACGACCTCGTCGCGGTCGGGGCGGACCTCGAGCCGGGCACCCTCGTCACCGCCTACGGCCTCGGGCTCTTCCCGATGCCGGTGACCCTGGGCGCCGAGGAGCACCTCGGCTGGTTCTCCCCGGTCGAGCGGGGCGTGCTGCCGCTGGACGGCATGCGGGTGTCGCGGTCGCTGCGACGCTCGGCGCGGGACTTCGAGATCCGCATCGACACCGCCTTCGACGAGGTGGTGGCCGCGTGCGGCAGCCCGGACCGGCCGGACGGCTGGATCAACGCCGACTTCCGGCAGGCCTACGGTCGGCTGCACCGCCTCGGCTGGGCCCACTCGGTCGAGGCGTGGCGTGACGGCCGGCTCGCCGGCGGGCTCTACGGCGTGAGCGTGGGCGGGCTGTTCGCAGGCGAGTCGATGTTCCACGTCGAGCGCGACGCGTCCAAGGTGGCGCTGCTCGCCCTGGTCGACCTGCTCCGCGACCAGCACGCCGACTGCCGGGTGCTCGACGTGCAGTGGCAGACGCCGCACCTGGCCTCGCTCGGCGTCGTACGCCGTCCGCGGGCGGAGTACCTCGAGTCGCTCGAGGCGTGCCTCCGGCTCCCGCCGCCGGCACCCTTCCGGGTGGACGACGAGGGGTGAGACGCGCAAGGGTGGGCGCCGACCACCACGCCACCGCGTGCGACCGAGCGACACCAGGGGGAGAACCATGGCCATCCGCACCACGTCCCGCACCCGCCTCACCGTCAGCGCCACCGTGCTCCTGATCGGCGCCGCGGCGTCCGCCTGCGGCGGAGGTGCCGGTGGCGGAGCCCCCACGGACGCGTCCGAGAAGGAGTTCTGCCAGACGCAGTCGAGCCTCCTCGAGGACCTCCTGCCCGAGGACATGGCCAACCCCGAGCTGCCCAGCGACGAGCAGATGGCCGAGGCGGTCAAGGACTGGGGTTCGAAGCTCGAGGAGGTCGGCACCCCCGAGGACATCCCGGACGACGCACGCAAGGGCTTCGAGGCGGTCGTCGAGCAGGCCAACGAGATCGACGCCTCCGACTTCTCGATCGAGAAGCTCGAGGAGCTCGAGGCCGGCGGCAAGGACGCCTCGGCCGAGGCCAAGAAGCAGGCAGCCGCCTTCGAGAAGTACCTCACCGACACCTGCGGCAACCCGCTCGACAACCTCGACCTGCCGGAGATGCCCGACTCCAACTAGTCCGTCCGGGGGGTGCTAGACCGCCCGAACTGACCCCGGCGGTGTCAGGGTGGGGCGGGTAGCATCGAAGCGAGGGGTCAGGGAGAGGACGACATGATGGTCGCGCGCGAGGGAAAGATCTGTTCGTTCTGCGCCACGCCGGGCTCGCGCGACCTCCAGCTCGTCGGCGGCCTCGGTGCGCAGGTCTGCGAGACCTGCATCGACGACTTCCACGCTCTCCTCCACGACCCGGAGAAGCGCGCAGCGTCGAAGGGTGCCTTCCCCTGGGAGGCGATGTCCGACGCGGAGGTGCTCGCGACGCTCCCGCAGATCATGGCGTCCGCGGAGCAGAACAACGCCTTCGCGCACGAGTGGGTCGACCTGCTCCGCGAGCGCAACATCTCCTGGGCCGAGATCGGCCGCACCCTCGGTGTGTCCCGGCAGGCCGCCTGGGAGCGTTTTGCCAGAAAAGGTGGAGACAAGTCCGAGACGGCGTGAGACGATCAGGCCTGAGTCAAGGTACGCTTGACAGTGCCGGGCGTCGGTCGGACTTCACGGGGGTGGGTCGGACCGACGCCCGTTGCCTCATTTCAGGCCACGGTCACTTCAGGAACTTCGACGTCCGCCGGTCCGCGAGCGGCTTGCCGCCCGTCTGGCAGGTCGCGCAGTACTGCAGGCTCGAGTCCGCGAACGACACCTCGCGCACGACGTCGCCGCACACCGGGCACTTCTCCCCGGTCTTGCCGTGCACGGCCAGGTTGGTCTTCTTCTCGCCCTTCAGCTCGCTGGCGGCGAGCCCGCTCGAGCGGCGCACGGCGTCGCCCAGCGTGCCGCGCACGGCGTCGTAGAGCGTCTGGAGCTCGTCGCCCTCGATGCTGCTGGCCGGCTTGTAGGGCGACATCCTCGCCGCGTGGAGGATCTCGTCGGAGTAGGCGTTGCCGATGCCGGCGATGATCGACTGCATCCGCATCACGCCCTTGATCTGCTTGCGGCCCTCCCGCTGGAGGATCTCGGACAGCACGTCGATCGTGAAGTCGTCGCCGAGCGGGTCGGGGCCGAGCCGCGCGACGCCCTCGACCTCCTGCGGGTCGCGGACGACGTAGATCGCCAGCCCCTTGCGGGTGCCGGCCTCGGTGATGTCGAGTCCCGGCTGGACGTCGAGGTCGGGGTCGTCGATCACCACCCGCGCGGCGAGCGGGTTCTTGCTGTTGGGGCGCGCGGGCAGCGCTGGCACCTCGTCGCGCCACCGGATCCAGCCGGCTCGCGCGAGGTGGATGACCACGTGGACCCCGCTCGCGTCGATGTCGAGGAACTTGCCGTGCCGGGTCACGTCGTCGACCAGCGTGCCGTGCAGTGCGTGCAGCGGCGGGTCGAAGGTCTTGAGCGCGCTGAACGCGGTCAGGTCGACGCGGCTGATCGCGCGGCCGACCAGACGACCGCGCAGGTCCTGGACGAGGGCTTCGACCTCGGGCAGCTCGGGCACGCAAGGAGTCTAGGGCGTGTCTCTCACGTCCATGGCCTGCTGCGCGCCGCCCTACGGGCACCTCGCTGCGTTGTCGTCAGTCGTCGATGCTGGCGCATCGCCTCCCTCCTCCGCCTTGCGATGCACTCCGCAGGACGACGCTCGCGACGGCCGAGACGTGACAGACGCGCCCTAGGCAGAACCACCGACGCGGGGTCAGAATGGCGCATGGCACAGCCGCGCACTCCTCGCACCGGGGCGGTCTTCCTCGACCCCCGCGGTGAGGACCGCTCGCTGCGCGTCACCTGGCACCAGGAGTCGCAGCTCGTCGTGCTGTCGCTGTGGCGCGACAACGTGTGCGCCGGCACCTTCCGGCTCGCCGCCGACGAGGTGCCCGACCTGATCGCGCTGCTGCGCCAGGGCCTCGACGAGGCCTACGACACCGCGCGCGAGCGGGTCGCGCGGCTGGAGCAACCGCACCAGGCGGGCTGACTACTTCTTCGCGCGCCACTCCCGCTCGAAGGGCAGCCGCCAGGCGTGCGGCGCCACCAGCTGGTGGATCGCGTTGGGTCCCCAGGTCCCCGGTGCGTACGGCTTCACCGGCGGCGGGTCGTCGAGCAGCGCGCGGGAGCGGTCCCACAGCGACTCGATGCCCTCGGCGGTGGTGAAGAGCGTGTGGTCGCCGCGCATCGCGTCGAGGATGAGCCGCTCGTAGGCCTCGAGCACGTCGCCGGCCGTCTCGGTCTCGCCGGTGGAGAACTGCATCGACAGCTTCTGGAGCCGCATCCCCGGACCGGGGCGCTTGCCGTAGAACGACAGCGACACCTTGGACTCGTCGGCGAGGTCGAAGGTGAGGTGGTCGGGCCCGGCCGACCCGACGCCGGAGTTGGCGGGGAACATCGAGCGCGGCGCCTCGCGGAAGGCGATCGAGATGATCCGCTTGCCCTCGGCCATCTCCTTGCCCGTGCGCAGGTAGAACGGCACGCCCGCCCAGCGCCAGTTGTCGAGGCGGCACTCCATCGCGATGAACGTCTCGGTGTCGGAGTCGGGGGACACGCCGGGGAGGTCGGTGTAGCCGGTGAACTGGCCCCGCACGACGTCCCTGGTCTCGATCGGCATCAGCGAGCGGAAGACCTTGTTCTTCTCCTCGCTGATCGCGCGCGGCTCGAGCGCCGTGGGCGGCTCCATCGCGACGAACGCCAGCACCTGGAAGAGGTGCGTGACGACCATGTCCTTGTAGGCGCCGGTCGACTCGTAGAAGTTGGCCCGCTGGTCGAGGCCGAGGGTCTCGGGGATGTCGATCTGCACGTGGTCGATGAAGTTGCGGTTCCAGATGGGTTCGAAGAGCCCGTTGGCGAACCGGAACGCCAGGATGTTCTGCGCCGCCTCCTTGCCGAGGAAGTGGTCGATCCGGAAGACCTGCGACTCGGCGAAGGTCTGGTGGACCCTGGCGTTGAGCTCGATCGCCGAGGAGAGGTCGGTCCCGAAGGGCTTCTCCATCACCACCCGCGCCCGCTTGACCAGGTCGGCCTCGCGGAGCATGTCGATCACGGGCAGCGCGGCCTTGGGCGGCACGGAGAGGTAGTGGAGACGGCGTACGTCCTCGCCGAGCGCCTGCTCTGCCCGGTGGACCGCCGCGGCCAGGGCGTCGGGTCCTGCGGATTGGGGAACATAGGTGAGGTTGTCGTCGAAGTGGTCCCACTGCTCGGCCGTGAGCTCCTTGTGGGCGAACTGCTCGACCGCGGTCCGGGCGAACTCCTTGAACTGCGCGTCGTCCAGGTCCTCCAGCGAGGTGCCGACGATGCGGATCTCGGGAGCCAGGTCGGAGACGACGAGGTGCGCCAGCCCGGGCAGCAGCTTGCGCCGCGCCAGGTCGCCGGTCGCGCCGAAGAGGACGATCACGTGCGGATCCATCCGCTCGTGCGCGTAGCGCGAGCTCGCCCGCGACTCCGCCGGGTAGGAGATGGTCTGCGGCTCGTGCGACTCGCTCACGGGTCGATCGTGGCACCGAATGCGTGACTCGCCGAGTATCCCGGCGTATCAGGAAATTCGTAGATTCCCCGATAGCGTCTGATCGTGGACCCCATCCGGAACCCGTACGCCCCCGGCGCGGGCCAGCGCCCGCCGGAGCTGGCCGGCCGCGACGAGCAGCTCGCCGCCTTCGAGGTCGTCCTCGAGCGCGTCGCCAAGGGCCGGCCCGAGCGCAGCCTCGTGCTCACCGGCCTGCGCGGCGTCGGCAAGACCGTGCTGCTCAACGCGCTCCGTGGCGCGGCGGTGCGCAAGGGCTGGGGGACCGGCAAGCTCGAGGCCCGCCCCGGGCAGGGTCTGCGCCGACCGCTGAGCAGCGCGCTGCACCAGGCCGTCCGCGAGCTCGGCCACGGCGACGAGGAGTCCGTCGACCACGTGCTCGGCGTCATCAAGTCCTTCGCCCACCGCGACGCCGGGACGGCCGCGAAGCTCAAGGACCAGTGGAGCCCGGGCATCGACGCGCCGGCCGTACGCGGTCGCGCCGACTCCGGCGACATCGAGATCGACCTGGTCGAGCTCTTCACCGACCTCGGAGGGCTCGCCGCCGACGTCGGCAAGGGCGTCGGGATCTTCATCGACGAGATGCAGGACCTCGGCGCCGACGACGTCTCGGCCCTGTGCGCCGCCTGCCACGAGCTCAGCCAGTCGGGACTGCCGGTGATCGTCGTCGGCGCCGGACTGCCGCACCTGCCCGCGGTGCTGAGTGCGAGCAAGTCCTACAGCGAGCGGCTCTTCCGCTACCAGCGCATCGACCGGCTCGCGCGCGAGGCCGCCGACCGCGCGCTCGAGGCGCCGGCCGCCGACGAGGACGCCGCCTTCGAGGACGACGCGCTCGCCGCGATGTACGACGCCACCGGCGGCTACCCCTACTTCATCCAGGCCTACGGCAAGGCCGTGTGGGACCTCGCGCCCCGCTCGCCGATCACCGCCGCGGACGTCGCGGTCGCGGCGCCCGAGGCGCAGTCCGAGCTGGCGGTCGGGTTCTTCGGCTCCCGCTACGAGCGCGCGACGCCGGGGGAGCGCGACTACCTGATGGCGATGGCCGACGTCGCCGCCGAGCGACCCTCCGACGACGAGGACTCGGTGCCCAGCGCCGACGTCGCGGCGCGGCTCGGCAAGAAGCCGCAGTCGCTCTCCCCGGCCCGCGACTCACTCCTCAAGAAGGGCCTCGTCTACTCCGGCGAGCGCGGCCGCATCGCCTTCACCGTCCCCCACTTCGGGCGCTACCTGCGCGAGCGCGGCTGACCCGTTCCCCACCTACCGGTGGTCGAGGAGGGACGAAGTCCCGTCACGAGACCCGGTCTCCCTGGATCTGGTTGCGTGACGGTCGCTGCGCGACCTCCTCGACCAGCGAGACGCAGGTCAGGCAGGCGGGCGGCGGAGCTCGGCGGGCAGCTCCTCGAGGAGCCGGAGCCAGAGCTCGGAGGCGGTCGGGTACGACGCCACCGCGTGGCGCAGGACGTGGACCGGGACCCCGCCGACGATGGCGACCGTCGCGGCGTGGACCAGCTCCCCGGCCTCGACGCCGACGAACGTCGCGCCGAGCAGCAGGTGCGTGCTCGCGTCGACGACGACCTGCGAGTCCCCGACCACGGTGTCGCGCAGCAGGCCGGTGCCCGCGGCTGACGAGGTCGGCACCCGCGAGACGACGACGTCGTGGCCGGCGGCACGTGCCTCGGCCTCGGTCATCCCGACGCTCGCCACCTCCGGGTCGCTGAAGACGACCTGCGGGACGGGCGCTTCGCGGTCCGGCTCCCACGCGACCTCGCCGGCGGCAGCCGCGGCGATCCGCGCACCGACGACGCGTGCCTGGTGCTTGCCCCAGTGGGTCAGCGGCGGACCGCCGCTCGCGTCACCCACGGCGTGCAGCCACTCTGGCAGCCGCCCGGCCGACACGTCGTCGGCGGTGAGGCCGACGGAGTCGAGGCCGAGGTCGTCGAGCCGCGGCGTCCGGCCGATCGAGAGGAGCAGCTCGTCGGCCTCGAGCTCGCCGGCCGACGTGGTGAGGGTGACGGTCCCGCCGTGGACCCGGCCGATCCCGGTCGCCTCCGGTGACTGACGGCGTACGTCGCTCACCTCGGTGCCGAGGTGGACGGTGATCCCGCGCTCGCGCAGGCCGGCCAGCACGGCCTCGCCGGCGAAGGGCTCGGTTCGCCCGAGCAGCCGCTGGTCGCGCACCACGAGCGTGACGTCCGAGCCGAGCGCCTTCATCCAGATCGCGGCCTCGCAGGCCACGACTCCGCCGCCGACGATGGCCAGCCGGTCGGGCACCTCGACCACTCCGGTGGCGTCGCGGGAGCCCCACGGGAGGGCGTCCGCGTACATCGGGGGCACGACAGGCTCGCTGCCGGTCGCGATCACGACCGCCCGGCGGGCGACGACGTCGACGTCGCCGTCCGACGACGTGACCCGGACCGTGCGCTCGCCGACGAGCCGACCGGCGCCGCGGACGACCGCGATGCCGGCGCCGTCGGCCCACGTGTCCTGGCCCGCGTCGTCGTAGCTCGAGACCCAGTAGTCGCGCCGCTCGAGCAGCGCCTTCGGCGCCACGTGCGCGGTCGAGACGCCGCCGAGGTCGGCGGTCAGGTCGGCCACCGCGATCGGTCGCAGCAGCGCCTTGCTGGGCATGCAGGCCCAGTAGCTGCACTCGCCGCCGAGCAGCTCGCGCTCGACGATCGCGCTCGACATGCCCGTGCCCTCGACGGCGTACTGCGCCGCGTTCTCCCCCGCCGGACCGCCGCCGATCACGACGACGTCGTACTCCCGTGTCTCCATGTCGTGGACGATACGTGTCCGCCGTGGACTTGGGATGCGCTTGCCGGTTCAACTAAACTGGGAGTGAGGGGAGTACCCCGCCAACACTCGTCGGTCACTACGGCGCCTCAGCAGGCGCCTCGGCGAGCGGCCTCACCACGGTGAGGCGGGAGAGACCTCAGGACATCCATCCTGAGGAGACCCATGTCGTCCATCGCGTCCCCCACTCTGTGGTTCCTGACCATCGGCGTGGTGCTCGCCCTGCTCGTCGTCGACTTCATCGCCACCCGTCGCCCGCACGAGGTGTCGATGAAGGAAGCCGTCGCCTGGTCGGCGTTCTACGTCGCCCTGCCGCTGCTCTTCGGCCTCTACGTCTGGAACGCCCACGGCGGCGATCGCGGGCTGGAGTACTACACCGGCTACCTCGTCGAGAAGACGCTCAGCGTCGACAACCTCTTCGTCTTCATGCTGCTGCTCGCGGCGTTCGCGGTGCCCGAGGTGCTCAAGCAGCGGGTGCTGCTCTACGGCATCGTCGGTGCGCTCGTGCTGCGCGGCATCTTCATCGCCCTCGGTGCGGCCGCGCTGTCCCGCTTCGACTGGGTCTTCCTGGTCTTCGGCCTCGTGCTGCTGCTCACCGGCGTCAAGCTGCTGCGCGACGCGATCTCCGGCCACGACCACGAGGTCGACGTCGCGGAGATGCGCGTGGTCAAGGTGATGAAGCGGTTCATGCCGGTCAGCGACGAGTACGACGGCGCGAAGTTCACCGTGCACAAGTTCGGCGCCCGCGCCCTGACGCCGTTCGCGCTGGTGACGGTCGCGGTCTTCGCGACCGACGTGGTCTTCGCGGTCGACTCGGTGCCCGCCGTCTACGGCATTACCGGTGACCCCTACCTCGTCTTCGTCACCAACGCCTTCGCCCTGCTCGGCCTCCGCGCGCTCTACTTCGTCCTCGAGGGAGCGCTCGGCGCGCTGGAGCACCTCAGCTACGGCCTGGCCGCGATCCTCGGGTTCATCGGGTTCAAGCTGGTGCTCCACTGGGCGCACCTGGTCTGGCCGTCGGTGCCCGACGTGCCGACGCTCATGTCGCTGTTCGTGATCCTCGGCATCCTGGGCGTCACGATCACCACGAGCCTGGTCGCCAACAAGCGCGCGAAGGCACAGGCCACCTCCACGGACGAGGACGAGCCGGTCGATCGCACCCCGGTGGTCTAGACAGACCACGCTCGTGGCCCCCGCGGTGGGTGTCGCGGGGGCAACGAGATCTCCACAAATCCGTACGTGCCGGCGTGTCACGTGGCGAGGCCCTACCGTCGTGTCCAGAAGAAAAGACGGAGACTCGGGAGAAAAATCACTGAATCCACGCCGGAACTGGAGGGTGAGCGATGTTTCAGTACGTCCTGTACGACGAGCCGTCGTTCGACGACGACATCCCCGAGTCACCGACCACGCCACCGTGGGCGCGCACGTCCACCGAGGACGTCGCGGACGCAGCGGTGGTCCACCTCGGCGGCTGTGCCGACACCGACTCGCCGCTCTACACCCTCCTGTGCTCGGAGCTCGGGGTCCCGGTCGCGGACTGGTCCGGAGCCACGGTGACGTCGGCACCCGGGCGGCACGTCGCCTGCGTGCTCGACGCCACCACGACCGTGGCGGTGCCGCTCGACGTGACCGACCGCTCGGTCGCGCTGCTCGAGCGCACGCTCGCGGCGCTGCACGTGTGGGAGCCGTCGGCCTGACGGAGCGGCCTCAGTCGACGGTGAGCATCGTCGCGCCGAGGCCGATCATCATCGTGCCGCCGGTGGCGCTGAGGGTGTCGAGACGCTGCGGCCGCCGGGCGAACCAGGTGCGAGCGGCACCCGCGGCGAGCGCCCAGGTGCCGTCGGAGGCCATGGCGAGCACGCCGAAGACCAGCCCGAGCAGCATCGTCTGGAGCCCGACCGACCCGGTGGGGTCGGTGAACTGCGGGAGGAAGGCGACGAAGAAGACGATCGTCTTGGGGTTGGTCGCGCCGACCGTGAAGCCGATGCGCACCGGGTGCCCGCGTCGCACCGGCGCGGCGTCTGCCATCGCGAGCCGGGCGTCGGCGCGGTGGCGGATGGCCTGGATCCCGAGCCACACGACGTACGCCGCTCCGAGCAGCTTGACCACGGTGTACGCCGTCGCGCTGGCCGCGACGACCGCGCCGAGGCCGATCGCCACGAGGGCGACCTGGGCCATCAGCCCGATCGCGTTGCCGACCACCGACAGCAGCGCCTCACGACGGCCGACCGTGAGGGCCCGGCCGATGGTGAACAGCAGGCTCGGGCCCGGCACCTGGATGAAGAGGATCGAGGCGACGAGGAACGCGAGCCACTGGCTGGACGACGGCATGGCCCCAGTGTGGGGCACGGACGCTCGATCGCTCACACCATTTCGCTGGTCGAGGTGCGAGCGGAGCGAGCCTCGCACCTCGACCAGCGAGGGGGCCGGTCAGCAGCCGCAGGTGTAGTAGGTGATGTCCCAGTGGTTGCTCTCGCGGGCGTAGACGTTGCCCGAGGGGGCGGTGTAGAGCGTCGCCCCGTCACCGCGCACCCCCGAGTAGGAGTAGTGGCTGGTGATGTAGCTGGAGACACAGGTCGTGGGGCTCACGTCGACCTTGTAGCCGTTGTAGTGGCTGTAGGTGCCCGACGCGTGGCCGACCTCCGTGCCGCCGGTGATCGTGATGGCGCAGCCGCTGATGGACTTGAAGGTCTTGATCCCGCTGACCGTCTCCTGGTTGATCTGCTCGTAGGACGTGCAGGTGGAGATGCTGCGGGTCGTGCAGCCGCCGCTCGACACGCGGGTGATGCCGACCGCCGAGAGCTGGCTCGCCGCCTGGGCGTCGGTCAGCTTGGTGACCGCGTGCGAGGGGCCGGCCAGCCCGGCCACCGCCATCAGCGAGGCCAGGAAGGTGAGCAGGAACCTGTTGATCGCAATGCGCATGCGCATGACTCCGTACGTCAGTGGCGAGACCCCCGATGGGCTCGCCGCTCACTCCACCTGACCAAGACCCTCGTGCGGGGTCAACCCCCGCGCAAAGTCTTTGCCGTGGCCCGCGAGTCTCTGGGAGACTCACCGCCGAGGGCGTCGTCCAACGCCCAGCCAGGCGCGTCGGCCCCAGCCCGAGCGAGGTGGCGAAGGGGAGCGGATCCTCGGGCGCACCACCTCCGTGAGTCACATCGATGACGCCCGCTGCAGCGGCGTGCTGGGGACGCAGCGCAGTCGAAGGTGATCGAGATGACCAGGGACAGTGACTTCAAGCAGGTCGTGCGCGCACGCATGGCCGGGACCGGTGAGAGCTACACCGCGGCGCGCGCGTCGCTCGAGCAGGAGGCGTACGACGCGGCGCGGGCGGAGCAGGAGCGGCTGGTCGGCCGGCTCTTCACCGACGGCCGCATCGCGCACGTCCCGGCCAGGCGCAAGGTCCGCGCGGCGGTGCTGCTGGAGGTGCTCGCGCGGTTCGAGCCGGGCCGTGAGTACGCCGAGCGGGAGGTCAACGAGGTGCTGCTCGGGGTGCACGAGGACTTCGCCTACCTCCGCCGCGAGCTGGTGAACTACCGCTACCTCGAGCGTCAGGACGGCCGCTACCGCACCGCGGCCCACGCTCCCGCGCGGTCCCCGATCGAGCGGCAGGAGATCCCGGCGTGGGAAGGCCACTGGCTGGAGGGCTTCCTCAGCGGACCGTGACGGTGCAGGGTGGGGCCATGAGCGAGGGGATCGATCCTGCCGTGGCCCCGTCCGGCCCGGGGTGCGTCGAGTGCGAGGAGGCCGGCGGCTGGTGGGTGCACCTGCGCCGGTGCGCGCAGTGCGGCCACATCGGCTGCTGCGACTCGAGCCCGGGCCAGCACGCGACCGCCCACTTCGAGGCGTCGGGCCACCCGGTCATGCAGAGCTTCGAGCCCGGCGAGGACTGGTTCTGGGACTTCGAGCGCTCCGTCGGCCTCGAGGGGCCGCGGTTGGCCGACCCGCAGAGCCACCCCGAGGACCAGCCGGTGCCCGGCCCCGCCGGTCGCGTGCCCGACGACTGGCGGCAGCACGTCCACTGAGCCCGACCCGGCTCAGCCCTCGGTCGTACCGATCCCCAGCCGACGCACCACTGCGTAGGTCGCGACGGACACGCTCGCCGCGAGGACCGTCCCCCACGCCAGGTCGATGGGCACCAGGCCCACGGGGAAGTCGCGCAGCACGGCGAGGTTCGTCAGGTCCCACGTGGCGTAGGTGACGAACCCGAAGAACGCACCCGAGCCCGCCGCGCGACGCCACGACGCCGCGGCCAGTGCCGGCGCGATGACGAACCACACCAGTCCAGCGACGAAGATCGCGTAGAAGGCCACGGCCGCGCCGAGGTTCGGTGAGTTGGCGAGCAGGTCACCGAGGAAGTGGTCGTAGGTGGGCTGGGCGAGGGTGCCGAGCCAGACCGCGTCGAGGAGGCAGAACGCGACCGCGGCCACGACGTACTGGACGGCGAGAGCGCGCGGCGTGGCCTCGGTGGTCATGACGCCACCCTCCCAGAGCGGTCCACGGTGCATCTCGGCGCGGCGCGCCCGGGAAGCCGGACGGGCCGATGGGCAGCCGGCGTGCCATGCTCAGCGCATGCGTCGTACGCCGCGCATCCGTCGCGCCCGTCAGCAGCAGGCCGAGTCGCGCACGCGACCGCAGGTCGTTGCCCACCGCGGCAGCAGCCACGACACCCCCGAGCACACCCTTGCCGCCTACGTGAAGGCGCTCGACGAGGGTGCCGACGCGCTCGAGTGCGACGTGCGGCTGACCGCCGACGGCCACCTGGTCTGCGTGCACGACCGCAACCTCAAGCGCACCGCGGCCAACTCCGGCATCGTGTCGACGATGAACCTGGCCGAGCTCGACGAGCTCGACTTCGCGTCGTGGAAGGACCCGTGGTCCGAGCTCGACGACGAGGCGCCGTCGCGCAACCCGCAGGACGGCAAGGTGCTGACGCTGCGCAAGCTGCTGGAGACCGTCGCCGACTACGACCGCCACGTCGAGCTGGCGATCGAGACCAAGCACCCGACGCGCTACGGCGGGCTCGTCGAGCGACGGCTGGTCGAGACGCTCGGCGACTTCGGCTGGACCGGTGCGGACTCGCCCGCCCGGGTGATGAGCTTCTCGCTCAACGCCATGAACCGCGTACGACGACTCGCCCCCGACCTCCAGGTCGTGATGCTCGTCGACAAGGCGCACCACTGGCCGGTGCTGCGCCCGATGGTGGCCGACGACTGGATCATCGGGCCGGGTGTCGAGGAGCTGCGCGACCACCCGGGCCTGGGCCGGCACCTGGCGAAGGCGGGCCGCGAGATCCACGTGTGGACCGTCAACACCGCCGAGGACCTCGAGATCTGCCTCGACCTGGGCGTCTCCGCCGTCATCAGCGACCGGCCGAAGTACATGCTGGAGCTGCTCGGCGGATAGGTTCTCGGGCATGGCCAAGAAGTCCCGCAAGCCCACCACGTCCGCCCCCGCAGCCGAGGGTGAGGTCGGACCCCGTCAGCCCTGCCCCTGCGGCTCCGGCAAGCGCTACAAGGCCTGCCACGGTGCGGCCGGCGGTGCAGCCCCGACCTTCGTCGCGCGTCCCTTCGAGGGGATGCCCGGCGAGTGCGACGTGATCGCGCTGCGCGAGCTGGTGCCCGCCGCGACCACTCCGCTGACGCTGAAGGACGGCGGCCGCACGATCCGCCTCGCGACCCTGCTCCCCGGCGCGGCCCCGGCGATGGTGCGCGAGTCCGGCGAGGTGTGGCTCGGCCTCCAGGTCCAGCACTCCTACGGCAACCCCGCCCGCGACCTCGGTGCCGTGCTCGAGCGCGCCCTCGCCACCGATGAGCCGGGCATCGTCGGCCTCCCGGCCGACCCGGGCGAGGGCCCGAGCATCCAGGACCTCATCACCGACACCAGCCTCGACATCACGGTCCACGACGGCTTCCAGTACTGGATCGACGACATCCCGGAGCGCGACGCGACCACGGAGGCCGCCCTCGAGCAGGCCAACGACGGCGTGATGCCGACGACGCGGCTCACCTCGGTCGAGGCGGCGTACTGGACCAACGTGGGCACCAAGGAGCACCTGCGCTGGGTCATGCCGCACCCCGAGGACCAGCTCCTCGACGCGCTCGCCCGCCTGCACGCTGCCGGCCAAGACTCGATCGCGGAGGGCTCGCGCTTCGTCGGCATGTTCCGCGCCCACGGACTGCTCGCCCCGGTCTGGGACCTGCCGCTCGGCACCGGCGCCGAGGTCCTCGAGGAGCCGGCCGCCCGCTTCGCCGCCGACCTCGAGAAGGCGCTCGCCAAGGGCGACCTGACGGCCGAGGAGCGCTCCGCCCGTGCCGGACTCGCCAACCGTCAGGTGACGATCCGGTGATACCCGTCCAACATCCGCGCCACAGGCGAGGAAGTTGGCGAACACAACCGGGCCAACGGTTGTGCCGCTGCTCGCGAGCGGAGTAGATTCGTGTCTGCCCGGTCGTTGTCGTTTCCCCCGTCGACAACGACCGGGTTTTCACTGTCCCGGGGTCCGTCAGAGGACGACCAGGTCGAGCCAGACCTCGTCCAGCCTCCGGCCGACACGTCGGCAGCGGAGACGACCAGGCGCGTGCGGCCGGTCAGACCGTGGACGGGCACCTCGCCATCGGCGTCGCCGATCGTGACCTCGCCCGACGGCGTGTCCAGGACCACGTCGCACACGACAGGCCTGTCGGGAGGGTCGAGGTCGTCGAGCACCCGGACGTGGAGCGTGCAGGTCGCCGGGTCGTCGTCGAGCCCGACGTCGTACGCGTGGCGCACGCACGGGACCACGGTGTCGCCACCCACGGTCACGAGCCGGTCCGGCTCGACGTCGGGGACGTGCCCGGCCGGGTCGCCCACGACCGCGATGCCCCAGTGCCACTCCCGCGTGAGGTCGAGCTGCCCGTCCGACATGGCGAGGAGCCTGGGCGAGCGGGGCGCGTGGGGGCCGGGGAGCGCTGGGCGGCCCGAGTGCCCGCGTCTTGAGCACTCGGGCCTGGTCCGCGCGTCACTCATGAATGACGGGTGAACCTGACTGTCGGTACCCCGTCGTCGCGATCGGATGCCCGGCGATCGTCTACGACTTCGCGGGCCGCACCCGCCACGCCTCGAGGTGGCTGAATCCCTTGGCCGAGACCCGGCGCAGCCGGCGCCAGCGGTAGCCTGGCCCGTCCTCGCCGGGAGCGTCCGCCTCGTCGGGGGTGAGTGCGTCGTGGACCCCCGCGTCCACCAGCACGGTGCCCGGGCGCGCGGCAGACGTCAGGCGGGAGGCGGCGTTGACGGTCGAGCCGAACACGTCACCCAGACGGCGTACGACGGCGCCGTGGGCGATGCCGGCCCGCACCGCCGGGAACGGGTCCTCCGCGTCGTCGCCGCGGGCCGTCAGCGCCAGGGCGATCTCCACGGCGGCGGCCGGGTCGGCGACCGTGAAGAGCACCTCGTCGCCGATGGTCTTGATGACCTGGCCGCCGTGGTCGACGACGAGGGTCGTGGTGTCCTGCTCGAAGCGGTCGACCCACTCGACGAGCTCGGCGCCGTCGAGGCTGCGGCTCCGGGTGGTGTAGCCGACGATGTCGACGAAGCAGACCGACAGCCGGGTCTCGGCGCTCGACAGCGTGCTGGTGTCCTCGAGCAGGTGCTGTGCCGCGCTCGCGAGGTGCCGGCGCCAGACGTAGGTCTGCAGCGCCTCGACCCGCGGCAGGACGTCGCTCGCGAGCTCCGTCAGCGCACTGGACGGGTCGCCGCCCTCGACGGCGACGCCCGCGAGCAGCGTGGTCTGCCACTCGGCGAGGCGGGCATAGCTGCGGCCCCAGGTGCGGACCAGCGCGGCCTGCGACTCGGGCGGCAGGATGCCGAGCCGGACGAGGTCGGAGGTGAGGCGCAGCGCCTCGACGTCGCTCTCGGCGAAGGCCACGTCGTCGTCACCTCGGTGCGGGAAGCCGAGCTGGTGCCACAGCTGCACGGCGAGCTCGAGCGGCACGCCGGCGCGCTCGGCGACCTGGACCCGGGTCAGGGTGGGCTCCTCGCCGAGGAGGTAGGCCTCCATGGCGCGCGCGATCTCGCCGGCGTCGTCGGGCTCGTCGGCCAACCGCGTCAGCTCCCCGCGACCCGCCCGGCAGCCGCCGCGCGGAGGGCGGCCCCGAAGGCCGGCACCTCGTCGGCGAGCGCCTCGATGCGCTCGCTGGTGAAGTGCACGACCTTGAGCGGCGTCAGCGCGACGACCGTGGCCGAGCGGAGGGTGCGGTTGACGATCGCCGCCTCGCCGACGACCGCGCCCGGACCGAGGGTGGCGATCTCGACGCCGCCCTTGCGGACCGAGACCTCGCCCTCGCAGATGAGGTAGGCCTTGTCGGCCGGGGTGCGCTCGGCGATGGGCGACCAGCCCTGAGGCAGCGTCAGCTCGTTGCCCGCGGCCAGGACGCGCTTGGCGTCGGCGGCCGAGAGGCCGTCCAGGATGGATTCAGTCATGCCTGCTCAACGATCCACGCAGTCGCGGGTGACGAGCATGTGTCCCACTCCACCTTCAGTCGACGTCGGCGTCCGTGCCCAGGGGTTCGCGCGAGATCGGGCAGCTCATGCAGCGCGGGCCACCGCGGCCCGAGCCCAGCTCGGAGCCGGCGATCCGGACGACCTCGATGCCGGCGTCCTCGAGCCGGTCGTTGGTCTCGTCGTTGCGCTCGTAGGCGACCGCGACGCGGGGTGCGAGGGCGAGGGTGTTGTTGCCGTCGTCCCACTGCTCGCGCTCGGCCGTCACCGGGTCGAGACCGGTGTCGATCTGGTGCAGCGTGTCGATCTGCATCGCCTTGGCGGCGGCGACGAGGAACGGCTCGGAGTCGCTGACGTCGAGGGAGAGGTCGGACTCGTCGGAGCCCTTGTCGCGCAGCGTCACGGTGACCGCGCGCAGGGTGTCGGCCACGTTGGGGTACATGACGACCTTGTCGACGTCGACCATCGTGCACACCGTGTCGAGGTGCATCGTCGCGCGCTCCTGCGCGATCGGGACGGCGAGGACCGTGTGGGCGAGCCCCGCGTGGAAGACCTGGCGGGCGAGCCGCTCGACGCCGGCGGGCGTCGTACGCTCCCCGACGCCGACCGCGATCACGCCGGGCGCGAGGAGGAGGACGTCGCCGCCCTCGACGTGCTCGTTGTGCCAGCCGTGGATCTTGCGCGTGCCGGCGAAGCGGGGGTGCTCGGTGTAGATCAGCTCGGTCAGCTGGGTCTCGCGCTTGCGCGCGGGCATCGCCAGGCTGGTCACGGCCACCCGGTCCTGCACCCACACGCTGGAGTCGCGGGTGAAGAGCAGGTTGGGCAGCGGGTCGATGAGGAAGTCGTGGGGGTCGAGCAGGCTGGTGACCAGGCCGTGGCCGCCCTTGACCTCGTCGTTGCGGATGCCGGCGGTCAGGGTGTCGGTCAGCTCGGCGGGCGTCTGGTCGCGGAGCGCCTGGGCGAGGTAGCGGCGCATCGTGTCGCCGAGGTGGAGGCCCGACAGCGCGCTGGTGATCGCATGGTTGCGGGCGAGCTCGCTCTCGAGCGTCTCGGTCAGCAGCTCGGTCAGGTAGAGGACCTCGACGCCGCGCTCGCGCAGGGTCGCGGCGAAGGCGTCGTGCTCGTCCTGCGCGCGGCTGACCCAGGGGATGCCGTCGAAGAGGAGCCGGTCGTTGTTGCGGGGGGTGAGCCTCTTGAGCTCGTTGCCGGGCCGGTGCAGCATCACGGTGGCCAGGCGGCCGACCTCGCTGTCGGCGCCGTGGGGCGCAGGGGTGGAGACCATGGCGCGACTCTAGCGGTGCCCGATCTCGACACGTGTCCGAGAAGTGGCCCTCCGGCGAAGTGATCGGGGGCCACGTCGCGAACACGTGTCGTCGTACGCCGTCACGCAGCGTCGGCGAAGCCCGGGAAGTGTGGCCGCCAGTCGTCGTGCAGGCGCAGGGGGACGCCCGGCATCCCGCGCGCCAGCAGGGCGCGGTGCACGCGGCCCAACGTCCGGAGGGGGTCCCTGTAGATGCCAGGGCTGATCACGACGCCGGGGCGTCGTCCGTCATCCACAGCCCGGCTTCGCCGGCGTACACGTGTCCGAGATGTTGCCCCCGGAACCCGCTGGCGGGGGCCACGTCGCGGACACGTGTGCGGCCACCAGGTCGTCCGACACGGGTCGAGCGGTCAGGTCGAGCGAGCCGCCCGCCACTCGTCGCGGAGGAGGCCGTACTCGTAGGAGTCGGTCCACCGTCCCTTGGACCAGAAGTCGCCGCGCTTGTGGACCTCGCGGCGCATGCCGAGGCGCTCGCAGAGGGCGGCGGAGCGGTCGTTGCGCGCGTCGAGGTTGGCGACGATCCGGCGCAGGCCGTAGTGCTCGAAGCCCAGCTCGAGCATCGCCCGTGCCGCCTCGGTGGCGTAGCCCCTGCCACCCTGCCCGGGGATGATCGTCCAGCCGATCTCGCCCTCGCTCAGGCCGGTGCCGCCGAGGATGAGGATCGAGTCGCCGACGACCTCGCCGTCGTGCTCGACGACCAGCCCGACGAACATGCCGTCACCCGGGTCCATCCGGCGGCGCACCATCTCGCCGACCTCGGCCGCGTTCATCGTCCGGGTCAGCAGCAGGCTGGCGTAGTCCTCGTCGGCCCACGCGCGGGTGAAGGCGGCCGCGTCGTCGGCCCGCCACTCGCGCAGCACCAGCCGCTCGGTGCGCAGCGGCAGCTCGGGCCGGACGGGCGTCAGGAACTCCCCGCGTGGTCTGTCCACCCACGTCTCCCGGCTCGTCGGACCGCCGAACCTGAGCCGGTCGTACGCCGTCATCGGCAGCAGCAGCGCGTCGAGGCCGGGCACCGCCAGCACCCCGTCGACGGCCTGGCCGAGCAATCCGCGCCCGATCTCGTCGTGCGGGTCGCGCCGCAGCAGGGCGACGGCCTCGGTGGCCTCGGCGATGCGCTCGGACTTCTGCCGCATCCGGCCGGGCGTGACGTCGCGCAGGCAGACGTACTGCCCGGAGAGGTACGCCGCCCACTCCTCCTCTCCGGTCGCCGGGTCGTCCTCCCAGAAGGCGACGAACCAGTCGTGCAGCCGGTCGTGCCCGCCCGCGACCTCGGCCAGCTCGCCGTGCGCGGCGGGGACCATGGGCGTGCCGTCGGAGAGGACGTACGACGGCAGCGGCAGGCGGTCCTCGAGCATGAGGCCCATCGCCGTGGGCGTGGCCGGCACGAAGTGCTCGCGGACGTAGGCGTCGTCCTCGGGGGTCATCGGGTGGTCGCCGTTGACGGCGACGAAGCGGTCGCGGACGGCAGCTGCGACCGGGTCGTTCAGCGAGTCATCTCCCACACCGTCAAGGCTGCCATGAGCACGCAGACCGTCGCACCCACATAGTGGAGGGCCGAGAGCCGCACCCGCTGCAGCAGCAGCCGGCCGACGATCACCGCGAGGCCGGAGACCGCGAGGAGCGCACCCCACGCGCCGAGGAACACCGACACCGGGTCGTCGTACTTCGCGACGAGGGAGATCGTCAGCAGCTGCGACAGGTCGCCCCACTCGGCGGCGAAGAGCACGAGGAACGACGTCACGATGACGCGGAAGCCCTGCGCAGTGGACCGGGCGGCGTACTCCTCCTCCGATTCCTTCTCGTCCTCGTCGGCCGAGCGGGCCTCGCGGAACAGGATGATCGCGCCGATCACGAACATCAGCGCCGCCACGGTGTGGATCAGCTGCTCGGGCAGGAACGACGCGGCCTTGCCGACGCCGACCGCGACGCCGGTCTGCACGAGGAAGGCGAGCGCGACGCCGATCCAGACGAACAGCGGGCGCATCTTCGTCGACATGACGAGCGTCGCGATGAACGTCTTGTCGGGCAGCTCGACGACGAAGATGGCGCCGAAGGCGAGGGCCACGACGAGGAGATCGATCACTTCTCGAGTGTGTCCTACTCGCCCCGGAACGCGTCCGCGGGGTAGACGCCGAGCACCTTCACCTCGGTGGTGAAGAAGGCCAGCTCCTCCAGCGCGTTGCGTACGCCCGGGTCGTCGGGGTGGCCGTCGACCTCGGCGAGGAACTGGGTGGCGGTGAAGTGGCCGCCGACCATGTAGCTCTCGAGCTTGGTCATGTTGACGCCGTTGGTCGCGAACCCGCCGAGCGCCTTGTAGAGCGCGGCCGGCAGGTTGCGGACGTTGAAGATGAAGGTGGTCACGACCGGGCCGTTGCCCCGCGGTGCCTGCTCGAAGTCGCGCGAGAGCACCACGAAGCGGGTCGTGTTGTGGTCCTCGTCCTCGATCTCCTCGCGCAGCACCTGGAGGCCGTAGATCCCGGCCGCCAGCGGCGGCGCGATCGCGGCCTGCGTCGGGTCGCCGGACTCCGACACCTCGCGCGCCGCGCCGGCGGTGTCGCCGGCCACGACGGGGGTGAGGCCGAGCTCGCGGATCACCCCGCGGCACTGGCCGAGGGCGTGGACGTGGCTGTGGACCGTGCGCAGCGAGTCGATGCTCGCCTCCGGCAGTGCCATCAGCGAAAACTGGATCCGCAGGAACCGCTCGCCCACGATGTGCAGGTCGGAGGTCGGCAGGAAGTGGTGGATGTCGGCCACCCGCCCGGCGATCGAGTTGTCGATCGGGATCATCGCGAGGTCGGCGTCGCCGGACTCGACGGCCGCGAAGGCGTCCTCGAACGACGCGCACGGCACCGGCTCCCAGTCGGGGTAGGCCTGTTGGCAGACCAGGTGGGAGTTGGCTCCGGGCTCTCCCTGGTAGGCGATGCGGCGGCTCACCCGGCGAGTCTTCCACGCGCCGCCGTGTCCGACCGGCCGTGACCGCCACCCGAACATAGGCTCAGCCAATGCTCGATGTGGTCGCCGTCGTCCTCGCCGCCCTGGCCTGCGTGCTCGCCGGCCTCGCGCTCCGCCGTACGACCTCGCGCCCCAGCGGCGACGGTGTCGAGGCGCTGCCCGAGGACGTGCACGGCCTGCGGCAGGAGGTCGCGGCCCTCAAGGCGGAGAACCGCGACGCGCTGCGACACCTCTCCGTCGTGCGCTACGACGCCTTCGGCGACGTCGGCGGGCACCTCAGCTGGAGCCTGGCGCTGCTCGACGACGCCGGCCACGGCACCGTCCTCACCTCGATCCACGGCCGCAGCGAGGCCCGCACCTATGCCAAGACGGTCGTCTCCTGGTCCTGCGAGCAGCAGCTCTCGCCGGAGGAGGAAGAGGCGATCGAGCACGCCCGTCCCTGACGGGAGGACCCGAACGCCGGACGCCCCGTCGGCGCGCGTGGGACGCTGTGCTCAGTCGAGACCACGGTGAGACCACGGGGGTGGTGATGGGTCGGGTCGGGTTCGCCCACGTCGTGGCCGCCTGCGCGGTCCTCCTTGCCGCGTGCGGCGGCGGGCCGGGGGCAGGTGCTCCGCGGGACGCGTCGATCGACGAGTTCTGCGAGGCCAAGGGCTGGATGGTTGCGGAGGGCATGGACCGCTTCTTCGAGAGCGGCCTCCCCTCCGACGACGAGCTCGTCGACCTCGTCCACGAGTGGGGCGACGAGCTGGCTCGCACCGGGACGCCGGACAACATGTCTGCGGAGGCGCGCGCCGGCTTCGAGAAGCTCGTCGGCCGCATCGACGGTCTGGAGTCCGGAGACGTCGACGAAGGCAGCTTCAACTGGGACGACGGCGCGTGGGAGGGCGAGGAGGAGAAGTCCTTCGCGAACTACGTGACCAACACCTGCCCCTGACCGCCCCCTGACAGGCCGGCGACCGGGCACGCGGCCAGCGCCGGAGGTCGTGGGTTGGGGGTCGGACGTACTGCCCGGACGCCCGTGCGTGCCGCGCGACACACGGTCGACAAGTGCTCGTCAACCGCCGCTAAGACGGCGTCAAGACCCCGTGGACCGGCCGTTCCGGGGAGGACGCTCGAGCCATGAGCCTCTTGTCCAGCCTGCTCGTGGTCGCGGTGGTCCTCGTCGCGCTCTACGTCCTCGCAGCACTGATCTTCCCGGAGCGTTTCTAGTGTCCGACACCCTCGGCGGTCTCCTCACGATCGCCCTCCTGGTGGCGCTCCTCGCTGCCGCGTACGTCCCCTACGGCGACTACATGGCGCGGGTCTACACGAGCACCACGCACCTGCGCGTCGAGCGCCTCGTCTACCGCCTCAGCGGCGTCGACCCCGACGCCGAGCAGGGCGCACGGTCCTACGCGTCGAGCGTCGTCGGCTTCAGCCTCGTGAGCATCGTGGTCCTGATGGGGATCCAGCTCGGCCAGGCGGCACTGCCGATGGACCGCGACCTGCCGGGCGTCCCGTTCTGGATGTCCTTCAACACCGCGGTGTCCTTCGTGACCAACACGAACTGGCAGTCCTACTCGGGTGAGTCGACACTGGGCTTCACCGCCCAGATGGCCGGCCTCGCGGTGCAGAACTTCCTCTCCGCCGCCGTCGGCATCGCGGTCGCGGTGGCACTCATCCGCGGCTTCGTCCGGTCGCGCAGCGGTTCGCTCGGGAACTTCTGGGTGGACCTCACCCGCGGCACGATCCGCATCCTGCTCCCGATCTCGTTCGTCGCCGCGATCCTGTTCGTCGCCGGTGGCGTCGTCCAGAGCTTCAGCGACACGACGATGCAGACGCTCGCCGGGCACTCGCAGGTCCTCACCGGCGGCCCGGTGGCGAGCCAGGAGGCCATCAAGGAGCTCGGCAACAACGGCGGCGGCTTCTTCAACGCCAACTCCGCGCACCCGTTCGAGAACCCCAGTGCGTACACCAACCTCCTCCAGGTCTTCCTGATCCTGGTCACCCCAGTGGCGCTGACCCGCACCCTCGGCACGATGCTCGGCAACCGTCGGCAGGGGGTCGCGATCCTCGGCGTGATGGGGATCCTCTACAGCCTCACGCTGGTCGCCGCCACCTGGTCGGAGGTGACCGGGCAGGGCGCCGCCGCGCAGGCCGCCGGCGCGGCGATGGAGGGCAAGGAGACCCGCTTCGGCGAGTGGGCGTCGGCGCTCTTCGCGGTGTCGACGACGGCCACGTCCACCGGGGCCGTCAACGCCTCGCACGACTCGCTGACACCTGTCGGTGGCGGTGCCGCCCTGTTCAACATGATGCTCGGGGAGATCGTCCCGGGAGGCGTGGGCGCCGGCATCTACGGCATCCTCGTGATGGCCGTCCTCGCGGTCTTCGTCGCCGGCCTGATGGTCGGGCGGACACCGGAGCTCCTGGGCAAGAAGATCAGCGCCAGGCAGATGACCTACGTCGCCCTCTACACGCTGACCACCCCCGCCCTCGTCCTGGTGGGCGCCGGGATCGCGATCTCACTGGACTCGACGGCCGATGCGATGGGCAGCTCCGGCGGTCACGGCTTCTCGGAGGTGCTGTACGCCTTCACGTCGGCGGCCAACAACAACGGGAGCGCGTTCGGCGGCATCACCGTGACGTCGGACTTCTTCCAGATCGCCCTGGGCCTCGCCATGCTCATCGGCCGGTTCCTGCCGATCGTGCTCGTCCTGCTGCTCGCCGGTTCGCTGGCCGAGCAGGGCACGGTGCCCGCCACCGCGGGCACGCTCCCCACCCACAAGCCCCTGTTCGTCGGGATGCTGGTCGGCGTCATCCTCGTGATGACCGGCCTCACCTACTTCCCGTCGCTCGCCCTCGGACCGATTGCTGAGGCCCTCGTATGATCTCCACCCTGACCCCGACCCCGCCCGAGACGCGGGAGCCGCACACCCACCACACCCGCCGTCCGGACGCCGGCATGACGCTCGGCGCGCTCGTCTCCCAGGGCAGCCGGCAGCTGCCCGAGGCGCTGCGCAAGCTGGACCCCCGCCACATGTGGCGCTCGCCGGTGATGTTCCTGGTGCTCCTCGGCTCCGTCGCGACCACCGTCGCGGCGATCGCCGACCCCAGCATCTTCACGATCTCCATCACGGTCTGGCTGTGGCTCACGGTCGTCTTCGGCAACCTCGCCGAGGCGGTGGCCGAGGGGCGCGGCAAGGCCCAGGCAGCGTCGCTGCGCGCCACCCGCACCGACACGGTCGCGCGCCTGCTCGCCGACGACGGCTCCGAGTCCGAGGTCGCCGCGACCCAGCTCGAGGTGGGGGACCGCGTCGTCGTCGAGGCCGGCGACGTGATCCCCGGCGACGGCGACATCGTCGAGGGCATCGCGTCGGTCGACGAGTCCGCGATCACCGGCGAGTCCGCCCCGGTCATCCGGGAGGCCGGCGGTGACCGCAGCGCCGTCACGGGAGGCACGCGCGTCCTGTCCGACCGGATCGTCGTACGGATCACGGCGGCGGCGGGCGACACGTTCCTCGACCGGATGATCGCGCTCGTCGAGGGCACGTCGCGCCGCAAGACGCCCAACGAGATCGCGCTGTCGATCCTGCTGGCGAGCCTGACGCTGGTGTTCCTGGCCGCCGTCGCGACGCTCGCCCCGATGGCCGACTACGCCGGAGCGCCGCAGGACGTCGTGGTCCTCGTCGCCCTGCTGGTCTGCCTCATCCCGACGACCATCGGTGCACTGCTCTCCGCCATCGGCATCGCCGGCATGGACCGCCTGGTGCGGGTCAACGTGCTCGCCATGTCGGGCCGAGCGGTCGAGGCCGCCGGCGACGTCAGCACGCTGCTGCTCGACAAGACCGGCACGATCACCTACGGCAACCGCCAGGCCAGCCGCTTCGTGGCGGCGCCGGGCATCGGCGCCGACGAGCTCCGTGACGCCGCCCGGCTGTCCAGCATCGCCGACCAGACGCCCGAGGGCCGCTCGGTGGTCGACCTCGCCCTGCAGCAGGGCGCGGACGACCGGGACCTGCCGACCGGCGCGGTCTTCGTCGAGTTCACCGCGCAGACCCGCATGTCCGGGGTCGACCTGTCCGACGGGACCGAGGTCCGCAAGGGCGCCGGTTCGGCGATCGCGGCCTGGCTCGGTGTCGAGCAGCCCGTCGAGGTGCACGACATCGTCGCGGACATCTCCCGCTCGGGAGGCACTCCGCTGGTGATCGGGCGCAAGGACGCCTCGGGTGCCGGTCGGGTGCTCGGCGTGATCCACCTCAAGGACGTCGTCAAGGAGGGCATGGCCGAGCGGTTCGCCGAGCTGCGCTCGATGGGCATCCGCACGGTGATGATCACCGGCGACAACGCCCTCACCGCCCAGGCGATCGCCGCCGAGGCCGGTGTCGACGACTTCCTCGCCGAGGCGACGCCCGAGGACAAGATGGCCTACATCCACCGGGAGCAGGAGGGCGGCCGGCTCGTCGCGATGACCGGCGACGGCACCAACGACGCCCCGGCGCTCGCCGCGGCCGACGTCGGCGTGGCGATGAACAGTGGTACGGCCGCCGCCAAGGAAGCCGGCAACATGGTCGACCTCGACTCCGACCCGACGAAGCTCATCGACATCGTCGAGATCGGCAAGCAGCTGCTCATCACCCGCGGCGCCCTCACGACGTTCTCCATCGCCAACGACGTCGCGAAGTACTTCGCGATCATCCCGGCGATGTTCGTCGTGGCCTACCCCTCGCTCGACAAGCTCAACGTGATGGGACTGGCGACCCCGCAGTCGGCGATCCTCTCGGCGGTCATCTTCAACGCCCTGGTGATCGTCGGGCTCATCCCGCTGGCGCTGCGCGGCGTGCGCTTCCGCGCCGCCTCGGCGTCCGCGGTGCTCCGTCGCAACATCCTGGTCTTCGGCCTCGGCGGCATCGTCGTGCCGTTCGTCGGGATCAAGCTCATCGACCTCGTCATCTCCACCATCCCCGGTCTCGGCTCCTAGAAGTGGGAAACATGTTCAGCGACCTCACCCGGCAGTCCCTCGCCGGACTCCGTCTCCTCCTCGTCATGACCGTCCTCACCGGCGTCCTCTACCCGGCCGCCGTGTGGGCGGCCGGCCAGGCCTTCGGCGACCGGGCCGACGGGTCCCCCGTCCGTGTCGACGGGGAGGTGGTCGGCTCCCGGCTCCTCGGCCAGCAGTTCGCGGGTGACGAGTGGTTCCTCTCGCGCCCGTCGGCCAACGACTACGACACCCTCGCCTCGGCGCCGAGCAACCTCGGCCCCCTCGACCCCGACCTGGTCGCCAGCATCGGCGACCGCTTGGCCGAGGTCGCGGCGCGCGAGGGCGTCGAGGAGTCGCAGGTACCCGCCGACGCGGTCACCGCGTCCGGCTCGGGCCTCGACCCGCACATCTCGGTGGCGTACGCCGAGCTCCAGGCGCCGCGCGTGGCGGAGGCCAACGGTCTCGACCTCGCCACGGTCGAGGACCTGGTCGAGGACAACACCGTCGGTCGGGGGCTCGGGTTCCTCGGCGAGCCGGGCGTCAACGTGCTCGAGCTCAACGTGGCCGTCGCTGCTGCCGTGCGTGGGGGAGACTGAGCGCATGGCCCACACCGGTGACCGCGGGCGGCTGCGCGTCTACCTCGGCGCGGCCCCGGGTGTCGGCAAGACCTACGCCATGCTCGACGAGGGGCACCGACGACGCGAGCGCGGCACCGACGTGGTCGTCGGCTACGTCGAGACCCACGGTCGCCCGAGGACGGAGAAGGCCCTCGACGGCCTGGAAGTCGTGCCACGGCGCTCGATCGACTACCGCGGCACGACGCTCGAGGAGATGGACCTCGAGGCCATCCTCGACCGGGCGCCCGACGTGGTGCTGGTCGACGAGCTCGCGCACACCAACGTCCCCGGCGGCGTCCACGGCCACGAGAAGCGCTGGCAGGACGTCGAGGCCCTGCTCGAGGCCGGCATCAAGGTCATCACCACCGTCAACATCCAGCACCTCGAGTCGCTCAACGACGTGACCGAGTCGATCACGGGCGTACGGCAGCGCGAGACGGTGCCGGACCACGTGGTCCGCTCCGCCGACCAGATCGAGCTCGTCGACATGAGCCCTCAGGCGCTGCGCCGCCGGATGGCCCACGGCAACATCTACACCGCCGACATGATCGACGCGGCGCTGTCCCGCTACTTCCGCGAGGGCAACCTCACGGCGCTGCGCGAGCTCGCGCTGCTCTGGCTGGCCGATCGCGTCGACGAGGGACTGGAGCGCTACCGCGACCAGCACGAGATCGACTCCACGTGGGCGACCCGCGAGCGCATCGTCGTCCCGGTCACCGGCGGTCCCGAGTCCTCCACCCTCATGCGGCGGGCCGCGCGCATCGCGACGCGTCGCTCGGGTGGCGAGTGGCAGGCGCTCTACGTCACGCGCCAGGACGGGCTGACCGGGATCTCGCCGGACCGGCTGACCCAGCTCGCCGCGAAGGCCGACGAGCTCGGGGGCTCGTTCCACACCGTCGTCGGTGACGACCCGGCCGACGCGATCCTGTCCTTCGCCCGCGCCGAGAACGCCACCCAGGTCGTCATCGGCGCCAGCCGACGCGGTCGGGTCTCCACCCTGCTCCGACCGGGGGTGGGTGAGCGGGTGGTCACCGGGTCGGGCGACATCGACGTCCACATCGTCACCCACGACTACGCCCGCCGCCGCTCGGCGAAGCCGCCGGTCGACAACCTCGGCCCCCGTCGCCGGCTGGCCGGGATGGTCTTCGGCGTGGTGGCGCCGGTGGTGCTGAGCGGCCTGCTCTACCTCACCGCCGACTTCCACGGGCTCCCGATCGAGGCGATGTCGCTGATGGTCGTGGTCGTCACGACCGCTCTCATCGGCGGTCTCTCGGCGGCCGTCGTCTCGGCGCTCGCGAGCGCCCTCCTGCTCAACTACCTCTTCACCCCGCCGCTCTACACCCTCACCATCGCCGAGCCGGAGAACGTGGTCACCATCGCGATCTTCGTCGCGGTCGGCATCGCGGTGGCCACCGTCGTCGACCTCGCCGCACGGCGTACGGCCCAGGCGAGGGAGGCACGTGCCGAGGCCGACGCCCTGACCGTGCTCGCCCACAGCCTGCTGACCTCGAGCGACGACGTCGAGGGGCTGCTCTCCTCGGCATGCCGGCTCTTCGGGGCCTCCGGCGCCGCCGTCCTGCGCCGTGGCGGATCGGGCGAGGACGAGGTCGTCGCGAGCTGCGGGTCGCCGCCGACCTCGGTCGATCGGGCGGACATGTCGGCCGCGATCGACGGTCAGAGCACGCTCGTGCTGTCGGGGGCGACACTGCCGGCGTCCGAACGCGGGCTGCTCAACGCCTATGCCGCCTACGCCAAGGTGATGGCGGAGCGGCGCCGGGCCACGGAGGCCGAGGTGGAGCGGTCGCGGCTGAAGGAGGCCGACCGGACGCGTACGGCCCTGCTCGCCGCCGTCTCGCACGACCTCCGCAACCCCCTCGCGGCGGCCAAGGTGGCCGTCGCGAGCCTCCGCTCGACCGACGTCACCTTCTCGCCGGAGGACCGGGCCGAGCTGCTCGAGACGATCGAGGAGTCCACCGACCGGCTCAGCGCCCTGGTGGCCAACCTGCTCGACATGAGCAGGATCCACACCGGCTCGGTGAGTCCGGTGCTGGTCGAGGTCGACCTGGCGGCGGCCGTACGGACCAGCATCGCGCCGCTGGCCGGCGGCGAGCGGATCGAGGTGGCGGTGGACCCCGAGGTCGTGGTGCTCGCCGACGCCGGGCTGCTGGACCGGGTGCTGGCCAACATCTGCGAGAACGCGCTGAAGTACACCCCCGTGAGCGCGCAGGTCCGCATCGACGCCGCGGCCGCGGGCGACCGCGTGGTGCTGCGGATCGCGGACACCGGACCGGGTGTCGAGGACCACGACCAGGAACGGCTGTTCGCCCCGTTCCAGCGGCTCGGTGACGTGCCCCAGCAGGACGGCGTGGGGCTCGGCCTCGCCGTGGCGCACGGCCTCGTGGAGGCGATGGGTGGGACCATCGCCACCGAGGAGACCCCCGGCGGGGGCCTCACCTTCGTCCTGGAGCTGCGCGCGCCCACGCACGACACCGACCACACCGACCAGCCCCACCAGCCCGACCAGCCCGACCGGGAGACCTCGTGACCTTCGTGCTCGTCGTCGACGACGACCCCGCGATGCGGCGCACGCTGTCGATCAACCTGCGTGCACGCGACTACGAGGTGGAGACCGCGGGCGACGGCCGGTCGGCGCTCCAGGTCGTCGACGAGCGGATGCCCGACGTCGTGCTCCTCGACCTCGGCCTGCCCGACCTCGACGGCATCGCGGTGCTGAAGCAGCTGCGCTCCTTCTCCCGGGTGCCGGTCATCGTCGTGTCGGCACGCACGGAGTCCGACGACAAGGTCGAGGCGCTCGACCTCGGCGCGGACGACTTCATCACCAAGCCGTTCTCCCTCGAGGAGCTGCTCGCCCGGGTCCGGGCGACGTCCCGCCGCGTCGGCCGCGAGGAGCCGGACCTCGTCGTCGAGGTCGACGGGCTGCGGCTCGACGTCACCGACTCCCGCGCGACCCGCGGTGACACGGAGATCCACCTGACGCCGATCGAGTGGAAGCTCGTCGAGGTCCTCGCCCGCCGCCGCGGCCGACTCGTGCGCCAGACCGAGCTGCTGACCGCGGTGTGGGGGCCGGCGTACGACACCCAGACCAACTACCTCCGGGTCCACATGGCGAGCATCCGCCGCAAGCTGGAGGCCGACCCGTCCCACCCGGTGCTCTTCGTGACCGAGCCCGGGATGGGCTACCGCTTCGCGCCCGGCTGACCTGCTGTAACGCCGGGTTACGAGCTGTACCCACCATCGTGCAAGGGGGTGGGTACAGCTACTAACCCGGCGTTACAGCGGGAGCGGAGGACGGGTCAGCGGGGAACCCGGACCAGCAGCCGGCCGTGGACGCACTCCATCCAGAGCTCGCGCCCCTCGCCGATCGAGTCGCCGTCGAGCTGGCGCGGGGTGGGTGCCGAGGCCTTGACCCGGACGCGCGCGCCGGTGCGGCGGTCGAGGGTCTCGTCGACGATCGTGCTCTTGCGCAGCACCCGCGAGGCGACCGTGATCCACGACAGGAACTGGCGCGGGTGGATGATCACGACGTCGAGGATCCCGTCGTCGATCGTGGCGTCGGGCAGGAGCGGCATCCCGGCCTGGAGGAAGCCGACGTTGCCGACGACGACGGTGCGGGCCCGGTGGGTCGTGGGCTCCTGGTCGTCGATCTGGATCTCCACCTTGATGGCGGGGAACATCAGCGACCGCAGTCCCGAGACGACGTACGCGATCCAGCCGATCTTCTTCTTGATCTCCTCGTTGACGCCCTCCATGATCGCGGCGTCGAAGCCCATCCCGGCCATCACCATGAAGTGGGTGTCCTCGATGCCGTCCCCGCCGACCTCCACGAGGTCGATCGCGCGGTCCTGGCCGTTGAGCGCGACGTCGATGGCGGCGCGGATGTAGAGCGGGATGTCGAGGTTGCGGGCGAGCAGGTTGCCGGTGCCGGCGGGGATGATCCCGACCGGGATGCCGGTGCCGGCGAGCTCCGCACAGACCTCGCGCACGGTGCCGTCGCCGCCGCACACGATGACCAGGTCGGCGCCCGAGACGGCCGCCTTCTCGGCCATGCCGGTGCCCGGGTCCTCGACGGTCGTGTACTGCCAGGTCGGCTCGGACCAGCCCGACTCCTTGGCCATCGCACTGACGACGGCGCGGAACTGGCCGACGTCCTCGACCTTGATCGGGTTGAGGATCACCGCGAGGCGACGCTCGTTGGTGAAGACCTCGGGCAGCGGCTCCGCCTTGGCGGCGGTCGAGCGGGGGCGCGGGTCGACGACCGCGATCGTGGCCAGGAAGACGAAGAGCGCGAGCAGCGTGCCGCCGATGACGTCGGTGGGGAAGTGCCGCCCGAGCATCATCCGGTCGAAGCAGACGACCAGCCACCAGACGACGACGAGCGTGATGCCGAGCCGCCGGAGGTTGGCCCGTCGCACGAAGAGGACGAGCAGCATGATCAGGAGACAGGAGTACGCCGCCACCGACGAGGCGTGGCCCGACGGGAAGCTGAAGTTGCTGTGCAGGTCGAGGGTGTCCTGCCAGTCGGGGCGGTCGCGGCCCAGCCAGCGCTTGAGGCCGGTGGTCGCGACCGAGGTCACGCTCATGACGACGACCACCACGAGGGCCGCCCAGCGCTGGCGTCGGAGCAGCAGCGCGCCTGCCAGCACGACGGTCAGGATCGTCATCCCGATCGTCCCGAACGCGACCTCGATCACCCGCAGCACGTGGACCAGGCCCGCGGAGTCGTCCGCCCAGTCCTCCATCGCCCGGCCCTCGACGTCGAAGGAGTCGAGGGGCGCGCGGTCCTGGCTCACGAGGAAGGCCAGGACGGCGAAGAGCGCACCGGCGAGGACGGCCCAGGCCACGGTGCGGTTGCGGGAAGCGGGGGTCACCCGCGAAGTATGCCCAAACCCCGTCGAGTCCCCCACGCCCGGACGGATAGCCTTGCGACATGATCGACCCGCGCCTCCTCCGTGACGACCCCGACCGCGTACGCGCCGCCCAGGCCAAGCGTCGGCTGTCCGACGACGTGGTGGACACGGCCCTCGCCGCGGACTCCGCGCGACGGCAGGCGATCGCCGACTTCGAGTCGAAGCGTGCGGAGCAGAAGGCCAGCGGCGCCCTCGTCGCGAAGGCGCAGGGCGAGGAGAAGCAGACCCTGCTCGCGCAGGTCAAGGAGCTCGCCGCCGGCGTGAAGGAGGCCGAGGCCGCGCGCGTCGCCGCCGAGGCCGCGTGGGACGAGGCGATCCGCGCGATCCCCAACATCGCCGACGACGCCGCCCCCGCCGGGCTCGAGGACGACTACACGGTCATCGAGCAGGTCGGCACGCCCCGCGAGTTCGACTTCGAGCCCCGCGACCACGTCGAGCTCGGCCAGCTGCTCGGTGCCTTCGACCTCGAGCGCGGCGCCAAGGTGTCGGGCTCGCGCTTCTACTTCCTCACCGGCATCGGCGCCCAGCTCCAGCTGGCGCTCGTCAACATGGCGATGGACCAGGCCCGCGCGCACGGCTTCATCCAGACGGCGGCCCCGTCGCTCGTACGCCCCCGCGCGATGGAGGGCACCGGGTTCCTCGGCCAGGCGGCCGACGACGTCTACCGGATCGAGGGCGAGGACCTCTACCTCGTCGGCACCTCGGAGGTGCCCATGGCGGCCTACCACTCCGACGAGATCCTCGACGCCGGCGCCCTGCCGCTGCGCTACGCCGCCTTCAGCCCGTGCTTCCGCAAGGAGGCCGGCTCGCACGGCAAGGACACCCGCGGCATCTGGCGCGTGCACTGGTTCGACAAGGTCGAGATGTTCGTCTACACGACCGTCGAGGAGTCCTACGCCGAGCACCAGCGGCTGCTGGAGTGGGAGAAGGAGTTCCTCGACAAGCTCGAGCTCTGCTACCGGATCATCGACACGGCAGCGGGCGACCTCGGGCTGAGCGCGGCGCGGAAGTTCGACTGCGAGGCGTGGATCCCGACCCGCCAGGGCTGGGGCGAGCTCACCTCGACCTCCAACTGCACGGAGTTCCAGGCCCGGCGCCTCGACATCCGTACGCGCGTGGACGGCTCGACGACCCCGGTCGCGACCCTCAACGGCACCCTCACCGCGGTCACCCGCGCGATCGTGGCGATCCTCGAGACCCACCAGAACGAGGACGGCTCGGTCACCGTGCCGCAGGCGCTGCGCCCCTACCTGGGCGGCCTCGAAGTGATGAAGCCCCTTGGTTGAGTGGACTCCCCGGGTCGTCGCGCTCGACATCGACGGCACCCTGCTCAAGTGGGTCGACGGGCAGACCGAGGACTACGAGACCATCCCCGAGCCGGTCCACGACGCGGTGCACCGTGCCCTCGACGCGGGCGCGCACATCGTGCTGTCGAGCGGTCGCTCGCCGCACGGCATGACCCGGATCGCCGACCTGCTGCACATCCCGCGTGAGGACGCCGACCGGCTGTGGATCGTCGCGTCCAACGGCGCGGTCGTCTTCCGCTACCCGCCGATGGAGGTCGTCCACGAGGAGACCTTCGACGCCGCCCCGGCGGTCGCGATGGTGCTGGAGCACCACCCCCACGCCCTGGTCGCGGTCGAGGAGCGCGAGATCGGCGGCTATCGCGTCAACCGGGTCTTCCCGGAGGGCGAGCTCCACGGCGAGCAGCTGATCACCCACGTCGACGACATCGTCGGCGAGCCGGTCAGCCGCGTGATCATCCGTGACCCCGAGGCCACCGCCGACGACTTCATCGAGCTGTCGGCCAGGCTCGGGCTGCACGGCACCGACTACGTCATCGGCTGGACCGCCTGGATGGACCTCTCGCCCGTCGGTGTCTCCAAGGCCTCCGGGCTCCAGCACGTGTGCGACGCCATCGGCGGCCTCGGCGCGGCCGACGTGCTGGCGATCGGTGACGGTCGCAACGACATCGAGATGCTCCGCTGGGCCGGTCGCGGAGTGGCGATGGGCCAGGCCGTCGACGAGGTCAAGGCGGCCGCGGACTTCGTCACCGACTCCGTCCACGACGATGGTGCGGCGGTCGAGATGTCGCGGTGGTTCCCCGCTCCCGAGCAGACCTGACGCGGGTCCGAGCATGCCCGACTCGTTCACCTTCACTGCGCCACTGTGGCGCTGGACGGCGCGCGAGGAGTCTGCGGACCAGGGTGCGTGGAGCTTCGTCACCGTGCCGCCCGAGGTGGCCGAGGAGGTCCGCGAGCGGTCCGGGGAGCCGCGCGGCTTCGGGTCCGTGCGCGTGCACGTCGAGGCAGCCGGGACGGCGTGGGACACGAGCGTCTTCCCCGACGCGAGCTCCGGCAGCTTCGTGCTCCCGGTCAAGAAGGCGGTCCGGGTCGCCGCCGACGTCGTCGAGGGCGACGATCTCACCGTGACGCTGTCCCTCCGAGAACCCACATGAGCGCCCGCGTGAGCGGGCGCCTGGTCGCGACCGACCTCGACGGCACCCTGCTGCGGTCCGACGGCACCGTCAGCGACCGCACGCGCGCCGTGCTCGACGAGCTCGACGACCGCGGCGTACCGGTCGTGTTCACCACCGGCCGGCCCGTCCGGTGGATGGAGGAGCTGTGGGACGCCGTCGGCGGGCACGGCCTGGCGATCTGCAGCAACGGCGGGATCGTGTACGACGTCGCCGAGCGCAGGGTCCGCGACTTCAGCGCGGTGCCGCGCGAGGTCGGTCTCGAGGTGGCCGAGCTGGTGCGCGCGGCCGTACCGGGGACGACGTTCGCGATCGAGCACACCTCGGGCTGGGCGAGCGAGGGCGGCTTCCCGCACCACCCCGACGATGCCGGGACGGTGCGCCGCGGACCGTGGGAGTCGATCTACGTCGACGACGTGGTCAAGGTCCTCGCCGTGCACCGCGAGCTCGACCCCGAGGACTTCTGGCGGCAGGTCGACGCGGCCGTCGGCGGGCTGGTCACCACCACGTGGTCCTCCACCTTCGCGCTCGTCGAGATCAGCGCGGCCGGCGTCACCAAGGCCACGACGCTCGCCGGGGTCGCTGCCGAGATGGGCGTCGGAGCGCAGGACGTCGTCGCCTTCGGTGACATGCCCAACGACCTGCCGATGCTGGAGTGGGCCGGCACGTCCTACGCGATGGCCAACGCCCACGCGTCCGTGCGCGACCTCGCCGACCACCTCGCGCCGGGCAACGACGAGGACGGGGTGGCCGCGGTGCTGGCCGACCTGTTCGGGCTGGCTCGCTAGGCACGTCAGTCGGAAATCGACCGTTGCGGGGCGGGGCGCAGCAGGTCGAGGTCCGACAGTCGTGCCATAGAGTGCGGCCCATGTTCCGAGCCGTCCGTCTTGCCGCAGCCTTGCTGCTCGCGTGCCTCGGACTCGTCTTCACGGTGACCTCGACGGCGTCCGCCGCCGACTGCACGTGCAAGCAGGCGGGGCTCGAGAAGCAGGTGGCCAAGGCGGACCTGGTCTTCGTCGGCACGGTCGACAAGGTCGAGGCGCAGGGCAACGGCTTCCTCTACGAGATTACCGCCTCCCGCGCCTACCAGGGCACGCCCGAGCGGAAGACGCAGGTGCTCTCGGCCGGTGGCCGCGACGCGTGCGGCCTCGGTGAGCTCGGTGTCGGCACGAGCTACGTGTTCTTCGCGACCGGCGCCGACACGCCGTACGCCGCCGACGCCTGCGGTGGCACGAGCGTCGCCAACCCGACGAAGGTCGACAAGGTCGAGGGCCTGCTCGGCCCGGGCACGGCGGTCGAGCCGCCCCCGCCGCCGACCGCCCAGCTGACCCCGATGGAGGATGCCGCGCCGGTCGGCTTCGCCCGGGCGGCAGCACCCGGTGCCGCGGCCGTCCTGGTCGGCCTCCTCGGCCTGGTCGTCGTACGCCGTCTGGCGCGCCGGTAGCCGGCTCGGGTCAGAGGTACATCCCGCTGGACGGCCCGTTGGGGTCGTCCTGGGGCTGCTCGCCGCCGGGCATGGTGGGCATGCCGACCGGCTGACCGTGACCCTGCTGGCCGCCCTGGCCCATCGGGAGGGCGCGGCGGATCTGCTCGAGCTGGGCGCGCGAGGCGACCTGCTGGGCGTAGATGGCGGTCTGGATGCCGTGGAAGAGGCCCTCGAGCCAGCCGACGAGCTGGGCCTGCGCGATCCGGAGCTCGCCCTCGGACGGGGTGGTGTCGTCGGTGAACGGCAGGGAGAGTCGGTCGAGCTCCTCGACGAGCTCGGGGGCCAGGCCCGACTCGAGCTCCTTGATCGACGCGGCGTGGATCTCCTTGAGCCGCTGGCGGCTGGCCTCGTCGAGAGGAGCCGCCTTCACCTCCTCGAGGAGCTGGCGGATCATGCTGCCGATCCGCATCACCTTCGCTGGCTGCTCGACCAGCTCGGTGATGTGGCGCTCGCCCTCACCGTTGCCCTCGCCGTCGGACTCGCCGGAGTCCTGGGTCATGTCGGGCAGCGCGCTCGCGGGGATGGTGCCGATGGGCTGGCCGTCCGGCCCGATCACGACGACCATGTCCTCGCTGTCGGAGCCTCGGGACTCGCTGGCGGACTCGGGCTGCTGCTGCTCGGTCATGCGCGCAACCCTAGTCGGGCGGCGGAAGCCTGCTGGAGCGGTGGTCGAGCCACATTTCCGAGGCCTCGAATGTGGGTGGGCCACCGCTCACGCGAGTGTCGTACGACGGCGCGCCGGCGGGCGGTGGTGCAGCCACATCTCGGGGTCCTCGAATGTGGGTGGGCCACCGCCCACGCAAGCTCAGAGGGTGAGGACGATCTTCCCGGAGTGCGACCCGTCCTCCATCAGCTGGTGGGCGCGCGCCACCTCCTCGAGCGGCATCGTCGTCTCCACGATCGGGCGGACGTCCCCGGAGGCGACGAGGGGCCAGACGTTCTCGACCACGCCGCAGCAGATGGCGGCCTTCTCGGTGACGGGCCGGGCGCGCAGCGAGGTTGCGGTGACCGATGCGCGCTTGCGGAGCAGGGCGTTGATGTCGAGCTCGCCCTTGGCGCCTCCCTGCATGCCGATGATCACGAGCCGGCCGCCGGTGGCGAGGGCGGTGACGTTGCGGCCGAGGTACTTCGCGCCCATGTTGTCGAGGATCACGTCGGCACCACCGGCGTCGGTGAGCACCTCGACGAAGTCGTCCTCGCGGTAGTCGATGGCGTGCGCGGCGCCGAGCGAGCGGCACAGCTCGAGCTTCTCCGGCGACCCGGCGGTCGTGAACACCTCGGCGCCCCGGGCGGCCGCGAGCTGGATCGCCATCGTGCCGATCCCGCCGGCACCGCCGTGGACCAGGAAGCGCTCGCCCTTCTGGAGGTGGGCGGTCATGAACACGTTGGACCACACGGTCGCGGCGACCTCGGGCAGGCACGCGGCCTCGACGAGGGAGACGCCGCCCGGCACCGGCATGACCTGTCCGACCGGCACCGCCACGCGTTCGGCGTACCCGCCGCCGGCGAGCAGCGCGCAGACCTCGTCGCCGACCGACCAGCCGGTCGCCCCGTCACCGAGCTCGACGATGCGGCCGCTGCACTCGAGCCCGATCGTGTCGGAGGCACCGGGCGGCGGCGGGTAGAAGCCCTGCCGCTGCAGGGTGTCGGCGCGGTTGACGGCCGTCGCGGCGACCTCGATCACGACTTCGCCCGCACCGGGTCGTGGTGCGTCGACCTCGCCGACGGACAGGACCTCGGGGCCGCCCGTGACGGCAGCGACGACTGCGCGCAAGGGGTCAGTCCTCGTAGCGGTCGGTGGAGTGGTCGACCGTCGAGTCGTCGGGCACGTCGTCGTCGACGTCGTCGGGGTCGGGGGCGTCGGCGGGCCGGTCCCAGCTCTCGGCGAGCTGCTGGGCCTTGCCCGCGAGCCGCTCGATCTTCTCGGGGTCGAGGTTGCCGGCACCTGCGGCGAAGCCGAGGAGGTACGCCGAGATCGGCGCGGCGGTCCTCTGCACCTCGTGCGCGGCGACGCGGGCGAGGTCGAGGATCAGTCCTTCGTCGACCTCGGTCTCGACGTCGAGCACGTCGGCGAGCTCATCGATCCAGTCGTGAAGGTTCACGGTCCCCATCTTGCTCACCCCACCCGTCGGCGGCAAGGCTGACCCGCCCTCGCCCGACCCTCATCCGATCCTCGTCCGACCTTCATCCGCCGAGGTCGCGCAGGTCGGCCCACGAGTCGATGTCGACCGCCTCGTCGCCGATCGCCGGCACCTTGGCGAGGTCGAGCGGAGCGAGCAGCCGGTGCAACGCCATGCCGTGCTGCGCCTCCAGTCCCGGTCGTACGCCGGCCAGGCGGGCCGCGTCGAGCACCCCGGCCAGCTGCCTCCGACCGTCGGCGCCGACCAGGAACGCGCCGTCCCGGCCCGTCGCGGCCTCGCGCAGCCGGCGCATCGTCGCGGGCGTCACGCGGGGCATGTCGACGGCGAGGACCCCGATGTGGGCCGGCCGGCGGAGCAGCACGTCGACACCGGTCAGGAGACCGGCGACAGGCCCACCGCGTGGCGGGTCCTCGTGGACGAAGGTCACCGGTCGCTCGGTCCGGACGCTCGCCGGCGCGACCACCACGACCTCGTCGGCGTCGACGAAGGCGTCGACCGCGAGCTCCAGCAGGGTGCGGCCGTGGAGCTCGACGGCGCCCTTGTCGATCCCGTCCATGCGGGCAGCCGTCCCGCCGGCGAGCACCACGCCGCAGAAGCGTGCCGCGAGGTCGAGGTCCATGCGGCCAGTCTCGCAGCCCTACGCTGGACGCCATGACCGAAACCCTGCGGGTCCGCGTGCACCAGTGGGCGAGCGGGCTGGATCCCGCCGCCAACCGGGCCCGTCTCGCCGAGGGCGTCACGCCCGGCGCCGACCTGGTGGTCCTCCCGGAGGCGTACGCGCGCGACTTCGGGGAGGCGGGCTCCGACGTGAGCGCGTTCGCCGAGCCCCTCGACGGCCCCTTCGCGAGCGAGCTCGACCGGGTCGCCCGAGCAGCCGACTGCACCGCCGTCGCGGGGATGTTCGAGGTCGCCGACGACCCCGCCCGGCCCTACAACACCCTCGTCGCCGCGGGCACCAGTGCAGGGCGCTACCGGAAGATCCACCTCTACGACTCGTTCGGCTACCGGGAGTCCGACCGCATCACCGGCGGCGCGACGGAGCCGGTGGTCATCGAGGTCGCAGGGTGGCAGGTGGGCCTGATGACCTGCTACGACCTGCGCTTCCCCGAGCTCGCGCGGCGCCTCGTGGACGCCGGCGCCGAGGTGATCGTCGTGCCGGCCGCGTGGCTGCCGGGCGACCGCAAGGTCGAGCACTGGCGCACCCTGCTGGCGGCCCGCGCGATCGAGAACACCTGCTTCGTGGTGGGCGCGGCCCAGCCCGAGCCGCGCTACTGCGGCCACTCCGCGGTCGTCGGCCCGATGGGTGAGGTGCTCGGCGAGGCAGCGGGTGGCGAGGCCACCTTCGAGGCCGTCCTCGACCGTGCCGACCTCAGCGCGACCCGTCGTACCAACCCGTCCCTGGCCAACCGACGGCTGTAACCTCCTCCGACGTGCCGACCACCCCCTCCGACAGCCCCCGCGGGTCCGCCCGCGGCAAGCGGGCCGCGGAGCGACCGCCGTCGCGGCTGCGCCGGCGCCGGGAGGCCGAGCCGAAGGAGCCGCCGCTCCCCGCGAAGGCCGCCCGGGACTCCGTGCCGGCGCCGGTCACGCCGCCCGACCGGGTCGGGTCGCCCGAGCCGCACGACCCCTCGACGGACGCGCCGGCACCCGAGGGTCCGCGCAAGGTGCTGCTGCTCCTCTGGTTCGCCGTGCTGCTGCTCGGTGCGGCGGCCCTGGGCGCCTCCGCGGTCGCCGGCATCCTCGGCCACGAGCCGACGGTCGAGGGCTTCACGCTCCCCGGGTGGCTCGACGGCGCCGGAGCGGTCGCCGTGGTGACCGCCCTGTCCTGGCTCCTCGCGACCCGTACGGCCGGCCGCGCGCTGGTCTCGGCGGGCCTCGCGCTGGCGCTCGGTGTCGCGAGCCTGGTCGTCGGCGGCCGGGTGCTGCCGACCGGGGCGGCGGTGCTGACCTGCGTGGTCGGCAGCGTGTACGCCGTCATGGTGACGGTGCCGGCGGTCACCTTCCTCAAGGCCGTCCGCGAGACCCTCATCGCATCCCTCGTCGCCGCCGTGACCGCCTTCGCGGCCGTCGGCTTCGAGCCCACGGTCGCCGCGGAGCGCTTCGACATCGCCGCGCTGCTGCTGGCGCTGGCCCTGGTCTTCACGATCGTCTACCGCCTCGGCGCCGGCCTCCACGGCCTCGGTCGACGCGGGCTGGTCATCGTCGCGATCGGGCTCGCCGTCCTCGTCGCGACCCTGGCGTACGCCGAGCTGCTGCGCCGCTACGGCGCCCAGACCTTCGTCTCGTCGGTGCTCGACTTCGCCGACGCCACGTCGGAGAGGATCGGTGCGTTCCCGCGGCCGCTCGTCGTGCTGCTCGGCATCCCGGCCATTGTCTGGGGCACCCACGTGCGTGCCCGTCGGCGCCAGGGCTGGTGGGTCTGCGCCTTCGGCGTCGCGGCGACCGTGCCGATCGCGTCGGGCCTGACGGCGATCGACACCTCCTACGCCGAGTCGGGACTGCGGGTGCTGTACTCCCTCGTGCTGGGGATCGTCCTCGGCTACCTCGTGATCCGCGTCGACCTGGCGCTGACCGGTCCGAAGGGCCGGGGCGCCCGTCGCGCCGAGGAGGCCGGGCCGCACCGTCCGGAGCCGAGCCGGTTCGCGGAGCTGTGAGCGGGGCCGATCGGCGGCTACGTGCCGGTAACCGCTAGCGTCGGGCGCATGGCCCGCAGCACCTCCCTCGAGATCGTGTCCGAGCTCGTCGCCAACGTGCTGACGATCGAGGTCGCCGAGGGCGACCGCGTCGAGGCCGGCGACACCGTCGTGCTGCTGGAGTCGATGAAGATGGAGATCCCGATGCTCGCCGAGCGGGCCGGGACGGTCACGGCGGTCAAGGTCACCGTCGGCGACGTGGTGCAGGACGGCGACGTCCTCGTGGTCCTGGACTGACGAGCGATGACCGCCACGCGTGCCCGGCAGGTGCACGTGGTCGTGGCGGTGGTGGCGTGGATCGCGCTGCTGCTCCAGCTCGCGCTGGTCGTCAAGGGGACGGTGATCCTCGACGAGACCGACCCGCCCGCGCTGCCGCTCCGCCTGGCGCGCTACTTCGCGTACTTCACGATCCAGAGCAACATCCTCGTCGCGGTCACCTCGAGCCTGCTCGCCCGCGACCCGGAGCGCGACGGGCGGGGCTTCCGGGTGGCGCGGCTCGCCGCCCTCGTCGGGATCACCGTCACCGGGCTCGTGCACTTCTTCCTGCTGCGCCCGCTCCTCGACCTCGACGGCGCCGACTGGGTCGCCGACAAGCTGCTGCACATGGTCGTCCCGGTCCTGGCCGTCGCGGCCTGGGCCCTCGTCGGCCCGCGGCCGCGCGCCGACCTGCGCGTGGCGGCGTACGCCCTGGTCTGGCCCGTGGTGTGGCTGGTCCTCACCCTCATTGTCGGCCGACTGTCGGGCTGGGTGCCCTACCCGTTCCTCGACCCCGACGAGGGCGGCTGGGGGGCGGTAGGGATCGCCTGCGCCGGCATCACGATCCTCTTCCTCCTCCTGTTCGCGCTCTACGCGTGGCTCGACCGGCGGCTGCGCCCGGTGCCTCGCGGGGTGGGCCGCTAACCCCCCGGTCGTCGCGAGAGCCGTCCAGCGCGTGCGATGGCAAGGCGGACGAGCGAAGGCGTGGCGCAGCCGCATCGAGCCGAGGACAACGCAGCCAGCGTGCATGATGGGCGGCTCGTAGCAGGCCGAGGGGTTTGCGGGACGCCCTAGTGTCGGTGGAATGGAATTTCGATACCTCGGCAACAGCGGACTGAAGATCTCTGAGATCACCTACGGCAACTGGCTCACCCACGGCTCCCAGGTCGAGAACGACGTCGCCACCCAGTGCGTGCGCGCCGCGCTCGACGAGGGGATCTCGACGTTCGACACCGCGGACGTGTACGCCAACACGGCGGCGGAGACCGTCCTCGGCGAGGCGCTGAAGGGCGAGCGCCGCGAGTCGCTGGAGATCTTCACGAAGGTCTACTGGCCGACCGGCCCGAAGGGCAAGAACGACACCGGCCTGTCCCGCAAGCACATCATGGAGGCGATCGACGGCTCCCTCGAGCGGCTGCAGACCGACTACGTCGACCTCTACCAGGCGCACCGCTGGGACCACGAGACGCCGCTCGAGGAGACGATGCAGGCGTTCGCCGACGTCGTCCGCCAGGGCAAGGCGCTCTACATCGGCGTCAGCGAGTGGACCGCCGACCAGCTCCGCCAGGGCGTCGAGCTGTCCAAGGAGCTCGGCTTCCAGCTGATCTCCAGCCAGCCGCAGTACTCGATGCTCTGGCGCGTCATCGAGGACGAGGTCGTCCCGGCCTCCCGCGAGCTCGGCGTCTCCCAGATCGTGTGGAGCCCGATCGCCCAGGGCGTGCTGACCGGCAAGTACAAGCCCGGAGCCGAGCCGCCGGCCGGCTCGCGCGCGACCGACACCAAGGGCGGGTCGGACATGATCGAGCGCTGGATGAAGGACGACGTGCTGACCGCCGTCCAGGGCCTCGAGCCGATCGCCGCCGACTGCGGGATCACCATGGCGCAGCTCGCGATCGCCTGGGTCCTCCAGAACGACAACGTCGCCGCCGCCCTCGTCGGCGCCTCCCGCCCCGAGCAGGTCGCCGACAACGTCAAGGCCGCCGGGGTGAAGCTCGACGACGACGTGATGAAGCGCATCGACGAGGCCCTCGGCTCGGTCGTGATCCGCGACCCGAAGCTGACCGCGGAGAACACCCCGAAGGGCCGCGTCGTCTGACCGTCGTGCGCCTGTGGTGGCGCACCCGCGCCGGACACGTGTCCGAGAGATGGCCCCTGGACCTGCGGATCGAGGGCCACAGCTCGGACACGTGTCCGCGTGAGCCTCAGGAGTACGTCGGCCGCGTGACGCGGTAGCGCACGAAGGCCGGTACGGCGAGGGCCGCCGCGACCGTGCCGACCACCACCAGCACGCCGCCACCCGCCGCGGCGACCGCCGCACCCGTGGCCGCGGCCGTGGCGCCGTGGGCGACGTCGGCGATGCGCGGGCCGCCGGCGACCACGACGATGAAGATGCCCTGGAGCCGCCCGCGGACCTCGTCGGCCGCGGCGGACTGCAGCATCGACGTACGGAAGGCGGCGGACGCCATGTCGGCGGCCCCGCCGATCGCGAGCATCAGGACCGCGACGCCGAGCATCAGCGCGGGGGCGTACGACGCCAGCATCGCCGCGACCCCGAAGCCGACCATCGCGAAGCCCCACACGAGGATCGCGACGACGACGGCGAGGCCCTGGCGCTCCACGCGCGACACCCAGCCGGACAGCACGCCGCCGACCACCGCGCCGAGCGGGATCGCGGCGAAGAGCAGGGCGAACGCCAGGCCGCCCTCGCTCGGTCCGCCGAAGTCGACGTCGGCCATCTCGGGGAACAGCGCCCGCGGCATCCCGAAGACCATCGCGATGATGTCGACGACGAAGGACATCATCAGCACCGGCTGGGTGCGGAGGTAGCGGAAGCCGTCGACGACAGCACCGAGGCCGGGCGCTACGGTCGCGCCGATCACCGGCAGCGCGGGCAGGCCGACGACGGCACCCAGGGTCGCGAAGAGGGTGATCGTGTCGAGCAGGTAGAGCCACGAGAAGCCGATGATCGGGATCAGCGCCCCGCCCACCAGCGGCCCCGCGATGCCGCCGGCCTGCATGACGGTCATGTTGAGCGAGTTGGCCGCGGGCAGCAGGTCGTGGTCGAGCAGTCGCGGCAGCAGCGCCGACCTGGTCGGCTGGTTGACCGCGAAGAACGCCTGCTGCACGGCGAAGAGCGTGAGCAGCAGCCACACGTCCTCGGCCCCCAGCGCGGCCTGCAGCCAGAAGCCGGCCGAGGTGAGGATCAGCCCCGTCGTGGTGACCAGCAGGAGCGTCCGGCGGTCGAAGGCGTCCGCGAGCGCACCGCCCCACAGCCCGAAGACCACCAGCGGGACCAGGCCGAAGACGCCGGTCAGGCCGACGTAGGCCGACGAGCCGGTCATCGCGTAGATCTGCGCGGGCACCGCCACGACGGTCAGCTGCGCGCCGATGACCGTGACGATGTTGGCCAGCCACAGGCGGCGAAAGTGGGGGTTGGCGAGCGGGCGGGTGTCCGCCAGCAGTCGCCTCTCCACCTCCGCAGGCTAGGCGAGGCCCGGACCCGGCCCCGCAGCAGGTCAGCCCGATGAGACCTGGTCGCCCCAGGCGGCGCGGGCGCCGGAGTCGCCGACGCGGTAGACCTGCACGCTGGTCGCGAGCGCGGCCACGAGGGCGAGCACGGCGACGGCCTTGAGCGACCCGGCCTGCGACGGCCGCGAGCCGGTGTCGGTGCTCCGGGGCGTACGCCGGTCGAGCCACACGAGCGCGGCGAGCAGGACGAGCATCGGCAGGGCGAACCAGATCAGCTGGTCACCCAGCTCCGCGTGCTCGCCGGGATTGCCGACGCGCTTCTCCAGCGCCTCGCCGCTCGACGTCGAGACGGGGATGAGGACCGTCGCCACGGCAGCGATCGCGACCAACAGCGGGCCGTAGGGTCGTCGCCACGAGGGACGTACGACGAGGGCGATCGTGCCGAGGGTGGCCAGTGGCAGCAGCACGACGACGGCGTGGACCACCAGCGGGTGGATCGGCAGGCCATTGATGAGATCGAACATGTCACCGACCCTAGGCCTCGAACCTGCACGCCACCTGACTGGAAGAAGGCGTTCAGTCAGGTTGTGTGCAGGCGCGATCGGGCAGGCTGGTCCCGTGACGTGCCCGGACCAGGTGATCGCCTGATGGCCCGCGTAGGCCTCTGCGAGGACGACGCGGCGATCCGTCGCGTCGTCGGCGACGCGATGCGGCTCGCGGGCCACGAGGTCGTCGTCGCGCACGACGGCGGCGAGGCGCTGCGCACGTTCGTCGAGGATGACGCACTCGACGTGGTGATCCTCGACATCGGCCTGCCCGACGCTGACGGGCGCGACGTGTGCCAGGCCCTGCGCTCGGCCGGCCAGTCGGCGCCGGTGCTGTTCCTCACGGCGCTCGGCGCGGTCCACGAACGGCTGGCCGGATTCAGTGCCGGCGCCGACGACTACCTCGCCAAGCCGTTCGACGTGCTCGAGCTGATCGCGCGCGTCGAGGCGCTCGCCAAGCGCGGCCGCCTCGTCGTCGCCGAGGCACCGACCGACCTCGTCCTCGACCCGGCCCGGCACTCGGTGTCCTGCAACGGCCGGGAGTCGATGCTGACGCCGACCGAGTTCCGGATGCTCGCGGCGATCACGTCGCGCCCCGGCGAGGTCGTACGACGTCGCGCGGTGGTCGCCGCCGCGTGGCCGCAGGGCGGCATCGTCAGCGACAACACCGTCGACTCCTACGTGCGCCGCATCCGGGTCAAGCTCCGGGAGGTCGACTCGCCCCTCGAGCTCACCACGGTGCGGGGCGTCGGCTACACACTGAGGTGATGGACGAGACCGCACCACCCGACTCCGAGCCGCCGGGGCTGCGCAGGTTCGCGCCGCAGTCCTTCCGGGCCTCGATCGTCGTCTCGACGGTCGGCTTCATGGCGCTCGCGATGGTCGTCGTGGTCCTCGGCACCCATCTCGTGCTCGAGTACGCCGCCAAGCGCGACATCCAGCAGGTGCTGCAGGACCGGTCCGCGGTGATGGTCGACCAGCTCGAGGAGATGTCAGGTGCCCTGAGCCTCACCGCGGACGACCTCCAGCCCGGCATGGTCGTCTACGACGCCTCCGGCGAGCGGGTTGCGGGGTCGGTCGAGGTCGAGGTCCGCGACGTCGCCGACTCGCTCGCGACCACGCGGACCGCCCGCCTGGCCCGAGGCGGCGAGCACGAGGACCGCTTGCTGGCCACCCCGTTCGTCACTGCGGACGGGGAGGCCGGCGTGCTCGTGGCGAGCCAGGAGTCCGGACCCTACGAGCGGTCGGAGCTGTACGCCTTCCTTGCCGCCGTCGTCCTGGGCGTGCTGGTCGTCGGGGCGACCGCCGTGATGGCGTGGCGCGTCACGGCGCAGGCGCTGAAGCCCGTCGCCGTGATGGCCGAGCGGGCCTCGGAGTGGAGCGAGCACGACCTCGCGCACCGCTTCGCGCTCGGTCCACCGAACAACGAGCTGGCCGCGCTCGGCGAGACGCTGGACCACCTGCTCGACCGGGTCGCCTCGGTCATCCGCTCCGAGCAGCGGCTGACCTCCGAGCTCGCCCACGAGCTGCGCACCCCGCTCACCGCGATCCAGGGGTCGGCCGACCTCGCGCTCCTGCGCGGTGTCGAGGAGCCGGCGGTGCGCGAGGACCTCGAGCAGATCGCCGCCTCCGCCCGCGAGATGGGCGCGGTCATCACCACCCTCCTTGACCTCGCCCGTGACCGCACGACGGCCGGCCGGGAAGAGTGCCGGGTCGCGGACCTCGTGCCGGGGCTCGTGGCGGCCGCCGCCGGTCGGGTCGAGGTCGTCGACCGGACCGCCGGCTCCACGGCCCGCATCGCCGCGCCCGCCGGCCTGGTCGTGCGCGCCGTCGCGCCCGTCGTGGACAACGCCGCCCGCCACGCCCGGCAGCGAGTCGTGGTCGAGGCCGTCGACCTGCCGGACCGGGTGGAGCTCGTGATCGCCGACGACGGCGACGGCGTCGACCCGTCCGTCCGCGAGCACCTCTTCCAGCCCGGCGTCTCCGCGGCCGGCGGTGCGGGACTCGGGCTGGGCATCGCCCAGCGGGTGGCGCGGTCCGTCGGTGGTGAGGTCGACCTCGACCCGCCCACGCCGGGCGGAGGAGCGCGCTTCCGCGTGCGGCTGCCGCGACGCTGAGGACCGGCAGTCAGGTTCCTTGCAGGTGCGGTGTCGCATCCTTCGTGAGGAGCGGGTCCGTCTTCCCCCGGGACGGACCCGCTCCCACCCCCAGCGGGTGACCGGGCTCGCTCGTTCCCCCCGGGGAAGGGTCCGCTCTCCGGAGGTCAGGACGGTGTGGCCGGCAGGTGGGGTGAGCGCCCCAGCAGCCGCGTGACGATCACCCCGGTGAGCGTCATCGCCAGCGCGATGCCGGCGAGCACGACGAGCTGGAACTGCGCAGCCACCGCCGGGCTCGCGCCACCGAAGAGCGCACCGACGAACGCGCCGGGCAGGGTGACGAGACCCGTCGAGCGGGTCTGGTCGAGGTTCGGCAGGAGCGACTCGCGCACGGCCTCCTGACCGATCTCGAGGTGTGCCCGCGACGGCGACGCACCGAGCGACAGCCACGCCTCGACCTCGTCGCGGCGGTGGCGCACACCCCGCAGGAAGTTGCGACCGGCCAGCGTCGCCGCGCTCATCGCGTTGCCGATGATGATCCCGGCGACCGCCACCAGGTAGCGCACCTCGAGGTCGACGAGGCGCAGGGCGAAGACCAGGACGAGCGCGGTCCCGGCGCCCGCGACGACGCCGAGGACCGCGATGCGTCGTCCGTGCCACAACTCGTGGAGCCGCCCGGACGCGGTCCAGGACGCCGTGGTCAGCATGAGGACGAGGAATGCGACGACGGTCCACGGCACGGTCAGGATGCCGCGGAGCAGCAGCGCCACGATGCCGAGCTGCACGACCGCACGGGCCAGCGAGGTCAGCGGCGCCCACCCGAGCCCGACGCCGGCGCGCCAGGCGACGGCGACCGTGCTGAGCACGACGACGAGCAGCCCGGCTCCGAACCAGGCGTAGTCGACGACGTCGTGCACAGCCCGACCGTAGCCGTCCGATGGGTCAGCCGAGCGTGGTGAGGAGCGCGCCCATCGCCTGGTCCTCGGTGGCGCGGTCGGGGCTCGAGGCGCGGACCGCGGTGAGCACGCCGTCGATCTGCGTGTCGACGAAGGTCCACGCCTGGCAGTTCTTCGGCTGCAGGGCGGCCTGGTCGTCGTCCCACGCGGTCTCGAGGTCGGTGACCCGGGTGGCCGCCGCCTGCGCGTCGCCGCCGTCGGCCAGGCTGCGGGTGTCCCGGACGATCGTGCGGTACTTCGCTACCTCGTCGCCGGGGAAGTCGCCGGCGACCTGCTGGGTCGCCTGCGCCTGGTCGAGGGCCGCGCCGCTGCTGCACGACGGTGCGGGGCCCTCCTCGGCGAGCGCGCTCTGGTGCGGCTGGGCGTTCGCCCAGGCGAGGAGCGCGACGGTGGCCGCGGCAGCAGCCACCATCACTGCGAGGGTGGCGCGTCGCCGCTGCGGCGAGGACTCCGGGACGTACGCCGTGTCGTCCTGCACCTCAATCACGTCGGCCTTGCTCCACGACAGGTAGGCGACCGTCGCGAGGATCGCGCCGAGGAAGATCAGGCTGGTGCCGAAGACGCCGATGCCGAGCCCCTGCTCGCTGCGCGGCAGGCCGAACCAGTCGCCGATGTTGGCGCCGAGCGGGCGGGTGAGGATGTAGGCGACCCAGAAGGCCAGCACCGCGTCGGCACCCGCGAACCACAGCAGGGTGACGAGCGCGATCAGGCCGAGGGGCAGCAGGATCGACAGGCCCGGTCCCCAGCCGGTCAGCTCGAGGGTCCAGTCGCCGGCCGCGGTGCCGAGCGCGAAGGTGACCAGCACGGCGAACCAGTAGAAGCCCTCGCGCGGGGTCGTGGTGATGCTGTGGATCGAGAGCGTGCGCTCGCGCGCCCACCAGACCGCGAAGGTCGCCGCGAGGAGCACCGAGAACACGGCGGTGCTGATCCAGAGCGGGACGCCGAGCTGGTCGGTGAGGATGTCGGTGTAGAGCGTCCCGGTCACGCTGACGACCACGACCGTCAGCCAGTAGGCGGCGGGCACGTAGCGGCGCAGGCGCATCTGCACCGCCAGCACGACGACGAACACGACGGTGAAGAGGAGCGCCGTGTTCACCAGCCCCACCCCGAGCGTCATGTTGATCCAGTCGGCGAAGCTCTCACCGACGGTCGTGCAGAGGATCTTGATCACCCAGAACCAGATGGTGACCTCGGGGACCTTGGTGAGCAGCTGCCGGGTCGTCGGCACGGGCACGGTGCGTGTGGTCATGGCACCACGGTGCGAGTGACAACCTGCCTCCTACCTGACTGGTGTGGTCGAGGGAGCGTTCCGGTGACGGCGAGGGGTGCAGAGTGGACGCATGCGCGTGCTGGTCGCCGAGGACGACTCCCGCCTCGCCGCGGTCCTCGCCCAAGGCCTGGCCGAGGCCGGGTGGGAAGTCGACGTCGTCGGTGACGGCCGGGCGGCGTACGCCAGGGCGCTGACCGAGCCCGCTCCAGACGTCCTGCTGCTCGACTGGATGCTGCCGGAGCTCGACGGACTCACCCTGTGCCGCCGCCTCCGCGACGTCGGCGTCACCACGCCGGTGCTCGTGCTCACCGCCCGGGGCAAGGTGCGCGACCGGATCCACGGCCTCGACGCCGGGGCCGACGACTACCTCGCCAAGCCGTTCGACCTCGACGAGCTGCTCGCCCGGCTGCGCGCACTCCTCCGGCGGTCGTCGTACGACGAGCAGCAGGCGGTGGCGGTCGGTGACCTCGTGGTCGACGTGGGTGCCCGGGCGGTCAGCCGGGGTGGGGTCGCCATCGAGCTCTCGGCCCGCGAGTTCGACATCCTCTGGCTGCTCGCCAGCCGCGCGGGCCGGGTGGTCTCGCGGTTCACGATCCTCGACGAGGTCTGGGACGGCGAGACCGACCTGCGCAGCAACGTGATCGACGTGCACCTCGGAGCGATCCGGGCCAAGGTCGACAAGCCGTTCGGGACCTCAAGCATCACCACCGTGCGCGGCGCTGGCTACCGGCTCGAGCGCGCGTGAACGTCCGCCGCCTCCCGCTGCGGGTGCGGCTCGTCGCCGGGTTCTCGGCCGCGATGCTCCTGCTCCTGGTGGTCGCCGGCGGGTTCGTCTACTGGCGCGTCCAGTACGCCCTCGACCGTGGCCTCGACACGGAGATCTCCGCCGCCCGCGGCGTGATCACCCCACTGGTGGACGCTGCCGGCACGGTCACCTCGGCCGCGGCGGCGGACGCGACCGGCACCGGATGGCAGGTGCTCGACGCCGGCGGAGCGGTGCTCGACTCGGGTGGTCCGGCGCCGGACCGACCACTCGTCCGACGCACCAGCCTGCCGACCATCGGGTCCAGCACCCTCGACGTCGGCAGCCTGCTGCCCGTCGCCGACGCGCCCTTCCGCGTGGAGGTGGCGGCCCTCGACGACGAGGGCGAGGCGGCATACCTCGTGATCGCGGTGCGCCGTGACCACCGTGACGAGGCGCTGCGCGAGCTGCTGCTCCAGATGTCGCTGGCCGGTCTGGGTGCGCTCGTCGTCGCCTCGCTGGTCGGCGACCAGCTCGCCCGGATGGCGCTGCGGCCGGTCGAGCGCTACCGCCGGCGGGCCGCCGAGATCGCGGCCGGGTCCTCTCACCTGAGGCTCGACGTGGACGACGAGCGGGACGACGAGGTGACCCGGCTGGGGCACACGCTCAACGAGATGCTCGCCGCCCTCGACGAGTCGCTGGACCGGGAGCGGCAGTTCGTCGGCGACGCCAGCCACGAGCTGCGCACACCGCTCACCCTGCTGCAGTCGCGCATCCAGCTCGCCCGTCGGCGCGAGCGCTCGGTCGCCGAGCACGAGGCGGTGCTCGCCGAGCTCGCCGTCGACGTGACCCGCCTGGCCGACCTCGCCGAGCGGCTCCTCGAGCTCGACCGCGAGCCCGCGGACGTAGCGCCTCCCGAGGGGGTGAGCGACCTGACCGCGGTCGCGCGCGGCGAGGTCACACGCTGGCAGGCGGCCCATCCCGACCGGGCGGCCGGGGTCGACGTGGCGACCAGCGACCCCGTCGAGGTCCGTGCCGACCGACAGTCGCTGGAGCGCATCGTCACCAACCTCCTCGCCAACGCCCTCGCGCACGGCGCGCCGCCGGTCCGGGTCGGGGTACGCCGGCAGGGGCAGGGGTCGTACGCCGTCCTCTCCGTGTCGGACGCCGGACCGGGCCTGCCGCCGGACCTCCTGGCGCAGGTCACGCGGCGGTTCAGCCGCGCCCCCGAGGCCAGGTCACGACCCGGCGCGGGCCTCGGGCTCTCCCTGGTCGAGCACCTCGTGGTGCGGTCGGGCGGGGAGCTGCGGCTGTGCTTCGACGGGCACCACGTCTCGACCGGCACGGCGACCGGGGAGGCCTGCGACCACGACGGCCGGATGACGGTGAGCGTGCTGCTGTCGCTCGGGTAGCGCCTTCATCGTTCCTTCATCCTCGGATTCCTACGTTGTGGGCATGACCCTGACAACCGATGCCGACCCCGCTGTGGACGTGGTCGGCGTGACCAAGAGGTACGGCCCGCTCGTGGCCGTCGACGACGTCTCGCTGCGGGTGGCGCCCGGCGAGGTGTACGGCATCCTCGGCCCCAACGGCGCCGGCAAGACGACCCTGCTCCGGATGCTCTTCGGCCTCATCCGGCCCGACAGCGGCACCATCGCCGTCTTCGGGCGCAGCTGGTCCCGCGACGACGTACGCACCCTGGACGGCGTCGCCGGCTTCATCGAGAGCCCGAAGTTCTACCCCTACCTGACCGGTCGGCAGAACCTCGAGGGGCTACGCCTGCTCGATGGCTCCGGCCTGCCCGACCGGCTCGAGGAGGTGCTCGACGTCGTCGACCTCACCGGCCGTGAGGACGACAAGGTCGGCGGCTACTCCTACGGCATGCGCCAGCGCCTCGGCGTCGCGGCGAGCCTGCTGCGCAGTCCGCGCCTACTGGTGCTCGACGAGCCCGCCAACGGCCTCGACCCGGGTGGCATCCGGGACATGCGGGCCCTCGTGAAGCGGCTCGCCGACGGCGGCCTCACGGTGCTGCTCTCCTCGCACCACATGGACGAGGTGGAGGAGATCTGCGACAACGTCACGATCATGAACCGCGGGTCGGTGGCCTTCCACGGCACCATCGACGACCTGCGCGCGATGGCACCCGACCCCGGACACCTGCTCCGCACCGGCGACGACCGGCAGGCCGTCGCGATCGGCCGCGCCCGGCACCCGGGCGTCGTCGTCGAGCCTGCGCCGGACGGCGGGCTCGTCGCCACGGGCTCCGAACGCGACCTGTCGGCCTACGTCGCCGACCTGGTCCGTGCGGAGGTGCCGCTGCTGGCCTTCACCCCGACGCGCACGCCCCTGGAGGCGCTGTTCTTCATGCTCACCGACGCCCGCCCGGACGACGTGCGACTGCGCGGGAAGGAGGCCGTGCGATGACCGCCAGCACCCTCGCCTCGCCTCGCCCGTCGAACACCTGTGCGAGGAAGGAAGCCGGCCTCGGCTCCGCGATCCTCTGGGAGACGCGCAAGCTGCGCGCCCAGCTGCGTTCGAGGGCTCTCCTCGTCGGCACCCTGCTCGCGCCGGTCGCCGTGGTGCTCGTCGTCGGTGCCCAGTCGCGGCCGCCCAAGGACAGCCTCTTCGGCCGCTTCTCCACCGAGAACGGCTTCGCGATGTCCCTGCTGGTCCTCGGCTTCGCCAGCCAGTGGATCCTCCCGCTCGTCACGGCGATCGTCGCCGGCGACGCCTTCGCGAGCGAGGACCAGCACGGCACCTGGAAGACGGTGCTCACCCGGTCGGTCAGCCGCTCGCGGCTGTTCTGGGCGAAGGTCCTCGTCTCGGTCGTCTTCGGGCTCGTGGCGCTGGTCGTGCTGGCCGCGGCCACCATCGGGGCCAGCCTCCTGATCGTCGGTCGCCAGCCGTTGACCGGGCTCTCGGGCCAGCTCATCGAGCCGGGCGCTGCTCTCGGGCTGGTGGCCGCGAGCTGGGCCACGATGGCTCCGCCGCTGATCGCCTTCACCTGTCTCGCGCTGCTCTTCTCGGTCTGGTCGCGCAACGCGGCCGTCGGCATCGCCGCCCCGGTCGTGATCGGCATGGTCATGCAGCTGGTGGGCTCGCTCGGCGGCATCGAGGCGATCCGCCCGTACCTGCTCACCACCCCCTTCGAGGCCTGGCACGGCCTCCTCGCGGAGCCCAGGTTCACCGGCCCGATCCTCGACGGCGTGCTCTCCAGCGCCGTGTGGAGCGGGGCCAGCCTGGTCGCCGCCTTCCTCGTCCTTCGTCACCGCGACATCACCGGAGGTTGACCATGCGTCGCTTCGTCATCAGTCTCGTCGCCGCGATCGTCGTCGTGCTCGCCGTCGGCGGCGCCGTCGTCGCCGGCTCGGGCGGCGGCAGCTCCATCACCCGCGCCCGTCTGGAGCGATCGCTGCCCACCACCTTCTCGAACCTGTACGCCGACCAGGCCGTGCTGCTCGGCCACCCTGGCGTCACTCCCGCGTCGCTCCACGCCACCGCGATGTGCGACAAGGGCGGCGCCGTCGAGCCCGACGTGGGCGCCGGCAGCAACTGGAACTGCCTGGTCAGCTGGACCGACCCCGACAACCCGATGCCGCCCGAGGGCTACGGCAAGTTCGAGCTCCAGGTCCACAGCAACGGCTGCTGGACCGCCGGTGGGCCCAGCAAGCTCGTCGGCTTCGCCACCCTCACCGACACGAAGGGCCGCGAGGTGACCAATCCCGTCTCGGAGTTCGACGGCTGCTTCGACCCCCACGGCGACAGCTCGCCCACCGGCGTCGAGTTCCCCTCACTCCTCGGCGTGACGACCACGGCCCTGCGCCCCGACAGAGACGGCCGCGTGTCGGTCCAGGCGACCTGCGGCACCGGCAGCGACGGGTGCCGCGGCACCATCACTGCGACTGCGGGCAGCACGGACCTCGGCACGGTGCCGATCGACGTCGACGAGGAGCAGACCGGCACGTTCTCCTTCGACACGCCCGTTCCGACAGCTGCCGCCGAGGTGACCTTCACCGTCCGCCTCACCCGGGGAGTGGGACCGTCCAAGCCGGTGACGCTGGAGATGCCGGCCTGACGGGCGACCTATCATCGGTCCTCCCAAGGACAGCCGAGGGGAGGACCGATGGGGCACGGGCACTCGCACGGCCACGCCGGCCACGCCGGTGGTCGGCACCGCTGGCGGCTGGCCGTCGCGTTCGGCCTCGTCGCCGCCTTCTTCGGCGTCGAGCTCGTGGTCGGCCTGGTCAGTGGCTCGCTGGCGCTGATCTCCGACGCCGGCCACATGGCCGCCGACGTGGTCGCCCTCGGCGCCGCGCTCGTCGCGACGAAGATCGCGACCCGGCCCGACGGCACCGGTCGTCGTACGTACGGCTCCTACCGCGCCGAGGTCTTCGCCTCCGGCTTCACGGTGCTCGTCATGCTCGGCGTCAGTGCCTACGTCGTCCTGGAGGCCGTACGCCGGATCGGCGAGGACGTCGCCGTGTCGTCCGGACCGATGCTGGTCGTCGGCGCGATCGGGCTCGTCATCAACCTCGTCTGCCTGGCGCTGCTGCGCGGCGGGGCGCAGGAGTCGATCAACGTCAAGGGTGCCTACCTCGAGGTGATGGCGGACGCGGCCGGCAGTGTCGGCGTCATCGCCGCCGGTGTCCTCGTCGGCCTCACCGGTGCGGCGCAGTGGGACACCGCGGTCGCCGTCGCGATCGGGGTCTTCGTCGCGGTCCGCGCGGTCATGCTCGGCCGCGAGGTGCTGGCCGTCCTCGGCCAGCACGCGCCCGAGGGGCTCGACCTCGACGCGGTCGTCCGCGACCTCGAGGGCGTCGCCGGCGTCGCGGAGGTGCACGACCTGCACGCCTGGACGCTGACCTCGGGGATGAACGTCGCGACCGCCCACCTCGTCACCGGTGTCGGCGCGGACCCGCAGGCCGTGCTGGCCGGCGCCCAGTCCACCCTGCGCGAGGTCCACGGCATCGAGCACGCGACCCTCCAGGTCGAGGTCACCCCCGCGCGGGAGTGCCGCGAAGCCACGTGGTGACGCGACTGCTGGCACACTGACCGGTCCACGCACCCCGTCGGGGGCGACGAAGGGTGGGGTTGCGCGTGTCCGAGATTGCCGTCGAGCGATCGGCGACGCCGACCTTCGCCAAGAGCGCCAACGTGTTCGCCAAGGGCGCCCTCGTGCTGATGCTGGTCTTCGCGGTGCTCTACCCCGACCAGGCCAACCTGCGCGACAAGGCCGCCGGCATGCGCGCCATCGCCTATCCGCTGATCTCGTTCACTGTGCCGCTGCTGTGGTGGGCGCAGTGGCGCGACCGGATGTCCTTCCCCTGGCTGCCCGACCTGCTGATCACGATCACCTGCTTCACCGACATCCTCGGCAACCGGATGGACCTCTACGACACGGTCGTGTGGTTCGACGACTGGATGCACCTCATGAACACCGGCCTCCTCGCGGCGGCGTTCATCCTGCTCACGCTGCCGCGCGACGTCGGCCTCGGCCGCGTCCTCGAGCGCGGCCTCGCCTTCGGCGCCACGGCGGCGATCGCGTGGGAGGTGGCCGAGTTCTTCGCCTTCATCAGCAAGTCGACCGAGCGCGAGTTCGCGTACGCCGACACGCTGGGCGACCTCTCGCTGGGCACCGCGGGTGCCGTGCTCGCGGCGCTGGTCATCCACCGGGCCTGGCGACGCGGGTACCTCCGCGAGCCCGCACCGCTCTCCGCGGCCTGACCCCCGGCGTACTCCACCGGGTCCTGGCTGCCCCGCCCGGGTAGTCCACCGGGTTCTGGCTGTCCGGAGGCCCTCAGGACGACCACATGCCGGTGGACTACCACCCGCGGGCGGAGCGGCAGGAGTGCTTGACGGAACTCACACCGCCGCAGACTTGGATCGTTCCAATTGCATCGCCACACTGGATGTAGCAGACCTTCCGAAGGAGAGTTCCATGAGACTGATCGACGAGCTCAACCAGCTGCACGACCACTACGCGCGCCAGGTCAACGAGGCCGTCGAGCGGGACGACATCGCGACCGCCGAGCAGCTCGCCCAGGGCTACGAGGACGACGCGATCCTCCTGATGGCGCAGCGCGAGGGCCTGACCCACCTGCTGCCCCTGAAGCGGTCCGCGCCCCACGAGAGCTCGCTGCACCGCCTCGTGCGCCGGCTCCGCCCCAGCCGCGCCGCCTGATCCACCGGGTCCAAACTCGACCGGCTGACTTGACTTAGCCGGACCGCGCGCGGTCGAGTGCTCCCGTGACCGCACCGGAGCAGTCGACCCGCGACGTCATCCCGCTGCGGGAGGCGACGAAGGCGTGGTTCGCGATCTCGCTGCAGACCTTCGGCGGACCGGCCGGCCAGATCGCCGTCATGCAGCGCACGCTGGTCGACGAGAGGCGGTGGATCGGCCAGCAGCGGTTCCTCTTCGCGCTCTCCTACTGCACGCTGCTGCCCGGCCCCGAGGCCCAGCAGCTCGCGACCTACGTCGGGTGGCTCCTCAACGGTGTTCGCGGAGCGCTCGTCGCCGGCATCCTCTTCATCCTGCCCGGCGTGGTCGCACTGCTCGTCCTGTCCGGCATCTACGTCGGCTTCGGCGACACCACCCTCGTCGAGTCGCTCTTCCTGGGCCTCGCGCCCGCAGTCATCGCGATCGTCGTGCAGGCCGTGGTCCGCGTCGGGCGCAAGGGGCTCGGTCATCCCGCCCTCGTCGCGCTGGCCGTGGCCTCGTTCGTCGCCCTCACCTTCTTCGCCGTGCCGTTCCCCGCCGTCGTGCTCGTCGCAGCGATCGCCGGCTGGGTGCTCGGTCGTCGGCTTCCCACGCTGACCGCACCGCCGAAAGCGGCGGCGGACGACGGCCCGCCACCGCTGATCAGCGACGACGCGCTGCACACCGAGCGCCCCTCGGGTCGCCGCGCCGCGCTGACCCTCGCGGTCGGCCTGGTCGCCTGGTGGGCGCCCGTCGCCGCAGCGGGGGTGCTGTTCGGTCGCTCGAGCATCTTCGTCGATCAGGGGGTCTTCTTCTCCGGGGCCGCGCTCGTCACCTTCGGCGGGGCGTACGCCGTCCTGGCCTACGTCGCGCAGCAGGCGGTCGAGGTCTACGGCTGGCTGGCGCCCGGCGAGATGGTCCGCGGCCTCGCCCTCGCCGAGACCACGCCGGGTCCGCTCGTGATGGTGGTGCAGTTCGTCGCATTCGTCGGCGCCTACCGCGCGCCCCGCGACCTCGACCCGTGGGTCGCGGCAGTCCTGGCGGCGTTGCTGACGACCTGGGTGACGTTCGTCCCGTGCTTCCTCTTCATCCTCCTCGGAGCGCCGTACGTCGAGCGGCTCCGCGGCAACCGCGACCTCGCCGCCGCGCTGGCCGGGATCACCGCGGCCGTCGTCGGCGTCATCGCGAGCCTCGCGGTCTTCTTCACCCTGCACATGCTCTTCGACGACACCCGCACGCTCACCAGCGGGCCGCTGGACGTCGAGCTCCCGGTCCTCACCGCGATCGACCCGGCGTCGCTCGCGATCACCGTCCTCGGGTGCGTGCTCATCTTCTGGCGCAGGTGGTCCGTGCTGCGCACCCTCGGCGCGTGCGCGCTCGCCGGGATCGTGCTGGGCCTGGCGATGGCGGCATGAGGCCGACCGGAGCGCTCAGTCCGCGTCGGGCAGGTACATCTCGCTGACCAGCGGGACGACGTCGGCGATCGAGTCGACGACCCGGGTGGGGCGGTAGGGGAAGTCCTCCACCTGGTGCCGCTCGGTCGCACCGGTGGCGACGAGGATCGTCCGCATGCCGGCCTCGAGCCCGCTGATGATGTCGGTGTCCATCCGGTCGCCGATCATCACCGTCGTCTCCGAGTGCGCCTCGATCTGGTTGAGCGCGCTGCGCATCATCAGCGGGTTGGGCTTGCCGATGAAGTAGGGCTGTCGACCCGTCGCGGTGCTGATCAGCGCCGCGACCGAGCCGGTGGCCGGCAGCATCCCCTGCGCGCTGGGCCCGCTCGGGTCGGGGTTGGTCGCGATGAAGCGCGCGCCGCCGTTGATCAGCCGGATCGCCTTGGTGATGGCCTCGAACGAGTAGGTCCGGGTCTCGCCGAGCACGACGTAGTCGGGGTCCTGGTCCGTCATCACGTAGCCGATGTCGTGGACCGCCGCGGTCAGCCCGGCCTCGCCCACGACGTACGCCGTCCCTTCCGGACGCTGGTCGTCGAGGAACTGCGCCGTCGCCAGTGCGGACGTCCAGATCGACTCCTCCGGCACGTCGATCCCGCTGCTGCGCAGGAGCCGCTGGCGCAGGTCGCGCGGGGTGAAGATCGAATTGTTGGTGAGCACCAGGAACGGGATGCCGTGTTCGCGCAGGGTGGCGATGAACTCCTTCGCCCCGGGGATCGGGTCCTCCTCGCGGACCAGCACCCCGTCCATGTCGGTCAGCCACGTGTTCACCGGTCGTTGGTCGCTCACGGGATCATTGTCGGGCACGTCGGCCCGGTCGTAGGCGCGCGGACCAAAGTCGTTCGACGGCGCGCGCCCGAGCGTGGCGGCGGGCTGCGCAGGCACTTCGGTCCGCGCGCCTACGACGACACCGGCGCTGTGGTGTCCGCGGCGGCGTGCACCGCGTGGGTCCGCTCGAGCCGGGCACCCTCGACGTCGACGTCCGGGAGGAGCCGGTCGAGCCAACCCGGCAGCCACCAGGCCGCCTCGCCGAGCAGGTGCATCGCGGCCGGGATCAGCAGCATCCGGACCACGAACGCGTCGAGCAGCACGCCGAAGGCGAGCCCGAAACCGATCGGCTTGATGGTCGCGTCGTGGGAGAAGATGAAGCCCGCGAAGACCGAGATCATGATGATCGCGGCCGCCGTCACGACCGACCGACCGGCGCGCAGCCCGTGCTGCACCGCCACCCGTGCCGGCGCCCCGTGCGCGTGCGCCTCGCGCATCCCGGAGACCAGGAAGAGCTGGTAGTCCATCGCGAGGCCGAAGAGGATGCCGGTCGCGATGATCGGGAGGAAGCTCAGCACCGGGCCCGGCGCATGCACCCCGAACAGGTCGCCGAGGAAGCCGAGCTGGAAGATCGCGGTGATCCCGCCGAAGGCCGCCAGCAGTGACAGGACGAATCCGAGCGTGGCGGTCAGCGGCACCAGGATCGAGCGGAAGACCAGCACCAGGATGAGCATCGAGAGCCCGACCACCAGCACGAGGTAGACCGGCAGCACGCTCGAGAGCTGGTCGGAGATGTCGATGCCCGCGCTGGCGTTGCCGGCGACGCCGAGGGTGGCCTCGCCGCCCGACGCCGTGTCGAGCGTCGTCGAGCGCAGGTTCTGCACCAGCTCCGCGGTCGACCGGTCCGTCGGGGACCCACCGGGGACGACCTGGAAGGCCAGGGCGGACCGGTCCTTCGACGCACCGATGGGCACGACGGCGTCGACGTTCCAGGCCCGGCCGAGCTGCGCGCCGAGTGCGGCCTGCTCGGCGGTCACCTCGTCCTCGGCGATCGGGCCGGGCAGGTCGGCGACGACCAGCAGCGGGCCGTTGGAGCCGGCGCCAAACTTCTCCGCCTGCACCTCGTAGGCCTGGTAGGCAGCCGAGTCGGGCGGCTGGGTGGAGCCGTCGGGCAGCCCGAGCCGCATCTGGGTCGCGGGCGCGGCGACGACCAGCAGGGCCACGATGCCGAGCCCGAGCACCGTCCACGCGCGGGCGTCGCTCATGGGCTCGTCGGCCGCGGTCGTCGCGTGGTCGTCGTACGACGTCCCGGTGGTGCGGGTGCGCTCGCGCCGCTTCAGGATCCGCGGGCCGACCAGGGACAGCACGGCCGGGGTCAGCGTGACCGCCATGAGGATGGCGACCAGCACCGCGACGGCACCGACGGTGCCCATGAGGCCGAGGAAGCCGACACCGGTGACGTTGAGCGCGAGCAGGGCCACGATCACGGTCACCCCGGCGAAGACGACGGCGTTGCCGGACGTGCCGTTGGCCAGGCCGATCGACTCGGCGAGCTCGACGCCCTGCTTCAGCTGGCGACGGTGGCGGTTGATGATGAAGAGCGAGTAGTCGATGCCGACCGCGAGGCCGAGCATCACGCCGAGCACGGGCGTGACGGACACGAACTCGACGAGCCCGGAGAACGACAGCGACGCCAGCGAGGCGATCCCGACCCCGAGCAGCGCGGTGACCAGCGGCAGCGCGGCGCCGAGGACGGTGCCCAGCATGAGGAAGAGGACGATCGCGGCGATGACGACGCCGGCGACCTCGCCCGGGCCGAGGATCGACGGGACGGTCTGGGCGATGTCCTGGGAGGGGTAGATCGCGACGCCGTCGATGGCGGCGTCGGTGACGAGGTCCTCGATCGCGGTCTTGGTCTCGACGTCGACCTCGTTGATCGAGACGGGGAAGACGACGTTGGCGACGGCGGCGGACCCGTCCTCGGACACCGTGCGGAAGCCGGACGCCAGCCGGCTCAGGGTCTCGCCCTGCTCGAGCTGCGGCGCCTGCTCGTCGATCGTCGCGCGCTGGCGGTCGAGCTCGGCCTGGCCGTCGTCGAGCTGCTGCTCGGCCGCGTCGAGCTGGGCGCGTACGTCGGCCAGCGTGCCGTCGGCGCGGGCCTGGCGGCGCTGCTCCTCGAGCGCGGCCCGACCGCCGTCGATCTGCCCCTGTGCCTCGGTGATCTTCACCCGACCGTCGTTCAGCTGCTCGCGCCCGCCCGCCACCCGCTCCGCGGCGTCGTCCACCTGCTGCTGCGTGGCGAACGGGTCGGTCACCTCGTCGACCCCGTCGACCTGCTTGATGCGGTCGAAGAGCGCGAGCACCTCCTGCCTCTGGTCGTCCGTCAGCGCGGACCCGTCGGTCGACTCCACGACGATCGTGCCATTGCCGCCGCCGGTGCCCTCGAAGTCGCGCTCGAGCTGGCCGGAGACCCGCGTGGTCGGGGTGTCGGGCAGGGAGATCGCCGAGGACAGCGCGCCGGCGAACGACGCGTACGTCACCCCGGTCAGGACGAGGACCGCGAGCCAGGCGCCGATGACGGTCCAGTGGCGGCGCGCGGAGAAGCGACCGATGCGGTAGAGGAGCTCAGCCATGGGGATGGCCTTTCGGGTACGGGGGTCGGGCGTGGGGGTGGGTCAGCCGGCGGTGCCGGTGCGCAGCCGGAGCAGCAGCCGGTCGAGCAGGTCGTCCCAGTCGCGGCGGGCGCGATCCGGCACGACGGTCGGCAGGTCGGGATGGGCGTCGAGCCAGAGCCCGGCGATGGTGGAGATGCCGGCGAAGAGCAGCGCCAGCCCGAGCTCGAGGTCGATCGGGTCCAGGTCGCGGGCGCGCAGTCGCTCGCGCAGGAGGCCGCCGACGTGGTCGAAGGCCATCCGCGAGATGCGCTGGGCGCGCTCGTCCTCGGGCTCGGGGCAGCCGAGCATCCGGTGGATGGTGGCGATCGCTGTCGCCAGGTCGACACCTCGCGTCGCCTCGCCGACCGAGTCGAGGGCGGCCCGGCCGCCTGCCTCGTCGACGCGCTCGAGGATCGCGGTGGTGGCCTCGGCGAGGATCTGCTCGCACGCGGCGACGAGCAGGTCGTCGACCGTGGCGAAGTGGTTGAAGACGGTGCGGCGCGACACCCCCGCGAGCTGGGCGACCTGGTCGACGGTGAACCCGTCGGACCCGTGCGAGGTCGCGAGGCCACGGGCGGCGTCGACGATGGCGTCGCGTCGTTGCAGGCGGAGCGCGCCGCGGCCGTCGTTCGGTGAGGTCACGCCCTGATTGTTGCACTCAGTGCAAGTAACTCCTGCATCGCCAGCCGTACGCTCGCCGGTGTGGAGGACCAGAACACCGCGCTCGTCGCGCTGACCGAGTCCGGGATCGCGCACACCGTCACCCGCCACGGCCGCGTCGGCTCGCTGGCCGAGGCCGCCGCCGCGCGCGGCGTCGAGCCGTCGGCGATCGTGAAGACGATGGTGGTGCGCCGCGGCGAGGGCGACCACCTGCTCGTCCTCGTGCCCGGCGACCGCCAGATCTCCTGGCCCAAGCTGCGGTCGGTCCTCGGTGTGAACCGGATCTCGATGCCCGACGCCGACGCCGCCCGCGAGGTGACGGGCTACGAGCGCGGCACCATCACGCCGTTCGGCACGCGTACGCCGCTGCCGGTCGTCGCCGACGAGCGGATCGTCGGGCAGCAGATCTCGCTCGGTGCCGGCGGCCACGGGGTCGCCGCGACCCTCGCCGGCGACGACGTCGTACGCCACTTCGGTGCGCAGGTCGCGGACGTCACCGATCCCGCCTGACCGCGCCCGCCCGATGGATTTCCACTCGAGTGGAAGCTCATCGCGACGCCGCGCTCAGGTCGTCGGATCGACGATGGTCATCCCCGCCACGGTGGCGGAGTCGAAGACCGGCAGAAGCGCCGCGGCCTCGTCCAGGCCGATCACACGCTCGACGAGCAGCTCCGGCTGGAGGTGGCCGGCCTCGATGAGCGCCAGCATCGCCGGGTAGTCGGCGGCGGCCATGCCGTGGCTGCCGAGCAGGTCGAGCTCCCACCCGATGACGCGGGCCATCGGGACGCGGGGGTGGCCCTCGACCGGCGGCAGCAGGCCGACCTGCGCCAGCCGACCACGGCGGCGGAGGGAGAGGATCGCGTCGGCGCAGGTCTGCTCGCTGCCGACCGCGTCGACCGACACGTGGCTGCCGCCGCCGGTGAGGTCGGCGACGGCGGCGGGTACGTCGACGCCGTCCGCGAGCACCGTGCGGTCGGCGCCGAGCCGGGCCGCGACGGCCAGTGCCTCGGGGTTGCGGTCGACCGCGACCACCCGGGCGCCGACGGCCTTCGCGATCATCACGGCGCTGAGCCCGACACCCCCGGAGCCGACGACCGTCACCCACTCGCCCGGCGCGACCCGGGCCCGGGCCACGAGCGCGCGGTAGGCGGTGGCGAACCGGCAGCCCAGGCTCGCAGCGGTCGCCATCTCGACGCCGGCCGGCACGGCGACCAGGTTGGTGTCGGCAGCGTGGAGCGCGACGAGCTCGGCGAAGGACCCCCAGTGGGTGAAGCCGGGCTGGTGCTGGTCCGGGCACACCTGCGCGTCGCCCTGCCGGCACCACTCGCAGCGACCGCACCCGCAGACGAACGGCACGGTCACCCGGTCGCCCACCCGCCAGCGCTCGACGCCCGACCCGATCTCGACCACCTCGCCCGCCAGCTCGTGCCCGGGCACGTGCGGGAAGGCGATGTCGTCGTGCCCCGCCCACGCGTGCCAGTCGCTGCGGCACACGCCTGTCGCCAGGACGCGTACGACGACTCCGCCCGCGGGCGCCGAAGGATCGGCCACGTCCCGCACCTCGGGCTGGTGACGGACGGCATCGACGACCACGGCGCGCATGGGCAGATCCTGCCCGGTCCGGAAGACGAAGATCGGGCCGGTCCGCGAGGGACCGGCCCGATCTGTCGGCGGTGGCGGTGGGATTTGAACCCACGGTGGGTTTGACCCCACACAACATTTCGAGTGTTGCACCTTCGGCCGCTCGGACACGCCACCGCGGGAGACCATACCGGAGGGCCAGCGGCACCAGGAATTCGGCAACGGGTCCACGAACTGGGCCCGTGCCGTGGTCAGGGAGGGCCAGCGACGGTAACTTTCGGCGCACACCTGTGCTCGCCGCCACGACACCCCGTGGGGCTGGCCGGAAAGGAGCGGTGCGCAGACGTGACTGCCGTCCGACGAGTCCGAGACCTCGCCCGCTCAGCGCTGCCGAAGAGCGTCGGCGAGCGGCTGCCCGCCGCCCCGCCGCAGGAGGTGACCGAGCTCCTCCACGACAAGCGCTTCCAGGCCGCGGTCGCCGAGCAGGCCACCGAGCAGGGGCGTCCGGAGGAGGAGGTCTGGTCGGAGGTGAAGGGCTACCTCCACGAGATGTCCGCCGCCCACGACGAGCGCACCGCCCAGGGCTGGGTGCGGATGGGCGAGTGGTTCCTCCGGGCGTACGACGTCCTGGTCGACGAGGACGACATGCACGCGCTCAAGCGCCTCGACCGCTCCCACAGCCTCGCGCTCGCCTTCAGCCACCGGTCCTACCTCGACGGCATGGTCATCCCCAACGCGCTGGCGGCGCGGCGGTTCTCGCCGACCTACACGTTCGGCGGAGCCAACCTCAACCTCCCCGTCATCGGCACGGTCGCGAGCCGCACCGGCCTGATCTTCATCCGACGCTCGACGCAGGAGATCCCGGTCTACCGGCTTGCGCTGCGCTCCTACATCCGCCAGATGGTGACCAACAAGCGCAACATGGCGTGGTCGATCGAGGGCGGTCGCACCCGCACCGGCAAGCTCCGCCCGCCGGTGCACGGCATCCTCAAGTACCTGACGGACACCGTCGACGGCGAGGACGCGCCCGACGTCCAGGTCGTGCCGGTCTCGGTGGTCTACGACCAGCTCCACGAGGTCTCGCTGATGACCGAGGAGGCGCGCGGCGCCAACAAGACGCCGGAGGACTGGCGATGGCTGGTGCGCTTCGCGCGGCTCCAGCGCAACCGGCTCGGCCGCGCCTACCTCACCGTCGGGGAGCCGTTCTCCCTGCGCGACCGGATGGCCGAGCTCGAGGCCGACGGCGTCACCGGGCACGCCGCCGTCGAGCGGGTCGCGCTCGACATCTCCCACCGGCTCAACCGCGCCACCCCGGTCACCGTCACCGCGATCGTCTCGCTCGCGCTGCTGGGCGCCGACCGTGCGCTGACCGTCGACGAGGTGCTCGACACCGTCGAGCCGCTCGCCGCCTACATCGAGGCGCGCCAGTGGCCCGTCGCCGGCGCGGCCGACCTCCGGGACCGTTCGACCATCCGCCGGGCGCTCGCCGAGCTGGCCCGCAGCGGCGTGCTGACGGCGTACGACGCCGGGACGGAGCCGGTCTGGAAGATCGGGGACGACCAGCACCTGGTCGCCGCGTTCTACCGCAACACGGTCATCCACATCCTCGTCGAGCGAGCCATCGGCGAGCTCGCGCTGCTCACCGTCAGCGAGCTCGAGCCCGACGCCGAGCTGCCTCCCGGCGGCGAGCTGCAGGTGGGCTGGGAGGAGGCGAAGCGGATGCGCGACCTCCTCAAGTTCGAGTTCTTCTTCCCGAGCCGCGCCGGCTTCGAGGACGACCTGCGCGCCGAGCTCCAGCTGCTGGTCGGCGAAGGTGTCACGGAGATGACGCCGGTCAAGGCGCGCGAGCTGCTGGTCAACGCGCGGCCCCACCTCGCCCACCTCGTGCTGCGCCCGTTCCTCGACGCCTACCTCGTCCTGGCCGACCGGCTCGCCGACCGCGGCGACAGCGCGGTCGACGAGGACGACCTGCTCAAGGACTCGTTGGCCGTCGGCCAGCAGTGGGCGCTCCAGCGGCGGGTGGCGAGCGCCGAGTCGATCTCGCTCGAGCTGTTCCGTACGGCGATGGCGCTGGCGCGGCACAAGGGACTGCTCGACGGCGGCGAGGGCGTCGGCAGCGCGCGCGAGGCCTTCGCGGCCGAGCTGCGGGAGGCCGTGCGCCGGGTCAACGTCATCGGCGAGATCGCGGGCGAGCCGGTGCAGGTCGTGCTGCCCGAGCCCTACCCGCAGGACGCCACATGAGTGGACTCTCCGACGAGGTCCTGGCCGCGATCGACGCGATCGAGGCCGGGCCGCAGGGCCCGACCGTCGGCGCGTTCTTCGACCTCGACGGCACCCTGGTCGCGGGCTACACCGCCGCCACGTTCTACGGCGACCGGCTCAAGGGCCGCGACGTCTCGCCCGCCGAGTTCCTCCGCACGGTCGTCACCGCGGTCGACGGCGAGCTCGGCGGCGACCCGACCCGGATCGCGCACGTCGCGTTCTCCGCGATGCGTGGCGAGTCCGAGGAGGCCTTCGCCGACCTCGGCGAGCGGCTCTTCCGCTCCAAGATCGCCGGCACCATCCGTCGCGAATCGCGCGCGCTGGTGATGGCCCACCAGCGGGCCGGCCACACCGTCGCGGTCGCGTCCGCGGCGACGAAGTACCAGATCGCGCCGGTCGCCCGGGACCTCGGCGTCGAGCACCTCGTCTGCACCCGGCTCGTCGTCGAGGACGGCCAGTTCACCGGTGCCACCGACGGCCCGATGCTGTGGGGCCGGCACAAGGCGAGCGGCGTACGGGCGTTCGCGCGCGAGCACGACGTCGACCTGTCGGCTTCCTACGCCTACGGCAACGGCTACGAGGACGTCGCCTTCCTCTCCTCTGTCGGCAACCCCACCGCCCTCAACCCCCACCGCGACCTGCGCTCCGCCGCCGCTCGGCTCGGCTGGCCGGTGCTCGACCTCAGCGACCCGGTCGGCGGCTCGCTGATCGCCGCCGGTCGTACGGCGGCGGCGCTGGCCGGCATGAACACCGGTGTGGTCGCCGGGCTGTCCCTCGGCCTACTGACGGGCAACCTCAAGGAAGGCCGCAACACCGCCATCAAGCTGGCGACCTCGTTGCCGATGACGCTGGCGGGCGTGCGGCTCAACGTGCTCAACCGGGAGCGGCTCTGGACCCACCGCCCGGCGATCTTCGTGGCCAACCACCAGAGCGCGCTCGACATCCCGGTGCTCGGCAACCTGCTCGAGCGCGACTTCACGATCGTCGCCAAGAAGGAGGCGCGGTGGGACCCGCGCACCTTCGTCGGCTCGATCGTGATCGACCCGGCCTACATCGACCGCGGCGACTCCGAGTCGGCCCGCGCCACCCTCGACGGTGTCGCCGAGCGGATCCGCAGCGGGACCTCGCTGATGATCTTCCCCGAGGGGACGAGGTCCGCGACGCCCGTTCTCGGCCCGTTCCGCAAGGGCGCCTTCCACCTCGCCGCGCAGGCCGGCGTGCCGGTCGTGCCGGTCGTGCTGCGCAACACCGGCGAGCTGATGCGGCGCAGCTCGTTCGTGCTCAACCCGGGCGTCGTCGACGTGTGCGTGCTCGAGCCCGAGACTGACTGGAGCACCGACGACATGAGCGAGCGGATCGCCGCGCTGCACACGAAGTTCGAGGAGACCCTGGCGAGGTGGCCCGCGTGAGCAAGAGTGAGGACTTCGAGCGCTGGGGTGGCGCAGCCGCGTGGACCTCTGGCATCGAGCTGACCCCGATGCAGACGCTGATGTGGCGCGCCGAGCGGCACCCCGTCCAGTCGTCCACCTCGACCGTGATCCTCGACCTCGACCGGGCGCCGGACTGGAAGCGATTCGTCGCGGCGACCGAGTGGGGCACCGGGCTCGTACGCCGGCTGCGCCAGCGCGTCGTCGACCCGGTCGTCCCCACCGCGGCGCCGACCTGGGCCGACGACCCGACCTTCGACCTCGGCTACCACCTGCGCCGCGAGCTGGTGTCGAGCCGCGAGGAGATGCTCGCGCAGGCGGCCCAGATCGCGCTGCGCCCCTTCGACCGCTCGCGTCCGCTCTGGGAGGGCGTGCTCTTCGAGGGCCTGCCCGACGGAGCGGCGTACGTCCTCAAGATCCACCACGCGCTGGCCGACCCGCTCGGCACCGTGCAGCTGCTGTCGATGCTCCAGTCGGGCAAGCGCGCGCACACCGCGCGCAAGCCGGTCGGGGACGAGGTCGCCGCTCCGGCCGCCGCCGAGCCGGTCGACCTCGCGGTCTCGGGTCTGCGCACCGACGTCGCGACGCTGCCCGAGGCGGCGCTCTCGGCGCTGCGCAGGGCCGGCGTCGCGGCGACCCGGCCACAGGCGGTCCTCGCCTCGACCCTGCGCTACGGCGCGTCCGTACGCCGCCTGGTCACCCAGGCCGCGCCGGCCTCGCCCGAGCTGTCGCCGCGCACCGGGAAGATGTGGTCGTTCCTCACCCTCGACGCGCCGCTCGAGCAGCTGCGCGCGGTCGCGAAGCAGGGGGGTGGCACGCTCGACGACGCCGCTGTCGCGCTGGTCCTCGGCGGCCTGCGGCGCTACCACGAGCGACGCGGTGGCGCGGTGCGGGAGATCCCCGTCGGCGTACGGGTGTCCCTGGCCCGGGCCGACGACCTCGGCAACCGCTTCGCCGGCGCGATCATCTCCGGCCCGATCGCGATCGAGGACCCGGTCGACCGCGTCGCGGCCGTCCGCGGCGAGGTGCTGTCGCTCCACACCGAGCGGGCCCTCGAGGTGCTGGAGGCGGCCGCCCCCCTGCTCAACCGGATGCCGGCCTTCGTGGGCGCCGGCGCGCTCCAGACCGCCGCCGTCCCCGACGCGTTCGTCCTGACGCTCCCCGGCCCGCCGCGCCGGCGCTACATGGCAGGCGCGGAGGTGCAGGGGATGTACGTCCTCGGCCCGCTCCCCGGCGCCGCGCTCACCGTCTGCCTGGTGACCGTCGGCGACACCGCGTGCATCGGCGTCAACGTCGACGCGAGCGCGGTCGCCGACCTCCGCGAGCTGGAGGAGTGCCTGGTCGAGGGCGTCGAGGAAATGATCTCGGTCACGGCGTCCACCAGTGGCTGAGGACGACCTCACGACGTTGCTGGGCGAGGCCGTACGGGACCTGGTGCTGTTCATCGAGCACCGTCCGGAGGGTGCCGACACGTCGTTCGACGTGCGTGCGCTGGAGGGTTTCGCGGACCTCATGAGTCGTGTCCCGCCTCGCGACAGGGTGCGGGTGAGGCGCCTGCTCGGCGACGAGGTCTACGGATACCTCGGCTGGGACTGAGCCCGCGGTTCCTGCGCGAGGTCGACCTGGAGACGTGTCCGCGATGTTGCCCCGGAAGCTCGAGATCGAGGGCCACGCCTCGGACACGTGTTGCGACGAGGGTCAGGTCGCGGTCGGTCCGACGTAGCAGAGCATCCGGTAGTCCTCGCCCTCCTCGATGTTCACGAAACCGTGGCGCTCGTAGAAGCGACGAGTGCCCGTGTCGACCTCGTCGACGTTGATGTGCATCTCCGGCGAGCCCTTCTCGACGGCCAGGCGGCGGCAGAGGTCGAGGACCAGCGTGCCGATGCCGTGGTCCCGGAGGGCGGGTACGACGTAGAGCTCCTCGAGCTGGGAGACCGGACCGTCGAACCAGATGGCCGGCCGCAGGCTCACCAACGCGAAGCCGACCGCGGTGCCGTCGTCCTCGGCGAGCACCGCGACGATGTCGTCGAGCTCCAGCAGCCGGGCGAAGCGGACCGACAGGACGTCGACGTCGTCGACCTCGGTCTCGAACTCGGTGTTGAAGTCCCACAGCAGCCGGGCGAGCACGTCGGCGTCGCCGACGGCGGCTCGCCGGACGGTCGTCATGTCGCCTCGTGCCTGCCGGGCAGGCGGTGGCGGGCGAAGAAGGAGTCGAGCAGCGCGGTCGAGTCGGCGGCCAGCACGCCGGCCACGACCTCGGGGCGGTGGTTGAGGCGGCGGTCGCGGACCACGTCCCAGAGCGAGCCGACCGCGCCGAGCTTGTCGTCGTACGCCCCGAAGACGAGGCGGTCCACCCGGGCGAGCACGAGGGCGCCGGCGCACATCGTGCAGGGCTCGAGGGTGACGACGAGGGTGCAGCCGGTGAGCCGCCACTCGCCGCGGGTGGCAGCGGCGGCGCGGAGCGCGACGACCTCGGCGTGACCAGTGGGGTCGCCCTCGGCCTCGCGGGTGTTGCGTCCGGTGCCGATGACCGCGCCGGACTCGTCGAGCACGACGGCACCGACGGGGACGTCGTCACCGGACAGCGCTGCCTGCGCCTCGGCGAGGGCCACCCGCATGGGCTCGTCCCAGGCCGCCCGGGTGGTGAGGGGGGCGCTCATGCAGACGTGAGGCCGACGGCGTCGTCGAAGAGGTCTCCGAAGCCGAGTCGGCTCGCGATGTCGGACAGCACGTCGTCAGGGTAGAGCTCGACGTCGTCGAGCAGCGCGCCCATGTCGTAGGCATGCACCCCGAGGTCGCCGAGCAGGTCGAGGTCACCGGCCGGCACCTCGACGTCGTCGTCCTCGGGCGGCGGCAGGCCGAGGAACTCCACGACCGAGTGCGCGAGCTCCCACTCCTCGGCCGCGGTGACGTCGGAGAGCAGGACGCGGGTGGTCGAGCCGGCCACCCGGACCAGCACGAAGAAGTCCTCGTCGACGGCGACCATGCCGACGGCTCCGTCGGGGCCGGAGACCTGGCGCAACGCGTGGCTGAGGGAGTCGACGGAGTCGAAGGCAGGCGAGGCGATGTCCTGCAGCTGCCAGTCGCCGTCCTCGAGGAAGGCGACCAGCGCGTAGTCGACCGCACCGTTCAGTTCGGACATGCCGACCCCTCCCCAGGCTGCGGACTCCTCCAATGTCGCAGAAGCCGGCTGGACCAACAAGGAGGTTTGCGACTCGTTCACCTCAGCGCCGACCACTAGTGGCGCGCGCCCGCAGCCTTGCGCGGACGGCGCACCCCGGGCACGCACCTCGCTGCGTTGTCGAGGCTCGACGGGCCTGGGGGCCCGCCTTCGCCCCTCCGCCTTGCGATGCGCGCACCCGGAGCACGCCTTCCATCGCAGGGCTGCGCGCACACACCACTAGGGTGACCCCATGCGCCTGCACGTCGTCGATCACCCCCTCGTCTCCCACAAGCTGACCGTCCTCCGCGACGAGAACACCGACTCGCCGACCTTCAGGCGACTCACCGACGAGCTGGTGACCCTGCTCGCCTACGAGGCGACCCGCGAGGTGCGCGTCGACCCCCTCGACATCACCACCCCGGTCGGCCCGACCACGGGCGTCTACCTCGCCCAGCCGAAGCCGATGGTCGTCCCCATCCTGCGCGCCGGTCTCGGCATGCTCGACGGCATGATGCGGCTCCTGCCGACCGCCGAGGTCGGCTTCCTCGGCATGGTGCGCAACGAGGAGACGCTCGAGGCGTCGACCTACGCCGAGCGCCTGCCCGACGACCTGTCGGGCCGCCAGTGCTACGTCCTGGACCCGATGCTCGCGACCGGCGGCACCCTCGCCGCGGCAGTCAACTTCCTTACCTCGCGCGGCGCCGACGACATCACGGCCATCTGCCTGCTCGCGGCCCCCGAGGGCGTCGCCAACCTCGAGGCCGGCCTCGAGGGCCTCGACGTCCCCGTCACCGTCGTGACCGCGGCGCTCGACGAGAAGCTCAACGACAAGGGCTACATCGTCCCCGGCCTCGGCGACGCCGGCGACCGGTTGTACGGCGTCGCGCACTAGCCGTTCCGGGTCGAGTGCGCCCGAGGCACTGGTCGCCACGGGGCTGCGCACTCAACCCACGGTCGGCACGCCGAGTGCCACCAGGTCCTGGATCACCTCCCACGGCTCGTGGCGGAGCTCCCATGCCGAGCACTGGACGACGACGCGACGCGCGTTGGTCAGCCGACGGTTGCGCACCCGGTCCTCGCTCGCCTGCATGACGTCGTCGTGGAAGGCGCCGTCGACCTCGAGGACCAGCACCCGCCCGTCAGGCAGGAGCCACTCGGCATCGGTGTAACGCGTGCGTCCGCGACGGTCTGTCCGCTGGCGCTGGGACCGCGGCGGCTCGACACCATAGGTCCGACAGGCCTTGCGGAGGTCGACCTCGGCCATCGAGTGCGCTCCGTCCGCAACATCGGTGAGGAGTGCGCGCAGGTCGCGCGAGCGGCGCAGGGGCGCCAGCCGATCGATCCAGCTGTCGAGCGCGTCGGTCGTGGTGAGGCGCTGTTGCACGGCCGCGGTGACCGCACCCAGCGCCGTACGCAGGTGGGGCTCGTGCGCGGCGAACATCAGGACGGCCGGCTCCAGCCGACAGGCCGGGAGGTCGCCTGAGCCGAGCAGCACCTTGTAGGGGCGCCGGGTGCGGAAGAAGCGGTAGCCCGGCAGTGGCTCGAAGCTGAGCGGGTTGCCCACCAGGATCGTGATCTCGTCGCGGTGCCATCGTTTCAACCCACGCCGCGTGGCCGCGCTGAGGGCGCCGACCATCGCCGTCGGGCCGCCGTGGAGCACGCCCAGCCACAGCGCCTGCTCTGGTGACAGTGGTCCAGTGGTCGTGCTGATGACCGCGGCCGAGCGTACGGCCCAGCGCCCGACTCGCAGGTGGTTGCGGATCTCTCCACGAGACACACCCAGCTCACGCAGCTGGCGGTGGCTGAGGAGCCCTGCCTGCGCCTCAGCGAGTCCTGCCCAGAGTCGATCGACCACCGAGGCAGTGTGCGCGGGCTGGAGTTCCCGCCGCTGGGCCTGTCCACAGGCCACCGTGGTTGAGTGCGCGGCCCCGCGGCGACTACTACCGCGGGCGCACTCGACCCGGAGCGAGGTCAGCCGAGGGTCGAGGTGCGGGCGATCAGCTCGGGGGTGAACTCGACCTGCTGGTGCTCGTGGTCGGGGTTGTTGACCTCGTCTATGAGCAGCTCGGCTGCCGTACGCCCGAGCGACTGCCGCGGCTGGCGGACCGACGTGAGAGGCACGGCCGCGCCGGCGGCGAAGGCGATGTCGTCGTAGCCGACGATCGCGAGGTCCTCGGGGACCCGCTGGCCGGTCGAGACCACCTGCTGGAGCAGGCCGAGCGCGATGAGGTCGTTGGCGCAGAAGACCGCACTCGGACGGCTGCGCCGCGGCAGTCCAGCGATCCGCTCACCGGCGATACGCCCCTCCTCGAAGGACAGCGCCTCGGTCGCGACGTGGATGAGGTCCGCCTCGGCGAGCCCGGCGTCGTCCCACGCGGCCCGGGACCCCTCCCAGCGCTCGCGGACCTGGCCGAGCGACCAGGGCCCGCCTACGTAGGCGACGCGGGTGTGGCCGCGGTCGACGAGGTGCTCGATGGCCACCCGTCCGCCGAGCCGGTCGTCGACGGTGACGGAGCAGAAGGCCCCTGCGGTGTTGGCACGGTCGACGATCACGAGGGGTGTGCCCTGGGCGGTGATCCGTGCCAGCTCGGGTGCGTCGGGGTCGACCGGCGTGATGAGGATGCCGTCCACGCGCTGCTGCTGGAGGTGGGCCAGGTGGGCGCTCTCCCGGGCATCGCGGCCGTCGCTGTTGCAGAGGAAGAGCGAGAGGTCGGCCTTCTCGGCGGCGAGCTCGATGCCGCGGGCTACATCGGTGAAGAACGGATTGGTGGCGTCGAGCATGACGTAGGCGAACGTGTTGCTGCGCCCCATCCGGAGCTGGCGGGCCGACTCGTTGAGCACGAACCCGAGATCGGCCATCGCCCGCTCGACGCGCTCACGGGTGCCGGCACTGACGCGGTCGGGGCGGTTGAGCACGTTGCTCACGGTCCCGAGGGAGACCTGCGCACGCTCGGCGACGTCCTTGACCGATGGCCGACGTCCGTTGCGCGCCGCTGGGGTGCTGATGGACATCGGGCTCCTCGGGACGACAGACCCTCGGAGAGTAGTCCACGTCCACTCCCGATGAAACGTGCCAAGAAAATTAGCGGCGGTGCTTGACGAATGTGACGCCTGCCACTTACTTTCCTCTCGACGTGAAACCTTTCAACGCCGACAGCAGGGATCCCATCATGACCGCCAGCGACACCGCCGCACCGGTGCTCGAGCTGCGCGACGTCTCCAAGTCGTTCGGCCCCGTCGTCGCCCTGCGCTCGGGCAGTCTGCGGGTCGACGGCGGCTCGATCCACGCCTTGATCGGGGAGAACGGCGCCGGCAAGTCGACACTCGTCAAGGTCGTCGCCGGCGTGCACCGTCGCGACTCCGGGACCTTCGAGCTCGGCGGCGACGCGGTCGACTTCTCCTCGACCGCCGACTCCAAGGCGGCCGGGGTCGCGGTGATCTACCAGGAGCCGACGCTCTTCCCCGACCTCTCGGTCACCGAGAACATCTTCATGGGCCGCCAGCCGCTCGCCCGCGGCCGCCGCATCGACCGCGCCGCGATGATCGCGGAGGCCGAGGGCCTCTTCACCCGCCTCGGCGTACGCATCGACCCCCGTCGCCCTGCCGCCGGCCTCTCCATCGCAGACCAGCAGATCATCGAGATCGCCAAGGCCATCTCGCTCGACGCCCGCCTCCTGGTGATGGACGAGCCCACCGCCGCGCTCAGCGGCGTCGAGGTCGACCGGCTGTTCGCGGTCGCGCGGAGCCTGCGCGACGAGGGTCGCGCGCTGGTCTTCATCTCCCACCGCTTCGACGAGGTCTTCGCCCTCGCCGACACCGTCACCGTGATGCGCGACGGCTCCTACATCGACACCCGCCGCATCGACGAGACCTCGCCGTCCGAGCTCGTGTCGCTGATGGTCGGTCGCGACGTCGACGACCTCTTCCCCAAGGTCGCGGCAACCATTGGAGAGCCGGTCCTGCGGGTCAGCGGACTCAACCGGTCGGGCGTCTTCCACGACATCGACATCGAGGTGCGTGCCGGCGAGATCGTCGGCCTGGCCGGGCTCGTCGGCGCCGGGCGCAGCGAGGTCGCGCGCGCGGTCTTCGGCGTCGATCCCTACGACAGCGGTTCGGTGACGCTCAACGGCAAGGACGTCAGGGCGCACGACCCGCGATCCGCTATCCGTGCCGGCATGGCCTTCATCCCCGAGGACCGCCGCAAGCAGGGCCTGGTCATCGACTCCTCCGTCACCCGCAACGTCGCCGGGGTGATCCGTCGCGGCATCGCGAAGGCGGGACTCATCACCGCGGGCATGGAGAGCAAGGCAGCAGGCCCCTGGGCATCGCGCCTCGAGGTGAAGACCAGCGCGCTCGACATGAATGCCGCCACGATGTCGGGCGGCAACCAGCAGAAGGTCGTCATCGCCAAGTGGCTCGCGACCAACCCGACGCTGCTGATCATCGACGAGCCCACCCGCGGCATCGACGTCGGCACCAAGGCCGAGGTCCACCGGCTCCTGTCCGAGCTGGCCGGCCAGGGCCTCGCGATCCTGATGATCTCCTCCGAGCTGCCCGAGGTCCTCGGCATGGCCGACCGCGTCCTCGTCCTGTGCGAGGGCCACATCACCGCCGAGCTCGACCGCGCCGACGCCACCCCCGAGGCCGTCATGCACGCGGCGACCCACCACCTCGAGGACGCCTCATGACCACCCCCACCCAGACCCCCCACGCCGAGGTCAGCACCGGCGAGGCCCTTCTCGTCCAGCCGAGCCGGATGTCCCCGACCCGTCGCGCGCTGACCACCGTGCTCCGCTCGCGCGAGCTGTCGATCTTCCTCGTCCTCGTGGCGGTCGTCGTGCTCGCGACGACGAAGAACAACAGCTTCCTCTTCAGCTCCGACGGCTGGCGCAACTTCCTGCTCAACCCGTCGATCCTCGTGCTGCTCGCCGTCGGCCAGGGCGTCGTGATCATCACCCGCAACGTCGACCTGTCGGTCGGCTCGGTGATGGCGCTGACCGCCTACCTCACCGGCCGGCTCTTCGTCGACCACCCAGGGCTGCCCATCGTCGCGGTGATCGCCGCGTGCCTCCTCCTCGGTGCGGTCCTCGGTCTGGTCAACGGGATCCTCGTGGCCTACGGCAAGGTCCCGGCCCTCGTGATCACCCTCGGCACGCTCTACATCTACCGCGGCATCATGCTCACCTGGGCAGGCAGCGACCGGATCAACGCCGGCGACCTGCCGCGCGAGTTCCTCCGTCTCGGCACCCGCTCGGTGCTCGGTGTTCCGATGCTGACCATCGTCGCCGTGGTGGTCCTGGCCGTGGTCGGCTACTACCTCCACACCGCCCGCGGAGGCCGCGAGCTCTACGCGATCGGCTCCGACCCGGACGCGGCCGTGCTCTACGGCCTGCCCGTACGCCGGCGGCTGCTCGCCGCGTTCGTCCTGAGCGGCGCGCTGGCGGGACTCGCCGGTGCGCTCTACACCGCCCGCTACGGCACGGTGAGCTCCGGCGTCGGCAGCGGCATCGAGCTGCAGGCCGTCGCGGCGGCGGTCATCGGCGGGATCGCGATCTTCGGCGGCAGCGGCACCGTGTGGGGGGCGGCCATCGGGGCCTTCCTGCTCGTCACCATCAACCGGGCGCTCCCGAGCCTGGGCATCGAGGACTTCTGGCAGCGCGCCGTCGTCGGCGCCCTGATCCTCGGCGCGATCGTCCTCGACCGGGTCCTCGCCACCAGACAGGCCCGCAAGCTCGCCGAATCGAGGGACAGGTCATGAGCACCACGACGCAGGCACCGACCCGCACCTACGCGGCGTACTCCGCGCCCCTGTGGCAGCGACTGCTCCTCACCCGCGAGATGGCCGTCATCGCCCTGACCGCGGCGGTGATCCTCTACTCAATCGCCAACGTGCCCAACTTCGACGGCCCGCTGACCATCAAGTTCCTGCTCCAGGACATCGCGCCGATCCTGCTGATCGCCCTTCCGATGACGCTGGTGATCATCACCGGCGAGATCGACCTGTCGGTCGCCAGCATCATGGGCCTGAGCAGCGTGCTGCTTGGCGTGCTGCACGAGGGCGGGATGTCCGTCCCGGCCGCCGCGCTGCTCGCCCTGCTGGCCGGCCTGGCCTGCGGTGCCCTCAACGGCTTCCTCATCGCGTACGTCGGCCTGCCGTCGCTCGCGGTCACGATCGGCACCCTCGCCCTCTTCCGCGGCATCGCGGTCGGGCTGCTCGGCACCAAGGCGATCACCGACTTCACCGAGAAGTGGTCAGACCTCGCCACCGGGACGATCGGCGAGACCAGGATCCCGCTCGTCATGATCCCCTTCGGGGTCCTCGCGGTCGGCTTCGTGGTGCTGCTGCACTTCTCGACCTTCGGCCGCGGTGTCTACGACATCGGCCTCAACGACGAGGCGGCGCACTTCACCGGCGTCGACGTGGCCCGCACCAAGATGGTGCTGTTCCTGCTCTCCGGCGTCGTCTCGGCGCTCGCCGGCATCTACTTCACCCTGCGGTTCGGCTCCGCCCGCGGCGACAACGCCACCGGCTACGAGCTCCAGGTGATCGCGGCGGTGCTCCTCGGCGGCGTCTCGATCTTCGGCGGCCGCGGCCGGCTCCACGGCGTCCTCGCCGGGGTCGTGCTGATCGGCGTCATCTCCAGCGCGCTGCGCCTGGAGAGCGTGACGGTCAACGTCACCAACATCATCGTCGGCCTGCTCCTCGTGGCCTCGGTGATCCTCCCCAACGTCCTTGCCGCAGCCTCGTCGAGGCTCCCGCGCAAGGCGACACCGGCGGCTCCTCGGGAGTCCCAACCCCCAGAGAACGCGGCATCCGCCGGCGTCACAACGAGAGGCAGTGACTCATGAAGTTCCACACCAGGAAGCCCACGGCTCTGGCCGCGCTCCTCCTCACCGCGACCTTCGCCTTTGCCGGATGCGGCAGCGACGACGGCGGTGACGGTGGTTCGGCCGATGGCGGCAGCGGTGGCAGCGGCGGTGGTGACCTGTCCATCACGATGCTCCCGAAGAACCTGGGCAACGCGTACTTCGACACCTCGACCAAGGGTGCGGAGAAGGCTGCGGGTGAGCTGGACGCGGAGTTCGAGGAGGTCGGTCCGGAGACCGGCAGCCCCGACGCCCAGGTGTCCTACATCAACACCGTCGCCCAGCAGGGCAAGAGCGCGCTAATCATCTCGGCCAACGACCCCGACGCCCTGTGCGACGCGATCGACGAGGCCCGCAGCGCGGACGTGAAGGTCGTGACCTTCGACGCCGACACCAACCCGGACTGCCGTGACCTGTTCATCAACCAGGCCACTGCCGAGGGCATTGCGACCAAGCAGCTGGAGCTGATCAGCGAGGAGATCGGCGGCTCGGGCGAGATCGCCATCCTGTCGGCGTCGGCCAACGCGACGAACCAGAACGCGTGGATCGCCACGATGGAGGAGGAGCTGGCCTCGAACCCGGACTACGCCGACATCGAGCTGGTCGACACCGTCTACGGCGACGACGACGACCAGAAGTCGTTCGACCAGACCGAGGCGCTGCTGCAGAACCACCCGGACCTGAAGGGCATCATCTCGCCCACGACGGTCGGTATCGCTGCTGCTGCTCGTTACCTGTCGGACTCGGAGTACAAGGGCAAGGTCGCGCTGACCGGTCTCGGAACCCCGAACCAGATGCGTGAGTTCGTCGAGGACGGCACCGTCGGCTCGTTCGCCCTCTGGAACCCGGGCGACCTGGGCTACCTGGCCACGTACGCCGCCGCGGCGCTGGTCGACGGCAGCATCTCCGGCGAGGAGGGCGACTCCTTCGAGGCCGGCGAGCTCGGCGAGTTCGAGGTCGGTGCCGACGGCACCGTGCTCCTGGGTGAGCCGTTCACCTTCAACGCAGACAACATCGGCGACTTCGACTTCTGAGTCGACACCGCACCGCACCCCCAGCTCCCGGGGCCGTCGGCCCCCAGCCGGTCGCCGGCCCCGGGAACACCACCGACCAGCGAGGAGAGTGCGATGCCCCGCGTCTGCTTCACCCTGCAGGTCCGCCAGGACCGGATGGCCGAGTACGCCGAGCGCCACGCGAGCGTGTGGCCCGAGATGCTCCGCGCCCTCCATGACACCGGCTGGCACGACTACTCCCTCTTCCTGCGAGACGACGGCCTCCTGGTCGGCTACCTCGTGACCGACGACCTGGCCGCCGCACAGGCCGGGATGGCCCGCACCGACGTCAACGCCCGCTGGCAGGCGGAGATGGCCGAGTTCTTCGAGGAGCTCGACCTGCCGCCCGACCAGGGCTTCCGGCAGCTGGACGAGGTCTTCCACCTCGAGGACCAGCTCGCTGCGCTCGACCCCGCACCGCACACAGACCCTCCCGCTCCCACAGGCCAGGACCCGTCATGACCACCAGCTTCTCCGCCATCAGCGACCGGCTCGGCGACCTCGCCATCGAGGTGCCCTCCTGGGCCTATGGCAACTCCGGCACCCGTTTCAAGGTCTTCGGCTCCGCGGGCACCCCCCGCACCGTCGAGGAGAAGATCGCCGACGCCGCCGCCGTCCACCGCTTCACCGGCCTCGCGCCGACGGTGGCGCTCCACATCCCGTGGGACCAGGTCGACGACTTCGCCGCCCTGGCGACGTACGCCAAGGAGCAGGGCGTCGCGCTCGGCACCATCAACTCCAACACCTTCCAGGACGACGACTACAAGCTCGGCGCGCTCACCCACACCGACGCGCGCATCCGGCAGAAGGCGATCGACCACCACCTCGCCTGCATCGACGTGATGCACGAGACGGGCTCACGCGACCTGAAGATCTGGCTCGCCGAAGGCACCAACTACCCCGGGCAGGGCGACATGCGCGGGCGCCAGGACCGCCTGGCCGAGAGCCTCCGCACGATCTACGACGCGCTCTCCGAGGAGCAGCGGCTCGTGCTCGAGTACAAGTTCTTCGAGCCGGCGTTCTACCACACGGACGTCCCGGACTGGGGAACGTCGTACGTCCACGTGGCCGCCCTCGGCGACCGCGCCATGGTGTGCCTCGACACCGGCCACCACGCCCCCGGCACCAACATCGAGTTCATCGTCGCGCAGCTGCTGCGGCTCGGGAAGCTCGGCTCGTTCGACTTCAACAGCCGCTTCTACGCCGACGACGACCTGATCGTCGGAGCGGCCGACCCCTACCAGCTGTTCCGGATCATGGTCGAGGTCATCCGTGGCGGCGGCTTCGGGGCCAAGGCCGACGGCACGCCCAACGACGTCGCGCTGATGCTCGACCAGTGCCACAACATCGAGGCCAAGGTGCCGGGCCAGATCCGCTCCGTGCTCAACGTGCAGGAGATGACGGCCCGGGCGCTGCTCCTCGACACCGACGCCCTCGACGAGGCGCGCAGCGACGGCGACGTGCTCCTCGCCAACGAGATCTTCATGGACGCCTTCTACACCGACGTACGCCGTGACCTGGCGGCGTGGCGCGAGGAGCAAGGCCTCCCCGCCGACCCGATGCGCGCCTACCTCGCGTCCGGCTACCAGCAGCAGATCGAGGCGGACCGCGTCGGCGGCTCGCAGGCCGGCTGGAACTGACCTCCCCCTCCCGAAGACGAAGGAACCCTCACCGTGAGTGACCTCAACCCCACCGTCGCCGAGCTCGTCGAGCGCTCGAACCGGCTGGGCGCCGACCCGAAGAACACCAACTACGCCGGCGGCAACACCTCCGCCAAGGGCACCGAGACCGACCCCGTCACCGGCGAGGACGTCGAGCTGCTCTGGGTCAAGGGCTCCGGCGGCGACCTCGGCACCCTGGCGCCGGGAGGCCTGGCGGTGCTGCGGCTCGACCGGATGCGCACGTTGGTCGACGTCTACCCCGGCGTCGAGCGCGAGGACGAGATGGTCGCGGCGTTCGACTACTGCCTGCACGGCAAGGGCGGCGCTGCTCCGTCGATCGACACCGCGATGCACGGACTCGTCGACGCCGCGCACGTCGACCACCTCCACCCCGACTCCGGGATCGCGATCGCGACGGCCGCCGACGGCGAGCAGCTGACCAAGGAGGCCTTCGGCGACAAGGTCGTGTGGGTGCCGTGGCGTCGACCCGGCTTCCAGCTCGGCCTCGACATCGCGGCCATCAAGGAGGCCAACCCGCAGGCGATCGGCTGCATCCTCGGCGGCCACGGCATCACCGCATGGGGCGACACGAGCGCCAAGGCGGAGAAGAACTCGCTCTGGATCATCCGCACCGCCGAGCGCTACATCAAGCAGCACTCGAAGAAGCTGCCCTTCGGTGCCCGCGTGAAGAAGTACGAGCCGCTGCCGCCGGCCAGGCGCCGCGCCCGGGCTGCTGAGGTGGCGCCGCTGCTGCGCGGCGTCGCGTCGCAGGACCGCCCCATGGTCGGCCACTTCACCGACGACAGGGTCGTCCTCGACTTCCTCGCCTCCAGGAACATGCCGCGCCTGGCCGAGCTCGGCACGTCGTGCCCCGACCACTTCCTGCGGACCAAGGTCAAGCCGATGGTGCTCGACGTCGCGCCGGGTGCGTCGATGGACAAGGTGCGTGAGCGCGTCGCCGAGCTGCACGAGGCCTACCGCGCCGACTACGCGGCGTACTACGACCGCAACGCCTCCCAGGACAGCCCGGCGATGCGCGGTGCCGACCCGCTGATCATCCTGGTGCCCGGCGTCGGGATGTTCAGCTACGGCAAGGACAAGCAGACCGCCCGCGTCGCCGGCGAGTTCTACGTCAACGCGATCAACGTGATGCGCGGCGCGGAGGGCCTGTCGACGTACGCCCCGATCGACGAGTCGGAGAAGTTCCGGATCGAGTACTGGGCGCTCGAGGAGGCCAAGCTCCAGCGGATGCCGAAGCCGAAGCCGCTCGCGTCCCGGGTCGCGCTGGTCACCGGCGCCGCCTCGGGCATCGGCCTCGCCACGGCGAAGAAGCTCGCGTCCGAGGGCGCGTGCGTCGTCATCGCCGACCTGTCGCTGGAGAAGGCACAGTCCGCAGCGGCCGGGATCGGATCGAGCGACGTCGCGGTGGGCGTGCAGGTCGACGTCTCCGACGCGGCCGCCGTGCAGGCCGCGGTGGACGCGACCGTCCTCGCCTTCGGTGGCGTCGACCTCGTGGTCAACAACGCCGGCCTGTCGCTGTCTCGCTCGCTGCTCGACACCACCGAGAAGGACTGGGACCTCCAGCACGACGTGATGGCCAAGGGCTCGTTCCTGGTCGCGCAGGCGGCGGCGAAGGCGATGATCGACCAGGGGATCGGTGGCGACATCGTCTACATCTCCTCGAAGAACTCCATCTTCGCCGGCCCCAACAACGTCGCCTACGGCGCCGCCAAGGCCGACCAGGCCCACCAGGTGCGGCTGCTGGCCGCCGAGCTCGGCGAGCACGGCATCAAGGTCAACGGCGTCAACCCCGACGGCGTCGTGCAGGGCTCCGGCATCTTCGCCTCCGGGTGGGGAGCGAACCGCGCCGCGGTCTACGGCGTGGAGGAGCAGGACCTCGGCAAGTTCTACGCCCAGCGCACGATCCTCAAGCGCGAAGTGCTGCCGGACAACATCGCCAACGCCGTCTTCGTCCTCTGTTCCGACGAGCTCAGCCACACGACCGGCCTGCACATCCCCGTCGACGCCGGCGTGGCCGCCGCCTTCCTGCGATGACCCTGCGCGTCGCGGCCGTCGACCTCGGGGCGACCAGCGGTCGCGTCATGGCCGCGCGCGTGGGACCTGGGCACCTCTCCCTGAAGGAGGTGCACCGGTTCCCCAACGGCGGTGTGCCTGTGGGTGGCTCGCTGTTCTGGGACGTCCTCGGCATCCACCGCGAGGTGCTCTCGGGCATCGCCGAGGTCGCGCGCACCGGCCAGTTGGACGGCATCGGGATCGACTCGTGGGCCGTCGACTACGGCCTGTTGGACCGCGACGGCGAGCTGCTCGGCAACCCCCACAGCCACCGTGACCCGCGCACACGTGACGTCCCCGAGGTGGTGGCGAAGACGGTGGACGTGCAGGAGCAGTACGCCGTCAACGGCCTGCAGCAGCTGCCGTTCACCACCGTCTTCCAGCTCGTCGCCGCCCGCGGCACCGCGGCTCTCGAGTCCGCCCACACGCTGCTCCTGCTGCCCGACCTGCTCGGCTACTGGCTGACCGGCGAGATCGGAGCCGAGCGCACCAACGCCTCCACCACCGGTCTGCTCGACGTGACGACCGGCGAGTGGTCGAGCGACCTGGCGCGGCGGCTCGAGCTGCCGTGGTCGATCCTCCCGCCGCTGCGTGACGCAGGGAGCGTGGTGGGTCCGCTACGGCCGGAGGTCGCCGCCGACCTCGGGCTGGCTCCGGAGGTACCCGTCGTCGCAGTCGGGTCGCACGACACCGCCTCCGCCGTGGTGGCCGTCCCCGCCGAGTCCGGATCGTCCTTCGGCTACATCTCCTCCGGGACATGGTCGCTCGTCGGACTCGAGCTCGACGGCCCCGTGCTGACCGAGGACGCTCGCCGCGCCGACTTCACCAACGAGGGTGGGGTCGACGGGACCGTCCGCTTCCTCAAGAACGTGATGGGTCTCTGGGTGCTCTCGGAGTGCCTACGGGCCTGGCAGGACCGCGGCACCCCGGCGACCGACCTCGCGTCCCTGCTCGCCGGCGCCAGCACCGCCGCGCCACTGCGCACCGTCGTGGACATCAACCACCCCTCGCTGCTCGGGCCCGGCAGCGCGACGGACCCGATGCCGGAGCGCGTCGTCGGGCTCGCTCGCGCTGCTGGGGAGCCGCTCCCGCAGACCCCCGGCGAGATCACCCGGTGCGTCCTCGACAGCCTCGCGCTCGCCTACCGCCGCCACCTGCGGACCGCCGCTCGGCTGGCCGGTCGCGACCTCGAGGTCGTCCACGTCGTGGGTGGCGGCTCCCACAACCACCTGCTCTGCCAGCTCACCGCGGACGCGCTCGGCGTACCCGTCCTGGCCGGTCCCGGCGAGGCTGCGGCCCTCGGCAACGCGCTGGTGCAGGCACGTGCCCTCGGCGCCGACCTGCCCGACCTCGCAGCGATGCGTGCCCTCGTCCGCGAGACGCACGACGTACGACGTCACGACCCGCGCCCCGGCCTCGACTGGGACGCAGCCGACGGACGGGTCGGTCGGGAACCCGCGGGTTAGACATGGGTGCCACCGAGGAGCGAGAGGCGGCGCACGACCGGCTCACGGCGGTGGAGATCTACGTCCTGCGCCTGATGGCGGAGGGTGACACCATCGACGTCGTGGCCCGCAAGCTGGAGGTGTCCGAGCGCACCGTGCGCCGCAAGGCGCGGAGCGCGTGCGACAAGGTGGGGTGCGAGACCACGATCGAGGCGATCGTGTGGGCCGTGCGGCACGGACTGTTCTGAGCGGGACCACGATGGATGAGACGAAAGGACCAGGGACGTGAGGGTCGCCCTCCAGGTCACGTGCGTGAACGACGCGATGTTCCCCGACACCGGGAAGGCCGTCGTGCGGCTCCTGCGCCGGCTCGGGGTCGACGTCGACTTTCCGGGGGCGCAGACCTGCTGCGGCCAGCCGATGGTCAACACGGGGTACCTCGACGAGGCGGTGCCCGTGGTGCGGACGTTCGTCGACGCCTTCGCGGGCTACGACGCGATCGTGACGCCGTCGGGCTCGTGCGCCGGGTCGGCCCGCCACCAGCACTCGATCGTCGCCGAACGCTCCGGTGATCCCGCCCTCGTCGCGGCCGTCGCCGAGACAGGACCGAAGACCTACGAGCTGTCGGAGTTCCTCGTCGACGTGCTCGGGGTGACCGACGTCGGTGCCCACTTCCCGCACCGGGTGACCTACCACCCGACCTGCCACAGCCTGCGGATGCTCGGCGTGGGGGACCGGCCGCAGCGCCTGCTCGAGGCCGTCCGCGGCATCACGCTCGTCGACCTGCCGCAGGCGAATGAGTGCTGCGGGTTCGGCGGCACCTTCGCCCTCAAGAACGCCGACACGTCCGTCGCGATGGGCGCGGACAAGGCGCGCCACGTCCGCGACACCGGCGCCGAGGTGCTGGTGGCCGGTGACAACTCCTGCCTCATGCACATCGGCGGGATGCTCTCGCGCCAGCGGGCCGGCGTACGCGTCATGCACCTCGCCGAGATCCTCGCCTCCACCGAGGAGTCGGCAGGCGACCCGGAGCCTGACAACCCGCTGGTCGAGGAGGTCGCGCAGCGACCGTCACGAGACCAGGGCGACGAGGGAGACTTCCGATGAGCGCCACCTTCGTCGGCATGCCCGCCTTCCCGACGGCCGCGCGGGCGGCGTTGGGCGACACCCAGCTCCGCCGCAACATGGCCCACGCCACCCACACCATCCGCGAGAAGAGAGCCGCAGTCGTCGCCGAGGTCGAGGACTGGGAGGACCTGAGGCTCGCCGGGGCAGGAGTCAAGGAGGCCGCACTGCGCGACCTGGCCACCCACCTCGAGACACTGGAGGCATCGCTGACCCGGGCCGGCGCGACGGTCCACTGGGCCCGCGATGCCGAGGAGGCCTGCGCGATCGTCGCGCGCATCACCCATGCCCACGGCGTCGACGAGGTGGTCAAGGTGAAGTCGATGGCCACCGCCGAGATCGGCCTCAACGAGGCGCTCGAGGCCGAGGGCATCGCGGCGTGGGAGACCGACCTGGCCGAGCTCATCGTGCAGCTCGGCGACGACCTCCCCTCCCACATCCTGGTGCCGGCTATCCACCGCAACCGGGCGGAGATCCGCGAGATCTTCAGACGACGCATGGGCGACGTCGGCCGCGCCGCGCCCGGGGGTCTCACTGACGATCCGACCGCGCTCGCCGGTGCGGCACGCGAGCACCTGCGCGAGAAGTTCCTGGGCGCAAAGGTCGCGGTGAGCGGCGCCAACTTCGCCGTCGCCGACAGCGGCACGCTGGTGGTCGTCGAGTCCGAGGGCAACGGCCGCATGTGCCTGACGCTGCCCGAGGTCCTGATCAGCGTCGTCGGCATCGAGAAGGTGGTCGCCACCTGGTCCGACCTCGACCCGATGCTGCGTCTGCTACCCCGCTCCTCGACCGGCGAGCGGATGAACCCCTATACCTCGACCTGGTCGGGGGTGACCCCCGGCGACGGCCCGCAGGAGGTGCACGTCGTCCTGCTCGACAACGGCCGCACCCGCGCGCTCGCCGACGACGTCGGACGCCAGGCGCTGCGATGCATCCGCTGCTCGGCCTGCCTCAACGTCTGCCCGGTCTACGAGCGCACCGGCGGCCACGCCTACGGCTCGGTCTATCCCGGCCCGATCGGCGCGATCCTCAACCCGCTCCTGCGCGGGGTGGAGGACGAGCAGACGGCCTCGCTGCCGTACGCCTCCTCGCTGTGCGGCGCGTGCTTCGAGGTCTGTCCGGTCCGGATCGACATCCCGTCCGTGCTCGTCGACCAGCGGGCGGCGGTCGTCGACTCGCACCGCGACGACCGCGTGCCCAAGGCCGAAGCGGTCGCGATGAAGGCCGCGGCGTGGGCGTTCTCCGACTCGCGTCGGCTCGCGTGGGCCGAGAAGGCGTCCGGCCTCGGTGGCCGGGTCCTGCGCCGCTTCGGTCGCACGACGCTCCCCGGCGGACGCGCCGCCGCCGGCCGACTGCCCGGGCCCGGCGCCGGCTGGACCGGGGCGCGCGACCTGCCCGCGCCGCCGGAGGAGTCCTTCCGGGCGTGGTGGGACAGGACCGGCGGAGGCCAGTCAGAGGGGGGCCACTCATGAGCGCCCGCGACGACATCCTCCGGCGTGTCCGCGAGGCACTGGACGGCGTGTCCCCCGCGGTGGAGGTGCCTCCGGCCCCCCGTGCTCCCGACCGGGGCGACCTGGTCGCGCTCTTCGTCGAGCGCGTCGAGGACTACCGCGCCGTCGTCACCCGCTGCACCGCAGCCGGGCTGGGCGGTGCAGTGGCCGACGCGCTCGACGGCCGCAGCAGCGTCGTACCTCCCGGGCTCGACCTCGAGGTCGTCGGCTCCCTCGTCGACGACGGCCTGACCGCGGTCGAGCTCGACGCCATCGACGCGGTCGTCACCCGGGCTGCGGTGGGCATCGCCGAGACGGGCACGATCGTCATGGATCACCAGCCTGACCAGGGCCGACGCGCGATCAGCCTCGTCCCCGACCTGCACGTCTGCATCGTCGACGCCGTCCAGGTCGTCGCTGACGTGCCCGACGCGATCGCGCTCCTCGACCCCGCGCGTCCCCTCACCTGGATCAGCGGACCGTCTGCCACCAGCGACATCGAGCTCGACCGGGTCGAGGGCGTGCACGGGCCACGGACGCTGCACGTGGTGCTGGTGGGCTGAGGCAGGTGGTGCGGCTGTGACGGTGGAACCACACCAGCACGCAAGGGCGCGCGCCTCCCTGCGCGCGTTGCTCACCAGCCGGCGCGGATCGCTGCGTGCCGTGGACTTCCTGCTCGGCCTGCTGGTGCTGGCAGGCACGTTCGCCAGGATCGCTGAGGGCGAGAGGTGGACGATCATTCAGCCCCAAGCCGCCAGCGAGCTCTTCATCTTCCTCGCGGCCGCGGCGACCGTTGGCTCCCGGCTGTTCCCGCTTCCCGCGCTCGCTGCGACGGCGACCCTGGATGCTCTCGAGCACTGGCATGCCCTAGGAGGTGTGGGCATCCACGTCGCGTTCATGATCTGCACCTTCATGGTCGCGGCCCACGGCCCCCGCCGAGCCTGGGGGTTCGTCGTCGCGGCGGCGTTCTTCGCGCAGATGGTCTTCATGTCCTGGAGCCTGGGCTGGTGGTGGGGCCATGCGTTCGTAATGGTGGCTGGGATGTCTGCCCTCCTGCCCGCCGCCCTCGGCGCCGCTGCCCGGTCGCGTCGGGCAACGGTGGCGGCCCTCCAGGCGAGGGCCGACGCGGCCGAGCGGTCTCGCGAAGCCGAGGCGCGCAAGCTCCGGGCGGAGGAACGACTGCGCGTCGCGCGCGATCTGCACGACTCCGTGGCCCATCAGATAGCGGTGATGAACCTGAACGCCGCCGTCGCATCCCAGGCACTGCCCGAGCAACCGGAGGACGCCACGCGGGCACTCGTCACGGTCCGGGAGGCAGGCAGGGCGGTCATCGCCTCGATCGGCGAGCTGCTCAGCGGACTACGGGAGGGAGACTGGGACGAACGCGAGCAGCGGTACGACATCGACGACCTGCGCCAGCTGGTGAAGGAGTTCAGCACCCTCCTGCCGGCGGTGAACCTGAAGGTTCAGCCGACGGCAGCGAGCGCGCGCACCGTCGACGCCGTGCCCTACCTCGTCATTCGAGAGGGGCTGACCAACGCCTACAAGCACGGCAACCACGAGGCACCAGTCACCGTCAGGCTCGAACGTCTGGCACACGCGTGGTCCGTGCGGGTCGTCAACGGGGCGGGTGACGACACGTCCCACGTCGTCGAAGGCTTCGGCATCCAGGGCATGCGGGAACGGGTGAGCGCGACCGGGGGGCAGCTGCACGTGTCGCGCAGCAATGGGCTCTTCGTCCTGACCGCCCAGGTGCCGGAGAAAGGCCAGGAGCTGTGATCGACGTCCTCGTGGTCGACGACCAGCAGCTCATCCGCAACGCAGTCGCCGACCTGGTGACGCGCGAGTCCGACATGACCCTGGCAGGCACGGCCCAGAACGGCGTGGAGGCGGTCCGGAAGACGCGCGAGCTGGACCCCGACGTCGTCGTCATGGACATCCGGATGCCGGTCATGGACGGTATCGAGGCCACCCACCTCATCACGCAAGATGCTGATCGGCCAGGCGCGCGCGTGCTGATCCTGACGACCTTCGAGGACGACGCCGACTACGTGGTACGCGGGGTCCGCAGCGGGGCGGCCGGATTCGTGGGAAAGGGAGCCGAGCCCGAGGTGATCCTCGAGGCCATCCGGACGGTGCACCGCGGTGAGGGGTTGCTCACGCCGCGCGCGACGAGGAACCTCCTGGACCGTTACGCCGGGTCGACAACGCCTGGACGACTCCACCCGGACCTGCATTCCCTCACGCCCCGCGAGGTGGACATCCTGCGGCTGGTGGCAGAGGGGAACACCAACCAGGCCATCGCCGAGCGTCTCGGCATCTCCGTCCTCACGGTCAAGACCCACATCAACCGCACCATGGCCAAGGTCGCGCGCCACGACCGAGCCCAGCTCGTGGTGCTCGCTTTCGAGACCGGCCTCGTCACCCCGCACTACCGCTGAACCAGCAGGCAGGCTCTGCCCGCTCACGAACGCCGGTAGGTCCGAGGCCGCGCGTGCCGGGGATGACAGCTACGAGCTGCGCGAGACCGGGCGCACTACTGCGGGTGCAGTAGGCGTAATTGCAGCGACGGGCTGACGCGGCAGCGGCCGAGGCGGGTTGTACTTCCGACGTGACGAGCCGTCCGGTCTTGAAACGTCACAAGCCGACTCGAGGAGCCACCGTGAACTCTGTGAGAGACGCTCGCACCGTCCCTGACCGGACCACGCTGAACATCCTGGCTGCCTTGTCTCGAGGCAAGTCCGTCACCGAGGCAGCGATGTGTTGCAACGTGTCCGAGAGCACCCTTCGACGCAAGCTGGCCCTCCTCCGCGAGCAGTGGACCGTCCAGTCCACCGTGCAGATGATCGTCCTCGCGGTCCGCCGCGGCCTCATCTGAGTAGTCGGCTCTGCCGCGCTGGCCGAAACCAGTCAACTCTGCAACGTTTCATTGACGGTTCGTGTGTCGTCTTCGTACGTTGTGACCGCCGTCACTTCTGGGCCCTACGTTCGCCCGCGATCGGAGACCGGCACCAGGGACGAGATCCCGGGCGCGGCCAGCGCACCCGGTCCGGCCTGCCCTTCGTCATCGGCCGATGCGATGACCCCTACCCGCACTCGAAAGGGTTCACATGAAGAGGAAGAAGACCACCGGACTGGTGGCGGCGCTGGGGCTCTCCCTGGCGTTGGGGTCGACGGCTGCCGTCCTCCCCGCACTCTCGGCGCAGGCGGTGACGTCCGACGCCGGGCTGGTGAAGCTCGAGACCAACGCGACCCCACAGGCGCTGGGGCTCGACGACCCCACGCCGATGCTGTCGTGGAACATCGACTCCGATGAGCGCGGCACGATGCAGACCGCGTATCGGATCGTCGTGGCGACCACCGCTGCTCGTGCGCAGAACGGGCAAGGCAACGTCTGGGACTCCGGCAAGGTGGACTCGGACTCGACCGTCGTCGAGTACACCGGTCCCTCGTTGAAGTCCCGCACTCGCTACTACTGGAGCGTCAAGTCGTGGGTGCCCGGTGAGACAGTCTGGTCCGAGCCGACCTGGTTCGAGACGGCCTACCTCGATGCGGGCGAGTGGAAGGGCAGCTGGATCGCCGGCGCACCTCGCTCCACGGCGACCGGGACTACCGCGGAGGGCCAGGCCGACGATGTCGCTCTGCTCCCTGACACGACGCTGGCAGCGGCGGCCGCTGCGGGCGCCACGAACCTGAAGGTCACGAACGTCAACGGCTTCACGGTCGGCCAGCAGGTCAACGTCGGGCTCGGCGCCGGCGCCCAGAGCGTCACGGTCCAGAGCGTCGGCACTGCGGCCGTGCGCACCACCTTGGCCGCCCCGGCCGCGAGCGGCACCGAGCGGATCTACCTGAACTCCGTGACCGGCCTGGCGGTCGGAAGCGAGCTGCGGGTGGGCTCGTCGACCGTGACGATCACCAGCGTGGGCACAGCGGCGGGGAACGCCAGCCGCACTCTCGTCGCCGATGTCGCTGCCAGTGACACCAACATCAAGGTCAACAACGCCGGCGGCTTCACCGCCGGGCAGCCGGTCCTGATCGGCTCCGGAGACACCGCTGTCATCCGGACCGCAGTCACCGTCGGCACCGCGGGAGCCACCGGCACTGGCATCACCCTTGACGCGGCGGTGGGCACCGCGTTCGCCTCCGGCGTCGCGGCCCGCGGCCTGGGGTCGGGGGTCGGGGTGACCGCTCTGGCGGCTGCCGGCGCGCAGGGCGCGACCGCCTTCGCGCCCGGGTCGGGGGTGGGCATCGACACGCCGCTCACCGCCGCCCGTGACGAAGGCGTCACGGTGCGGCGTGCCGGGAACGGCGATGTCTGCCGTCCCGTCGGCAACTCTCCCAATGCGGGCGTCTGCAAGCCCATCCGGCCGACCTTCCTCATGCGCAAGACCTTCCAGGTGCCTGCCCAGTCGGCCCACGGCAAGATCGTCAAGGCGCGTCTCTACTCGTCCGGCCTCGGCTTCAGCGAGCCGTCGATCAACGGCAAGAAGACGCAGCCCGCCGGTCACCTGAACCCCGGCTTCACCGACTACCAGGACAGCGTGCAGTACACGACGGACGACGTCACCGCCCTGATCCAGCAGGCTCCCTCGGCGGCCACCCCGAACGTGCTCGCCAGCGAGATCGGCGCCGGTCGCTACAACTCGGAGTCGGTCCCCAGCAACCACCGCTTCGAGACCGCGCAGTGGCGCGCGCAGGAGACTCTGCGTGCCGACCTGTGGCTGACGTACGCGGACGGGACAGAGCAGCTGGTGAAGTCCGACGACTCGTGGAAGACGAGCATCGACGGTCCGACTCGCTACAACGACTTCGACAACGGCGAGACCTACGACGCACGCAAGGTCATCCCGGGGTGGAACACCGCGGCGTACAACGCCGCGGGATGGAGCAACACGCGCTTCATCGACGGCCCCCAAGGTGACGTGATCTCCATGATCAACGAACCCACCGAGCTGGTGGCCGAGCACGAGGGTCCCTTCTACAGCTGGCGCACGCCGGAGGGGGCTCTTGCCTTCGACACCGAGCGGCAGCGCATCGGCTGGGCCAAGATCGCCGTGTGGGGCGCCGAGCCCGGTCAGGTCATCCGCGTCCAGTACATCGAGCGTCGCAACGACGACCTGAGCATCGACGACCCGAACGTCCCGGGCACCGGTCAGGACGGTGCACTCGCTCCTCCCGGCAGCCTTCAGCAGGGCTACTACGTCTCCGACGGCACCGGCACCGAGGCCAACCCCGAGATCTTCCAGATGAACTGGAACTTCGCAGGCTTCCAGTGGGTGCAGATCGACGGGAACGGTGGCGCCAAGCTGCCTGACAACGTCAAGGTGGACGTGAAGTCGGTCCAGGAGGTCCGCACGGCGTTCGACGAGGTCGGCACCTTCGAGACCAACGTGGACCTGCTCAACAAGATCTACGCCAACGTCCGCGGCTCGGTGTCGGCCGACTGGATCAACGGCTACTCGATGGACACGCCGACCTACGAGAAGGACGGCTGGACGGGTGACGCCCAGATCATCCTGCCCACGGTGGCGAACATCTTCGACATCCAGCGGAACCTGCAGAAGCTCTCGCGAGACGCCACTGAGTCGCAGTGGGAGGACGGCCAGGTCGGATTGCTGATCCCCGGCGCGCAGGGCTACGGGTACTGCTCGCCGAGCGCCACCGACCCGACGGTCTCCTATGTTCCGTGCGGCACGAGCCCCTCGCTCAACGTGTTCAAGAGCTCGGGCAACGGCGCCACTCCGATTTGGGACGCCTACCTGATGGTCCTCCCGTGGGAGAACTACAACCGCTACGACGACCTCACGGGCGTGAAGACGGCCTACCCCTCGATGATCCGCTACCTGGACGACTGGATCCAGGGCGGCAAGCCCTACGGTCAGGGCCCTGGCGGGTGGTTCGTCCGTGACGGTTCGGACGACTGGACGCTGAGCACCCACCTGGGTGACTGGGCCTTCGTTACCGGCGCAGACGGCAATGCGGCGGAGGGCACGAACCTCAACGTCGGTGGTCTGCAGGCGGCGTCGGGGACGGCGTTCACGGCGTACATCGTCAAGCTCACGGCCGACATGGCACGGCTCCTCGCTGAGGACACGGGGGACGAGTCCTACCTTGCCGACGCCGCTCGCTACGACGAGCTCTTCGAGAACATCCGCGCCGACTTCAACAAGCGCTGGTGGGATGAGGAGCGCGGCTTCTACGCCGAGAACCCGACGCAGGAGCTTCGGCAGGGATTCCAGGCCTGGGCCATCGGCTTCGGGCTCGTCGAGGAGCAGAACCGCGAGGCCCTCATGGAGAAGCTCGCCCGCGACGTCGCTGTCACCCGCTCTGGTCACATGATGATCGGGTTCGTGGGGATGCGGTGGATGTGGCCAGTGCTGACCGAGGCCGCACACCTCGGCGTGCCGCACGCCAAGGAGGCGCTCTTCTCAGTGGCACAGCAGACGACCTACCCGTCGTACGGCTACCACATCGGGCTGGGCTACACCGGCGTCGGTGAGTACTGGGAGGCCTCCACCCGGACCCGCAACCACCAGTTCCAAGGCTCGATCGGGCAGTGGTTCTACGAGGAGCTCGCCGGCATCAAGCAGGCCGCTCCCGGCTTCAAGGAGATCACCGTCCGGCCGCTCATCGGATCCGAGTACGGCGTCAACGAGGTCGCTGCCGAGCACGAGTCCCTCCACGGCCTGATCAAGTCGAGCTGGAAGGACACCGAGGACGAGCTGGTCATGGACGTGACGATCCCGGCCAACACCACGGCACGGGTGCACGTACCGGCCGAGGTCGCAGAGGCGATCACCGAGAGTGGCACCGGTACACCGAGCCCCGCGGCGTCCGCACCCGGTGTGACGCTCGTCGGTCCCGAGAACGACGCGATCGTCTTCGAGGTCGGGTCGGGGACCTACCGGTTCACCGTCGACAAGGCCTACGAGCCGACCGACCCGCCGCCGACCACGGTCCCGCCGACCACGGCCCCGCCGACCACGGTCCCGCCGACGACGGTCCCGCCGACGACGGTCCCGCCGACCCCGGACGTGGCGCCGAAGGTGCGGGTCAAGGACAAGGTGCGGGCCGGTGCGAAGCTCCGGATCCGCGGGCGTGACCTGTCGGTGAACAAGGTGAGCATCACCCTGGGCGGCAAGAAGCTCGGCACCGCGAAGGTGGCCGACGGCCGCTTCTCGGTGAAGCGCGGGGTGCCCATGAGCCTCTCCGGCAAGACGGTGCTGCGGGTGCTGGACCGCAAGGGCGAGGTCATCGTCCGGGCCACCGTCCGCGTGGTGAGGAGGAAAGCGGCGTAAGGGAGGTTCCTGAGCCGCTCCGAGCAGGGGGCCACGCCGTGCGGGCGTGGCCCCCTGTGGTCATTCCAGTGAGAGGGCCTTCCAGTTCGGTACGTTGTGCGCGGCCCGCACGCCGCTCCGGCTCGATCCGGTCGGAGCCCCCACCCAGGAGGCAGCAGTGCGCATCGGCATCCCGCGCGAGTCACGACCCGGCGAGACCCTCGTCGCGGCCACCCCGAAGACGGCGGCGCAGCTCGCCGCGCTCGGCTACGACGTGGTGGTGGAGCAGGGCGCGGGTGCGGCTGCCGACCAGCCGGACTCCGCCTTCATCGAGGCCGGCATCGACATCGGCACGAGCACCGAAGTGTGGTCGAGCGACGTCGTCGTCAAGGTCAATGCGCCCACCGACGACGAGATCGGGCTGCTGCGTCGCGGCGCCACCGTCGTCGCGCTGCTGGCGCCCGCCCGCAGCCCCGAGCTCGTCGAGAAGCTCGGCGCCGCCGGCGTCACCGCCCTCGCTATGGACGCCGTCCCCCGCATCTCGCGTGCACAGTCGATGGACGTCCTCTCGAGCATGGCCAACGTCGCGGGCTACCGCGCGGTGATCGAGGCGGCCCACGAGTTCGGCCGGCTCTTCACCGGCCAGGTCACCGCGGCCGGCAAGGTGCCGCCGGCCCGCGTCTTCGTCGTCGGTGCGGGAGTCGCCGGCCTCGCCGCCATCGGTGCGGCTGGTTCGCTGGGTGCGATCGTCCGCGCGTTCGACGTACGCCCCGAGGTGGCAGAGCAGGTCGAGTCGATGGGCGCACAGTTCGTCACCGTCGACATGGAGCAGGAGGTCAGCTCCGACGGCTACGCCAAGGAGATGACCGCCGAGCAGGAGGCCGCCACCGCCGCGATGTACGACGAGGAGGCGCGCGCCGCCGACATCGTCATCACCACCGCGCTGATCCCCGGCCGTCCCGCGCCGCTGCTGGTCACGGCCGACACGGTCGCGGCCATGCAGCCGGGCTCGGTCGTGGTCGACATGGCGGCGGCCAACGGCGGCAACGTCGCGGCGACGGTCAAGGACGAGCGGGTCGTCACCGACAACGGCGTCACCGTCCTCGGCTACACCGACCTCGCCGGCCGGCTCGCCGCCCAGACCAGCCAGCTCTACGGCACCAACATCGTCAACCTCCTCAAGCTGCTGACCCCCGAGAAGGACGGCCAGCTCACGCTCGACATGGACGACGTCATCCAGCGCGGCATCTCGGTGACGCGCGACGGCGAGGTCATGTGGCCGCCGCCGCCCGTGCAGGTCTCCGCCGCGCCGACGGCGGAGCAGACCGCGGTGCTCCCGGTCGAGAAGGCGCCGACCGCCCCGCCCGACCCCCGCCGGAGGGCGTACGCCGTCGGGCTCGCCGCCGTGGTCTTCCTCGCGCTCGCGACCCTCTCGCCGGCCTACTTCCTGCCGAGCCTCACGGTCTTCGTGCTCGCCGTCGTCATCGGCTTCTACGTGATCGGCAACGTCCACCACGCGCTGCACACCCCGCTCATGAGCGTCACCAACGCCATCAGCGGGATCATCGTCGTCGGTGCGATCCTCCAGGCGCCGATCGACCAGCCCGTCGTCCAGGTGATCGCCGGGGTGGCCATCCTGCTCGCCAGCATCAACGTCTTCGGTGGCTTCATGGTCACCCGGCGGATGCTCAACATGTTCCAGAAGGGCTGAGCCGGTGGTCGAGTTCGTCCAGGGCGCCTACATCCTCGCGGCGCTCCTCTTCATCCTCGCCCTCGCCGGCCTGAGCAAGCACGAGACCGCTCGACGCGGCAACCAGTTCGGCATGGCCGGCATGGGGCTCGCCGTCGGCGCGACCCTCCTGCTCGTCCTCGACCAGGTCACGTCGTACGACAGCGCCGCAGGCTGGTTCGGGGTGGTCATCATCCTCGTCGCGGGCTCCATCGGAGCCGTCATCGGCATCCGGCTGGCACGCGGGGTCGAGATGACCGGCATGCCCGAGCTGATCGCGATGATGCACAGCTTCGTCGGTCTGGCCGCCGTCCTCGTCGGCTACAACACCTGGATCGAGGTGGCCGACTTCGCGGGCTCCGCCGACGGGATCCACAACGCCGAGGTCTTCATCGGGGTCTTCATCGGCGCCGTGACGTTCACCGGCTCGATCGTGGCCAACCTCAAGCTCAGCGCGAAGATGAAGTCCGCGCCGATGACGCTGCCCGGTCGCCACCTGCTCAACCTCGGCATCCTCGTGCTGTCCGCGATCCTGCTGGTCTGGTTCATGAACGCCGACGGCTGGGGCGGGACCGCCCCCCTCGTGATCATGACCGTCCTCGCCCTGGTGCTCGGCTTCCACCTCGTCGCCGCGATCGGCGGCGGCGACATGCCCGTCGTCGTGTCGATGCTCAACAGCTACTCCGGGTGGGCGGCGGCCGCTGCGGGCTTCATGCTCGGCAACGACCTGCTGATCATCACCGGCGCACTGGTCGGCTCCTCGGGTGCGATCCTCAGCTACATCATGTGCAAGGCGATGAACCGCTCGTTCGTCAGCGTCATCGCCGGTGGCTTCGGCTCCGACGGCACCGTGTCGGGCGAAGACCGCGACTACGGCGAGCACCGCGAGATCCAGGCCGACGAGGTCGCCGCGCTCCTGGCCGACGCGTCGTCGGTGGTGATCACGCCCGGCTACGGCATGGCGGTCGCCCAGGCGCAGTACCCCGTCGCCGAGATGACGCGCAAGCTGCGCGAGAAGGGCGTCGACGTCCGGTTCGGCATCCACCCCGTCGCCGGCCGGCTTCCCGGCCACATGAACGTGCTGCTCGCCGAGGCCAAGGTGCCCTACGACATCGTGCTCGAGATGGACGAGATCAACGACGACCTCCCCGAGATCGACGTCGTGCTGGTGATCGGAGCCAACGACACCGTCAACCCGGCGGCGCTGGAGGAGCCCGGCTCGCCGATCGCCGGCATGCCGGTCATCGAGGTGTGGAAGGCCAAGGACGTCGTCGTCTTCAAGCGCTCGATGGCCACCGGGTACGCCGGCGTGCAGAACCCGCTGTTCTTCAAGGACAACACCCAGATGCTCTTCGGCGACGCCAAGGACAAGGTCAACGAGATCGTCGCCGCGCTGGGCTGACCGCCCTCACGCGGACTCGGGCGCACGCGCGGTCGAGCCACGCACCACCAGCTCGGGCCGGTAGAGCACCTCGCCCGAGTGCGGTCGCGCACCGGCCATCTGCTCGGCGATCTCCTCGCTCGCGGCCTGGGCGAGTGCCTCGGCCGGCTGGCGCACCGTGGTCAGGGGCGGGTCGGCGAACTCCATCATCTGGCTGTCGTCGCTGCCGACGACGGAGACGTCCTCGGGCACCCGCAGGCCCCGCTGCCGGACGGCCCGGATGACACCGAGGGCCATCACGTCCGAGCCGCAGACGATGCCCGTGACGCCCAGGTCGAGGAGGCGCTCGGCGGCGCGCCGGCCGCCCTCGACGGAGTACGCCGTGGTGTGCACGAGGTCCGCGGCCCGGTGGCCGTCCGGCACCAGGTCGCGCTCGCGCATCACGCGGAGGAAGGCCTCGCGCTTGCGCTGCGACGGGAGGTAGCGCAGCTGGCCGAGGGCGGCACCGATGCGGCGGTGCCCCATGTGCTCGAGGTGCTGGACGGCCAGCTCGACCGACGCGGCATCGTCGGTGGACACGGTCGGTGCCTCCAGCCCGGCGAGCGCACCGTTGACGAGGACGAAGGGGAGGTTGAGGTCCAGCAGCCGCTGGTAGCGGGCCGGATCGCTGTCGACGAGGGCGTGCACGCCGGAGACGAAGACGATGCCGGCCACCGAGTGCTCGAGGAGCATCGCGACGTAGTCGTCCTCGTGGACCCCGCCCAGCGTCTGGCTGCACAGCACGGGGGAGAGGCCGAGGCGTCCCAGCGCCACCTCGAGGTGGTGCGCGAGGCGCGGGAAGTACGGGTTCTCCAGCTCGGGGAGCACGAGTCCGACGAGGCCGCCGGCGCGTGGACGCAGTCGCACGGGCCGGTCGTATCCCAGGACGTCGATCGCCGTGAGCACCTGGCGACGGGTGTGCTGGCTGACCCCGGGCTGCTCGTTGAGCACGCGGCTGACCGTGCTGATGCTCACGCCGGAGCGCTCTGCGATCTCGCTCAGCCTGATCTTCACTCGCACACCCTAGTGACCGGGGTCACGATCCGGGGACGGCGTATGAAAAAATTTGCAGGGTCTTCCCAGTCATGAAATTCCGCTGCTACGGTGTGGCGGCCCTCACACTGCCGCACCTCGGAGGATTTTTTCATGCGCAGACTCACCCGCACCCTCGGCCCCGTGGCCGTCGCGGTGCTCGCCCTCACCGCCGCCGGTTGCGGCGGTGACTCCGGGTCGAGCAGCAGCTCGTCGAGCTCGGACACCTCGAGCTCGAGCCCGTCGGAGGACACCGGAGGCGGCGACGCCGACCTCCTCGTGTGGACCGACTCCCTCAAGATCGACGCCGTCAAGCAGGTCGCTGACTCCTTCGGCGAGGCCAACGGCATCACCGTCAAGGTCCAGGCCATCTCGGAGGACCTGCAGGGCAGCTTCGTCACCGCGGACGCGGCCGGCAACGGCCCCGACGTGGTCGTCGGCGCCCACGACTGGATCGGCAACCTGGTCCAGAACGGTGCGATCGACCCCCTCAACCTCACCCCCGACGAGCTCTCCGGCTACTCCGAGAAGGCCGTCCAGGCCACGACGTACGACGGCAAGCTCTACGGCGTGCCCTACGGCATCGAGGCCCTCGCGCTCTACCGCAACAAGGACGTCGTGCCCGACGAGCCGGCCTCCATGGACGACGCCATCGCCTCCGGCGAGGCCGCGGTGAAGTCCGGCAAGGTCGAGTCGGCGCTCAACCTGCCCGTCGGCGAGCTCGGCGACGCCTACCACATGGAGCCGATCCTGACCTCGTTCGGCGGCTACATCTTCTCCTACGACGAGGCCACGGGCTACGACGCCCAGGACGTCGGCATCGGCAAGGACGGCTCGATCAAGGCCGCCGAGGAGATCTCCAGGCTCGCCAAGGCCAAGGTGCTGCGCACCTCGATCAGCGGCGACAACTCCATCGCCCTGTTCACCAGCGGCAAGGCCGCCTACCTGATCTCCGGACCGTGGGCGCTCGCCGACGTGAAGAAGGCCGGCTTCGACTACGGCATCCAGCCCGTCCCGGGCTTCGCCGGCCAGGACCCCGCGCAGCCGTTCATGGGAGCCCAGGCCTTCATGGTCGCGGCCAACGGCAAGAACAAGGACATCGCGCAGGAGTTCGTCAACAACGGCGTCAACAGCGAGGACGCCATGATGACCCTCTTCGAGGGCACGCAGCTGCCGCCCGCGATGACCGCCGTGCAGGACCAGGTCGACGACCCCGACCTCACGGTCTTCACCGAGGCCGCCAACGGCGCCGCCCCGATGCCCGCCATCCCGGCCATGGCGTCGGTGTGGGAGCCGCTGGGCAAGGCGTACTCCGCCATCGTCAGCGGCAAGGACCCGGTCGCGACGATCAAGTCCGCCGGCGACACGATCAACAAGGCGATCGCCGACGCAGGCTGATCCACCCGCTGATCTCGTGCTGATCGACAGCGCCACGCACCCCGGCGGGCGGCACCAGCCGCCCGCCGGGGCCACCGGCCGCGCCTGACCGGTCCGCAGTCCCGCACGACCCGCACCACCCAGAACCCGGCCCCGCTCCTCCCGCGAAGGGGATACGCCATGGCGGACCCGATCGACTCCACCGACACCTCGCACCGCCGCACGCGCTCCTCGCGCAGGCCCGGCCGCGACGACGTACCCGCGATCCTGGTGAAGGTCCTCCTCCTCGGCATCGTCATCGGCACCGCGGTCGCCCTGACCCCGGCCCTGGTCGGCGAGGAGTCGTGGATCTTCCTCGTCGCGACCTGGCTGATCGCGCTGGTCCTCGTCGCGACGTACGCCACCGGGCGGGCGCTGCCGGCCAAGTACCTCGTGCCGGGCACGCTGATGCTGGCACTCTTCGTCGTCTTCCCGATCGCGCTCACGGCGAAGACGTCGTTCACCAACTACGGCGACGGCACGCGCAACGACCAGCAGACGACCGTCGACCAGATCGTCGGCTCGTCCGTCACCCGCGCCGACGACTCGCCCCAGTACAACCTGACGATCGCCACCGACGGCGACCCGTCCTCCGGCCCCTTCACCTACTTCCTCGTCCCGCAGGACGACCCGGAGACGGTCTACGAGGGCACCGAGGACGGCCTCGAGGAGGACCCCGGCGGCGTCACGGTCGAGAACGGCCGCGTCACCGCGGTCGACGGCTACACGATCCTCAACATCAAGCAGATCAGCGCCGCCTCCGACGCCCTCGACGAGATCGCCATCCCGACCGAGAGCGACACCTTCATCGTCCGCGACGGCACGAGCGAGGCCTTCGAGGGTGCGCCGACGCTCGTCTACGACGCGGACGCCGACACCATCACCGACGAGGCCGACGACGTCGTCTACACCGTCCAGCAGCAGGGCGACCGGGAGTACTTCGCCGACGAGACCGGCAAGCGGCTCTCCGACCAGTCGTGGACCGCCAACGTCGGCACCCGCAACTTCAACAAGATCTTCACCGACAGCCGCATCAGCAGCAGCTTCATCGGGATCTTCATCTGGACCGTCGTCTTCGCGACGCTCTCGGTGGTCGGCACGTTCCTGCTGGGGCTGGCGTTCGCGATCACGCTCAACGACCCCCGGGTGCGCGGGCAGAAGATCTACCGGGCCCTGCTGATCCTCCCCTACGCGATCCCGGGCTTCATCTCGCTGCTGCTCTGGTCGAGCTTCTACAACCAGGACTTCGGCCTGATCAACGACATCACAGGGCTCAACATCAACTGGTTCGGCGGCTCGTTCAGCGCTAAGGTCGCCGTCCTCCTCACCAACCTCTGGATGGGCTTCCCCTACATGTTCCTGGTCTCGACGGGGGCACTGCAGGCGATCCCGGAGGACCTGACCGAGGCGGCCCGCATCGACGGGGCGAGCGGCTTCGCCGGCTTCCGCCGGATCACCTTCCCGCTGCTGCTGGTCACCGTCGCACCCCTGCTGGTGGCGACCTTCGCCTTCAACTTCAACAACTTCGGTGCGATCTACCTGCTCACCGGTGGCGGGCCCTTCAGCCCGGACAACCCCACCGCGGGCGGCACCGACATCCTCATCAGCTACACCTACCGCCTCGCCTTCGGCGCCGGTGGCGTGCAGATCGGCTTCGCCGCTGCCGTCTCCGTCGTCCTCTTCGTGATCACCGGCGTCATCGCTGCCCTGCAGTTCCGCGCCACCCGCTCGCTCGAGGATGTGAACTGACATGACACAGGTCCAGGGCCCCCCGCCCGGCACGACGATCGTCGAGGACGCTCCCGCTGCCGCGTCATCCGGCCGTGGCAAGGGCGGCGACAAGGCGCCGCGGGTCAAGATGGGTGCGAGCCGGTGGTTCCGCGAGATCGGCTGGCGCCACCTGGTCGGGGTGCTCGCCGTCGTCTGGGCGCTGTTCCCGGTGTCCTACCTCGTCTCGGCCTCGCTCAACCCGCTCGGCAACGTGGTGACCTCGACGCTGATCCCGCAGGCGTTCAGCCTCGACAACTACACCAAGCTGCTCGACGAGCAGCCGTTCGGCACCTGGTACCGCAACAGCATCATCGTGTGCGCCGCCGTGGTGTTCGTCCAGCTGTTCTTCAGCGCCCTCGCGGCCTTCGCCTTCTCCCGCTTCCGCTTCACCGGGCGTCGCGGCGGCCTGCTGGCGCTGCTGCTGATCCAGATGTTCCCGCAGTTCCTCGCCGCGGTCGCCCTCTACCTGATGTTCACCGACATCGGCGCCGTCATCCCGGCGATCGGCCTCGACACCCTCGCCGGCTACATCCTGATGATGTGCGGCGGCTCGCTCGGCCAGGTGTGGCTGATCAAGGGCTTCTTCGACTCGATCCCGATGTCGCTCGACGAGGCCGCGATGCTCGACGGCGCCAGCCACGTCCAGGTGTTCTTCCGGATCATCCTGCCGCTCGTCCGACCGATCCTCGCCGTCTGCGGCCTGCTGGTCTTCGTCGGCGTGATCGGCGAGTTCCTGATGGCCTCGATCTTCCTGCGCGACGAGGGCAACAAGACGCTGGCGACCGGTCTCTACGGCCTCATCGACGCCGACCGGTCCAACAACCTGGGCGTCTTCGCGGCGGGGTCGATCATGACGGCCATCCCGGTCGTCCTGCTCTTCCTCTACCTCCAGCGGTTCATCGTCGGCGGCATCACCGCCGGCGGTGTGAAGGGCTAGGCGTGTCGGCAGAGCCCCACGCCCTCGACCCGCACCACGACGGTTCCCCGCTCTACGTCTCCACCCCGGCTCCGTCGCTGGGCGACGTGGTGACCCTGCGCGTCCGGGTGCCGCACCGCGAGGACCGTACGCCGGGCGCGACCGAGGTCGTGCTGCGCACGGTGCGCGACGGCGAGCCCGCGATCAGCAGGGCCGAGCGGGTCGACGAGGACGCCGCCGGCGCGTGGTGGGAGGTCGGCCTGCGCATCGTCAACCGGGTCACGTCCTACCGCTTCCTCGTCTCCACCGGTCCCGCCGACTTCCGGTGGCTCACCGCCACCGGCGTGCACGCGCGCGACGTGACCGACGGTGGGGACTTCCGGATCAGCACCCAGCACCGGCTGCCCGACTGGGTGCTCGACCAGGTCGGCTACCAGGTCTTCCCGGACCGCTTCGCGAAGACCGAGGTGACGGCCCCGGCGCCGGACTGGGCGATCCCGTGCGAGTGGGACCAGCCCGTCGTCCACCAGGGGCCCGACGTGCCGTACCAGTGGTACGGCGGCACGCTCGACGGGGTCGCCGAGCACCTCGACCACCTCGACCACCTCGGCGCGACCCTGCTCTACCTGACGCCGGTGTTCGAGGCGTGGTCCACGCACCGCTACGACGCGGTGTCGTTCGACCGCGTGGACCCGCTCCTCGGCGGGGACGCCGCCCTCCAGCGGCTCGGCGACGCCGTGCACGACCACGGCCTCCGCCTCATGGGCGACCTCACCACCAACCACACCGGCGAGCACCACGACTGGTTCGAGAAGGCCCGGGAGGACCCGGCGTCGCCGGAGCGGTCGTTCTACCGCTTCTCCGACGACGAGGAGCACGGCTACGCCGCGTGGCTCGACATCCCGAGCCTGCCCAAGCTCGACCACTCCTCGGCCGAGCTCGCCCGCCGGCTCTACGCCGGACCGGAGTCGATCGCCGCGCACTGGCTGCGCAACGGCCTCGACGGCTGGCGGGTCGACGTCGCCAACATGACCGGGCGGATGGGCGCCGACGACCTCGCCCACACCGTGGCCGAGGCGCTGCGCCGCACGATGGACGAGGTCGCCGACGACGGCTGGCTGCTGGCCGAGCACGGTCACGACGCGACCGCCGACCTCACCGGTGCCGGCTGGCACGGGACGATGGACTACGCCGGCTTCACGCGCCCGGTGTGGTGCTGGCTCAATGGCGGCGCTCCCGGCGGCCCCGGCATCCCGCACGGCCTCGACTACCTCGGCCTGCCCGTCGACATCCCGGTCCTCCCCGGCACCGCCGCCGTCGCGACGATGCGCGACGTCCACGGCTCGATCCCGTGGACGGCGTGGCAGGGCTCGACCATGCACCTCGACTCCCACGACACCCCGCGCTTCCGCACCGTCGCGGGTGGGGGCACCGACGGAGGCACCGACCTGGCCGGTCGCGGCCGTGACCTCCACCTGGTCGGCCTCGGTCTGCAGATGTCGATGCCCGGCGTGCCGGTGGTCTTCATGGGCGACGAGCTCGGCCTCACCGCCGTCGACGGCGAGCACGCGCGTACGCCCTACCCCTGGGCGCACCGCGAGACGTGGGACGAGCCGACGATGGCCGCCTACCTCCAGTGGATCGCGCTGCGCCGCGAGCACGTCGCGCTGCGCCGCGGCGGCCTGCGGTGGCTGCACGCCGGCGAGGACTCGATGACCTTCCTGCGCGAGCACCCGGGACAGACGCTCCTGGTGCACGCCGTACGCCGTCCCACGGAGCCGGTCGACCTGCCCCTGCACGCGCTGGGCCCGTCGCCCGCCCTCCGCTGCCTGGTCGGCGTGACGTCCTCGGTCGGCGACGGACGGCTCACCCTGCCCGGCGAGCCCGGCGTCTCCCTCCACGAGGTCGGGTGAGCACCGACCCGCTCGCGCTGATGCGGACGGCCGGCTACGACGTCACGCACGAGCTCGGCCGGGGCATGGAAGGTGTCGTCGCCGCCCTGGACGACGCGCGCGTCGTGAAGCTGTGGGACCGGCGTCCGCTCGACGAGGTCGAGCGGCTGCGCACGTTCTACGACGCCGTCGAGGCCGGGCTGGGCGCGGCCGGTGCGCCGATCGCCGTGCCGCGGATCCTGGAGGTCGCCGAGGCCGACGGCCTGGTGCTGACCGTGCAGCGACGGCTGCGGGGGACGTCCGTCGGCGGCGCGCGACCGGAGCCGGTGCTCGACGTGCTCGAGGCGCTGGCGCGGGTGCCGGCCCACCCCGACCTCGCGGTGCTGCCCGTGCCCGACGGCGAGCCGCCCTTCGACCCCGCCGTCCCGTTCGGCGAGTCGCTCGCCGCGCTCGTGGTGCGCCGCGCGCCGCTCGTCGACGGCCTCGAGGACGGAGCGGTCGAGGAGATGGCCGCAGCGCTGCGGGCGCTCACGCCCGTGCCTGCCCGCTTGGTCCACGGCGACCTCGGACCGGTGCACGTGCTGCTCGAGGACGGTCGGGTCTCCGGGCTGCTCGACTTCGGCTACGTCTCCACGGTCGGCGACCCGGCCTTCGACGCCGCCGTCGCCGCCTGCCTGCAGGACATGTTCGGTCCGGGCGCGGCCGACGCCACGGCCGGCTTCGACCGGCTGGCCGTGCAGCGGTTCGGCTACGAGCCCGAGGTGCTCGTGCTCCACCGGGCGGCGTACGGCCTGGTCACCGCGAGCTGCCTGGCCGGCTACCCGGGGCGGCACCTCGACTGGTGCCTGGCCCTGGTCGACACCTGGGCTCAGTCCTGACGCTTCGATGGTCCTTCCGTCGGTCGAGGAGGGACGAAGTCCCGTCACGAGACCAGGTCTCGTGACAGGCGCCAAGGCGCCTTCCTCGACCAGCGGGGGTGGGCGTCAGCCGAGGTGGATGCCGGCGAACGCGCCGATGGCGTAGGTGACGCCCATCGCGAGCAGGCCGCCGGCGACGTTGCGCACGACGGCGGGCAGGCGCGGGCTGAGCCCGATCCGGGCGCTCACGAACCCGGTGAGCGCCAGGGCGAGCACGACGCTCAGCACGGTCACCAGCACGCGCACGGCGTCGGGCACGAACGCCACGATGAGCAGCGGCAGGAGCGCGCCGACCGTGAAGGCCACCATCGAGGCCCAGGCGGCGTGCCACGGGTTGGTGAGGTTGTCGGGGTCGATGCCGAACTCGATGTCGGCGTGCGCGCGGAGTGCGTCGTGCTCGGTGAGCTCGCGGGCGACCTGCTTCGCGGTCTCCGGCGCGAGACCCTTCTCGACGTACATCTTCGCGAGCTCGCGCTCCTCGGTCTCCGGCATCTGCCGCAGCTCGGTGGCCTCGAGCTCGAGGATCGACTTCTCGGAGTCGCGCTGCGTGCTGACCGAGACGTACTCGCCCGTGCCCATGCTGAGCGCACCCGCGGTCAGCGCGGCGATGCCGGCGATCACGATGGTGCCGCGGTCGTCGGTCGCACCCGCGACGCCCATGACGACGCCGGCGGTCGAGACGATGCCGTCGTTGGCGCCGAGCACGGCCGCGCGCAGCCAGTTCAGCCGCGTGCCGACGTGGTCGCCGATGTCGTCGTGGAAGTGCCGGGGCTGCTCGTCGGTGCCGATCTCCGTGCTCACCCCCTGATCCTGACGGTGCGGGAGCGTGCTTTCAACGAAGGTGAGGCTGTGCTCAGGCGAGCGCGTAGGTGCCCAGGACCTCGTGGCGAGGGCGCCGACGCTGACCCTCGCCGAGGTGCGAGGCGACCAGTGCGACCTCGCCGACCTCCCACGCCGGGCCGTCGTAAGCGTCGAGGAGGCGGACCCACGAGGTGACGTTGGCCGGTCGTCCGAGGCGGGCGAGGGTGACGTGCGGGCGGAACCGCTGCCCGTCGACCCGCCCGCCCGCGCGCGACACGGCCGAACGGCTGGTGGTCGCGAGGCGCCCGAGCGCGTCGTCGTCGACCTCCAGGCCTGCGAAGAGGACGCGCGCCCCGTCCGCGTGCGGGAAGGCACCGCCGCCGGTGATCCGCATCCCGAACCGCCCGTGTCGCGCGGCCGCGTCGGTGAGCAGGTCGTCGAGCTCGTCGAGCGCCCGCTCGGGCAGCTCAGCGGTGAAGGCCAGCGTCACGTGCCACTGCCCGGGGTCGGACCACCGGAACCCCGCGGCTCCCCGACGCACGGACAGGAAGTCGTCGAGGTGCTCCACGACCTGCGCAGGAGGTACGACGGCGACGAAGGCCCGCATCAGAGCCCGAGGTCGCGCCCGATCAGCATCTTCATGATCTCGTTGGACCCGGCCCAGATCTTGGTCACCCGCGCATCGCGCCAGGCGCGGGCGACGCGGTACTCGTTCATATAGCCGTAGCCGCCGTGCACCTGGACGCAGTGGTCGAGGACGTCGTTCTGCACCTGCGAGGTCCACCACTTGGCCTTGGCGGCGTCGACCGGGGTGAGCTCCTGCTTGGTGTGCGCGACCACGCACTGGTCGACGAACGCCTGGGTGACGTCGATGCGCGTGACGAGGTCCGCGAGCAGGAACTGGGTGTTCTGGAAGGCGCCGATCGGCTGCCCGAACGCCTGGCGGTCCTTTGCGTACTGGATCGTCTCCTCGAGGATCTGCTTGGCGTGGGCGAGGTTGGTGATCGCCGAGCCGAGCCGCTCCTGCGGCAGGAACTGCATCATCGAGATGAAGCCGGTGTCGAGGGGACCGACGAGGTCGTCGTTGCTGACGCGCACGTCCTCGAAGGACAGCTCGGCCGTGTCGGACTCGTCCTGGCCGACCTTGTCGAGCACGCGGCCGACGCTGAAGCCGTCGAGGGTCGTGTCGACGGCGAAGAGCGAGATGCCCTTGGCCTTCTTCTCCGGGCTGGTGCGCGCGGCGACCAGGACCAGGTCGGCCGAGCCGCCGTTGGTGATGAAGGTCTTCGAGCCGTTGATGATCCAGTCGTCGCCGTCGCGCACTGCGGTCGTACGCAGGTTGGCCAGGTCGGAGCCGCCGCCGGGCTCGGTCATCCCGATCGCCGTGACGAGCTCGCCGGTCGCGGCGCGCGGCAGCCAGCGGGCCTTCTGCTCGTCGTTGGTGAGGTGCACGAGGTAGGGCACGGTGATGTCGGCGTGGATGCCGACGCAGCTCGGCAGGGTCATGTTGACCTTGGCGAGCTCCTCGGTGAGCACCGCGTTGAAGCGGTAGTCGTCCGCCTCCGAGCCACCGAACGACTCGGGGATCTCGAGGCCGAGGAAGCCCTGCTTGCCGGCCGCGATCCAGAAGTCGCGGTCGAGCCCGTGGTTCGAGGCGTACGTGTCGAGGTGGGGGACCACCTCGCGGTCCAGGAACTGCTTGACCGAGGAGCGGAAGGCCTCGTGGTCCTCGTCGTAGATCTCTCGCTTCATGAGGGCTATGTTACTCGCGGGTCACGAGGTGGTGGAAAACTTGACCAAAGGTCGCTCGCCAGCGTCGGCCGGGTCCGCGTAACGTGCCGTCCGCCAACCTCGTTATCGGGAACGGGAGCACGGTGAGGGAAGAAGACGGCCGGACGTACGAACGTCCACGAGGACAGGCGTGGGGCAACGATGCCCAGCGCGCGGTCCTGCACGCCATCGCCGAGGACGTCGCTCGTCGCTCGGACCACCGGGTCGTGGCCATCGAGGTGGTGCGCTCCGACGGCCACCTCGAGTTCGTCGCCATCGCGGGCGACGAGTCCGCCCGGGACAAGATGCTCGGGCAGGCCTCACCGCTGGAGCTGGGTCACATCCTCGAGCTCGGTGTCGAGATGGAGGGGTGGCGACACATCGCGGGCGATCGGCTCGACGAGATCACGCGCGCCTGGCTCGACGCCTACGGACACAGGCCCGACGTGCCCCCGTCGGAGCTGCCGGACGGGTGGCATCCCGACGACCAGATGGTGCGCCTGCTGTCGAACGAGGACGGCGAGCTCCGCGCCCTGCTCTACCTCGACGAACCGCTCTCCGGCCGGAGGCCGACCACGGAGACGGCGCGGACGATCAACGCCGAGTCGGGTGTGCTCTTCGACGCGATCATCAGCATCGTCGAGCGCGAGCTCTACGGAGAGCAGGTCCGCATGGTCGTCCAGGCGCGCCGCGCCTTCGAGACCGTACGACCCGGCCTGCCGTTCGACGAGCTGGTCCGCGAGCTCTCGCGCGCGCTGACCAGCGCGATGGACGTGGCGACCGTCGACGTGGTCGCGGCATCGTCGGTGGTGGAGGGGCTCGAGGACGGCCGCGACGAGGTGGCCGCGCTGATGCAGCGGCAGTGGGAGCGGCGTGGTCACGTGGTCGTCGAGCGCCAACGGACGTGGAGCATGCAGGAGGGGGCCATCGTCACCCCGCCCGCGCTGACCCGCCTCCTCGACACGCACGACCTCGAATCGGGGCTCCTCGTGCCGATCGGGGCGGGGGACGAGTACCTCGCCACGATGGCACTGGGCCGTGCCTCGGGCGCGCCCCGCTGGATCTCCTCCGAGATCCATGCGGCCACGATGGTGGCGGCGGACGTGGGCCGGTTGCTGCTCGAGGCGCGGTTGATGGAACGCGAGCGGGCCCTCAACGCCGAGATGCGCGCCACCAACGAGCACCGCCGCGACATGGTCGTCACGCTCGCCCACGAGCTGCGCAACCCCGTCAGCGTCATCTGGTCCCACCTCGAGCTGATGCAGCACGACGCCCCCACCGACATCGCCCGGGAGTCGCTCGACGCGATGGACCGGGCGGCCCGCCGGGTCGAGGACATGATCGATGCGCTGATGGCGCTGGCCGCGGTCAGCGACCCCGACCGCGCGGTCATCCGGGCCTCGGTCGACCTCTCCGCGACCGTTCGCGACAGTGACGAGTTCCTCGCCCAGGTCGCCGAGCGGGGCGGCGTGGACCTGGTCACCAGCGCGGCGGACGGCGTGGTGGTGCTGGGTGAGGAGGCCGCACTCCAGCGGATGGTCGCCAACCTGTTCTCCAACGCGGTGAAGTACACCCCCGCAGGAGGGCGGGTGTCCGTGACCCTCGAGGTCGACGACGGCGAGGCCGTGCTGACCTGCTCCGACACCGGGATCGGCATCAGCGAGGCCGACCTGCCCCACGTCTTCACGCCGTTCTTCCGGTCGGGGGACCCGGCCGCGCGCGACCGCCCCGGCACCGGCCTCGGGTTGTCCATCCTCGAGCGGGTCGTGCGTGCGCACGACGGGTCTGTCGACGTCACCTCGGAGGTCGGGGCCGGGACGACGTTCGTCGTACGGCTGCCGGTGGCACCGGGTGACGCACGGGCCGAGCCGGGCGCGGGCTAGGCCCGAGGACTAGGCGCGGACCACCCTTTCTGACCACCTGGAGCGGTCTAGACATACCCCTTCTCAACAGTTCCTCCACAGCATCCGGCAAGACGTGGGGAAAAACTTCCAGAGCCTCCGGCCCCCGCCTACGATCCGCGACAGGAGGACGAGACCGCCATGGACCAGGGGCGACCAGGGGAGCGCCGGACGCGCGACCTGAGTTGGGGTGACGCACGTGCTCGGGCGCTGATGCACGCCCTGGCGCGCGACGCGGCGACCCGTGCCGGGTTCCGGGTGTGCGCCATCGAGGTCGTCCGCCCGAAGGGGCTGCTGGAGTTCGTCGCGATCTACGGCGACATGACGAGCGCCGAGGAGCGGCTCGGCACCGCGTCGCGGCTGGCCGACATGCAGGCCGCCTTCGCCGACGGCGAGCCCTTCGGACACTTCATCTGGATCCCCGACGAGAGCTTCTCCGACAGCACCCGCGAGCTCATCGACGGCGTCGTGGTCGTGCCCGACATCCCGACCACCGGCAACCCCGACGACTGGCACCCGATGGACATGCTGGTCGCCCAGATCGCCGACGAGCGGGGCGACCTGCGCGCGCTGCTCTACCTCGACGTCCCGACCGACCTCAGGCGGCCCGACAAGGACCGGCTGCTCGAGATCTCCGACGAGCTCTCGATGACCCTGCGCTCGGTGGTCACCGCCATCGAGCGCGAGGAGTTCGCCGACCACATGCGGGTCATCCGGGCGACCCGCCGGCTGGCCCGGTCCAACCCGGCCCGGCACGACGTCCACCACCTCCTCCGCGAGGCCCGCGGCACGCTGCTCGGCGCGCTGTCGGTCGACGAGCTGGAGATCCACATCTTCCTCGACGAGGACGTCGAGACCCCGGACAGCCTGGGGCTGCAGATGGCTCCCGACGTACGCCAGGCGCTGGACGCCGCGGCCGCCCGCGCGTGGGCGGACCAACGGGTCCTCATCATCGAGCCGTCGCAGATCTGGGGCGACCCGGTGCTCGAGGCCGCGCACGCCGACTGGTTCGCCCGTGCCCTCGACGAGGCCGGCTTCGAGGCCGTCGTCGTCGCGCCCGTCGGGGTCGAGGACGAGGTGCTCGGCATGCTGATGGCGGCGCGCCGCACGGGCTCGCGGCGCTGGACCGACGGTGAGGGCGTGGCGGCCCTCGAGCTCGGCCACGACCTCGGTCGCGCGATCGCCAACGCCCACGCGACGCAGCGTGAGCGACGGCTGCTCGAGGAGCTGCGCGAGCTCGAGGAGGCCCGCCACCGGTTCCTGCGCGAGCTCACCCACGAGATCAACAACCCGATGACCGTGATCGCCGCCAACGCCGAGTTCCTCGCGACGGGCGAGCACCTCGACGAGCGCGACCAGCGGCGGGCGCAGGCGATCCTGCGCGGGACCGAGCGGCTCGGCGACCTGCTGGAGGGCTTGGCGATGCTGTCGCGGGTGAGCGACCCGCAGCACCCGCCGACGATGAAACGCATCGACCTCATGCCGATCGTCGACCAGACGCTCGGGTCGATGACCGCGGTGGCGGAGAAGGCCGGCATCACGCTCCACCTGGTCGGCGACCCCGGCCCCGCGACGGTGCACGCCGACCTGCGGGAGGTCGCGAGCGCCATCAGCAACCTCGTCGACAACGCCGTGAAGTACTCCAACGCGGGCGACGAGATCTGGCTCGGGGTCGAGCGCGGTGCCGACGGCTCGGTCACGTTCACGTGCCGCGACGAGGGCATCGGCATCTCCGACGCCGACCAGGCCAACCTCTTCGCGCCGCTGTTCCGCTCGACCAACGAGGACGCGCTCCAGCGCCCGGGGACCGGCCTGGGGCTCGGCATCGTGCGCGAGATCATGCAGCGCCACGGCGGCACCGTCGAGGTGGAGTCGCGGCTCGGGCGCGGCACGACCCTGCGGCTGCGCTTCCCGGCGCCGCCTCAGGAGGAGTTCGGGCCGCCGTCCCCGAGGACCTCGTCCACCCAGACCGGCACGAGGTGGGTCGCCGGCCCCTGACGTGACTCGGCGAAGTCACTGGCCCCCATGCTCGGCTCGAGGTTGAGCTCGAGGGTCCGCCCGCTCGCCCAGTGCACGAACGCGGCCGCCGGGTAGACGGCACCCGACGTACCGATCGACACGAACTGCTCGCACGACCACAGGGCTCGCTCGACGACGTCCATGCCGTAGGGGACCTCGCCGAACCACACGATGTCGGGGCGCAGCGCACGGTCGCCGCAGCCGGGGCACGGCGGGCGGTCGGCGAGCGGTCCGTCCCAGAGGTGCCGCTCGTCGCACGACGTGCACCAGGCCGACCGCAGGCTGCCGTGGATGTGGTGGACCCGGGTCGAGCCGGCCCGCTCGTGGAGGTCGTCGACGTTCTGCGTGACGACCAGGAGGTCGTCGCCGAGCGCCGCCTCCAGTCGCGCGAGGGCGACGTGCGCGGCGTTGGGCTCGACCCGCGACAGGGCCGCCCGCCGCTCGTCGTAGAACCTCTGCACCAGCGCCGGGTCGTCGTCGTACGCCTCCGGGGTGGCGACCTGCATCGGGTCGTGGCCCTCCCACAGCCCGTCGGCGTCACGGAAGGTGGACAGCCCGCTCTCCGCAGAGATCCCGGCACCGGTCAGGACGACGATCCGCACGGTCCAGTAGTAGCACCCCTCTCACCCGTGGGGGTGCGCGGCAGGACGGTCGTCGCCGCAGAGTGGGGTAGACAGTCGGACATGACGGACTTGGGAGGGACGTCGGACGTCGTCGCGTTCGCAGGTGACTGGCAGGGACCGGTCGTCGCGACCTCGGTGCACGCCGGCCACGGGCTGCGCCCGGAGATCGCCGACGCGATGGTGCTCGACGAGGACACACGGCTGCGCGAGGAGGACCCGTTCACCGACCGCATCGCAGCGGTCGTGCCGGACCGGGCGATCACGAGCCGCTCGCGGTTCGAGGCCGACCTCAACCGCCCGCGTCGCGAGGCGGTCTACCGCCGCCCCGAGGACTGCTGGGGCCTCGACGTGTGGCGCGGCGGCACGCTGTCGCGCGAGCTCTTCGAGGGCAGCCTGGCGACCTACGACGCCTTCTACGACGCCCTCGCGCCACGGCTCGACGCACTGGCCGAGCGCGGCCCCTTCGTCCTGCTCGACGTGCACTCCTACAACCACCGACGCAGCGGCGCGGACGCTGATCCCGCTCCGGCCGAGGACAACCCCGAGGTCAACGTCGGCACCGCCAGCATCGACCGGCAGACCTTTGGGCCCCTGGTGGAGCGGTTCGTGACCGACATCCGCGCCGGCGGGACCGGCTGCGGCCCCGTCGACGCCCGGGAGAACGTCTCCTTCGAGGGCCGCGCGCTCGCCTGGTTCGTCCACGACCGCTATCCCGGTGTCGGCTGCGTGCTCGCGCTGGAGTTCAAGAAGGTCTGGATGGACGAGTGGACGGCCGAGGTGGACGAGGAGCGGCTGAGCTGCGTGCGCGCCGCGCTCGCGGCCACCCTGCCGGGGCTCCACGAGGAGCTGGAGAAGCTGCGATGAGCGCCGAGGCGGGAGACGAGCTCAGCGCGTCCGACCTCGCGGTCGACCACCAGCTCGCGCTGCTCGCAGGCAGCTTCCGGTTCCTCCTCGACATCACCCCGGTCGACGCCGACGACCTGCGCGACGACTTCATCGAGGGCCGCGAGCCCGAGCCCCCGTTCACCTACCGCGAGCTCGAGGCCGACCCCGACGTCGTACGCGCCGAGCTGGCCGCCGTCGACCTCGGCGCCGTCGAGGACCCGGTGCTCGCGCAGCTGCTGCGCGCCAAGCACCGCGAGATGGAGCTCCAGCTCGACATGCTCGAGGCCCGCGACACCGAGGACTTCCTCCCGCTCAGCGTGGAGCTGTACGGCGGCGTCTCCCCGTCGCTGCGCACCCAGGCCGAGCAGCTGCTGGCCGGCATCACCCGCACCGAGCCGTCCGACGAGGCGCTCGACGCCGAGGAGTTCCTCGCCCTCGCCGACGAGGAGATCGCGCGCTACCGCGCGGAGGACCCCGACCTCGACATGCACGCGGAGATCCGCTCGGACGTCAACGGCGTGATGGTCTCCGGGGACGTGCTGCTGATCGGGCCGGAGACCAAGGTCCAGCGGGCGCGCGCGCAGGCGCTGCTGCACCACGAGGTCGGCACCCACCTGGTCACCCAGGCCAACGGCAGCCGCCAGCCGATCAAGGTGATGGGCGTCGGGCTCGCGGGCTACGACGAGACCCAGGAGGGCCTCGCCGTGCTGGCCGAGATCGCCTGCGGCGGGCTCACCGCCTTCCGGCTGCGCCAGCTCGCCAGCCGGGTCGTCACCGTGCACCGGATGATCGCCGGCGCGACGTTCGCCGAGGCCCACGAGGCGCTCGTGGCGGCCGACTTCCCCGAGGGCAGCGCGTGGACGACGGTGATGCGCGTCTACCGGTCCGGCGGGATGACCAAGGACGCGATCTACCTGCGCGGCCTGGTGGAGCTGCTCGAGCACCTCGGCGACGGCGGGTCGCTCGACCGGCTCTGGCTGGGCAAGTTCTCGCTGCGCGACCTGCCGCTCATCGGCGACCTGGAGGACCGGGGGCTGCTCAGGCCGCCGCGCGTCCTCCCTCGATACCTGCACGACCCGGAGGCCCACGCGAACCTCGCGCGGGCAGCCGGCACCGAAGACCTCGGCACGATCCTGGGAGGGAACGCATGAAGATCGGATTCGTCGTCAACGACATCGAGACCGAGAAGGCGGAGTACACCACCAACCGCCTCGCGATGGCGGCCAAGGAGATGGGCCACGAGGCCTGGTACATGGGGATCGGCGACTTCGCCTACGAGCCCGACGGCTCCCTGAGCACCAAGGCGCGGATGGGGCACGCCAAGTCGTACCGCTCCCTCGAGCGCCACATGGCCGACGTGAAGAAGCCCGATGTCGAGCAGCTGATCCCGATGTCGGAGTTCGACGTCGTGATGCTGCGCAACGACCCGGCCGACGACGCCGAGACCGACCCGTGGCGCAACAACGCCGGCGTGGCCTTCGGCCAGCTCATCGCTGCCAGCGGGGTGCTGGTCGTCAACGACCCGACCAGCCTCGCCAACGCGCTGTCGAAGGCGTACTTCCAGCACTTCCCCGAGATCGTGCGCCCCCGGACGCTGATCTCGCGCGACGAGGACATGATCGAGGCGTTCATCAAGGACCTCGGCGGCAAGGCGGTGCTCAAGCCGCTGCAGGGCTCGGGCGGCGCGGGGGTCTTCCTCGTGGACCGCAAGGAGGCGCCCAACCTCCAGCAGATCATCGAGGCCATCTCGCGCGACGGCTACGTCGTCGCCCAGGAGTACCTCCCGGAGGCGGCCAAGGGCGACGTCCGGATGTTCGTGATGAACGGCCAGCCGCTCACCGCCGACGGCAAGTACGCCGCGTTCCGCCGCACCAACACCACGAAGGACATCCGCTCCAACATGTCCGCCGGCGGCAAGGCGACGAAGGTGCAGGTCACCGACGCGATGCTCGAGATGGTCGAGATCGTGCGGCCCAAGCTGGTCAGCGACGGGATGTTCCTCGTCGGGCTCGACATCGTGGGCGACAAGCTGATGGAGATCAACGTCTTCAGCCCCGGCGGGCTCGGCAGCGCGCAGGCGCTCTACGAGGTCAACTTCGCACCGGCGATCATCGCCGAGCTCGAGCGCAAGGTGAACATCCGCAGGCACTACCCGGAGATCAACAACCACACGCTCGCGACGAGCTGAGGGCGAGCGGCGCGCTCACCCGGCGAGCGCCAGCGCGGTCCAGGACACGGGTGGGAGCACCACGCTCACCCGGCCGTCGGTCAGCTCGGCCGTGGTGTTGTCGATCAGCTGCACGCGCTCGGGGTCGTCGACCGTGTTGATCGCGAAGGGGTCGTCGTCGGACAGCGTCCTGCACTCCGTGACGCGGGTGACGGGGAGCCGGCTGACGTCGATCGTGACGGTGGCCGGGCGGTGCTCGTCACGGTTGACCAGGAACACCGCGCTGCGACCGGTCGTCTCGTCCCACGTGGCCACGGCGTCCACGACGTCGACCTCCCCGCGCGCGGCAGTCACGTGGCGGGACGAGGAGATCGCGACGTCGAGGCTGGACCCCCGCGCCAGCCGCGACGTGGTCGCAAAGGGGAAGAACGTCGTCTGGCGCCACGCGTGCGCGCCGGGCTCGGTCGTGATCGGCGCGATCACGTTGACCAGCTGCGCCATGCTCGCCGAGGTGACCCGGTCGGCGTGCCTGAGCAGCGACACGAGCAGGCTGCCGACCACGACGGCGTCGGCGACCGTGTAGGTGTCCTCCAGCAACCGCGGGGCGACCGGCCAGTTGCCGGTCCCGGTGATCTTGTCGACCTCCTCGTAGCGTCGGAAGTACCAGACGTTCCACTCGTCGAAGGAGATCTGGATCCGCTTGGCGGACCGCCTCTCGGCACCCACCTGGTCGGCCGTCGCCACGACCGTGTCGATGAACCTGTCCATGTCCACCGCGGAGGCGAGGAAGCTGCCCATGTCGTCGTCCTCGAGCTCGTAGTAGGCGTGGCACGAGATGTGGTCGACGTCGTCGTAGGTGTGCTGCAGGACCGTGCGCTCCCAGGCTCCGAAGGTCGGCATCCGCGACGACGAGCTGCCACAGACCACGAGCTCGAGGCTGGGGTCGAGCTGCCGCATGGCCCGTGCGGTCCGGGCCGCGAGCTTGCCGTAGTCGTCGGCGGAGCGGTGCCCGAGCTGCCACGGCCCGTCCATCTCGTTGCCGAGGCACCACATCCGGACGTCGTACGGCGCTGTGCGTCCGTGGGCGATCCGGGCGTCGGACCAGGTCGTGCCGCCAGGGATGTTCGTGTACTCCAGCAGGTCCAGCGCCTCGGCCACCCCGCGCGTGCCGAGGTTGACCGCGAGCATGACGTCGGCGCCCGCCCGTTCGGCCCACGCGGCGAACTCGTCGAGTCCCACCTGGTTGGTCTCCGTCGAGTGCCAGGCGAGGTCGAGGCGGGTCGGCCGCTCGTGGCGAGGACCGATGCCGTCCTCCCACCTGTAGCCCGAGACGAAGTTCCCGCCCGGGTAGCGGATGGTGCTGACACCCAGCTCCCGCACCAGCTCCAGCACGTCCGTGCGGAAGCCCCACTCATCGGCGAGGGGGTGGCTCGGCTCGTGGATGCCGTCGTAGATCCCGCGTCCGAGGTGCTCGACGAAGGAGCCGAACAGCCTCCGGTCGATCGCGCCGATCGTCGCGTCGGGGTCCAGGGTCAGGCGCGCGCCGAGCCCGGGTGGCGTTGCAGCGCGGTGCATGAGGCGGGTCCCCTCGCGGTGGGCGGTGTGTCGATGCGTGGATGGAAAACGTTATCGATAACGATTGACAAAGCCCAGAGCGGTGACTGAGGGTTCTGACATGTGGTCCACGTCACAAGGCGTGGCGAGTCAAGGAGGATCTCGATGTCCAGGAGTACCCGAGTGGCCGGACTGGCCTCTCTCTGCGCCGTCGCCCTGATGACCGCCGCCTGTGGCGGCGACGGCTCGTCGGAGGCGGACGACGCCAGCACCATCACGTGGTGGCACAACTCGAACAACGAGCCCGGCAAGGGCTACTACGAGCAGGTCGCCAAGGACTTCGAGGCGGACCACCCCGGCATCGACGTCCAGGTCAGCGCCATGGCGCACGAGGACATGGTCAGCAAGCTCGACGCGGCCTTCCAGAGCGGCGACGTCCCCGACATCTACATGGAGCGCGGCGGTGGCGAGCTCGCCGACCACGTCGAGGCCGGACTGGTCAGGGACCTGTCCGAGGATGCGGCCGACGAGATCGAGAACCTCGGCGGCAGCGTCGCCGGGTGGCAGTCGGAGGGCAAGACCTACGCGCTGCCGTTCTCGGTGGGCGTCGTCGGTTTCTGGTACAACAAGGACCTCTTCGAGGAGGCGGGCATCGACGCCCCGCCGACCACGATGGACGAGTTCTACGACGTGGTCGGTCAGCTCAAGGACGCCGGCATCGCGCCGGTCTCGGTCGGAGCCGGTGACAAGTGGCCGGCCGCCCACTACTGGTACTACACCGCTCTTCGCTCGTGCCCGCAGGACGTCCTCGAGGGCGCCGTGACGAGCCTCGACTTCTCCGACCCGTGCTTCGTCGAGGCCGGCGAGGTGCTCGAGGACGTGGTCGCCGCCGAGCCGTTCAACCCGGGCTTCCTGACCACCCCCGCGCAGGAGGGTGCGACGTCGGCGTCCGGCCTGCTCGCCACCGACAAGGTCGCCATGGAGCTGGCCGGGCACTGGGAGCCGGGCGTGATGCAGGGGCTCACCGACGACGGCAAGGGCCTGGGGGAGAAGACCGGCTGGTTCCCCTTCCCCGAGGTCGAGGGTGGTGGCGGTGACCCGACGGCCCAGCTGGGCGGTGGCGACGCCTGGGCCGTGGCCGAGTCCGCTCCCGACGAGGCGGTCGACCTGGTCAAGCTCCTCCTCTCCGACGACGTGCAGACCGGCTTCGCCGAGAACGACATGGGGCTGCCGACCAACCCGGCCGCCGGTGGCGCGGTCAGCGACCCGGCGCTCGCCGAGCTGCTGAAGGTCCGCGACGAGTCGCCCTACATCCAGCTCTACTTCGACACCGCCTTCGGCACGTCCGTGGGAGGCGCGATGAACGACGAGATCGCCCTGCTGTTCTCCGGCGACGCGACCCCGCAGGAGGTCGTGGACGCGACCCAGCAGGCCGCCGACCAGGAGATGTGACCGCACCCATGACGCAGCAGGGCGGCACCTTGGTCGCCACGCCACCGGAGGAGACGACTGCACGGCGCGACCCGCGCCGGGCAGTCGCCCCCCGGCCCCGGCTGGCGTGGCGCGAGCGCCTCGAGGTGCTGGTGTTCGTCGGTCCGGCGATCGCCCTGATGGCGGTCTTCATCCTGTGGCCCGTCGTCTCGGCGGTGCGGATGTCGTTCTACCGCTGGAAGGGCTTCGGCCCGATGGACGACTTCGTGGGCTGGGCCAACTACAGCCTGGTCCTGGGCGACGACGTCTTCCGGGGAGCGGTGGGCCACAACTTCCTCATCGTCGTCCTCTCGATCCTCGTGCAGCTGCCGCTGGGGCTGGGGCTGGCCCTGCTGCTCAACCGCAACATCCGGTTCCGCGGGGTGCTGCGCACGATCATCTTCGTTCCCTACGTGCTGGCCGAGGTCATCGCCGGGGTGATCTGGTTCCAGCTGCTCCAGCCCGGCTACGGGGTGGTCGACGGCCTGGTCGGGGCGGTCGGGCTGACGGCGCCCGAGCAGGGCTTCCTCGGCACGCCGGACCTCACGCTCTACACCGTGTTCGTCGTCCTCACCTGGAAGTACGTCGGCCTGGCCGTCCTGCTCTTCCTCGCGGGCCTGCAGGGGGTGCCCGCGGAGCTCTACGAGGCGGCGCAGATCGACGGCGCCTCGTGGTGGCAGACCCAGCGCCGGATCGCGGTCCCCCTGCTCGGGCCGACGATCCGCACGTGGGCCTTCCTGTCGATGATCGGCTCGATCCAGCTCTTCGACCTCGTCTGGGTGCTGACCGGGGGCGGACCGGCCAACGCGACGACCACCATGGCGACGTACCTCATCAACCAGGGCACGGCACGCGGGAACTACGGCATCGCCGGGGCAGCCTCGGTCGTGCTGTTCGTCATCGCGCTGGTGATGGCGGTCCTCTACCAGCGCCTCGTGCTCCGCCGCGACACCCACGAGGCCCGATGAAGGACCAGGGACGGACCGCAACGGCCACCAGGACGACGACGAGAGGACGCGTGATGACCGGGCGCAGGACGTTCGGCGGCGGTGGGCCACTCGTCTACTGCCTCGTCGCGGTGGTCGCCGCCCTCACCCTGGGCCCCGTGGCCTACGGCGCGCTCGGGGGGTTCCGGAGCAACGAGCAGCTGGCTCGTGACCCCGCGGGCCTGCCCGACCCGTGGGTGGTCGACAACTACCAGCGCGTCCTCACCAACGACAGCTTCTGGGTCTATGCCCTCAACTCCTCGGTCATCGCCGTGATCACCACGATCGTCACAGTGGTCTGCGGCGTGATGGCGGCCTACCCGCTGGCGCGCTACCAGTTCCGCTTCCGCGAGCCACTGTTCATGGTGTTCGTGCTCGGGCTGCTGTTCCCGCTCGCCGTCGCGATCATCCCGCTGTTCATCCTCATCACCCGGGACCTCCAGATGGGCAACACCTGGTGGGGCGTGGCGCTGCCGCAGGCAGCCTTCGCGCTGCCGATGACGGTGGTCATCCTGCGGCCGTTCCTCATGGCCCTGCCCAAGGAGCTGGAGGAGGCGGCGTTCATCGACGGCGCCTCGCGCATCGGCGTCTTCTGGCGCGTCGTGCTGCCGCTGTCCGTCCCGGGCATGGTGACCGTCGGCGTCCTCGCCTTCGTCGCGTCCTGGAACTCCTACCTGCTGCCGCTCCTGCTCCTGCGCGACAGGATGCGTACCCTGCCCCTCGGGGTCGCCGACTACTCGACCGAGTACTCGGCAGACACTGCCGGGGTGCTCGCGTTCACCAGCATCGCGATGATCCCCGCCCTCATCCTGTTCCTGACGATGCAGAAACGGATCGTCAGCGGGCTCCAGGGAGCGGTGAAGGGGTGATGTCCAGATGGTGAGGGAGGCCAAGCTCATGGAGACGACCGTGCCGGCGACCGACGGTGCCGGTGGTCGCGGACCCGGCCCTGGTGGTCGAGTGACCATGCAGCACGTCGCGGCGGAGGCCGGGGTCTCGGTGTCCACGGTCTCCAAGGTGATCAACGGCCGCTACGGCGTCGCCAGCGAGACGATCGAGCACGTCACCGGCGTGATCGAGCGCCTCGGCTTCGAGGCGAGCCTGGTGGCGCGGAGCCTGCGCAACCAGCGGACGAACGTCATCGGCGTGCTGGTGGCCGACTTCGAGCCGTTCAGCACCGAGGTGCTCAAGGGTGCCGCGGACGCGATCCGCGGCACCGGGTTCGAGCTGGTCGCCTATTCCGCGGGCGGTCGGGTCGATGCGCACGTGGGGTGGGAGCGCCGCTACCTGTCGCGGGTGATGGGCACGCTCGTCGACGGCGCGGTCCTGGTGACTCCGACCGTCACCGAGGTCCAGTACGACGGCCCCATCGTCGCGGTCGACCCGCACACGGGGCCGTCCAGCATGCCCACGGTGACGGCGCACAACCTCCAGGGGGCGACGCTCGCGGTCGACCACCTGATCGGGCTCGGCCACCGCAGGATCGGCATGGTCACCGGCCGCCCGGACCTCGTCTCGGCGCAGCTGCGCGAGCGCGGCTACCGGGAGGCCCACGCCCGCGCCGGGCTCGAGGTCGACGAGTCCCTGCTGGCGGCCGGAGCGTTCGAGCCCGAGCCGGCGCGTGCCGCGGCCCGGGCGTTGCTGACCCTGGCCGATCCGCCGACCGCGATCTTCGCGGCCAACGACCTGTCCGCGCTGGCCACGCTGGAGGCGGCCGCCGAGCTCGGCCTCAGCGTCCCGGACGACCTGTCGGTCGTGGGCTTCGACAACATCCCCGAGTCGGCACTGGCGGACCCGCCACTGACCACCGTGGACCAACGCATACGCCAGATGGGACGGGAGGCCATCACCATGCTGGTCACCATGATCGCGGGAGAGCACCCCTTGGAGAACGCACACGTCAACCTCGACACGACCCTCGTCGTGCGGCAGTCCGCCACGACTCCGGGGGGCACGTCGTGAGCGACGTGTGGCGCGATCCCTCCGCCCGTGTCGAGGACCGGGTGACCGACCTGGTCGCGCGGATGACGCTGGGGGAGAAGGTCGCCCAGCTGTCCGGTGTGTGGGGCGTCGACCCCGAGGTGGGCGACATGGCCCCGATGCTCCGTGACGCGATGGGTCCCGACCTGTCCTGGGAGGAGGTCATCGCCGACGGACTGGGGCAGCTGACCCGCCCCTTCGGCACCGAGCCCGTCGAGCCCGTCGAGGGGCTTCGCGCGCTGGCCGAGCGGCAGCGCCAGGTCATGGCCGCGAACCGGTTCGGCATCCCCGCCCAGGTGCACGAGGAGTGCCTGACCGGCCTGGCCGCGTGGCGGGCCACGGTCTACCCGTCCCCGCTGTGCTGGGCGGCGTCGTTCGACCCCGCCCTGGTGCAGGAGATGGGGGCCCGGATCGGCGCCTCGATGCGCAGCCTCGGCGTGCACCAGGGCCTTGCGCCCGTGCTGGACGTCGTCCGTGACCTGCGATGGGGACGGGTCGAGGAGACGATGGGCGAGGACCCGTTCCTGGTCGGCCTCATCGGCGGTGCCTACGTCCGGGGCGTCGAGAGCGCCGGTGTCGTGGCGACCCTGAAGCACTTCGCCGGCTACTCCGCCTCGCGGGCGGCGCGCAACCTGGCGCCCGTGGGGATCGGCCCGCGCGAGCTGGCCGACGTCATCCTGCCGCCGTTCGAGATGGCGCTGCGCGCCGGCGCGCGCTCGGTCATGAACTCCTACACCGACACCGACGGTGTGCCGGCTGCGTCGGACCGCACGCTGCTGACCACGTTGCTGCGTGACACCTACGGCTTCACCGGGACCGTCGTCGCTGACTACTTCTCGATCGCCTTCCTGCGCACGCTCCACCACGTCGCCGACACCAACCAGGAGGCTGCCCGTCTCGCGCTCGAGGCCGGCATCGACGTCGAGCTGCCGTCGCCCAACGCGTACGGCGACCCGCTGCTGGCCGGGATCGAGGACAGCTCGATCGACGAGAAGCTCGTCGACCGAGCCCTGGCCCGGGTGCTGCGACAGAAGTGCGAGCTCGGCCTGCTCGACCCGGGCTGGGAGCCCACCGAGGCGGACGAGGTGGACCTCGACGGCCCGGGTTCGAGGCAGGTCGCCCTCGAGCTTGCCCGGCGCTCGGTCGTGCTGCTCGCCAACGACGGTGCGCTGCCCCTGCGCGCGCGGTCCCGGCTGGCGGTCGTCGGCCCCCGCGCCGACACCTACCAGGCGATGCTCGGCTGCTACTCCTTCCCGATGCACGTGCTCGTGCACTACGAGGGTGTGGAGCGTGGTCTGGAGATCCGTACGCTCCGCGAGGCGCTCGCGGACTCGCACGACGTGACGTACGCACTGGGCTGCCCGGTGCTCGACGGCACCGACGAGCAGATCGCCGAGGCCGTCGCCGCAGCGGCGCAGGCGGACGTGTGCGTGGTCGCGCTGGGCGACCAGGCGGGACTCTTCGGCAACGGCACCTCCGGAGAAGGGTGCGACGTCGCGGACCTGCGACTGCCCGGGCGCCAGGACGAGCTGCTCGAGGCCCTGATCGCGACAGGCACCCCCGTGGTGGCGGTGCTCCTGGTCGGTCGGCCCTACGACCTGAGCCGGCACGCACCGGACCTGGCCGCCATCGTGTGTGGCTTCTTCCCGGGAGAGGAGGGAGCGCAGGCGCTGTCCGACGTGCTCACTGGCAGGGTCGACCCGTCAGGACGCCTGCCCGTCAGCTTCCCAGGCGCCGGCAGCACGCAGCCGTCGACCTACCTCGCCTCGGCTCTCGGACAGCGCAGCGAGGTCACCAACGTGGACCCCACGGCGCTGTTCCCCTTCGGCCACGGACTGTCCTACGCCCCGGCGACCTGGGGTCCGGTCACCTCGACCACCGGCCCGCGATGGGACGTCGACGGTGTCACCCGGTTGTCGGTTGAGCTGGGCAACGAGGCGGACCGGCTGGTCTCGGAGGTCGTCCAGGTCTACCTCCACGACGTCTCGGCCTCGGTCGTGCGCCCGGTGCGCCAGCTCATCGGCGCGGCTCGCGTCGACCTCGAGCCCGGCCAGCGCCGCCGGGTGACCTTCGACCTGCACGCCGACCTCACGTCGTTCACGGCTCGCGACCTGCTCCGGGTCGTCGAGACCGGCGCGGTGGAGCTGCACATCGGCGCGTCGAGCGCCGACATCCGCAGCACGCTCTCGCTCGAGCTGACGGGGGCGGCTCGCCACGTCGACGGGGACCGAGTGCTCGAGCCCGTCATCACGATCACCGAGGTCTGATGCGCTCGGACCTGCCCCTGTCCGAAGCGCGTGCCTACCGGCCGGACCTGATGGTTCCCGACGACCTGGCGGAGTTCTGGCGAGCGACCCTGGACGACGCCCCGGTGTCGTGGGATGCCGTGCGGGTCGACAACGGGCTGCTGGCGATCGAGACCCACGATGTCAGCTTCGCGGGCTTCGGCGGTGACCCCGTCCGCGCGTGGCTCCACCTGCCCGCACCCGGGCTGCGGAGCGGGCCGCTCCCCGGGGTGGTCCAGTTCCAGGGCTACAACGGAGGGCGCGGGCTCGCCCACGAGCACGTCTTCTGGGCGACGGCCGGCTACGCCCAGCTCGTCGTCGACACGCGTGGCCAGGGAAGTGGCTGGACGACGGGCGCCACGGGTGATGTCGGACCTGCGGGCCCGTCCCAGCCCGGATTCCTCACGCGGGGGATCGAGGACCGCGACACCTACTACTACCGACGCGCCTACGCCGACGCCTGTCGGGCGGTCGAGGTCCTGCGAGGACATGACGCCGTCGACCCGGCTCGCGTGGCCGTGGCAGGGGCCAGCCAGGGAGGTGCTCTGGCCCTGGCTGCCGCTGCCCTCGTCCCCGACCTGGTCGCGGCCGTCCTGTGCGACGTGCCCTTCCTGTGCGACCTGAGGCGGTCGGCCGACCTGGCGCAGGCCGAGCCGTGTCTCGAGCTGGTCCGCTACCTGGGGGCGCACCGCGATCGCGTCGAGCAGACCTTCGCCACGCTCGCCTACTTCGACGGTGCCGTCCTGGCCCGGCTGGCACGTGCACCGGCGCTGTTCTCGGTCGCCATGATGGACGTGATCTGCCCGCCGACCACGGTCTTCGCGGCGTTCAACGCCTACGGTGGGCCCAAGGGCGTCGAGGTCTACGAGTTCAACGACCACGAGGGAGGAGAGGCGTTCCAGCGCTCCCGCCAGCTCGTCTGGCTCCGCGCGGCGCTGGGCCCGGGTCGTGCCTCCCCGGAGATGGACGACCACGCCCTCCCCACCGGGTGATCGCTCAGTCGATGCCCCAGCCCTCGCGGAACTCCTCCGGGGTCAGCGTCTCCAGCTGGCGGCGCATCACCTCGAGGAGCACGGCGGCCGCCTCGGGCCCGCCGGCGGGCACGCGGAGCTCGAGCCCGCCGTCGCGGCGGCGCCGGACGACCACGACTCCCTCGTTGGTCAGGTCGAAGCGGCCCCCGGACATCGCGCACCACAGGTCGAGCGCCCCCGCGGCGAGCCGCCCGAGCCGGTCGCGCCGACGCGGCTCGACGTCGGCGGTGTAGACCTCGTCGGCCGTCGCGGGTTCGAGGGTGGCCGTCATGCGTCCAGCCTAGGTCGGCACCGATCAGGCGACGCCGGCTGCGGGTCGACGGGCGTACGCCCAGCCCGGCCGGCGCAGCAGGAACGAGAACCGGTCGTGCCAGTCGTCGGCCGCCGCGACGTCGGCCGCGATGTCGGCCCACTCGTGCGTCGCGATGCGCGCCGGGTTGTAGGAGTCGACATTGCTCGTCAGGCCGTAGACGACCGGCTCGTCCTCCTCCTCGAAGGTCCCGAACAGCCGGTCCCAGAGGATGAGGATGCTGCCGTGGTTGCGGTCGAGGTAGTCGCGGTTGGAGCCGTGGTGCACCCGGTGGTGCGACGGGGTGTTGAAGACCTTCTCCACCCAGCCGAGCCGCTGGATCGCCTCGGTGTGGATCCAGAACTGGTAGATCAGGTTGATCCCGCGCGCCTGCTCGATCAGCGCCGGGCGTACGCCGGCCAGCGCGAGCAGGCCGTAGGGGACGGTGAGGGTCACGCCCTCCGCGACGGGCTGGCGCAGCGCCGTCGAGAGGTTGTAGCGCTCGCTCGAGTGGTGCACCACGTGGACCGCCCACAGCCAGCGGCTCTCGTGGCTGGCGCGGTGGTTCCAGTAGTAGATGAAGTCCCAGCCGAGCACCGCCGCCACCGCGGCCCACGGACCGGTGCCGAGGTCGAGCGGGGAGCGGGCGAACAAGCGCTTCCCGGCCGTCATCGCCGCCCAGGTCGTCGAGGTCACCAGCGCCGTCGAGGCCACGGCGCTGACGGCGAGGGCGCCGTGCGTACGCCGCAGCACGGGGGCGATGGCCGGCCGCTCCTCGCGCGGCAGGGCAGGCCCGAGGCGGATGTCGGCGAGCTCGTCCTGCACCGCGCGCACCGCGGCCGGCACGGTCTGCGGCTCGGGCAGTGACCCGTCCCGCACCCGTCGGCGTACGACGTCACCGACGGTGGTCAGCACCGCTGCCGCAGCCCCGACCGCGAGCAACGTCCGGCCGTGCCGCCCGACGCCGGGGGTGACGGGGTCGAGCAGCCGTCGCGCGACGTAGGGGGCGGCCAGGCTGCCGAGGCCCATGCTGAGGCTCGCGACGGTGTCGGCGAGCTGGTAGTCACCGGCGCGCGTGCCGGGCTCGACGGGGTGCGCCCGCTGCCAGGCGTGCTCCGCGACCATCGCGCCGATGAACGCCGGGATGGCCGCCACGGTCAGGTCGATCTTCACCCGGCCATCATGCCGTCACAGCCGCGGGTCGACCGGCTCCGACTCCAGCGCGAGCACGGCGAACACGGCCTGGTGCACCTTCCAGAGCGGATCCCCGGCGACGAAGCCGGCGATCGCGTCCAGGCCGAGACCGTGCTCGCGCAGGGCGAGCTGCCGCTTCTTGCCGAGGTGGCGCTGGCGCAGGACGTCGAGCGACCCGGTGTAGTCCGGCCCGTAGATGATCCGGAGGTACTCCCGGCCGCGCACCTTGATCCCGGGCTGCACCCGGCCCTCGGTGAGGTGCGCCGGCTTCACGACCATGCCCTCCCCGCCCGCAGCGGTGAGGTCGAGCCACCACTGCGTCGCCGCCTCGCGCTCCTCGGGCGAGGACAGGTCGACGAAGCGGTGCCGCGTCGGCGTGATGACGTCGCCCGCGAGCCCGGCGAGCTGGTCGAGGTGCCACTCGTGCGACTCGGTGACCGCGAGCGCCCGGCCCTCGGCCGCGAGCACCTGGAACGGCGCCAGCGTGATCCCGTCGAGCCCGTCGGTCGGTCGGACGTATGCCGCGTAGGCGTCGCGGAACGCGTGGGCGTTGACCAGCCGCTCCCGGGTCCTCGTCGTCAGCGTGCCGACGTCGAGGCCCCGCGCGGCCGCCTGCTCCAGGACGGACAGCGCCTCCGGCAGCACGTGCCGCGCGGCTGCGCCGACCGATGCGTACTGCGCCTTGATCAGCTCGAGCGCCTTGGCCGACCACGGCAGCAGCTCGCAGTCGAGGGCCAGCCAGTCGGTGTCGAGCGACGCGAACAGCGGCTGTGCCGCCGACCTCACCTCGTCGACGAGCCCGCTGGTGTCCGGGAAGAACGGACGGCCGGTGCGCGTGTGGATGACGCCGGTCGTGCCGTCGGTGACGCCGAAGCGGCGTGCAGCCACGTCCGCGTCCTGCGCGATCACGGCGATGGCCCGCGAGCCCATGTGCTTCTCCTCGCACACCACTCGTGTGACGCCCCAGCCGGCGTACTCCTCGAACGCCTGCTCCGGGTGCTCGAGGTAGCCCTCGAGGGACGAGGTGGCGACCGGCGACATGGTCGGCGGCAGGTAGACCAGCCAGCGCGGGTCCACGGCGAACCGGCTCATGATCTCGAGGGCGGCAGCAGCGTTCTCCTCGGGCACCTTCACCTTGCCGGCGTGCGGCGACTCCAGCCAGCGGGTGCCGGCGACGTCGTCGATGGCGAGGGCGGACGGCTCCCGCTCGGTCACGGTCGGCGCGAGCGGGCGCACCGGCTCGTACCACTGCTGTTCCGCGGGGACCGAGACGATCTCGCGCTCGGGGTAGCGCAGCGCGGTGAGTGAGCCGCCGAAGACGACGCCGGTGTCGAGGCAGATCGTGTTGTTGATCCACTCGGCGGTCGGGACCGGGGTGTGGCCGTAGACGACCATCGCCTCGCCGCGGTACTCCTGCGCCCACGGGTAGCGGACGGGGAGTCCGTACTCGTCGGTCTCCCCGGTCGTGTCGCCGTAGAGCGCGAACGCGCGGACCCGTCCGGACGAGCGCCCGTGGTAGGCCTCCTTCAGCCCGGCGTGCGCCACCACGAGCCGGCCGTCGTCGAGGACGAAGTGGCTGATCAGCCCGTCCATGAAGCGGAGGGCGTCGGCCCGGAAGTCCTCGGGCTCGGCCTCGAGCTGCGCCAGCGACTCCGCGAGCCCGTGGGACACCTGGACCTTGGCGCCGCGCAGCGCCCGGACCAGCTTGGCCTCGTGGTTGCCCGAGACGCTGATCGCGGTGCCGGACGCGGCCATGCCCATCGCGAGCCGCAGCACGCCTGGGGTGTCGGGCCCGCGGTCGACCAGGTCGCCGACGAAGACCGCCTGCCGGCCCTCGGGGTGCGTCGCGTCGACGGCGACCCCGTCGACATAGGTGATCGACCAGCCCAGCTCGGTCAGCAGCGTGCGCAGCTCGGAGGCGCAACCGTGGACGTCGCCGATGATGTCGAACGGTCCGCGCAGGTCGCGCTTGTCGTTCCAGGAGCGCTCGCGCACGATCTCGACCGCGTCGACCTCCTCGGTCCCGCGCAGCACGTGGACCCGCCGGAAGCCCTCCTTGGTGAGCTTGCCGAGCGAGCGACGCAGGTCGCGGTGCTGCCGGGCGACGACGTGCGAGCCGAAGTCGCGGTCGGGCCGGGACGCGTTGCGCTCGTGCGCCAGCGACTCGGGTACGTCGATGACGATGGCGTCGACGAGGACGTTGTGCTCGCGCGCCAGCTTGACCAGCGACGCGCGCGCCGGCCGTTGCACGTTGGTGGCGTCGACGACCGTCAGCAGCCCGCGGCGCAGCCGCGTGCCCACGATGTAGTGGAGGACGTCGAACGCGTCGGGCGTCGCCGACTGGTCGTTCTCGTCGTCGGCGACCAGCCCGCGGCAGACGTCGCTCGAGACGACCTCGGTGGGCTTGAAGTGCGTGCGCGCGAAGGTGGACTTGCCGCTCCCGGACACGCCGACGAGCACGACCAGCCCCATGACGGGCAGGTTCAGCTGGCGTCGCTCAGTCATCGTCGTCCTTCGTGTCGGGCTTCTCGTCGCTCGTGCGCGTGAAGATCGCCAGCTGGGTGGGCGCACCGAGGGTGTCGTCGACCTCGCCGATCCCGCGGACCTCCACGGCGTAGCCGTAGGTGCGGCAGACCCGGTCGGCCCAGTCCACGAGCTCGGCGCGGGTCCACTCGAAGCGGTGGTCGGGGTGCCGCATGCCGACGAGGCCGTCGTACAGCACGTTGTACTCGCTGTTCGGGGTCGTCACGACCACCGCGCCGGGGCGGGCAGCGCCGAAGACCACCCGCTCGAGCGCCGCGAGCCGCGGTGGGTCGACGTGCTCGACCACCTCCATGAGCACGGCGGCGTCGTAGCCGGCGTAGCGCTGGTCCTCGTAGGTCAGGGCGCCCTGGAACAGCTCGATGCGCTCGGCCTGGCGCTCGCTCATCCGCTCCACGCGCAGCCGACGGGCGGCGTGCTGCAGCGAGCGCGTCGAGACGTCGCTGCCGGCGACCCGGGTGAACGACGACGTCCGGACGAGCCGCTGGAGGAACTGGCCGGGACCGCACCCGAGGTCGATCACCGAGCGGGCGCCGAGGTCGAGCAGGACCTGGTGGACCGCGTCGTGCCGCTGCGTGTTGAGGGGCACGCGCCTCTCCTCCGGCTGCGCGGCCTCCTCGTCCTCGGCGGGCTCGACGGCCTCCTCGAGGTCGTCGCCGAGCTCGGCCAGGCGCGCGAGCGCGGTGCGGGTGAGCGCCGTGCGTCGACCGAGGTAGCGCTGCGTGATCAGCGTCGCCTCGGGATGCGCGGCGAGCCAGCCCTCTCCCGAGCGCATCAGCTTGTCGACCTCGTCGGCGCCCTGCCAGTAGTGCTTGGACTCGTCCAGCACCGGCAGCAGCACGTGCAGCTGGTTGAGGGCGTCGGCGAGCCGGAGGGTGCCGGTGAGCCGGAGCCGGACGTAGCGCGAGTCGCCCCACTCCTCGATCGCCTCGTCGAGCGGGATCGGCTCGGCCTCGACGGTCCAGCCGAGCGGCTCGAAGAGCCGGTGCGCGACGGCCGCGCCGCCGCGGCACGGCAGCACCGGGATCGCGATCTCCAGCGGGATGGCCGAGTCGGCGAGCTCCTGGCGGGACCTGCAGGTGCCGCTGCGTGCGGTGCTGAACACGTCGGCCATCGCCACGCCGAGCAGGGACGAGGCGGCGTACGACCGGTCGTTGACGTACTGCGCGAGGCTGAAGTCGGGCGCGTTCCTCGCCCGCGAGCGCGCCAGCCGCACGGGGTCGACGTCGAGGACGAGGGCGACCGTGCAGCGCTCGTCGGTGGCCTCGGGGTAGAAGACGGTGACCGTGCCGAACGACTGGGAGAACTCCTGCACCCGGTCGGGGTGCTTGTGGAGCAGGTGGCCCAGGTCGGTCGCCGGGGTGTGGGTGGTCGTGACGGTGAGGAGCACTCCGGCATCGTGCCCGAGTCAGGGCGTCGCTGCCTCTCCATTCGGCGTCCGCTGCCAGTAGGCGAGGTGCGTGCGGTGGAGCCATGCGTCCACCCAGGCACGGTCGGGCTGGTCGGGCACGGTGCTCGACCCGCTCAGCGCGACCAGTCGTGCCTCGGCCGCGTCGATGGCGGCCACGACCTCCGCGAGCTCCACCTCGCCGCGTCGTACGGCACGCAGGCGCGAGAGGTCGGGCTCGGGGATCGGCAGCGTGATGCGGCCGGTGGTGAGCAGCTCGACGCCCTGGACGCCGAGCCGGAGGGCGTGCATGGCGAACTTGGTGTCGTAGCCGTGGACCGCGACCAGCTCGGGGCGGTTGGTGTGCGCGCCGACCTCGCCGGTCATCGCGGCCCGCTGCGAGCGGAGGTAGCCGATGAACCGGTCGGCCGCGAGCCTGGACACGAAGCGGTGGGCGTTGTCGACCAGCTCGGCGCCGACCTCGTCGCGGTGCACGACCTCCACGTCGGGGACGAACAGCACCAGCAGGACGGTCGGGTTGCCGGCCAGCGCGAGCGAGCACCACTTGCGCGCGGAGTAGATGATCACGTCGAGGTCGCCCGCGCCCGACCGGTTGGCGAGGCCGCCGGGCTGGTCCCAGACGGTGTGGCGCTGGTACTGCTCGAACGTCACCGGAGCGGCCTCGCCGCGCGTCCCGCTCGGCACCCGCGCGAGCCCGGTGACGTACGCCGACGGCTCGAGGCAGATCCCCATCTCGTCGCGGTCGTCCTGCCCAGCGATCGACGTCCCGTGGACGCCGGACCCGACCTGGACGCGCAGGATCGTCCCGTCCTCGGCGATCCGCCGCGCCTCCTCCGACGCGTGCGGGTGGTCGAAGCCCGCCGGCAGCGAGGTGTCGCCCTCGATCACCCGGGCGGGAGCGTCGTTGTCGGTCACCGGGCCGACGGTAGTCGCGGACCAGCGCCGGGACCTGCGGATATCTGAGGACGCCGTGGTCGGGTCACACACCGATCGACGTACGTCGCGTCCTCAGGTATCGCCTTCGCTCAGTAGTACCAGGGGTACGGCGACCAGTCGGGGTCGCGCTTCTCGAGGAACTGGTCGCGACCCTCCTGCGCCTCGTCGGTCATGTAGGCCAGGCGGGTGGTCTCGCCGGCGAAGAGCTGCTGACCGACCAGGCCGTCGTCGAGGAGGTTGAAGGAGTACTTCAGCATCCGCTGGGCGGTCGGCGACTTGCCGTTGATCTTGCGGCCCCAGTCGAGGGCGACCTTCTCGAGCTCGGCGTGCTCGACGACGCGGTTGACCGCACCCATCCGGTGCATCTCCTCGGCGTCGTACTCCTCGGCGAGGAAGAAGATCTCGCGGGCGAACTTCTGCCCGACCTGGCGCGCGAGGTAGGCCGAGCCGTAGCCGCCGTCGAACGAGCCGACGTCGGCGTCGGTCTGCTTGAAGCGGGCGTGCTCGCGGCTGGCGAGGGTGAGGTCGGCGACGACGTGGAGGCTGTGCCCGCCGCCCGCGGCCCAGCCGGGCACGACGCAGATGACGACCTTGGGCATGAAGCGGATCACCCGCTGGCACTCGAGGATGTGGAGGCGCGCGAGCTTGGCCTGGTCGATCGGGTTCGGCGGGGCGCCGGCGTCGCCCCCCGTCCGTTGCTCAGTTCCCTCGGTCTCGTACTGGTAGCCGAAGCGGCCGCGGATCCGCTGGTCGCCGCCGGTGCAGAAGGCCCACTTGCCGTTCTTCGCGCTCGGGCCGTTGCCGGTGAGCAGGACGCAGCCGACGTCGGCCGACATCCGCGCGTGCTCCAGCGTGCGCAGCAGCTCGTCGACGGTGTGCGGCCGGAAGGCGTTGAGCACGTCGGGGCGGTCGAAGGCGATGCGTACGGTGCCGTGCTCGCGGGCCCGGTGGTACGTCAGGTCGGTGAGGTCCTCGAACCCCGGCACCACGTCCCATGCCTCGGGGTCGAAGATCTCGCTGACGCCCTCGATCGCACTCATGCCGGGAGGCTATCGCCTGGGTAGTCCACCGGGTTCTGGCCGTCCCGCAGCGGGCTCGACGACCATTTCCCGGTGGACTACCCGGAGAGACGGTGGAAGAAGGGCCGTGCGCGTGGTGTTGTGTGAGGCATGGCACTGACTGGCACCTATGTCCCGAGCGCGACCGAGTGGGTCCGCAAGAACGTCGACGAGTACGAGGCGTCCAACGGCGAGGAGGGCGGCACGCTGCCCGGTACGCCGTACCCCGTCGTGGTCATCACGTCGGTCGGCGCGAAGTCCGGCAACCTGCGCAAGAACCCGGTGATGCGCGTCGAGCGCGACGGCTCCTACCTCGCGGTGGCGTCGAAGGGCGGCGCGCCCGACGACCCGGCGTGGGCCGACAACTTCCGGCAGCACCCCGAGGTCGAGCTCCAGGACAAGGCGGAGAAGCACACCTACTCGGTGCGCGAGCTCGACGGCGCGGAGTACGACGACTGGTGGGACCACGCGGTCGCCACGTGGTCGACCTACGCCGATTACAAGAAGAAGACGGACCGCAAGATCCCGCTCTTCCTGCTCGAACGCGCGTGACCTGAGGCTCGTGGCCTCCGTTCCGGGCGGGAGGTCAGCGGGCGATGGTGATCGCGAGCCCGAGCAGGTGCTCGAGGCGGGCGAGCTCGGAGTCGAGGAACTCCGGTCCGCCGCGGCGGCCCATCAGCACGACGTCGTCGCCGAACGGGGCGGCGCACTCGACGTAGACCTCGTCGCCGGGGAGGCGTACGGGCTCGGTGACCGGGGCGAACGAGAACTCGCTGGGGGAGGCGTCGGTCGCGTGGACCGCCTTCGCGCCGTCGGCCGTCACCCGCGCGGCCCAGTCGACGCGGAAGGCGATCGGCAGCAGGTCGATGAGCCGGTCCCGCGCGGTCGACGGGTCCTCGGTGAGGGACTCCACGACCTCGAGGTCGAGGAAGAGGTTGCCGCCCGCGGCGTAGCGGCTGATCCACAGGACGCTCACCCCGTCGAGCACGCTGCAGGCCGAGATGATCGAGTCGGGCATCGTGCCGGCCGGGATCTCGAGCAGCACGTCGTCGACCGCGAAGCCGTCGCGCTTCTCGACGATCTCGATCGCGTCGATGTCGCCCCCGGCCTCACCGATCGCGCTCGCGACGCGGCCCAGCGACCCCGGGACATCGGGGAGCTCGACACGCATCAGGTAGGGCATGCGACGAGGCTATCCCGATCGTGTGTCGGTCACGTTTCCGCATCTTGACCTGAGGACGCCGGGGTCAGGGCGCGGCCGCGAGGCGTACGGCGAGCCCGCTCGCGCGCTGCGCACGCCGGCCGATCGCCGCGCGGATCGCCGCCTCCGAGCCGACCACGCGCACGCGCGTCCGCGCCCGGGTGACCGCGGTGTAGAAGAGCTCGCGCGAGAGCAGCCGCGACTCCTCGTCGGGGAGCAGCACCGTGACCACGTCGGCCTGCGAGCCCTGCGACTTGTGGATGGTCATCGCGTGCATGGTCTCCACCTCGCCGAGCCGCGACGGCGCCAGGTCGCGCGGGCCGTCGCTCGCGGCGATGATCGCCCGCGGCCCACCCGGAGTGCGTACGACGACCCCGCTGTCGCCGTTGTAGACGCCGAGCTGGTGGTCGTTGGCCGTCACGAGGATCGGGCGGCCGATGTAGGCACGTTCGAAGAGCGGGTCGCCGGTCTCGGCGGTGAGCCACTGCTCGATGCGGCGGTTCCAGTGGCGCACGCCGTAGGGACCGTCGCGGTGCGCGCACAGGAGTCGGTGCTGGTCGAGCGCCCGGAGCGCGCCCGCGACGTCGCCGTGCTCGGCGGCGTCGCGGACGGCGAGCGCCGCGGCGAGGGCGGTGCTCCGGATCCGTGACGACGGGTCGGGCTCGGCGACCCACTCGACGGCCTCGTGGCCGGCAGCGAGGACCTCGAGCGCGCCGTCGGCGTCGCCGGTGCGCAGGGCCTCGGCCAGCGCGTGGATCTCGGCGCCGAACCGGTGGGTCGACTCGAGCGCCGCCACGGGTGAGTCGGGGCGTCCGAGGAAGCCCCGCACCACGTCGCTCAGCACCGCGCCGGCCTCGACCGACGACAGCTGGTGGGGGTCGCCGACCAGGACCAGCCGGGCCTCGGGACGCACCGCCTCGAGCAGCCGGGCCATCTGGGTCAGCGAGACCATCGACGACTCGTCGACCACGACGACGTCGTGGGGGAGGCGGTTGTCGCGGTGGTGGCGGAAGCGGGTGGAGTTGCCCGGATCCGGGCGCAGCAGCCGGTGGAGCGTGGACGCGGTGATGCCCGCCAGCCGCGCGCGATCCGCCTCGTCGAACGCCTCGGCCTCCTGGTGCACCGCCTGCTGGAGCCGGGCGGCCGCCTTGCCCGTCGGCGCCGCGAGCGCGATGCGCAGGCCGTCGGGGTGCTGGTCGAGCAGCCCGATCAGGAGGCTGGCAACCGCGGTCGTCTTGCCGGTGCCCGGCCCGCCGGTCAGCACGGTCGTCCACTGGCCGGCCGCGGCGAGGCACGCCGCCACCTGTTCGTCGTAGGACGACCCCGGGCGGGCCTGCTGCATCGCGGCCACGACCCGGGACATCGACGTCTCCATGAGTCCGGTGTCGACGGCGGGGCCGCTCGCGGCGCGGGCGAGCAGGTCGTCGACGACCTGGGTCTCCTGCTCGTGGTAGCGGTCGAGGTAGAGCAGGTCGTTGTCCCAGCGGACCAGTCCGAGCTCGACCAGCGGGCTCGCGGCGACGGCCGCGGTCCAGTCGTCGAGGGCGGGCCACGGCAGGGCCTCGGGGTCGGCGACGGTCGCCAGGTCGACGCAGACCGACCCTCCGCGCACCGCACGGACGGCCAGCGCGACCGCGAGCAGCACCCTCTCGTCGCTCTCGCGCCCCAGGCGGCCGAGGGCGAGGGCGATGTGCACGTCGGCGCTGGTCAGCACCCCGGCGGTGTTGAACGCGGCTAGCAGCCCGGTCGCTCCGAGCGCCAGCCGGGCGTCGGTGCTGTCGACAGGCTCGAAGAGGTCAGTCATCTCGGGGTCCCCGCGTCGTTGTCCGGAGGAGCGGAGCAGGGGAGGAGAACGTCGTGGGGTGCTCAGTCATTTCGGGGTGCTCAGTCATGGGTGGACTCCGTCGAGCAGGTCGGACAGGGCGGTCACGAGCGCGACGGGTGGCTGCCACGAGAAGACGCCGCACGGGCGCCCGTCGAGGACCGGGGTGTCCGGCCCGCACATCCCGCGGAGGTAGAGGTAGAGGACGCCGCCGAGGTGCTCCGCGGGGTCGTAGTCGGGCAACCGCCAGCGGAGGTAGCGGTGCAGGACGACCGTGTAGAGGAGGGCCTGGAGCGGGTAGTCGGAGTGGCCCATCGCCTCGTCGAGCACGGCGGGACGGTATTCCCAGGCGGTCGCCGGCGCGGTGCGGTCGCCGAGCCAGTTGGTCTTGTAGTCGATGGTGACGTAGCGCGTCCGACCCTCGACCGGCACGCGGACCACGACATCGATCGACCCCGTGAGGTAGCCGAGGAGCCGCTGGGACGCGAGGTCGGTGTCGCCGTCGAGGGTCTCGGCGAAGGCCAGCAGCGGGTCGCCGTCGGGGAGGTGGGCCCGCAGCAGGGGGCCGAGGTCGCCCAGCACGACGTGCGCCGCCGCGGAGTCGTCGTGCGGGGCGAGGTCGCCGCCCGCGAGCGGCAGCTCGAAGTCGAGCTCGCGCAGCCGGTCGGTCAGGCGGATCTCCCGCAGCGTCAGCCCGCCCGCCAGCGGGCCGAGCGGCGAGTCGCAGACCTGCACCAGCGCGTCGGCGAGCCTCTCGGCGTCGACCTCGACGGCCCACCACGCCCGGTGCTCCTCCACCTGCGCGAGCAGCTCGGCGCGCAGGTCGTCGGCGGCCGGGTCAACGTGCTCGAGCACCTCGTGGACCAGCGAGCCGAAGGCCGCGCCCACCGGCTGGTCGGCCATCGGCGACGCCACCGCGGTCAGCGTCAGGTCGGCTTCCGGAGCCGCTGCGTCGTCAGCGGGCTCGTCGAGCTCGAGGTCGTCGAGGTCGGGCGCGTCGTCGGGCTCCGACAGCACGCGGTCGGCCGTGCCCGCGTGCGGGGCACCGGCCGCGGCGAGCGCGGAGTAGGAGGTGCGTCGCCAGTCGGTGTCGACCCCGCGGTCGAACGAGCGCACCGACAGCGGCGGCAGGTCGCGGTCGATCGGGGTGGTGTCGACGGTGCCGGGGACGGCGAGCTCGGGCTGCGGTCCGCCCGCGGACTTCCAGCGACCGAGGATCTCGACGACCTCGTCGTCGCCGAGCACGGGCTGGTGGTCGTTGACGGTCGGGTGCCCTGGCGCACGGCCGAAGAGCATCCGGTGCAGCGGTGCGGGGGCGGTGTTGTTGGCGGTCGGGCAGTACCACGCGACGACCTGGGACTGCGCCCGCGTGAGCGCGACGTAGAGCAGTCGCAGCGACTCGCCCGCGTCCTCGTGCCGGCTGCGGATGACGGCGGCATCACGCCAGCGGCTCGGCCCACCGACGTCGCGGCACCGCTCACCACCGGCGTCGTGGAAGAGCGGCACCTCCTCGTCACGCACCCACCGGTCCCACAGGGTCGGGAGGTAGACGATCGGGTACTCGAGCCCCTTGCTGCCGTGGATCGTCACCAGCTGCACGGCGGCGGCGTCGGAGTCGAGTCGGCGGGTCCGCTCGGAGGCGACCTCGATCTTGTCGTCGGCCACCTGGGTGCGCAACCAGCCGAGCAGGCCGACCACGCCGAACCGTTCGCTGACCGTCACCTTGTGCAGCGCCTCGCCGATGTGGCGCAGGTCGGTCAGCGTGCGCTCGCCGCCGACCCGGCCGAGCACGCGCGCGGTCAGGCCGCCCAGGACCGCACTCTCCAGCACCGCTGCCACGCCCCGCGCCGCGAACACGTCGGCGAGGCGGCGTACGCGCTCGCTCAGCGCGTCGGTCGGGTCGTCGTCGGACTGGAGCTCCTCGGCCGTGCGGCCGAAGAAGTCCGTGAGCGCTGCGGCCCGCACGCGGTCGGCGCGGTGCGGTTGCTCGAGCGCCTCGAGCAGCGTCAGCCACTGGGTCGCGGCCGCGGTCTTGAAGACGGAGCCGCCGGCATTGAGGACCGCGGGCACCCCGACGGCGGCCAGGGCGTCCTGGGCGGCGAGCAGGTCGGCCCGCCGTGCGGCGAGCACCGCCACGTCCCTGGGGCGGACCGGTCGGCGCGGCTCGCCGGGGTCGTCGGTGGACAAGGTCGCCCCGCTGGTGAGCAGCCGCTTGATGTCGGCGGCGAGGTCGGCCAGCACCCGCTCGCGCCAGTCGCCGATGCGCGGCTTCTTGCGGCCGAGCTCCTCGTGGCGCACGACCCGCAGCCGGAACGGCGCACCGGCACCCTCGAGCCGTGACTCCGCGTGGTGGGCGGAGACGGGGTGCACGGGGATCCGGTCGTCGCCGAGCGCGGCACCCTCGATCAGCACGTGGAGCGAGTCGAGCAGCGGCTGGTCGGCGCGCCAGTTGACGCCGAGGGTCTGCCGGGTCGTGGCCTGGTCGGCGGCCGTGAGGTAGGTGACGATGTCGCCGCCGCGGAAGGCGTAGATCGCCTGCTTGGGATCGCCGATCAGGACGAGGGTGGAGACGCCGTGGAAGGCGCGCTCGAAGACCTGCCACTGCACGGGGTCGGTGTCCTGGAACTCGTCGATCAGCGCGACCTTCCACCGCGCCCGCATCCGGGCGCGGGCGGGTGAGTCGTCCGGCCCCAGCGCGTCGGCGAGCTGGCCGAGGAGGTCGTCATAGCTGAGCACGCCGAGCCGGCGCTTGCGACGGTCGATCTCGTCGAGCACCTCTCCGGCGAACCGCACGCGCGCGGCCGCGTCGCCGTCGGGGTCCTCGACCAGGGCCTCCTGCGGCGCCACCTGCGCGCGCGGGTCGTTGACCACCTCGCGAGCGAACGCGAGGGCCTCCTCCCGTGTCCAGGGCGCCTTGTCCCGGCGGGCGAACAGCTGGAGGTAGCGATCGTCGACGACCTCGCTGGTGAGCTGCTCGAGGTCCTCGACCAGCACCGCGCCGGTGTCGGTGTCGCCGGCGACCCCGAGGCTGCGGAGCACGAGCTGGCAGAACTGGTGGATCGTCGCGATGGTCGCCGCGTCGTAGGACGTCAGTGCGTCGGTGAGCCGGCCGAGCCGGGCCGCGCGCTCGGCGTCGTCGGCGTCGAGGAGCCACTCGTGCAGCGTGTTGTCCGGGTCGGCACCGGCCGGGTCGGCGAGCACGGCGGCGGCGCCGTCGAGCTGACGGCGTACGCGGTCGCGGAGCTCCTGGCTGGCCGCCCGGGTGAAGGTGACGACGAGCATCTCCTCCAGCGTCGCGACGCCCTCGGCGAGGTAGCGGGTGACGAGGGCGGCGATGGTCCAGGTCTTGCCCGTTCCGGCACTGGCCTCCAGCAGGGTCGTGCCGGAGGGCAGTGGACCGCGGATGTCGAAGGTCTCCATCGGAGGTGGCGTGGTCATCTCAGAGCCCCCGGACCAGCTCGACGGCGAGCAACGGCGACCAGACGCGGAGCGCGTAGTGGCCCAGGCGGTGGGGCCCCTCGCCGTCCTCGTCCGGCAGGAGCGGTGAGGCGAGCACCTCGTAGGGAGCGGCCTCGCCCCAGGCCCGGACGTGCCACTGGTCGCCGTCCTCCTTGGGGAAGCCGGTCTCGTTGAAGCGGGGCGTCACCCACTCGCCCTGCGCCTTGAGGTCGGGGTCGGCCTGTCCCTGCGCCCCGATCGCGAACTCCTCGGCGAACGCCAGGCTGGTCTTGATCGGGAGGGGCAGCGGCTCGCGCTGGCCACGCTCCATCACGTCGACGAGCTCGCGCAGGTGGGTGCGCGCATCGTGGTCGGGCATCGGCGAGATCTGTGCGCGGCGACCCGACCGGCCCCAGCGACCGATCGTGTGGGCGGTCCAGTTCTCGTCGGGGTGGCCGGCGGCGAGGGCGAGCGCGTCGAGCCAGGCGGCGAGGCGGTGCTTGGCACCGAGGCTGGAGTAGCTCACGGAGACGAGGTTGTTGCCGAAGACGCCCGAGACGGTGCCGGTGAGCCGGCGGTCGCCGAGGTCGATGTCGACGTCGAGGGTGCGCTTGGCGCCGGTTCGGTTCTCCATAGCGGTAAGAACCAAAGGGCGCGCGACCTTAATGATGTCCTCGAAAACGGATAGGCCCAGTTGCTCCGGGGGGAGCACGCCCGACAGCTTGATGGCTTCTCCTACGGCAATCGCGTCGGCGCCGTTCAACACCTCAGAGGCGAGATAGTCGCCGACCTGCCACTTCTCCAGCCCGTCGAGGGTGATCGGGACGGCGTCCTTGGTCTCCTCCACGTCGTAGGGGGTGGTCACCCGGAGCCGGTGCCGCAGGAAGCTCCGCACCGGGTGGGCGAAGAAGTCGTGCAGGTCGCTCAGCGACACCTCCGGCACCGGCTCGGGCGCGACGAGCGGGTCGGGGACGAGGGCCCGGGGCGCGGTCCGCGGCGCGCGCGCCGCCTCCGCACCCGCGAGCGCCGTGCGGTCGAAGGAGAACGGCCGGTCGACCGCGCGCACGAGCGCGCCGGAGGTCAGGTTGGCCTCGTCGAAGGGCTGGAGCGGGTGCTGGAGCAGGATGTCGGCGCGGACCGGCTCGCTGCAGGTGCGGTCGAGGGTGTCGAGCAGCTCGCCGAGAGGCACGGCCGGCGGCCTGTCGTCGTTGGTGTGCTCGCCGCGGCCGGCGTAGGTGATCACCAGCGTCTCCGTCGCGGCGCCGATCGCGTCGAGCAGCAGCTGGCGGTCCTCCGAGCGGATGTCGCGCTCGCCCGTCAGCGGGCGACGGGCCAGCACGTCGTCGCCGTCGACCGACTCGAGGCGCGGGAACACGCCGTCGTCGAGGCCGACCAGGCAGACGACCCGGTGCGGCACCGAGCGCATCGGCACCATTGTGCAGACGGTGAGCGTGCCGGTGCGGAAGTTGCTCCGCGTCGGCCGGCCACGCAGCCGGTGCCGCAGCAGCGCACGGAGGTCGGCATGGCGCAGGCGGGTCTCGTGGTCGCCGACGCCCGCGGAGATCCGGGCCAGCTCGCGGTCGAACTGGGCCACCCGCCAGGCGTCGTCCGGGCCGCTCGCAGTGAGGCCGTGCACGGCCGCGCCGAGCGCGTCGGTCCAGTCGGCGACCGAGGTGGCGTCGCCCGCCGCGCGGACGAAGGTGTGCAGCCGGTCGACCATCTCGACGAACGTCCCGACGAGCTCGAGGTGGCCGTCGCCGACGTCGTCGATCGGCAGGGTGGAGCGGACGTAGCGGTGGCCCTCGCCCGACATCGCGGCCCCGAGGAGCACCCGCTGGAGGCCGCTGAGCCAGGTGTTGGCGTCGAGGTCGAGTCCGAAGGCGCCGCGGTGGTCGCGGTCGTAGCCCCAGCGGATCGCCGCCTGGTCGACCCAGCGGGTGATCCGCTCGAGGTGGTCGTCGGTGAAGCCGAAGCGGGCCCGGACCGGCTCGGTCGCGGCGAGGTCGAGCACGGCCGTCGCGGTCATCCGACCGGCCGCGAGCTCGACGAGGTCGGCGGCGACCCCCAGCAGCGGGTTGGTCGCACCGGGCGAGCGGTCCGCGAGCCGGACCCGCAGCCGGTGGGCCGGGTGGCCGGCGGCCTCGTCGGCGACGTCGGCGAGGCCGAAGCCCGCCGAGATCAGTGGCGCGTAGGTCTCGATGTCGGGGCACATCACGAGGATGTCGCGCGGCTCGAGCGTCGGGTCGTCCTGGAGCAGGCCGACGAGCACCTCACGCAGCACGTCGACCTGGCGCGCGGTGCCGTGGCAGGCGTGCACCTGCACCGACTGGTCGGTCGCCGCCCGCACCCGGGTGGCGAGGGTCGCGGCGTCGGGCGAGCGGTTGGCGCGGAGGTCGGACTGGAGCCAGCCGAGGACGGTCGAGGGGTCGGCGTGCCCGGCGCTGTACTGGTCGGTCGCGAGCTCGCCGAGCGTACGGCGCAGCTCGCGCGAGTCGCGGCCGAGCGAGGCCAGGAGCGGGTGGGCGACCAGCGCGGCCGAGTCGTCGTCGGCGCGCGCGACCGGACCCACCGCCGCCGTCGGCGCGAGCGCCGCCCAGAGTGACGGCGAGGGCTGCGGGAGCCAGAGGTGCACGTCGCGGTGGCCACCGAGTGCGCGCAGCAGCTCGACCTCGGTCACCGGCAGCCGGGTGTGGCCGAACAGCGACAGCCGGCCGGGCAGGTCGAGACCCTCCGCGCCGCCCGCGAGGCGGGCGACCGTCTCGGCATGGCGGAGGTCGGGCGCTGGTGCGTCGACCTCGGCGACGAGCCGTCGCCACAGCTCGGCCTGCCACCTCAGGTCGGAGGCCAGCTCCTGCCCGTCGCCGTCGGTGTCGTCGCCCGCCCGCCAGTCGCGGACCAGCTGCGGGCGCTGGACGGCGTAGGACGAGAAGAGACCGGCGAGCCGTCGCGCGACGGCGTAGCGCCGGGCCGACCTCTCGTCGGTCGGGTCGCCGCCGCCGAGGTGGGTGGTGAGGTCCTCGAAGCCCGGTGTGCCCATCACGTCGTCGATCACCTCGAGCAGTGGCCAGGCCAACCGGTCGGGGCTCCACGGGTCCTCGGCGTCGCGGTCGAGCAGCATCGAGACCAGCGAGTGGGGAGTCACGAAGTCGACGCCCGCGCACACGCCGTCGCCACCGCGACTGCCCGCACCGAGCCGGTGCGACAGCCGCTGGGTGAGCCAGCGCTCGACGCCCCGCGCCGGGACGACCACCACCTCCCGCGCGAACGGGTCGGGCAGCGGGGTGACCAGCAGGTCCGCGAGGCCGTCGGCGAGCGCGTCGGTGCGCTCGGCGGTGTGGAGGTGCAGGGTCACGCGCGCCACCCTATGAGCGGCGACCGACATCAGGCCGCAGGCGTCACCGGTACTCGGGGTTGGGGTGGTCGGGGTCGGAGAGGTCCCAGTTGAACGTGCTGGTGCCGTGGGCCGGGATGCCTCCGGAGTCCTTGAGCCGCCGTGCCGCGTGCAGCATGTTCCACGCGGCGAAGACGGCGTTGCGGGTGGTCCAGTGGTTCTGGGCGCCACGGTCGTCGTCGAGGTAGGAGGGGCCCGGACCGGCCTCGCCGTTCCAGTAGGCGTCGACCTGCGGGGGAATCGTGAAGCCGATGTGGCTCAGGGCGTAGAGCATCTGCGCGGCGCAGTGCTTGCCGCCGTCCTCGTTGCCGGTGATGACGACGCCGCCGACCTTGCCGTAGTAGCTCCACTGACCCGCGGCGTTGAGCTCGCCGGACCAGCCGTAGAGCCGCTCGATCGCGAGCCTGGTCAGCGACGACTGGTCACCGAGCCAGATCGGAGTGGCGAGGATGACGATGTCGGCCGGCTCGACGAGGCTCCGGTAGAGGTCGGGGAAGTCGTCGGTCTCCCAGCCGTGCTCGCGCATGTCGGGCTGCACGCCGGGCGGGACGACGTGGTCCACGAGACGTACGACGTCCACGCGGGTGCCGACCCCTTCGAGCACCCGTCGGGTGATCTCGAGGAGGCCGTCGGTGTGGCTCGGCTCGGGCGACCGCTTGAGGGTGCCGTTGAGGACGACGGCCCGGAGGTCGTCGTAGCGGGTGGTCGCCGCGGCGACCTCGGCGTCGATGAACTGCGCCACGCTCTCGGGGATCATCCTGCGAGCCTAGGAGCAGACGGGCACCGCCGGCAGCCTCCGGATCCTTACGGTCCCGTGACGCACGAGAGCCGGCCCCCGCACCGCGGGGACCGGCCGACGCTCAGGGGACTCAGCCCTTGAAGACGTCCTTGATCTTCTCACCGGCCTGCTTGAGGTTGGCGCCCGCCTGGTCGCCCTTGCCCTCGGCCTCGAGCTGCTCGTTGTCGGTGGCCTTGCCGGTGGACTCCTTGGCCTGGCCCTTGAGCTCCTCGGCCTTGTTGCTGATCTTGTCGTCGAGACCCATCGTGGTTCCTCCTGTGATCGGGGCGACCGGTGCGGTCACTCTTCGAACGTGCCACGCGCACCGGCACCGGAAAGCACCCGATGGGGTGGGATCGGCTACGGGTCGATCGGTCGCGGCGGCGTGGCCGCTCGGCCCTCGAGCGCGGGGCCGGCTTGGCGCGGCGGCGGCGTGTGCTCGACCTCCTCGGCGCGCGACGCGTCGAGGCGCCAGATGAAGAAGCAGCCGACGATGGCCACGACGATCGCCACGGTGCCGATCAGGATCACTGTGCCCATGGAAGTCTCCTGGTGTGAGAGAGGAAAATACCTCTGCACTCATGTATAAGTTATCCGGACAACATGCACAAGTGTGAGGGGTGACGGTGGGACGAGCAGAGGGCTTCGGGATCGGGGTGCTCGCCGAGCGCACCGGACTCACGCCGACCGTGCTGCGCACCTGGGACAACCGCTTCGGCTTCCCGGCCGGCGCGCGTACGGCCTCCGGCCACCGCCGCTTCACCGACGCCGACGTCGACCTCGTCCACCAGGTGCTCGACCTGCGCGCGACCGGCGTCGGGCTCGGTGCGGCCATCGGGTCCGTCGAGCGCCGCCGGCGCCGACCGGACGAGTCGGTGCACGCGGTGATGACGCGCGACTTCCCGCACCTCGGCGTGCGGCGGCTGGGCAGGCGTGCCCTCGTCGCGGCGTCGTACGCCGTCGAGGACGAGGCGCTCGCCCGGGCCGAGCGCCCGCTCGTGCTGGGCACGTTCCAGGAGGGCGACCGGTTCGCCGACCAGCGCCGCCGGTGGGACGAGCTCGCGCGCACGGCCGCGTGGTCGGCCGTGGTGGCCGACTTCGACGACGACCTGTCGGCCGACCCGTCGGCGAGCCCGGCGCGGTGCCAGCTGGCCGAGGGCTCACCACTGCGCCGCGAGTGGACGGTCGTCACGGTGAGCGACGCCCGGGCCGCGCTCGTCTCGGCCTGGGAGGTGCCGGGCAGCGCCGGACCCGTCTACGAGTCCGTGGTGACCGGGCACCGCCCCGCGGCGATCGCGGCGGCGCGCGTCCTGCTCGACGCGGCCCGCGCGGCGGGAGCGGATCCGCCCGCGGACGTCGTACGACTCCTCGACGAGCCGGGCCGCGAGACCGCGGCCGTCGACGTCGACCGGATGTGGCTGAGGGCGCTGGCCCACCTCGATCGCGGCTGAGTCGCTCGGCGACTCAGTGGTGGCGGAGCGCCTCGATGAGGTCCACCTTGTTCATGCTCGAGCGTCCCTCGATGCCGAGCTCGCTCGCGCGCTTGCGCAGCTCGGCGACGGTGCGGTCCTCGTAGTCCTCGGCGCTGCCGCCGCGCTTGCCGACCTTGGACCTGCCCTGCGCGGCTGCGGCGTTGGCGATCCGCGCCGCCTTCTCCTTGCTCGCGCCCTCGTCGCGCAGCGCCTCGTAGACCTCGGGGTCCTTCACCGACGGCCCGGGCGAGCTCTTCTTCTTCGCGGGCACGTCAGACCTGCCGGTCGAGCGAGGCGCGGAGCTGGTCGACGGTCTTCCTCGCCAGGATCGGGAGGTACGCCGCCACCACGGGCGAGGCGAACCGGGAGAGCCCGCTGAACGACATCTCCGCGGTGTAGCGGACCTGCGAGCCGCGCCCGGCCGCGGTGATCTCGAAGATGTCGTGGCCCTCGAACTGCTCGTTGGTGCCGCGCAGGTGCACGCGCGTCGGCGGCGCGAGCTCGGCGGTCGTGTAGGTGATCTCGACCTCGCGGCCGAGGAACGTCGAGACGTTGCGGTAGGTCGTGCCGACGCCGCCGTCGCCCGAGGTGCGCTCGCACGTCTGCGTGCCCGGGTCCCACTCCTCGGCGTGGGTGAAGTCGGCGAGGTAGGCGTAGGCCGCGTCGGGCGTGGCGACCGTCGAGAAAGTGCGGGAGACCGATGGCATCCCGCCACGTTAGACAACGAGGGGCGCACGCGGGGCACCCCAACGGGCACACTCGGGTCGTGAGGTCCCGCCGCGCCGTCGTCGCAACCGTGGCCGCCGCGCTCGCGGCGGGCCTCGTCGCGTGCGACGACCCGCCCTCCGACCCGTCCTCCGACCCGCCGTCCGGCCTCGAACCGGTCGACGTCACCTGGACCGAGCGCCTGCTGCCCGACCCGGGCGGGCCGCCCGGCCGTACGGTCGTGCGCGACGCGGTCGAGTGCGGTGACGGCTGGTGGGTCGTGGGCGCGGTGTTCCTCGACCGCCCGACCGAGACCCGCGACACCCGGCCGGCCGCGTGGTTCTCGACCGACCGCGAGACGTGGACGTCGGTGCCGGTGGACGCGCGGACCTACTGGGGCAGGCGGGCGATCATCAACTCGGTGGCGTGCTCCCGCGACCGGGTGGCCATGCTCGGCGCGCGCTCCGGCGGTGCCCACGGCAACCCGCGCGTGACGTCGTTCTACGCCGACGGCAACCGGATCGTCGACGTCCGGGCCGTCTTCATCCAGTTCGGCGGGGTCACCGCGACCAACGTCGGAGCGGTCTCCGGCGGGCCGGAGGGCTGGCTGATCACCGGCAACCGGATCTCGGGACCGGGCGTCTGGGTCACCGACGACCCGCGCGAGTTCACCCGGGTCGAGGCAGAGCCCGGCCTGACCGACGACGGCGACCTCCAGTCGATCACCCAGGGCGGCGGCTGGGCCGGTAACGAGTGGATCGTCGTGGGCGGTGGCGCCCGCACCGGGCGGCTCATGGACCCCGACCCGCTCGCCTGGACCTCGCCCGACGGGCTGACGTGGCAGCCGCAGGAGATGCCGGCGACGACGGAGATCGAGGACGCCCAGCGGGTGGTGCTCCTCGACGACGACCGGCTGCTGGTGGTCGGGCGGAGCGGCGGGCGCTTCGCCGCGTGGCTGCGGAACGAGGGGGGTGACGACGACTGGGACGACGCCGTGACCTTCGGTGAGATCGCGGACGGTTCGGACTGGCGCGGAGCGCCCTACGTCGCGTCGCTCGCCCGGACGCCGCTCGGCGTCCTCGCCACGGTCAGCACCGGCGACCACTACGAGCTCTGGCGCACCGACGACGGCCGCGGCTGGGAGCGGGTCGTCGTACCCCTCGAGCCGGAGACGGCGGGCGACCACACCCTCGTGGCCGGCAGCGGCGAGGACGACCTGCTGCTCGTCGGCGACTCCGGCACCGGCGGCCGCGTCTGGACCGGTGCAGTGACGTCCGGCTGACGCACTGGTCCAGACCCGTCGGTACGCCATCCACGCGTGAGCGGTGACGTTTTCTGTAACAAAGCGGTCACAGCGGGCCGTGGCTCTGGACGTGACTGTCGTCACTCCATATGTTGTCCGACACAACATATGCACCCGCCTTGACGGTCCCGACGAGCCGAGGTGCGACCCCCAATCGCTAGGAGGCGGTTCGCGTGAAGCGGAAGCACAGCTTGGTCCTCGTTCCTCTGATCGGCCTGTCGATGGCGCTGACCGCGTGCGGCAGCGACGACGGTGGCGACTCCGGCACCGACGGCGGCGACAGCGGCAGCAGCGAGACCACCGGCAAGATCGGCGTGATCCTCCCCGACACCGAGTCCTCGGTGCGGTGGGAGAGCGCGGACCGCCCGGAGCTCGAGCGGGCCTTCAAGGAGGCCGGTGTCGAGTACGAGATCCAGAACGCCGAGGGCGACGCCGAGAAGATGACCACCATCGCGGACGGCATGATCGCCGACGGCGTCACGGTCCTCGCGATCGTCAACCTCGACTCCGAGTCGGGTGCGGCGATCCAGGAGAAGGCGGCCTCGCAGGGCGTCAAGACCCTCGACTACGACCGCCTCACGCTGGGCGGCTCGGCCGAGGCCTACATCTCCTTCGACAACAACAAGGTCGGCGCGCTGCAGGGCCAGGGCCTCGCGGACTGCCTCGGCGACAAGGACGCCAACATCGTCTACCTCAACGGCTCGCCCACCGACAACAACGCCACGCTGTTCTCGGCCGGCGCCCACGAGGTGCTCGATGCGATCAGCACGTACAAGGTCGTCGGCGAGCAGGCCGTCCCGGACTGGGACAACGAGCAGGCCGTGACGATCTTCGAGCAGCTCTACACGCAGGCTGACGGCGACGTCGACGGTGTGCTGGCCGCCAACGACGGTCTCGGCGGCGCCGCGATCTCCGTCCTGGAGAAGAACGGCGAGGCCGGCAAGGTCCCGGTCACCGGGCAGGACGCCACGGTCGAGGGCCTGCAGAACGTCCTCGCCGGCACCCAGTGCATGACGATCTACAAGTCCGCGAAGCTGGAGGCCGGCGCCCTCGCCGAGGCCGCCATCGCCCTGGTCAACGGCGACTCGCCCGCGACCACCGGTGTGACGAACGACGGCGAGCGCGACGTGCCGTCGGTCCTGCTCGACCCGGTGTCGATCACCAAGGACAACGTCAAGGACGTCATCGACGACGGTGGCCAGACCGCCGCCGACGTGTGCACGGACGACTTCGCCAAGTTCTGCGACGAGGCCGGTATCTCCTGATCGCTTGATCAGGCGACACTGAACGAGGCGCCCGGGTCGGCCTACCCGGCCCGGGCGCCTTTCGTTCGACCAGACAACGAATCCATGGCCCTCGTGGCCACGAGGGAGCAACGGACATGAGCGAGCCCCTGCTTGAGCTGCGCGGCGTCAACAAGAGTTTCGGTGTAGTACACGTCCTCCACGACATCGACTTCGCGGTCTACCCCGGCCAGGTGACCGCCCTCGTCGGCGACAACGGTGCCGGCAAGTCGACGCTCGTGAAGATCATCGCCGGCATCTACGGCCGCGACACCGGTGACTACCTCTTCGAGGGCAAGCCGGTCGAGGTCCACGGACCACGCGACGTCGCCGCCCTGGGCGTCGAGGTCGTCTACCAGGACCTCGCGCTCTGCGACAACCTGGACATCACCCAGAACATGTTCCTCGGCCGCGAGCAGACCAAGGGCGGGACGCTCGACGAGCCTGCCATGGAGGCCCGCGCCCGCGAGACGCTGGCCTCGCTGTCGGTCCGCACCGTGAAGTCGGTGCGCCAGACCGTCGCCAGCCTCTCCGGCGGCCAGCGCCAGACGGTGGCGATCGCCAAGGCCGTCCTCTGGAACTCCAAGATCGTCCTCCTCGACGAGCCCACCGCGGCCCTCGGCGTGGCGCAGACCCGCCAGGTCCTCGACCTCGTACGACGCCTCGCCGACCGTGGGCTCGGCGTCGTGCTGATCTCGCACAACATGGGCGACGTCTTCGAGGTCGCCGACCGGATCACGGCGCTCTACCTCGGTCGCGTGGCCGCTGACGTGCCGACGAAGGACGTCAACCACAGCCAGGTCGTCGAGCTCATCACTGCCGGCCGTTCCGGCAACCTCGGGATCTCCGAGAACCCCGCAACGGCGAGCGTCTGAGGAGGCGGCCATGACCACTGACACCAACGAGAGCGGCGGCACTGCCACCGTCGCCGACACCGACTTCGCGCGCGACAGCCTGCAGGCCCACTCGCTCGGCGAGGCCTTCCAGGCCTACCTCAACAAGCTCCGCGGCGGCGACATGGGCTCGCTCCCCGCGATCCTCGGCCTCATCGTCCTGGCGATCATCTTCGGCCTCGCCAGTGACACGTTCACCACCAAGCTCAACATCGCCAACCTGATCACCCAGGCCGGACCGATCTGCGTCCTGGCCCTCGCGCTCGTCCCCGTGCTGCTCCTCGGCGAGATCGACCTGTCCGCCGGCGTGGCCGGCAGCACCGGTGCGATGACGGCCGGCCTGATGATCGTCGACCACGGCCAGAGCTGGCCGGTCGCGTTCCTCGGCGCGGTGGTCGTCGGAGCCGTGATCGGCGTCGTGATCGGCCTGCTGGTGTCACGGCTCGGGATCCCGTCCTTCGTCGTCACCCTCGCCTTCTTCCTGGGGCTCCAGGGAGTCATGCTGAAGTTCATCGGCCAGGGCGGATCGGTGCGCTTCGACAACGAGTTCCTGCGTGGCCTGGCGATCAAGAACGTCGACCCCACCGTCGGCTGGATCGGTGCCATCGTGATCGTGGTCGTGTTCGCCGGGCTGTCCCTGCGGACCTACCGGACCCAGGTGAGCCAGAAGCTCCAGCACCCGCCGATGAGCGTCGTGGTCCTGCGGATCGCCGCGCTGGCAGTGATCCTGCTGGGCGTCGTCTGGTTCCTCAACCAGAACCGCAGCCGCAACCCCAACTTCCCCATCGAGGGCATCCCCCGCATGCTCATCGTGGTCGCCGTGCTGCTGATCGTGTGGATGTTCATCCTCAACCGCACCCGTTACGGCCGCTACCTCTACGCCGTGGGTGGCAACGCCGAGGCGGCTCGCCGTGCCGGTATCAACGTCGCCCGGATCCGTACGTCCGCGTTCGTCGCCTGCTCGATGATGGCGGCCGTGAGTGGCATCCTCCTGGCGGCCAACACGGGCAAGATCTCGCCCGGATCGGGTGGTGGCAACGTCCTGCTGTACGCCGTGGGCGCCGCGGTCATCGGTGGTGTCAGCCTCTTCGGCGGACGCGGTCGAGCCACCGACGCGATCATCGGCGGCCTGGTCATCGCCACGATCAACAACGGGCTCCTGCTGCTCAACAACGCCAGCTGGATCAACTCCGTCGTGACGGGCGGTGTCCTCCTCCTCGCCGCGAGCGTCGACGCGATCTCCCGTCGCCGTCGCTCTGCTGCCGGCGTCTAGGCGCCCGACCGTGAGCCCGCAGCGGCGCTCGGGCCTCGGGACCAACCAGGAGGCCATCCGGCGCCACAACCTCGGCACCGTGCTCCGGCACGTGCACGGCGCCGGCGAGATGTCGCGAGCCGAGCTGACCAGCCTGATGGGGCTGAACCGCAGCACGATCGCGGGGCTGGTCGGCGAGCTCGAGTCGCTGGGCATCACCGAGCGCGCCGACCCGGCCGAGGGTGTGCGCCAGGGTGCCGGACGGCCGTCTGCGGGCGTGCGGATCGCGGCGGACGGGCCCTACGTCATCGCGGTCGATCTCGGCGTGGACCGGGCGGTCGTCGCCCGGGTCGGCCTGGGCGGCCGCATCCTCCAGCGATCGCAGGCGCCGGTGCACAGCGACGGTGAGGCGTGGCAGGTCGGCGCGGCCGTCGCTGCGCTGATCCGCACCGTCGTCGAGGACGCGCCGGCCGCGTCGCCCCTCGTCGGCATCGGGATCTCCGTGCCGGGCCTGGTGCGACGCAACGACGGCCTCATCCGGCTCGCCCCCAACCTGGAGTGGCACGACGTGTCGTTCGGCGGGATCGTGCTGGCGGCGCTCGGGCTCGACGTCCCTGTCTGCCTGGCCAACGACGCCGACCTCGGCGCGCTCGCCGAGCACACCCGCGGCGCGGGCGTCGGCACCGACGAGCTCATCTACATCTCCGGCAACGTCGGTGTCGGTGCCGGGATCATCACCGGCGGCCACCGGCTCGAGGGAGCGGGCGGCTACGCCGGCGAGGTCGGCCACCTGCGCTTCAACCCGCAGGGCAGGCCGTGCCACTGCGGCAACCTCGGTTGCTGGGAGACCGAGGTCGGCGCGCACGCCATCGCCTCGGCGATCGCGTGCCCGCCCGACAAGGTGGTCCAGCTCGGCGAGGTCCTCGAGTCCTTCGGCAAGCCCTCGCCGGCCCTGCGGGCGACCGGCACGGCGCTGGGCCAGGGCCTTGCCAGCCTGGTCAACGCGTTCAACCCCCGCATGGTCATCCTCGGTGGCTACTTCAGGTCGCTCTACCTCCTCGTCGGCCGAGAGGTCGACGCCGGGCTGGCCGAGCGTGCGCTGCCCGCACCCCTGGAGTCGGTGACGCTCGCGCTCCCGGGCCTCGGTGCCGACTCGTCGCTGCTCGGGGCGGCCGAGATCGCGCTGGAGCCGCTCTTCGTCGACCCGGTCGCCGCGCTCGGCACGGCCATCGACGACGTACGCTCCCGCCTCGCGGGCTGACCCCGAGCGATCAGGCCAGCAGGTCGACCTCGCCGAGCAGCACCGGGCCGAAGGACTGCTCGGCCGCGCCCAGGGCGGCGGCCTCGATGCCGAGGGTGCTGGTCCGCAGCTCGGGCCTGACCTGTGCGGCGGAGACGAGCCGCTCGTCGAGGGTGCGACGCGCGGGCTCGAGGACGAGGTCACCCAGCACGGCGAAGTAGCCGCCCATCACCACGACCTCGGGGTCGAGGACGGTGCTCAGCACGGCGATGCCCAGCCCGACGTCGCGCCCGACGCGCTCGAGCCCGTCGCGGACGGACGCGTCGGTGGCCGCCCGTTCGGCGACCGCCTCGGCCGTCCGCAGCGGAGTGTCCAGCTCACTCATGTCGACGGCGGCGAGCATCGCCTTCATGCCGATCGACGCCTCCCAGCAGCCCCGCCTCCCGCAGCCGCACAGGGCGGTGGAGTCGCCGACCGCCATGTGGCCCACCTCGCCGGCGAACCCCGCGCCCCCACGTACGAGCTCGCCGTCCTGCACGATCCCGGCTCCGATGCCGACGGTGCCGGTGACGTAGAGGGCGTGGCTCGCACCGCGGGCGGCGCCGTGGTGCGACTCGGCGTACGCCGCGCAGTTGGCGTCGTTGCTGACGCCGACCCGCACGTCCGGGACCAGCGAGCCGAGCGCGTCGGCGAGATCAGCCCACTCGACGCGCAGGTTGGGCGCCCACGCCACGGTGCGGTCGTCGGCGCGCACGAGCGCCGGGACCGCGAGGGTCGTGCCGACCAGGACGTCGTCCGCCCCGACGTGCTCGTCGAGCGCGGACCGCGCGAGGTCGCTGAGGTCGTCGCTCGTGCCGCCCGCCCGACTGGTGGTGGAGACGATGTCACCCGCGAGGTCGAGCACCACGGCCGACACGTAGTCGACGTTGAGCTCGAGGCCCAGCGAGACGAACCGGTCACCCCGGAGGGCGACCGGGCGCCCGGGGCGACCGCGCACGCCCGGTCGCGACCCCTCCTCGGCGACGGCGCGCGCCGCCTCGAGGTCCGCGACGATCACACCGACCGTCGCCTTCGCGAGGCCGGTGTGCGTCGCCAGCTCGGACCGGGTGGACGGTCCGAGCTCGCGGAGCGCCCGGAGCACGGCGCCGGTGTTGGCGCGCCGCAGCCCCTCGGTGCCGGACGCCGAGCGCCGCAGCCCCTCGGTGTCGCTCACCGCACGCAGGTGTGGCCGCACGGTCAGCGGACGCCGTAGAGGTGCTCGAGCGCCAGCTGGTCCAGGTGCTCGGTCGCCGCGCCGATGGTGGCGAGCTGCTCGGGGTCGGGCAGCTGCCACTCGAGCAGCTGCTCCCAGCCCTCGCCCTCGCCGAGCGTGCTCTGGGCCAGCTCGGGCAGCCGCGCCGCCTCGAGTGCCGCCTGCACCTCGGGGTCGGCGCGGAACGCCTTCACCTTCTCGCGGAGGATGAGGTAGTTGCGCATGTTGGCGGCGGCGCTGACCCACACGCCGTCCTCGTCCTCGATCCGCGAGGGCTTGTAGTCGAAGTGCACGGGGCCGTCGTAGCCACCCGCGAGCAGCACGTCGACGATCCAGAAGGCACCGCGGACGTTGCCGGCGCCGAAGCGCAGGTCCTGGTCGTACTTCGGGCCGTTCTGGCCGTTGAGGTCGATGTGGTAGAGCTTGCCCTGCCACAGCGCCTGGGCGTAGCCGGCAGCGGCGTTCATGCCGGCCATCTCCTCGTGCCCGATCTCGGGGTTCACACCGACGAGCTCGGGGCGCTCGAGCTGGTTGATGAAGGCCAGCGCGTGCCCGATCGTCGGGAGCAGGATGTCACCGCGCGGCTCGTTGGGCTTGGGCTCGATCGCGAAGCGGAGGTCGTAGCCCTTCTCCGTGACGTAGTCGCCGAGGAGGTCGAAGGCCTCCTTCATCCGGTCGAGCGCGACGGCGGTGTCCTGCGAGGCGCCGTACTCCGCGCCCTCACGTCCGCCCCACGCGACGTAGACCTTGGCGCCGAGCTCGGCGGCGAGGTCGATGTTGCGCATCACCTTGCGCAGCGCGAAGCGGCGGATGTCGCGGTTGTTGTTGGTGAAGCCGCCGGCCTTGAAGACCGGGTGGCTGAAGAGGTTGGTCGTCGCGGTGGTGACGACGAGGCCGGTGTCGGCCAGGCCCTTCGTGAAGCGGTCGATGATCTGCTGGCGCGTCGCGTCGTCGCTGCCGAAGGGGATCACGTCGTCGTCGTGGAAGTTGACCCCGTAGGCGCCGAGCTCGGCGAGCTTCTCCAGCGCGTGGACGGTGTCCATCGGGGGGCGGGTGGCGCCGCCGAACGGATCCACGCCCTGCCAGCCGACGGTCCAGAGGCCGAAGGAGAACTTGTCCTCGGGGGTGGGCGTGGGGACATCGATGCTCATGAGGTGCCTTTCGGTGTTCGGCCGTACTTCAGTCGGTCCAGGTGGTGGTGCGCTCGCGGAGGTCTCCGTAGGCCTCGCGGACGTGGGGGGTGGGGTCGGCCTCGAGGACCGTGGTCTCGGCGGCCGGCCAGGCCGGGGGCGTTGCCGTGCCGGCGAGCGCCCAGGCGGCCTGCCGGGCCGCGCCGAGGGCGACGTACTCACCCGGGGGCGGCAGCACCACGGGGCAGCCGAGCACGGCGGGCGCGAGCTCGCGCAGCGCGGCGCTCTTCGTCGCGCCGCCGACCATGAGCACGCGCCTCGGCGTCTCGCCGGTCGCAGCGACCAGCCGGTCGACGGCGTCGGCGAGGGAGCAGAGCAGGGACTCGTACGCCGCCCGCGCGAGGTCCGCGCGAGTCGTGGCGGGCGTCAGGCCGGTCCAGGTGCCGACGGCGTCGGGCCGGTTGGGCGTGCGCTCGCCGCCGTAGTAGGGGAGAAGGGTGACCCCGCCCGCGCCGGGAGCTGACTGCAGGGCGAGGTCGGCGAGCCCGTCGTGGTCGACGCCGAGCCAGCGGGCCTGGAGGTCGAGGATCCCGGCGGCGTTCATCGTGGTGACCATCGGCAGGTAGCCGCCGCTGGCGTCGGCGAAGCCGGTGACGACGCCGGTGCCGTCGGCGACCGGCACGCTGCTGACGGCCGACGCCACGCCGGACGTGCCGACCGAGACGAGGACGTCGCCGGGCTCGAGCGCCATGCCGAGGGCGGCGCCCATGTTGTCGCCGGTGCCGCCGCCGATGGGCGTCCCGCTCGCGGTGTGGGCGGCGACGGTGCCGGGCGCGACGATGCGGGGCGTCTGCGCTGCGTGGCCGAGCGCCTGCTCGAGGAGGTCGTGCCGCCAGGCGTCGTGGCGGGCGTCGAAGTAGCCCGTGCCGGAGGCGTCGCCGCGGTCGGTGAACGGGTCGGTGCCCTCCGCCGCCAGGTGCCACGAGACGTAGTCGTGGGGGAGCAGCACCGTGGCGACCGCCGCCGCGTGGTCGGGCTCGTGGTCGCGCAGCCAGCGCAGCTTGGTGGAGGTGAACGACGCGACGAGGACGCTGCCGATCGCGTCGGCGCAGGCCTGCGGCCCGCCCATCTCCTCGATCAGCTCGACCGCGGCACCGGCGGAGCGGGTGTCGTTCCAGAGCAGCGCGTCGCGGACCGGCGTACCGGACGCGTCGAGCGCCACCATCCCGTGCTGCTGGCCGGCGACAGCCATCGCATCGGCGCGGTCGAGCAGACCGTCGGTCGCCTCGTCGACGGCGCTCAGCCATGCCCGTGGGTCGACCTCGGTGCCGGCCGGGTGCGACGCCGTACGCGCCTCGACGACCTCGCCGCTGTCGGCGTCCACCAAGAGGGCCTTGGTCGACTGGGTGGAGGAGTCGATGCCGAGGGTGAGAGCCACGTCACTATTAAGTACGAGTCTCGAACTAAAGTCAAGGTGGTCTGGCACGGCGGGGATTTGCAGATGAAATCTACGATGCATAGGTTTTGTCCTCATGAATGAAGGAGGTGTGTGATGCCGAGATCGGGACTCACCACTGCGCGGGTCGCCGAGGCTGCTGCCGAGCTCGCGGACGAGGTCGGCCTCGACGCCGTCACCCTGTCGGCGCTCGCGCGACGCTTCGACGTGGCCGCGCCGAGCCTCTACTCCCACGTCCGCAGCACGGCCGACGTCCGCGTCCGGGTCGCGCTGCTCGCGCTCGACGAGACCGCGGACCGGGTTGCGTCCGCCCTCGCCGGGGTCAGCCGACGCGAGGCGATCGCCGCCGTCGGCCAGGTCTGGCGGGCGTACGCCGTCGAGCACCCGGGGCGCTACGCCGCCACCCGGCTGCCGCTGGACGCGGACACCGCCGCCGCCAGCGCCGGCCCGCGGCACGCCGACCTGAGCCGTTCGTCCCTGCGCGGCTACGCGCTCGCGGACCACGACGTGACCCATGCCGTCCGGCTGGTCGGGGCGACCTTCCACGGCTACGCCGCCCTCGACGCGGCCGGGGCCTTCGGCCACGGCGGGCGCGGGGTGCCCACGTCCGACGAGACCTGGGAGCGCGTCGTCGACGGGCTCCACACCCTGCTGACCTCCTGGGAGGACCGATGATCGACCCCGCACTCGTCCACGGCGCCATCGAGCTCGAGCGCACGGACCGCGGCCTGCTGCCGCACCGGCTGCCCGCGTGGGCGCGGGCGCAGACGGACGACCCGCAGCTCCACCTCGTCGAGGCGCAGCCCGCGGGCGTACGCCTCGCGCTGCGCACCTCCGCGACCCGGCTCGAGCTCGACGTCCTGCCCACCAAGAGGCGCTACGCCGGCACGCCGCCGCGGCCCGATGGCTGGTACGACGTGCTCGTCGACGGCGAGCTCGTCCAGCGGCTCCAGGCGCCCGGTGGCAACGTCCTGGACGTCGAGATGATGACCGGAGCGAGCACCTTCACCGCCGGTGAGCCGCTGACGCTGGCGATCGCCCTGGCCGACGGCGAGAAGGACGTCGAGGTCTGGCTGCCCCACGACGAGCAGACCGAGCTGGTCGACCTGCGCGCCGACGCCCCTGTCGAGCCGCTGACGAGCGACCGGCCGCGGTGGCTGCACCACGGCAGCTCGATCAGCCACGGATCGATGGCGACGCACCCGACCGAGACCTGGCCCGTCGTCGCCGCGCGGCTGGCCGGCCTCGACCTCGTCAACCTCGGTCTCGGCGGCAGCGCCCTGCTCGACCCGTTCGTCGCGCGCACCATCCGGGACACCCCGGCCGACCTCATCTCGGTCAAGCTGGGCATCAACCTGGTCAACCAGGACCTGCTCCGCCGGCGCGCGCTCGGCCCGGCCGTCCACGGCTGGCTCGACACGATCCGCGACGGCCACCCGGAGACGCCGATCCGCCTCGTCTCGTCGATCCACTGCGGGATCCACGAGTCGACCCCGGGCCCGAGCGCGCCCGACATGGCGGCGCTCGCGGAGGGCCGGCTGGCGTTCGTCGCTGGCGGTGACCCGGCCACGGTGGCGCAGGGCGCGCTCACCCTGGAGGTGGTCCGGGAGGTCCTCGCCGAGGTGGTGGAGCGACGCGGCGACCCGCACCTGTCGTACGTCGACGGTCTCGCGCTCTACGGCGCCGAGGACGCCGAGCGGCTCCCGCTCCCCGACAACCTCCACCCCGACTCCGCGGCCCACCGGCTCATCGGCGAGCGGTTCGCGGCGCTGGGGGACTGGCTGGGGGACTGGTAGGTCAGCGGTCGGGGTCGACGACCAGCTCGACCTCGACCTCGTCGCCGGCTCCGCGACCGGTGCGCTTGCGCGTCTCGGCGTTGAAGGAGACGAGGTAGCGACCGCCCATCACACCGATCGTCGTCGTGTAGGTGTAGTCGCCGTCGATCGTGACGACCACTGGCACCCGCTTGCCGCGCTCGAAGGCCAGGACGACATCCTCGGGCACCACGATGCCCACGTTGTTGCCACCGGTGGCCTCGAGCGTGGTGCGGAAGACGGTCATGGGTGCAGTGTGGCTGAGTCCCGGATCGCGCGACAACGTGCCCGGCCGGCGACCACCGCCCCTAGGTTGTCGCTCGACCGCCTCGCCACCACTCTCCCCGGAGCCGACCATGACCGAGTCCCTCGCTCCCCGCCCCTGGCTGCCCGCGCCGGTCCGCGACCGCGTCGCGGAGGCGCTCGCCCCGCTCGGGGACCTCGACGCCCTCGGCGTGCAGGGCCTCCTCGCCGACCTGGTGGCGGACAACGGCCGCATCCACGACGAGACGTGCCTCAACCTCAACCCGGCCACCAACCGGATGAACCCGCGCGCCGAGGCGATGCTGTCGGCCCGCCTCGGGTCCCGTGCGTCACTGGGCTACCCGGGTGAGAAGTACGAGACCGGGCTGGAGGCGATCGAGCAGATCGAGGTCGTCGCCGCTGAGCTGGCTGCTCGTGTCTTCCACGCGTCGTTCGCTGAGGTCAGGGTGGGGTCCGGGGCACTGGCGAACCTCTACGCCTTCATGGCGGTCTGCGAGCCGGGCGACACGATCATCGCGCCGCCCGCGACCATCGCCGGACACGTCACGCACCACGGTGCCGGTGCCGCCGGGCTCTACCGGCTCCGCACGGTCGCCGCGCCGGTCGATGCCTCGACCTACACCGTCGACGTCACCGCGCTCGCGGAGCTGGCCCGGATGGAGCGACCGCGGATGATCACGATCGGCGGCAGCCTCAACCTCACCCACCACCCCGTGGCCCGGGTCCGCGGGATCGCGGACGAGGTCGGCGCTGTGGTGCTCTTCGACGCCGCGCACCTCGGTGGTGTGATCGCCGGTGGCGCCTGGCCCAACCCGCTCGACGAAGGCGCCCACCTGATGTCGATGAGCACCTACAAGAGCCTCGGCGGTCCCCCCGGTGGGCTGCTGCTGGGCAACGACCCCGTGCTCGCGGAGCGCATCGAGGCCATCGCCTACCCCGGTCTCACCGCCAACTTCGACGCGGGCAAGACGGCCGCCCTGGCCCAGACGATGCTCGACTGGCACGTCGCCGGCCGCGCCTACGCCCGCACGATGGTCGACACCGCAGCTGCGCTGGCCGAGGCACTCGTCGCCGCCGGCGTCCCCGTCTTCCGGCGCGACACGGTGGCCACCAGGTCGCACCAGTTCGCCGTCGAGGCAGCGGCCTACGGCGGTGGCCAGACCGCCGCCGCCCGCCTGCGGCGCGCCCACCTCCTGGCGTGCGGGATCGGACTGCCGCTCGACCCGGTCGACGGCGACCTCAACGGACTGCGCATCGGCACGCCCGAGCTGGTGCGCCTCGGGATGACGGTCGAGGACATGCCCACCCTGGCCGGTTTCATCGCGCGGGCGCTCACCCACGAGCCCGAGCCCGTCGCCGCCGAGGTCACGGCCTGGCGCAGCGGTTTCCGCGACATCCATTTCACGACCGACCGGCCCCACTGACGGACCCGCCGCCGGCCCCTAGAGTCCAGCCATGGCTCGCTACGGCGCTCAGTTCGGTCCCGACATCACGTTCCTGGGCGTGCCCGCCTGCGACCTCGACGACGAGTCGACCTACGCCGGCGCCGACGTCGTCGTGGTCGGTGCGCCGTTCGACGGAGGTACGTCGCACCGGCCGGGCACGCGCTTCGGCCCGCAGGCCATCCGGATGACCGACTACCTCCCGCACGACGGCTCGCGGCCCTCGCTCGCACTGCGCACCGACGGGCTCCAGGACCTGCGCGTCGTCGACGCCGGTGACGTCGAGATGCCGCCCGGCGACATCGAGCGTGCGCTCGGCGTGCTCGAGGCCGCGGTCGAGAAGGTGGCCCGTGCCGGAGCGATCCCGGTCGTCCTCGGCGGCGACCACTCGATCGCGTTCCCCGACGCCAAGGGCGTGGCCAACGTCCTCGGCCACGGCCGCGTCTCGATGATCCACTTCGACGCCCACGCCGACACCGGCGACATCGAGTTCGGCTCCCTCTGGGGGCACGGCCAGCCGATGCGCCGGCTGATCGAGTCGGGAGCCCTGCGCGGGGACCGCTTCCTCCAGGTCGGCCTGCGCGGCTACTGGCCCGGACCCGAGACGCTCGACTGGATGGCCGCCGAGAAGATGCGGTCCTACGAGATGACCGAGATCGTCCACCGCGGTCTCGAGGAGTGCCTGACCGAGGCCTTCACGATCGCGACCGACGAGTGCGACGGCGTCTTCCTCTCCGTCGACATCGACGTCTGCGACCCCGGGCACGCGCCCGGCACCGGCACCCCGGAGCCGGGTGGGCTGTCGGCCCGCCAGCTCCTCGACGCCGTACGCCGCATCTGTCTCGAGCTGCCCGTCGTCGGCGTCGACGTGGTCGAGGTCAGCCCTCCCTACGACCACGCCGACATCACCGCGGCCCTCGCCAACCGGGTCGTCCTCGAGGCGCTCTCCGCGATCGCCCGCAAGCGTCAGGACGAGCGCGACGGGACCACGTGGGATCCCGCGAGGCCGCTCCTCGACCGCTAGCCGACGGGACGTGTGGCCCGTCGTCGATTTGGGTCGAGGGCCGGTCCGGGAGACCCTCGAAGGACGACGACAGCCGCCACGAACGGAGAAGATCCCATGCCCGTACGCCGCGTGCTTGCCGGGGGCGCCCTCGCGCTGCTCCTGCCCGCCTCGCTCCTCACCGCTACCGAGACCGGCTCGGCCGCCGGCCCGTCCGCGCAGCCGGCCACCTCGACGGAGCGGGCGGCGACCCGCTCCCGGGTGCGCATCGCCGTGCTGCCGCAGATCGTCCAGCAGGGACGCCGCACCGCTCGCGCCGACGCCGCCAAGGTGGCCGTCGAGGCCACGGTGAAGCCGCGTCGGGCCGGTCGGCCCGTGCGGCTGCAGGTCAGGCGTGGATCAGGGTGGAAGAACGTGGGGAAGGCCCGCACGGACCGTCGTGGTCACGCGACCTTCTCCGCCCGGGCGCTGCGTCGCGGGGAGCCTGCGGCCTACCGTGTGACGACGCCCCGCTACCGCGGCCTCGCCCGCGCGGTCAGCCGTACGCGGAGCACCGAGCGCTGGCTCACCCCGACGTGGACCGACGAGTTCTCCGGCCGCGCCCTGGGCCCGGCGTGGAGCCACCGCGGACAGCGTTACGAGAAGGTGAGCCTCCGGCGCTGCTCCAAGGGCAGCCCGCAGTCCGTTCGCGTCAGCGGCGGCAAGGTGCGGCTGAGCGTCATCAAGGACCCGGACCGCTCCGGCACGTGCCGCGCGACCAAGCGGGGCAAGTCGTCCGGCCGCTACGCCTGGCGTCTCAACGGACACATCTCGACGCAGAACCGGGTGTCGTTCCGCTACGGCTTCGCGGCCGCGCGGGTCAGGATGCACGAGCGCCGGGGTCAGCACAGCAGCTTCTGGCTCCAGCCCCAGCGGTCGCAGGCCGGGACGCCTCGTACGGCGGGCGCGGAGATCGACGTGATCGAGTACTTCGGGAACAAGCACCCTCGAGGTGGGCTGACGAGCTTCATCCACTGGAAGAAGAACAACCGGGTGATCAAGACCGGGTCGTGGATCAAGAAGCCGCGCAGCTTCCTGAAGAACCGGCGCGACGGCTGGTCGAAGAACTACCACGTCTTCTCGGTCGAGTGGACGCCGAAGCACTACATCTTCCGCATCGACGGCCAGGAGACGTGGCGCACGAGCAAGGGAGTGTCCGGTCAGCCGGAGTACCCGATCCTCAGCCTGCTGTCCTCCGACTACGAGCTGTCGGAGATGAAGGACCGCCAGCTCCCGCAGCACATGTCCGTGGACTGGATCCGCATCTGGCAGGCGTGAGGCGATCGGCGCCCGCACCCCGCGCGGGCGCCGATCCCCGCCGTCACCCCGTGACGGGAGCCGAGGTCTTGACCGGCGTGGGCTTCGGAGCCTGCTTCGGGCCCTTGTTGGGCTTGGTCGGCGCCTGCTGGACGACCGGCTCGGCCTGCGGGCCGCCGCACGTGGCCGACGCGAGCACGGCGACCAGCTGACCGCCGACCTCGAGGCGCAGGCCCTCGACGGTGAAGTTCTCGCCGTCGGGCACCTGGTGGTTGAGGGTGATCTTCGCGACCGCGGCCAGCTCGGGCGGCAGCAGCTGGGTCTCGGGGGCGATTTCACCGGCGAGCACCGGCTGCGGCGCGCCGAGCACCTTGACGTCGCTCAGCGTGACGGTTCCGGTCTGGTCGGTGCACTGCGTCTTGAGCGTGCCGACCGTCGCGAGGTCGAGGATGTCGGTGTCGACCAGCTGGTTGCAGAAGGCCTGGGCGGCCTCGACGGTCGGCACCTCGACGACCGTGCCGAGGCCCGGGATCTGGTTGATCGCGTCGTTGATCGGGGTGAGCACCTGGTTGGCCTGACCGGCCTGGCCGAGCCCGGTGCACACCTGGTTGAGGTTGGCGATGCCGTCCTTGACCTCCGGCGGCAGCTGGGCGAGCGCGCTGCCGAGGGTCAGGTTGGTGACCGCGGCGGACGCGGCGTCGTCGCCGGCACTGACCTCGAGGACACCGCCGGAGGCGAGCGGACCGAGCTGGGCGGGCAGGGCGCCGCCGCCCGTCTGGGTGCTGGTGCCGTCGGACGCCACGGCCGGCTGGCCCGGCGTACCGCCCACGGAGGCACCGTAGGCCGACGAGCTGGAGACCGGGTCGCCGCTCGCGGTGGAGGTCGCCACGACGAGCAGGGTGGTGGCGGCCATCGCGATGCCGGCGATGCCGGCGGTGGTTGAGGTACGCATGGTGTTCTCCCGTTGGTTCACTGCTGATCGATGATGACGAGGGTGCCGAGCGGCACGTCGCGGAGCTGGTCGAGGGCATCGGCGGGCACGCGGACGCAGCCGTGGCTGATGGCCTGGCCGAAGACGGAGGTGTCCGTCCAGCCGTGGAGGGCGACGGTCCCGGGACCGCCCCCGTAGGTGTCGAGGGTGTCGCTGTGGGTGCCCAGCGGCAGGATCACCGGCGAGAAGCTCTGGTTCTCGTCGACGATCGAGCCGAGCAGGAAGGTGCGCCCGGTCGGCGTCGGCGTCTCCGGCGCACCCACCGCCACGCTCCACTCACCGATCGTCTCGCCGCTGCGGACGAGCTCCATCCGGCGCGAGCCGACGTGCACGCGCACCACGTAGGGCGTGTGGCGCTCGACGAGCTGCGCGGTCCGCAGCCAGCCGACGGACCCGTTGGGCCGCGACGGCAGCAGGACCTGGGTCCAGCCGGCCTCGCGGTTGATCACCGGCAGCCAGGTGTCGTTCATCTGCGTCGGCGTGACCTTGGCGAACGGCTTGCGACCCGGGGCGGCGTAGACCGGGAGCACGCGGCGCGGATGGACGACCTGCCCGTCGGTGGTGCCCGTCGGGTCGGGGTCGAGCGGCGCTCGGCCGAGCTTGGCCTTCGTGGTCGACGCGACGAGCTTGGTCAGGTCGACGTCCGCGGCGCCGCTGCGCTCGTCGGGCCTGCTGTCCCAGGTCGTCAGGACCGCGATCACGGTGACGACGACGAGCAGCAGCAGCACGCTGGTGAAGCGTGAGCCGGTGGTGTCGTTGGCCTGCTGATCGGTCATGGTCCCTCTCCTCCCGACCTGATCAACGAAGAAGTGACCGGTTGGTAACGGGGGACCGACAGTGAAATTGCGGCGTGCTAGACGCCGAGACCGAGCAGGCCGAGCGGCTCGGTCATCTCGATCTCCTCATAGGTGAAGTGCGACTCCAGGTCGGCCCGGAGGTCGGCGACCGCGTCGACCAGCTCCGCGACCCGCGACGGGTCGGCGTGCACCGCCACGGCCAGTCGGTCGACCCGCTCGAGGTGGTCGTGGATGACGAGGTGCTCCTCGGCCAGCCGCGCCGCCACCGGGGCGTACGTCTCCAGGGTCGCGACGGCCGGGAACATCGCCTGGTCCTCGATCGAGTGGTGCATCGTCAGGAACTGGCACACCTGTCGGCACAACCCGGACGCCTGCTGCGCGGTCAGTGCCGGTGCCAGGCCGTGCACCCCGGCGCGTACGACGTCCACGTCCCCGACGCCGTCGCGGACCTCCTCGACCGCCCGGGTCATCGCCTCGAGCTGTTGGCGGAAGTGGTCGTGGATCTGCCGGAGGTGGAGGCCCCCGACCTTCTGGTGCGGGGTCAGCTCGACGGCCCCCGCCACCCGCGGTCGGGTCGAGTCGTCGATCGGCACGGGGACGAGCCTAGGCGCCGGGGTGTGGCGACCTGGTCGTCGACCGGACGGACCACGCCCGCCCGGGACTTCGGCCCCCCACGTCGGGTCACTCGGACCTGCCCGCATGCCCAGACCTCGCGAGAGCGTGGTCCCACCCCACGAACCGGAGGTCCTCATGCCCGCCCACCAATACGTCCAGCACGACTGGCCCCCTGCCCTGTGGGCGCTGCTGCTGCTCGTCCTGGCGACCGTGGTCGTCATCGGGATGGGCCTGTTCCTCTGGGGCGCTGCTCGTCCGAAGCACTCCCAGTTCTCCGGCGAAGGTGCCGCGGACGCACGAACGGCCCGGTCGTGACGACCGGGCCGCTCCTTGCATCTGCGCGCCTGTAGGGATTCGAACCCCAAACCTTCTGATCCGTAGTCAGATGCTCTATCCGTTGAGCTACAGGCGCTCACCTGCGCTGGCCGACCGGCCCGCGAGGACTGGACGAGAATAGCCGACCCCCTCGGGCCGAGCGAAATCAGTGCCTCCCCCGAGGGCTGGTCCCACCCACTGAGACGATCCCCTAGGGTGCCTAGCACCCGCACACGCGACGCCGCGTCGACGACGTACGTCGCACGAGGAGAGGTAGCGCCGATGGCAGATCTCGAGGCAGTCATGGACGAGGCCGGGCTCACCAACCCGAAGGTCCGCGAGTTCGTGAAGGAGTACGCCGAGCTCACCGGCGCCGAGCGGATCGAGGTGGTCAACGCCTCCGACGACCGCCGTCTCCTGGACGAGGCCGTCGCGGCCGGCGAGCTGGAGAAGGCCGGCGAGGGGCGCTACTACTCCCGCAGCTACCACAAGGACACCGCCCGCTCCGAGGAGCGCACGATCGTCGCGACCAGCGACGAGAAGGACAGGGGCGTCTACAACAACTGGCGGCACTCCTCGGAGATGAAGCCCAAGCTCCACGACCTGATGCGTGGCGCCAGCGCGGGCAAGACGATGTACGTCGTCCCCTACCTGATGGCCCCGGCCGGCAATGCGCTCGCACCCTGGGCGGCCGGCGTCGAGATCACCGACACCCGCACGGTCGTGCTCCACATGATCCGGATGGCGCGCGTCGGCGTGCAGTTCGTCAACGACCTCGAGGACCCCGGCCACTTCGTGAAGGCGGTCCACGTCACCGGTGACCTGGAGAACCTCGGTCAGGGCACCGACGGCGACAAGCGCTACTTCGTGACCGTCGCCGACGAGCGCACGATCCTGCACTTCGGCTCGTCCTACGGCGGCAACGCGCTGCTCGGCAAGATCGCGCACGGCCTGCGGCAGGGGGCGTACGACGGCTGGGCGAGCAAGAAGTTCCTCGCCGAGCAGTACATGCTGATCGGGATCGACGACAAGGAGACCGGCAGGCGCTACCACATCTGCGGCGGCTTCCCGAGCGCCTCCGGCAAGACCAACCTGGCGATGATGGCCGCCCCCGACGCGCTCGGCGACCGCTATCACGTGTCGTTCTACGGCGACGACATCGCGTGGCTGTGGGTCGAGGAGGAGAGCGGCAAGCTCTACGGGATGAACCCGGAGTACGGCGTCTTCGGGGTCGCCAAGGACACCAACGAGAACACCAACCCCAACGCCCTCGCGTCGGTCGGCCACGGCACCGACTGCATCTTCACCAACGTCGCCTACAACCCGACCACCGGCGAGGTCTGGTGGGAGGGGCGCACCAAGGAGAAGCCGCGGGACCGCCACGGCTGGCTCGACTGGACGGGCTCGCCGGTCGCCGACCGCAAGGACGACGACACCGCTCCGTGGGCCCACCCCAACAGCCGCTTCACCACGACGCTCGCCAACGTCCCCAACATCGCGCAGGACTACGACGCCCCGATGGGGGTGCCGATCGACGCGATCATCTTCGGCGGCCGCACCCGCGACCGCGAGCCGCTGATCCGCGCGATCACCGACCTCGCCGAGGGCGTCTACGACGGCCTCACCCTGGGCGCCGAGGCGACCTCGGCCGCCGAGGGCAAGGAGGGGATCCTCCGCTACGACCCGATGTCCAACCGTCCGTTCATGGCCTACGGCGAGGGCGACTACGCGCGGCACTACCTCGACGTCGTCGGCGCGGCGACGGACCAGCCGATCTTCGCGCACGTCAACTGGTTCCAGCGCGACGCCGAGGACGGTCACTTCCTCTGGCCGGGCTACCGCGACAACCTGCGACCGCTGCTGTGGCTGCTCCAGCTCAAGAACGGCGAGGTGAAGGGACGGCGTACGGCTGTCGGCATCATCCCGACCGAGGAGGAGCTCGACCTGGAGGGCGTCGACATCGCTCCCGAGGACCTCGACCGGATCCTGTCGATCGACAAGGCGCGCTGGCAGCAGGAGATGGGCTTCCGCGAGGAGCACCTCGCCCAGTTCGACCGGATGCCCGAGGAGATCTGGGAGGCCCACCGGCGGGTCGCCGCGGAGCTCGATTCAGAGGTTTGACCCCGAAAACCCACACGCGGTGGGAAAGATCTACATAACATCAACTTTGTGTCAACAAAACGTCAACTCGGGGGTGCTGCCCTGTGGTCGGGCGACGGCAAGCCCGGTCTCGGACTGGCGGCGCCGTTCGCCGCGGTGGCCGCGGCGTGCCTCGCGGTCATCCTCGTGCCGCCCTACGTCAGCGCGTGGTGGGTCTACACGCTGGCCGCGGCCGTGCTGGCGTGCGTCGGCGGCTCCTTCGCGCTCTCGCTGCGGGAGGCCGAGCGGACGTGGCTCGACGCCGTGCCGGCGTACCTCATGTTCGTGTTCGTCGCCCTCGTCCACCACGCGGCCGGCGGAGCGGTCGGAGGGTCGTCGTCGGGCCTGAGCGCGGCCGTGCTGCTGCCGATCCTCTGGCTCGCGATCACCGGCACCCGGCGTGAGCTCGGGATCGCCAGTGGCCTCACTGTCCTGGTCTTCGTCGCGCCGATCGTCCTGGTCGGGCCCCCCGCCTACGGCTGGGGCGACTGGCGACGCATCGTGGTGTGGAGCGCGGTCGCGCTCGTCCTCGGTCCCCTCGTCCAGCGCATCGTGCACGACCTCGACCGGCAGACCCGCCGGGCGCGACTGGCCAACGAGCGGGTCGAGCGGTTGTTCGACGATGCCCCGCACGGGGTCGCGCTCCTCGACGCGGCCGGGGTGATCCTGCGGGTCAACACCTCGCTCGCGGTCACCGTGGGACTCGAGCCCTCGGAGATGGTCGGACACCACCTCGGCTCCTTCGAGACGCCGGGCGAGCACGCCATCGCCGACCACCTCGAGCGGCTGATGTCCGACCGCGTCGACATGGATGCCGAGTGTCGGCTCCGCGACTCCGGCGGCAACGACGTCGCGATCGCGCTGAGCAGCACCGTCGTCCCGGACCCTCAGGTCGGCGACATCGTCATGGTCAACGTGGTCGACATCTCCGACCGCCGTCGCTACCTGGACCGGCTGTCGCACCTCGCCGACCACGACGTGCTGACGGGTCTGGCCAACCGCCGGCGGTTCGAGGTCGAGCTGGAGCGTCACCTCGACCGGTGCCGCAGGCACGGTCCGGTCGGCGCGCTCCTGCTCCTCGACCTCGACAACTTCAAGCAGGTCAACGACTCGCTCGGCCACAACGCGGGAGACGAGCTGCTCGTGACGATCGCCGGCCTGCTCCGTCGATCGATCCGCAGCACCGACGTCGTGGCCCGCGTCGGCGGGGACGAGTTCGCCATCATGCTCACCGACGGCGACCAGGCCGCCACCCAGCGGGTGGCCGACCAGGTGGTCGAGCGGATCCGTGACCACGCGGCCACCCTGGACGGCGTACGCCGCCGGGTCTCCGCCAGCGTCGGTGCCGTCACCTTCGCCGCGGCCACCGAGCACTCCGCGGACATCCTCGCCCTCGCGGACATGACGATGTACGACGCCAAGGAGTCCGGGCGCAACCGCGTGGCGCTCCTCGCCGAGGGCGACTCGCGCAGCCCCCGCAGCTCGATGCGACTGCAGTGGCAGGCCCGGATCGAGGACGCGTTGGACAACGACCGCTTCGTCCTGCACTTCCAGCCGATCATGGACATCGCCACCGGGCGGATCGACTCCGCGGAGGTGCTGCTCCGGTTGCGTGGCGAGGACGGGGAGATCGTCCCGCCCGGCCGCTTCGTCTACATCGCCGAGCGCGCCGGCCTGATGCCGCGCGTCGACAGCTGGGTGCTGGACCGCAGCATCGAGATGCTCGCCCAGCTGCGCGAGCTGGTCCCGGACTTCTGCCTGGAGGTCAACATCTCCGGCGCGTCCATGGGCGACGCCTCGGTCGAGGCCACGATCCTGTCGGCGCTCCGACGCTTCGACGTGGACCCCAAGGCGCTCATCCTCGAGATCACCGAGACGTCCGCGGTGGCAGACGTCGCCCTGGCTCGCGAGTTCGCGGAGCGGATGGCCGCCATGGGGTGCCGGTTCGCGCTCGACGACTTCGGCGCTGGCTTCGGCTCCTTCTACTACCTCAAGCACCTGATCTTCGACTACGTGAAGATCGACGGCGAGTTCGTCGCCCACGTGCACCGCTCCTCCGTCGACCGCACGATCGTGCGCTCGATCGTCGGCATCGCCAAGGACCTGGGCAAGCAGACGGTCGCCGAGTTCGTGTCCGACCCCGAGATCTTCGACGTGGTGCGGGCCGAGGGCGTGGACTACGCGCAGGGATTCATGATCGGCAAGCCCGTGCCGATGGACGTCTTCGTCGAGGACTTCATGCTCACGCCGGCCGGGATGGTGGACTGAACGATGCAGATGTTGCAGCGCGCGGTCGGGCTCGCGATCATCGGCACGGCCGCGCTGGGTGCAGCCGCCCTCTGGGTGGCCGTCGCCTCGGGTGACCCAGCGGTCGGCGAGCGACCGTCCGAGGGCCTGCTGTTCGGCGTCTGGCAGGTCTTCTACGACACCGAGATGCCTCCGCGTCGGGTGCTGATCGCCGCCGTGGGCGTTGCCCTCCTCCTCGCGGCCGGCGTCGCCGCGCTCGAGCGCCGGCTGCTCAGCCGGGCCCGCCGCAGCGAGGACGGCAGCCGGATGCCGCTGGCCCCGAAGCTCGTGATGGCCGAGACCCGCGGGGAGTACGCCGGTCCGGTGACCATCACCGTCCTCATCCCTGCCCACAACGAGGAGGGCTGCATCGCCGAGACGCTCAAGTCGCTGCAGTCCCAGTCGCTGCCGCCGGCGCGGATCATCGTCGTCGCGGACAACTGCACCGACGCGACCGTGCGGATCGCGTACGACGCCGGCGTCGAGGTGTTCGAGACCGTCGACAACGCCCACAAGAAGGCGGGCGGGCTCAACCAGGCACTGGCGGAGGTGCTGCCAGGCCAGGGCGACAACGACTGCGTGATGGTCATGGACGCCGACACGACGCTCGACGCCGGCTTCCTCGCGGGCGCCGCGCGGCGGCTCACCGACGACCGTGCACTCATGGCGGTCGGCGGGCTGTTCTACGGCGAGGACGGGTTCGGCCTGATCGGGCAGTTCCAGCGCAACGAGTACACCCGCTACCAGCGCGACCTGCGCCGTCGGCGCGGCCGGGTCTTCGTCCTGACCGGTACGGCGTCGGTGTTCCGCCCGCGCGCGCTGCGCGCCGTGGCCGCCGAGCGCGGCAGGATCCTGCCCGGCGTCCCGGGCGACGTCTACGACACCGTCGCCCTGACCGAGGACAACGAGCTGACGATCGCGCTCAAGACCCTGGGCGCCCTGATGATCTCGCCGAGCGAGTGCACCGTCGTCACCGAGGTGATGCCGTCGTGGAGCGCGCTCTGGGCCCAGCGCCTGCGCTGGCAGCGCGGAGCGCTGGAGAACCTCGGTGCGTACGGCATGCGCCCGCAGACGTTCCGCTACTGGATGCAGCAGCTCGGCATCGGCTACGGCGTCATCGCGCTGGGTTCCTACCTGCTCCTCATCATCCTGATGGTGCTGGCGACCTCGGACTGGGTCTGGTTCCCGTTCTGGATCGGCATCGGGCTGGTGTTCACCCTCGAGCGCATCGTCACGGTCTGGCGTGGCGGACGTGGTGCCCGCCTGCTGGGGCTCTCGCTCTTCCCCGAGCTCTTCTACGCGATGTTCCTCAACGTGGTCTTCCTCAAGGGCATCCTCGACCTGACCCTCGCCCGGCAGGCCACCTGGAAGCACATCGTCCAGCCCGACTCGCGCGTGCGGACGGGGGTCTGACATGGCGGCCCTCGCCCCGGCCCTGGTCCCGATGGGGATCCTGCTGCCCGACAGCATCCTGCGCAACGAGGTGATCGCCGTGCTCGCTGCCTTCGTCGCGATCAACACGGTCGCCTACGTCGCGCTGGCCGTCGCCAAGATCCTGCCCAAGTTCTACCTCCGCGACTGGCTGGCGGCGCGCAACCGTCGTGCCGAGACCCGGAGCATCCACCCGGACGCCGCGGTCGGCGGACCCGTCGGTGGCTCGCTCGGCGAGCGGCTGGCGCAGCCGCGCCGGCGTACGTGGACGTAGCGAGACGCAGGTCACAACCCTTGGCACGATCCAATTCGTGCGTGCATTCACAAGCACTAGCGTCCCCGGAAAGTCGCCGACAACGAGGCCGCGCGAACCAGATGCCGCACGCTGAAGGAACGGTCATGACCGCAACGATCGACACTGCCACGACTCCCGCGACGACCCATGCAGGCATCCTCGCCTGGGTCACCGAGGTCGCCGAGCTCACCCAGCCCGACCGCATCCACTGGTGCACCGGATCCGACGAGGAGTGGGCCGAGCTCACCGCCTCCCTCGAGGCCACCGGCACCTTCACCCGCCTCAACCCCGACGTGATGCCCAACTCGTTCCACGCGGCGTCCGACCCCACCGACGTGGCGCGCGTCGAGGACCGCACCTACATCTGCTCCGTCGCCGAGCGCGACGCCGGCCCCACCAACAACTGGATGGAGCCGGAGAAGATGAAGGAGCTCATGCGCGGGCTCTACGCCGGCTGCATGCGCGGACGCACGATGTACGTCATCCCGTTCGTGATGGGCCACCTCGAGGCCGACAGCCCGATGTTCGGCATCGAGGTCACCGACTCGGCCTACGTCACCGTCTCCATGCGCGTGATGGCCCGCATGGGCACGGACGTGCTGCGTCGCATCGAGGAGCTCGAGTCCGCCGGTGAGTCGCCCGCCTGGGTGCCCGCCCTGCACTCGGTCGGCATGCCGCTCGAGGAGGGCCAGGAGGACGTCGCCTGGCCGTGCAACGACACCAAGTACATCGTCCAGTTCCCCGAGGAGCGGATGATCTGGAGCTTCGGCTCGGGCTACGGCGGCAACGCGCTGCTCGGCAAGAAGTGCTACGCGCTGCGCATCGCGTCGGTCATGGCCCGCGACGAGGGCTGGCTCGCCGAGCACATGCTCATCCTCAAGCTGACCTCGCCGCAGGGCGTCACCAAGTACGTCGCCGCGGCCTTCCCGAGCGCGTGCGGCAAGACCAACCTCGCGATGCTCAAGCCGACCATCCCCGGCTGGACCGTCGAGGCGATCGGTGACGACATCGCGTGGATGCGCATCGGCGAGGACGGCCGCCTGTGGGCGGTCAACCCGGAGTTCGGCTTCTTCGGCGTCGCGCCCGGCACCAACGAGCACACCAACCCGCACGCGATGGAGACCATCCGCAAGGGCAACTCGGTCTTCACCAACGTCGCGCTGACCCCGGACGGCAACGTGTGGTGGGAGGGCCTGGAGAACACGCCCGCCGAGGCCACGAGCTGGAAGGGCGAGCCCTGGACCCCCGAGTCCGGCGAGCTCTCGAGTCACGCCAACAGCCGCTACTGCACGCCGATCAAGCAGTGCTCGATCCTCGCCGACGAGTACGACGACCCGCGCGGCGTGCCGATCGACGCGATCCTCTTCGGCGGCCGCCGCAAGACGACCATCCCGCTCGTGACCGAGGCCCGCGACTGGAACCACGGCACCTTCATGGGCGCCACGCTCTCCTCGGAGACGACCGCGGCCGCCGTCGGCGCCGTGGGCGTCGTACGCCGTGACCCGATGGCGATGCTGCCCTTCATCGGCTACAACGCCGGTGACTACTTCGGTCACTGGGTCGGCATCGGCAAGGACAACGACGCGGCCAAGCTGCCGAAGATGTTCTACGTCAACTGGTTCCGCCGCGGCGACGACGGCGACTTCCTCTGGCCGGGCTTCGGCGAGAACAGCCGCGTCCTCAAGTGGGTCATCGAGCGCCTCGACGGCCAGGCCGCGGCGGTCGAGACCCCCATCGGCCACGTGCCGGCGCCGGGCTCGCTCGACGTCGACGGTCTCGACCTCACCGACGAGCAGCTCGCCCAGGCCCTCGCCGTGGACGTCGAGGAGTGGAAGGCCGAGCTGCCGCAGATCGAGGAGTGGTTCGAGAAGTTCGGCGACGACCTCCCGGCCGTGCTGTGGAGCGAGCTCGACACCCTGAAGGCCCGCCTCGACGCCTGATCGCTGCGCCTCGACCCGTCTACCCACGTGCGGAAGGCGGGTCGATGCACGTGCCGCCCCGTTTCGGCCGGTCCGCTGGGCCCCGTGTGGCACGATCCTCCCACTGGTCTCGTGGGAACTGGGAGGTGAGTCATGCCCTTCGGGCAGCACGAACGCGGCGTGTTCGAGGACGACTCCACCCCGCTCTACGAGGAGATCGTGAGTGCCGGCGGCGTCAGCGTCTCCGACCCACGCATCGCCCAGCGCGGCGAGCTCCACGAAGCCTTCCAGCTCCTGGTCGAGGTCGGCCTGGTCAACAAGAGCGACGACGGCGCCCAGTGGCGCGCGGTCGACCCGGCCGCGGTGCAGGCGCAGGTCGTGGCCCCGCTCGGCCAGCAGGGCGCGGAGCTGATCGCCGAGTCGGCGCACTGGGCACAGGCCTTCAGCACGCTCTCGCACGCCTGGCGCCGTTCACCGAGCGCTGTCGGCGGTCCGTTCGCCGAGCTCCGCGGAGAGGCGACGATCGGCACCTTCCTCGGTTCGCTTGTCAACGATGCGGAGGACGAGCTCCTCACTGCTCAGCCGCAGGACCGGCGCGGGGTCAAGCAGCTCGGGGCAGTCGTCGGCGCCCGTGACATCGCCGCGCTCAAGCGAGGCGTCAAGATGCGCACGCTCTACCAGCACGCCGCCCGGCGCGGCGTCGACACCCGCAAGTACGTCGCCGCGGTGACCGCCGCCGGTGCCGAGGTGCGCACCCTGGACGAGTTCTTCAACCGCCTGATCGTGGTCGACCGGAGGATCGCGATCATCCCCAGCCACGAGGGCGTCGACGCCGCGATGGTGATCAGCGACCGCTCGATGGTCGGCTACCTCGTCGACATGTTCGAGCGGCACTGGGAGCGCGCCCGCCCGTTCACCAGCAGCGAGACCTCCCTCATGCGCGACATCGCCGCCGAGCAGCGCGCGATGACCATCCGGATGCTCCTCGAGGGGCGCGCCGACCCGGCTGGTGCCAAGCGCCTGGGCGTCAGCCCCCGCACCTACGCGGCCTATGTCGCGGACCTCAAGAACGAGTTCGAGGTCGAGACGCGCTTCCAGCTCGGCTACGAGATGGGCAAGCGCGGGATCTCCGGGCGCGAGACGGACGAGCCCGCAAGCTGACGCTGCGACCCCGGGAACGAGGCGAGGGCAGCAGCTCGATGAGCTGCTGCCCTCGTGCCGGGACGGGCCTGTGGGGGAGGCCTCCAGACCAGAACTCGTGGGGGGTTGAGGGGTCCGTGTCCCGGCTTCTTCACTGCGTGCACATCATGGCACGACTGGATCAGTGGCTCTTGACCTTGGTGCCCCAGCTCGTGTCGATGCCGGCGTTGGCCGGGGCTGCGCCAAGACCGACGGCTCCGAATCCGAGGGCAGCCACGAGAGCGGCGGCGGCGATGCGGCGTACTGGAGTCATTTGACTTTCACCTCTATTGTCACGGTGTCACAGGGGATGACCTGTCCATTCTCTCGCACCCCCTGCGGCAGCGTCAGTGCGATGGTGCTGCAGGTCTGTGCATTGCAGGTTCTTGCAAAACTGCACGCGGCGCGATGGACCGGCCCCCTCACCCGAATGGGGGGCCGGTCTCTGGCGGAGGCGGAGGGATTTGAACCCTCGATGGGGTTTTAGCCCCAAACCCGCTTAGCAGGCGGGCGCCATAGACCGGACTAGGCGACGCCTCCATGCCCGGCTGTGGGCCGGGCGCACAGAAGGTTACAAGGCGCAGTGCGGGTGTGCCGAATCAGGTCGCACCGAGCGTGGTCGGAGCTGCTCAGAGCGGGCGGTGGCCCTGCCCGCGCCGGAGGTGCTGCTGCAGGTCGCGGACGAAGTCCTCGCGGTCGGTGGCGAGCACCTCGACGGGGATGGTGGTCGTACGACCGTCGCGCAGCCTCAGGACCACGACGGGCGCGTCGGCGATGGTCGTCGTCACCGCGTCCTCCACGTCCTTCCACCGCCCCGACGCCGTACCGACGCCGCGCACCCACTGCACGCGGTAGCCCTCAGGGGTGAACCGGACGACCCAGCCCTTCTGGCGCCAGGCCCACCAGTTGGCCGCCAGGACGACGAGGGTGATGCCGACCGGCACCAGGAGGAAGACCGTGTGCAGGTCGATGACCGCGATCGCGACGGTGCTGGCCAGGATCAGGACGGCGATCGCGCACAGCACCAGCCCCAGCAGTCGCGCCGCCACGGCGGGCGCGAGGCGGTGCACGGTCACGGTCTCGGTGCTCACCTGCAGATTTTCCCACGGTAGAGTTCCGCGGTGTGCGGCGCCTCTGCGCGGCACGAGGAGAGGTGCCGGAGCGGCCGATCGGAACCGCCTTGAAAGCGGTCGTAGGGAGACCTACCGCGGGTTCGAATCCCGCCCTCTCTGCTGAGGCCATCGCGGAGCGGTGGCCTCAGCAGAGACGTCTTTCACGGAAGAGCGTGAGCGCAGCGAGCGCCCGCGCCACCAACCGCGTTGCCAGAAGAGCTGAGCCGAGCCGCGTCACGGCGGCGGTCTAGGCTCGCCCGCGTGACGACGACCTGGTTCGAGTCCGCCGACGACGCGGCCGCGCGGCTGCGCGCGGCCGGCTACCTCACCGACGACGCCACCGCACTGACGGCGTACCTCGCGGGCGCACTCGAGAAGCCGCTGCTGGTCGAGGGTCCGGCAGGCGTCGGCAAGACCGAGCTGGCCAAGGCGGTGGCGCGGGCGGCGGGCGCGGAGCTGGTGCGGCTCCAGTGCTACGAGGGGCTCGACGAGGCGCGCGCGCTCTACGAGTGGAACTACAAGAAGCAGCTGCTCCGGATCCAGGCCAGTGGTGGTGAGGACACGTGGAGCGAGACCCACGACGACATCTTCACCGAGGAGTTCCTGCTCACCCGGCCGCTGCTGAGCGCGATCCGGCGCGACGAGCCGACCGTGCTCCTCGTCGACGAGGTCGACAAGACCGACGTCGAGGTGGAGGGCCTGCTGCTCGAGGTGCTGAGCGACTTCCAGGTGACCATCCCCGAGCTGGGCACGGTGACGGCGACCCGGCGACCGTTCGTCGTGCTGACCTCCAACGCGAGCCGCGAGCTGTCGGAGGCGGTCAAGCGTCGCTGCCTGTTCCTGCACCTCGACTACCCCGATGCCGAGCGCGAGCGGGCGATCGTCACCAGCCAGGTGCCCGGGCTGGACGACAAGGTCGCCGCGCAGCTCGTCGACGTCGTCGTACGCCTGCGCGAGCTCGAGCTCAAGAAGGCGCCCTCGATCGCGGAGTCCGTCGACTGGGCGCGCACGCTGATCGCGCTGCAGATCGGCGACCTCGACGAGGCGACCGTCGCGCGCACGCTCGGGGTCGTGCTCAAGCACGCCTCGGACCAGCAGCGCGCGATGAAGGAGCTGAAGCTCCCTCGATGACACTGCTCGACACCCACATCGGATTCGTCGAGGCGCTGCGCTCGGCGGGTCTGTCGGTGTCGCTGGCCGAGGGGCTCGACGCGATCAGCGCGCTCGAGAAGGTGAGCTGGCACGACCGCGAGACCGTGCGGGCGGCCTACGCGGCGACGCTGGTGAAGCGGCACCCGCAGCGGGTCACCTTCGACGCGGTCTTCGACATCTACTACCCGCGACTCATCGGCAGCGGGGTCGCCGGCGAGGACGCGGGGCCGGCACCCGACGGACCGCTGGACACCGGGCCCGAGCTGGCCCGGTTCCGCGAGGCGCTGGCCGAGGCCCTGGCGTCCGGCGACGAGCAGGCGTTGCAGGACCTCGCAGTCGAGGCGGTCGCGCGGTTCGGTGCGATGCCCGGCCGGGGGCCGGGCCTGTCGAGCTGGTCGGCCTACACCTCGCTCCAGCGGGTCTCGCCCGCCGAGCTGATGGACCGGCTCGTGCAGGGACTGCTGGCCGCGGGGCTCGACGACGAGCGGGCGGAGCGTACGGCCGGTCGGCGCATCGGTGACTTCACCCGCCTCGTCGAGGGCGACGCCCGCCGCCGGATCGCCGAGGAGAAGGGGCCCGAGCACGTCGTGGACGTCACCGTGCGCCCAACGATCGACCGGCTCGACTTCACCGCCGCCCGCCGCAGCGACCTCGAGGACATGCGTCGCGAGATCTACCCGCTGGCCCGCCGCCTCGCGGCCCGGCTCACCAAGGAGCAGCACGCGATGCGGCGCGGCCCCCTCGACGTACGCCGCACGGTGCGCGCGTCGATCGCCACGGGCGGGGTGCCGCTGACCACCCACCACCGACCTCGCCGCCCGCACCGCACCGACCTCGTCGTGCTGTGCGACGTGAGCGGGTCGGTCGCGAACTTCGCGCAGTTCACGCTGCTGCTCGTGTACGCCCTGCGCGAGGCGTTCAGCGGCGTGCGTGCGTTCACGTTCGTCGACGACGTCGTCGAGGTGAGCGACACGTTCCGTCCGGGTGCCGACGTCGTGGAGGTGATGGAGTCGCTGTCCGCGAGCATCTCGCACGCCGCGCTGTGGGTGCGGACCAACTACGGTCGCGCGCTCACCCGGTTCGCCGAGGAGCACGCCGACGCCATCGGCCCCCGGTCGTCACTGCTCGTCCTCGGGGACGCGCGCTCGAACTACAGCGACCTCGCCCTGCCCGTGCTGACCGACCTCGCCGGCCGCGCCCGCCACTCCTGGTGGCTCAACCCCGAGCACCCGCGCCACTGGGGCACCGGCGACAGCGCGGCCGAGCAGTACGGCCAGGTCGTCCCGATGGTCGAGTGCCGCAACCTCGCCCAGCTCGGGGAGTTCGTGCACCAGATCGTCTGAGCAACGGCGGGGACGGCTCAGCCGGCGAGGTAGCCCAGGTCCTGCATCCGGGCGATCTCGGCGCGCAGCTCGGGGTGCTCCGCGCTGTCGGCGGCCTTGGCGCCGGCGACGTAGAGCTCCGAGCCGGCGGAGGTGCCGGCGTCGAAGACGACCGTGAGCCGGTTGGGCGTCGAGGCGTTGATCAGCGACCCGAGGAGGGCGACCGGGTCGGAGCGGTCCTCCAGCGAGAGGACGCGGGTGGCCTCGGGGATCCGGGGCACCTGTGACGAGGGCGCACCGGCGGTGACGACCTGGTCGACGACGAAACGCGGCGAGCCGGCCGCGGCGGCGATCTCCGCCGCGACGGTGCCACCGGCCGCAGAGCCGACCAGCATCACGCGGGCGTCGTCCTCGGTCACGACCCTCTCGATCGCCCGGATCACCTGGCCGACCGACGTGGTCGGGTCGGCGCCGACGAGGCGCAGCCGTCCGGCCTCCGCGCCGAGGGAGCCCGGCAGGTAGGCGATGTAGCGGCCGGTGCCGACGCGCTGCACCGAGATCTTGCTGTCCTCGGCGAGCAGGGTGGCGATGAGCTCCTCGAGCGAGCGGGGCGGCTGGCCGGTGCCGGCCTCGGCCTCGGCCTCGGGCTCCTCCGCCTCGACGAAGGAGCCGGCCGAGTCGCGGAAAGCGGACACTGCGTCGGTCGGGAAGGGCTCGACGCCGATCGCGCGCAGGCCCCCGCGCGCCGCGTGGGCGCCCTGGTCGGAGGCCAGGACGCCGGCCGTGAGCAGCGAGCGCATGTGGAGGCCGTCGAGCAGGCCGCCACCACCGGAGAGGTGCTCCATGAGCTCGGGGTTGTTGTCGGCGAGCTCGCTCAGGTAGGCCGCGACGCCGTCGCGGTCCATCGCGTCGGTCTCGATCAGCCCGGCGCTGACGATGGCACCGCCGAGCGCGACCTCGGGGGCGAGGTAGCCGATGGCCCGGCCCGCGATGGAGCCGAGCGTCTTGTAGGCCGCCTGCTGGAGCTCGTCGATCCAGCGGTAGGTCAGCACCGTGGCACGTACGACGAGCGCGTCGGCGTCCAGCTCGACCGAGCGGGTCAGCAGTCCGTGCTTGCCCGTCATCGCGGCGCGGATGTCTTCCTCGACCTGGCCCCAGGTGGCCTTCGACAGCTCACCCGAGTCGACGACCTCGTCGTCGGCGAGGACCTCGGTGCCGAGGCGGGCGCGGGTGCGCATCTCGTTGCCCGAGGAGTCGAACAGGTCGGCGAGCGCCAGCATCTGGTCGTACTTGTCGGCCGCGACCGACGCCGACGAGTCGGTGGCCGGCGTCGCGTCGTCGGACGACGTGCGGGGGATGTCCAGGCCGCTCATCGCGCCACGTCCTCTCGGGTCGAGACCTGAGCGAGCACGGGTGCGAGCTCGGTGGCGAGGTCGTCGGGCCGGACGAGCGCGACGGAGACCCGGGCGCCGTCGTCGTGGCGAGGCGTGAGCGAGTGCCAGCCGTCGTTGAGGAGCACCCACGAGACCACGCCGACCGACGAGGTGGCGCCCTCGGCGACCTCGGCCGCGAGGATGCGGAGCCGGCCGCGGCTCTCGGAGTGGACGGCGGACAGGGCGGCGGTGGCCTCGGCCTCCCCGAGGACCTCGCCGTCGCCCCGGACCTCGCCGGTGGCCTGTGACATGAGGATCGGGACGAGGTCGGAGCGGGCGGACCGGACCGCCTCGCCGACCGAGTCGGCCAACGCGTAGGGCACGTCGAGGAGAGCGGGGACGCGCGAGGTGGTGAGCGGAAGGTCCTCGGGGACGGTCGTCACCCGGGCCAGCTCGACGGTCCACTGGTCGACCGGGAACCACGCGATCTCGAAGACGATGCCGTCGCACGTGGACAGGCTGGCGACGGCGCCGCCGGACTGGCGGTGCCAGGCCTTCACCTGGGTGGCGCCGGCCGCCACGTCCAGGTCGAGCGCGAGCCGGGGGGTGGCCAGCAGGCCGACCGCGCCGAGGAGGCCGGGGTCGGTGCCCTCTTCGGTGACGAGCCCGCGGCGGCGCATCGAGTCCTCGGGGTCGTGGAGGGTGCCGAGGGCGTCGGTGTAGGCCGAGTCCTCGGTGGCCCCACGGCTCGCCCCGAGGCGACCGGACAGGGCGCCCGCGTGGCCGGATGAGCCCTCGGGCTGGAGGTCGAAGGGGAGGGGCGCCCCACCGGCCATCTCGGCGACGAGGCGCAGCTCGGGCAGCGTCAGCGCGAGGCGCCGGGCCATGCCGTCGAGGAAGCTCGCCGGCGGGACCGGCGGCGTGGTCAGGTCGATGGTCACCATGTCAGAGTCCCGGGAGGTCGACGGTCAGCCAGTCGCGATGTCCGGCGGGGGGAGGGTCGAAGGCGACGAGGACCGCGTCGGCGTCGTCGGCCGGCGTGCCCTCGCTCGCCCGGGTGCGGGCGTCCTCGGTCAGTGTCGCGGCCTTGCGGGAGCGGATGTCGATGGCCTCCTTGAGCCGGTCCACCTCGGCGAGGTGCGCGGCCAGCGACTCGGCAGCGGTGTCGTGCTGGGCGGCGGCGGCGCGCAGGTGGCTCGCCCGCTCGCGGATGCGCTCGCGCATCGCCTCGGCGGCCTTGCCGTGCCACGGCACGGCCTCGGCCTGCGAGACGAGGCGGGCGGCGAGGGCGCGTACGTCCCCGCCCTGCTCGCGCAGCTGGGCCACGCGCTTGCGGCCCGCGGCAGTGTCGCCGTACATCGATCACGCCCTTTCGTCGGTGGCCGCCTACCCGCTGCAGCACGGGCCCAAACGTCCGCGCAGCGCATCCTCCCGCACCGGACAACGGTCGGGACACCTCGGCGCCACCGATAGGATCGAGTCCTCTGGCCGCCCCCGTCCACCCCGGATCTCCGCCCGATCGCACGAGGTGTGCATGACATTCGACGTCCACCAGCTCGACGTGTTCGTGCTGGTCGGCGCGGTCGTGACGCTTGCGGCGATCCTCGCGGTGCGGGTCTCGGCGGGAGCCGGGCTCCCGTCGCTGCTCATCTACCTCCTGATCGGCGTGCTGCTCGGCGAGGGCGGACCCTTCGCGATCCCCTTCGACGACGCCCAGCTCGCGCACGCGCTGGGGTTCGGCGCCCTCGCGATCATCCTCGCCGAAGGTGGTCTCACCACCGAGTGGCGGCAGATGCGCTCGAGCATCCGCCTGGGGCTGTCGCTCGCGACGGTCGGCGTCGCCGTGTCGGTGGCGGTCGTCGCCATCGGCACCCACTACCTCCTCGGTCTGCCGTGGGAGCTCGCCATCCTGCTGGGCGCGATCTGCTCGCCGACCGATGCGGCCGCCGTGTTCTCGGTGCTCCGCGCGCTCCCGCTGCCCAAGCGGCTCACCGGGGCGCTCGAGGCCGAGTCGGGGCTCAACGACGCGCCGACCGTCGTGCTCGTCGGCATCATCTCGACCGGCGCCGCCGCCGAGTCCGGGCTCCTCGAGGTCGCCGGCATCATCGTCTTCGAGCTGCTCGCCGGTGGCCTGATCGGCGTGGTGTGCGGGGTGGCGGGTGCGTGGGTGATGCGTCGGGCGGCGCTGCCGTCCTCCGGCCTCTACCCGCTCGCGGTTCTCTGCATCGCGTTCACGGCGTACGGCGCCGCGTCGTTCGTGCACGCCTCGGGCTTCGCCGCGATCTACGTCGCCGCGCTGATCCTCGGCAACAGCGAGCTGCCGCACCGCGTGGCGACCAGGTCGTTCGCCGAGGGTGTCGCCTGGCTCGCCCAGATCGGGCTCTTCGTGATGCTCGGCCTGCTGCTGTCGCCCGGCCGGATCGACGGCACCACCGTGGTGCAGGCGCTCGTGACCGGCCTCGTCCTGACGATCGTGGCGCGACCGCTGTCGGTGCTCGCCAGCAGCATCGCCCAGCCGATGGCGCTGCGCGACCTCGGCTTCATCTCGTGGGCCGGGCTGCGTGGCGCGGTGCCGATCGTCCTGGCGACCATCCCGCTCGCGGAGGGGGTCGACGGCGCCGACGACCTGTTCGACATCGTCTTCGTGATGGTCGTCGTCTACACGCTCCTCACCGGCCCGACCCTGCCGTGGGTGGCCCGACGGCTGCGCGTCGCGCGCCGCAACGAGCCGCGGGGGCTCGACGTCGAGGCCGCGCCCCTCGACCGCGTCGCCGCGGACCTGCTCCAGGTGACGATCGCGCCGACGTCGAAGATGCACGGCGTCGAGGTCGGCGAGCTGCGCCTGCCCCAGGGGGCCTCGGTCTCGCTGGTGATCCGCAGCGGCAGCTCACTGGTCCCCGAGCGGCGTACGGTCCTGCGCTCGGGCGACGACCTCCTCGTGGTCACGCCGCGCAAGCTGCGCGAGGCCACCGAGGACCGGCTGCGGCAGGTGTCGCAGAACGGCCGGCTCGCGCAGTGGCTCGGCGACCCGCGCCGCACCGACCGTGAGTAGGACTTACTCGGACCCGGTCGCGCGGCAGTAGGTCGCGTCCGCCTCGGCGAGCACGGACTCGACCTGCTTCTTCCTGAGGGTCTTGAACTTCTCGCCGACGACCACGACGATCCCGGCGCCGATCGCGTCGCCCGGGACGATCTTGGCCTTCTTGAACTGCTGCTGGACCAGCAGCACGGCGGGGTTCGTGGGCTCGGAGGACCAGATCTGCGTGGTGGCCGCGGGCAGCGGTGCGTCGCCGACGTCACCCTCGACGAAGCCCCGCTCGGCCAGCTCGGCCAGGGTGGAGCCGGCGAGCCCGGCGCGCTTGCTGCCGTTGAACACGCTGACCACGACCTGGTCGCGGCGCACCTCGCCGCCGGCGGCGACGTCCGTGGGCTCGCAGATCGCGACCGGCTCCTCCTTCGGCAACGGCTCGGTGAGCGCTGCCCAGCCCCAGACGGCGGCGACGAGCACCAGCGCGGCGAGGACGGCGAGGGTCAGGGCCGACTTGAGCGCGCCCGTCATTGATCGGCCTTGTGGACCCGGGCATGGAGGACGCTGCGCTGCTGGAGGGCGGCCCGGAGGGCACGGTGGAGTCCGTCCTCGAGGTAGAGGTCACCCTTCCACTGCACGACGTGGGCGAAGAGGTCGCCGTAGAACGTGGAGTCCTCGTCGAGCAGGGTGTCGAGCTGGAGGGTGTCCTTGGTGGTCACCAGCTCGTCGAGCCGGACCTGGCGCGGGGGCAGGTCGGCCCAGGTGCGCGAGGTCAGCCCGTGGTCGGGGTAGGGCCGGCCGACGCCCACCCGCTTGAAGATCACGCCGGTGATCATAACGACGGCACCGCGCGCCCCCCTCGTCGTCGCCTTCCGCCGTGACGAGGGGCTATGTCTCGATACGACCTGACGCGACCTCGTGCCTCGGTCGCGGGTCACTCGACCTCCTTCGCTGCACCGCGCGCGACTGCGTCGCTCGCGGCTACGCTCCGGACATGAGCGAGACCCCGGGGACGACGCCAGTGCCAGAGCCGACGCCGACGGAGGCCGCGCCCGCGGACGCATCAGCCGTCGAGCCCACTCCCGCCGACGCCGCGGCCGGCGAGGCGGTCACCGAGCCCAGCGCACCGCCGGAGCCTCCGGCTCCGACCGACCCGATCTCCGCGGCCGTCGCGCCGGGCTACCGGTTCGAGGGGCCGGCGCTCGAGCTCGGCGGGCTGATGCTCAACGCCGACGAGCTGAGCGACGTGCACATCAAGATCCCGCTGGGGATGCTCAACCGCCACGGCCTCGTCGCCGGCGCGACCGGCACCGGCAAGACCAAGACCCTCCAGCTGCTGGCCGAGCAGCTCAGCGCCAACGGCGTACCGGTGTTCGCGGCCGACATCAAGGGCGACCTGTCCGGCCTCAGCGTCGCGGGCGAGCCCAGCGACAAGCTCACCGCACGTACGGCCAGCGTCGGCCAGACGTGGACGGCGACCGGCTTCCCGACGGAGTTCTACGCGATCGGCGGCCAGGGCATCGGCGTCCCGGTGCGGGTCACGATGACCGCGTTCGGCCCGACCCTGCTCGCGAAGGTGCTCGGCCTCAACGAGACGCAGGAGTCCTCGCTCGGCCTGGTCTTCTACTACTGCGACAAGTCCGGCCTGCCGCTGCTCGACCTCGCCGACCTGCGCGCGGTGCTGCAGTACCTCACCGGCGACGAGGCCGGGAAGGCCGAGCTCAAGTCCATCGGCGGGCTCTCGCCGCAGACAGCCGGCGTGATCCTGCGCGAGCTGGTGTCCTTCGAGGCCCAGGGGGCCGGCGTCTTCTTCGGCGAGCCCGAGTTCGAGACCAAGGACTTCCTCCGCACGACCGACGACGGCCGCGGGGTGATCAGCCTGCTCGAGCTGCCCAACCTCCAGGACCGTCCGGCGATCTTCTCGACCTTCCTGATGTGGCTGCTCGCCGACCTGTTCCACGACCTGCCGGAGGAGGGCGACCTCGACAAGCCCAAGCTGGTCTTCTTCTTCGACGAGGCGCACCTGCTCTTCAACGACGCCTCCGACGCGTTCCTCGACCAGATCGCCCAGACCGTGCGGCTGATCCGCTCGAAGGGGGTCGGTGTCTTCTTCGTGACCCAGTCGCCGACCGACGTACCGGACGACGTGCTCGCCCAGCTCGGCTCGCGCGTGCAGCACCAGCTCCGCGCGCACACGCCCAACGACGCCAAGGCGCTCAAGGCGACCGTGAACACCTACCCGAACAGTGCGTACGACGACCTCGGCGAGGTCATCACGTCGCTCGGGATCGGCGAGGCCGTGGTCACCGTGATGAACGAGCGCGGCGCCCCGACCCCCGTCGCCTGGACCCGCCTCCGTGCGCCCGAGTCGCTGATGGACGCGGCCGAGACGTCGGCGATGGAGGCGACGGTGAAGGCCTCCCCGCTCGCCTCGAAGTACGCCGAGGGCATCGACCGCGAGTCCGCCCGCGAGCTGCTCGCCAAGAAGCTCGAGGAGGGCGCCCGCAAGGCTGCCGAGGACGCCCGGGTCAAGGAGATGGCCCGCGAGCAGAAGAACGAACGGGTCACGGAGAAGGCGAAGAAGGCCGAGAAGCCGAAGGACTCGATGGTGGAGAGCGTCGTGAAGTCGACGGCGTTCAAGGACTTCATGCGCACCGCCGCCCGCGAGATCGCCCGGGGGATGTTCAACTCCGGTCGCCGCTGACGGCTGGAGTCACCGGATGTCCGGTGACTCCCACGGTTGTCGGCCCAGATCTCGGCCGACAACCGTGGAGCTCGGGTGCCAAGTCCACCCGAAGCGGCTCACATGGTCGGGTCGAGCCAGGCCAGCTGGGCGGTCTGGGTGCCGCCGTCGCGGGTGACGACACGAGCCCGGCCCTCGGGTGCGGGCTGCGGGCGGATGTTGCCGATCAGCACGCCCTCGTCCCGCGGACCCGAGAGCATCACGCCCGGCATCGCGAGGTCGCGCAGCGACTGGATGACCGGCTCGTAGAGCGCGCGGGACGCACCGCCCGTACGGCGTGCCACGACGACGTGCAGGCCGACGTCGCGGGCCTGCGCCATGAGCGGCTGCAGCGACGAGACCGGTGAGGACTGGGCGGTGGCGACGAGGTCGTAGTCGTCGACGACGACGTAGACCTCCGCGCCGGTCCACCACGAGCGGCTCCGCAGCTGGTCGGGCGTCACGTCGGGGCCGGGGATGCGGCCCTCGAGGTAGGTCGCGATGTCCTTCAGCGTCGGCGTCGCCTGGGTGGCGGAGGTGAGGTAGTTGAGGAGGTACTCGTCGGGCACCTCGCCGAGCAGCGAGCGGCGGTAGTCGACGAGGACGATCTGCGCCTCCTTCGCCGTGCGGGTGCGCATGATCTCGTGGACGTAGGCGCGCAGCAGGGCGCTCTTGCCCGACTGCCCGTCGCCGAAGATGAGCATGTGCGGCTCGGCGTCGACGTCGAGGCCGATCGGCGCGAGCTCCTTCTCGTTGATGCCGAGGAGGATCTGGCGCTCGGGGACCATGCGGCGCACGGCGTCCTCGCGGACCGCCTCGAGGGTGACCTTGCCGGGCAGCAGCCGGAGCTTGGGGCCCTCCGGGCCGTGCCAGGCCGCGATCATCTTGTCGATCAGGTCGTCGACGCCGTCGCCGAGCGTCTCGCTGCTGCCGTCGCCGTCGATGCGCGGGAGGGCGCCGAGGAAGTGCAGCTTGGACGGCACGAGACCGCGACCCGGGCGGCCGGCCGGGACCAGCGCGGCGACCTTGCGGTCGACCTCGGAGTCGAGCGGGTCACCGAGGCGCAGCTCGAGCTTGGAGCCGAAGACGTCGCGCATCGCCGCGCGGTAGTCGGCCCAGCGGGTCGACGCCGTGACGATGTGGAGGCCGAACGTCAGACCGCGCGCGGCGAGCTGCTGGATCTCCATCTCGAGGTCGTCGAACTCGGCACGCAGCGTGCTCCACCCGTCGATGACGAGGAAGACGTCGCCCCAGCCGTCGTCGGCACGGCCCTGCGCGCGACGCGAGCGATAGGTCTCGATCGAGTCGATGCCGTTCTCGCGGAAGTAGGCCTCGCGCCGGTCGACGATGCCCTCGACCTCCGCCATGACACGGCGTACGACGTCGGGCTCGGAGCGGGTCGCGACACCGGAGACGTGCGGCAGCCGGGTCATCGGCGCGAACGCGCCACCACCGAAGTCGAGCACGAAGAACTGCGACTCCAGCGGCGTCGTCACCAGCGCCATGCTCGTCACGATGCTGCGCAGCAGCGTGCTCTTGCCGGACCGCGGGCCGCCGACGACGGCGACGTGGCCGGCCGCGCCGGTGAGGTTGAGCGTCATCGTGTCGCGGCGCTGCTCGCGCGGACGGTCCACCGTGCCGAGCGGGATCACGAGGCCGGGGACGTTGCGCCACTGCTGGGAGGTCAGGCCGTGCTCGGGGTGCGGCGCGAGGTCGGGCATCAGGTCGTCGAGCGTGTCGGGCACGTCGAGCGGCGGCAGCCAGACCTGGTGCGCCTCGGGGCCCTTGCCGATCATCCGGGTGACGGCGACGTCGAGCAGCGAGGGCTGCTCGCCCTGCTGCTGCGGCTGCGGCGCGACCACGTCCGCGCTCTCGTCGGGCGTCGGCTCGAGGGCCTGCACCTCCGAGATCGTGAAGGGCAGGATGCCGCGGATGCCGCCGCCCTCGTCGCGGGTGACCCGCGCGCGGCTCGACGGCGGCCCGGAGACGTACGCCGCCTTGAACCGGAGCAGCGTGGACTGATCGGGCTTGAGGTAGCCGAGACCCGGGACGGCGGGGAGCTCGTAGGCGTCCGGGACGCCGAGGACCGCCCGGGACTCGCCGGCGGAGAAGGTGCGGAGGCCGACCCGGTAGGAGAGGTGGGACTCCAGGCCGCGGAGCCGGCCCTCCTCGAGCCGCTGCGAGGCGAGCAGCAGGTGGAGCCCGAGCGAGCGGCCGAGGCGGCCGATGGCGACGAACAGGTCGATGAACTCCGGCTTGGCCGAGAGCATCTCGGAGAACTCGTCGACGACGATGAACAGCGACGGCATCGGCTCGAGCGGCTCGCCGTTGGCGCGGGCCTTCTCGTAGTCGCGGACCGAGGCGTAGTTGCCGGCGTCGCGCAGCAGCTCCTGGCGACGCGTCATCTCGCCGGACAGGGCGTCCTGCATGCGGTCGACGAGGGTGAGCTCGTTGGCGAGGTTGGTGATGACGGCCGAGACGTGCGGCATGTCCGCCATGCCGGCGAAGGTCGCACCACCCTTGAAGTCGACGAGCACGAGGTTGAGCTGCTCCGACGAGTGGGTCATCACGAGGCCGAGCACCAGCGTGCGGAGGAACTCCGACTTGCCGGATCCGGTCGCGCCGATCACCAGGCCGTGGGGGCCCATGCCCTGCTGGGCGGACTCCTTGATGTCGAGGTGGATCAGGCCGCCGGAGTCGCCGATGCCGATGGGCACGCGCAGCCGGTCGCGGACGGGCCGCGGGCGCCAGGCGGTCGCGGGGTCGTAGGCGAAGATGTCGCCGAGGCCGAGCAGGTCCATGTGGTCGGGCGTCGTCGAGGTGATGTCGACCGCGCCGCCGGCCGAGGCGGACTCGGCGCTCGCCGTCTTGAGCGGCGCGATGCGGCGGGCGAAGGCCTCCGCGGTCGCGAGGTCGCACTGGTCGGCGAGGGCCTTGATCGGCTCGCCGCGCAGCCGCAGCGCGCGCACCGGCCGCTTGCCGAGCTCGTCGGGACCGCCCGCGAACTCCAGCCGCAGCCGCGTCGAGTCCTCCAGCTCGTCCCACCGGGCCGGCAGGTCGAGCAGGGTGACGCCGTGCAGGCCGTCGGGCGGCACGATGTGGTTGCCGGGCGGCAGGTGCCCGCCGTCGATGACGAGCAGGATGTGCGGGGTCGCCGCGCGCTCGTCGGCGCCGAAGCGCGGCCGGTCGCTGAGGTCGGGCGGCAGCAGGTTGCCGAGGTCGTCGAGCGAGGTCGAGACCAGTCGCATCGGACCGACCGCGTCGGCCTCGCGGGTGCTCTGGGCGTGCGGGAGCCACTTCACCCAGTCCCAGTGGGTGAGGTTGGCCTCCGAGCTGAGCACCGCGACGATCAGCTGGTCGGGGTTCTGGAAGGCGGTGGCCGAGCAGATCATCGCCCGGGCCGTCGAGCGGGCCTCGTCGGCCTCGCCGCACAGCTCGATGCGGTCGAACGCGCGCAGGTCGATCGACGCCGGCAGGTTGGGCTGGAGCCGGTGCACGACGAGCAGCCGGTGCAGGGCGGAGGCGGCGGCCGGGTCGACCTGGTCGACGGGCGCGCTCTCCGGCGGTACCAGCTCGAGCGAGAGCGGCTGCGCGCACAGGCCGTAGCGCACGTGGAGGAAGTTGTCGTCGGTGCCGCTGTGCTCCCACAGCCGGGTGCGGTCCTCGGCGAGCGACGGCAGCGCCGACGGCTCCGGGTGGTGCCAGTTGAGGGCACGGCGCTGCTGGTCGGCGGCCTCGCGCGCGACCTTGCGGATGTTGCTGAGGTAGCGGAGGTACTCGGTGCGCGACCCGGTGACCTGCTGCGCGCGCTGCTTCCGCTGCCGGTCGATCTGGACGACGATGAAGCCGAGGGTGGCGAAGAGGAACATGCCCGCGGCCAGGAAGCTGCGGCCCCGGTTGGCGCCGCCGCCCATCGTCGCGACGAGCACGATCGAGCCGAGGCTGCCGAGCATCGGGATGGCGTTCATCAGCACGCCGCTGGCGCCCTCGCCCTCCTGGAGCTCCGGCGGCGGTTGCAGGACGATCTGCCCGCCCGGCATCTCCGGCTCGTCGAGCCGTTGTCCGCCTCGCAGTGTCGTGCTCACGCGTCCCCCGTTGCCTCACCCGATGAAGTCGCCCCGATGATAGGTGCTCCCTCCGGCGTCGCGACTGCGACCAAGGGCATGGCCTACTCTCCAGCGGAGAACCTGTTGGATCCACGCGAAGGGGGAATCGTGTCGGACGTCGTGGTGCCCGGCTCCGCCGACGCGACCATCGCCCTCAGCATCCACGGCCCGGCCGGGGTGCTCGACCTGGTCGTCCCGTCCGGCGCGACGGCGGTCGACGTCGCCCGCGAGTACGCCAAGCAGGCGAGCGAGTCGGGGGCCCACGCCGGCTCCGTGCCGGGCGTCCCGCTCCTGCAGACCGCACTGGGCGAGCGGCTCAACGCGGCCGTGTCGCTCGGCGAGGCCGGCGTCCAGCCCGGCGACGTGCTCGTCGCCACGAGCGGCGTGCACCGGCCGAGGAAGACGAACCTGCTCGACGCCGCCAAGAACGCCCCCGAGAGCCCCGCGCTCGCCTCGATGATCGCGACCGTCGCGTCGGCCGCCGCGGCGCTCGCGGCGTGGTACGCCGGCCGCGCGGGCGAGGAGACCTTCCGCACCGTGACGGTCGGGATCCTGCTCGCCTGCGCGCTGGTCGGGGTGCTCCCGGTCGGCCGACACCGCCGCCAGCGAAGCGCAGCGGCTCCGGCGTTCGCCGCGGCCGCCGCCTTCGCGGCCCTCTACGAGCCGGGCGTCCACCTGCTGCCGGCCATCCTGGGCGCCGCCGGGATCGCCGCCGCGGTCGTCGCCGGGATCGGCCGTGCGCTCGCGGCGCACAGCGACGAGACGAGCGTCGTGTGGATCGTCAGCGGGCTGGTGGTCTTCGCGTGCTGCGCCGTCCCGGCGATGCTCGGCTGGGACGCCCGGGTCTCGTGGACCCTCCTCGTCTTCCTGGCGATGATGGCCGCGCGCTTCGCGCCGTCGCTCGCCATCGACGTGCCCGACGAGGCGCTCCTCGACCTCGACCGCCTCGCGGTCACCGCCTGGTCGGCACGCGACACCCAGCGCAAGAGCCGACGCGGTCGCATCGTGGTCAGCTCGGACGCGATGGAGCGGCTCGTCCACCGGGCCTCGCGCATCGTCACCGGTGCGAGCGTGGCGATCCTGGTCGTCACCGTCACGGCGAGCCCGCTCCTGCTGCACAGCGCCACCATCGACCTCGACCGCATCGGCGCCCGCTGCCTCGTCCTCTTCGCGGGCCTGTCCCTGCTGCTCGCCGCCCGGTCCTACCGGCACGCCGCGGCCCGGGCCTTCCTCCGGCTGGCCGGCCTCGGCGCCCTCGCCGCGCTGGCCGAGCACCTCGTGGCCGGCCCCGGCGCCGGGCACCTCGACACCTTCTTCTACGTCGCCGTCGGTCTCGGCGTCGTCGCCCTCGCGGCCGCGGTCGCGACCGGACGCGGCTGGCGATCGGTCTGGTGGTCGCGCCGGGCCGAGGTCGCGGAGTCGCTGTGCGGCAGCTTCGCCTTCGCCGCGGCGGTCGTCGCAGCCGGCGTCTTCCGCAGGTTGTGGGAGATCACGTCCTGATGCGCAGCATGAATCCACCGAGACCTTCTCGGCTACGCGCCGCCGTGCGGGCGCTTTCGACGACGTTCGGTGGATTCATGTTTAGCCCCGATGCGGTCGGGTAGATGCACGTCAGCGCAGGGGGTCGGGACGTCTCCCTGAGCATCAGATCAACACCAAGACGGTGGGTCACCACCACACACCAGACACTCGGACGGTCAGACCGCCGGGGGAGAAGGAAACTTCCATGAGCGACATGTACGGCCAGACAGAGAAGGCCCTCTCCAAGGGCGCCGACCACGTCGACCAGGCCCGCGCTGACGTCAAGCAGAAGTGCGGCGTCCTCTCGGGCCAGATCCAGACCCTGATGTCCGGATGGGGTGGCCAGGGTGCGACCGCGTTCAACAACCTGATGATCTCGTGGGACCAGAAGCAGGAGACCATCCTCAAGGCGCTGGACCAGCTCTCCGCGTCGATGAAGGAGACCGAGCGCGACAACGTCTCGACCGACGAGAACCAGTCCGCCACCCACGCCAACCTCCAGGGCCGCCTCGGCTGACGCCGAGTCCCCACACAGACTTAGGAGATCGATGATGAGCTTCGACGGAATCAAGGTTCAGCACGGCCACCTCGACGCCGGTGCCGCCGACGTCATGAAGGCGGCCAAGGACATCGAGGCCCGCCTCGACCAGCTCGAGAGCGAGCTCAACCCGCTGCGCTCGGACTGGAACGGTAACGCCAAGATGGCCTACGACCAGGCCAAGGCCAAGTGGGACCAGGCCATGCAGGAGATGACCCTCCTGCTGCAGCAGGCCAGCCAGGGCGTGGACTCGTCCAACGCCGAGTACAAGGCGGCCGACGCTCGCGGTGCCAACCGCTTCTGAGCGTCCACTGCTCGACCGAGGCCGGTCGTCCCTGCGGGGATGACCGGCCTCGGGCCATTTGCGGGACGGTCTTCGCCTAGGCTGCTCCCCGTTCGGAATCCCGGCCCCCGGCCGGGACACGCTCATCAGGGGGAAGCGTCATATGAGTCAGGGGTCCTCGGTCGCCTCGGGCCTGGTCCGGGTCACGATCGCCTCGGGTTCACGTCGCGTCGACCTCGTGCTGCCGGGTTCGATCCCGGTCGCCGAGCTGGTGCCCGAGCTGGCCCGCTCGGTCGGCCTCCTCGACGCCTCCACCGTCTACGGCGGCTACCGCCTGGTGACGCAGGAGGGTCGGCTGCTCGCCGACAACGCCGGCCTCACGATGCAGGGCATCGAGGACGGCGGCCTGCTGACCGTCACCGCCGGCGTCGACGACAAGGCGCCCCGTGTGTACGACGACGTGGTCGAGGCGATGGCCGACGTCGTGGAGAACGAGCTGCGGCCATGGGAGCCGGCCGCCGGACGTCGTACGGCACTCGGGGCGGGCAGCGTCCTGCTCGGCCTCGGCGCGCTGGCCCTCCTGCTCCAGGGCGAGAGCCTGCTCGGCGGCGTCGCCGCCGCGGTGATCGCCGCGCTCCTCGTCGTCGGCGGGATCGTCCTCGCCCGCGCGCAGCAGGAGCCCGAGGCGGGCGTCGCGGTGTCCCTGCTCGCAGCCCTGTACGCCGGGGTGGCGGGCCTGCTGCTCGCGCCCGGCGACCTCCCGGCATGGAGCTGGCCGCTCGACGACGCCTTCTTCACCGACCCGCTGCTCTTCGCCGGCCTCGGCGTCCTCGCCGTCGGGCTCGTCGCGGTCGTCGGCCTCCAGGACGGCCGTCCGCTGGTGATCCCCGCCATCGTCGTCGGCGCCGTGCTCGTTGCCAGCTCGGTGCTGATCCGGGTCGCCTCGTGGGAGCCGGGCTCGGTCTTCACCGTGCTGATGACGCTGGTGGTGCTGGCCGGCAGCATCTTCCCCTGGCTCGCGCTGGGCGTCACCGGCACGAGCGTCGACCAGCTCTACTCGCTGCACGACATCACCGCAGACCCCGAGGAGATCGACCCCGACGAGGTGGCCGACGACGCCCGCGTGGGTCACGAGATCCTGCTCGCGGTGTCCGCCACCGTCGGCACGCTCCTCGTCCTCCTGGCCCCCTTCGCCGTCGACCGGGGCGTCTACGGCACGGTCCTCGCGGCGGTGTGCTGCCTCGCCGTCATGTTCCGCACCCGGCAGTACCGCACCGGCGCGGAGGTGCTGGCCGGCCTCACCTCCGGGATCCTCGGGCTGGTGTCCGTGGCGGTCTCGATGCTGCTCATCCACGACGGGTGGCGCGCCGGCGCCGCGATCGGTCTCGCCGCGGTCGGCGCGGTGCTGCTCGCCCTCACGCTCGTGCCCGCCTCCGCCTCCGTACGCCGCGGTCGGATGGGCGACGTCGTCGAGACGATGACGCTCATCGCCCTGCTGCCGCTGATGGTGCTGGCGGCCGGCTTCGTGTCCGCGGTGGCGGGCTGAGGAGCTGACGGGTGGCCACCAAGAAGGACCTCGTCGAGGCCCACGCGTTCAGCCGGCGGCGGCTGGTCACGGCGTTCGTGTCCGGCGCCCCCGGCGGCCGTGAGGTCGAGCCGGTGCGTCCCGGCCGGGTGCTGATCGGCGGCATCGCCCTGTCGGTGCTGCTGCTCGCCGGCGCCGCGATCGCCGGCTTCCTGCTGGGTCGTCCGCCCGCGCAGTGGCTCGCGCAGGGCAGCTTCATCATCTCCAAGGACACCGGCGAGCAGTACGTCGTCATGCAGGGCGAGCCCAGCCCTCTGCTCCAGCGGGTGCCCAACTACGTCTCCGCCCAGCTGCTGCTGGGCGACGCCGAGCTCACCCCGTTCACCGTCCGCGACAAGTACATCCGCACCGTCGCGCTCGGGGAGGACCTCGGGATCGAGGGCGCTCCCGCCGGCCTGCCCAGCGCGAGCGAGCTGGTCGACGACGGCTGGACTGCCTGCACCGGTGACGGCCTCGGCATCAAGCTGGCGGTCCAGGAGACCCCGGCGGTCCAGGACCTCACCGGGTCGGCGTTCCTCGTCGCGAGCGAGGGCAAGCAGTGGCTCATCGCCACCGCGCCGCCCGTCGGCGACCAGGAGGGCCGGGCCTGGCGCTTCGCGATGCCCGACGACGAGATCTCCGCCTCGACGGTCGGCAACCAGCTGCAGTTCGGCGCCACGCCGGTCGAGGTCGACGAGGAGTGGCTCAACCTCTTCCCGACCGCGTCCGGCACGGACCTGGAGAAGGAGTCCTTCGGGATCACCCGTGCCGGCCAGGCAGTGGGCTACGGCGACACCCGCACCGACCTCTCCCAGTTCGTGATCGGCGACCTCCTGATCTCCGCGGCGTCCGGTCGCTACTACCTGCTCGGCGACGACGCGCCGCAGCAGCTCTCGCCCTTCGCCGCGATGGTCTACGGCATCGTCGGCCGGCAGGCCGTCGAGGTCCCCAACGACCTCAACGCGAAGTTCGACGACACCACGGTCCCCGCCGAGTGGCCCACCAGCCTGCCGACGGCGGTGACGTCGGGGGCCATGTGCGCCGAGCTGCACCCCGGCCCGGCGACCGCCGCGCGGGTCAGCCTGGCCACCAACCCGACCGGTGCCGCGGACCCCGCCGGTGACGACCCGATCAGCCCGGGCCGCCACGACGTCGACGTCGAGCCGAGCGCCGGGGCCTACGTCCTCTCCGGCTCCGACGACGCGGCCACCGGCGGTACGCCCTACGTCATCGACACCAAGGGCGAGAAGTACCTCCTGGGGCCCCTCGTGCCGACCTACATCGGCTACGAGGACGTCACGCCGCCGCTGGTCCCGAGCACGTGGATGCAGTTCTTCGACACCGGTGTGCCCCTGACGACCAACAGCGCGCGCCGGGTGCCGGAGGACGCGCCGCCGGCCGACTCGGAAGCAGACGCAGGTTGATGCTCCACCCCACGACGGCCTCCTCCTCCGCTGCGCTCCCCCGGACAACGCCGCGGGGACCCCGGACCCGCCGACCGGGCGGTCGTCTGGTCCTCGCGGCCGGGATCCTCGCCGCCGCGGTCGTCCCGGTGTGGGCGGGCCCGGCGAACGCCGACCACGACGCCCCGTGCGCGGAGTCGGAGGTGCCGGGCTCCGAGCGCCTGGCCGACACGCACGAGAAGGTCAACCCCGCCTTCGACCGGATGCACGTGGAGCGGGCCCAGGAGCTCGCCACCGGCAAGGGCGTGAAGGTCGCCGTGATCGACAGCGGCATCGTGGGCGGCGAGGGCGCGGTGATCCCCTACGGCGGCCTCGCGGTCGCCGGCGTCAACCCCAACACCCGGCTCTCCGGGCACGGCACGATCGTCGCCAACCTGATCGCCGGTCCGCACGGGGTCGCGCGCGACGCGCAGGTCTTCGACGTGAAGGTCTTCGACGTCGAGGGTGCCGACACGACGCAGGGCGAGGTGCCGCTCACCTCCGCGGGGATGGTCGCCGCGATCGAGGACGTGATCGCCGCCAACCGGCGCGAGCGCTTCGACGTCGTCAACATCTCGCTCGCCGTCACCGCCAACGACCCCGCGCTCGAGGCGGCCGTGGCCCGTCTCGTCGCGCAGGACCTCGTCGTCGTGGCGTCGTCCGGCAACCGCGAGGAGGGTGACGCCGCCTCCGAGGACGACTTCAAGGGCACGCCCGGCAACAACGCCGACGTGTTCCCCGCCGACTACCCCGGGGTGGTGGCGGTCAGCGCGACCCCGCCCGACGGCGGCGACCCGAGCCAGTACGTCAAACCCAACACCGACACCGACGTCGCCGCCCCGACCCTGGGTGCGATCTCGGTCAACGCCACCGGTCAGGTGTGCGTCGTCCCGCAGGTCGCCACGTCGTGGGCCGCGGCCGAGGTCAGCGGCATCCTCGCCCTGCTGAGCGAGCGCTTCCCGCGCGAGACGCCCCGCCAGCTGGTCGCCCGGCTGGAGGCCACGACCGAGAGCGGCGGCGTACCGCCGTCCGAGGAGTCAGAGGAGTCCGAGGACGGCACCGTGGCGCGCGACCCGTGGATCGGGGCCGGCGTGGTCCAGGCGCACGACGCGCTGACCCGCCAGCTGAAGCCCGGTCGGCAGGGCAAGGTCGAGACGACCCTGCGCGAGACCCGGGCCGACGCGCAGGCGCCACCGGCGCCGCAGCGGGTCGACCTCTTCAGCACTCCGCGCGCGATCCTGCTGTGGTCGGGTCTCGTCGCCGGGGCGCTGCTCGCGCTCGCCTTCATGCTGCGTCCCTTGGTGCGTCGCTGACCGAACGGGCCACGACGCCGCTCCCGACGTGATGGAATCTGCGTCTGACGGCCGTCAGCGAGAGGAGGAGTGGTGGGCGACCTGGCCAAGTACATCGCGGAAGTCATCGAGTTCGTCGTGGCAGGCGTGCTCGTCCTCTTCTCGCTGCTCCTGCTCGGCTACGTCGTGGTCCGGCCCGACCTCGCCGAGCTGCCCGACGAGCTGCCGTTCCTCTCCTCCCTCGGCGCTCTGCTGCCGGTGGTGGGCGTCGCCTTCATCTACGCGCTCGGCATCCTCGCAGAGGGCATGAGCCGCATCATGTTCGAGCACGGGCTCGGCGAGCTCACCTTCGCCAAGCTCCGGGCCCGCGAGTTCGGGGTCGCCGTACCCGGTGCGGCGGTCAAGGCGGCGCACGACTCGGAGGTCGCGCACTACGAGAACCAGCGCGAGGAGTTCCGGATGTACGTGCTGGCGCACAGCCCGGCGCTCAGCGCCCAGGTCGAGGGCCAGCTCAAGCGGCTGCGCATCGAGCGTGCCGCCGCGTTGAGCGGTGGGATCAGTTCACTCGCCCTGCTCATCGACGTGGCCGTCATCTCGGGCAAGCACGACCTGGCCGTCCACGGTGTGCTGCTGGTCGTCCTGGTGCTCGCGTCCTGCGTCGCCGCTCGTCTGTGGCTGGTCGGGGAGCAGGTTCCGGGAGCGTCGGAGCTGGCCCCCGAACCAGCCGCCAGGGCCCGCGCGCTCCAGCTCTGGCTCACGGAGGTCCGCCGCAACCCGGCCCGGGCCGTGGCGCTGACGGGTGCGGTCCTCTCTGCGGTGCTGCTCGTCAGCATCGTCGCAGCGGCGGGAAGTGAGGCGGTGGCCCTCCGCGCCGCCCTCCTGGTCGGCGCGCTCGTCCTCACCGCCTGCTCCGTGGCGTTGTCGCTGGTCCGGCTCAAGCGCTACCTGGGCTCGATCGTCCGGTGCTACGACGCCCTGCAGAAGAGCTCCCCGTTCGCCGACGGGTCGCGGCCGGCAGGAGTCGCAGCGCCATGACCGATGGGCGATGCGTGATCTTCGATCTCGACGGCATCCTCGTCGACTCCGAGGTCCATTGGCGGGCGGGATTCCGGGAGACCATCGACGCCCTGGCGGTCGGCGCGGGTCTCGAACCGTTGGGGATCCCGGACGACGAGCTGGTCGCCTACGAGGGTGGCCGGGTGCCGGACACCATCCAGTCACTTGTGCGGGCCTACCTGCCGGCCCTCGCGCCCCTGAGCCCCGAGCGGCTCGGCGAGGCGACGGACACCTGTGTGGCCGCGTCATCGCGACGCATCGCCGTCGAGCCGCGTCGGATCGACGACAGCGTGCAGGCAGCCCGCGACCTCCACGACGCCGGCTTCACCCTTGCCGTCGCGTCGTCCTCGGCCGGGGCGTTCATCGATGCTGCGCTCCTGAGCATCGGCCTCGACGACGTCTTCGAGGTGCGTGAGTCGGCGTTCGACGTCGAGCACGCGAAGCCCCACCCCGAGGTCTACCTCAAGGCGATGGCCGCGCTCGCCACCGATGCCTCCCGATGCGTGGCCGTCGAGGACTCGGTCACCGGCGTACGGGCGTCGCTGGCCGCAGGGCTGTCCACGATCTGGCGCACCAGCGCGCCGCGTACCCTCGACGGCGTCGTCCCGTTGTCAGAGCACGACCTCCGAGCCCCCGGAACCCGCCCATGGCTGATCGCAGTGACGCAGGTCAGCTCCGACACGATCGCGAGTGCCTACCCATGACTGACACGTCCGACGAGCCGGTTGCCGTCATCCTGGCCGGGGGCCAGGGCTCGCGCCTGTGGCCGATCAGCCGCGACCGACGCCCCAAGCAGTTCCAGCCCGTCGTCGGCGGGCGGCCCCTGCTGACCGGCACTATCGACCGGCTGAGCGAGATCGTCGACCCGTCGCGCATCCACGTCTCGACCCGCGCCCGGTTCGCCGACGCGGCGCGCGCGACGCTCGGACCGGTGCCGCCGGAGAACCTGATCCTCGAGGAGGACCCGGCCGGCCCGGCGACCGCCTTCGCGCTGAGCATCGCCACGCTCGCGCAGAAGTACGGCAACGCGCCGGCGCTGGTCGCCCCGTCCGACCACCTCATCACCGAGGACGCGGCCTTCAACCAGGCCTCGCGCGACATGCTCACCCAGCTCGGCACGAGCCCGCAGTCGATGATCGTGCTCGGTGCCGAGCCGACCGGCTTCGACGGCACGCTCGGCTACATCCACACCGCCGGCGAGGGCGGGACCGTCGAGGTGATCACGAGCTTCTACGAGAAGCCCGACCCCGCGACGATCGACGAGCTCGGCGACCAGGGCGGGCTCTACTGGAACACCGCCTGCTACGGCGTACGGGTCCAGGAGGCGTGCAACGCCTACCGCGCCGCGATGCCGCTCGTCTTCGACGCCATCGAGAAGTTCGCCGCCGACCGGCCCGACGTCAACGGCTACACCGGCCCGGCGATCGGCGGCCACGAGCTCTACCCCCTGATCGCCGCCGGGATGGAGTGCCTCGTGGTCCCGCGCCACCTCGGCTGGAACGACATCGGCACCTGGAAGCGGCTGCAGAACGTGCTCGTCGAGCAGGAGCTCTACTCCATCGGCCCCGCGCTGCAGCTCGAGAGCGACGACGTGCTCGTCGCCAGCATGGACGGACGGCCGGTCGTGGTGCTCGGCGCCACCGGCCTGGTGGTCGTGACGCACGACGACGGGGTCTACGTCATGGACAAGCAGCGCGCGATGGGCGCCGGTCCCCTCGAGCACCTCCGCGCACTGGTCGCGGAGAGCCACCGACCCGACCTCCTCTGACCCACGCCCTCCCGCTCTCCCCGAATCGCGAAGGAACCCATGTCCCACGAGAACAGCCAGCACATCGTCGTCGTCGGCACCAAGCCCGACATCATCAAGCAGGCGCCGATCTACCACGAGCTGAAGAACCGGGGCCACGATGTGGTGCTGTGCCACACCGGCCAGCACTACGACCACAACCTGTCGCAGTCGATGCTCGACGAGTTCGGCGTGCGCGAGGACGTGAACCTCGAGGTGCGCGGCGGTGTCAACGACCTCGTCTCGGGCATCACCGCCAAGCTCGCGCTCTACCTGCGCGGCTTCGCCGAGCGCGGCGGGTTCCCCATCACGTACGTCCACGGCGACACCACGACCGCGATGGCCGGCGCGCTCGCGACCTTCGGGGAGCGCCAGGCGCTCGTCCACGTCGAGGCGGGCCTGCGCACCCTCTCGCCGAAGCCGGAGGTGCTCCGGGGCTGGCTCGACCAGGGCGCCGACCTGGACTGGGCAGCGTTCCGCGAGCAGTCGACCGACCGCACCAGCTGGTCCAAGGGCAGCCGCGAGCCGTCGCCCGAGCAGTTTAACACCCGCGTCGCCGACGCCGGCACCGACCTGCACGCCGCGCCCGTCGAGCTCAACCGCGAGTTCCTCGTCGACGAGGGCTTCGCACCCGCGGCCATCGACGTCGTCGGCAACTCGGTGGTCGACGCCCTCGCGCAGGCGATCGCCGGCAGCGACAAGAACCAGGTGCTCCAGAAGTTCCCGCAGATGGGCGACGGCTCGTTCCTACGCTTCTGCGTGCACCGCCGCGAGAACACCACCAACCGCGACCGCTTCAACCTGCTGATGGACGCGATGGAGGCGCTCCTCGAGCAGGGCCACCACATCCTCTTCATCCGCCTCCTCGGCACCGAGGCCGCCATCGACAACTTCGGCCGCCGTCAGTGGCTCGAGGACCTCGAGGCCAGGTACGGCGACGCGCTGATCTCGACGCCGGTGTGGGACAGCTACCTCGACGTCGTCGCGGCGATGTCGATGTGCGCGGTGATCGTGACCGACTCCGGCAGCATCGTGGAGGAGGCCAACGTGCTCGAGGTGCCGTGCGTGACGCTCCGCTTCGGCTCCGACCGCTCCGAGACCTTCCTCGCGGGCAGCAACTTCCTCGCACCGCCCATCGACAAGGCGCTGATGACCAGCGTCATCCACAACGTCTTCGAGCACCGCAAGGAGCTCTCCTGGGAACGCGTCTACCCCGAGGGCGCCTCGCGGATGCTGGTCGACGCCGTCGAGAAGCGGCTCGACGAGGGGAGCCTGCTGATCTCCGAGGAGTGGCGCTACGGGCTCAAGGCCCAGCTGCGCTGACCGGCGTACGCGCTGGCTCATCACGAAGGCCCCGCGCCCATCAGGGCGGCGGGGCCAACGTGTCGGCGGAGGTAGGGGGATTCGAACCCCCGAGGGCTATTAACCCAACCCGCTTTCCAAGCGAGCGCCATAGGCCACTAGGCGATACCTCCGCCGAGGAGCGTACCGGTCGTCCGGAGCGCGGTGAAATCGCCCGGGGTGCGGTTGGCCGCCCCTGGGTTTGGGCGCCGGATCGGCGCTCGCCTAGACTCCCCGCAACCCCCCACGCGGCGTCACCTCGCCCAATCCCCCAGGGCCGGAAGGCAGCAAGGGCAAGTGAGCTCTGACGGGTGCGTGGGGGGCCTTTGCATGTCCTGCTCACGTCGGGCTCACGTCGGGCTCTCGTCCGGTTCACCTCCGGGCCGTGCGCGGTGTCCTCTGTGGGTGGGCCCGGTTAGGGTTCACGACGTGGAGTCACCGCTCGCGCTCTATCGCCGCTACCGGCCCGAGACCTTCCAGGAGGTCATCGGGCAGGACCACGTGACCGAGCCGCTGCGCGCCGCCCTCGCGGCCAACCGGGTCAACCACGCCTACCTCTTCTCCGGCCCGCGCGGCTGCGGCAAGACCACGTCGGCGCGGATCCTGGCCCGCTCGCTCAACTGCGCGCAGGCGCCGATCTCCGACCCGTGCGGCGAGTGCGACAGCTGTCGCGACCTGGCGCGCGGCGGACCGGGGTCGATCGACGTCATCGAGATCGACGCCGCGTCCCACGGTGGCGTCGACGACGCGCGCGACCTGCGGGAGAAGGCGTTCTTCGCGCCGGTCCGCGACCGCTACAAGGTCTACATCATCGACGAGGCCCACATGGTCACCACGCAGGGCTTCAACGCCCTGCTCAAGCTGGTCGAGGAGCCCCCGCCGCACCTGCGGTTCATCTTCGCCACGACCGAGCCCGACAAGGTGCTGCCGACGATCCGCTCGCGCACCCACCACTACCCCTTCCGGCTGATCCCGCCGCGGCTGCTCAGCGACTACCTCTCCCAGCTCGCGGGCGAGGAGGGCGTGGCGATCGAGCCGGCCGCGCTGCCCCTGGTGGTCCGCGCCGGCGCGGGGTCGGCGCGCGACACGCTGTCCGTCCTCGACCAGCTGCTCGGCGGCGCCGGTGAGGCCGGGGTGACCCACAAGCTCGCCACCGACCTGCTCGGCTTCACACCCGACTCGCTGCTCGACGAGGTCGTCGAGGCGTTCGCGTCCCGCGACGGGGCCGGGGTGTTCTCCGTGGTCGACAAGGTCGTCGAGACCGGCCAGGACCCGCGCCGGTTCACCGAGGACCTGCTCCGTCGCCTGCGCGACCTCGTGATCGTCACCGCCGTGCCCGACGCGCCGGCGACCGGCCTCATCGACGTCCCGCAGGACGCGGGGGAGCGGCTCGTCGCCCAGGCCGCCCGGTTCGGTGCGATCGAGCTCAGCCGTGCCGCCGACATCGTCGCCGCGGGACTCACCGAGATGCGCGGCGCCACCGCGCCCCGGCTGCTGCTCGAGCTGCTGTGCGCCCGCGTCCTCCTGCCGGGCGCCGACCACACCTCCGACGGCGTGATGGCCCGGCTCGAGCGGCTCGAGCGTCGCCTCGACGTCACCGGCACGCCGGCCCCCGCAACACCGGTCGCGGCCGCGCGCGCCGCCGCTGCGCCCGCGCCCGCCTCGCCGCCGGCCTCGCCGGTGGAGGCCCCGGCCGCTGCTCCCGCCCCCGCCGCTCAGGCCGCGCCCGCACCGGTCCGCGACGAGCCCGCGCCGCCGCCCCCGGTGCCGACCTCCTTCCCCGCGCAGGACGGCCCGCCGCCGCCCCCGCCGATGCCGACGTCGGCCCCCGAGCCCGTCGTCGTCGCCGAGCCCGCTGCCGCCGCCCCGCCCGCGCCCGCCTCCGACGAGCCGGTCGCCGAGCAGCCGGGCGGACCGCAGGGCGGCCTCAGCCTCGTCGACGTACGCCGGCTGTGGCCCGACATCCTCGAGCAGACCAAGAACCGTCGCCGGCTCGCATGGATGGTGCTCTCGCAGCACGCCCACGTGGTCGACGTGGACGCCACCCGCCTCACGATCGGCTTCGCCAACGCGGGCGCGCGCGACTCCTTCGTCAACGGCGGGTGCGACGAGATCCTCCGCCAGGCGTCGATCGACGTCGTCGGGATGGACTGGAAGGTCGAGTCGATCGTCGACCCGAGCGGCGCGTCGGCCCAGGCGCCCGTCGTGCACCAGGCGGCCACCAGCACTCCCGCGGCCACGGACGCCGCTCCGGCCCCGTCGGCGCCGGACGCGCCGCCCGACTGGGTGACGGGTGGTCCCGCGCCGGCGGTCGAGGCCCCCAACGGCGAGCCCGTCCAGCCCCCGGCACCGGATCCCCAGCCGCAGGTCACCGCCGATGCCGCTCGCGAGGCGCTCGAGGCGGCCCGCGCCGGCGGCCCGGTCGCGCCGACCGAGCCCGTCCGCTCGGCCGACGACGACGTCGACCGCGACGACGACCGCGACGCCGAGTCGGCGGCGCTCGACACCGAGTCCCTCCTCAGCCAGACGCTCGGCGCCCGGCTGATCGAGGAGATCCGCAACGACTGATGAGCCGATCCCCCGTCCTTCCTCACCTGGAGACCCGATGACCCAGAACCCGTTCGACGCCCTCGGTGGCGGCTTCGACATGAATGCCCTCCTCCAGCAGGCCCAGCAGATGCAGCAGCAGCTCGAGGAGGCGCAGGCCGCGCTCGCCCGCCAGACCGTCGACGGCACCGTCGCCGGCGGTGCCGTCACCGTCACCGCCAACGGCGTGGGCGAGCTGGTCGGCGTCACCATCCGTGCGGGCGAGTTCGACGGCACCGACCCCGACGACCTCTCCGACCTCTCCGACCTGATCGTCGCCGCCTACCGCGACGCCCGGGCGAAGTCCGAGGCCCTGGCGGGCGACTCGCTCGGCCCGCTGTCCGAGGGCCTCGGCGGGTCCGGCGGCGGCATGGGCTTCACCCCGCCCTCGCTGGGCTGAGGACCTCCCTTGTACGAAGGCGTCGTCCAGGACCTCATCGACGAGCTGGGCAGGCTGCCCGGCGTCGGTCCCAAGAGCGCGCAACGCATCGCGTTCCACCTGCTGCAGGCCGAGCCCACCGACGTACGCCGGCTCGCCGACGTGCTGATCGAGGTCAAGGCCAAGGTGAAGTTCTGCTCGGTCTGCTTCAACGTCAGCGAGGACGAGCAGTGCCGGATCTGCCGCGACGAGCGGCGCGACCCGAGCGTGCTGTGCGTCGTCGAGGAGTACAAGGACGTCGTTGCCATCGAGCGCACCCGTGAGTTCCGCGGCCGCTACCACGTGCTCGGCGGTGCGATCTCGCCGATCGACGGCATCGGCCCCGACCAGCTCCACGTCAAGGAGCTCATGCCCCGCCTGGCCAACGGCACGGTCACCGAGGTCATCCTCGCCACCGACCCCAACCTCGAGGGCGAGGCGACCGCGACCTACCTCACACGCCTGCTGCTGCCGATGGGCTTGCGCGTGACCCGCTTGGCGAGTGGACTGCCGGTGGGCGGAGACTTGGAGTACGCCGACGAGGTCACGCTCGGGCGAGCGTTCGCCGGAAGGAGATCAGCCGAATGACCGACCAGACCGATCAGACCGAGAAGATCCGCTTCGAGGAGCAGATCGCCGACTCGGTGACGAGCTTCCTGCTCGCGCTGCGCGAGATCGCGCGCGAGGGCAACGGTGCGCAGGCCATCTCCCTGCTGCTGCTAGAGATCAGCCAGGTGCTGCTCGCCGGCGCGCGCCTGGGCGCCCAGACCGACTTCACCCCGCGCGAGGAGTTCCAGCCCGACGTCGGCCCCGAGGCCGACATCGACGAGCTGCGACTGCGCCTCGCCGAGATGCTCGAGGGTGTCGACGACTACACCTTCGTCTTCGACCCCTACGTGCCCGAGGTCGTCGAGAGCCGGCTCTCCGACGACCTCGCCTCGATCGCCATCGACCTGGAGAACGGGCTGCGCCACTTCCGCGCCGGCAACGTCGACGAGGCGCTCTGGTGGTGGCAGTTCTCCTACGTCAACAACTGGGGCAACCTCGCAGGGGCGGCGCTCAACGCGCTGATCACCGTCGTCGCCCACGACCGCTTCGACACCGACTTCGAGGCCGACGCCGAGCAGGTCGAGGTCGCCGATGAGATGCTGGAGAGCGCGCCCGCCGCCCAGCCGTAGAATTGGCTGCGTCCGCCGCCGACGGCGTCGACGGACACCGTCGCAACCGATCTTCCGAGGGACCAATCGTGGGCATTGTCGTGCAGAAGTACGGCGGCTCCTCGCTCGCCGACGCCGACGCCATCAAGCGCGTCGCGCGGCGCATCGTGGACGTCAAGAAGTCCGGCCACGACGTCGTGGTCGCCGTGTCGGCGATGGGTGACACGACCGACGACCTGCTCGACCTGGCCGCCGCCGTGACCCCGCTGCCCCCTGCGCGCGAGCTCGACATGCTGCAGTCCGCCGGCGAGCGGATCTCGATGGCGCTGGTCGCCATGGCGATCAGCGACCTCGGCTTCACCGCCCGCTCGTTCACCGGATCGCAGGCCGGTGTCATCACGGATGCGCAGCACGGCAAGGCCAAGATCATCGACGTCACGCCCGGGCGGGTCACCGAGGCGATCGCCGCGGGCCACATCGTGATCGTGGCGGGGTTCCAGGGCGTCAGCCAGGACACCAAGGAGATCACCACCCTCGGCCGTGGCGGTTCCGACACCACCGCCGTCGCCCTGGCGGCTGCGCTCGAGGCCGACGTCTGCGAGATCTACACCGACGTCGACGGTGTCTTCACCGCCGACCCGCGGATCGTGCCGAACGCCCGCAAGCTCGACAAGGTCTCCTACGAGGAGATGCTCGAGCTGGCCGCGTGCGGCGCGAAGATCCTGCACCTGCGCTGTGTGGAGTACGGCCGTCGCTACGGCATCCCGATCCACGTCCGTTCGTCGTTCAGCCAGCTCGAGGGCACCTGGGTCAGCAACGACCCGAAGCCCGGTCAGGAAGAGACCACCATGGAACAGCCCATCATCGCCGGGGTCGCCCACGACCGGAGCGAGGCCAAGATCACCGTGGTCGGCGTGCCCGACAAGGTCGGCGAGGCCGCGCGCATCTTCGAGGCGCTGGCCGACGCCCAGATCAACCTCGACATGATCGTGCAGAACATCTCCGCCGCCGCGACGAGCCTCACCGACATCTCGTTCACGCTGCCGCGCACCGACGGGCAGGTCGCGATGACCGCGCTGGCCCGGATCCAGGCCGAGGTCGGCTACGACAAGCTGCTCTACGACGACAAGATCGGCAAGGTCTCGCTCATCGGCGCCGGCATGCGCTCGCACCCCGGCATCACCTCCAAGTTCTTCGGCGCCCTGGCCTCGGCCGGCGTCAACATCGGGATGATCTCGACCTCGGAGATCCGGATCTCGGTGATCGTCGACGAGCACTCCGTCGACGACGCCGTCCGTGCCACGCACACGGCGTTCGACCTGGACGCCGACGAGGTCGAGGCCGTGGTCTACGGAGGCACCGGACGATGACGAAGGTCAACATCGGCATCGTCGGTGCCACCGGACAGCACACCCCACGCGGTTCTGTGCTCCTCCGCTTCGCTCCCCCGCACACAACCGCGCGGGGACCCCGTGCCGAGATGGAGTCCGCATGGTCTCGTTAGGGATAGTCGGTGCCACCGGACAGGTCGGCGTCGCGATGCGCCAGATCCTGCTCGAGCGCAACTTTCCCGCCGACCAGGTCCGCTTCTTCGCCTCCGCGCGCTCGGCCGGCAAGGTGCTGCCCTTCGGTGACCGCGACATCACCGTCGAGGACGCCGAGACGGCCGACCCGACCGGGCTCGACATCGCGCTGTTCTCCGCAGGTGCCACGACGTCCCGCGCCCTCGTGCCGAGGTTCGTCGAGGCCGGCGTGATCGTCGTCGACAACTCCTCGGCGTTCCGCAAGGACCCCGACATCCCGCTCGTCGTCTCCGAGGTCAACCCCGAGGCGATGTCCGGTGTGGTCGAGGCCGGCCGCGGCATCATCGCCAACCCCAACTGCACGACCATGGCCTTCATGCCGGTGCTCAAGCCGCTGCACGAGGAGGCCGGCCTCGCCCGGCTGGTGGTCTCCTCCTACCAGGCCGTCTCCGGCTCGGGCGTCGCCGGCGTCGAGGAGCTCTACGACGGCGTGGCCGCCGCAGGCGACAAGGCCCGTGAGCTGGCCTACGACGGCTCGGCGATCGCCTTCCCCGACCCGGTCAAGTACGTCGAGCCGATCGCCTACAACGTCCTGCCGATGGCCGGATCGATCGTCGACGACGGCCTCAACGAGACCGACGAGGAGCAGAAGCTCCGCAACGAGTCCCGCAAGATCCTCGGCATCCCGGAGCTCCCCGTGTCGGGCATCTGCGTCCGCGTCCCGGTCTTCACCGGCCACTCGCTGGCGATCAACGCCGAGTTCGAGCGTCCGATGTCGCCCGAGCGTGCCCGTGAGCTCCTCGCCTCGGCGCCCGGCGTCGAGCTCGACGACATACCGACCCCGCTCAAGGCTGCCGGGCGCGACCCGTCCTACGTCGGTCGCCTCCGCGCCGACGAGGGCGTGCCGGACGGCCGCGGGCTCGCGCTCTTCGTCAGCAGCGACAACCTGCGCAAGGGTGCCGCGCTCAACACCGTCCAGATCGCCGAGCTGATCGCCGCCGCCCGCTGATCGCTGCGTCGTCCAGTGATCCCCGGTCAGCCGGGGATCACTGGACATGTCGGCCCGTGCACGGCCTGACAGGTTCAGGGAGGGCCTGACAGGTCCTGCTCAGCGGACGTCGCGGGACTCCGCGACCTCCTGGGGTGCGTCGTCGCCGACGACGGCGTGGGTGACCCACCACGACGTGCAGTAGCCGATGACGGCGGTGACGGGTACGGCGACCAGTGCCCACGGCTCGTCCAGCGAGCCGAGCAGGAAGACCATCACCAGCACCGCGATGATGCCGACGGCCAGGAGGCTGGTGGAACCGTGCTCCGGCTCGCCGAAGAGGTCGAGCAGCCACGCGCCGGACACCGCGAGGAGTGCGAGCACGACGAGCAGGATCAGGAGGCCGGGGCCGCCTCCGCACGACGACGTACCGCGGACGGCCTCGCACGCGCGCGTCGCGAGCCACCAGAACAGCACCGCCAGGGCGCCGACCACCACACCGGTCGCCGCTGCGGCGGGCAGGCCGGAGAGCGGCAGCTCGCGGGGTTCGCGAGGCTGTGCGTCCTCCTCGATCTCCTGGTCGACCACTGGCACGACCACGGTCGGAGGCTCGTACGCCGCCGGTGCAGGCTCGGGCTCGGGCGCCGGAACCGGTGCGGGCCCAGGCGTCGACTCGGGGAGGGGCTGCGGCTCGGGCTCGGTCGTAGGAACCGGTGCGGGCTCGGGCTCGGGCTGGGGCTCCGGCTCCGGCTCCAGTTCGGGCTCCGGCTCGGGCTCGGGTTCGGGTTCGGGTTCCGGCTCGGGTTCCGGCTCGGGCTTCAGTTCGGGTTCGGGTTCGGGTTCGGGCTCGGGCTCGGACTCCGGAGCAACGTCCTCGCTCGCGACCTCCTCGGGCGGTGCCGTCTTCTTCCTCCGCCGGAGCGAGAAGGAGGGCATCTCCAGCGAGGGTCCCTCGTCCGTGCCGTCGTCGGCGGGCTTGCCCGTGTCTGCCATGGGGGCAGTGTGCCAAAGTTCAGCGCCGTGAGGACTCGGCCATCCAGGTGAGGACGTCCTGGATCTGGGCGTCCCAGAGCCCCCACTCGTGCACGCCGGGCCGGAAGTCGGTGGTGACGTCGAGCCCGCGCTCGCGTGCCGCGGCGACGAGTCGCTCGTTGGCCCCCATCAACCGGTCCTCCTCGGTGCCGCAGCCGATGTAGAACCGCGGAGCCGTAGCGGGGTCCACCGCGCCGAGCAGCTCGAACAGGTCGTCCTCGGGTCCCAGCTCGCCGCCGAACACCCGCTCGACGATCTCGGCGCGGTCGAGCCGCTCGCCGAGCTGTCGGATGTCCGCGACGCCCGACAGCGAGGCCACGCCCGCGTAGCGCTCGGGGTGGGTGACCGCGTGCTTGAGGGCCCCGTAGCCGCCCATCGACAACCCGGCCACGAACGTGTCGGCGGGGTCGTCGGAGACGCGGAGGAAACGGCGTACGACCTGCGGCAGCTCGTCGGACACGTAGTCCCAGTAGCGGTGCCCGTGCTTCTCGTTGGCGTAGAACGAGCGGTCGACCGCGGGCATCACGACGGCGAACCCGAGCGCGGTGGCGTAGCGCTCGATGGAGGTGTAGCGGAGCCAGGCGGTGTGGTCGTCGGAGAGCCCGTGGAGCAGGTAGAGCACCCGGGGCGGGTCCGTGAAGCCCGTCCCGCTCACCCCGATCTGCTCCTCGGTGGGCTGCGGCAGGACGACGGTCATCGAGGTCCCGAACGCGAGGGCGTCGGAGAAGAAGTCGCACGTCAGCAGGGCCATCGCTCCACTGTAGGGAGCCGGAAATGACGAACGGACCCACGTCTCACGTGGGTCCGTCCCGATGTCGGGCTGACAGGATTTGAACCTGCGGCCTCCTCGTCCCGAACGAGGCGCGCTACCAAGCTGCGCCACAGCCCGCCGCCCGGCCGAGAACCCCGGCTGGGCAACGCGGGCAACCATACCCGCTCGGTGAGGGCCGTCCGAAATCGCCCCTCACCCCGTGGACTGGGAGGGCGAGTCGGACACTGGGGGGCCGTTGCAACCCCCTCCCAGTGACGGAGTCCCCGCACGAGCGGGGACTCATGCAGGGCCGGTCGACCTCCGGGTCAGGGACAGGTGGGTGACCCCGGTCGAGGAGGAGGTGGCCTCGATGGCGTAGGTCTCCTCGAGGGCCTCGAGGCCGTCCCAGAGGCGCGTGCCGTGGCCGATCAGGATGGGTACGACGACGAGGTGGGCCTGGTCCACGAGGCCGGCGGCCAGGTAGTCGCGCAGGGTCGAGGAGCCGCCGCCGATGCGCACGTCGAGGTCGCCGGCGGCCTCCTTCGCGACCGCCAGTGCCTCCTCGGGAGAGGCGTCGAGGAAGTGGAAGGTCGTGCCGCCCTCCATCTCCATCGAGGCCCGCGGCCGGTGCGTGAGGACGTAGGTCGGCGTGTGGAACGGCGGGACCTCGCCCCACCAGCCGCGCCAGTCGGCGTCGTCCTGCCAGCCGGGCGGACCGAACTTGTTGGCGCCCATGATCTCGGCGCCGAAGCCGACGTCCCAGCGCTTCGCGAAGGCCAGGTCGACGTTGAACGGAGCGTCGTCCTGCCAGGTGGCGAACATCCACTGGTGGAGCTTGTGCCCGGCATGGCCGAACGGTGCCTCGAACGACTGGGGCTCACCGGCGCCGAAGCCGTCGAGCGAGATCGAGAAGTTGGTGACGCGGACGAGCGACATCAGGCCTCCTGGGCGGGACCGGTGGGGACGAGGGTCATCAGGGTGGCCTCGGGCCGGCAGGCCACCCGGATCCGGACGTAGGGGTTGGTCCCGAGCCCGGCCGACACGTGCAGCCAGGCCGAGCCGGCATCTCCGGGCGCGGAGTCCGCGGGGTGGCGGTGCAGGCCTCGGGCGCGGGCCGGCTCGATGTCGCAGTTGGTCGTCAGCGCGCGGCCTCCCCCGCTGAGGAGGGGCAGGCACACCTGCCCGCCATGGGTGTGTCCTGCGATGACCGCGTCGTAGCCGTCGGCGACGAACTGGTCGAGGACCCGGAGGTACGGCGCGTGGGTGACGGCGAGCCGCACGTCGGTCGCCGGGTCGGCCGGGCCCGCGACGCGCGCCAGGTCGTCGTACTGCAGGTGCGGGTCGTCGACCCCGGCGAAGGCGATCGAGGTGCCACCGACGTCCAGACGGCCGAAGCCGTTGGTGAGGTCGAGCCAGCCGGAGGAGCCGAAGCGCTCCTTGAGCTCGGGCCACGGCAGCTGGCGCCCGGACGTGTGCCGCTTGCCGGTGTCGGGAAGCAGGTAGAGGAACGGGTTGCGCATGCCGGGCACCCAGTAGTCGTTGGAGCCGAGGACGTAGACGCCGGGCACGTCGAGCAGTCCACCCAGCGCGTCAGCGACGACGGGCACCGAGCGGGAGTGCGCGAGGTTGTCACCGGTGTTGACGACCAGGTCGGGCTCGAGGGCGGCCAGTCCGCGCAGCCACTCCTGCTTGGCCCGCTGGTCCGGCGCCATGTGGATGTCGCTGAGGTGCAGCACCTTCAGGGGCGCGTGCCCCGGCGGCAGCAACGGCACCGTCACCCGGCGCAGGGTGTACTGCCGCGCCTCCCAGGCGGCGTACGCCGTCAGGCCCGCCCCGGCGAGGGCACCGAGGGCCGCGGTGCGCCGTACGACGGGGACGAAAGCCATTCGCCAAGGCTGCCACAATGGTGTGCATGAGTGCTCTGAAGGACCGTCTCCGCGCCGACCTCACCACCGCCATCAAGGCGCGTGACGAGGTGCGCTCCTCGACCCTGCGGATGGTGCTGACCTCCATCACCAACGCGGAGGTCGCCGGCAAGGAGGCCCGCGAGCTCACCGACGACGACATCCTCGGCGTGCTGTCGAGCGAGGCCAAGCGGCGCCGCGAGGCAGCCACCGCCTTCGCCGAGGGCGGTCGCGAGGAGATGGCGGCCAAGGAGGCCGCCGAGGGCGAGGTCATCGCGGAGTACCTCCCGACGCCGCTGACCGACGCCGAGATCTCCGAGCTCGTGTCGGCCGCGATCACCCGGACGGGCGCCGCCGAGGAGGGGATGCGCGCGATGGGCAAGGTGATGGGCGTCGTGACGCCCCAGGTCAAGGGTCGCGCCGACGGCGGCGCGGTCGCCGCCGAGGTGCGCAAGCAGCTCGGCTGATCCGCCTAGCGGTTGCCCCTGCCGCCGCCCTTGCCCTTCCCCTTGCCGCCGTTGCCCTTCGGCGGCGGCGGGACGTAGCCGGTCGAGGTGTAGATCGTGACGGTGTCGCCGCTGCTCAACGACGTGCCCGCGACGGGTGAGGTGGAGGCGACGAGGCCCTCGCCGACCTCGGAGTTGACCTGGCCGCCGTCGACGACGGTGAACCCGGCGTTCTCGATGGCCGCGGTCGCCGCCTCGACGGACTGACCCGTCACCTCGGGGACCAGGGTCAGCACCCCGGCGATCTCGTCGCCGGGCGGTGCCTGGAAGTCCTCGGAGGGGAGCTTGGCGGAGATCGCCGCCATCGCGTCACCCCAGATCGGGCCTGCGTAGCCCGAGCCGGACGCCTCGTAGATGATCTGTCCGCCCACGCTCTGGCCGCCCAGCTCGAGCCACTGGCCCTGCGCGTCGGCGCCGGCGATCATCGCCGCGGCGGAGATCGCCGGGGTGTAGCCGACGAACCACACCGAGCGGCCGCTGGTCGTCGTACCGGTCTTGCCGGCCGACGGCTTGTCGATGGCGAGGTTCTGCCCGAAGCCGCCGGGCTCCATGACACCGCGCAGGATGTCGTTGACGGCATCGGCGGTGGCGCCCGGCATGACCTGCTCGCACTGGGTCGAGTACTCCTTGAGCGGCTGGTTCTGCGAGTCCAGCACCTTGGTCACGGGTCGCGGGTCGCAGTGGAGCCCACGCGCCGCGAAGGTGGCGTAGGCCTGGGCCATCTCGAGCGGGTTGGAGTCGGACACGCCGAGGATCCACGACGGGACCTTCTGGGCGAGCGGGACCTTGACGCCCATGTCCTTCGCGAGCTGGAGCGGCTCGCACATGCCGGTCTCCACCTCCAGCTGGGCGAAGAAGGTGTTCACCGAGTTCTGGGTGCCGGAGTAGAGGTCGTAGGAGCCGAACCCGGTGGAGTTCTTGACGTCCCAGCCCATGCCGTCGCCGGCGTAGGGGCCGTCGCAGTTCTCGAACTCCTCGTCGTCGATGTGCATCTCCTGCGGCGAGTTGATCGTGGTGCTCAGCGGGATGCCCTGGTTGATCGCGGTGGCGAGGACGAAGACCTTGAACGTCGAGCCGGCCTGGAAGCCGTTGGCGGCGCCGTACTTCTTCGGGACTGTGTAGTTGATGGCGGTCTCACCGGCGGCCTTGTCCTGGCCCATCGGGCGCGACTGCGCCAGCGCGCGTACGTCGCCGGTGCCGGGCTCGACCATCGCCAGGCCGCCGATGGCCTGGTCGGTCTGGTAGACGTGGGCGGCGACGGACTGGTCGGCGGCCTTCTGCATGTCGAGGTCGATGGTCGTGTAGATCTTGAGGCCACCGTTGTTGAGCGTGCGGAGGCGCTCCTTGGGGGTGTCGCCGAGCACCGGGTCCTTGAGCAGGTAGTTGCGCACGTAGTCGCAGAAGAACGGAGCCTGCGACTGCTGGCAGCCGTTGGCGGCGTCGGTGACCTTGAGGGTCTCCTCGAGGGGGACGCCCTTGAGGCGCTCGGCCTTCTTCTCGGTGACCACGCCGAGCTGGGCGAGGCGGTCGAGGACGACGTTGCGGCGGCTCTCGGCGCGGTCGGGGTTGTCGATCGGGTCGTAGCCGACCGGGTTCTTGACCAGACCCGCAAGCGTGGCCGACTCCAGCAGGTTGAGCTTGCTGGCGTTCTTGGAGAAGAAGTGCTTCGCAGCCGCCTGGACGCCGAAGGCGCCGTCGCCGAAGTAGGCGATGTTGAGGTAGCGCTCGAGGATCCAGTCCTTGCTGTGGTTCTTCTCGAAGGCGATGGCGTAGCGCAGCTCGCGGATCTTGCGGGCGTAGGTCTCCTCGGTCGCGGCCTTGCGCTCCTCGTCGCTCTCCGCCTGGTAGAGCAGCGTCTGCTTCACCATCTGCTGGGTGATCGACGAGCCACCCTGGACCGAGCCGCCGTTGGCCTGGTTGGTGACGAAGGCGCGGAGCGTCCCCTTGAGGTCGAGCGCGCCGTGGTCGTAGAAGCGGTAGTCCTCGATCGCGACGATGGACTTCACCATCGGGCGCGAGATGGAGGTGAGCGGGACGTTGATCCGGTTCTGGTCGTAGAGCGAGGCGATGAGGTTGCCGTTGACGTCGTAGATCCGCGTCTTCTGCGACAGGTCCTTGGCCTCGAGCGACTCCGGGAGGTTGACCATGCCCTTGCTGACGTCCTTCGCGGCCACGCCGACCAGGCCCGCGAACGGGATGGCGAGGCAGGCGATGAGGACGCCCATGACCACCGCGACGGCGCCCATCACGGCGAGGTGCGAGGCGATGCGTCCGGCGTTCGGGCGCCCCTGGGGGCGCCTGGCGGGCGACGGCGTACGGGAGGACATGGGCACCAGAGTACGGGGGGAGGGCCTACCACCCTCAATTCCACTCGCGCAGCCGAATAGTCACATCGGACTATGCGAATTGAGCCACTCGGCCCCTGTCTGGACCGGGGCCAGGTCGTTTACTTTTCTACTCGAGATCGGGATGGCCGCTATGGGGGCGGCTGACCGGGCTCCATTGATCGTGGGGAATGACTATGTGGGTTGAGGACTGGGCATCGCGCGCCGCTTGCAAGGCGGACACGCCGGACGCACTCTTCGTGCGCGGAGCGGAGCAGAACAAGGCCAAGCAGGTCTGCGCGGGTTGCCCCGTGCGGACCGAGTGCCTGGCCGAGGCTCTGGACAACCAGATCGAGTGGGGTGTCTGGGGCGGCATGACCGAGCGTGAGCGCCGTGCGCTGCTCCGCCGTCGTCCCGACTCGTCGTGGCGCTCGATCCTCGAGACCGCCCGCACCAAGGTCGAGGCCCCGAGCGTCTCGGTCTGACCTCCGACGGATCCCTTACCCGCTCGTGCGGGGTACGAGCGGGCATCGGATCACTCCTCGTCGGCCAGCTTTCGGCCGATCTCCCGGAGGCCGTCGAGGTCGTGGACGTCGCCGGCCATGGCCGGCACGACCGTCGTCGGCACCTGCGGGTGCGAGGCCGCGAACCGCTCACGCAGGCGCTGCTCGCGCTCGACGATGCGGACCCGATCGGCGTGCAGCTGCAGCAGGCCCGCGGTCAGCGACGACGAGTCCTGGGCGCGCAGCCGGTCCGCCGCGGCGATCGCCTCCTCGGCCGACAGCTCCGTGCGTGCCGACGGGCTGGCCCGGTTGATCACGAGGCCGGCCAGCGGCATGTCGTCGTCGGTGAGCCGGTCCACGAAGTACGCCGCCTCGCGGAGCGCGTCGGGCTCGGGAGCCGCGACCACGATGAACGCGGTCCCGTCTGCCTGCAGCAGGGCGAACGTCTTCTCCGCCCGCTGCCGGAAGCTCCCGAAGAGGGTGTCGAGCGCGGTGACGAAGGTCTGGACGTCGCGCAGCATCTGGCCACCCAGGATCTTGCCGAGGGCATTCGTGACGACCGACAGCCCGGCCGTCATCAGCCGTGCCGGACCGCGCGCCGGCGCCACGAGCAGGCGGATCAGCCGGCCGTCGAGGAAGCTGGAGAGCCGTTCCGGGGCGTCGAGGAAGTCCAGGGCGGACCGTGACGGGGGCGTGTCGACGACGATGAGGTCGTAGGTGCCCTGACCGAGCGCCTCGCGGTGGAGCTGGCCGAGCTTCTCCATCGCCATGTACTCCTGGGTGCCGGCGAAGGAGCTCGACAGAGCGATGTAGAAGGGGTTCTCCAGGATCTGCTTCGCCTTCTCCGGGGTGGCCTGGCTCTCCACCACCTCGTCGAAGGTGCGCTTCATGTCGAGCATCATCGCGTCGAGGGCGCCGTCCCCGGAGGCCTCGATGCCGGCCACCGGCCGCGGCGTGTTGTCGAGCTTCTCGATGCCCATCGACTGCGCGAGCCGGCGCGCCGGGTCGATCGTCAGCACGACGACCTTGCGCCCCCGCTCGGCCGCCCGCAGGGCGAGCGCCGCCGACGTGGTGGTCTTGCCCACCCCGCCCGAGCCGCAGCACACGATGATCTCGGTGCCGCGGTCGTCGAGGAGCGCATCGACGTCCAGAACTGGCACTGGTCGACCTCCGTGGCGTCGGGCGGGCGTCATGCCAGGCCCTGCTGACGGAGGAGCTGGGCCAGCTCGAGCAGCGCGCCGCGGTCGATGCCGGCGGCCAGCCGGGGCAGCTCGTAGGTCGGGAGGTCCTCGGCCGCGACGAGCGCGCGCTGCTCGTCCTCGAGCTGACGGCGTACGGCGTGGTCGCGGCCCTCGTCGACCAGCGAGGCGACCAGCTCGGCGTCGACGTCGACCTTGGCGCGCGTGAGCTGCGAGGTGATCGCGGTGAGGTCGACCGCGTCGTCGCGCACCTGGGCGAGCGAGGCCGCGCTGAGGGCCTGCGGCCGCACGAGGTTCACGACCACGCCGCCGACGGGCAGCCCGGCGGCGCGCAGCTCGGCGACCGCGTCGCTGGTCTCCTGCACGGGCATCTCCTCGAGGATCGTGACCAGGTGCACGGCCGTCCGCGGGGAGCGCAGGAGGTTCATGATGTTGTCGGCCTGCGACTTGACCGGGCCCACCTTCGCGAGTCCGGCGAGCTCGGAGTTGACGTTGAGGAACTGACCGATCCGGCCGGTGGGCGGCGCGTCGAGCACCACGGCGTCGTACTGGACCTGGTCCTTCTTCCGACCTCCGCGCGGGCGCTGCACCGCCTCGTAGACCTTGCCGGTGAGCAGCACGTCGCGCACGCCGGGGGCGATGGTCGTGGCGAAGTCGATGACGCCGAAGCGGTCGAGCGCCCGCCCGGCGCGACCGAGTCGGTAGTACATCGCGAGGTACTCCAGCAGCGCCGACTCCGGGTCGATGTGCAGCGCGAAGACCTGGCCGGCGCGACCGCTCTCGTCCGGTGCGCCCTTGGCGATGCGGCGCTCCTCGTAGGGCAGCGGGTCGACGTCGAACATCTTCGCGATGCCCTGGCGACCCTCCACCTCGCACAGCAGCACGTTCTTGCCCGTCGTCGCCAGCGCCAGCGCGAGCGCCGCCGCCACGGTCGACTTCCCGGTGCCGCCCTTGCCGGTGACCACGTGCAGACCGACCTGCGGCCAGTCGGGGGAGCGGTCCGGGTAGGCGGTCACGGGACCAGCGTAGAGGCGGGCCGGGCACCCATCCGGAGGGCCGAAGTGTGGTCCCGGCCCACACAGTGGCGGCGCTCACACCCCCGCTAGGGTGCCGGGCATGGACAAAGTGGTCAGCTCGGCCGCCGCTGCAGTGGCCGACATCCCGGACGGTGCGACCCTCGCGGTCGGCGGATTCGGACTGTGCGGGATCCCGTCGGTCCTCATCGAGGCGGTGCTGGAGGCCGGCACGACCGACCTCGAGGCGGTCTCGAACAACTGTGGCGTGGACGAGTGGGGCCTGGGTCGGCTGCTCTTCGAGAAGCGGCTGCGCCGGATGATCTCGTCCTACGTCGGGGAGAACAAGGAGTTCGCCCGGCAGTACCTCTCCGGTGAGCTCGAGGTCGAGCTGACGCCGCAGGGCACGCTGGCGGAGCGGATGCGCGCCGGAGGGTCCGGCATCCCGGGCTTCTACACCGCGACCGGTGTCGGCACCCAGGTCGCCGAGGGCGGCCTGCCGTGGAAGTACGACGACGCGGGCAACGTCGTCGTGGCCTCGCCGCCGAAGGAGACCAAGGTCTTCGCGACGGCCACTTCGGATGGGGTGGTGGAGAAGGAGTACGTCCTCGAGGAGGCGATCGTCGCCGACTTCGGCCTGGTCCGCGCCTGGAAGGGCGACCGGCACGGCAACCTGATCTACCGCCAGTCCTCGCGCAACTTCAACCCGCTCGCGGCGATGTGCGGCCGGGTCACGATCGCCGAGGTCGAGGAGCTGGTCGAGCCCGGCGAGCTCGACCCCAACGACATCCACACCCCGGGTGTGTACGTCCAGCGCGTGGTGGCGCTGACCCCGGAGCAGGCCGCCGACAAGCGGATCGAGAAGACGACCACGCGACCGCGACCCGACTCGACCGAGGGTGCCCTCGTCGACGACGCAGCGACGCACGGGCTGGGAGGCTGACATGAGCTGGAGTCGTGAGGAGATGGCCGCGCGGGCGGCCTCGGAGCTCAAGGACGGGTCCTACGTCAACCTCGGCATCGGGTTGCCGACGCTGGTGCCCAACTACGTCGACGACGACGTGGAGCTGGTGCTGCAGTCGGAGAACGGCATCCTCGGCGTGGGTGCGTACCCCTTCGAAGGTGACGAGGACCCCGACCTGATCAACGCGGGGAAGGAGACGGTGACCCTGCGCAAGGGGGCGTCGTTCTTCGACTCCGCGCAGTCGTTCGGGATGATCCGCGGCGGGAAGATCGACGCCGCGATCCTCGGTGCGATGCAGGTCTCGGCCGCCGGCGACATCGCGAACTGGATGATCCCCGGGAAGATGGTCAAGGGCATGGGCGGCGCGATGGACCTGGTCCACGGCGCCAAGCGGGTGATCGTGCTGATGGAGCACACCGCCAAGGACGGCTCGCTGAAGATCCTCGACGAGTGCGACCTGCCCTACACCGGCAAGCGCGTGGTGCAGCGGATCATCACCGACCTGGCCGTCATCGACGTGATCGACCCGAGCACCGGCGAGGTGGCCCCGTCGGGCACCCTCGGCGACCGGGCGCTCAGGCTCGTCGAGCTCGCCCCCGGCGTCACCGAGGACGAGGTCCGCGAGAAGACCCAGCCCGAGCTGGTCTGACTCGGAAGTCCCCGGATATCCGGGGACCTGCCCGCTCACAGGTAGAGATCTCCACCTGTAAGCGGGAGTCTTGGGTGCTAAGTCCTGGACTCGGGGCCGCGTCTTCTCTCCAACCACGCCGCGAGGGCGCGCCGCGCATCCTCGTCGAGCGGGTTCGAGGGATCGGCCAGGATCTCGGCCTCGACGTGCTCGCGGGCGGCGTCGTACAGCGGCGGGGTGATCGCCCAGGGGACGTTGGCGACGTACCAGGGTCGGTAGACGCGCGCGCCCAGCGCCTGGAGCAGCTGCGTGATGATCCCCGGCCGGCCGCGGCGTACCCAGAAGCCGACGGCCCGGCCGACGACGGCGGCCACGGCGAGGGCCAGGGCCATCACGAAGACCGTCGAGACGATCTCGTCGCCCGCGAAGTTGTCGGTCAGCGTGAAGAAGTTGCCGTAGTAGACGGGGATCAGCACGTCCACCTGCTGCCGGAACGGCTCGACCTGGTCGGCCACCTCGGCCAGCTGTCGCAGGGAGTCGAGGTCGGGCCGCCCGTCGTAGGCGTTGCCGATGTGGCCGATCGCCTCGCGGACGTTGTCGAGGGTTCCGGAGATGCCGTCGATCTGGAGCGCGTCGCGGGCCGCGCCCACCTCGTCGTACGTCGACTCGATCGACTGCAGCGTCCGCATGCTCTCGTCCGCGGTCCGCTGGAGCTCGTCCTGCGGGAGCGTGTGCTCGTTGAGGTAGGTGATGGCGGACTGGATCTCCTCGCGGTGCGTGATGACGTACTGCGCCTCGTGCACCTTGTCGGCGAGGTTGGGCACCGCCCGGACTGCGTCACCGACCTTGCCGCCGGTGGTCTCGGAGTCGCTGAGCGCCACCGACAGCGCCGCGCCGGCGCCGTACGCCTTCACCAGCCACTCCAGGACCGAGCCGAGGAGCAGCCGACCGAGCTCCACCCTGCGCCGGATCGTCTGGAGGTCGAGGTCGGGCATGGGGGAGATCCTCGCAAACGTCAGGCGCCAGGGTCGTAGCCCTCGCCGCCGGCGCTCGCCGACCAGTCGGGAAGCTGCTGGAGCGCCCATCCGTTGCCGTCGGGGTCGGCGAAGAAGACGAACCGGCCCCAGGCCAGCTCGTCGACGTCGCTCACCTCGATCCCGCGGGCGACGAGGTCGGCGTGGGTCGCGTCGGCGTCGGCGATCACCATCTGCATGTTGTCCAGCGACCCGGGCTCCATCTGCGTGAGCCCCTTGCCGAACGCGATCGAGCAGGCCGACCCCGGCGGTGTCATCTGGACGAAGCGCACCTCGTCGCTGACCACCTGGTCGTGGTCGGTGTGGAAGCCGACCTTCTCGTAGAAGTCCCTCGCCCGGTCGACGTCGGTCACGGGCACCATCACCAGCTCCAGCTTCATGTCCATGGATCGAGGCTAGGACGCCTTCAGGTCATCCGGTGACCGCAATGGGTCGTGGTTTCCGGGCTCGCCCCCGCTCGTACGCCACTTGCCGACCGGGGATAACCGAGGACGTGGTGGTCGTGGTCGACGGTCGGATCCGTCCACCGCGTCCTCAGATATCGGGGATGTGGCTCCAGGTGTGCTATCTGTAGTAACCCAGTAGACAAATAGTTGAAAGGTGCGGCATGGAGTTCCTCTGGTACATCCCCAACCAGGTGATGGCCGGCCACCGGTCGGACCCGACGGTGGTGGGGCACAACAGCCTGGAGCGGCTGACGGCGCTCGCGCGGCTCACCGAGGACCACGGCTGGGGAGGGGCGCTGATCGGCACCGGCTGGAAGCGCCCGGACACGTTCACGGTGTCGACGGCGCTCGCTGCGGGCACGACGACCTTCAACCCACTCATCGCGATCCGGCCCGGCTACTGGACCCCGGCCCACTTCGCCTCCTCGGCCGCGACGCTCGACCAGCTCAGTGGCGGTCGGGTGAAGGTCAACATCGTGAGCGGACCGGACCACCAGCCGCAGTACGGCGACGACGAGGGCGACCAGGCCGCCCGGTACGCCCGCACGCGCGAGTTCATGCGGCTCGTACGCCGGTACTGGACCGAGGACGACGTGACGTTCGACGGCGATCACTACCGCGCCGAGGGCGCCACGCTCGAGCACAAGCCGGTCGCCCGCGAGGGACGCCCGCACCCGCAGCTCTACTTCGGCGGCGCGTCCGAGGCGGCCCAGCGAACCGCGGCCGCGGAGGCCGACGTGCAGCTGTTCTGGGGCGAGCCGCTCGACGGTGTCGCCGCGCGCATCGAGCACCTGAAGAAGCTGAGCGCCGAGCTCGACCGCGACCTGCCGCCGCTGGAGTTCGGCCTGCGGATCACCACGCTGGTCCGCGACACGACCGAAGAGGCCTGGGCCGACGCCGAGGCCAAGGTCGCGGCGATGGCCGAGGGCCAGCACGAGTGGGCCGCCGATCCGGGACGCCGCGTGGCCGAGGGCCAGCAGCGGCTGCTCGACCTCGCGGAGAAGGGTGACGTCCTCGACGACTGCCTCTACACCGCCCCGGGGCGCGTGGGTGGTGGCGGTGCCGGCACCACCTGGCTGGTCGGTTCTGCCGATGACGTGGCCAAGGCGCTGCGGCGCTACGCCGACCTCGGCGTCACCCACTTCGTGCTCAGCGACACGCCGTACGAGCAGGAGATCGTCCGCATCGGGGACTCCCTGCTCCCCCTGCTGCGCGGAGCCTGACGGCCCCGTCGGCCACCGCCTGCGTGACAGGGAACACGCTGCACCCGCTTTGTGTTGTTTGTCGACTGGCTTACATTACTTTGATCACCCCTGACCTCCCGACTAGGAGACCTTTGATGTCACGACGAGGGCTGAAGAGCCCCCTCATCCGCACTGCCCTGCTGACCGCCGCCGGCCTGATGGCGCTGTCGGCCTGCGGCGGCGCCGAGGCCGGGCCCAAGCTCGAGCTGACCGCCGCGCTCCCCGACAAGCCCGCCGACGGCACCGTCCTGCGCGTCGGCGACCCCGCGACGCAGGTCGCGCTCGAGACCTCCGGCGCCATCGACGACCTCGACGTCGACATCGAGTGGGCCAACATCACCGGTGGCCCCAAGACCCTCGAGGCCTTCCGTGCCGACGCGATCGACATCGGCTCCGTGGCCGACATCCCGCCGCTCTTCGCGCACTGGACCGGCACCGACGTCCGCATCGTCGCCGCTCGCGAGACGGTCGACCCCGAGACGCACCCGACCTACGAGCTCGGTGTCGCCCCTGGCGTCGACGTGACGTCGATCGAGGACCTCGCGGGCAAGAAGATCGCCTACAGCCCGGGCCAGGCCCAGGGCGCGCTGGTGCTCAACGTGCTCCGCGAGGCCGGCCTCAGCCAGGACGACGTCGAGCTGGTGGAGATGCAGAGCGTCGACGACGCCTTCTCCATCGCCCTGGGCAGCAAGCAGGTCGACGTCGCCCCGCTGCAGCAGGCGCTCGTGAAGACCTACCTCGCCAAGTACGAGCGCGACGGCGCGACCACCATCGAGTCGGGTGTGCGCGACGACGCCTGGACGCTCTACGCCCCGACCGCCGTGCTCGAGGACGCCGACAAGGCCGCCGCGATCAAGGAGTACGTCGCTGCGTGGGCGAAGGCCCAGCTGTGGATCTCCGAGCACCCCGACGAGTTCGCGAAGGCCTTCTACGAGGACCACGAGGGCCTGTCGGCCGAGGACGCGAAGTACGTCGTCGACGCCTACGGCCAGTACGCCGTGCCGACCAGCTGGGACGACTTCATCGCGCGCCACCAGGTCACCGTTGACACGCTCGTCGAGGGCCAGGACCAGGAGCCGCTCGACGTGGCGACCATCTACGACCGCCGCTTCGAGAAGGCCATCGCCGACGCTCTGGAGGGATCGTCGTGACGACCCTGACCGCTCCCTCGCGCCGCGCGATCTCGTCGGAGACCGAGGACGTACGCCCCTCGCGGCGCCGCCTCGGACCGGGTCAGCCGATCCGCTTCGGCGGGCTCGTCGGCATCGTCGCCCTGCTGGGGGCCTGGATCGTCGGCTCGGCCACCGGGCTCCTCGACCCGCGCACCCTGACCGAGCCGTGGACCGTCGTCGCGACGGCCGAGACGCTCATCGAGAACGGCCGGCTCCAGGAGAGCCTGGTGACCTCCGGCGTGCGCGCCGCTCTGGGCCTCGGCCTCGGGGTCGCCGTCGGCCTGGTGCTGGCGCTCGTCTCCGGGCTCTCGCGGGTCGGTGAGACCCTCATTGACGGCCCCATCCAGGTCAAGCGCTCGATCCCGACGCTCGCGCTGATCCCGCTGCTCATCCTCTGGCTGGGCATCGGCGAGCCGATGAAGATCATCACGATCGCCCTCGCGGTCTTCGTGCCGATCTACATCCACACCCACAATGGCCTGCGCACCATCGAGGGCCGGTATGCCGAGCTCGCCGAGACCCTCGGCGTCACCCGCTGGGAGTTCATCCGCCACGTGGTGCTCCCCGGCGCGATGCCCGGCTTCCTGCTCGGCCTGCGCTTCGCGGTGACCTCGTCGCTGCTCGCGCTGGTCGTCGTGGAGGTCATCAACGCCACGAGCGGGATCGGCCACATGATCACGCTGGCGTCCAGCTACGGCCAGACCGACATCATCGTCGTCGGCCTCGTCGTCTACGCACTGCTCGGCGTCACCGCCGACGCGGTGGTCCGCTTCATCGAGAGGAAGGCACTGTCATGGCGTCGTACGCTGGCGAGCTGAGTCCCCACCAGGACGCTGCGGTCCAGGTCACCGACCTGCACCGCAGCTTCAACAAGGCCGGTGGCGTGCTCAACGGCCTCGACCTCGAGATCGCGCCGGGCGAGTTCGTCGCCCTGCTGGGCCGCAGCGGCTCGGGCAAGAGCACGCTGCTGCGCGCGCTGGCCGGCCTCGACCGCGGCGTCGCGGGCACCGGTCGCGTCGAGGTGCCCGCGAAGGTGTCGGTCGTCTTCCAGGACTCGCGGCTGCTGCCGTGGAAGCGGGTCCTCGACAACGTGGTCCTCGGCCTCCGCGCGGGCGATGCCCGGGAGCGCGGCCTGCAGGCGCTCGCCGAGGTCGGCCTCGACGGACGCGACAAGGCGTGGCCCCACGAGCTGTCCGGCGGTGAGCAGCAGCGCGCCGCCCTCGCCCGCTCGCTGGTCCGCGACCCCGAGCTGCTGCTCGCGGACGAGCCCTTCGGCGCCCTCGACGCGCTGACCCGGATCCGGATGCACACGCTGCTCCGCAAGCTCTGCGAGGTGCACCAGCCGGCCGTGCTGCTGGTGACCCACGACGTCGACGAGGCCATCGTCCTGGCCGACCGCGTCATCGTGCTCGACGGAGGCGTCGTACGGCACGACGCGCGGATCGAGCTCGGCACCCGCCGCTCGCAGGCCGACCCGGCCTTCGCGCGGCTGCGCGCCCAGCTGCTCTCCGAGCTCGGTGTCGAGGACGACCACGACGCACCGCGCCCCACAGCCGGACGACTCAGTGAGAGGGCTGCCTCGTGACGCTCCACCTCAACCTCTTCATCTACCCCGACGGGCACCACGAAGCGGCGTGGCGGCGACCGGAGTCGCAGCCGGAGCGCATCACCGACATCTCCTACTACCAGGAGCTGGCGCAGCGCGCGGAGGCAGCGAAGTTCGACGCCGTCTTCTTCGCCGACGGTCCGGCGCTCGCGGACAACATCGCGTACGCCGCCCGCGCCGGGCTCGAGCCGATCACCAAGATGACCGCCATCGCGGCGGCCACCGAGCGGATCGGCGTCATCGGGACGTCGTCGACGACCTACAACGAGCCCTACAACCTGGCCCGGCAGTTCGCCTCGCTCGATCACCTCAGCAACGGCCGGGTCGGCTGGAACATCGTCACCACGTCGTCGGCCTCCGCGGCCCACAACTTCGGCCTCGACCAGCACCCGGTCCACGCCCAGCGCTACGAGCGCGCCGAGGAGTTCCTCGACGTCGTCACCAAGCTCTGGGACAGCTGGGAGGACGACGCCGTCGTCGCCGACCGCGGCAGCGGGATCTACGCCGACACCGACAAGATCCACCGCGTCGACCACGAGGGTGAGCACTTCCGCGTCCGCGGCCCGCTCAACGCGCCGCGCTCGCCGCAGGGCCGACCGGTCTACGTCCAGGCCGGGTCCTCGCCGGACGGCCGCTCCTTCGCGGCCCGCTGGGCCGAGGCGATCTTCACCGCGCACCAGACGCTGGAGAACGCCCAGGAGTTCTACTCCGACATCAAGTCCCGTGCGCGCGCGGCCGGTCGGAACCCCGACCAGCTGAAGGTGCTTCCCGGGATCAGCCCGTTCATCGGCTCCACGACGGCCGAGGCGCGCGCGCTCGAGGAGGAGTTCAACGACCTCACGCAGCCGGCGTACTCCCTCCAGCAGCTGAGCAACCTCGTCGGCGTCGACCTGACGGCGTACGACCTGGACGGGCCGTTCCCGACCGAGGTCGTGGCGCCGGTCGGTGACCGCGCCTTCCACAGCAGGTCGCAGCTCGTGCTCGACATCGTCGAGCGGGAGTCCCCGACGATCCGCCAGCTCTGCCACCGGCTCGCCGGCGCTCGGGGGCACCGGGTCTTCGCGGGCACGCCGGTCGAGGTCGCCGACACCATCCAGGAGTGGGCCGAGAAGGGTGCGGCCGACGGCTTCAACGTGATGCCGCCGTGGCTGCCGGGCGGGATCGACGTCTTCATCGAGGAGGTCGTCCCGATCCTGCGCTCCCGCGGGCTGTTCCGCACGGAGTACACAGGAAGCACGCTGCGCGACCACCTCGGGCTCTCCCGCCCCGCCAGCCAGTACGCACCCCGTCTCGAGAAGGAGACCGCATGACTTTCGAGCACTACCGACCGTTCGGCCGCACCGGCGTCCAGGTCAGCCCGCTGACCCTCGGCGCGATGATGTTCGGCGCGTGGGGCAACCCCGACCACGACGAGTCGATCGCGATCATCCACCGCGCGCTCGACGCCGGCATCAACGTCATCGACACCGCCGACGTCTACGCACGCGGCGAGTCCGAGGAGATCGTCGGCAAGGCGCTCCAGGCCCGCGCGGGCAGCCGCGACGACGTCTTCCTCGCCACCAAGTTCCACGGCAACATGCACGACGAGGACCCCAACCAGGCGGGCAACTCGCGCCGCTGGATCATCCGTGAGGTCGAGGACTCGCTGCGCCGCCTCCAGGTCGACCACATCGACCTCTACCAGGTGCACCGCCCGCGCCCGGAGGTCGACATCGACGAGACGCTCGGCGCGCTGACCGACCTCGTGCGGCAGGGCAAGATCCGCTACATCGGCACGTCGACATTCCTGCCGTCGCAGGTCGTCGAGGCGCAGTGGGTGGCCGAGAAGCGCGGCCGCGAGCGTCCCGTCAGCGAGCAGCCGCCGTACTCCATCCTCGCCCGCGAGGTGGAGCGCGACATCCTGCCGACCGCGCAGAAGTACGGCATCGGCGTGCTGCCGTGGAGCCCGCTCGCGGGCGGCTGGCTGTCCGGCCGCTACCGCCGTGGCGAGGACCCGTCGGTGACGTCGAGCCGGCTCAAGCGCCAGCCCGCGCGGCACGACCCCGCATCGCCCGAGAACAAGGTCAAGCTCGAGGCCGTCCACCAGCTCCAGGAGCTCGCCGACGAGGCCGGCCTGTCGCTGATCCACCTCGCCCTCGGCTTCGTGCTCGCGCACCCGGCGGTGTCGTCCGCCATCATCGGCCCGCGCACCCTCGAGCAGCTCGAGTCGCAGCTCGGCGTGGAGAAGGTCGTCCTCACGCCCGACGTGCTCGACCGGATCGACGAGATCGTCCCTCCGGGCACCACGCTCAACGAGGCGGACCGGGGTTACGCACCGCCGGCGCTCGTCGAGGCGGCGCTCCGGCGCCGCTGATGTCGGTGTGGGCAGGTCCCCGGATATCCGGGGACCTGCCCACTTACAGGTGGAGATCTCTACCTGTAAGCGGGCATCCCGGGTGCACAGTCCGTGCCAGGGCGTACGCCCGAGTGGTTGTGAGCCATCTCTCGAAACGCCTCGGAGGGGAACATCGACGGCCCGCGGGCCGCTGAGGAGGTCGTACAGTCCTCAACTTCCTGGAGGCACCACCCCTCATGTCCCGTGCATTCGAGTCCCTCACCGTCGGCCGCTGGCAGCTCCCGCAGCGCTTCGTCATGGCACCGCTGACGCGCAACCGCGCCGGTGCCGGCCACGCGCCGACGTCCCTGAACGCTGAGTACTACGGCCAGCGCGCCTCGGCCGGCCTCATCGTGACCGAGGGCATCGCGCCGAGCCAGGTCGGCCAGGGCTACCTCGACGTGCCCGGCCTCTACACCGACGAGCAGGTCGCCGGCTGGCGCCTCGTCGCCGACGCCGTGCACGCCCGCGACGGCGTGGTCGTCGCCCAGCTGATGCACGCCGGCCGGATCGCCCACGCCGACAACAAGGACGGCGTCGAGACCGTCGCCCCCAGCGCCGAGCAGGCGCCCGGCGAGATGGTCACCGCCCACGGCGGCCAGCCCCACGACGTACCCCGTGCGGTGACGACCGACGAGGTGGCCGGCCTGGTCGCCGACTTCGTCACCGCCGCCCGCAACGCGGTGGCCGCGGGCCTCGACGGTGTCGAGGTGCACGCCGCCAACGGCTACCTGCTCCACCAGTTCCTCGACCCGACGATCAACCTCCGCGACGATGTCTACGGAGGTACGCCGGACAACCGGGCGCGCTTCGTCGTCGAGGTCGTGAAGGCCGTCGCCGAGGCGATCGGCGCCGAGCGGGTCGGCCTGCGGCTGAGCCCGGGTCACCAGTTCAACGGTGTCGGCGAGGAGATCAACGCCGACCTCACCGCCACCTACCGTGCCGTCGTCGACGGCGTGGCCCCGCTGGGCCTGGCCTACCTGAGCCTGCTGGCCAGCCCGCTGGAGCCCCTCGAGACGCTGGTGCGCGACCTGCGCGAGCGCTTCGACGGCGTCGTCCTGCTCAACGACGGCTTCGGCGACGTGACCACGCTCGACTCGGTGGAGGAGCTGCTCGCCACCGGTCTCGCCGACGCGGTCGTCGTGGGACGACAGTTCCTCGCCAACCCCGACCTGGCCGACCGCTGGCGCCTCGGGGCGGAGCTCAACGAGCCCGACCAGGCCACGTTCTACGGCGGCGGCGCCGAGGGCTACACCGACTACCCGACGCTCGAGCAGGCCTCCTGACCTGCTGAGCCCCTGAGCCTCGCGCTCACCCAGAAACGTCCGGTCGGCCCTCTCCCCCGTGGGTCGGCCGGACTTCTGCTGTCCGGGTACCTAGGGACGATCTGGTAGGTCGAGGGGCCGGTTTCCACCCAGTTCGTCCCTAGGTGGTGGGTGGGGTGGGGGTGGTCGCCCGGCTGCGCGAGGCCGCCACCACGCCGAGCACGGCGGCCGCGGCCGCGAAGACGAAGACCGTCAGGAACGGGTCGACGGACCCGCGCTCGGCGGCGGCGAAGGCCGACCCCGCGATCGAGAGCGCGAGCGCGGCGCCGAGCGAGTCGGCGACCGTCAACGCCGAGGAGTTGAAGCCCCGGTCGCGGTCGGTCGACACCTCCAGCATCGCCACCCCGGTGCGCGGGTAGGCGAAGCCCATGCCCGCCCCCGCGAGGACGTACGACGCCGCCGGCAGCACGGCGGACGGCCCGTGTCCCGCGTCGTGGAGCAGCACCGACGCCGCGAGGGCGGTGAGGCCGGTCAGCACCAGGCAGGTGCCGACGACCATCGCCCGGGTGTGCGAGACCCGGCTGCCGAGCCGCGACTGCACCTGGCTCGCGGTCGCCCACGTCACGCCGACGCAGGTGAGCGCGATGCCGGCCCGGCCGGGGCTGAGCGACCAGTGGTCCTGGAGGACGTAGACGATGTAGGCCTCGGCGCAGAAGAACGTCGCCGCGAGGAGCCCGCGGGTCGCGATCACCGACGGCAGGCCACGACGCAGCGTGCGGGTGCCGGCGGGCAGCAGCCGGCCCAGCGAGAGCCAGACCGCGACGAGTGCGGCCACGGCACCAAGAGCCGTCACGCCGACAGCCGAGCCGAGCAGCTCGAGGACGAGCACCGCGACAGCCCCGAGCACGGCCCACCACAACCGCGACGCCGGTGTCGTCACGCCCTCGGTGTGCGGCTCGAGCCCGCGCAGCGCGGGTGCCAGCAGGACCAGCGCGATCGCGACGAACACGACCGTGCCGAGGAAGACCCAGCGCCAGCTCCACACGTCGGCGACGAGCGCGGCGAGCCCCGGGCCGAAGAGCGACGGCAGCACCCACGCGGCCGCGAAGGACGCGAAGACCGCGGGCCGCAGGTGGGCCGGGAAGCAGAGCCCGACCATGACGTACAACCCGACCGTCAGCGCGCCACCGCCCAGTCCCTGGAGCACGCGCCCGACGAGCAGCACCTCCATGTTCGGCGCCAACCCGCAGACGAGGAGCCCGACGGAGAACAGCGCCATCGACGCGAGCAGGGGCACGACGGGGCCGGTGCGGTCGCTCCACATCCCGGCCGCGACCATGCCGACCACGCCGCTCGCCAGCGGGGCGGCGAAGGCCAGCGCGAAGAGGTCGAGGCCGTCGAGGTCGCGGGCGACGGTCGGCATGACGGTGGCGACGGCCATCGCCTCGAAGGCGGCGAAGGCGATGAGCGCGAACATCGCGATCGTGGTCGCGGCGTAGGCCGGCGACAGGATCCGCTCGCGCGGCTCGGTGTCCATGGCGGTGCTCACTGTGCCGACGGTAGGACCTCAGGTGCACGTGAGGTCAATCGCTTGCGGAAGAGGGCGGAATAGGACGGCGTCCGCGGGCGCTGCACCGACAGTGACTGCCCTCTCCGTGCTCGACCTCGTGACCGTCCGCAGCGACCAGACCACCGGCGACGCCCTCGCCGCATCACGGCGTCTGGCGCAGACCGCCGACGAGCTGGGCTACACCCGCTACTGGGTGGCCGAGCACCACAACATGCCGGCCGTCGCATCCACGAACCCGCCGGTGATCATCGCGATGCTCGCCGCGGCGACGCAGCGGATCAAGGTCGGGTCGGGCGGCGTGATGCTGCCCAACCACGCGCCGCTGGTGGTCGCCGAGCAGTTCGCCCTGCTGGAGGCGGCGTTCCCCGGCCGCATCGACCTCGGCATCGGCCGCGCGCCCGGCACCGACCCGCTGACGAGGTACGTCCTCCGCGGCGGCAGCGCCGAGTCGGCCGACGACGCGGTGAGCAAGTTCCCGGAGTACGTCGAGGACATCCGCACGCTGATGTCGACCGAGGGCGTCGAGCTCCAGGTCGGCCCGCGGCGCCAGCCGTTGCGCGCGACCCCAGCGGCCCGCTCGGTCGCCGACATCTGGCTGCTCGGCTCGTCCGACTACTCCGCGCGGCTGGCCGCCGAGAAGGGCCTGCCGTACGTCTTCGCGCACCACTTCTCGGGTGAGGGGACCGGCACCGCGCTCGACCTGTACCGGTCGTCGTACCGCCCGTCGCCGGAGCACCCCGAGCCGCGCACCTTCCTCACCGTCAACGCCGTCGTCGCGGAGACCGAGGAGGAGGCGCGTCGCCGGGCGCTGCCCAACGTGCAGCAGATGATCGCACTGCGCACCGGTGCCCCGCTCCACCCGCAGCGGACCGTCGAGGAGGCCGAGGCGGTCGAGATGACGCCCGACCAGCGGGCCTTCGGTGAGGCGATGTCGAGGAAGTGGATCGTCGGCTCGCCCGACCAGGCGCGCGAGCAGCTCGAGAAGCTCGCCGCGGAGCACGACGTCGACGAGGTGATGGTGCACCCGGTGGCCGGCGCGTCGGCCGGCACCGACGCGACCACGTCACCGGCCCGCGAGGAGACGCTCCGCCTGCTGGTTCAGTGACGTTCCTCGAGGCCGACGGCCTCGCGGAGGTCGTCGATCGCCTCGCGCAGCTCGTGGCTGTCGTCGGTGAGCTGTGACTCCATGAGCGCGGCGAGCGCCTCGGCGATCACGTTGAGCTTCTCCTGCTGGGCCTCGGTGTTGCGGCGCCCGGCGTTCTCGAGGAGGACGAGCAGCAGCAGGGACAGCACGCCGCCGAAGGTGTGGATGGCCAGCTCCCACTTGGTGGTGCTCTTCCAGAGCGGGTAGCTCGCTCCCCAGAGGACGACGATCGCCACCACCACCGCGAAGAAGGGCGCCCTGCTGATCAGCTTCGTCGAGACCTCGACGAACTTCTCGAACGGGTCCAGCCCGTTGCTCGTTTCACGGCTCTCGGCCGCCTCGCTGCGCTCCATCCCCGGAATCTAGTGGTCGCGGACGCCCGCGTCGCCACCGTCTCGACCCAGCCCGGCGTCGCGTGCCCGGATGATCACGTCGGCGCGGTCGGTGGCCTGGAGCTTGGCGAGGATGCTGGTGATGTTGTTGCGGATCGTCTTGGGGGAGAGGAACAGCGTCTGCGCGATCTGACCGTTGTTGCGCCCCGCTGCGATGAGGTCGAGGATCTCGGTCTCCCGCTCGGTGAGCTCGGGGAACGGTCGGTCCGGCCGGGTCGCAGGCGCCAGCACCTCGGAGATCCGCGCGGCCAGCGAGGCGCCGAAGACCACACCGCCGCCGTGCACCGTCGAGACCGCGCGGACGATCTCGTCCTGCTCGGCGCCCTTGCGGAGGTAGCCGCGGGCGCCGGCGCGCAGGGCCGACAGGACCGTCCCGTCGTCCTCGCCCATCGTCAGGACCAGCACGCCCGTGCCCGGGTGGGCCGCCACGACCGCGCGGGTGGCGTCGATGCCGTTCATCACCGGCATCTGCACGTCCATGATCACCACGTCGGGCCGGTGCTCCTCGACCATCGCGACCGCCTCGGCGCCGTCGGACGCGCGGGCGACGACCTCGATCTCGGGCAGGGGGTCGAGCAGCGAGGCCAGACCGTCGCGGAAGACCGGGTGGTCGTCGGCGATCAGCAGCCGGATCGGATCCGTCATCCCGGCATCCTCTCCCCGTAGGGCAGCACCGCGCGGACGGTCGTACCCCCACCGTCGGGACACACGACCTCGCACCGGCCGCCGAGCTCCTCGGCACGCTCGCGCAGCGACAGCAGGCCGACGCCCGCGGTGACGTCCGGGCCGATGCCTCTGCCGTCGTCGGCCACCGTGACGGTGAGCGCGGTCGCCCCCGCGTCGAGGCGTACGTCGACCGCACCGGCGCCGGCGTGCTTGACCGCGTTGGCGAGCGACTCGGACACGATGCGGTAGGCAGCGACCTCGACGGCGGCCGGGAGGCCCGCGGCGCCGACGGCGGTGACGGTCACGTCCACCTCCGAGCGCACCCGCTCCGCCTGCTGGCGGACGGCCGCCTCGAGTCCGAGGTCGTCGAGGGCCGGTGGACGCAGGTCGTGCACGAGGCGGCGTACGTCGTCCAGGGCGTCACTGACCTCCGTCCGGGCCAGCCCGACGAGCTCGCGGGCGCGTGAGGGGTCGGACTCGATGGCGTTGCCCGCGGCCTGCAGCCGCAGCGCGACACCGCCGAGGACCGGACCGAGCCCGTCGTGCAGGTCCCGACGGATCCGGCGACGGTCGTCCTCGCGGCCGATCACCAGGCGCTCGCGGCTCTCCTGGAGCTCGCTCGCCAGCAGCCGCGCCCGGATCGCGACGGCGGCCTGCCGGACGAGGTCGACGAGCAGCCCCTGGTCGCGGTGGGACAGCATCGAGCGGAAGCCCTGCACCGGCAGCACGAGCCGGCCGACGTGCTCGCTTTGGTAGGCGATGTCGATCTCCTGCACCTCCGCGGGCGCACTGCCGTGGGTGGCCGACAGCAGACCGCCGTCGGGGGTGAGGACGTCGACGCGGACGTGCCCGACCTTGAAGGTCTCGGCGACGGCGCCGGCCAGCGCCGGGAGGGCCTCGTCGACCGACCCGGTCGTCTCGAGCCGTGCGGCGAGCGCCGACACCGCGCCGTACCGGTCGCCGCGTCGGCCCAGCAGGAGCCGGCGGACGAGACCCCCGAGCCAGGCGCGAAGCGGGCCGTAGACGACGACGGCGACGACCAGCACGACCAGTGTCACGTCACGCTCGTCGAGGCGCTCGCCCAGCATCCGGGTCCCAGCAGCGATGACCGCGAGGTCGACGGCGACCACGACGGCCGCGACGACCGCGGTCGTCAGCGTCCACGCCACCAGCGCGTCGACGTCGCCGAGACCCGGCCGGAGCAGGCCGATCGCGACCGAGACGGCGAGGGCAGCAACGGCGAGGTCGAGCAGGATCGTGGTGACGATGCCGCCCAGCGACAGCGTGCCGGCGGCGACGACCATCAGCACGCACATGATCCCGGCCCACAGCAGCCACCGGAGCTGCGTACGCTCGTGCGCCCCCGCCTGCCGGTGGCGCGTCCACACCAGCGCGACCGCGCCCACGATCGCCCCGAAGGTCAGCACCTGCGCGACGCGCAGCACGACCGTGAACGCGTCGTCGGAGAGCGGCAGCGACACCAGCTCGGTCGAGCCCACGGGTTCGCCGGCCGAGAAGACGACGGAGTCCGGCGCGAGCAGCAGCATCACCGGGAGCGCCGCCGACGCCACCAGCACGGTCACCGCGACCCGCCGCCACCGACCGGGCAGCAACCGGCCGGTCGGGTAGAGCAGCAGGAGCCCGACCAGGCCGGTGAGGAGGAAGGCGCCGAGGCGAGCGATGAACCAGTACGCCACATCGGAGCCGGGCAGGTCGTGCGCGAGGGAGTAGGGCGCCCAGCCGTAGAGGGCACCGTCGACGGTCCACACGACGGCCACGGCGCCGAGCAGCCGGCCCACCGCGTGCAAGGGGAGCGCGAGCAGCACCGCGACGGACGCGGCGGCCAGGAGCAGACCCGGCAGAGCGGTGGCGGTGGCCGGTTCGGTGAAGGCGGCAGCGCGCTCCTCGGCCGTCGTCGACAGGTCCAGCCAGACGGAGGCAGCGACCGCGAGCAGCGACACGACGGCGACGCCGACGGGCTCGAGGACTCTGCTCACGCGAGCAGTATCACTGCGCGGGTGTCCCGCCGTCCCGGGACCGAGGTCCCTCCGTGACGGGACCGGACGAGGGGACCGGGGTCGGGACGGCGCTCCCTGTGGGCCGGGGCGTCGGGACGGCGAGCCTTCCGGTGTGCCGCAGACCGCGGCTCCCACACCACACCTGACAGGAGTCACCATCGTGACGATCCAGCACTCTCCCGCTCCCGCCCGCTCCGACGTCGGCACCCCGGCTCCGACGGGCTCCAGCCCCCGCCACCCGTACGCCGTCCACGGCCGGGTCCTCACCGCCGGCGCCCTCGCCTGGTCGGCCTCCATGGCCTTCACGGGTCTCAACCCGGACGACACCGCCGGCCTCGTCATCCAGAGCCTGGGCGCAGGCCTCTTCCAGATCGGCCTCTTCTTCCTGCTCCGCACCCTGTGGCGCACCCGGGCGCTCGGCGAGGGCCGGCTCGCTCGAGGCGTGCTGCGCGTCGAGGCCGCTGCCGTGGCGCTCGCCATCGGTTCGACCTTCGTCGACGCCATCCAGGTCTCCGACCTGAGCCAGCCTGGCTGGGCGGCGCTCGACGCCTTCTGGCCCCTCTCGATGATGGGCATGTTCTTCATCGGCATCCGGATCGCCGTCGCGGGCCGGTGGAAGGGCGCCTCGCGCTGGTGGCCGATGGTCGCCGAGAGCTGGGCGGTCGTCACCATCCCGACCCTGGGCATCTTCGGCGAGTCCGCTGCGAACGTCGTGGCCTGCCTGCACCTCGTGGTGGGCTACGCCGTGCTCGGCGTGCTGGTCGCTCGTAAGACCGACTGACCGGCGCACGACGCAGGCCCCGGACCGCGCGGTCCGGGGCCTGCCTGTCGTGCGGTCAGTCCAGCGCCAGCCCGGCGGCCGGGGTGACGCGGGCCGCCCGGCGGGCCGGTAGGACGCACGCTGCCAGGCCGGCGACCGCAGCCACCAGCGCGATCGCGGCCAGCTGCCCGACCGGGATCCTCATCGTCACCCCCTCGACGACGGGGCTGATCATCACTCGCACCCCGACCCAGGCGAACACCAGCCCGATCGCCGTCCCCAGGACGGTGGCGACCGTCGAGAGCAGCAGTCCCTCCACTGCCATGGCCCGGCGCAGCTGCCGTCGGGTCAGGCCCATCGCCCGGAGCAGGGCGTTCTCCCGGCTCCGCTCGAGGACGGACAGGCCGAGCGTGTTCCCGATACCGATGAGCGCGATCAGCACGGCGATGCCGAGCAGCCCGACCACGGCCCCGGTCGTGATGTCCACCTGGAGGTCGACCCACGCGCGGTCGCCGTACCCGCCGCCGAGGACGGCCTGGTTGCCGGCCAGTGCCGCGAGGTCGCCGTCGAGGTCCTCCGCGTCGGCCCCCGGGGTGGCACGCACCCACGTCGCCACGGGTCGCGGGTCCGCGGTGAGCTCGGCCAGGGTGGCGACCGACACGAGGCCGGCCTGGCCCCACTCGGGACCGAGTCGCACGTCGAGGACGTGCTCGCGGCCGTCGACCCTCAGGGCGATCCGCTGGGACTCGAGGACCCGGTCGGCGACGCGCCGCGGCCACGAGTCGACCACGTCGAGGGACAGCAGGATCGTGCCGTCGGGCGGCGAGAGGTCGGTGGGTCCGCGCACCACGTCGGGGCGTCCGTCCACGCCGGCCACGGTGAGCGCCTCGCCGTCGACCGACGCGAGGACGCCGTCGAGGGTCGCGATGTCGGCCACGCCGTCGACCGCTGCGGTGCGCTCGACGAGCTGGTCGTCGAGCGGCGCGTCCACGGCGGTGAGCGTCACGTCGAGCGGGTAGTCGGTGTCCATCGCCTCGTCGAGCCCGGTCCGCGACGACGCCAGGCCGGTGAGGATGGCCGTGGTGAGGGTGACGCCCACCAGGAGCGACGCTGCCGTGGTGGCCGTACGCCGCGGGTTGCGCACCGCGTTGCCGGCGGCGAGGCGGCGTACGGGTCCGGTCCCGAGGAGGCGACTCGCACCGGTCAGCAGTGCCGGGACCAGCCACGGTCCGAGCAGCAGCACCCCGACGAAGGCGATCATCCCGCCGGAGAGCATGACCACGACGGATGCGAGCGACCCCGTCGTCACGGCGAGGGCGAGCAGACCGCTGCCCGAGCCGACGCACAGCAGCGCGAGGGCGACGCGCAGCCGGCCGGCCCGCGCCCGGACGTCCGGGCCGGTGTCGGGACGGAGGGCGGCGAGCGGTGGCACCCGGGTGACCTGTCGGGTGGGCAGCCAGGCGGCCGCGAGCGTGACGAGCACGCCGGTCGCGGCGGCGCCGACGACCCACCTCGGGTCCAGTGCCGCCGCGCCCATGTCGTCGAACCACAGACGCACGAGCGCGACCAGGCCGAGGCCGCCGAGCGCCCCGACAGCGACCCCCACGGCGGAGGCTGTCGCGCCTACCACGAGCGCCTCGACCCGGACCGAGCGACGGAGCTCGCGTGGCGTGACCCCGACGCATCGCAGCAGGGCGAACTCGCGCATCCGCTGGGCGAAGAGGATCGAGAAGGTGTTGGCGATGACGAGCACCGCGACGAAGAAGGCGATGGCGACGAAGACCAGCGCCAGGACGGCGATGACGTCGACGCCGCGCGAGATCTCCTTCTGCCGCTCGGCGACCCAGGTGTCCCGGTCCTGCACGGAGGCGCCGGGCACGAGGCGCTCCGCGACCTCGGTCGACCCGCCCCACGCGACCGCGTCCGCCCACAGGGTGTCGCGGAAGCGCTCGAGGGTGGGCCAGGGGACGTAGAGGTCGGCCCCCATCGCCGCCGGGCTGTCGACCAGCCCGACCACCTCGACCTCGGTGGCGGCCCGACCCGAGCCGATGCGCAGGACGTCGCCCACGACGACGCCGACGCGCTTCGCGGCGTTGACGTCGGCGACGGCCTCGTCGGCCGCGGCGGCCGTCCGCCCGTCCTCGACCTCCTGCCACTGCAGGCCGGGCCTGAGTGACGCCTCGGCGATGTCGGCCGACCGGCTGAGCTGGACCCCGTCACGCGAGACCGGCTCCATCGCGTAGCCCAGGACCAGCGCGGGCACGCCGTCCTCGGCCGCGCCGTCCATCAGCCGGACCGCGTCGCGCGCGTCGTCGACGCCCACGACGTGGTCGACGCCGACGACCGGGGCGCCGACGTCGGCGGTGAGCCCGGACCGCGTGGCCCCGGTGAGCATGCCGGTCACCACCACGAAGGCGACGCCGATCACGACCGCGACGGACGCGGCGACGTACCTCCTGGTGTGGTGGCGCAGCGACGCCAGCAGCACCCCGCGCATCAGGCGCCCCGCCCGGCCAGCGCAGCGACGAGCTCGTCCTGGCCGGGGTCGGTGAGGTGGGCGGTGACCGAGCCGTCGTGGATCACGACGACGTCGTCGGCGTACGCCGCTGCGGCGAGCTCGTGCGTCACCATCACGACCGTCATGCCGAGCTCGCATACCGAACGGCGGAGGTGGCCGAGCACCTCGGCGCTGGCCTCGCTGTCGAGGTTGCCGGTCGGCTCGTCGGCGAACACGATGTCGGGCTGCGTGACGAGCGCGCGGGCGATGGCCACGCGCTGCTGCTGGCCGCCGGAGAGCTGGCTGGGCAGGTGGCCGAGCCGGTCGCCGATCCCGAGGACGGCGACGACCTGGTCGTAGCGCTCGCGGTCGACCGGGCGGCCGGAGAGCTCGAGCGGGAGCACGATGTTCTGCCCGGCGGTGAGCATCGGCAGCAGGTTGAACGCCTGGAAGACGAAGCCGATGTGCTCGCGCCGGAAGAGGGTGAGCGCGGTGTCGTCGAGGCCCGCGAGGTCGCGACCGGCGACCGTGACGGTCCCGGCCGTGACGGCGTCGAGACCTGCGAGGCAGTGCATGAGGGTGGACTTGCCGGAGCCGCTCGGGCCCATGATCGCGGTGAACCGGCCGGCCGGCAGGTCGAGGTCGATGCCCCGCAGGGCCTGCACGGCGCTGTCGCCGTCGCCGTAGGTGCGGGTGAGGCCGCGGGCACTCGCCGCGGTGCTGGTTGTCTGGGCTGTGGTCGTCATGGGGTCAACGCTCGTCGTTCGCGACCTCGGGATCGTCGGCCCGCGGGAGTCACCTCGCGTCGGTCCGGGGACGGAGGCCGGGCGTCGTCGTACGACCGTGGGAGGACGCGGCACCCGAGCACGCGGCAGGACCAGGTGGCCCGGAGGGCGTCCTCGGAGGCCGGGTGTCAGGCCGACACGAGGGCGTCCTCCGCCGTCCGGGGCGTGCGGCCGAGGAGCTCGCCCAGCAGCGGGTCGGTGCCGGCGAAGTAGCCCGCCTGCGCGGCGCGGTAGAACCCGAGGAGGAAGCCCGACATGCGCTCCGGCGCACCGGCAGCGGCTTGCGCAGCGAGCCACTCGTCCTCGGTCAGCGGCGTGAAGGTGACGCTGCGGCCGGCGACCTCTGACGCGGTCGCGGCGAGCTCGGTGAAGGTCGGGGCGGCGGGCGCCGTCAGGGTCGTCGGGCCGTCGAAGGGCCGGTCCGAGAGCAGGATCGTGGCGGCTGCCTCAGCGACGTCCTCGCGTGCGGTCCACGACACTGGGCCGTCGCCGGGCACTGCGATCGTGCCCGTCTCACGCCAGGGCCCGGCCAGCCACTGCAGGCTGTGCGCGTAGAAGCCGTTGCGCAGGGAGGTCCACGGCACGCCGGAGGCCGCGAGGAGCTGCTCGGTGGCGAAGTGGACCGCGCCGGGGTGGAACGGGTTGTCGGGCGCCGCAGCCTGGTGGCTGGTGTAGAGGATCCGACCCACTCCGGCGGACGCGGCGGCCCGGATCGCGTCACCGTGCAGTGCCACGGTGTCGGCCGCGGGGTCGTTGGACGAGACGAGCAGCAGCTGGTCCGCGCCTTCGTAGGCAGCGGGGAGGGAGGCGGCGTCGGCGTAGTCACCCTGCCGCACCTCGACGCCGAGGCGGACGAATCGGTCGGCCTTGGTGACGTCGCGGGCGACCACGACGATCTCGCTGGGGGGAACGTGCTGGAGCAGGTGGTCGACGGTCGCGCCGTTGAGTGCGCCCGTGGCGCCGGTGACGATGATCATTGGTACGTCCTTCTTGTTACCGTTGATAACGCCACGATAGACATGCGCGATCGTCGATATCAAGACGCCGTTATCCTTGCTACGTGAGCGCACCACGCACGGACACGCGACGGGCCATCGTGGACGGGGCCGCCCGCCTGCTCCGCGAGGGTGGTCCGACCGCAATGACGACGCGTGGGGTCGCCGAGCTCGCCGGGGTGCAGGCCCCGACCATCTATCGCCTCTTCGGTGACAAGGACGGTCTCCTCGAAGCCGTCGCCGAGCACGTGATGGCGAGCTTCGTCGCCGACAAGACGGCCGAGATGGCAGCCTCGTCCGCGGCTGACGTCGACCCCGTGGACGACCTGAGGGCCAGCTGGCGACGCCAGGTGGACTTCAGCCTCGCGAATCCGGCGGTGTTCCGGTTGCTCAGCGACCCGGACCGGGTGGTCGGCTCGCCGGCTGCGCGTGCCGGGCGCGAGGTCCTCGCCTCGCGGGTGCACCGGCTGGCCGTCGCCGGTCTGCTGCTGGTGCCGGAGTCGCGGGCCGTCGACCTCATCCACGCGGCGGGGGTCGGCGTGATCCAGGCCCTGCTGGCCACCCCGGCCGATCAGCGTGACCCGGGGCTCGGTGAGGCGATGATCGACGCCGTCCTGGGTGCGATCCTGGTGGACGCCCCTGAGCAGCGCGAGGAGCCGAACGGTTCGCTCACCGCAGCCGTCTCACTCCGTGCGGTGGCCCCTGACCTCGACGTCCTCAGCCCGTCGGAGCGCCAGCTGCTGGTCGAGTGGCTCGACCGTGTGGCTCACGGCGTGACGAGGCCCGTCTCGTAGCCGAGCACCACCAGCTGGACGCGGTCGCGGGAGCCGGTCTTGGCCAGGATCCGGCCGACGTGGGTCTTCACCGTGGTCTCGGCGACGACGAGGTCGGTCGCGATCTCGGTGTTGGTCAGCCCGCGGGAGATGAGGGTCAGCACCTCGATCTCGCGCTCGGTGAGCAGGGCGAGGCGGTCGTCCGCCCCGGTCGGACCGGTCTGGTCGGGGAGGCCGGCGAAGTGGTCGAGCAGCCGCCGGGTGGTGCTCGGGGCGACGACGGCGTCGCCGGCCATCACCGCGCGGATCGCGCCGAGCAGGTCGGGCGGCGCGGCGTCCTTGAGCAGGAAGGCCGACGCGCCCGCGCGGATGGCGGCGAAGGCGTGCTCGTCGAGGTCGAAGGTGGTCAGCACGATCACCCGCGGCGCATCGGGCGTCGCGAGCAGCCGACGCGTGGCTTCGACACCGTCGAGGCGCGGCATCCGGACGTCCATCAGCACGACGTCGGCCGCGGTGACCGCCAGCCGCTCGAGTGCCTCGCCGCCGTCGCCCGCCTCACCGACGACCACCATGTCGTCCTGGCTCTCGACGAGCATCCGGAAGCCGGCGCGCACCATCTGCTGGTCGTCGACGAGGAACACCCGGACCGCGCTCACAGCGGCAGCCTCGCAGAGACCACGAACCCGCCACCGGCGGCAGGTCCGGCCTCCAGCACGCCACCGTGCGCGGCGGCCCGCTCGCGCATCCCGACGAGGCCGAGCCCGCGCCCGTCGGACGCACTGCTCGCCGCACCACGTCCGTCGTCGCGCACCTCGACCTCGAGGTCGTCCCCGACGGCGACGCGCACCGCGACGGTCGCGCCCGGGCCGGCGTGCTTGCGGACGTTGGTGAGCGCCTCCTGCACGATGCGGTACGCCGCCAGCGCGGCGCCGTCGGGCACCTCGGTCCCGCCAGGAGGCAGGTCGGCGTCGACCCGCGTGCCCGCACCGCGCGCCTCGGCCACCAGGTGGCGTACGTCGTCGAGGCCGGGCTGCGGTGCCACACCGGTGTCGCCGTCACGGAGCAGGCCGAGCAGCCGGCGCATCTCAGTGAGCGCCTCGCGTCCGGTGGTGGAGATCGTCTCGAGCGTCCCGGTCGCGACGTCGGGGTCCTTCGCCGCGGCGTAGCGTGCCCCGTCGGCCTGGACCACGATCACCGACAGCCCGTGCGCGACGACGTCGTGCATCTCTCGCGCGATGCGCGACCGCTCGTCGCGGGCGGCCAGCTCGACCTCGCGCTCGGCCATCCGCTCGGCCTGCTCGGCGCGCGCGACCAGCGAGGCGACGTACCGCTCGCGCTGCTGCCCGGCGAACCCCAGCGCCCAGGCAGCCGTGACGATCGCACTGATCGTCACGGCATAGGGCGCGAGGTTGCCCGGTGTGAGGTCGCCTGCGCCGAAGCCGAGCAGCCAGCGGACCGAGGCGACCAGCGCACCTGCGTACCCGACGAGCAGTGCGGTGACGCCCTGCCAGCGTGGCGCCCAGCGGGCGACGGAGTAGACGGCGACGGGAAAGGCGAGCTGCCCGACGACCGGCTCCTCCACGACGACCGCCTGCGCGAGGCTTGCCGCGGCGACCGCGAGGAAGACGGGCCACGCGTGCCGTCGGCGCCAGAGCAGGGGGAGGGCCTCGAGGACGGTGAAGACCGTCGACGCGGTCTGGCCGGCGACCACGTGGCCGGCGGCGAGGAGGACCAGCAGGCCGACGGCGGCCCGGTCGAACCAGCGCTGACCCCGCGGGCCGAGTCGCCACGGGTGCCGGTCCATGGGGCGAACGTTAGACCGCCGCTCGGCCGTGCGCGTCCGACCGTGGGAGGACGGCGGAGGCGTGCCCGTCGGTCCCGAGTAGGGTGCGATCCATGACCCAGTGGGAATACCAGGTGGCGCCGATTCCGCTCCACAACGAAGCGCTCATGCTCAACAACTTCGGCCAGGACGGCTGGGAGCTGGTGGCCATCCACACCAACGCCCAGGGCGGCCTGGTGGCCTTCCTCAAGAAGCCGAAGGCCTGACATGGGTGCGGAGGCACGCCTGGTCGAGCTGGGCATCACCGTCCCCGAGGTCGTCCCGCCGGTCGCGGCCTACCAGCCCACCGCGCGCACCGGCAACCTCGTCTTCACCGCCGGCCAGCTGCCCGCCCGCGACGGCGAGATGATCGCGGTCGGCAAGCTCGGCGGCGAGGTCACCGAGGAGCAGGGCTACGAGTGCGCCCGCCAGTGCGCGCTCAACGCACTGGCCGCGGTCAAGGCCGAGATCGGCTCGCTCGACGACGTGAAGCGCGTCGTCAAGGTGGTCGTCTTCGTCGCCTCGACGCCCGACTTCACCGGCCAGCCCAAGGTCGCCAACGGTGCGTCCGAGCTGCTCGGCGAGGTCTTCGGCGAGGCCGGCAAGCACGCCCGCTCGGCCGTCGGCGTCGCCGTGCTGCCGCTCGACGTGCCCGTCGAGGTCGAGATCACCGTCGAGGTCTGAGGGCATGGAGCGTCTGCCACTCCCGGAGGCGCTCGTCGCCCAGGCCAGGTCGTACGCCGAGGGCTCTGCGACGCCCGCCGAACCGCGGGACGCCGCCACGGTGGTCCTGCTGCGTCCCGGCGCGGATTCCTCCACGGGTCCGGAGATCTACCTGCTCCGGCGCCAGACCTCGATGGCCTTCGCCGGCGGGATGTGCGTCTTCCCCGGCGGTGGCGTCGATCCGCGCGACTACGCCGCCGACCTGGTCGACCGCGGCCTGTGGGCCGGCCCGACGCCGGCGGAATGGGCCTCGCTGCTCGGAGTCGACGAGCCCAAGGCGCGGGCGCTCGTCTGCGCTGCCGTGCGCGAGACCTTCGAGGAGTCGGGCGTCCTGCTGGCGGGGGCGGGTCCCGATGAGGTCGTCGCCGACACGACCGGTGCCGACTGGGAGGCCGACCGCGTCGCCCTGGAGTCGCGCGAGCTGTCGATGACGGCGTTCCTCGAGAAGCGGTCGCTGGTGCTGCGCACCGACCTGCTCGGCCCGTGGTCCGGCTGGCTGACGCCGGTCTTCGAGCCCCGTCGCTACCGCACGTGGTTCTTCGTCGCCGTCCTGCCCGAGGGCCAGGTCACCCGCGACGTCTCGTCGGAATCGTCGGCCGTGCAGTGGACCGCTGCCATGGATGCCGTCGAGCAGGTCGAGCAGCAGCAGATGATGATGATGCCGCCGACCTGGCTGACCTGCCTCGACGTCGGACAGCACGCCGACGTCGACGCCGTGCTGCGCGAGTCGCGCGACCGGACGGTCGACATCTACACGCCGGAGGTCGTGCGCGACGGGGACGACTGGATCCTCTCGACGCCGCCGCACTACAGCGCACTCATGGCGTCACGATGATCACCCCACGACGTTCTTCTCCGCCGCTGCGCTCCCCCGAACAACGCCGCAGGGACCCCGAATGAGCGCGTGGACCGGGGGCTCGTTCGGGGCGACCGGCACCTGCGTGCTGGCGCCCAACGCCAGCATCATGACCCTCGACGGCACCAACACCTGGGTGCTGCGCGACCCCGACTCGTCGCGGTCGGTGGTCGTCGACCCCGGTCCCTCGATCGACGCCCACCTCGACGCGATCGACGCGGCCGCCGGCGACGTCGCGGTCGTGCTGCTGACCCACCACCACGCCGACCACAGCGAGGCCGCCCGGGAGTACGCCGAGCGGCACGGGTGCGGCGTACGCGCGCTGGACCCGGCGCACCGGCTCGGCTCCGAGGGGCTCGGTGAGGGCGACGTCGTGGCGGTCGGCGGGCTCGAGGTGCACGTCGTCGCGACGCCGGGGCACACGTCCGACTCGCTGTCCTTCGTGGTCCCGCAGGACCGCGCGGTGCTGACCGGCGACACCGTCCTCGGCCGCGGCACCACCGTCGTCGCCCACCCCGACGGGGAGCTGGGGGCCTACCTCTCCTCCCTCCGGCGCCTGCACGCGCTCTGCGGCGAGCAGGGCATCACCACGGTCTGGCCCGGTCACGGCCCGGTCATCGACGACGCCCTCGGGGCGATCGACTTCTACCTCGCCCACCGCGAGCAGCGCCTCGAACAGGTGCGCGCCGCGCTGGCGACCCTGCCCGAGCAGGACGACCCGGCGCGCGCCGTGGTCGAGATCGTCTACGCCGACGTCGACCCGGTGCTGTGGGGTGCGGCCGAGCTCTCGGTCCGCGCCCAGCTGGCCTACCTCACGTCGTCGTAGCGCGACGGGCCCACAGCAGGCTGCCGAAGGCGACGACGAGCGCCACGTTGACCGGCACGGCCACGACGCCGATGTTGCCGATGTGGGCGATCGGCCACGCCACGATGGCCGCGAGGACGAGCGCCGCCTGCCACCGGTGGCCGAGGCGGGCCAGCGCCCACGCGACGAGGGCGAAGGACAACGGGAAGAAGAGGCCGAGCGGCTTGATCAGGTTGGCCGCGCCGGGCTGGTCGACGAGCGAGGCGTCGCCGAGCGAGAGATGGATGGCGTCGAAGCCGTAGGCGCTGTTGCCGACCGTGCCGATCACGCCGGTGAGCACGATCGCCGCGGCCAGGCGGGAGGTCCGGGGCAGCCGGGACGCGACGGCCAGGACGACGAGGCCGTACGCCATCGCGCCGAGCACGTGCAGCACCCCGGCGGTGGGGTCGTCCCAGCCGCGGACGGCGTACGTCGTGTCGGCGGCGAGGTAGAGGAGGGGTGCGACCGCGAGCGAGCCGGCGAGCAGCCGGTCGGTCGGGGTGGGCGCTGTGGCCTGGGTGGCGCCGGTGTCGGCGAAGAGGATGGTCATGCGTCCACGCTGGCGATGCGGCCGGCGGAGGACCACGGGGTTGACCCTGGACTCCGCTACCGGCCCGGTTTGAGTCCGGTTCCAGGGAGAACCCTGTGCCCTGCCGGCCCGTCCGGTGCCACGATGGCGCCATGAGCAGCACCCGGCTCCCGCGCGGCCTCGTGCCGCTGCTCGTCGTGAGCGGGTGCGTGCTGCTGGTGTCGTGGGGCCTGGCCGAGGGCCTCTGGCTGAGCAACCTCCACAACGGCCTGCTGGGGCTGTCGTTCTCCCTCGTCGGGGCCTACGTCCTCCTCCAGCGCCGCGACCACCCGGTCGGGGTGCTGATGCTCGCGGCCGGCGCGATGGCGGCCGTGATGTTCTGGGGCCGCCAGCTCGCCCACGCCGCCGACGCCACCGACCGGGGCGCGGTGCAGTGGGCCGCCTGGCTCGGCGTCTGGCCGATCGCGGCCAACATCGCGCTCGTGACGCTCGCGGTGCTCGTCTTCCCCGACGGCCGCCTGCCGTCGCCGAGGTGGCGTCCGGTGGCCCGGCTCGTCGTCGCCGTCGCGGTCGTCTGCTCGACGCTGTCGATGCTGTGGCCGGTGGAGTACGCCTCGGCCGGCGTGGCGCTCCCGCACCCCTTCGCCGGGGGTCCGCCCGCAGTGGTCGACGCCGTGTGGACGGTGCTGGCCCACCCGTCCTACGCCGTCCTCCAGCTGCTGTGGCCCCTCGCGATCTGGATGCGCTGGCGTGGCGCGACGGGCTGGGTACGCCTCCAGCTCGCGTGGCTGCTCCTGGGCGGCGCCGGTGCCGCGCTGGTGCTGGTCGTCGGGCTGGTCGGGTGGCGCTCGCCGACGCCGGGACTGCTCGCCGTCACGCTCGTCCCGGTGGTCGCCGGGCTGGCGGTGGTGCACGGCCGGCACGCCGCGGCGTACGCCGCCCTGACCTGGATGTCGCGTCGCGGTCCCGCAGCCGACGACCTGCCCACCGACCTCGCCCGCGCGACGTCGGAGGCACTGGGTGCCCCGGCGACGCTGTGGCTCGGGTCGGCCGCCGAGCTCCGCCCGGTCGGCGTACACCCGCCGAGGGCGGACGACCCCGCCCCCGTGGCGACAGCGGACCTCGGTGCGCGCGTGCACCGGCGGGTCGACCTCGACGGCGAGCGGGTCGGAGCGCTCACGGTGGACCGCGCCGAGGTGTCGCCCGCCGAGGGGCGGATCCTCGACGACCTCGCCGCCCAGGCGGCGCTGGTGCTCCAGCACCTCACCCTCGGCGAGCTGGTCGAGCGGGAGCGTCGCGCCGGACACCTCGAGGCGCTCACCCCGCGCGAGCGCGAGGTGCTCGAGCTGATGGCCGAGGGGCTCTCCAACGCCGCGATCTGCGAGCGGCTGCACCTGTCGGTGAAGACCGTCGAGCCGGCGGTGGGCTCGGTGTTCGCCAAGCTCCGGCTCCACCAGCAGCCCGACACCAACCGCCGCGTGCTTGCGGTGCTGGCCTACCTCCGCTCGGTCGACGTACCCGCTGAGGGGGTTGCGCCCCGGGCGTCCCGGGAGTGAGGTGGGGCCATGGACTCTCCCGTGGACCAGCTGGCGAAGGCGCTCGACCAGGCCGAACGGGCGCTCGGCACCGTTGCCGACGACAACCTCGACCACCCCACCCCGTGCTCCGACTGGACGGTGCGGCAGCTCGCCGCGCACGTCGCCGTGGGGCCGGGCACGTGGGCGCGCATGGCGCGCGGCGAGGAGGTGGACTGGAGCGCGATCCCCGACGTCCCGGACGGCGAGTGGACCTCCACCTTCCGCGCCGGGGCCGACGAGCTGCTCGAGTCGATGCGCGGTCTCCCCGAGGAGCAGCAGGGCAACGCGGCCTTCCAGGTCGCGGAGTACGCCGTGCACTCGTGGGACCTCGTGCAGGGCACCGGCGGTGCGGTGGACCTCGACGACTCCCTCGCCGAGACCGGGCTCGCCGCGATGCAGGGCGGGCTGACCGACGAGAACCGCCGGGGTGCCTTCGGGACCGAGGTGTCCGTGCCGGCGGACGCGTCGGCGTACGAGCGGCTCGCCGCGTTCTCCGGGCGGGACCCGCGGGCCTGACTGCCGGGTAGTTCAGGGGAAGGCGGTCGCCGGATGGCCTTCAGGACAGCCGTCTCACCCTGAACTACATCCCGGTCAGGCGGCGCCAGAGCCAGCGCAGGGCCAGGAGCACGGCGATCGCTGCCGCCACGCCGAGGCCGATGATCCACGAAATGTCGCGCTCCGGCGGTGGCGGGAAGTCGTACGTCAGCTCCTGCGACGACGTGCCGTCGAGGTCGGGGACCAGGTCGACCGCCAGGCTGAGCGTCGCGGCAGGCCCGACCTCGACCACGCCGACCGAGCGGCGCCACGTGCTGGTCGCATCGACCGCAGGCGTCGTGACGACGAGCTCGGCGACGTCGGGGTTGCTCGACTCCTGCACCAGCAGCAGCTGGAGCCGGTCGTCCAGCCAGCCCTGCGGCACGACGAACCCGTCCTCGAAGGTGCCGGCCGGGAACGGGTGCTCCAGCAGCTCCTCGGCGTCGATGTCGTAGGTGTACGACGCTGGACTGAGCGAGGAGCGCAGGGCGATCTGGCGCCCGTCGGGGGAGAACCGTCCGATCCCGAACCCGACGCCCCCCAGCTCCCGCTTGCTCGCGAGGGGTACCACGTCGCCCGTGCCGTAGATCCGCTCGAAGCCGCCGGACGCCCGGCTGAAGACCAGGGTCCCGTTGGCATCGACCGCCACGTCCTGGATGTTGCCGAACAGCTGCTGGGCCTGGCTGTCGGGCTCCGGTCCGGGGCGCAGGCGGCCCACCCACACCTCGGGTGAGTCATCGCAGATCCAAGCCAGCCACGACGAGTCGGACGACCACGACATCTCGCGCAGCCGCAGCCCCGCGATCGGCGGGAGGGGGCGGTAGGTGCTCGTGTCGCCGGTGACGAGGTCGAGCACGCCGACCGTGGCCCGACCGTCCTCGTCGTCGGCCCCCTGCCAGGCGAGGCGGGCACCGTCGGGGGACAGGGCGAGCGACTGGTTGACCCGGACCTCGTCCGGGTCCTGGCTGTTGGTCACCCAGCCCGCCAGGTCGAGCTCGTGGGGCACGCCGTCGACGGCGGTGATGACGACCGGCTCGCTGCTCTGCGAGATGAACGCCGCCGATGCCCGCCCCACCGCCAGGTCGCCCTCGGGGTCGAGGTCACCGGGGTCGACGATCGAGCGCGGGATCGCACCGCCCTCGACCACCTCGCCCGACGCCGTACGCGCCTCGCGGTCGTCACCTCCGACCAGGGTTGCAGTGCCTGCGACCGAGACGACGATCGCCAGCACGGCCGCGACCACGAGGACCTGTCCCCGGCGACGGGCGGCGACGCCCCGCTGCCAGAGGTCGTCGTCGACGGGCAGGGGGTCGACCGCGTCGCCCACGCGGTGCATCTGGGAGCGGAGGTCGTTCATCGGTCTGCTCCGATCAGCTCGGCCAGCTCGGGCGCGAGCGTCCGCAGCCGGGCCAGCGACTGGCGGGTCGTCGACTTCACCGTCGACGTCGAGAGCCCGAGCGCGCGCGCCGTCTCGACCTCGGTGAGGTCCTCGTAGAAGCGCAGCACCAGCACGGTGCGCTGCTTGGGCGTCAACCGGGCGAGCGCCTGGTCGAGCGTGAGCCGGAGGTCGGTGTCGGTGGCCGGGACCGCGCCGTCGTACGACTCCAGCGGGGACTCGGCGAGCTTGCGGCGCCGCCACCACGAGATGTTCTGGTGGTACATCGCCCGCCGGACGTAGGCCTCCGGCGAGGTGTGGATCCGCCGCCAGTGCCTCACGGCCTGCATCAGCGCGGCCTGCACCAGGTCCTGGGCGAGGTGGTGGTCCCCGGTCAGGAGGTACGCCGTGCGTGACAGCGCGGCGCTGCGGGCAGCGACGAACTCGTCGAAGCCTGCTGCGTCATTCGTGATCACGGTGCCCCCTTTCACGACGTACGACGCAGGCGCGGGCCGTGCCGGGTGGCACCAGGCGCGAGAAACTCTAGGCGCGCTTGACCATCATCCGGATGAAGGCGACGCCGACGAGCAGGATCAGCAGCCCGCTCATGATGACCCGCGCGACCATCCCGCTGGAGTCGCCCATCGGCTGCTCCTGTGCGAAGTCCCGGGTGAGCTGCTGGTCGGGGTCGCCGGTGAGGTCGGGGACGAGGTCGACGGCGATGCTCATGCTGAGAGCGGGAGGCAGCCGAGGCAGGAACTCGCGGTAGTCCACGTCGGACCCGGGTCTCTCGGGCGAAGCGATCAGGACCAGCCGCGGGTGCTCGACGACGTCGCTCTGCGGGGGGTCGATCGAGGCGACCAGGACGTCGTGCTCGACCCAGCCGATCGGCTGGACCACCGCGCCCTCCGGGTAGCGGTCGGCAGGAAGCTCGCTGACGGGGTCCGTGCCGGTCGCGGTCTCGAACTGCACGGCGTCGACGATGTCCGCGCTGTCCGGGATCACTGCGCTGACCCCACCGCCCGGCGCGACGATCCCGGTGAAAGGTGACGTGCCCGCGTCGCTCGTGGCCGGGTCGACGGTCCAGCCGACGGTCGGGGGCGGGTTCGTCCGCGTGGTTCTGCTCGTGGGCCTGCCGTAGACGTCGACCGCGATCCGGCCGTCGGCGGTCCACGACACGGCGAGCGGCGTGCCGGTGCCGGGAGGCGGCTCCACGAGGTCGCTCTCACCTGTGGTGAGATCGACGATGCGGTACCACGAGGTGATGAAGGTCTTCTGGCCCGGTTCGCGCTCGTCGACCGTCACCGTCGGATAGGCGAGCCGCCGTCCGTCCGGGGAGAGCGCCAGCCAGGAGCGGCGAGCGCTCTTCCCGGCGACCCGGAAAGCCTGTTGCGTCGGGAAGTCCGGCAGGAGCGTGCGGTGGGCCTTGCCGGTCGCTGCGTCGACCAGGACGGGCGTGGCGTCCTGGTCGACGTACGCCACCGAGGCGCTGCCGATGGCGAGGTCGGTGAGGAAGTCGTGCTCGGTGGGCGGGATGCGGCTCGGGAGTGCCCCGCCTGGCACGTCAGCCGGCTGCGGCGCCTGCCGGTCGGGACCTGTGGCGATCGCGCCGACCCCGACGACGAGCGCGACGACGGCGATCGCTGCGGCACCTCGGACGACGCGGGAGGTCCGCCGCGCGCGACGACCGCGGTCCCATGCGGACGGGTCGGGTGAGAAGGTCTGGGTCTCGGCGAGGGCGGTGAGCTCCTCGCGCAGGTCGGTGCTCATGCGTCTGCTCCCACCAGGTCGGCGAGCTCGGGGGCCAAGGCGCGCAGCCGCCGCAGGGCGTCGCGCGACATGGACTTGACCGCGCCGCTGGAGATGCCCAACTCGGCGGCCGTCTGGACCTCGGTGAGGTCCTCGAAGTAGCGCAGCACCAGCACCGTGCGCTGGCGGGGCGTGAGCCGGCGCAGGGCCTGCTCGAGGGTCAGCCGCACCGTCGGGTCGGCCGCGGGCACCGGGGCGTCGTACGACTCGAGAGGCGTCTCCGACAGCTTGCGGCGACGCCACCAGGAGATGTTCTGGTGGTACATCGTGCGCCGCACGTAGGCCTCGGGCGAGGTCTCGATGCGCTCCCAGTGCTTCGCCGCCTGCACGAGCGCGGCCTGCACGAGGTCCTCGGCGAGGTGGTGGTCACCAGTGAGGAGGTACGCCGTCCGCGCGAGGGCAGGACCGCGTGCGCGCACGAACGCGTCGAACCCGGATCGATCGGTCATCAGTCCCCCTTCACCTCGTCAGACGCACGGAGGCGTCTGGCCGGGGGTCGGGTCGGACGAAAAGTTGCGGAAGAACTTTCAGCGCGCGCGGCGGGAGAGGCGCTCGAGGTCCATGATCACCACGGAGCGGGGCTCCAGGCGCAGCCAGCCGCGCGAGGCGAAGTCGGCGAGCGCCTTGTTGACCGTCTCGCGGGAGGCGCCGACCAGCTGGGCGAGCTCCTCCTGGGTGAGGTCGTGGTGGACGTGGACACCGTCGTCGGCCGTACGGCCGAAGCGGTCGGCGAGGTCGAGGAGCGCCTTGGCGACGCGGCCCGGGACGTCGGAGAAGACGAGGTCGGCGACGACGTCGTTGGACTTGCGCAGGCGCGAGGCGAGCTGCGACAGCAGGCCGCGGGCGACCTGCGGGCGGCCCTCGAGCCAGCGGAGCAGGTCGTCGTGCGACAGCGAGCCGAAGGTCGCGTCGGTGACGGCGGTGACGGTCGCCGAGCGCGGGCCCGGGTCGAAGAGCGAGAGCTCGCCGAACATCTGGCCGGGGCCCATGATCGCCAGCAGGTTCTCGCGGCCGTCGGAGGAGGAGCGGCCGAGCTTCACCTTGCCCTCGGTGACGATGTAGAGCTTGTCGCCGGAGTCGCCCTCGTGGAAGAGGACGTCGCCGCGCCGCAGCGTCGTCTCGGCCATCGAGCTGCCGAGGGCGGTGGCCGCCTCGTCGTCGAGCGAGCTGAACAGCGGTGCCTGCCGAAGCACGTCGTTGTCCACGTCATTCCTCCAAGTCGTCGGACCCGCTGGGTCGGGATGATCCTAGCCGTGCTCCACCTCACAGGTGCGATTCCACCCACACCTCACGGGTGAGCGGCCCACGCGGGACTGTCGGTGGCGGACCGTACGCTGGGGGCCGTGCCCGCCCCCAGGTCCACCGCGAAGGTCCCCCAGGTCCCGCCCGCCAAGCCCGACACGACGCTCGTGCGACGGGCCCGCCGGATGGACCGGATCCTCGCCGAGACCTATCCCGACGCCGCCGCGGAGCTCGACTTCACCAACCCGTTCGAGTGCCTGGTGGTCACGGTGATCTCGGCGCAGACCACCGACCGCCGGGTCAACGCGGCGAGCCCGGCGCTCTTCGCGGCCTACCCGACGCCCGAGGCGATGGCCGCCGCTCCCCGCGAGCACCTCGAGCAGCTGCTCGGCCCGCTCGGCTTCTTCCGCGCCAAGACCGACTCGGTGCTCAAGCTGAGCCAGGCGCTCGTCGAGGACCACGACGGTGAGGTGCCGGCCCGGCTCGACGACCTGGTCAAGCTGCCGGGTGTCGGCCGCAAGACCGCCAACGTCGTGCTGGGCAACGCGTTCGGCCTGCCCGGCATCACCGTCGACACCCACTTCGGCAGGCTGGCGCGTCGCTTCGGCTGGACCGAGGAGACCGACCCGGTCAAGGTCGAGCTCGCCGTCGCCGCGCTGTTCCCCAAGCGCGACTGGACGATGCTGTCGCACCACCTCATCTGGCACGGCCGCCGCCGCTGCCACGCCAAGAAGCCCGCCTGCGGAGCCTGCCCGCTCGCGAAGCTCTGCCCGTCCTTCGGCGCCGGCCCGACCGACCCGATCGAGGCGGAGAAGCTCGTCACCACCCAGGGCCCCGCGTGAGGAAGCTCCTCGCGGCGCTCCTGCTCGCCGCCACGCTGACCGCCTGCTCGTCCGACGGCGGCATCAGCGTGCGGCCGCCCGACGTGCAGGTCGACACCCCCGAGCTGCGCGCTGCCAAGGACCGGATCGGGATGCTCGACTGCGAGCCCGGCACCGGCGAGCCCGTCGAGGGTGGGCTGCCCGACCTGACGCTGCCGTGCCTCGGCGGCGGCCCCGACGTCGATCTCGCCTCGCTGCGCGGCCCCGCGCTGATCAACCTCTGGCAGGCGCGGTGCGAGCCGTGCCGGCTCGAGATGCCGGCCCTGGAGAAGTTCCACCAGCAGTACGGCGACGAGGTGGCCGTGATCGGCATCGACTTCAACGACGTGCAGCCGGCCGCCGCGATGGCGCTGGCCGAGGAGACCGGGGTCACCTACCCGTCGATCGCCGACCCCGGCGGCGACCTGATGACCGAGGAGGCCTTCGCCATCGGCCGGCGTGGCCTGCCGGCGTTCCTCTTCGTCGCCGCCGACGGCACGGTCGCGGGCACCTCGTCCGGCGGCGTCGACTCGGTCACCGAGGTCAAGGGCCTCGTCGCGGAGCACCTCGGGATCGATCTTGACTGAGAGCACCCCGCGACGTTCCTCTCCTCCGCTGCGCTCCTCCGGGCAACGTCGCGTGGACCCCGACAAGCCTGACCTCCCGGGTTGGCTCGCCCCCGTGGTCGAAGCCGCCTCGACGATCACCGTGCACGAGCTCACCCGCTTCATGCCGCCCGAGGACAGCGACCCCCGCCGCGGCGCCGTGCTGATGGTCTTCGCCGACCGCGAGGGGGCGCCCGAGGCCCCCGACGACCTCGCCCACCGCGGCGAGCTGCTGCTCACCGAGCGCGCCCACCACATGCGCTCCCACCCCGGGCAGGTGTCCTTCCCCGGTGGCGGGCTCGACGACGGCGAGACGCCCGAGCAGGCGGCGTTGCGCGAGGCCTACGAGGAGATCGGCCTCGACCCGGCCGAGGTCGAGGTCTTCGGCGAGCTGCCCGAGCTGTGGCTGCCGCCGAGCAACTTCGCGGTCACCCCGATCCTGGGCTACTGGCGACACCCCGGCGACGTACGCATCGCGAGCCCCGACGAGGTCCACGAGATCCACCGCGTCGCGATCGCCGACCTGCTCGACCCCGACAACCGGATCAACGTCCGCCACCCGAGCGGGTGGATGGGGCCGGGCTTCCTGATCGGTCCCGAGCGCGACGTGATCCTGTGGGGCTTCACGGCGGGGATCATCGCCCGGCTGTTCTCCTACCTCGGCTGGGGCGAGGACTGGGACAGGGCGCGGGTGCGTGACCTGCCGGACCACATGCTGCAGGGTGTGCCGAGAGGCACCGACCTCGCAGACAATCCAGCGCAGAACACCCGGCTCGAGGAGTAGTGCAGTGAACGTCCTCGACTGGTGCCTGCTCGCACTCGTGGGGATCTATGCCCTCTCGGGCTACTGGCAGGGCTTCATCACCGGGGCGTTCGCGACCGCGGGCCTCCTGCTCGGCGGCCTGCTCGGCATCTGGGCGGCGCCTCTCGCGCTCGGTGACGCCGCGCCGTCGCTGTGGGTGTCGCTCGGTGCGCTGTTCATCGTGATTGCCGCCGCGTCGCTGGGCCAGGCGCTGTTGCAGTACGCCGGTTCCCGCATCCGCGCGCGCATCACCTGGCAGCCGATCCGGGCCGTCGACGCCGTCGGTGGATCGGCCCTGAGCGCCGTCGCCGTGCTCCTCGTGGCGTGGGCGCTCGGGGTCGCGGTCTCCGGCACGCGGATCGGTGGGATCACGCCGCTCGTGCGCGACTCGACGGTCCTCGCGAAGGTCAACACCGTGCTCCCGGCCGACTCGAGCCGCGTGCTCCAGACCTTCAACAACGTGGTCGGCACGACGTTCTTCCCGCGCTACCTCGAGCCCTTCGCGCCCGAGCGCATCGTGGCGGTCAAGCCCGGCGACAAGCGGATGCTGACCGACCCCGACGTGGTCGTCGCACAGTCGAGCGTGGTCAAGGTCCGCGGCACCAACGGCTGCGGCGGTGGCGTCGAGGGCACCGGCTTCTTCTACGCGCCGGGCCGGCTGATGACCAACGCCCACGTCGTCGCCGGGGTCACCCGGCCCGAGGTCGAGGTGGCCGGCTCGACCGTCGTCGCCTCGGTCGTGCTCTACGACGCCGACCTCGACATCGCGGTGCTGGCCCTGCCGGACACCGGCGTGCCGCACCTCAGGCTCGACACCGAGGTCGGGCCCGGCGACAACGTCGCGGTGCTCGGCTACCCCGAGGACGGCCCCTACGACGTCGAGGCCGGCCGGATCCGGTCGCAGCAGCGTCTGCGCTCGCCCGACATCTACGGTGACGGCACGGTCATCCGGCAGGTCTACTCGCTCCGCGCGCTCATCCGCCCGGGCAACTCCGGTGGTCCGATCGTCACCTCGGGCGGCGACGTCGCGGGCATGGTCTTCGCCGCCTCGGTGAGCGACAAGGACACCGGCTACGCCCTGACCGCCGGCCAGGTGAGCGAGTCGGCGGCCAAGGGGCTCACCCGGGAGAGCCCGGTCGACACCGGCACCTGCGTGCGCTGACGCCGTAGGTCGTCACGCTCACCGCAGGAGCGGACGCGTCAGCCCTTGCCCTTGAGGGCGTTGGGGATCTGCTTGCCCTGCTTGATCGCCTTCTCCGGCGCCTTGACCTGCTTGACCTGCTTGATGCCGATGAAGGCGAGCAGCCCCGCGATCAGGAGGTAGACCCCGAAGACGATCAGGAACGCCCAGTGGAGGTCGAGGCCGCTGCCGTTCCAGTGGATGAAGTAGGCCAGGGAGACCGACAGCATGATGATCGCCAGCAGGCCGAGGAAGGCCGCTGCGGCGAAGAGGCCGATCCCGACACCGCCGTGCTTGACGCTGACCTTGAGCTCGCTCTTGGCGAGCTCGATCTCCTTGGAGATGAGCGTCGAGATGTCGCGCTGGGCGTCCATCACGAGCTTGCCGAGCGTCGGATCGGTGTCCTTGACGATGTCCCGAGCCTGGTTCGGTTCCGGGGAGATCTGGTGCGCCATGCGGAGCGATCCTTCGGTGTACGACGGAGGTGTGCTGTCGGTCGCGACCCTACCAACGGGCCCAGGGCCACCCGCCGCCGTCTAGACTGGGGGACAGGTGAGCCGGGAAGTCTGGTCGGCCCGCGGCGTGCAGTCGCGGTCATGCGTTACCCCGTCGACCTCCAAAGGATGCGCCCCACCATGGCATCGACTCCTCCCCACCGCGCGCCCGACGACGACCTCTGGCTCACCGGGCCGGTCTACAGCGAGAGCGACCGGCCGCTGGCGCGGTTCGTCGCGCGGCCGGTGCGTGAGTTCCTCCGGGTCGAGGCGGCCGGCTCGCTCCTGCTGCTCCTCGCCGCGGCGGTCGCCCTCGTGTGGGCCAACAGCCCGTGGGCGTCGTCGTACGACTCCCTGTGGCACACCCACCTCGTCCTCGACGTCGGCCCGCTGCACCTCGACGAGTCGTTGCAGCACTGGGTCAACGACGCGCTGATGGTGATCTTCTTCTTCGTCGTCGGCCTCGAGATCAAGTACGAGCTGGTCAACGGCGACCTGCGCGACCCGAAGACCGCGGCACTGCCGATCGTCGCCGCGATCGGCGGCATGGTCGTCCCGGCCGGCCTCTACCTCGCGCTGAACCCGCCCGGTAGCGACGGCAACGCCGGGTGGGGGATCCCGATGGCGACCGACATCGCCTTCGCGGTCGGGGTGCTCGGCATCCTCGGACGACGGATCCCGTCGGCGGCACGGCTGTTCCTGCTGACGCTCGCGATCGTGGACGACATCGGCGCGATCCTCGTGATCGCGGTGTTTTACACCAGCGACCTGTCCCTGGGCTGGCTGGCGATCTCGCTGGGGCTGCTCGCCGCGATGGTCGTGGCCCGGCTGCTGCGCGTGTGGACCGTCGTGGTCTACGCCGTGCTCGGGGTCGGGGTCTGGTTCGCCCTGCTCGAGTCGGGCGTGCACGCCACGCTCGCCGGTGTCGCGATCGGTCTGCTCGCCCCCGCGACCCCGTTGCTCGAGGAGCGCGTCGCCCGCGAGCACGCGCGCGCGGCACTGCGCGACAACAAGCTCGACCCCGACGAGCTCGCGCGGCTGCGGTTCCTGCTCAAGGAGTCGGTCTCGGTCGTCGAGCGGCTCATCAGCACGCTGCACCCGGTGTCGGCGTACGTCGTCCTCCCGGTCTTCGCGCTCGCCAACGCAGGCGTCGAGCTCGGCGCCATCGGCAAGGTCTTCACCGAGCCCGTGGGTCTCGGCATCATGCTGGGTCTCGTGCTCGGCAAGCCGGTCGGCATCTTCGCCGCGTCCTACCTGGCCGTACGCCTCGGGCTGGGTCGCATGCCCGACCGGACCACGTGGCCGATGCTGTTCGGCCTCGGCGCGGTCGGCGGGATCGGCTTCACCGTCTCGATCTTCATCGCCGGGCTGTCGTTCCCCGGCGCCGACCTGCTGACCGAGGAGGCCAAGATCGCGATCCTGCTGGCCTCCCTCCTCGCCGCCGTCGTCGGTGTGGCGGTCCTCCTCGCCGCCACCTCCCGAGGTAGTTCAGGGGAGGACGGTCGTCAGGAGGACGCGGACTCGACCGTCTCACCCTGAACTACACGTGTCTGAGAATCCGGCCAAGGGGTACGGGGGCGGCATGGCACTCGTGAACAGCACCGGCTACGCCCACGTCCGACTGACCGTCACCGACATCGCCCGGTCCAAGGAGTTCTACGACCGGCTCTTCGGCTGGCCCGCCGCGATCGACAACTCCGGGCGGGTCGACGAGCCCGGCGTGCGCGACTCCGCCGAGGAGTTCTTCGGCGGCACCGTCTACCAGACCCCGCAGGGCACGCTCTTCGGTCTCCGGCCGGTGGGGACGCAGGGGTTCGACCCCGACGCGACCGGCCTCGACCACGTCAGCTTCGCGGTCGACTCCCGCGGCGACCTCGACTCGGCGCTGACCGCGCTGGACGAGGCCGGCATCGAGCACGGCGAGATCATGGACTTCCCGGACGCCGGGATGGCCATCCTGTCGCTCCAGGACCCCGACGACATCAACATCGAGCTGACCGCGCCCCTCGGCTGAGGCGATACCTGAGGACGTGGTGGACGAGATCGGGGCCTGAACCCGTTCACTCCGTCCTCAGGTGTCCAGGGACGATCTGGCAGGTCGGACGGCCGGCCCGCGTCGGTCAGGCGGGGAGGACGACCCGGAACCGGCAGCCGGCGGCGGCGGGGACGTTCTCGACCGCTACCCGGCCGTGGTGGGCCTCGACGATCCCCTTGACGATCGCGAGGCCCAGGCCGGCGCGGGCGGTGTGGACGTCCTGGAGCTCGCTGCCCTCGGGCGTACGCGACGAGGTCCCGCGGTAGCCGACCTCGAACAGCCGGTCGCGCGCGTCGTCGGCGATCCCGCCGCAGCCGTCGGTGACCGCGAGCTCGACGCCGCCGTCGACCGGCCGCGCGATCACGTGGACCGAGCCGTCGGCCGGGGTGTGGCGGATGCCGTTGACGATGAGGTTGGCGAGCACGCGGGAGAGGCCGGCGGGGTCGGCGTCGACCTGGAGGCCGTGGGGCACCTCGCCGCCGAGCTGTACGCCGCGGGCGCGGGCGACCGGGTCGGCGGCGGCGATCGCCTCGCTGACGAGGTCGCCGAGGGAGATGGCCTGCGGCTCGACGACGAGCTGGCCGGCGTGGATGCGGGAGAGCTCGAAGAGGTCGTCGACCATCAGCACCATCCGGTCGACCTCGCCGCGGATCTGCCGGTGGTAGCGCGACGGCTCGACCGCGACGCCGTCCTCCAGGGCCTCGGCCATCGCCCGGATCCCGGCCAGCGGGGTGCGGAGGTCGTGGGACACCCACGACACGAGCTCGCGCCGCGAGTCCTCCAGCCGCTGCTCGCGCTCGCGGGCCTCGGCCAGTCGGCGGTTGGCGTCGGCGAGGTCGCTCGCGAGCCCCTGGAACTCCGCCGGCCCGTGGCGGCCGGCGACCACCGCGCCGCCGTCACCGACACGGCGTACCTCCTCGCGCAGCGACTGCGACCACCGCACCAGTGCGGTCGCCAGCACCAGCGCGACCGCGAGCGACACCACCGCGGCGGCGCTCGTCACGATGAGGACGACGGAGCGGTCGTGGTCGGAGATCAGCATCTGCCGCGAGATGGCCTGCACGCCCACCAGGACCGTGAGGGTGGTGACGACGCCGACCACGGCGAGCTGCCAGCGCAGCGAGCGGTGCCGCAGCAGCCAGCCGGCGAGCAGGCCGGCCAGGCCGACGGCGACCCCGCTCCCGATCGCGACGAGCCAGATCTCGGCGAGGTCGCTCATGCGGGGTCCCCGCGGCGTCGTGCGGAGGAGCGGAGCGGGGGAGCAGGACGTCGTGGGGTGTTCATGAGGTGGTCTCCCAGCGGTAACCGACGCCCCAGACCGTACGCAGCCGCACGGGGTTGGTCGGGTCGGGCTCGACCTTCTCGCGCAGCCGGCGGACGTGGACGGTGACGGTCGACTGGTCGCCGAACGACCAGCCCCACACCTGCTGGAGCAGGTCGTCACGCGAGAAGGCGACGCCCGGGCGTGACACCAGGAACGCCAGCAGGTCGAACTCCCGCGTCGTCAGCGCGGTCTCCGCGCCGCCCCTCGTCACCAGCCGCCGGGCGCGGTCGACGACGAGGTCGCCGTCGGTGAGGACGGTCGGGGTGCTCGTGTCGAGGCTGCCGGCCGAGCGCCGCAGGATCGAGTCGACGCGGAGCACCAGCTCGCGCGGGCTGAAGGGCTTGGTGACGTAGTCGTCCGCACCGATCTCGAGGCCGACCACGCGGTCCTGCTCACTGCCGAGGGCGGTGAGCAGGACGATGGGGACGTCGGAGGCGACGCGCAGCCGGCGGGCGACCTCGAGCCCGTCGAGCCCGGGCATCATCACGTCGAGCACGATCAGGTCGGCGGGCTCGTCGCGCACGGCGTCGAGGGCACCGGGGCCGTCGACGGCCTCGCGGACCTCGTGCCCGGCGGCGCGCAGGTAGGACACGACGACCTCGCGGACCGTGGCGTCGTCGTCGACGACCAGCACCTTCGGCATCCGCCCTCAACCCCTCCGAGTGGCCCGGGGCGAGCGGAGGAGCCCCGCGACGGCCACGACGACGACCACGATGGCAGTCATCGTCCACCACGTCGCGGCATAGGGCCGGTCGAGGAGCGTGGCGTTGTCGGCGCGGGCCCCGGCACGGGTCAGCATCGGGATCGTGGCGATCGTGAGCGCGCCCCACACGACAAGCGCGATCGTCGCCGGCGCCCGCCACGCCTGCGGCAGCACCCGCGCGCCGACGAGGCACGTGCCGATCACCAGTGCGGAGAGCACGACGTCGTGCGCGACCACGCCGGCGCCGAACCAGATCGCGACCTCGAGCCACTGGCCCGGGTCCTGCCGGGTGAGGAAGAGGAGGGCGCCGTAGAGCCCGACGAGGACGCCGAGCGCGCCCAGTGCGAGTCGCGCCCTCACTCCGGGGTCCCTGCGGTGTTGTTCGGAGGAGCGGAGCGGGGGAGAAGGACGTCGGGGGGTGGTCATGTCGAGACCTCCAGCCGGGACAGCCACTTGGTCTGGAGCACGCCGGGCCGGTTGGGTGCGATCAGCCGGCAGGGGTAGCCGTGGTCGAGTGCCAGCGGCTCACCGGACAGGTCGAGGGCGAGCAGCGTGCGCTCGTCGGCGGCGAAGTTCGCCGGCAGGGTCGTGCGCCGGTAGGGGCCGCTCTCCTGGAGCGAGGTGATCGACACGTCGCGGTCCGCGGGTGCGTCGACCGACGCCAGCAGGTCGGCGAGCCGGACGCCGGACCAGGTGCCCTGCGCGCTCCAGCCCTCCACGCAGGCGATCGGCAGGCCGACCGTGTGCTGCGGCATCGCGCGCAGGTCGTCGTACGACAGCGCGGCGGCGACGGTGCCGTCGACGACCACCTCGAGCCGCCAGTCGGACGACGTCGCCGACTCCTCGACGCGCGCTGCCTTCGCGGACTTGTTGATCGGGACGCCGCCCGGTCCCTCGCCGGTGCGGACCGCGAAGACGGAGACGCGTCGCAGCAGCGGCACCGTGTTGCCGGCGGTCGCGAGGACGGCGACGCCGGCCGCGGCGAACGCCGTACGGACGAGGGCGCGCCGCGACAGCGGTCCGGGCTCGGTCGCGCCGGCCCGGTCGTGGGAGGTGGCGTCGATGTCGCTGGTGAGGACGTCGCGGATGATCGGCAGCTTGACGGCGATGTGCACGACGAGCGCGCCGATGGCGACCCACGCGATCGCGTAGTGGGTGGTGCGGAAGGAGAAGGAGGACCAGGGGTACCACTGGGCGGCGTTGGCCACGCCGGTCGCGAGCTGGAAGATCGACGCCGCGACGAGCACCGCGATGGATCCGCGCTCGAGGCCGGTGAGCACGAGCGCGCGCGGGTCGCGGAGCGGGAAGCCCTCGAAGAGCTTGGGCAGCACCGACCACAGCTTCACCAGCAGCAGCGGGATCGCGGCGATGCCGGTGACGACGTGGAGGCCCTGGGTGAGCCGGTAGCCCCAGCTCGGGCTGGTCGGGAACGGGATCGGGTGGCTGGGCAGCTGGGCGTAGTGGCTGATGAGTCCGGTCACGAAGCAGATGCCGAAGCTGATGCCGAGCCACAGGCCGACGCGCGCGGCGACCGCGGGGGAGCGCAGCCGCGACGTGAAGCTCTCGGGCGACGGGGGAGCGAGCCGCGCGGTCATGCCGCGGCCTCGGACAGGACGGCGGCCCACCGGTCCCCGAGCTGGTGCACGCCGCTGACGCCGAGGCCCGCGGCGTGGGCGGTCCGCGCGATGTCGTCGACGCCCAGGGTCGCCCACCGGAAGGGCCGGCTGCGGCAGTCGCTCGCCTCGAGCGAGGCCCAGCAGCTCATGACGGTGCTGCCGGGTCCTTCGAGCTCGACCACCACGCGACCGCCGGGCACCACCAGCGAGCGCACCCGCTGCAGCAGCCGGACCGGGTCGCCGCCGATGCCGATGTTGCCGTCGGCCAGCAGTGCGCTGTGCCAGCGGCCCTCGCCGGGCAGTCGGTCGAACACGTCCCGCTGCATCGCGGGCACCCCGCGGTCGGCGGTCATCGCGACCGCAGCGGGCACCACGTCGATGCCGAGCGCGATGTGGCCGTGCGTCGCCAGGGCCTCGGTGAGTCGACCCGGCCCGCAACCGATGTCGAGGGTCGGCCCGTCGCAGAGGGCGACGAGCGCGTGGTCGGTCTCGTCGGCCGACCGGCTCCAGAGGTGGACCGGGAGGGCGATCGGCTCGCCGCCGAGCCCGACGACGACGGTGGGCGCGCCGCCGAGGGCGCTGGCGAAGACCTCGCTGAAGGACTGCTCGATCACGACGCGACCTCCGCCCGCAGTGCGCGCCACGCCTCGGCGAAGCGGCTGTGCGGCGCCAGGCCGGCGACGAGGTCGGCGTCCTCGACCGTGTCGACGTCGGTCATGGCCGCGGCGTGCGCGACCCGGGCCCCGGCCCGCTCGAGCGCAGCCCGGGTCTCGACGCAGACGGTGTCGGTCGACATCTCGACCTCCGCCAGGTGGCGTACGACGTCAGGGTCGCGGCGGGCGAGCGCCCACCAGCCCCCGTCGGTGGCGGGTGCGAGCACGGCGTCGTGGCCGTCGATCGCGGCGGCCACCTCGCGGAGGGCGGCGCCGGTGACCTGCGGGGTGTCCATCCCGACCTGGACGACCAGCCCGGGGCCTGCGTCGAGGTGGGCGTTCACCAGCCGCTCGGCGAAGCCGTCGCCCCGCTGGGGCGTGATCGCCCAGCCGTCCAGGGCGGTCGCGATCTCCGCGCCGCGCACGGCCCCGGCCAGGTCGCCGGCGAGGCTGAGGTGTCCTGCGGCACCGGCGTCGTGGCAGGCGGCGAGGGTGTCGAGCAGTGCGGCGGCGGCGAGGTCGGCGGCCCGGTCGTCGCCGACGATCGCGCCGAGCCGGGTCTTCACGAGGCCGGCGACGGGCGCCTTGGCGACCACGAGGATCGTCAGGGGGCCGGTCATCGCAGCACCCGCATGAAGTCCCGTGCGGTGCGGGCCGTGCCCACGACGGACCCCGACACCTTGGAGCGGGTGCCGGCGGCGCGCGGGTGGTAGTCGACGTCGTGCTCGCTGACCCGCCAGCCCGCGACGGTGATCGCCTGCAACAGCTCGACGGGGTAGCCGAACCGACGGTCCTGCAGGTCGAGGTCGAGCAGCGCCTGTCGCCGGCAGACCCGCATGGGCGCGATGTCGTGGGCGTCCATGTCGATCCGGCGGCGCAGCCACGTGGCGATCAGCGCGTTGCCGACGCGTGCGTGCCACGGCCACACCCCGCGCTGCACCGGCCGACGTCGACCCACCGCGATGTCGGCCCGGCCGGACGCGACGTCGGCGAGCAGCGGGAGCAGCTGGTCGGGGTCGAACGACCCGTCGCCGTCCATGACCGCGACGAAGTCCGCGGTCGCGGCCTCGACGCCGGCGTGCACGGCGGCGCCGTAGCCCGGCGTCGTCTCGGTGACGACGCGCGCACCCAGCTCGCGAGCGACCTCGGCGGTGTCGTCGCGCGACCCGTTGTCGACGACGATCACGGAGAAGTTCGACGGGATCCTCGGGAGGAGGCCGCGCAGGGCGGGCCCCTCGTCCCGGCAGGGAAGCACGAGGTCGCAGGTGGTCACGCTGCCGACGCTGCCAGAACGGCGGGCCGCGGACCATGTTTCTCACCCTTACGAACCTGTGACGTGTGGCCGCCGGAGCGGGTCCCCGCGCACGCCGTCCCTAGGGTGGACGGCATGACCGACGCCCGTACCCCGCGCCGTGCGGCCGTGGGTCTGACCGTCGCCGGCGTCGTGCTGCTGGCGTCCTTCGTGGTCCCGCCACTGACCGGCTGGGACGTCGACGCGCGCAGCGACATGCTCGGCCTGCCGCCACTGCACGGCTTCGTCGACCTGCGCTTCTCGGCGGCATCGGTGCTGGCCATCCTGCTGGCCGCCGCCGGGATCTGGCGCGGCGAGGCACTGGCCCGCACGCTGTCGTGGCGCCGCCTGCTGCTGGTGTCGTACGTCGTCGGGCTGGCGTGGCTGCTCGCTCTCGCGCTGGTCGACGGCGGGGCCGGGCTGACGCGCGTGATGGACGCACCGAGCGAGTACATGGTCACCGCCCGCGAGATCACCGACGTGCCCGCGATGCTGCGGGAGTACGTCGACCGCATCCCCTACCGCTCGGCCGACAACTGGCCGATCCACCTCGCCGGCCACCCGCCGGGCGCCGTGCTCTTCCACGTCCTGCTGGTCCGGCTCGGCCTCGGCGGATCGCTCGTCGCGGCGCTGGTCGTCGTCGCGGTCGCGGCCACCATCCCGCTCGCGACCCTCGTGACCCTGCGCCGGCTCGGCGCCGAGGACCTGGCGCGGCTGGCCGCGCCGTTCCTCGTCCTGTCGCCGGCCGCGGTGTTCCTCGCGGTGTCGGCCGACGCGGTCTTCGCGGCCCTGGCCGCGTGGGGACTGGCGTCGCTCGCGGCAGCGGCCACCGCCTCCGGTCGCGCCCTCGTCGGCTGGGGCCTCCTGGCCGGCCTCCTGCTCGGCTGGTGCGTGATGAGCTCCTACGGCCTGCCGCTGCTGGGGATCCTGGCGCTGTCCGTGCTCTGGCTGGCGCGGTCGTGGAAGCCGCTGCCGGTGGCGGCGGCTGCGGCACTCGCCGTCGTCCTCGCGTTCGCCGCGTACGGCTTCGCGTGGTGGGAGGCCTACCCGGTGCTGCACGACCGCTACTGGGACGGCATCGCCAAGACCCGCCCGTTCGGCTACTGGGCGTGGGGCAACCTCGGTGCGCTCCTCGTCTCCGGCGGTCCGCTGCTGGGCGCCGGCCTCGCGGTCGCCGCTCGTCGCCACGCCGGGCCGGCGCGCACCGTGGCGGTGCTGGCCGGCGCGGCCGCACTGACGATCGCGATCGCCGACCTGAGCCGGATGTCGAAGGCCGAGGTCGAGCGGATCTGGCTGCCGTTCGTGCCGTGGCTGACGATCTCGCTCGCGCTGCTGCCCGGCAGCTGGCGGCGGTGGGGGCTGGGCCTCCAGGTGCTCACCGCGCTCGTCGTCGAGCACCTGCTCTACACGACCTGGTGATCACCGGGTCGAGTGCCGTCGAGGCAGTGGTCGCACCGAGGCTGCGCACTCGACCCAGTGGTCAGGCGCGCAGCGGGGCGGTGGCGAACTCCCGCAGGCCCTCGTCGGGGCCGATCGCGGCAGCGAACCCGAGCTCGGCGGCGGCCAGCTCGGGCGAGGCCACGACGTGCCGGACGTCGCCCGGCCGGAAGCCACCGGTCACCTCCGGCGCGATGTCGCGGCCGGTGCCCTCGGCGACCCGGGTGGCGACGTCGAGGATCGTCACCGGTTGCCCGGAGCAGACGTTGTAGGCCGACCACCGCGGCGTACTGCCCGAGGCGACCGCCTCGAGCGCGAGCACGTTGGCGCGGGCGACGTCGTCGACGTGCACGAAGTCCCGCATCTGCGCGCCGTCCTCGTAGACCTGCGGCGCCTCGCCGCGCTCGAGCGACGAGCGGAACATCGCGGCCACACCGCTGTAGGGGGTGTCGCGCGGCATCATCGGGCCGTAGACGTTGTGGTAGCGCAGGGCGACCGCGGCAGCGCCGGCCTGGCGCACCCACGACGACGCGTAGTGCTCCTGGGCGAGCTTGCTCGCGGCATAGCTGCTGCGCGGGTCGAGCCGGGCGTCCTCCGGGACGAGCTCCCAGGCGAGCGGGCGGTCACAGACCGGGCAGTGGTTGTCGAAGTCGCCGGCCTCCATCGCCGCTACCGCGCGCGGCGGCGGAGCCTGACGGCCGTGCTCGGCGCAGGCGTAGAGCCCTTCGCCGTAGACGACCATCGAGCTCGCCAGCACCATCCGGTCGACGTCCGCGTCGTGCATCGCGGCCAGCAGGGCGGCGGTGCCGAGGTCGTTGTGGGAGGCGTACGCCGGCAGGTCTCCGACCCGTACGCCCGCACCGACCAGCGCGGCCTGGTGGCAGACGACGTCGATGCCGCGCAGCAGGCCCGACCACTCGGCCGACCCGGCCTCGCGCACGTCGAGGTGGTGGACCCCGGCCGGCGGCGCGGACGAGCCGTGCGCGCTGTCGAGCATCAGGTCGACTCCGACGACCTCGTGCCCGGCGGCGGCCAACTGTCGCGCGATCGCGGTCCCGATGAAGCCGGCCGCCCCGGTGAGCAGCACCCTCATCGGCCAGGCACCTCGTAGGTCAGATCGATGCCGTCCGACCAGGTCGCGCACGTGCACCCGTCCGGGTCGGGGAGTGCGGCGATGGCCGCGGCGAGCAGCCCGGTGAGCCGGTCGAGGTTCTGCTTGAAGAGGGCGAAGACCTCGTCCTGGCCGACGCCGTCGCCCGACTCGGCGCCGGCGTCCATGTCGGTCACCAGCGCCAGCGGCGCGTAGCACTGGCCCATCTCGCGGGCGAGCTGCGCCTCGGGGGCGCCGGTCATGTTGATCAGGTCCCAGCCCTGCTCGGCGTAGTGCCGCGACTCGGCGCGCGTCGAGAACCGCGGCCCCTCGATCACGACCATCGTGCCGCCGACGCTGACGTCCTCCGAGGCACCGGCGAGGGCCCGCGAGACGCCCGGGCAGTAGGGATCGGCGAACGGCAGGTGCACCGCGCCCGACTCGACGTACGACCCGATGCGGCGGTGCGTGCGGTCGACGAGCTGGTCGGGGACGACGAGGTCACCGGGGGCGACGGTCTCGCGGAGCCCGCCGACGGCGCACGGCGCCAGCACCTGGCGTACGCCGAGGGAGCGCAGGGCCCACGCGTTCGCCCGGTAGGGGATGCCGTGCGGCGGGAAGTCGTGGTGCGGCCCGTGCCGCGGGACGAAGGCGACCTTCCGCCCGCCGACCTCGCCGATCGAGATCGGGCCCGACGGGGCGCCGTACGGCGTCTCGACCACGTGGTCGGTCGCGTCGGTCAGGAACGAGTAGAAGCCGGTGCCGCCGATGACGGCGACGTCCGCGCGCAAGGAGCTCACCTGTCCCACCCTAGGTCCGGTAGTTCAGGGGGAGATGGTCGCCCGGGAGGATCCCGGACAGCCGTCTCCCCCTGAACTACCGGAGCAGGACGTCAGTCCTCGGAGGCCGCCGAGCCTTCCTTGTCCTTGATCAGGTCCATCACCGTCGAGTCGGCGAGGGTGGTCACGTCGCCGACCTCGCGGTGCTCGGCGACGTCCTTGAGCAGGCGGCGCATGATCTTGCCGGAGCGGGTCTTCGGCAGCTCGGGCACGACCATGATCTGGCGCGGCTTGGCGATCGCGCCGATCTCCTTCTGGACGTGCTTGCGGAGCTCCTCGACGATGTCCGGCCCGCCGTCGCCCGCGGACTCGCGGAGGATGACGAAGGCGCAGACGGCCTGGCCGGTGGTCTCGTCGGCGGCACCGACGACGGCCGCCTCGGCGACCTTGGGGTGCGACACGAGCGCCGACTCGATCTCGGTGGTGGAGAGTCGGTGGCCCGACACGTTCATCACGTCGTCGACGCGGCCCAGCATCCAGAGGTCGCCGTCCTCGTCCTTCTTCGCGCCGTCGCCGGCGAAGTAGAAGCCCTGCTTGGGGTAGCGCGACCAGTAGGTGTCCTTGAAACGCTGGTCGTCGCCCCACAGCGTGCGCAGCATCGCCGGCCACGGCTTGGTCAGCACGAGGTAGCCGCCGGAGCCGTCGGGGACCGAGTTCCCGTCGTCGTCCACGACGTCCGCGCCGACGCCCGGCAGCGCCTTCATCGCCGACCCGGGCTTGCCGGCCGTGACGCCGGGCAGCGGGCTGATCATGATCTGGCCGGTCTCGGTCTGCCACCAGGTGTCGACGACCGGGCACCGGTCACCACCGATGACCTCGCGGTACCAGACGTACGCCTCCGGGTTGATCGGCTCGCCGACCGACCCGAGCAGCCGCAGCGACGACATGTCGTAGCCGTCGGGGATCTCGCGGCCCTGCTTCATGAAGGTACGGATCGCGGTGGGCGCGGTGTAGAAGATCGTGACCTTGTAGTCCTGCACGATCTGCCACCAGCGGCCCTTCTCGGGCGTGCCCTCGTACATCACCTGCGTCGCGCCGTTGGCGAGCGGGCCGTAGACCATGTAGCTGTGGCCGGTCACCCAGCCGACGTCGGCGGTGCACCAGTAGACGTCGGTGTCGGGCTTGAGGTCGAAGACCTCCCAGTGCGTGAACGACGTACCGGTGAGGTAGCCGCCGGTGGTGTGCAGGATGCCCTTCGGCTTGCCGGTCGTGCCGGAGGTGTACATGACGTAGAGCGGGTGCTCGGAGTCGTGCATCTCGGCCTCGTGCTTGGGCGAGGCGTTGTCGACGGCGTCGTGCCACCACACGTCGCGGCCCCCCTCTTCGCGACCGTGCCAGTCGACGTCCTGACCGGTGCGGCGCACGACGAGCACGTGCCGCACCAGGTCGCCGGTCTTCTCGACGGCCTCGTCGACTGCGGGCTTCAGCGCGGACGCGGCGCCGCGGCGGTAGCCACCGTCGCTCGTGATGACGACGTGGGCCTCGCAGTCCTCGAGCCGCGACGCGAGGGCGTCGGCGGAGAAGCCGCCGAAGACGACGGTGTGCGGGGCGCCGAGGCGGGCGCAGGCGAGCATCGCGACGACGACCTCGGGGATCATCGGCATGTAGATCGCGACCCGGTCGCCCTTCTTCACGCCGAGCTCGGTCAGCGCGTTGGCCGCCCTGGAGACCTCGTCCTTGAGCTGGGCGTAGGTGATGTCGCGGGTGTCGTCGTCGGGCTCGCCCACCCAGTGGAGGGCCACCTTGTCGCCGTTGCCGGCGTCGACGTGGCGGTCCACGCAGTTGACGGAGGCGTTGATCGTCCCGCCGACGAACCACTTCGCGAAGGGCGGGTTGGACCAGTCGAGGACCTGGTCCCACTTCTGGCCCCAGTCGAGGCGCTCGGCGGCCGCGGCCCAGAAGGCCTCGCGGTCGTCGTCCGCGCGGGCGTAGGCCTCCTCCTTGACGTTGGCGTCGGCGGCCAGGTCGGCGGGCGGCTCGAAGCGCCGCTCCTCACGGGACAGGTTGGACAGGGTCTGCTCGGACAAGGCTCTCTCCTCGGCGTGCGTGATCAGCGTCACCATCGAACCTACTGCCGAGAGGTTGGTCGTCGGGAGGTCGTCGGTGCGCGCGAGCGCCGGGCGGTCGCGCGAGCGCGACGGACGGACGGGTCCGATCGCTCAGAGGTCCGAGGAGAGCACGGTGTCGCCGCTCTCGTCGGTGACCAGCACCTGGGTGACGTCCTCGCGCATGGTCGCCGACTGCAGGAAGCAGGTCATCGGGCGCGTGCCGACCCCGCGGAACTCGCCGGCGGGCACGAGCCGTCCGTCCATCGTGCGGAACTCGACCCGGAAGGTCTCGCCCGCGTCGAAGCCCAGAGCCACGATGCGGAGCTCGACCCCCCACGTGTGGTCGACCAGGTCGGCGCTCTCGACCGTGACGTCCTCGTCCGAGCCCACGTCCATGGAGATGGCCTCCAGCGGGACCTGAGCGGGATCGGGAGCGGTGGCACGTCCGATGACCGCGCCGCCGACCAGGGCGACCAGGACGACGGCCGCTGCCGTCAGCGTGCCGACCCATCGGTGCCGACGCTGCTCGGCGGCCGCCGCGCGGCGCTGGGCGAGCTCGTCGGCATCACGCTCGGCACGAGCCTGCGACACGGCTCGGCGTACGTCCTCGCCGAGCGTGGGTGGTGGGACCGGGACGTCGCCGAAGGCCCGTGGGTCGACGAGGCCGAGGCGACCCGCCAGCGGCGCGAGCTCGTCGAGCTGGGCGCGGCACCCGGCGCAGCCGTCGAGGTGGGCGCGCAGGCGGTCCTCGTCGGGTCCGGAGAGGTGCCCCAGGGCGTACGACCCCAGCAGCTCGCGCAGCCCCCGGTGCGCGGCCTCGTCGTCGGCGCTCACAGGCTGACTCCCATCTCGTCCATCGCGGAGCGTAGGGCACGCATCGCGTAGAAGACCCTGCTGCGGAGCGTGCCGACGGGGATCGACAGCTCGGCGGCGACCTCGTCGTAGGGCCGGCCGAGCAGGTGCGTCTGCACCAGCGCCTCGCGGTGGTGGGGCGCGAGGCGCCGCATCCCTTCCTCGACCAGCCAGCCGTCGAGGACGGTGTCGGCGTGGTCCTCGACCGACCCCGCGGAGGCCTCGATCGTCGGCGCGTCCGCCAGGCTGCTCTGCCAGGGCCGGGCTCGCCGGGCACGCAGGTGGTCGATCATCGTGTTGCGGGCGATGCCGAAGAGCCACACGCGGAGCGAGGCCGTCTCGGGGTCGAAGCGGTGGCCGCTCCGCCAGGCCTTGACGAACGTCTCCTGGGTGACGTCCTGCGCCGCTCCGGGATCGGCGAGGCCGCGCAGTGCGAAGCGGTAGACCTCGGCCCCGTGCTGGCGGTAGGCCGCCACGACGCCGTCCTCGTCGTCGAGGGCCGGGACCGTGCCGTCGGGATCGCTCACACCACGCATTGTCCCGGTCACACCCATGCGTACGGCGCTCGGCCGGTCCGCGTTCAGTGGTCCAGACCTCGGGACGGCCGGAAGTCGGGTGAACGCCGGGACGGCGGGCGCCGTATCCACCTCTGTCGCCTCCCGGAACCGGGTGGAGACGCGAGGCGGCCGACACACCCTGCCGCCGGACGACGACCAGAAGGGCAGACAGAGATGTCAGCACTGAGGACAACAGGGCTGCGGGCGACCACCGGCGTGGCCGCATCAGCACTCGCACTAGCCGCCTTCGCGGTGGCACCGGCCAGCGCGGCCGACACGACGCAGGCGTCGGCCCAGGGCCAGTCGCAGCAGACCGTCGAGAAGACGCAGCAGGCGAAGACGCAGCGGGCGAGGAAGCAGCGCGTCTTCAAGGTGCGCACCGAGAAGCAGCTGCGCGCGGCCGTGCGCAAGGCCAACAAGACCTCCGGCAAGGACCGCATCGTCCTGCTGCGCTCGATCTCGTTCGCGACGGGCAAGAACGCCAAGGGCGGCGCCGGCCGCGGTGACCTCGACGTGCGGGGCAGCCTGGTCGTCATGGGCCGCGGGAAGTCGATCAACGCCAAGGGCGTCGACCGCGTGTTCGACGTGCGCAAGGGGAGCCGCCTGGTCATCAAGCGGCTGCGCCTGCGCAACGGCGCGCCGGCCGCGACCGAGAGCGGCGGCCTCATCCGCAGCCGGGGCGAGGTCCAGGTCCGCAAGTCGAGCCTGCTGAAGTCCACCGTCACCGGTGAAGGTGCGTCGGGCGGCGCGATCATGAACGACGGCGGGATGCTCCGCGTCGTCGAGAGCCGCGTCAAGCGCAACACCTCCGAGCGCGCGGGCGGCGGCATCGAGGCCAACGGCGGCTCGACCGTCATCGCCCGCAGCCGCCTCACCGGCAACAAGACCGGCGCGGTCCCCGGCAATGGCGGTGCCCTGCACCTGACCGGCACCGGCAGCGTCAAGGTCAAGGGCAGCCTGGTGGCCAACAACGACGCGGGCGCCGAGGGTGGCGGCCTGTGGAACTCCGCCACCGGCGAGCTCACTGTCGAGCGCACGACGTTCCGCAACAACGAGGCGGCCGGCGCGGAGGCCGACCAGGGTGGCGGCGCTCTCTACAACGACGGCGGTGTCCTGACGGTGCGCGGGAGCACCATCGAGAACAACGACGCGACCGGCGCAGCGGGCTCGGGCGGAGGAGTGCTGAACAACCTCGGCACGCTCACCCTGTCGACCACCGAGGTGCGGGGCAACACCGCACCTCGCGCCGGCGGCGGCATCGAGGCCAACGTCGGCACGACCACCGTGGTCGCCTCGACGATCGAGGGCAACAGCGCCGGCGCGGCCCCCGGCAACGGCGGCGGCCTGCACCTCACCGGTGCCGGCAAGGTCTCCGTCGACACCACGAAGGTGCTGAACAACAGTGCCGTCGAGGGTGGCGGACTGTGGAACGCCGCCACCGGAGCGATGTCGGTCTCGGGCTCCACGATCTCGGGCAACGTCGCTTCCGGTGCCGCTGCGGACCAGGGCGGCGGTGGCGTCTACACCGACGGCACCACGTCGATCTCGGGCTCCACGATCGAGGCCAACAAGGCGACCGGCACGGCGGGCTCGGGCGGTGGGGTGCTCAACAACCTCGGCACCCTCACGGTCAACGGCTCCACCATCAAGGACAACACGGCCAACCGCGCCGGCGGCGGGATCGAGGCCAACGTCGGCTCGACCTCGGTCATGCTCACGACGCTCCAGGGCAACAACGCCGGGACCGCTCCCGGCAACGGCGGTGGCCTGCACCTGACCGGCGCCGGCAAGGTCGAGGTCGGCCAGAGCAAGGTGCTCGAGAACGTGGCCGTCGAGGGTGGCGGCCTGTGGAACTCGGCGACCGGCACCATGACGGTCACCGGCACCCAGCTGCGCGGCAACACCGCCAGCGGTGCTGCCGCTGACCAGGGTGGCGGCGCGATCTACGACGACGGTGGCGCGCTGACCGTCAACGGCTCGACCATCGAGAGCAACAAGGCCACCGGCGCCGCCGGATCGGGCGGCGGCATCCTGTCGCTGAACGGGACGCTCAAGGTGAACGGGACCACCCTCAACGGCAACTCCGCGCCTCGCGCCGGTGGAGCCATCGAGGTCAACGCGGGCACGGCCGACCTGGCCGACGTGAACGCCGCTGACAACACCACCGGCGCTGCACCCGGCAACGGTGGTGCCCTGCACATCACCGGCGCGGGCACGGTCACCTGGACAACCGGGCGGATCACCGGCAACAGCGCCACCAACGAGGGCGGCGGCCTGTGGAACTCCACCACCGGCACCCTCACGGCGACCGGCATCACCTTCGAGGGCAACACCGCCCCCGAGGGCGCCGATGCCTACAACGACGGTGGCACGATGACCGTCAACGGTGCGGTGGTCCTCCCGATGACCGGGATCTGATCCACTCGCACGACCGCTCCACGCACGACGACGCCCCGGAAGGCCTGGCCTTCCGGGGCGTCGTACGTCGTGCGGGTGTCGGCGGTCAGTGCTTGGACGCCTGCTCGGCGCCGGCGCCGGTGAGGGCGCGGACCTCGAGCTCGGTGTAGCGCTCCTCGGCCGACGGCTCCTTCGAGGTGATGGTGCCGAGGTAGCCGAGCAGGAAGCCCAGCGGGATCGACACGATGCCGGGGTTCTCCAGCGGGAACCACGAGATGTCGATGCTGGTCGGCAGCAGCGAGAGGTTCTTGCCGGTGACCGCGTCCACGCCCTTGCCGCTGACGATCGGGCTGAAGATCACCAGTCCGACCGACGAGATCAGGCCGCCGTAGATGCTCCAGAGCGCGCCGCGGGTGTTGAAGCGCCGCCAGAACATGTTGTAGATGATCGCCGGCAGGTTGGCCGACGCCGCGACCGCGAAGGCCAGCGCCACGAGGAACGCGATGTTGAGCTTCTGAGCCGGGATGGCCAGCACGATCGCGATCAGTCCGATGACGCCTGCGGCGATCCGGGAGACCCGGATCTCCTCGGCCTCGGTGGCCTGGCCGTTGCGGAACACCGAGTTGTAGAGGTCGTGCGCCACCGACACCGACGAGGTCAGCGTGAGCCCGGCGACCACCGCGAGGATGGTCGCGAAGGCGACCGCCGCGATCACCGCCAGGAGGACTGCGCCTCCTGTCGAGCCCGGCCCGCCACCGACGGCCTCGGCCAGCAGGGGTGAGGCCAGGTTGCCGCCCGACGCGGCCACCTCGGCGTACGCATCCTTGTCCAGCAGCGCGGCGGCACCGAAGCCGAGGATCAGCGTGAAGAGGTAGAACACGCCGATCAGGCCGATGGCCCACAGCACCGACTTGCGTGCGTCACGCGACGTCGGCGTCGTGTAGAAGCGGATCAGGATGTGCGGCAGGCCCGCGGTGCCGAGCACGAGGGCGATGCCGAGGGAGATGAAGTCGATCTTCGACGTCGTCGAGACGCCGTACTTCAGACCGGGCTCGAGGAAGGCGCCGCCCTTGCCGCTGTTCTGCGCGGCGGTGCCGAGGAGCTCGGAGAGGTTGAAGCCGAATTTCGCCAGCACCAGCACGACGATGAGCGCGGAGCCCGCCATCAGGAGCACGGCCTTGACGATCTGCACCCACGTGGTGCCCTTCATGCCGCCGACGGTGACGTAGAAGATCATCAGCGCGCCGACGAAGAAGATCGTCAGGTTCTTCAACCCTTCGCTGCTGACGCCGAGGAGCAGTGCGACGAGCGCACCCGCACCGACCATCTGGGCGAGCAGGTAGAAGATCGAGACGACCACCGTGGACGTCGCGGCCGCCATCCGGACGGGCTTCTGCCTCATCCGGTAGGCCAGCTGGTCGGCCATCGTGTAGCGACCGGAGTTGCGCAGCACCTCGGCGACGAGGAGCAGGGCGACGAGCCAGGCGACGAGGAAGCCGATGGAGTAGAGGAAGCCGTCGTAGCCGGAGAGGGCGATGGCGCCGGAGATGCCGAGGAACGACGCCGCGGACATGTAGTCGCCGCCGATGGCGAGCCCGTTCTGGAAGCCGGAGAAGCCTCGGCCGCCGGCGTAGTGGTCGGCCGCACCCGAGGAGTTGCGGCTGGCCCAGATGGTGATGCCCACGGTGAGGGCGACGACGCCGAGGAACAGCGTCGTGGTGAGGATCTGGTGGCCTTCCATGTCAGCGCTCCCGTCCGTTGGTGCCGTCGTAGTAGGAGTCGGCCAGCTGGGCGGCCAGCGGGTCGAGCCGCGAGTTGGAGTAGCGGCTGTAGACGTAGGCCAGGGCGAACGTCGTCAGGAACTGCAGCAGGCCGAAGACCAGCGCGATGTTGATGTTGCCGACGACCTTGATGCTCATGAAGTCGTGGGCGAACATCGACATCAGGACGTAGAGCGCGTACCAGGCCAGGAAGGCCACGGTGGCGGGGATGACGAAGCCGCGATAGCGCGATCGCAGCTCCGCGAACTCCGGCCGCGCCGCCAGGTCGTCGTAGACGGGGTCGTGGCGTGCGGCCTGGTCGTGGGCGTCTGTCACGTCAGGGTCCTTCCGGGGACGGGTCACCGAGGTGTGACCGACGTCACCGTGGCACCGGACGTACGCCGCTCGGCAGGGGGCCGCGCGGGCCGGTCGGTCGGTGGACGCGGCGGAGCGACGGGCGGTCGGTGTCGTACGACGAGCGGTCGTCGGCACTCACCCCTGGGGGACTGCCGCTCGGCGCGTGCTGCTGGCACGCTCTGCTCTCGTGGAGATCAACCGCAGGACCCAGCAGGCCGCCCTCACCCTGACCGCGTGGTGGGTCGCCCTGACCGCCGCCGTCACGGCCGTCGGGTGGCTGATCACGCACCCGCTCGAGTCGACCGTCGAGCCGTGGGACGACGACATCGCCCGGTCCATCGCCGACCAGAGGACCCCTGACGGTGAGTTCCTCGCCAAGTGGGGCAGCCACGTCGCCGACACGATCGTCGGCGTGATCATCGCCGCGGTCGTGGCTCTGGTCCTGTGGCGGCTGCAGAAGACCCGGGTGCCGCTCGTCTACTTCACGGTGCTGGTCGCCGGCACGCTCGCGCTCTACCTCGTGGTGACGCTGCTGATCACCCGCGACCGGCCGCCGGTGAAGATCCTCGACCCGGGGCTGGTGCCGGACCACAGCTTCCCGTCGGGCCACGTGATGACGGCGATCGTCGTCTACTGCGCCCTCGCGATCTACCTCTTCCGGACCGTGCCGTCGTCCCGTCGATGGGCGTGGGTCCTGTTCCTCGCGCCGGTCATCGTCGCGCCGTCCCGGCTCTACGAGGGCGCCCACCACGTCACCGACGTGCTCACCAGCCTCGTCTTCGCCCCGATCTGGGTCGCGGTCGTCGCCCACGTGCTCCTGGGTCGCCCTGACAAGGTGGAGACATGACCTCCTCGATCGTCGTCGTGACCGGAGCCAACGGACTCGTGGGCAGCCACGTGGTGTCCGCGCTGAGCGAGAGGGGCGCGACGATCCGCGCGGTCGTACGCCGTCCCGGCACCGCGCCCGACGTGCCCGGCGTCGAGGAGCACGTCGGCGACTTCGGTGACGCGGCCTTCGCGGCGTCGGTCGTCGCGGGGGCCGACGCGCTCGTGACCACGGTCCACCCGCTCGGCGGCGACGCCGACGAGCAGCGGCGCATCGGCCTCGACGGCACGCTCGCCATCGCGTCTGCGGCGGGCGATGCGGGCGTACCGCTCGTCGTGCACATCTCGACTGCCGGCGTGTACGACCGCAGCCCGGGCACGGGCGACGTCACCGAGGAGTCGGCCTACGTCCCCGACGACTCCAACCCCTACGGCGTCATCAAGCGCGACCTCGACGAGGCGCTGGCGCGGCTGGGAGGTACGACCCGCGTCCTGGTGCGACCGCCGATGATCCTCGGCCCGGGCGAGTCGTCGGTGTGGAACACCGTCCAGCCGGCCGCCATCGCGCAGGACGAGTCGCGACGGCACGCGGTCGCCGACGCGACGGTGGCGTGGGTCCACGTCACCGACCTCGCCGCCCTCACCGCGGACCTGGCCACCGGTGCCATCCCGGTCCGCGACGACGTGTCCGCCGGCCCGGTGCTGGGCGGCTGCACCCCGGTCAACGTGGCCGCACCGCGCGCCACCCAGCGCGACTACCTCGGCGCGGTCTGCGACGCGCTCGGCGTCGAGCCGACCTGGGACGACCAGCCCGCCTGGACCGGCGCGATCCGCGCGGACCGCGCCGCGGGCTGGGGCTGGTCGCCGAGGGTCTCGCTCGACGAGGCGCTGGACGAGCTCCGGGCCGGCCTGCGTTCCTGACCCGTTGGCCGGCCCTGCAAGAGTGGCCGGCATGGAGCAGCGAACCCTCGGCAGGACCGGTCGCCCGGTCTCGGTGATCGGCCTCGGCACCTGGCAGCTCGGTGCCGACTGGGGCGATGTCAGCGAGGACGACGCCCGCGCGGTGCTGGAGGCGTCGGCCGAGGCGGGCGTGACGTTCTACGACACCGCCGACGTCTACGGCGACGGCCGCAGCGAGCAGCTCGTCGGTCGCTTCGTCGCCGAGCACGCCGACGCCGGGTTCGTGGTGGCGACCAAGATGGGCCGCCGCGAGGAGCAGGTGCCGGCCAACTACGTCGAGGCCAACTTCCGTGCCTGGCTCGACCGCTCGCGCCGCAACCTCGGCGTCGACACGATCGACCTCGTCCAGCTGCACTGCCCGCCCAGCGAGGTCATCGACGACGACGCGACCTACGACGTCCTCGACCGGCTCGTCGAGGAGCAGGTCATCGCGGCCTACGGCGTCAGCGTCGAGACCGCCGACCAGGCGCTCAGCGCGATCGCGCGGCCCCATGTCGCCAGCGTGCAGATCATTCTCAACGCGTTCCGGATGAAGCCGCTCGACGCCGTCCTGCCGGCTGCCGAGAAGGCCGGCGTCGGCATCATCGCCCGGGTGCCGCTGGCGTCGGGCCTGCTGTCGGGGAAGTACGGCCTGGACACGACGTTCGCCGAGGACGACCACCGCACCTACAACCGCGACGGCAGCGCCTTCGACGTCGGCGAGACGTTCTCCGGCGTCGACTTCGCCACTGGCGTCGAGGCGGCGCAGGAGTTCGCCCGGCTCGTCGCCGCGAGCGGCCTCGACGTGACGCCCGCGCAGGCCGCGATCGCGTGGGTCGCGCAGCTGTCGGGTGTCTCCACGGTCATTCCCGGTGCTCGCAACACCGACCAGGCCCGGTCCAACGCGGCCGCCGGTGCGGTCGGCTCCTTGCCCGACTCGCTGGTCGCTGCGATCGCGGACCTCTACGACCGTCGCATCCGGGAGCAGGTGCACGGACGCTGGTGACCCCGCCTACGGTGGCGTGGTGAACCTCAAGGGACTGGTCCTCGCGGCCGAGCGGGCCTGGGACTCGCGTGGAGGCGACAGCACTCCCGAGCACTTCCGGATCGAGCCCTACATCGGGCACGGCGGTCCTGCCGGAACGGTGGTGCGCGGCCGCGTGCTCGACAACCCGGTCGCCTCGGAGGCGATGCCCGAGGAGGGTGTGCGGGCAGCGACACGTCGTACGCTCCGGCACTTCGTCACCGACGAGCTGCCCGGGGTGCCGCTGCGGGTGACGGTCGCCGGCGTCTCGGTGGACGCCGAGTCCGACGCGGAGGGCTACTTCCTGGTGCGGGTGCCGACGCCGGCCGGCTCGCTGACCGCGCCGTGGACGACCGGGACCGTCGAGCTGCGGGGTGACTACCGCGGCGTCAGCGACGCCGAACCGGCGCTCGTCGAGGTGCGGGTCCCGGCGACCGACGCCCGGTTCGGTGTCCTCTCCGACGTCGACGACACGATCCTCGAGACCGGCGTGCAGCGGGCGCTGCGGATGGTCGTGCAGACCTTCACCGGCTCGGCGCTGACCCGGACGGCGTTCCCTGGGGCGCCGGAGCTCTACCGCGACCTCGCGGCCGGGGTGAACCCGGTCTTCTACGTCTCGTCGAGCCCGTGGAACCTCCACGCCTTCCTGCTCGCGTTCCTGCGGCACCGTGACTTCCCGCTCGGCCCGGTCCTGCTGCGCGACCTGCTCGGCAACCGGCACGGGCGCGAGCAGAAGCACACGCGGATCCGCGAGGTGCTCGACCTCCACCCGGACCTCTCCTTCGTGCTGCTCGGCGACTCCGGCGAGCGCGACCCGCAGATCTACGCCGACATCGTCCGCGAGTACCCCGACCGGATCCTCGCCGTCTACATCCGCGAGGTGCGCCTCAACCCGGGCGACGGGCGGGTGGAGGCGGTGTCGGACGCGTGGGGCTCGGACGTCCCGTTCGTGCTCTGCGCCGACTCCGACGCCGTACGTCTCCACGCGGAGGGCCTCGGCCTGCTCTGACCTCCGGCACTCGGGCCGTCGTGGCCCCGGGTGGGTGGCGGCACACAGCATCCGCGCTCGGCTGGGTGGCGGCACACCGCATGCCGGCGGCCCCGAGACGTGCCGTGTGCCGCCACCCACGGCCGGGGACGTGTCGTGTGCCGCCACCCACGGCCGGACGAGGACATGGCCGCCGTCGTGCGATCGAGGCGCGTACCGCCGTGCAGTGACCCCTCGGCGTTCAGGGCGTGCCGAGCACCCGGTCGACGACGGCATTGCGGAACTTCCCTGCGGGGTCCACCCGCTCGACCAGCGCTCGGAAGTCGTCGAGCAGTGGGTACTGGCCGTGGTCGATCCGGTCCCAGACCTTGCCCCAGTGCGGCCGGGCGCCGAAGGGCGACAGGGCGTCCTCGACGCGGCGGGCCATCGCGAGGACGGCCGCCGGCTCCCGCCGCCAGGTGAAGTGGAGCGCGACCGTCTCGCGCCCCTGCGCGGGCGACATCCACAGCTCGTCGGCGCGGATGCCGCGGATCTCACTCACGATGAGCAGCGCCGCGAGCTCACCGCTGGTGGCGTCGGCGAGGTCCGTGACCGCTCGCAGGGCAGCGGCGGCCGCCGCGGCAGGGACGAACCACTCCGACTGGATCTCCTCACCGAAGCTCGGCTGCCGATCGCCTCGGAAGTGGGGCAGCCGGTCGGACCACGGGCCGGGTGCGCCACGGACGGTGAGGTGGTCGCCCTCGCCGAGCGTGAGCGAGGCGGTGGTGGCCGGCACGGCCTCCGTGGCCCCGATCCAGTCCGCGGGGCTCCGGTCGTCGGTGGTGCGGGTCTTCACCAGCACCTCGGTCGGATCCGCGTCGTTCCACCGGCCGAAGACACTGACGCTGTACCCCGACGCGAGGACCGCGTCGATCTCCTCGACGACCTCGCTCCAGCGCAGGTGGGCGTAGAGGTCCTGGCGCACGTCGTAGGTCGGCTCCACGTCGAGGTCGAGCGAGACGACGGCCCCCAACGCGCCCAGCGCCACGACGGAGCCGTCGAAGTCCGCGTCGCCCCTGGCGACGGTGCGCAGCTCGCCGTCCGCGCCGATCAGCTCGATGCGGCTCACGGCCGCACCCAGGATGCGGTTGCCCGTGCCGGACCCGTGCGTGCCCGTCGACGTCGCGCCCGCCACCGAGATGTGGGGGAGCGAGCCCATGTTGGCCAGCGCGTGGCCGCGGGACTGGAGGTGCGCCGCCACGTCGTTGTACGGCGTACCGCCGGCGACCCGGACCGTACCGCGCTCGACGTCGAGCACCGGCTCGGCGACCAGACCGGTGAGGTCGAGCAGTGTCCCCTCGGTGTCGCACAGGGCGTTGAACGAGTGCCGGGTGCCGAGCAGTCGTACGCGCGCCGAGTCGCGGATGACCGTCTGCGCCTCCTCGACGGACCGCGCACGGACGTGGCGAGCCGCGCTGTAGGTGTGGTTGCCGGCCCAGTTGGTCCCCGGGGCCGAGGCCTCCGGGCGGGGCGTGACGTGCTCGGATGGTCGTGCGGACATGGCGCCTCCGTCGGTGAGGTGTGAACGTTAGCCAAGGGTCGTCCAGCCGAGGGTCGGTCCCCGCGTCACACCTGACGGTGGTCGAGGATGGAAGGCATGACCTCCCCACGCGTCTTCGGCCAGATGCCCGACGGACGCGACGTCCGGCTGCTGACGATCGGGTCCGCGCCAGGGCCGGTCGTCGAGGTGCTCACCCTGGGCGCAACGGTCCACCGGCTGCTGGTCGACGGCCGCAACGTCGTGCTGAGCCACGCCGATGTCGCCGAACGGCTGGCGAGCCCGGACTACGTCGGCGCGACCATCGGGCGCTACGCCAACCGCATCGCCGGCGGTCGCTTCGACCTGGGCGGTACGACGGTCCGGCTCGGGACGAACGACCGGGGCAACAACCTGCACGGCGGGCCCGAGGGCTTCGACGTACGGCTGTGGGACGTGGCGTCGCACACCGACGACGCGATCGAGCTGACGCTCACGAGTCCGGACGGGGACCAGGGCTTCCCGGGCGAGGTGACGGCCCGCGTGCGCTACGCGGTCGCAGGGAGCACGGTGATGGTCGAGATGTCAGCGACCGCCGATGCGCCGACGGTGGTGGGGATGACCAACCACGCCTACTTCGACCTCGACGGTGAGGGCACGATCGACGACCACGAGCTCGTCGTCGAGGCGGACCAGTACACGCCCGTCGACGACACGGGGATCCCGCTCGGCGAGCACGCGCCGGTGGCCGGTACGCCGTACGACCTCCGCTCGCCCGCTCCGTTGCGAGCATCGATCGACCACAACTACGTCGTGCGGGGCAACGGCCTCCGGCGGCACGCGGCGCTGTCGTCGGAACGGACGAGGCTCGAGGTGTGGAGCGACCAGCCCGGGCTGCAGGTCTACACCGGTGACGGATTCGACGGCACCGTCCACGCGCCCAGGTCGGGCGTCGCCCTCGAGCCGCAGCTCTTCCCCGACTCGCCCCACCACCCCGACTGGCCGTCGCCGGTGCTCGAGCCGGGGGAGACCTACCGCTCGACGATCGAGTGGCGCTTCAGCTCTTGATCATGAAGATCTCGGGGTTCGGCAGCGGCTCGAACCCGAACCGTGCGTAGACGTCGTGCGCGTCGCGCGTCGCGAGCAGGACGCGGCTGAGCCCGATCGGCTCGAGCCGCTCCATCACGCCCTCCACCAGCATCCGACCCACGCCGCGACCGCGGTGGTCGCGGTCGACGTACACATCGGCGAGCCAGCCGAAGTTCGCGTGGTCGGTGAGCACCCGGGCGTACGCCACCTGCTGCCCGTCGCTGGTGAAGATCCCGAAGTTGAGCGAGCTCCGCGCGGCCGTCTCGACGTTGTCGCGCGTGCGCCCCATCGCCCAGTAGGCGTCGGTGCTGAGCCACGGGTGGATGCGGTCGAAGTCCATGTCGGCGAGCTCGGTGCGGAGCTCGTAGCCCTCGGTCGTCATGCCGCCGATCCTGCCGCAGCCCCACTAGACCGGCCTTCCACCCCACCCACGGCAGGCAGATCATGAGTGCATGGGCGAGACGGAGCTCCACCTCGAACGCGTGGTCAGGGCGCCGATCGAGGCGGTCTTCGACAAGCTCGCCGACATCGAGTCGATCAACGAGTGGCAGCCGCACAAGGGCAGCATCCGGCGCGGCTCGCGCAAGACCTCGGACGGCCCGGTCGGGCTCGGGACGACGTACGAGGACCGGACGCTGTTCGGCAAGGCGCCCGGCGAGGTGGCGACGTTCGAGCAGCCGACGCGGCTCGTCTACCACTGGTGGCAGGACGCGCCGTGGGGCTCCCGGCTCGCCGAGGGCTGGCCGGGCTACACGCTCGAGGTGGTCAGCGCGCAGGAGACCCTCGTCCGCCACGACGCCCGCCTCAAGACGTACGGCCTCTACGGCCCCGCGACGCCGGTGATGAGGCGCATCGCCCTGCGCGAGCGGACCGCTGTGCTCGACGCGCTGGAGGCATCCTTCACCCGGGCGGGCTAGGTCGAAGGTCGCGGAAACGCCACAAGTGTGGTCGATGCCCTACTGTGGAGGGTGTTGAAGGGACGACCCCCAAGGTCGTCCTGGCCGTACAAGACGTACGGCTCGTGTCTTGTACTCCTGGTTTTCGGTTCGCTGGACTCCATCAGGTGGATGTCTTCAGCAGGTCGCCGGCACACAGCCCGCGAACGAAAACAAAGGAACAGCATCATGGCTTCAGGAACTGTCAAGTGGTTCAACGCTGACAAGGGCTTCGGCTTCATCGCGCAGGACGGTGGCGGCGAGGACGTGTTCGTCCACTTCTCCGCGATCCAGAGCAACGGCTACAAGTCGCTCGACGAGAACCAGAAGGTCGAGTTCGACCTGGCCCAGGGCCCCAAGGGTCCCCAGGCCGAGAACGTTCGCGTCTCCTGATCTGAACCACGAAGAGCCCCTGACCGCCTCGGCGGTCGGGGGCTCTTCTGCATGTGCACTGGACTAGTCCTTCGCGCTGACAAACCTGCACGGTCCCTGCGGTGTCGAGGTCCTTCCCGTCGCGCGGACGTGTGCCTAGCATCGATGGGCCCGGGGACCGACGAACGAAGGACGAGTGCATGCGATCTCGACTCAAGGCCGCCATGGCGGTGCTGGTGACCGCGCTGACGCTGGGTGCCATGACGGCGGCTCCAGCCGCTGCCGTGACCGGCGGTACGCCGGACGGCGACGCCCACCCCAACGTGGGGCTGATCCTCTTCTACGACGGCACCGGCCGGTTCCGCTGCTCGGCGACCCTCGTCACGCCCACGGTGCTGCTGACGGCCGCCCACTGCACGGACGGCACGAAGGGCAAGACGCTCGTGGACTTCCGGTCGGTCGTGAAGGAGACCGGCCCCAGCAGCGGTTACGCCGCCGCCGCGGATCCTGCCAACGGCTACACGCAGGCTGAGATCGAGGCGGCCGGCTTCCGGTCCGGCACGGCGTACACGCACCCCGAGTACTCCGACTTCACCGACCTGGACAACTGGAACGACGTCGGGGTGATCGTGCTGGACCGTCCGGTCACCGGCATCGAGCCGGCGAAGATCGCTCCGCTGAACTACCTGGACGACTACGCCCAGCCCAGGCTCAACAAGACGATCTTCACGTCGGTCGGCTACGGCACCGAGGTCCGCAAGCCCGACTCGGGCCCGCAGAAGCCGACCCCGATGACGTTCCCGCTGATCCGGAGATACGCCGACCAGCCGGGGCAGAAGCTGACCGACCAGATCCTCCAGCTCAACGGCAACCCCAACGACACCAAGGGCACCGGCGGGACCTGCTTCGGCGACTCGGGAGGCCCGACGTTCCTCAACGGCTACCTCGTGACCGTGACGAGCTACGCCTACACCGACAACTGCCGATACCTCGGTGGCTACCAGCGCGTCGACATCGAGGTCGCGCAGGACTGGCTCGCGCCGTTCCTCGCCACTTCCTGACCGGCTCCGGGCCCTCGACCGTCGCGGCGGTCGAGGGCCCTTCCGCGTCGTGGGAGGGTTTCGCCCATGCTGCCTGACGCGTTCAGCCTCGCCGGACGGGTCGCCTGGGTCACCGGTGCCGGCTCGCCGGACGGGATCGGCTTCGCGACCGCGTCGCTCCTCGGGGCCCTGGGTGCGGACGTCGCGCTGGGTGCGACCTCCGCCCGCGTCGAGGACCGGGTGGCCGAGCTGACCGAGCGCGGCGTTCGGGCCGTCGGTGTCATCGCGGACCTCACCGACGAGGAGCAGGTGCGCGACGCTCATGCCCGCGTGGCCGACGTGCTCGGCCCGCCGACGATCCTGGTGAACAACGCGGGGATGACGAGCACGAGCGCGCCCGCCTTCGGTCTGGCTTCCGGGAGCGGCGCGGAGACCGGCGGCGTCGACGGCCTGTCGTACGAGGCGTGGCGCTCGGCGCTGTCCCGCAACCTCGACACCGCGTTCCTCGCGACCCGCGCGGTCCTTCCCGGCATGCGCGAGGCCCGCTGGGGTCGGATCGTGATGGTGACGTCGGTGACCGGGGCGGTGATGGCGATGCGCGACGAGGCGGCGTACGCCGCTGCCAAGGCCGGGATGGTCGGCCTCGCGCGATCGGTGGCGGTAGACCATGCCGCCGACGGCATCACCGCCAACGCCGTCGCACCCGGGTGGATCGCCACGGGCAGCCAGACCGACGACGAGGTGCGGCAGGGACGTCGTACGCCGATCGGCAGGAGCGCGACGCCCGACGAGGTGGCCGCCGCCGTCGCTTTCCTCTGCACGCCCGGCTCGTCGTACGTCACCGGCCAGTGCCTCGTCGTCGACGGCGGCAACAGCATCGCCGAGGAGCGGGCCTAGCTGCCGCCGAGCCCGTCGAGCGTCGCCATGTCCTCGGCGCTGAGCTCGAACCCGCCGACGTCGGCGTTGGAGTGGATCCGGTCGGCGTTGACGGACTTCGGGATGACGACGGTCTCGTGCTGGAGGTGCCAGCGGATGATGACCTGGGCGGGCGTACGGTCCAGGCGCTCGGCGATCTCGCCGATCGCCGGGTGGTCGAGGGTGCCGCCGCGCAGCGCGCTGTAGCCCTCGAGCGCGACACCGCGGTCGCGGTGCTCGCTGACGGTCTGCGCGTCGAAGAGCAGCGGGCTCCAGCGGATCTGGTTGATGGCGGGAGCCTCGCCGGTGGCCTGGGTGACCTCGTCGAGGAGGGCTGCGTCGAAGTTGCTCACGCCGATCTCCTTGGTGAGTCCGGCGTCCCGCGCCTCGATGAACGCCTGCCAGAGCGTGGTGTTGTCCGAGCCGCTGCCCGGCCAGTGGATGAGCCAGAGGTCGACGTGGTCGAGCTGGAGCAGCTCCAGGCTCTTCTTGAGGGTGTCGATCTCCTTGCCGACGTTGTCCGGCGGGCACTTCGTCGTCACGAACACCTCGTCGCGCGCCACGCCGCTCTCGGCCAGCGCCCGCCCGACCTCAGCCTCGTTGCCGTACACCGTCGCAGTGTCGAGGTGCCGGTAGCCGGCCTCCAGCGCAGCGGCGGTCGCGCGCACGGCGTCGTCGCCCTTGATCTGCCAGGTGCCGAAGCCGAGGAGCGGGATCGTTGCTCCGCCGCTGAGGGTGAGGGTGTGGTCGGGTATGTGGGGAGAGTTGGTCATGCGTTCGACAGTAGCCACGGCTCGTCGGTGCCCGGTCACCCCTGAGGACGGCAAGCGGACGACTTGCGTCGCTGGCGGCGGACTGTCTCTCGTGTGAACAGCAGCTGAAGCGTGGGGTGGTCAGCAAGTGCCGTGGTAGCCCTTGGACCGGGCGATCGCCTTGCGCTCCCACCGCAGATAGGTGTTCTTGAAGCTGAAGCGCACGCTGCGATCGACGTTGGCGAAACCGGTGTCGATCTGGCTACCTCCGATGTCCCATCCACCCTTCTGGCGCTCCAGGGCGCGGTAGAGGTTGCCCTGCGCGTCGCGGTCGGGTGCCTTCTCGTCGATGTGGGATATCACGACCATGCCCGGCTTCACCCACGAGCGTAGATCCCTCTTGGCCGCCCTGGCCTCGCAAGATCGCTTCGGAACGGTGACCCCGAGAAGGTGCACGACTTCGGGAGAATTCGCGCCCTCGCGCACCTTGATCAACTGGCCGTTGATGACCCTCACTACGTGGATCACCTCGGCTGGGGGAGTCGGCGTCGGCGTCGGCGTTGGGATCGGAGTCGGTGTCTGAGTGGGTGTCGGAGTGGGTGTCGGCGTCGTCGCGGGCGTCGTCGGCGTCGTGCCGTAGGAGCAAGGGCAGGGGTTGCTCTCGCAAGCAACCCCGTCACCATCGGAGTCAAGAAAGTGGGGGTCCGAGTACGGACCACCGGCGGCCAGGAAGAACGACTGTGCCGAGGCCTGCGTGGAGAAATCGGTGCAGTCCATATCGGTGGCAGCCGATGCGCCTACGGCGCTAAGTCCAACCACTGCGCCCATCAGCAGCGCGAGGCTGGCAACGGCGGTGATGACGACGCGAAAGACGTGGGTCATTCTCGGGGACTCCCTCTGGTTCATGATCCCCGAGAGGCTAAACGTCCCCAACCCGTGCCGATGCCGAATCCGAAAATCGCATCGGCCGCGCCAACCTCGCTCCCATAGGTAGGAGCAGATCACTGAGCATGCGCCTCCAAGCGCTCAGAGAAGGAACCCCCGGTGCGTCAAGCCCCCGACAGTCGTCGGAAGGCCCTAACGCTCAACTCCCAGAGGCAGGCGCACGCGCACCACCGTCGCACCCGGAACCGACTCCACACCTATCTCACCCCCATGCCGCTCGACGATGATCCGCCGGGAGATGTCGAGGCCGAGGCCCGTGCCCTTGCCGACCTCCTTGGTCGTGAAGAAGGGCTCGAAGGCGTGGGCGGCGACCTCGTCGGTCATGCCGGGGCCGGTGTCGCAGATCTCGACGACGACGTGGCGCTCGTCGGCGTACGTCCGCACCGTCAGGGTGCCGCCGCCCTCCATGGCGTCGACGGCGTTGTCGATGAGGTTCGTCCAGACCTGGTTGAGCTCGCCGGGGTTGGCGGTGATCGGCGGGACGGCGTCGTCGTACTCGCGGACGACGGTGACGCCGCCCTCGCGGAGCTTGTGGCCGAGCATTATCAGGGTGCTCTCGAGGCCGTCGACGACGCGGATCTCCTGGACGGCGGCGCGGTCCATCTGGGAGTAGGACTTCACGGCCGAGACGAGGTCCGAGATGCGGCGGGTCGAGTCCTGCGCCTCGTTGATGAGGGCGGTCGTCGTGACGGCGGAGGCCACCCACTCAAGGCCCGCTTGGAGCGCCGGCCCCGACAGGGACGAAGCAGCCCGGTCGAGCAGGGACGACTGCACGCCCGCCGCAGCCAGGGCCGGAGCGATCGCCCACGACCGGTCGATGGTGTTGTCCTCGAGCCAGTCCGTGAGGGACTCCTCGAGGTCGGCCAGTGCGACACCGGAAGGCGCGGCGGAGACGTCGATCGAGCGCCGCAGCTCGTCGAGGGCGGTGAACTGCGCAGCGTCGATCCCTGCCCCGGCTAGCCGTTGGAGGGAGGCGAAGACGTCGTCGCTCGACTGCTGGAGCGCGCCGACCGAGCGGACCGCGGCCGACGCGGGGTTGTTGATCTCGTGTGCGAGCCCGGCGGCGAGCGTGCCGAGGGCCACGAGTGCCTCGCGCTCGCGGGCGTTGTGCTCGATGCGCCGGGCAGTCACGATCAGCCCGCACAGCAGGTGCACCGCGAACGGGAACCACTCCTGCCCGAACCGCGCCAGCTCGGAGGCACTCAGTCGGAAGACCCGGCTGGCGTCCATCACGCGCGCCGACCCCATGTAGACGCCGTGCTCGTCCCACGCGCGGAAGCCGCCGGCCCATTGGCCAGGGTTCTGGATGGTCACCATCGCGACCTCCTCGTTGCCGACCCGGCGCACGACGTCGATCCGGCCCTCGAGCATCACCCACCAGTGCTCGGCGGGGCGACCCTCGTCGAACATCCGGTCGCCCGGCTCGTACGCCACCTCCTCGCCGGCGGCGGCCAGCTCGGCCACCTGCTCGTCGGTGAAGCCGTCGAGGATCGAGATGGCGCGCAGCTCGGAGACCAGACTCATGTCGCCGCCAGGTAGCGGTGCACCAGGTAGACCGACATCGCGCCCTCGCCGACGGCCGAGGCGACGCGCTTCATCGAGTCACGGCGTACGTCGCCCGCGGCGAAGACGCCGGGCACGCTGGTCTCCAGTGCGAAGGGACCGCGCTCCAGTGGCCAGGCGGCGGAAGCGGGCAGGTCGGGCCCGGTGAGCACGAAGCCCCGCTCGTCGCGGGAGACGGCGTCCCCGAGCCAGTCGGTCCGTGGCGCGGCCCCGATGAAGATGTAGACCGAGCTGGTGGCGACCTCGTCGACCTCGCCCGCAGCACAGAGGGTGACGCCCTCGAGGTGGCCGTCGCCGCGGGTGCCGACGATCTCGGTCCGGAGCCGTACCTCGACGTTGGGGGTGTCGAGGATGCGGGTGACGAGGTACTGCGACATCGACGCCTCGAGCGACGAGCCGCGCACGACGAGCACGACCTTCGTGGCGTACTTGGCGAAGTTGAGCACGGCCTGCCCGGCCGAGTTCGCCGCGCCGACGACGTACACGTCCTCCCCGACGGTCTGCGGCGCCTCGCTCGCGCTGGCGCCGTAGTAGATCCCGCGGCCGACGAAGTCGTCGAGGCCGGGGGCGTCGAGACGGCGGTACGACACCCCGCTGGCCACCAGGACCGCGCGCGCCTCGATGTCTGCCGAGCCGTCGAGCAGCACCGCGCGTACGGGCCCGCGGGTCTCGAAGCCGACGACATCGCGCGCCAGCACCATCTCCGCGCCGAACCGTGACGCCTGCGCGACCGCGCGGTGCGTGAGGTCGGCGCCGGAGAGGCCCTTGGGGAAGCCCAGGTAGTTCTCGATCGACGCACTCTGCCCGGCCTGGCCGCCCGGGGCGTCGCGCTCCACCACGACGACCTGCAACCCCTCGGAGGCGGCGTACACCGCGGCCGCGAGGCCGGCCGGCCCGGCGCCGACGACGCAGAGGTCGTAGAGCGGCTTGGTCGCCTGGGTGTTGAGGCCGAGCGCGGTGGCGAGCTCGGTGGAGGTGGGGGAGCGGAGGACCGAGCCGTCGGGCAGCGCGACCACCGGGAGCTCGCCCTCGCCGGCGAGCTCGAGCAGCCGTGCGGCCTCGTCGGAAGAGTCGACCTCGAGCCAGCGGAAGGGCACGTGGTTGTGGGTGAGGAACGTCTTGACCTCGTGGGTCGCCTCGGACCAGCGGTGGCCGACGACGCGCACCTCGGAGTCGCGGTCGGGGTGGCCGTGCGTCCAGTCGCGGAGCAGCTCGTCGAGCACGGGGAAGAGGGTGTCCTCGGGCGGGTCCCACGGCTTCATCAGGTAGTAGTCGAGCCCGATCTCGTTGATCGCGCGGATCGCGACGTCGGTGTCGGCGTACGCCGTCAGCAGGCAGAGCTTGGTGTCGGGCGACTGCTCGCGCACCTGCTGGAGCACCTCGATGCCGGTCATCCCGGGCATCCGCTGGTCGCTCACGACGGCCGCGATCGGGCGGTCCTTGAGGAGCTGGTCGGCGAGGATCTCCAGCGCCTCGGGACCGGACGTCGCCCGCAGGACGCGGTAGTCCTGCCCGTATCGCTGCCGCAGGTCGCGCACCACGGCTGCGACCACCGCGACGTCGTCGTCGACCGCGAGGATGGCGGGCTTCGCCATCGGCGCACCTCCCCGTCGTCCGTCCGTCCTCGGACGTTACTTCCGCGACGGCGGGCAGAACAGGGTGGTCGAGACCAGTCGGGTGCCGCTCAGCGCGTACGTCGGGTGGCGTGCACCGCGGTCGCCGCGGCGTGGGCGACGGTGGCGGTGAGCATGCCGATGACCTGGGCGAACGAGCGGACGTAGAACGTGTTCACGCCGCGGAGTACCCCGGGTATGTCGCCGTCATGCGCAGTCCCCCGGTCGACTCGGCGGTGCACTTTCCGCGTGATTCCTCATCGCCGGTCTTCTCGCGGCGGCACACTTCGTCGCATGGGGGATGTTCGGAGCGCGCTCTACCTGGACTTCGACAATGTGTTCAGTGGGTTGCTCAAGCTGGACCCGGCCGTGGCCTTCCAGTTCGCGGAGGCGCCAGCGAAGTGGCTCGACCGCATGCGTACGGAGTCGGGTGCCTCGCGCCGCTGGCTCGTGCTGCGCTGCTACATGAACCCGTCCGGTTCGGTGCCGGACCCGCGTACGGAGGGCGCGCGCGTCACCTTCTTCAAGTTCCGCGGGGCCTTCACCGACGCCGGGTTCGAGGTGGTCGACTGCCCCCGCCTGTCGCACGCGAAGAACGGTGCCGACATCCGGCTGGTGATCGACGCGATCGAGGCGCTCGGTGCCGACGCGCACTACGACGAGTTCGTCATCGCGTCAGGTGACTCCGACATGACACCCCTCCTCGTGCGTCTGCGGGCAGCCGACCGGGTCGTCACCCTGATGTCGCCGTCCGACTCCGCGGTCGTCATGCAGGCGGTCGCCGACCGACTCATCGGCGGGGACGACCTGGTGGAGCTGATCGACACTCGCGTCGACGACCTGGAGGCGAGCCTCGAGATTGAGGCGGCGGCCCCGTCGGACGGAACGGCTGCAGCGGACCTGACCGAGGACGACGCGCGAGCGCAGTTCGCCCAGCGGATGACTGTGTACTACGCAGAGGCGACAGAACCGCTCAACCTGTCTGCGCTGGGTGGTCGCCTCCGCAACGAGCTGGGGCCGGTGACGACCGCCAGCGCCTGGTTCGGCAGCGGCGGCTTCCTGCGTGCGGTGCGCGCCCTGGACCTGCCCCGGATGCGCATCGAGGGCCACTACCTGTGGGACGAGTCGCGGCACACGCGGCCGTCCGATGGATCTGCCGAGGCGGCCGTCGTACATCCCGCGAACGTGCCCGAGGTGGTGGCAAGGGTGACCTCCGCCCTGAAGCTCACCGCCCTGACACCGGAGAGCTGGACACGCATCCACTCGTTCCTCGCCGCGTACGTCGCCACTCACGAGTTCAACCTCAGCGAGATGACCAAGGCGGCGCGGGACCAGCTCGGGGGTGACGGCCTCCAGATCAACAGGAAGGCGCCGTCGTTGGTGGTACATGGGGCGGCGTACGCCGGGTGCCCCCTCTTCCGCCAGCCTCCGCCGGCAGCGGACGAGATCGCGGACGCGTTCGTGGCCAACATCCTCGCCCGTGCAGCCGCCGCCGACGTCGAGCTCGCGGACCACGACGTGAAGGTCGTCCGCGAGTGGTTCGGGCGCCCTGTCAGCAGCTGACGGCATCACCAATATGGGCTAGCGGTCTGGTCCAGTCACCCGCCCGTGGCGCGCGCTTCAGTAAGGTGCCCGACCGGAAAGGCGTGGTCTTGGAGTGGTTGCTGCTGGTGTTGTGGCTCCTCATCGCGGCGGTGATCGTGTTCATACTCTGGGCGATCCGCCGCGCGGAGGGGTACCGCGGCATGCCCTCGATCCACATCCCGCGGCAACGATCCGAGTCGGCCCTCAAGGACAAGCCGGTCGGCGGGAAGCGCCGCGCTGACAGGCCTTGACCTCAGGTGCACCTGAGCCGGGACGATCGGGGCATGACCGATGTCCAGGAGTTCCGGATCACGCTGACCGTCGACGACTTCGACGCTGCCGTACGGGTCTACCGCGACGCGCTCGGGCTGCCCGAGGTGGCGGACTGGAGCGGCGACCAGGGGCGGGTGCTGCTGCTCGACGCCGGTCGGGCGACGCTCGAGCTCTTCGACGAGGCGCAGGCCGCGATGGTCGACGACCTCGAGGTCGGGCGGCGGGTGTCCGGGAAGGTGCGGTTTGCGCTGCGGGTGCCGGACGCCGCTGCGGCCGCTGCTTCGCTGGTCGACGCCGGCGCGACGGCGGTCGCGGACGCCGTACTCACTCCGTGGGGTGATCGCAACGCTCGGGTCGCTGCGCCCGACGGGATGCAGCTGACGTTGTTCACCCTCGGCGAGCCCGGGTAGTCCACCGGGTTCTGGTCGCGAGGGCGCGCGTTCTCCAGCCAATTCCCGGTGGACTACCCGCAGGAACCCGGTGGACTACCCCGACCGACCGACCCCGACCGACCGGGCCGGGTAGTCCAGTGACGTCTGGCTGCCGAACGGCCGTCCGGACAGCCACATCTCACTGGACTATCCGGAGGCACGCTTGGTCGGGTGGGGCTTGCGCAGGCTGTCGGGCAGAAGCTGGGCGCCGGGGCCCTGGGTCGCCGCCCAGTCGCCGGCGTTGGAGAAGGCGCAGGAGCGGAGGCTGAGGCAACCGCAGCCGATGCAGCTGTCGAGGCCGCCCTTGAGCCGCTGGAGTGCGGCGATCTGCTCGTCGAGCCTCGCCCCCCAGTGACGGGAGATGCGGTGCCAGTCGGCCTTGGTCGGAGTGCGATTGCCCGGCAGGCGGGCCAGCTCCGCACGGATCTCCTCGATCGAGAGCCCGACGTTGGAGGCCGCCCGGATGAACGCGAGCCGGCGCAGGACGCTGCGCTCGAACCGGCGCTGCCCGCCGCCCGAGCGGTGCGCCTCGATCAGCCCCTCGGCCTCGTAGAAGCGGATCGCCGACGCCGCGAAGCCGCTGCGCTGCGAGATCTCGCCCATCGGCAGCAGGTCACGAGCATCCATCAGAAGAACCCCTTGAACTCAAGTTCACTTGAACTTGAACGATGGTCGCATGGACACCAAGAACACGACAAGGGTGGCACTGATCACCGGGGGATCGGCCGGGCTCGGCCTGGCCCTGACCAGGGCGCTCGCGGCCGAAGGGTGGCGCGTGATCACCGACGGCCGGAGCGAGGAGAAGTTCAAGGAGGCAGACCTCCCCGACGGGGTGACGACCATCGTCGGCGACCTCACGGACGCCGACCACCGGGAGGGCCTGAGGGTCGAGGTCGAGAGGGCCGGACGCCTCGACCTGCTGGTCCACAACGCCAGCACCCTCGGCCCGCTCCTGATGAAGGAGCTCGAGGAGGTCGACATCGCCGACCTCACCCAGGTCTGGCGCACCAACATCGGCAGCCCGCTGGTCCTCACGAGCACGCTGCTGCCGTGGCTGCGCGAGGCGGACGGCGTACTCCTGTCGATCAGCTCCGACGCGGCGGTCAACCACTACGAGACGTGGGGGTTGTACGGCGCGAGCAAGGCGGCACTCGACCACGTGACGCTGACCTACGGAGCCGAGACCGGCCTCACGGCGTACGCCGTCGACCCGGGCGACATGCGCACCGCGATGCACCAGGACGCGTTCCCCGGCGAGGACATCTCCGACCGCCCGCTGCCGGAGACCGTGGTCCCGCACCTGCTCGCGCTCATCGAGCAGCGGCCGGAGACGGGGCGCTACCGGGCTGCTGACCTCAGGGGTGACGTCTGATGTCGCTGCTCACCGAGACCCCGCACACGCACTTCAAGGCGTCGGCCTTCGCGCCGCAGCCGGCCGAGGAGCGCGGGCTCGCCCGCGACGAGGTCCGCCTGCTGGTCGGCACCCCGGACGGGGTGTCCCACGAGCGGTTCCGGGACCTGCCGGACCACCTCCGCGCGGGCGACGTGCTGGTCGTGAACACCTCCGCCACGATCGCCGCCGAGGTCGACGCGACCACGGACGACGCCGAGATCGTGCTGCACGTCGCGCACCACCTCGACGACGGTGACCGCGTGGTCGAGCTGCGGACCGCACCCGACGCCGGCCGCGCGATCCTCGACGCGCGCCCGGGGCAGGAGGTCGTGGTCGGCGACGTGCGCCTCACGATCCGCGAGCCCTGGCCCGGCGCGGCCTCGTCCCCGACCGGTGTCGGAAACCGGCTGTGGCGGGCCTCGATCCGCGGCGACCTCGACCGTCAGCTCGCCTGGAACGGACGGCCGATCGCCTACGGCTACCTCGAGCGTCGCTACCCGCTCGCGAGCTACCAGACCGTCTTCGGCCGCCACCCCGGCAGTGCCGAGATGGCGTCGGCCGGGCGACCGTTCACCGACGCCCTCGTCACGCGCCTCGTCACGGCAGGCGTCCAGCTCGCGCCCGTCACGCTGCACACCGGCGTCTCGTCGCAGGAAGCGGGCGAGGCACCGGGGCCGGAGTGGTTCGAGGTCCCGCCGACCAGTGCGCGGATCATCAACGGCGCCCGCACCAACGGTGGCCGGGTGATCGCGGTCGGCACCACGGCGACCCGCGCGGTCGAGTCGGCGGTGCGCGGGTCGTACGTCGTCGCGCACCGCGGCTGGACCGAGCGGGTCATCACGCCCCAGGACCCGCCGCGGATCGTCGACGGACTCGTCACCGGCTGGCACGACCCGATGGCGTCGCACCTGCTCCTCGTCGAGGCGGTCGCGGGCGAGCGCCTGACGCAGGCGGCGTACGACGCGGCGGTGGCCGAGGGCTACCTGTGGCACGAGTTCGGCGACTCGGCGCTGCTGATGCGACGCTGACCGACAACTCATCGGGCCCCGGGCGCGTCATACGGGGACCTGACCCAAGGAGAAGTCCATGCGTTCGTCCATCGCCCTCGTCGCCGCGGCGGCCCTCGTCGTCGGCATGGGCGCGCCCGCGCAGGCGTACGACGTCCAGTGGCGCGACTCCAGCGAGCTGCCCGGCGACGGGCAGGTCCTCGCGGTCGACCAGGCCGACGGCGACGTGCTCGCGATGACCGTGCTCTTCCAGGGCAGCCAGGTCGTCCGTCGCCTCGACGGGCGCACAGGTGCGGTGGAGTGGAGCACCGAGGTGACCGGTGGCCTCACCTCGATCGAGGTCGACCCGACCGACGGCCGCGTCGTGCTGGCGGGGGCGTACCAGAGACCGCTGAGGATGGTGGTGCTCGACCGCGACGGTCAGGTGCTGCGCGACGAGGACACGGGCATCGCGATGAGCTCGGTCGCCGATCTCGAGGTCGACCCCGAGTCAGGGCTGGCCTGCGCGCTGGGGCCGGTGGGTGGCAAGCGTGACGCGTCGGGCTGGGTCACGAGCTGCTGGGACCGTTCGGGCGCGCTCGCCTTCTCGCGGGGGTGGAGACCGCGGGAGGGGCTGACGATCGCCGACGAGCTCCTGATCGACGCCGAGCGCGACCGCGTGTACGTCGCCGGCACGACGAGGCGCGTCGACCGTGCGCGCTCCAAGCGCCAGGACCTCGTCCTGCTGTCGTACGACACCGGTGGTGCGCTGCGATGGCAGAAGCGGAAGTCGGGGGTGGTCTTCCCCAGCCGTCTCGAGGCGGCCCTCGACCCTGCGCGCGGTCGGATCCACGTCCTGGCGGAGCCGACGACCATCCGGCAGCCGACGCAGCTGTTCTCCTTCGACGCCCGCGGACGCTCGAGGTTCGTCCGGAGCTATCGCGACGTCGGCAGCACCTTCGAGAGCGCGGTGGCGGTGACGCCGAAGGGGGACGTCGTCGCGGTGGTGGCCGCCGGGGACCGTACCTCGATCCGCACCTATCGTCCCTCGGGCCGGCTGCGCACCACCCACGTCGTGCGGACCGCCGATCGTGGCAACCCCGGCAGTCTCATCCCGCAGGTCGCCATCGACCCCGTCCGCGGCCGCGTGCACGTGGTCAACGACCGCGGCTTGGCTCGCGGTGCGGTCCTGTGGTCCTTCAACGCGGCCGGTCGTCGTACGTCGTCGGTGCTGGTGGACACCGCGAAGTCCCTCTTCCCCGTCTCGATCGCCCTCCACGCCGACTCCGGGACGGTGGTCACGTCCACCCACGCATGGCGGGAAGGCCTCGACCAGGTGGTGTCGGTGTGCCCGTGAGGCTCACGTCCTCGGTGCGTACGCCGTCCGGACCGCCTCCCACACGACCTCCCCGCGGTCGTGCCCGCCGAGGCCACGGGTGACGAAGGCGGCGCCGTAGCCGGCGGCCGGCTCGGCCCAGGCCGAGCAGCCACCCGCGCCGCCCATGCCGATCTCCGGGCGGCCGTCCTCCTCGTCGCGCTGGAAGCCCAGCGTCCACACCACCTCGCGGTCGAGCACGAGGTCGTGACCGGTCGCGGCCGGCGCGAGGTAGGCGCGCCACAACCTCGGCCCGAGCCGCTCGGCGACGAGTCCGTCGGGTCGGGAGAGGTCGTCGTACCAGCGAGCCAGCCCGAGCGCCGACGCGTGGAGCGCGACGGCCGGGAACGGCGTACGCCGGAAGCGCTCGGAGTTGAGCACCTCGGGGTCGAGCAGCCCATCGGGCCGGCCGAGGGCCGGTCCCCAGCGCGGGTCGGCCTCGTAGTCCGCGCGCCACGACGGTCCCATCTCGACGACCGCCGCCACGCGCTGCAGGTCGCGCTCGGGCAGGCGCAGGTGCAGGTCCCATCCACCCTCGGCCGCGATCCGGGCGAACCGGGTGGCGAGGTCCTCCCCGGTCGTGCGCCGGAGCACCTCGTCGAGCAGGTGGCCGTAGGTCAGCGCGTGCTCGGCCAGTCCCGCGCCGGGCTCGTGGACCGGCGTCGCCTCGGCCAACAGCGCGACCAGCGCGTCGTGGTCGTCGTACGCCACCTCGGCGGCGGCGTCCGGGAACGCTGGCAGGCCGGCCTGGTGGGCGAGCAGGTGGCGCATCGTCGTGGACCGCTTGCCGGCCGCGGCGTAGTCCGGCCAGACGTGGGCGACGAGGTCGTCGAGCTCGAACACGCCCTCGGCCACCGCGTCGAGGAAGGCGAGCGCTGCAACCGGCTTCGCGACGGAGTAGGTCATCACGAGCGTGGTGCTCGTCCACGGCTGCTCGCCGTCGACCGTGCCGGCCGCGTGGTCGACCTCGATGACCCCGTCGCGCACGACCGCGACCGCGCAGCCCGGATCGCGTCCGGACGCGACGAGCGCGTCCAGCGCTGCCGTGACGTCGTCAGGAGCCGTCATGGGCGGGGACTGTACGCGGACGCCGCAGGGCGAGGGGCAGTGTCGCCGCCGCGATCGCGCCGCAGATCAGGAAGGCGGTGGTGAACGAGGTGAGCTCGGCGATCACGCCGACCGCGACCGAGCCCAGCGCCGTACCCGCGTCGAAGCCGATGTTCCAGAAGGCGCTTGCCCGGTTGTGGTGCCGACGGGCGACCGCGGCGAACGAGATCAGCAGCGTGAGGTTCTGCAACCCTCCGTAACACAGCCCGAGCAGGAGCAGGGCGACGAGGAACGCGATGTCGCTGGGCCGTGCGACCGCCCACGCCACGCCGGCCATCGCCACTGCGGTGAGGGCGACCATGGGGACGACGAACCGCTGCGCGCCGTAGCGGTCGGCGAGCACGCCCGCCCGCCAGCGGCTGACCGCGGAGGCGAATCCCATCAGGAACAGGCCGGCCGCCGCGATCGACGGGCTGTCGACCGCCTGCGGGGTGAAGGTGACGACGGCGCCTCCGGCCAGGGTGACCGCGAGCAGGATCAGGATCGGGCTGAGCAGGTGGCGCAGGACGTCCTCGTCGTCGTCGACCGGATCGACCGGCGCGACCACCTCGGCGGTGGTGCGGCGGAGCGTCGACGCGAGCCGGAGCGCCGCCGGGATCCCGACGAGCGGCAGGACGTTGAGCGCGAACACCCACCCGAATCCGAAGGTCGCCGCGATCCACGGGCCGGCAGGGAGCAGGACGAGGTTCGGGATCGCGATCGCGAGGCCGTACGCCCCGATCGCCTCGCCGCGCCGCCGAGGGTCGACCAGGGCGGCGACCGCGGCGCTGCCGGTGACGGTGAGGATGCCGAAGCCGACACCCCGGAGCGCCGACAGCCCGAGGATCGCGGCGAGCCCGTCGTCGAGGCCGTACAGCATCCCGGGGACGCTCATCAGGCTGAGGCCGGCGGCGAGGACAGGCCCCCAGCCGAAGCGCTCCAGTGCGCGCGGGACCAGCAGCTGGGTGAGGACGGTGAAGAGGAGGAGGACGCCGTTGACGAGCCCGGACCCGGCGGTGCCCGCGCCGCCCTCGACCGCCCAGAGCGGGGCGACGGTGAGGAGGAGGGCGTAGCCGGAGAAGCCGGCACAGGTCATGAGGGCCAGCGCCGCCATCCCCGGCTCTCGCCAGATCGGCCCGCGCGCGCTCACGGCGGGCAGTCTAGGTGCGGACATAGGTGGAGCCCCGGGCCGTACCTACCGGCCCGGGGCTCCACTGACGCGTGTGGGTCAGGCCTGCTGGCCCAGCGCGAACTCGATGTTGCCCTCGGCGTCGACGCCGCCGTCGAGGATCTTGTCGTCGAGCAGCACCGCGGCCGCCTCGTCGACGTAGATGGTCGCGCCGTCCTGCTCGACGACCTGGTCGCCGGGGGCGGCCTGGTCGGCGGGGCTGACGGACAGCGACTGCCCGTCGGGCTCGGTGGCGATGCGGAGGCCGGAGATGGCCGGCACCTCCTCCTCGAGCTTCTTCACGATCTCGGTCACGTTCTCGGTGAGAGCAAGCATGGCTCTCCTTCCGAATAGCGAATGTGTCCCCTCCACCATCGCGGGGATCGGCCGCTCGATCAAACCGGGTCGCTCCCACGCCCGGACCCGCCTAGGTTGGCCGGGTGGCTTCTCGTCCCTACGCGCTCACCGTCCTCGCCGCCGATCCCGACAGGCTCGGTCTGTTCTGGCGCGACCTCCTGGGTGAGCACGACGTGCCGATCCCGCTCGTCTTCACGAAGGCCGACCTGCCGCGCCAGGGGTTGAACCAGATCCACTTCCACCTGACCAGCTACACCGCGACGCAGCAGGAGAACGTCGATCGCGCGCTGTCGCTCGGCGCGACCCACCTCGACGTCGGGCAGCTGCCCGACGAGGACCACGTGGTGCTCGCCGACCCGGAGGGCAACGAGTTCTGCGTCATCGAGTCGACGAACAACTGGCTCGCAGGGACGGGTTTCCTGGGCGAGGTGGCCGCGGACGGTACGCGCGAGGTGGGGCTGTTCTGGTCCGCGGCGCTCGACTGGCCGCTGGTCCACGACGAGGACGGCGAGACCGCGATCCGCACTCCCGACGGCCGGATGCTCATCGCGTGGGGCGGGCCACCGCTCAACGACAAATCTGCTCGCAACAAAATGCATCTCGTGCTCGTCACAACCGATGACCTCGACGACGAGGTGCAGCGCCTGGTGGCGCTGGGTGCGACCGAGGTCGGACGGTCGGGCGACGCGGTCGAGCTGGCCGATCCCGACGGGAACGAGTTCTGGTTGCGCCCTGCCTGACAGTCGTCGGGCGACAGTGAGGTCCTACCGGGAGGGGGAGCCGTGCGGCTCGTCAAGACAGCAGGGTCCGTAGCAGCAGCGCTCGCGATGCTCGGAGGTCTCGCCGCGCCGGCGAGCGCGCGGGCGCTCGACGTGGAGTGGCAGACCGACGCCGTGCTGAAGGCGTACGGCCAGTACCTCGAGGTCGACGAGGCGTCAGGTGACGTCTTCACGCTCCTCATGTACGCCGGTGACGGCACGGTGCTGCGTCGCCTCGACGCCGCGACGGGTGCCGTCGAGTGGGCCGTCCCGGTGCCCGGGATGACCGACTTCGTGTCCGACCCGACCACGGGCCAGGTCGTGCTGAGCGGCCTCCGGGACAAACGTCAGGTCGTGATGTTCGTCTCCGGGGGTGGCCAGGTGGCACGGGAGGTGGCCACGGACATCCCGGCGGCTCCGGTCGCGATGGCCGTCGACGAGACGACCGGTCAGGTGTGCAGCCTGGGGTCCAAGCGCAAGGCCGGCCAGTCGCTGATCACCTGGTACACCTCGTGCTGGACGTCGGCCGGGGACGCGGTCTTCACCGATGAGGAGGTGGTCGGGGACGGCAGGTCGTTCCCCAGCGCGCTCGACATCGACCCGAGGTCACACCGCGTGTACGCCGCCGGTACCTCCTCGGCGAGGAAGTTCAACGACGGTCGGGCAGGTCTCGTGGTGCTCCGGTCGTTCAACGCCTCGGGGAAGCTGACGTGGCAGGCGCGGACGAAGGTCCGGACGCCCGACGGCCGCATCCAGATGGCCATCGACTCCGAGCGCCGTCTCGTCCACGTCGTCGACCAGCCGGGTCGCATCGAGTCCCCGGTGTCGCTCGTGACGTACGACCGGCGCGGGAAGGCGCGGACCGTGCGCCGTTTCGAGGACATCGGCAGCATCTCGGACGTCGCGGTCGCGCTGACGCCCCGTGGACGCGTGCTCGTCGCCGCCGTCGACGTCGACCGCGCCGGCCTGCGGGTCTACAGCCCGCGCGGGCGGCTGCTGCGCAAGGCCAAGGTGCGCACCGAGCGCGACCGCTTCGAGGCCTACCACGCCGCGGTCGCCATCGACCCCGTCCGCGAGCAGGTGCACGTGCTCGGCGGGGGAGGGGACACGCCGTCGCAGGTCCACACCTTCACCACCCGCGGCAAGCGACTGTCCAGGGTGGTGGTCGACGACCGCCACGTCATCGAGGGAGACCTCGTCGTGCACCGGGCGACAGGTCGGGTGTTCGTCACCACGAGCCTCTTCCGGGAGGACCAGCAGCGGGTCACCGCACTGGGGGACTAGAGCCAGCGGCGCACCTTCGCGCGGTAGTCGTCGTACGGCTCGCCGAAGCGGGACTCGAGGAAACGCTCCTCGGGGAGGATCGCGCCCCAGAGGACGAGGGCGACGGCAAGCGGCAGGAGGACGAGCGCCCAGAAGCTCGACGCCAGCAGCGCGATGGCGAGGTAGAGGGCCAGAAGCCCCACGTAGAGCGGGTTTCGCGAGAGCCGGTAGGGCCCGGACTCGATCATCGAGGTCGTCGCGTCGCCCGGCAGGAGGCCGGTCTCGTGGTGCGCGAAGAGCCACAGCGACCAGCCGTTCCAGACCACGAAGACGGCGACCAGCAGCCAGCCGACGGGCACCCGCCAGGAGCCGGGCTCGACCGGGTCGTCCCAGGCCGCGCTGACGGCGAGGCCGGCGAGCAGGGGTACGCCGATCGCGACGGGCGGCCACAGGCGGAAGCTGACGACGTCGGTCATGGGCCGATTGTGCTCGTGTCAGCGCTGGAGGTCGACGGCCTCGGGAGTGTGGAGGCGGACCATGAAGCGGCCCGCGTGGGCGGGCACGGTGGCGGCGGTCAGCCGCGAGACGACGACCATCGTCAGGAACGACGCCGGCACCGACCAGGCGGCGGGCTGGCCGAGGAGCGCGGCCGTCCAGCCGGAGGACGACGACGTTCCCAGCGTCCAGGCGACGGCGGCACCCGAGCCGAGCCCGCCGACGAGCAGGCCGGCGACGGCGCCGGTCGGGGTGAGGCCGCGCCACCAGATGCCCAGCATCAGCAGCGGCGCGAAAGTGGAGGCGGTCACCGCGAAGGCCAGGCCGACGGTCCGCGCGACCGCGACGTCCTGGGCGGGAAGCGACATCAGCAGCGGCACGACGACGGCGATGACCGCCGCGACCCGGAAGGCCGCGACCCCGCCGAGCCGGCGCGTGCCCCACCGTCGGCCGGTCACGTCCTGCGACAGCACTCCGGCCACCGCGATGGTCAACCCCGACGACGTCGACAGGAAGGCGGCGAAGGCACCGGCGGTCACGAGTCCCGTCAGCACGGCCCCCAGCACGCCGCCCACCATCAGCGACGGCAGCTCGAGCACGAGCGTGTCCGACCCGCTGGCGACCAGGTCGGGTGCGTAGACGCGGCCGAGGGCGCCGTACACCGGCGGCAGGACGTAGAAGATGCCCAGCAGTCCGAGCACCGCGAGGGTCGTCCGGCGCGCGGCCCGGCCGTCGGGGTTGGTGTAGAAGCGGACGACCACGTGCGGGAGTCCCATCGTGCCGAGGAACGTCGCGACGACGAGGGAGTACGTCGTGTAGAGCCCGATGCCGCCGCCGGGCGTGGCGAGCGGGATCGACCACGACGCGGGTGCGGCGGACGCTGGATCGGCGGCGCCGTCGGCCATCCAGACCGCCAGCAGGACGAAGACGGGGACGAGGAGGGCGGTGAGCTTGAGCCAGTACTGGAAGGCCTGCACGAAGGTGATCGACCGCATCCCGCCCGGGCTCACCGACGCCAGCACGACGAGCGCGACGACGAGCGAGCCGGCCCACTGCGGCGCGCCGATCGTGGCGCGCAGGGTGACGCCCGCGCCCTGGAACTGCGGCAGGAGGTAGAGCCAGCCGATCGCGACGACCAGCACCGAGCAGAGCTTGCGGACGCCGCGCGAGCCCAGCCGGGCCTCGGCGAAGTCGGGCAGGGTGTAGGCCCCCGAGCGCCGCAGCGGCGCGGCGACCAGCACCAGCAGGACGAGGTAGCCCGCGGTCCACCCGACGGGGTACCAGAGCATCTCCGCGCCGAAGGTCAGCAGCAGGCCGGCGACGCCGAGGAAGGACGCGGCGGAGAGGTACTCCCCGCCGATCGCGCTGGCGTTGAGCCGCGGCCGCACGCTCCGCGACGCGACGAGGAAGTCGCTGGTGGTGCGCGAGATCCGCAGCCCGAAGGTGCCGATCGCCAGCGTCGCGACCGACACCAGCACGACGGCGACCACACCGGGCAGGATGCCGGTGCTCATGCGGGGTCCCCGCGGCGTTGTTCGGGGGAGCGCAGCGGAGGAGAAGAACGTCGTGGGGTGTTCATGGGAGGTCCTCGGGCACCACGGTCCCCACCAGGTCGGCGAAGTCGCGCTCGTTGCTCTCGACCCGGCGGATGTAGAGCCAGCCGAGCAGCACCAGCCACGGGTAGGTCAGCACCCCGAGCAGCAGCCACGCCAGCGGCACCGGCCCGACCCGCACCTCGCCGAGCGACGGGACGAGGTGGAAGGCCAGCGGCAGCAGCCCGACGGTGAGGCCGAGCGCCGCGATCACCTGCAGCGCGAGCACCAGCTGCTCGCGCAGCAGCGAGCGCATGAAGACCTCGCCCAGTGCGGACTCCGCGTCGATCTCACGCGCCCCCGCAGCCCGTACGACGTCCGCACGACGCCGCGGCGGTCCGGTCACCCGCACCCGGGGCAGGGGATCGCTCATGAGTCGCGCTTCGTGAGCACCGACCGCAGCTCGCGCGTGTGCCGCCGGCTGACCGGCAGCTCGGTGCCGCCGATCACGACGCTGACGCGGCCGCCCTCGCTGCGCACCTCCTCGACATGGGGGAGCGCGACCAGCACCGAGCGGTGGATCCGGACGAAGCCGGCGGGCGCCCACTGCTCGGCGAGCGACGACAGCGGCGTGCGGACCAGGTGCGAGCCGTCGGCGGTGTGCAGCCGCGCGTAGTCGCCCTGCGCCTCGACGTGGGTGATCTCGGAGCGGTTGATGAAGCGGGTGACGCCGCCGCGCTCGACGGGGATCTGCACGTCGCCCGACGGCGCCGGGCCGCCGGCCTCGACCACCCGGCGTACGGCCTCGGCGAGGCGTTCCTCGCGCACCGGCTTGAGGACGTAGTCGACCGCGCGCAGCTCGAAGGCGGCGACGGCGTGCTCCTCGTGGGCGGTCACGAAGACCACGGGCGGCGGGTTCTTGAAGCGCGACAGCACCTGCGCGAGGTCGAGGCCGGTGAGGCCGGGCATCTGGATGTCGAGGAAGACCGCGTCGACCTCCTCGGCCTGGAGCACCCGCAGCGCGTCGGTCGCGGAGTCGGACCCCCTCACCTCGCCGATGCGCGGGTCCCGGCCGAGCAGGAAGGTGAGCTCGTCGAGCGCGGGGCGCTCGTCGTCGATGACCAGCACACGCAGAGGACTCATACCTGCACTCCCGGGGCGAACTTCGGCACCCGCACGATCACCTTCGTGCCGGCGCCGGGTGCGGTCTCGACCACCAGACCGTAGTCGTCGCCGTAGGCGTTGCGCAGCCTCGCGTCGACGTTGCCCAGACCGACCGAGTCCATCGACGCATCGCCGGCGAGGGCCTGCCGGACCCGCTCGGGGTCCTCGCCGGTCCCGTCGTCCTCGACCTCGATCACGCACTCCTGATCGTGGTCGCGTGCGGTGATGGAGAGCCGACCGATCCCGTCGGCCTTGTCGGCGCTGGCCTCCAGCCCGTGGCGTACGGCGTTCTCGACGAGCGGCTGGATGCAGAGGAACGGCACCGCCACCGGCAGCACCTCGGGCGCGACCTGGAGCGTCACCTGGAGCCGGTCGCCGAAGCGCGCCTGCTCGAGCAGGAGGTAGCGCTCGACGGACCGGAGCTCCTCGGCGAGCGTCGTGTACTCGCCGTGGCGGCGGAAGGAGTAGCGGGTGAAGTCGGCGAACTCGAGCAGCAGCTCGCGCGCGCGGTCGGGGTCGGTCCGCACGAAGCTGGCGATCGCACCGAGGGAGTTGTAGATGAAGTGGGGGCTGATCTGCGCCCGCAGTGCCCGCACCTCGGCCTCCATCAGCCGGGTGCGCGAGAGGTCGAGCTCGGCGAGCTCGAGCTGGCCACTGACCCACGACGCGACCTCGTCGGCCGCGCGGACGAGGCCGCCGGTGGTGTGCGGGGCCCCGACGACGAGCGCACCGACGAGGGTGTCCTCCACGACCAGCGGGGTGACGATCGCCTGCGTCACCTGGCAGCCGCCGTCGTCGCAGACCAGGGTCCGCTCGTCGACGATCATCGTGCGCCCGGTCTCGGCGACCTGGCTGATCGTCGTGGCGAGCTGGCTGCGGTGGTGGGCGCCGAGGCCGTCCCACGCCAGCAGCCCGCTCGTGTCACCGAGCCCGGCGGCGGGCGTGCCGAGCAGTGCGCGCAGGTGGCCCACGGACCGCTCGGCGCTCGCCGACGTCAGTCCCTCGCGGAGCGCGGGGCTCGCGAGGGAGGCGTTGTGCAGGGCGCGGAAGGCGGCACGATCGGCCTCCCCGCCCAGCGACGTACGCCGCCACCTCCACCTCGCCACGCAGCAGACCCTAGGTGCCCGGCCGAGGCGTCGCTACGGGTCAGCGCTCGCAGGACCTACGACGCTCGGCGCGGCACAGGTCACGGCCCTGCTGGCCGTCGACCTTGTCGCGGCCGGGACCGCCGTAGAACGCGTCGTTCCCGTTGCCGAGGTCGGCACCGTCGTGGCCGGGGCCGCCGAAGACCGTGTCGTTGCTGCCGACGGCGTCGAACGTGTCGTTGCCGCGCCCGCCCACCATCCGGTCCTTCGAGCCCGCGCGACTGATGATCGTGTCGTGGCCGCGACCGCCGAGGAGCACCGCCGAGCCGATGCAGGTGTCGAACACGTCGAAGGTGCCGTCGGAGTGGATCGAGAGGCGATCGCGTCCGTCACGTCCGTCGATGCGGGCGTCGCAGCTGTTGGCGGCCAGGTCGTTCGGGCCGTCCGTGCCGACCAGGCGGGTACGCGCGGCGGAGACGAAGCCGTCCTCGAAGCCCCGTGCAGTGAACGAGCCGTCGTCGGTGGTCACCGCGCCGCTGCGCAGGTCCCACTCGACGGAGCCGTCCTCGGTGCCGAAGTCGAACCGGTCGCGCCCCTCGCCGCCCGCGAGCGTGCTGACGGCGGGAAGGGTGGCCATCACGCGGAGGCTGTCGTCGCCGGCACCGAGGTCACCGGTGAGGGGCATCGCGTCGAACAGCAGCAGCGACTCGGCAACCGCGCTGCCGCGGACCTCCAACGTCACGCCGGTGACGTCGGCGGGGCCCGCAGCAAACGACTCGACCGAGGTCCAGCGGCGCACGAGGGCGCCGTCGCGGCGCAGCTCGCCGGCCACGTTGTCGAGGAGCTGCGCTCCCGGTCGAAGCGCGAGCCCGAGCCGGTCGACACCCGACCCGCCGTCCAGGAGAGAGGCGTCGGTGAGGGTGCCGGCGTACGCCAAGCCGTCGTCGCCGTCGCCGCCCTGGAGCACGTCGCTGTTGGGCAGTCCGTCCTGCCCGCTGCGAAGGGAGTCGCCGCCGCCCCCGCCGATCAGCACGTCGGGGTCGGCGTCGGGGTAGCTGACGTCGGACCCGGCGACGACGACGTCGCCGGCCAGCACGTAGTCGTCGGACGCGCCACCCTCGAAGCGGTCGGCACCGGCTCCGAGCGTGACGTCCGCGCCCCACGACCGGGCGGCGGTGCCGTCGACCACGTCGTTGCCGGCCCCTGTGTCGATGCTGACGCCGTAGGTCGTCCCCCGCGGGCCGTCGCGCCCGGTGACACAGACCAGGTCGTCGCCGCCGAGCGTGTCGACCTGTCCGCTCCCGTTGGTCACGACGACGTCGCGGCCCTCGGTGCCGGTGATGACCTTGGTGCGCTCGCCGACGATCGTCGCGGCCTCGCCCCGGCAGGTCTCGCCGGCGGCTGACGCGGCGGTGGTCGGGGCGAGCAGGGCCAGGCCCAGCATCGCGGCAGCCGTCAGTGGCGTCGTACGACGCATGGTTCCCCCAAGAAGTGGTGCGGTGCGGTCAGCGGAAGTCGATGAGCAACATGTCCGTGTCGGTCCCGTCGCTCACGACCGGTCCCTCCTGTGACGGCGCGTCCCCGTCAGAAGTTGTCTGCTCGTCGCGATCGACGACGACAGCGCGGTAGCAGCGCGTGACGTAGGGGATCTGCATGCCGTCCATGCCGCGGCCGTAGTCGGCGTAGAAGGCACGCACCTCCTCGAGGTGCTGCTGCTTCTCGTCGTCGTCCATCACGAGGAAACTCGACCGCGACCGCGCGAGGTCGAGGATGCTCTCGCGGTTGACCTCCTGCCAGTGCTTGAAGGACGTCTCCTCCATGAAGCCGAAGAGGTCGCTGTGCACGAGGTGCTGCGCGGACGACGTGTTGCTGTCCTGCCGGCCGAGGATGTCGCCCATCCGGCGCACCCACGGGATCCGCTCGTCGCGGCTGTTCCACATCAGCGCGACGTGACCGCCGGGCTTGAGGATGCGCGCGATCTCCGGCAGCGCCACCTCGTGGTCGAACCAGTGGAACGCCTGCGCGACGACCACCACGTCGACGGAGCGGTCGTTGGCCGGGATCTCCTCGGCGGTCGCGACCTTGGCGCTGACCTCGGGCACCCGCTCGCGCAGCACCTCCAGCATCGCCTCGTCGGGATCGGTGGCGAAGACGGCGTGGCCGGCGTCGACGAGCTGGCGGGTGAGCTTGCCCGTGCCGGCGCCGAGCTCGAGGACGACCTTGGCCTCGCCGCCGGTCAGCCAGGCGACGGCTTCCTCGGGGTACGCCGGTCGCCCCCGGTCGTACGCCTCGGCGACGGTGCCGAAGGACCGTGCGCGTCCGCCGGTGGCTGGGGTCTCGGGGAGTTCGTCGCTCATCGTGGTCACCGTATCCCGCGGTCGGAGGCGGCAGCGCCCCTAGTGTGGGCGCGTGAGCTCGCTCGGACGCCTTGACGCGGGGCCGGTGCAGGAGACGGTCGCACGGCTCGAGTCGCGCATCGCGGCGCGCTTCCCCGATCGCGGCCTGCTGGCCGTCGCCGGTGAGCTCGTCGACCTGACCGCCCAGGTGAAGGGTGCGGCCCAGGACGTCCGCGACCGGCTGCGGTGGGTGCGGCTCGCGTCCCGCGCCGCGGCGCTCCTCGTGCTGGCGGCGACCGTGGTCGTCTTCGTGCTGGCCTCGCGCGACGCCGTACGGGCGGGGCCGGACCGGTCGTTCGAGTGGGTGCCGCTGATCGAGTCGACGATCATTGACCTGGTCTTCGCCGGCCTCGCGCTGTGGTTCCTCTACGCCCTGCCGCAGCGGCTCGTGCGTGGCCGCCTGCTCGACCTGCTCCACAAGCTGCGCTCGCTGGCGCACATCGTCGACATGCACCAGCTGACCAAGGACCCCGAACGGCTGCGGTCCGACTTCGTGCCGACCACCGCCACGGTCGACATCGGAGACCTCGACCGCAGCCAGATGGAGCACTACCTCGAGTACTGCTCCGAGCTGCTCTCGCTGATCGGCAAGGTCGCGGCCCTGTGCGCGGAGGAGTCGCAGGACTCCCTCGTGCTGACGACCGTGAGCGACCTCGAGACCTTGACGACGAGCATGTCGCGCAAGGTCTGGCAGAAGATCTCCCTGCTGCCGAAGAGCTAGCAACCGCCCGCCGATACCGTCCTCCCATGACCGATCCGCTCGCCTGGCTGACCGAGCTCGAGGGCGTCCCCTCGGCCTACGCCGGCACGCGTGACGGCATCGACGTGATGCTGCGTGACCGGGGGCTGCGGCGTACGTCGCCCGAGATGACCGCCGAGTCGCTGCTCCGCGGCGCCCATGCGAGCGCCGTGCTCGAGGGGTCTGCGTCGACGCTGGAGCAGGTGCGAGCGGGCGAGGTCGACGAGATCGCGGCCGACGCCGTCCGGCTCTCCGCATCCATGCTCGCGCTGGCCCCGCTGCTCAAGACCGCGCCGCTCCAGGCGATCGCGCGGCTGCACGCGGTCGTCGGGTCGTCGTCGTTGACCGCCGACGAGCTCGGCCGGCCGCGCGACGCAGCGTCGGCCGACCGGCTGCGCGGGGTGTCCGAGCTGCTCCTCTCCGGTACGTCGGCACCGGCGTTGCTCGTGGCCGCGATCGCGCACGCCGATGTCGCGACGGCCGCCCCGTTCGCCTCGCACAACGGGATCGTCGCCCGGGCCCTCGAGCGGCTGGTGCTGGTCTCCCGCGGCGTCGACGCCAAGTCGCTCGTCGTGCCCGAGGCCGGGCACCTCGCCCACCGGGCGGCGTACGAGTCCAACCTGCGCGCCTACCGCGACGGCGGTCCGAGCGGCGTCCACGCGTGGGCGCTGTACGGCGCCGAGGCGTTCGCCGCGGGGGCCGAGGCCTCGCCGCTGAGAGCCTGAACGTGCGAGCGGCACCCGTTCACGAGGATCGGGTGCCGCCGCTGACACGTGATGCCGTGGCTACCAAGCGTGCTCTTCTCAATCGCTGGCTCGGGCAGATCCCGAAGGACCAGCACCCCATCGGATGGGTGGATCGCCGCGTGGGTACCTGGATCACGTGCTGCTGTGGAGTTCTTCTTCAGTTCTAGTCCTCCGGGCCTGCACCTACAAGCCTTGACTTTCGCCCCGCCGGGCGCATCCGTGGCGTCTGCGCCCGAACCGCCTGGCCCAGGCCCGCGGGTACCGTGCCCCTGCCTGGCGACACGACACGACGGAGGATGGCGTGACCGACCACGGGTCCACCGACCGCCACGATGCGACCGCGTCGCCGCTCGACCGGACGGTGAAGCGGCTCGAGAGCCGGCAGCTGCTGCGCAGCGCGGTGCCGCTCATCGCGGCCGGCATCGGCACCACGTGGCTGTACGCCTACCTCGCTGTGTCGTCCGACCTCCGGCAGTTCTGGATCGGTGTTCCCCTCGCACTCCTCGGGAGCGTGCTCGCCGTCATCGGCTACCGCGGCCGGCTCCGGGAGATCCGCAGCCCGTGGCCCTCGACGGGGCGCCACTACCCGTGGCTGTTCCTCGGCTGGCTGTGCGTGATCGCCGGGCTGCTGGTCCCGCCCTACGCGCTGGCCTGACGGACCGGTCCGCGCGGTCAGGCCCCGGGAGCCCGCTTCCTGCGGTTGGCCCACATGACGCCGCCGGCGGCGACCGCACCGCCCACGGCGAGCGCCGCGAGGGTCGGCCTCGCCGGCGGCAGCGGGACACGTCGGCGCAGCGCGACAGGGCGTACGAAGCTCAGCACCGGCCACTCGTTGGCGGTCGCGATCCGCCGCAGCTCGCGGTCGGGGTTGACGGCGAACGGGTGCCCGACGACCTGCAGCATGTGCACGTCGGTGACCGAGTCGCTGTAGGCGTAGGACCCGGCGAGGTCGTAGCCGACGGTCTCGGCCAAGTGCTCGATGGCGCGCGCCTTCTCCTCGGCGTACGCGTAGTAGTCGATCTCGCCGGTGTACTTCCCGTCGACGATCTCCATCCGCGTCGCCACCACCCGGTCGGCGCCGAGCATCTGGCCGATCGGCTCGACCACCTCGGCGCCGCTCGCGGAGACGATCACGATGTCGCGCCCGGCCGCGCGGTGCTCCTCCATCAGCGTCACGGCCTCGTCGTAGACGAGCGGCTCGACGATGTTGTTGAGCGTCTCGTGGACGATCTCGCGCACCGTCGCGACGTCCCAGCCGGCGCAGAGCTGCGACATGAACTCGCGCATCTTGTCCATCTGGTCGTGGTCGGCGCCGCCGGTGAAGAAGACGAACTGGGCGTACGCCGAGCGCAGCATCGCGCGCCGGGAGATGAGTCCGCCCGCCTGGAACTCGCGGCTGAAGGCGAGCGTGCTCGACTTGGCGATGATCGTCTTGTCGAGGTCGAAGAAGGCCGCGGTCGGGCGGGACATGCGCCTCATCGTAGGGGCCGCCGGCCACGCTCGTGGGCCATCAGTCGTCCACAGGGGCCGTGGATGCGGCCTTCTCCACATGCCCCGCAGGCATCGGCTGCCCGGCGTCGGTCCTCGGGCCGAGCCTTGTCGCCATGGCCGTCCTCCTCCTCACCCGATCCGTCACCACCCACGAGACCGTCGTCGCGCTGTGCGCCGCGGCAGGCGTGGCGAGCGACGTCTGCGCGGACCCGTCGCTGTCCCTTGCGGCGTGGGGCGAGGCAGACCTGGTCCTGGTCGGCGCCGATCTCGCGGAGGAGGCCGTCGAGCTTGCGCCGCCGCGCAGGTCCGGCGTGCACGTCGTCGGGCCGGCACCGGGCGACGCCGTCTTCCGCCACGCCGTGGCCCTGGGAGCGGCGTCGGTGGTCGCGCTCCCCGAGGCGACGTCCTGGCTGGCAGACGCGCTGGCCGACGTGGGCGAGCGGGCGTCGCCCGGTCGCGTGGTCGGGGTGGTCGGCGGATCGGGTGGGGCAGGAGCCACGACGCTCGCGTGCGCGCTCGCCCAGTGGCACGCGGCCCGTGGCCCGACGCTCCTGGTCGACGGCGACCCGCTCGGACCGGGCGTCGACCGGCTGCTCGGCCTCGAGGGCCGTGGCGGCGTGCGCTGGGAGGGACTGGCCGAGACGGCCGGACGGCTCGGCGCGCGAGCGCTGAGGGAGGGCGTGCCGCGCGACGGTGCACTGGGCGTCCTGACCTGGGCGGGGGTCCGACGACGACTCGACGTGCCGACGGCCCGACGGATGCTCGATGCGGCGGTCCGCGGACACGAGCTCGTGGTGCTCGACCTGGCGCGACACGGCGGTCCGTCGCTGGTCGAGCTGGTCGACCGGTGCGACGACCTGCTGGTGGTCACTCCCGCCACGGTCCCGGGGCTGGCGGCGACCGCTCGCCTGGTCGCGCACCTCGGCTGCGCGGGGCGTGCCGGGCTGGTGGTGCGTCCGGGCGGGGTGGGCGACGCCGACGCAGCGCGCGTGACCGGTCTGCCGGTGGTGGCGACGCTGGGGGAGCAGCGCGGTCTGGCCGCCTCGGTCGATCGCGGACTCGGTCCGCTGTCCGCCCGCGGGCCCCTCGCTCGTGCGGCGCGCGACCTCCTGGACGCGGCATGAGCTCCCCTGCTGCTGTGCCGACCGAGGTGGTCGACGACGTACGCCGTCGGCTGGCCGGTGCGTCCGGCGACCTCACGCCCCATCGGGTGGCCGAGGCGTTGCGTGCGTCTGGCACGCCGGTGGGCGACGCGACCGTGCTCGCGGTGCACGACCTGCTGCGCCGCGACGTCCTCGGTGCCGGCCCCCTGGAGGAGCTGCTGCGGCTGCCCGACGTGACCGACGTGCTGGTCAACGGGCCCGACGACGTCTGGCTCGACCGTGGCCGCGGGCTCGAGCGGGCCTCGGTGTCCTTCCCCGACGACGCCTCGGTCAGGCGGCTCGCCCAGCGGCTCGCCGCCTCGGCGGGTCGTCGGTTGGACGACGCCACGCCGCACGCCGACGTCCGCCTGCCCGACGGCACGCGGTTCCACGCCGTGCTCGCTCCGGTGGCCCGCTCGGGGACGGTGCTCTCGCTCCGCATCCCGCGCGGTCGGGTGTGGACGCTGGCCGAGCTGGTGACCGCGGGTGCTCTGCCCCCGGACGGAGCCTTCCTGCTGGAGGAGGTCGTCGACGCGCGGTGCGCCTTCCTCGTCACGGGAGGCACCGGGACGGGCAAGACGTCGGTCCTGTCGGCCCTCCTGTCGCTCGTCGACACCGGCGAGCGGATCGTCCTCGTCGAGGACGCCAGCGAGCTGCGACCCGACCACCCGCACGTCGTCGCACTGGAGGGGCGACCGCCCAACATCGAGGGAGCCGGGGAGATCACCCTCCAGACGCTCGTGCGCCAGGCGTTGCGGATGCGGCCGGACCGGTTGGTCGTCGGCGAGGTGCGCGGCGCCGAGGTCGTCGACCTGCTGGCCGCGCTCAACACCGGGCACGGCGGCGGGTGCGGGACGCTCCACGCCAACTCGGCCGCCGACGTCCCGGCCCGGATCGAGGCCCTGTCGTTGGCCGCCGGTCTGCCGCGGGAGGCCGCGCACAGCCAGCTCGCGTCGGCGCTCGACGTCGTCGTGCACCTCGGTCGGGGGCGCGACGGGAGGCGTCGGGTGCTGGAGCTCGCGGTGCCGGAGCGCGAGCCGTCCGGGCTCGTGTCGTTGCGGACCGCGGCGACGTTCGAGCCCGACCGGGTGGTCCGTGGTCCGGCCGCGGGCGCGCTGGCCCGCCGACTGGGGTCGGTGGCGTGGTGAGCGGCTGGCTCGCGACGGCGCTGATGGCGCTCGCCGTGGCCGTGTGGTGGGCACCGCACCCACACCTGCCCCTGGAGGCGTCGACCCGTTCCCGTCCGTCGTGGGGGCGGTCCTGGGGAGCGGGTCGGCGCCGCGTGGCAGCGGACCAGGCGGCGGTGCTCGAGGCGTGCGACCTCCTCGCCGCCGAGCTCGCTGCCGGCCGACCACCCGGCGCGGCGCTCGCAGCCGCCGCCGAGCGGTGGCCGCCACTGGTCGCCGCGGTGGAGGCCATGCGCCTCGGCGCGGACGTCCCGGGCGCGCTCCGCTCGCTCGCCGCTGAGCACCGCGGCGCCGCCGACCTGCGCTGGGTGGCGGGCGCGTGGCAGGTGGCGCAGCGGTCGGGTCACGGCCTGGCCGCCGCTCTCGAACGCACCGCCGACAGCCTGCGGGCGCGACGTCGCACCCGACGCCTCGTCGACTCCGAGCTGGCCTCGGCACGCGCGACGGCGCGACTGGTCGCGTCGCTGCCGCTGGCCGTGCTGGTGATGGGGTCGGGTTCCGGGTCGGACCCGTGGTCCTTCCTCCTGCGTACGCCGCTCGGCTGGGCCTGCCTGGTGTCCGGGCTGGCGCTGGTCGCGCTGGGGCTGTGGTGGATCGAGCGGTTGGCCGACCGGGCGAGCGCGCCATGACCTGGGTGAGCGCCTTCGGAGCCGCGCTGGCGGTGCTGTGCTGGATGTCGCCCGGAGTCCGGCCGGCGGCGCGCGAGCGCGTCCCGTCCGGGTTCGGCCTCCGCCCCGTCGCTGCGGTGGGTGTCGGCGCCGGGGCCTGGCTGTTCGTGGGTGGATCGGCCGGGCCGGTCGCGGCGCTGGCGGCGGCCGCCGCTGCGTGGTGGGTCCTGGCGCGGGCGGAGGCCCCGTCGCGCCGACGGGAGCGCGAGGAGGTGGAGCGGACGCTGCCGCACCTCATCGACCTGTTCGCCTCGACGCTGCGTGCTGGCGCTGAGCCGACCGCCGGTCTTGCCCAGGTGTGCACGGCGCTGCCCGGCCCGGCGGCGGACCGGCTGGCGCCCGTCATCGACCGGTCCGCGTGGGGATCCTCGGGCGTCGAGGCGTGGCAGGCGATCCTCGACGATGACGAGCTCGCTCCGCTGGGTCGGGCGATGGTGCGCTCGCAGACGTCGGGCGCCTCCGTCGTGCAGACCGTGGAGCGGCTCGCCGACGAGCTCGCCCGTGAGTCCCTCGCACGTGCGGAGGACGCCGCGCGCCGCGTCGGCGTGAGCGCGGCCCTCCCGCTGGGCGTCTGCCTCCTGCCCGCGTTCCTCCTGCTGGGAGTGGTGCCGACGGTGGCCTCGCTCTTCGGCTCGGTCGCGCCATGACGGGCCACCCGACGTCCACAGGCCGGCGGGACACCTGCTCGTCCACAGGCCCACGGGTCCCCGGGTGCGGGCGGCTGCCGATCCTCCGAGGCTGGTCGGGACGGGGCTCGACAGGAGCCCCACGACGAGAGGAGTGCCGATGAGGATCGAGCGCCAGGAGCACGCAGAGGACGGCATCACCACCGCGGAGTACGCCGTCGGCACGGCCGCCGGGGCCGGGTTCGCCGGATTGCTCTACAAGCTGCTGACCGGCAGCTTCGGCGACCAGCTGCTGGGTCGGCTGTTCGACCACGTCATGGGTCTGCTCGGCATCGGCTGATGGGCGGACGGCGGGGCGCGCGGCGACGGGACGACCACGGCGCGGCGACGGCCGAGCTCGCGATCGGCATCCCGTTGCTGGTCGCCCTCACGGCCGGGCTGGTCTGGATGCTGGCCGTCGGCGCGGCTCAGGTGCGGGTCGTCGATGCCTCGCGAGAAGCAGCCCGGGCCGTGGCTCGCGGCGACGACGTGGCGTCGGCGGAGTCCGTCGCGCTGAGGATCGCCCCGGACGACGCGCGCGTCCGGATCGAGGCCGGCGACCGTCAGGTCACGGTGACGACCAGCGCGACGATCACCGGACCGGGTGGCCTGCTGGCCTCGCTGCCGGGCGTCACGGTCTCGGCCGAGGCGGTGGCGTTGATGGAGGCGGAGGCGTCGTGACGGCCCGCACCGATCGCGGAGGCGCCACTGTCCTGGTGGTGGCGATGGCCGGCCTGCTGATGTTCGTCATGACCGGGCTGGCCGCCGCCGGCGGGCTCGTGACCGCCCAGCGGCGGGCGCAGTCCGCGGCCGACCTCGCGGCGCTCGCCGGTGCGTCCCACCTCGACGACGCCTGCACATCCGCCCGTGAGGTGGCGAGCCGCAACGCCGGCGCCCTCGACGCGTGCCTCGTCGAGGGCCAGGAGGTCCTCGTCACCGTGTCGGTCGCCGGGCCGCGGGTGCCGTGGCGCGACGTGCGGGTCACGGCCGAGTCCCGTGCGGGTCCGCGGTCGCTGTCGCCGGGGTAAACCGGGAGGCTCGCCGGTGGACCGTGGAAGATCCGAGCCACCAGGTGACGTTCCGTGCTCAGCGAGCGCCCACGCGGGCCGGGGTCAGGTGCGGTCGCGGTCGGTGACCGTGTCGCCGTCCGCGCGGCGCTCGGCCTCGACCCGCTCGAGCTTGGCGTTGAGCTCGGTCAGCTCCTTGCGCTCCTTGCGGTGGGCGAGGCTGCGCTTGGTGCCCCACTTCGAGATCGAGAAGCCCCAGAGGATCGCGGCACCGGCGGCCACGCCGACCAGGAAGGCCTGGAGCGTGGTGACGTCGAGACCGAGCAGCTCACCGCCCGTGCCCGGCTGGCTCACGAAGAGCGCCGACAGGATCGCGATGCCGCCGAGAATCATGAGGACCAGACCCAGGATGACCATGACCCGAATCTAGCCCTATTCGCCACCACGCGGCGCACCCGCGAGGAGGGCATCCAGCAGCTGGATGGCGCCGACCTTGTCGAGGGGGTTGTTCTGGTTGCCGCACTTCGGCGACTGGATGCACGACGGACAGCCGCTGGTGCACTCACAGCCGGCGATCGCCTCGCGGGTCGCCGAGAGCCAGGCGACCGCGGTGTGGAAGCCGCGCTCCGAGAAGCCCGCGCCGCCCGGGTGGCCGTCGTACACGAACACGGTGAGCACGCCGGTGTCGGCGTGGCGGGCCGTCGAGACACCGCCGATGTCCCACCGGTCGCAGGTGGCGAAGAGAGGGAGGAGGCCGATCGAGCAGTGCTCGGCGGCGTGCGCCGCGCCCGGTACGTCGAGGGCGGCCAGGCCGGCCTCGGCCACGACGTCGTCGGGCACGGTCCACCACACGGCGCTCGTGCGGAGGGTGCGCTCCGGCAGGTCGAGCGGCTCCTCCGACAGCACCTCGCCGCCCGGCTGGCGTCGCCGGAGGAACGAGACGACCTGGTGCGAGACGTCCACCTCGCCGAGGGACAGCTCGCACCCCGCCCACGACCGGCGCTCGCGGGTGCTGACGATGCTGATGTCGGTGACCTCGCGGGCGGTCGTGCTGAACGACGGGTCGTCGCGTCGCATCGACGCGACGTGGTGCTCGAGGTCGAGGTCCTCGACGATCCAGGTCTCGCCCTGGTGGACGTAGACCGCCCCGGCGTGGGCCTGGTTGTGCGCACCGCTCGCGTCGACGGTGCCGACGACGCGGCCGGTGTCGGCCTCGATCAGCTGGACGGGCGAGCCGCCGGCGGAGCGGATGTCGGCGAGGTCGGCCGCCCGGCCGCGATCGGTCCAGAACCAGCCCCGCGGACGCTTCCGCAGCAGTCCGAGGGCCACGAGCTCGTCGACCACCTCGCGGGTGGTGGGCCCGAAGTGCGGCAGGTCGGCCTCGGTGAGGGGCGACTCCTGGGCGGCGGCGCAGAGGTGGGGGCCCATCACGTGGGGGTTGGACGGGTCGAAGACCGACGCCTCGACCGGCGCCCCGATCAGCGTCTCGGGGTGGGTGACGAGGTAGGTGTCGAGCGGGTCGTCCTTGGCCACCAGGATGCCGAGGGCGTCCTGCGCGCCCCGTCCGGCTCGACCCACCTGTTGCCAGAACGCGGCACGGGTGCCCGGGAAGCCGGCGATGAGCACGGCGTCGAGCCCGCTGATGTCGATGCCGAGCTCGAGGGCGTTGGTCGCGGCCAGCCCCATCAGGTCGCCCCGGCGCAGCGCGGCCTCGAGCGCGCGCCGCTCCTCGGGGAGGTAGCCCCCGCGGTAGGCCGCGACCCGGTCCGGAAGCGACGGATCGACCTCGGCGAGCAGGTCCTGGGCGGTGGCCGCCACCTGCTCGGCGCCGCGGCGCGACCGGATGAAGGCGAGTGTGCGCACGTCCTCGGCGACCAGGTCGGCCAGCAGGTCGGCCACCTCGGACGAGGCGGCCCGCCGCACCGGTGCGCCGTTCTCCCCGGCGTGCGAGGTGAAGGGCGGCTCCCACAGCAGCAGGGAGACGCGACCCCGGGGCGAGTCGTCGCGGGTGAGCGCGACGACGTCGAGGCCGGTCAGCCGCGACGCCGTCACCTCCGGCTGGGCGACCGTGGCCGAGGCGAGCACGAACGTCGGGTGCGCGCCGTACATCGCGCAGACCCGGCGCAGCCGGCGCAGCACGTGGGACACGTGCGCCCCGAAGACCCCGCGGTAGTGGTGGCACTCGTCCACCACGACGTACTGCAGCGAGCCGAGCAGCCGCGACCACCGGTGGTGGGAGGGGAGCAGCGAGCGGTGGAGCATGTCGGGGTTGGTGAGGACGTACTCGCCGTGGTCGCGCGTCCAGTCGCGCTCCTCGCGCGAGCTGTCTCCGTCGTGGGCGGCGAGGCGTACGTCGAGCCCGAGCGATGCGAGGCCGGAGAGCTGGTCGTGCGCGAGGGCCTTGGTCGGCGCGAGGTAGAGCACGGACGCTCCCCGTTCGCCGCGGGGCCCGCGCGCGGCGTGGATCGCCGAGAGCGCCGGCACCTGGTAGGCCAGGGACTTCCCCGACGCCGTGCCGGTGGCGACGATGACGTGGTCGCCGGCGTGGGCGGCGTCGGCGGCCACGACCTGGTGGCGCCACGGCCGCGCGACGCCCTGGGCGGCGAACGCGCCCCGTACGTCGTCAGGCACCCACTCCGGCCAGTCCTCGTGGACCGCCTCGCGTGCGGGCAGCACCTCGAGGTGACGGAGCCGGTCCTCGCGCCCGGGCACCTGGGTGAGCCGCCGCACGAGTTGCTCGACCGGAGGGAGCACGTCGGGGTGGGAGCGGTTCACGGACCGAGTCTGGCAAATGCCGCCGACAGCGACGGGCGCGGCGGGTCCGACGAGAAGTGTTGGGGACACCTGCGCAACGGGTGTGACTCGTGGTTTGATACCACCCGGAACAGGGGGACACACCGGGTGTCCTGCACGCGTCCAAGTCCGAGAATTCGGGAACCGGGGAGCAGTTGTGGATCTCACCCTTGCCACACGCGAGGTGGATGGTCGCGCCGTCGTCGCCGTCGGCGGGGAGATCGACGTCTACACCGCGCCCAAGCTGCGCGACTGCATCACCGAGCTCGTCGGCGCCGGCACCTACGACATCGTGATCGACCTCGAGGCCGTCGAGTTCCTCGACTCCACCGGCCTCGGTGTGCTGGTCGGTGGCCTCAAGAAGGTCCGCGCCCACGACGGGTCGCTCGACCTGGTCTGCACCCAGGAGCGGCTGCTCAAGATCTTCCGGATCACCGGGCTGGCGAAGGTGTTCGTCATCCACGACTCCGTCGGGCTCGCTCCCGGCGCCTGAGCGCCGCGCAGCAGACCGCCGCGCAGCAGACCGCCGCGCAGCGGACCGTCGCACCTCACCCCTCCGGGCACGCCCGGAGGGGCTTTGTACGTTCCAACCCGGTACCCCGGTGTGGTGTGGGTCACCCCGGCCCGTGATCTGGATCACTTCTGCGTAGACTCCGGCGCGTTCAACGATCTTTTACGTCCTAGGAGGACACGCATGACGGGGATCTTGCCCGCGGTCGTGAAGCCGGAGCTCGCAGGTGGAAACCTGGTCCTGGTCGTCGTCGTCGCCCTGATCGCGCTCGGCGCGCTCGGGATGGCTGCGATGTTCCGGTCCCAGGTCATGGCCGCCGGCGAGGGCACCGACAACATGAAGACCATCGCCCTCGCAGTCCAGGAGGGCGCCAACGCCTATCTGACTCGGCAGTTCCGGACCTTGGCCATCTTCGCGGCGATCGCGTTCTTCGCGCTGCTCGTGCTGCCGGCCGACGACACCACCGTGCGGATCTTCCGCTCGGTGTTCTTCATCGTCGGCGCCGGCTTCTCTGCAGCGGTGGGCTACCTCGGCATGAACCTCGCCGTGCGCGCCAACCTGCGGGTCGCCGCAGCGGCGGAGACCACGGGTCGCGAGCCGGCGATGACGATCGGCCTGCGCACCGGCGCCATGGTCGGCATGCTGACCGTCGGCCTCGGCCTCCTCGGTGCCAGCCTCGTCGTCCTGTTCTTCCAGGACGAGGCTCCCGACGTGCTGGAGGGCTTCGGCTTCGGTGCCGCGCTGCTCGCCATGTTCATGCGTGTCGGTGGCGGCATCTTCACCAAGGCCGCCGACGTCGGCGCCGACCTCGTCGGCAAGGTCGAGCAGGGCATCCCCGAGGACGACCCGCGCAACGCCGCGACGATCGCCGACAACGTCGGTGACAACGTGGGCGACTGCGCCGGCATGGCTGCCGACCTCTTCGAGTCGTACGCCGTCACGCTGGTCGCCGCGCTGATCCTCGGCTCGCAGGCCTTCGGCGACAAGGGCCTCGTCTTCCCGCTGCTCATCCCCGCCATCGGTGCCCTGACGGCCGTCGCGGGCGTCTACCTGACCAAGCCGAAGGCCGGCGAGAACGGCCTGACGACGATCAACAAGTCGTTCTACCTGTCCTCCGGCATCGCCGCGGTGGCCAGCATCGTGCTGTCGTACCTCTACCTGCCGAGCAGCTTCGCGGAGTTCACCAACATCGCCGTCGACCTGTCCGGCGCCGACGGCGACCCGCGGTTCATCGCCGCCTCCGCGGTGGTCATCGGCATCGTGATGTCGGCAGGCATCCTGGCCCTCACCGGCTACTACACCGGCACCGAGTACCGCCCGGTCAAGGACGTCGGCAAGACGTCCCTCACCGGCCCGGCCACGGTGATCCTGTCCGGCCTCTCGGTCGGCTTCGAGTCGGCCGTCTACACGACCCTCGTCATCGGTGCTGCCGTGTTCGGTGCCTACCTCCTCGGTGGCGCGGCCCTCACGGTGTCGCTCTTCGCCGTCGCCCTGGCCGGTTGTGGCCTGCTGACGACCGTCGGCGTCATCGTCGCGATGGACACCTTCGGCCCGGTCTCCGACAACGCACAGGGCATCGCCGAGATGTCCGGCGACGTCAGCGAGAACGGCGCGCAGATCCTCACCGAGCTCGACGCGGTCGGCAACACGACCAAGGCGATCACCAAGGGCATCGCGATCGCCACCGCGGTGCTCGCGGCGACCGCGCTGTTCGGCTCCTACGCCACCTCGGTGTTCGAGTCCCTCGCCGATGCCGACGTCAGCCCCGACGAGGCGTACCTGCTGGACTTCAGCGTCTTCAACCCGGCGGTCATCGTCGGCGTGCTGCTCGGTGCGGCCGTGGTGTTCCTCTTCTCCGGCCTCGCCATCAACGCGGTCGCCCGCGCTGCCGGCGCGGTCGTGATGGAGGTCCGCCGCCAGTTCCGCGACATCCCCGGGATCATGGAGGGCACCGGCCGTCCGGAGTACGGCAAGGTCGTCGACATCGTCACCAAGGACTCGCTGCGCGAGCTGATCACGCCCGGCATCCTCGCGGTGCTCGCCCCGATCGCCGTGGGCTTCGGCCTCGGCGCGACCGCACTGGCCGGCTTCCTCGCCGGTGCGATCGGCACCGGCACCCTGATGGCCGTCTTCCTGGCCAACGCCGGCGGTGCGTGGGACAACGCCAAGAAGCTGGTCGAGGACGGCCACCACGGTGGCAAGGGCTCGGACGCGCACGAGGCGACGATCATCGGTGACACCGTCGGTGACCCGTTCAAGGACACCGCCGGCCCGGCGATCAACCCGCTCATCAAGGTGATGAACCTGGTCTCGCTGCTCATCGCGAGCGCGGTCGTCTCCCTGAGCGTCGGCACAGACGAGAACGACGTCCTGCGTGTCGTGATCGCGCTCGTCGCGGTCGCGATCATCGCGGGCGCGGTGATCATCTCCAAGCGTCGCGAGGTCACGATCTCCGACGACGGGGACAACACCGGTTCGTCGTCGTTCACCCCGCACGACGTGCCCGACCCGCACAACGCCTGATCGCGTCCGGCGTCGGTGTCCGGCGCCGGGTCGCGATCCCCGGGTACCCGGGGAAACTGGAGCCTCACCCCCGAAACTTCGCGGGTGAGGCTCCAGTTTTGGTGGGGAGGCTCGGTCTACCCCTCGTCGAAGTGCGGGCGGGTGAGCTCGCCGGTGAGCCCGCCGAGCGCCGTACGGTCGTCGGCGTCGCCGACGTGCGGGCCCTGGAGCCACCGGGCGAACGACCAGATCTCCCCGAGGCGCCACTCGAGGTCGAAGAGCCGGACCATCTCGCGGTCGTGGGCGACGTCGCGGCCCTCGTGCACGAGCGTCGCGAGGTCACGCTCGCGCGGCGCGAGCACCAGCGACTCCCAGTCGATCAGCCACGTGCGCCCCTGCGCGAGCCACTGGTTGCGGACGTGCGGCTCGCCGTGCGTGACGACGTACGTCGACGGGTCGGCGAGGGCGAGCAGGCGCGCGTGCTCGCGCGCCCACGTCCCGATCTGGACGAGGTGCTCGCCCACGAGCTCGCGCGCGGCGGGGCCGAGCGGTCCGGACCACTCCTGCTGCAGCAGGTCACGGAGCAGGTCGCCCAGCCGGGGCTCGACCTCCGTCGACCAGGTGCGGGCACCGGCCGGCCGAGGCGCAGCGTGGAGCTCGGCGAGGAGTGACGGCAGCTCGGCGACCGACTCGGTCGGACGTGAGCCCTCGAGCCACCCGGTGACGCTGGCCTTGCGCGAGCCCAGCGCGACGACGTACGCACCGCTCGAGCCCGGCCGCGACGGCCAGACGAAGTCGAGGTCGAGGGAGGCGGCCGAGGAGTACGCCGCCTCGAGGCTGGCGAGCGTGTGCCGGGGGAGGTCGGGATCGAGGGTCAGGAAGAGCGTCGGCTCGCCCGCGACGTCGACGCGCCAGTGGTGCGCGCCCCAACCGACCGGCAGGTGCTCGACCGCGTCGGCGCGCGGCTCCCAGTGCTGGTGGACCAGGCCGAGGACCTCGTCGTCGGTCACGTCGGGTGGTCGCTCGAGCACCCGCCCATCCTCACACCCCCCGAGCCACGTCGGACGTGACGCCTACGCTGGCACCGTGCCTGATCCCACGCGCATCGCCCTCATCTCGGACGTCCATGGCAACCTGACGGCGCTCGAGGCGGTGCTGGCCGACATCGACAGGCGCGGGATCACCGCCGTCTACAACCTCGGCGACTACGTCGGGAAGGGGCCGCGCGGGCGCGAGGTGGTCGACCTGTGCCGCGAGCGCTGCGAGGTCAACCTGCTGGGCAACTGGGACGACTTCGTGCCCGATCCGGACCGGGAGTTCGACAGCGAGGCGCTGCAGTGGTGGCTCGCCCAGCTCGGGCCGGGACAGGGGGAGTGGCTGCGGTCGCTGCCCTTCAGCCACGACTTCCTCCTGTCGGGCCGGCGGGTGCGGCTGTTCCACGCGAGCGAGGAGACGGTGCACCGGCGCGTGCGCTACGTCCGTACGCAGGCCGAGTTCGAGGCGCTCTTCACCAACACCCCGGCCACCGGCTTCGAGTCGCCCGAGCCCGACCTCGTCGGCTACGGCGACACCCACGACCCGTTCTACGAGTGCCAGCTCGAGGGCCGTACGGCCTTCAACACCGGCGCCGTCGGCAACTGCATGGGCGACCCGACACCGCTCTACTGCATCCTCGAGGGGGTGCTCGGCTCCGAGGAGCCGGCGCCCTGGGCGGTCTCCTACGTCCGCGTCCCCTACGACGTCGAGGCCGAGCTGGCGGCGGCGCGCGAGCTCGGGATGCCGCTCTACGACGGCTACGAGCTCGAGCTGCGCCACGGCCTCTACCGGGGCATGCTCGACGAGTGGCGGTCGGGCGAGCCGGTCACCGGCTACCACGAGCGGGAGGCGGTGCGCGCATGACCGACCTCGGCTTCGTCGCCCCACTCCGCGACGCGCTCGTCGCCGCCGACTTCACCTACGACCGCGTGGCCGGGGACATCGGCGACGACGCGCACCGTGCGCTCGGCCGCAACGAGACCCTCCCCGCCCTGCGGCGTACGACGTCGGGGTCGCCCCTCGACACCCTGGTCCGGCTGTTCCTGCTGCAGGCTCCGGTGGCGCGCGACCACGCCGAGCGCGCCCTGCCCGGGCTCGTCGACCGGCTCTGCAACGCCGGCCTGCTCGAGCAGAGCGTGAGTGAGGTCGCCGCGCGGACCGACTGCCGCCCCTACGCGACGGAGGACCGCGACCTCTGGATCGTCTCCGACCTGACGCCCGGCCTCGACGGTGCGCCGGTCGCCGTCGGCCCCGACCACGTCCTCGGCATCTCGAGCGCGTCGACGAGCCTGGCGCAGCTGACCATGCGCGAACCCGTCGGCTCGGCCCTCGACCTCGGCACCGGCTGCGGCGTGCAGGCCCTGCACCTGGCCGGCCACGCCGACCGCGTCGTCGCCACCGACGTCAACAGCCGCGCCCTCTGGATGACCCGGCTCAACGCCGCGCTCAACGGTGTCGAGGTCGACGTGCGCAACGGGTCGTTCTTCGAGCCGGTCGCGGGGGAGCGCTTCGACCTGGTCTCGACCAACCCGCCCTTCGTGATCTCCCCGGCCACGGGCGAGCGGCTGGTCTACCGCGACTCCGGCCTGCCCGGCGACAGCGTCGTCGAGCACATCGTGCGCACCGGCCCCGACCACCTCACCGACGGCGGCTGGCTCCAGGTGCTGGCCAACTGGTCGGTCGTGGAGGGCCGGCCGTGGGACGAGCGACTCGGGTCGTGGCTGCGCGACGACTGCGACGCGCTGGTGGTGCAGCGCGAGACGCTCGACCCGGCGTCCTACGTCGAGCTCTGGCTCAAGGACTCCGGCCACCACGGCGGCCCGGACTACACCCGCCGCTACGACACCTGGTTGTCGTGGTTCGAGGAGTCCGGGATCGAGGGCATCGGCTTCGGGTGGATCAACGTCCGCCTCGGCGGGTCGGGGAGCCACCAGCTCCTCGAGTGGCCGTACGACGTCGAGCAGCCCATCGGGCCCGCGATCCACGCCTGGGGCGAGGCGGTCACCGACCTGCGCGGGCTGGGTGACGACCAGCTGCTCGAGACCACCCTCGTCGCCCGCGACGATGTCCAGCAGGAGACCGTCGGCCGGCCCGGTGCGGAGGACCCGGAGGCGATCGTGCTCCGCCAGCAGCGCGGCTTCCGCCGGGCCCGCACGGCCGACACGCTGGAGGCCGCCTTCCTCGGTGCCTGCGACGGCGACCTGACGGTCGGCCGGCTCCTCGGCGCGCTCGCCGCGCTGCTCGAGCGGGACGTCGACGAGCTGCGGTCGGCCTACCTCCCCGTGGTGCGCGAGCTGGTCCGCGAAGGCTTCCTCGAGGTCAGGTGACCTCGGGCAGTGCCCTGGCCCCCTCCGCAAGCGACCGGTCGCGCAGCTCCACGAGGTCGCGCCGGACCGAGGCGCAGAGCAGCTCGACCCGCCCCACCGCCGTGAGCGCGGGCGCGCCGGACGACCACGGGCGGGCACTGACCCAGCCGAGACGGCGTACGTGCCCGAGGACCTGCTGGCCGCAGGCGTTGAGCGAGGTGGTGCCGAGGTGGTCGGCGATCCGCACCTGCGTCACCGGGCCTTCGGGTCCGATGGCGGCGTTGGCCTTGCCGACCACCCACGCGACGCCGGCCGCGAGCCGCGCGGGCGTCATCCGCTCGGCGAGCTCGGGGTAGCGGTCCCGCGCCAGCAGCAGGCACTCGCGCAGAGGTGCCGCCAGCTCGGACGGGAGCAGTGCCTCCCGCAGGTCGGTCAGCAGCTCGTCGGCGACGAGCCACGGCTCGTCGGCCACGGGGTCGAGGTGCTCGCGCAGCCGCGGCATGGCGACGTGCGATCCCGTCATCGCGAGCAGGCCCTCACGACTGCCGGCCACGCAGTCGAGCCAGTGGAGCGCCTGGACGCGCCGGGGCAGCGGCGGTGGGCTCTGCACCACCTGCGGCCGGGCGGCGTCGTCATGGCGGCGCGCCACGTCGGCGTACGCGCTGTCCTCCACCCGCTCGCTCCAGGCGTCGACGAGGCGACCGTCGACGAAGACGAGGTGGCTGAGCCGCCCGCCCTCGTCGAGCCTCTCGCGGGTCGGGTGCAGAGCAGGTCGTCGTGGTAGCGGTGGTCGTACATCTCATCCTCCAGGTGACGGGACGGGGGTCGGTGTCCCCACCGTCGGCAGCCCGACCGACAGCGACGCTCCGCTCTCCACAGGGGCCGACGGTGGCCGGTCTGTCCACAGGGCACGAGGCCCGAGGTGGCCCGGTCCAGACCGGCGCTTCACGGAGGTGGACGTAGTCCACGCGAGGCCCTGTGGACGCCGCGGCGTGGTGAAAAACCGATCGGGCGCTACGGTGGCGGCGCCGAGCAACACTCGGCACGCATCAAGAGGGAGCAATCTGAAGTGGCAAAGCTCGTCATCGTCGAGTCCCCGGCCAAGGCCCGCACCATCGGCGGCTACCTGGGCAAGGACTACGTCGTCGAGTCCTCGATCGGGCACATCCGCGACCTGCCGAACAACGCGGCGGACACCCCGGCCAAGATCAAGGACAAGCCGTGGGGCCGCCTGGCGGTCGACGTCGACAACGGCTTCGAGCCCTACTACGTCGTGCCGCGCGACAAGAAGAGCCACATCGCCAAGCTGAAGAAGCTGGTGAAGGAGGCCGACGCCCTCTACCTCGCCACCGATGAGGACCGCGAGGGCGAGGCGATCGCGTGGCACCTCCTCGACGAGCTGAAGCCGCCGAAGGGCCTGCCGGTCCACCGGATGGTCTTCCACGAGATCACCAAGCCGGCGATCCTCGCCGCGGTCGAGAACCCCCGCGACATCAACGACGACCTCGTCGAGGCCCAGGAGGCGCGTCGCATCCTCGACCGCCTCTACGGCTACGAGGTCTCGCCGGTGCTGTGGAAGAAGGTCATGTCCGGCCTCTCCGCCGGCCGCGTGCAGTCGGTCGCGACCCGCCTGGTGGTCGACCGTGAGCGCGAGCGGATGAAGTTCCGCCTCGCGTCCTACTGGGACATCGACGCGACCTTCGACGCCGGCAGCGGCCACGACCCGCGGATGTTCCCCGCCAAGCTCTACTCCGTCGACGAGGTCCGCGTCGCCCGCGGCTCCGACTTCGACAACACCGGCGAGCTGAAGGGCAAGGGCGAGCGCGTCCACCTCAGCCGTGCCGACGCCGAGGCGCTGGCCGCCGGCCTCGCCGACGCGACGTACGACGTCCGCTCGGTCGAGTCCAAGCCCTACCGCCGCTCGCCCTACGCCCCCTTCCGCACGACCACGCTGCAGCAGGAGGCCAGCCGCAAGCTCGGGATGAGCGCCAGCGTGACGATGTCGGTCGCGCAGCGGCTCTACGAGAACGGCTTCATCACCTACATGCGTACCGACTCCACGACGCTCTCGGGCGCCGCGGTCGGTGCGGCGCGCGACCAGGTGCGTGAGCTGTACGGCGCCGAGTACCTGCCCGACGCGCCGCGGACCTACGCCTCCAAGGTCAAGAACGCCCAAGAGGCGCACGAGGCGATCCGTCCTGCCGGCGACACGTTCCGCACGCCCGCCCAGACCGGTCTCTCGGGTGAGCAGTTCCGCCTCTACGAGCTGATCTGGATGCGCACCGTCGCCTCGCAGATGAAGGACGCGGTCGGCAACTCGGTCACGATCCGCATCGGCGGCGCTGCCTCCGACGGTCGCGACGCGGTCTTCAGCGCGAGCGGTCGCACGATCACCTTCCACGGCTTCCTCAAGGCCTACGTCGAGGACATCGACGACGCCTCCAAGCGCAAGGACGACGCCGAGACCCGGCTGCCCAACCTCACCCAGGGTGCGGCGGTGACCGCCGCCACGCTCAGCCCCGAGGGCCACGAGACGAAGCCGCCCTCGCGCTACACCGAGGCGACGCTCATCAAGGAGCTCGAGGACCGCGAGATCGGTCGCCCGTCGACGTACGCCTCCATCATCGGCACCATCCTCAACCGCGGCTACGTCTACAAGAAGGGCACCGCGCTGGTGCCGGCGTGGCTGGCGTTCTCGGTGATCCGGCTGCTCGAGGAGCACTTCCCGCGGCAGGTGTCCTACGAGTTCACCGCCTCGATGGAGGACGTCCTCGACGAGATCGCCGGCGGTCGCAAGGACCGCGCGACGGAGCTCGGCGAGTTCTACTACGGCGCCGGCGACGTTGTCGGGCTCAAGACGCTCGTCACCGACCTCGGCGAGATCGACGCCAAGGAGATGGCGACCTTCCCGATCGGTGAGGGCATCGACCTGCGCGTCGGCCGCTACGGCCCGTACGTCGAGGGGCCGCCGTCCGAGGACGGCGACGGCGCCCCGGTCCGGGCCAACGTCCCCGACGACCTGCCGCCCGACGAGCTCACCGTGGCCAAGGCCAAGGAGCTGCTGGCCAACCCGGCCGGCGAGGAGCAGGTCGTGGGCAACCACCCCGACACCGGCCTCCAGATCGTGGCGAAGAACGGTCGCTTCGGCCCCTACGTCACCGAGGTGCTGCCCGACGACGCGCCCAAGAGCGCCAAGCCGCGCACCGGCTCGCTCTTCAAGTCGATGACCCTCGACACCGTGTCGCTCGAGGAGGCCGTCAAGCTGCTCGACCTGCCGCGCGTCGTCGGGACCGACGAGGACGGCACCGAGATCACCGCGCAGAACGGTCGCTACGGGCCCTACCTCAAGAAGGGCACCGACTCGCGGTCGCTCACCTCCGAGGACCAGATCTTCGACATCACCCTCGACCAGGCCAAGGCGATCTACGCCCAGCCCAAGCAGCGCGGCCGCGGTGCGGCCACCCCGCCGCTCAAGGAGCTCGGCAACGACCCCGTCTCCGGGCAGCCGGTCATCGTGAAGGCGGGCCGCTTCGGCGAGTACGTCACCGACGGCGAGTACAACGCCACCCTCCGCAAGGACGACACCGTCGAGTCGATCACCCTCGAGCGGGCGGCCGAGCTCTTGGCCGAGCGCCGCGAGCGCGGTCCGGCGAAGAAGGCGGCCAAGAAGGGCGCGAAGAAGGCTCCCGCCAAGAAGGCCGCGGCCAAGAAGACCACCGCCAAGAAGACGGCTGCGAAGAAGACGGCCGCGAAGAAGACCGCCAAGAAGTCCTGACGTCGACGGTGGAGCCTGCGGCCCGACCTAGGGGCGTCCCGCTCCACTGTCGCCGACCCCGTCCGGCACTACCCTTTCACCATGGGGGAGACGACGACGCTTTCGGTGCCTGCGCCACCGGCGTACGACGAGTGGCGGGACGGTCGCTGGCGGTTGACCGGTGCGGTCTTCGCGCTCGCCTGGCTCATCGTCCTCGTGACGATCCTGGCCGTGGGTGAGCGTCGCGCCGACCTGGGGTCGCTGCACGGCGTCCTGGCCGACGGGTCGGTCTCCGAGGTCGAGGTGACCGGCCTGCCCAAGGGGGGTCTGGGGCGCGGCTACTCGACCGTTCGCCTCGAGTGGGAGGCGCGCTTCATCCACCGCTACACCGAGATCCTGGTCGTCTCCTCGGATCGGCTGGGCCGGCGCGTCTCGAACCCGGACCACCTGCCCGTCGTGGTCGGCGACCCGGTGGTGACGTTGCAGGAGCTGCGACCTGACGTGGCGATCGTCAGGCACGACTACCGGAGCGGGAGCTGGTTCGAGGCAGCGGGATGGACCCTGCGCGGCGCTCCCGGATCGGCACTCCTGGTGCTATGGTTCGCGGCCCTGTTCATGGTGATGGGTGCGCCTGAGCCCTGGCGAGCGACGCGCTGGGCGTGGTTCTGGCTCGCGCTGGCGTCTCCGCTCATCGGAGCGATCGCCTATGTCCTGGTCGGCGGCCCACTCGGGGTGGGCCGGCCGCGCCACCCGGGCCGTCGGCTCACCGGCGGCTGGGCGTTCCTGCTCGCTGCCGTGATCTTCGGCGGCACCTCCGGCGCCTGACGCCGGTCGACGGACCGCATGCCCATCTGCCCACGCGCGGCGGGAGGACCCATGCCTGCGCGTCTCCGTCGCCGGCGGGCGCGGGACGGTACGTGTCCCACCCCGCCCGTAGGGTGTGCGACGTGAACCCAGGCGTCTACTCCGAGCACGGGCTCTTCGTGTGCTTCGAGGGGGGCGACGGGGCCGGCAAGTCCACCCAGTCGCGCCTGCTGCGCGACTGGCTGGTCGAGCAGGGGCGGACGGTGCTGCTGACCTTCGAGCCGGGGGACACCGAGGTCGGCAAGGAGATGCGCCGCATCGTGCTCGACCCGGCGACCGGTCACCTGTCCGACCGCACCGAGGCGCTGCTCTACATCGCCGACAAGGCCGAGCACGTCGACCACGTCGTGCTGCCCGCGCTCGCCCGGGGCGAGGTCGTGATCACCGACCGCTACGTCGACTCCACCCTGGCCTACCAGGGCGCCGGCCGGACGCTCGAGGTGTCGGAGGTCGAGGCCGTCGCCCGCTGGGCCACGGCCGACCTGCGCCCGCAACTCACCGTCGTGCTGGACCTGGCGCCGGAGGCCGGCCTCGGTCGCTTCGACGGGCGCGACCGCATCGAGGGCCAGTCGCTGGAGTTCCACCAGCGCGTGCGCCAGGGCTTCCTCGACCTCGCGGCCGCCGACCCCGACCACTACGCGGTCCTCGACGCCCGCGCGCCGATCGACGAGATCGCCGCCGCCATCCGTGCTCGCATCGCCCCCCTCCTGGAGACCCGGTGACCACCGCGACCACGACCGTGTGGGACGACCTCGTCGGTCAGCGCCCGACGATCGAGGTGCTCAAGCACGCCGCCGCCGGGACCGGGATGACCCACGCCTGGCTGATCACCGGCCCGCCCGGGTCGGGTCGTTCCAACGTCGCGCGCGCGTTCGCGGCGGCGCTGCAGTGCGAACGGCGTACGGGCTGCGGCCAGTGCGAGGCGTGCCGGCTCGGGATGAAGGGTTCGCACCCCGACATCACCTGGGTGAAGTCCGAGACCTCGGTGCTCTACGTCGACGACATGCGCGACCTCGTGCAGTCGGCGGCGAAGTTCCCCTCGATCGGCCGGTGGCAGATCGTCGTGATCGAGGACGCCGACCGTCTCGGCACGCCGGAGAACCCGCGCACCGGCAACGCCCTGCTCAAGGCGATCGAGGAGCCGACGCCCAAGACGCTGTGGCTGCTGTGCGCGCCGACCGTCCAGGACGTGCTGCCGACCATCCGGTCGCGCTGCCGCACGCTCACCCTGGCGACGCCCGGCACCGACGACGTCGCTCGGTTCCTCACCCGCAACGACGGGATCTCCGAGACCGTCGCCAGCTTCGCCGCCCGCGCCAGCCAGGGCCACATCGGTCGTGCCCGGGCGCTCGCCCTCGACGAGGAGACGCGCTCGCGGCGCCGGGAGGTGGTGAGCATCCCGGCGAGGCTGACCTCGCTCGGCGCCTGCATGACGGCCGCGACCAACCTCGCCGAGCTCGCCAAGGAGGAGACCGAGGCGATCACGGCCGACGCCGAGAAGCGCGAGCTCGAGGAGCTCCAGGCGATCTTCGGCAGCGAGCGCAAGGACACCGCCAGCCGCTCCTACCGGGCCGCGCTCGGCGCGCTGGAGAAGCTGCAGAAGCAGAAGGCCAAGCGCCGGGTGCTCGACGTGATCGACCGCGCGCTGATGGACCTGGTCTCGGTCTACCGCGACGCCATCGCCCTCGGCGTCGGGGCTCCCGGCATGCTCGTCAACGAGGAGCTCCGCGGCGACGTCCAGGCCGTCGCCCGGGCGGCCACGCCCGACGAGGTGCTGCGGATGATCGACGCGATCTTCACCGCCCGCGAGCAGATGCTGGAGTTCAACGTGCCGCCACAGCTGGCGCTCGAGTCGATGACGGTCGCACTGCGGCTGCCCGGAGGTCGTTCGTGAAGAAGGTCGTCGCCATCCTCGCGGTCGTCGCGCTCGCCCTCACGACGTTCGTCGCCGTCGGCCTCGCCGTCCGGGGTTCGCTCCCCGACGAGCCGACGGCCCGACCGACACCGTCGCCCACGACGCCGCCGCCGGCGACCGTGACGGCGGCGCCCGAGGCCGGCCTCGAGAACTACTACTCCCAGCGCATCGACTGGAAGCCGTGCGAGACCAACACCGACCAGGACTGCGGCACGCTCACCGTCCCGATCGACTACGCCGACCCCACGGGCGACACCATCGACCTCGCCCTGCTGCGGGTCCCCGCCAGCGGGTCGCGCGTCGGCTCGATGGTGGTCAACCCGGGTGGCCCCGGCGCACCCGGTACGTCCTACGCCGCCGCCGCTGCCCAGGTGTTCCGCCAGCCGCTCCTCGAGGGCTTCGACATCGTCGGCTTCGACCCGCGCGGCACCGGCCGTTCCGCACCGGTCGACTGCCTGAGCGACAGCGAGCTCGACGCCTACCTCGCGGGCGACCCCACGCCCGACACCCCGGCCGAGGAGCGGTCCTACGAGGACTCGGTCCTCTCGTTCGCCGCGAAGTGCGTGGCCAACTCGGGTCCCGACCTCGCCCACGTCACCACGATCGAGGCGGCGCGCGACATGGACGTCCTCCGGTCGGCGCTCGGCGAGGACACGCTGACCTACCTCGGGGCGTCCTACGGCACCAAGCTCGGCGCGACCTATGCCGAGCTCTTCCCCGAGAAGGTCGGCCGCCTCGTGCTCGACGGGGCCGTCGACGTGTCGCTCGACGCGCAGTCGATGGCGCTCCAGCAGGCCGAGGGCTTCGAGACCGCGCTCCGCGCCTACGTCCAGAACTGTCTCGACTCCACCGACAACTGCTTCCTCGGCGACACCGTCGACGAGGGCCTCGCCACGATCAGCGACCTGCTCGACTCGATCGAGGAGCAGCCGCTGCCGGCGGGTGACCGCGAGCTCGAGGTCGGCAACGCGTTCTACGGGATCATCACGCCGCTCTACAACCGGGACTACTGGTTCCTGCTGAGCACCGCGCTCACCTCGGCGCTCGAGGGTCAGGGGTCGGCACTGATGGACCTCGCCGACGCCTACGCATCGCGCAACCCCGACGGGTCCTACTCCGACAACTCCATCGAGGCCAACTACTCGATCAACTGCCTCGACGACCCGACGTCGGTCCCGTTCGAGAAGGTGTCGTCGCTGTTCCCGGCCTTCGAGGAGGCCTCGCCGACGTTCGGCCGGATCTTCGCGTGGGCGATGACGGGGTGCCAGGGCATCGAGGTGCAGTCGAGCGAGGAGCCGCTGACCATCACGGCCGAGGGCGCAGCACCGATCCTCGTCCTCGGCACCAGCCGCGACCCCGCGACGCCGCTGATCTGGGCCGAGGCGCTCGCCGGACAGCTCGACTCCGGCGTGCTCGTCGAGCGCGATGGCGACGGCCACACGGCCTACAACTCCGGCAACGAGTGCATCGACTCCATCGTCGAGGACTACCTCCTGGAGGGGGCAGTCCCCGACGACGGGACGACCTGCTAGCCCTCGAGCGCGGCGTCGAGCGTGATGTCGACTCCGGTCAGGGCCTTGCTGATCGGGCAGCTCGCCTTGGCCTTCTCGGCGGCCTCCGTGAAGCCGGCCTCGTCCAGGCCCTCGACCTCGCCGCGGACGGTGAGCTTGATGCCGGTGAGCTTGAAGCCGCCGGCCTCCTTGTCCTCGCCGAGCGACACGTCAGCGGTCACCTCGAGCGACTGCGGCGTCCCGCCGGCCTCGGCGATCAGGGCGGAGAGCTGCATCGCGTAGCAGGACGAGTGAGCGGCGGCGACGAGCTCCTCGGGGCTGGTCGTCCCGCCCGCGTCCTCGGCGGCACGCTTGGGGAACGAGACGTCGTACGTGCCGACGCCGGAGCTGGTGAGCTCGACCTGGCCGGAGCCGTCCTGGAGGCCGCCGTTCCAGGCGGTGCGGGCGGTGCGAGTGGGCATCATGGACTCCTGAGAGTGGCTGGGATGGGTCACTCCCGAACCTAGTCGGTCGGTCCCACCCCCGGATTTCTGTCCGGGCCGACGTGCTCCGTATACTCGCCGCGGTCGTCGAGCGCGTCTCGACGCCGGCCGCCTTAGCTCAGTCGGTAGAGCGAGTCACTCGTAATGACTAGGTCGTCAGTTCGATTCTGACAGGCGGCTCGAGAAGCCTCAGGGACCCGAGACCCTGGGGCTTCTTCTGCGTCCCGACCAAGATGCGGACGACGACGCCGAGCGCTCGTCGTTCCAGCGCGAGGTGATCGACGCGGCCCCATGAAGGCTTCGGTGACGTCGTGATCAGGCGACGTCGAGGTCGAAGACCAGGATCCCGTCGACGCCCCCGGCGGCAGCAGCGACGAGCTCGCCCGCGATGCGCTGGTGCTCGGGGTCGACGAGGTACGCGTCGCGAGCGGCCGCGTCGACGAAGTCGGCGATGAAGCCGTCGGCGTACCCCTTGTCCATCCCGGTCTCCGGGCTCACGTTGGGACCGCGGTGCACGGCGAGGAGGCCCGGCAGGCGATCGGTCAGCGCGGCCAGCTCGTCGAACAGCCCGACCCGGGTCGCTCGCGGGGTGTCCGGTGCGAAGCGGACGAGGACGCAGTGCCGGATCATCGGGGCACCAGGGCGAACTTGCCGCCGGGGTGGCCCTTCATCAGCAGCCTGGACGCCTCGACGGCGTCGGCGAGGGGGAAGGTGCGGGCCACGGGAACGATGAGGCGGCCGTCCGCGGCGAGCGCGACCAGGTCGGCGCGCACCGAGTCGCGGTAGGCCGAGCTGGCCGGCATCGAGCCGGCGATGGCGGTGATGCCGTCCCGTCCTGCCCTGTCGGCGGCCGCGATCGTCACGATGCGGCCGCGGTCGGCGACCAGGGCCAGCGAGACGTCGACCGCCTCGTCGGTCCCGACGCAGTCGAGAGCGGCGGCGACGCCGTCGGGGGCGAGGTCGCGGACCCGCTGCTCGAGCCCGTCGCCGTACGCCACCGGCTGCCCGCCGAAGCGCCGGACGGTCTCGAAGCTGCCCTCGCTCGCGGTGCCGATCACGGTCGCGCCTCGCAGGGCGGCCTGCTGGAGGACGCTGACGCCGACCGCGCCGGACGCGCCGTGGACCAGGATCGTGTCGCCCTCGCCGACGCCCGTGATGTGCAGCATCTCGGACGCGGTGCAGCCGGCGAGGAGCAGGTTCGCCGCCTCTCCCCACGAAAGTGACGCCGGCTTGGCGAGCACGTCCTTCGCCGGGACCGTCACCTCGCTGGCCCAGCCGCCGCTGATCCGGAACGCCAGCACCTCGTCGCCGACGCTCACCGGTCCCGACGCGATCATGGTGTCGGGACCGATCGCGGAGATGACTCCCGCGACCTCGTAGCCGACCGGGCGCGGGAAGTCCTGCGGCTTCCCGGCGGCGACGTGCTTGGCGTCGGCAGGGTTCATGCCGGCGGCGCGCACCGCGATCGTCACCTCCCCGTGCCCGGGGGGTGGGACGTCGTGGTCCTCGAGGGCGAGGACGTCGAGGTCGCCGGGACGGGTCGCGATCCAGTGCTGTGCCATGACGGCCACGGTAGTGCGGGGCCGGCCCCCCGATCGAACACATGTTCTATTCTGGGTCGATGCCGCGCCAGCCCCCGTTCCACGTGTGGGTCGACCTGACCGGCACGTGGGCAGGCGCGGCGCCCGGTGTCCTCCTGGCGTGGCGACACAGCGAGCGCCGCGGGTGGGAGGCCTGGGTCGTCCGCGCCGAGTCGTACTCCACCGGCATCGGGCTCGAGGTGCTCCTCACGCAGGCGTGGGTGCCGGCTGCTCTGGTGCGGCCGGCCGACGACCGGGAGCGGGCATCGCCTCGAGCCTGAGAGCGAGGTCCGCCAGCACCTCGGCAGCGGGACGTGGAGGCGGGTGCGGCATGAGCATGTCAGGACCGTACGGTCGCCCGACGCCGACGGCGGGGCCGTCCCGATGACAGGTGTGAACGTGACGTGAAGGCCGTCAGGTGCGGCCCGGCACCTGGGGGACCATGGCCAGCCGGAACACGGCGAAGCGGACGAGGCCGGTGCCGAGGTTGGCCGCGACCAGCACGGCGACCTCCTGGGTCCGCGACGGGGTGTCGACCAGGGCCTCGAGCAGCCAGAGCGAGCCGGCCGTCACGGCCAGGCTGAAGCCGAGCAGTGCGAGGCCCAGCGTCTGGTGCGTCACGGTCCGCTCCGGGCCACGCACGCCGAAGGTGATCCGGCGGTGACCCCAGGTCCCGGCGATGGTCGACACCACGAGCGCGACGGCGTTCGCCGGCTGGGCGCTGAGCTCGAGACGGAGGAGGAGGTACAGCAGCCCGTACAGCACGTTGAACGCCCCGCCGACGCAGGCGAAGACGACCAGCTGGAGGAGGATGGCGCGCCAGCGGGCGGGGCGGCTGGACGTCACGGGCGAAGCGTACGGCGTCACATCCCACGTTGCGCACCGTGCAACCCAACGCACTGGACGCAACGCACTACTTGCCCGGGCCCCGTGCAAGCCTCATCATGCGAGGTGTCGACCGCAACGGCGCGGGCGGCGGAGGGATCGCGATGACCATCAGCGTGTTCGACCTGTTCAAGGTCGGGATCGGTCCGTCCAGCTCGCACACGGTCGGGCCGATGCGGGCGGCGTACCTCTTCGTCGACGGGCTGCGCGCCGACGGTCTCCTTGCCGACGTCGCGCGGGTCCACGTCGAGCTCTTCGGGTCGCTCGGCGCGACCGGGCACGGGCACGGCAGCGTGAAGGCCGTCGTCCTCGGGCTCGCCGGCGAGCAACCCCACCTCGTCGACCCGGTGGCCGCCGACCCGATGGTGCAGGTGGTCCGCGACGGCAGGCGCCTGGACCTCGCCGGGACGCACGGCATCGACTTCGACCCCGACGACGACATCGTCATGCACCGCCGCAAGCGCCTCGACTTCCACACCAACGGCATGACCTTCCAGGCGTACGACGCGGCCGGCGCCGAGCTGCGCCGACGGGAGTACTACTCGGTCGGCGGCGGATTCGTCCTGGGCGAGGACGACCTCGGCAACGCGACAGTCGTGCCGGACGACACCCCCGTGCCGTACTCCTTCACCACGGCCGACGAGCTGCTGGCCATCACGCGCGAGACGGGCCTGAGGATCAGTGACGTGATGCTCGCCAACGAGCTGGTCCGACGCTCCGAGGGCGAGGTGCGCAGCGAGCTGCTGGCGATCTGGCAGGTGATGCGCGAGTGCGTCGACCGTGGCTGCCGGACGACGGGCGTGCTGCCGGGCGGGCTGAAGGTACGACGTCGCGCGGCCGAGCTGAAGACGAAGATCGACGTGGAGTGGGCCTCCGGCGTCACCGACCCGCTGGCCGCGATGGAGTGGGTGACGCTCTACGCGCTCGCCGTCAACGAGGAGAACGCCGCGGGTGGCCGGATCGTGACGGCGCCGACCAACGGTGCGGCCGGGATCGTCCCAGCGGTGCTGCTCTACTACCACCACTTCGTGCCGGGGGCCGACGACGACGGCGTCGTCCGCTTCCTGCTGACGGCCGCGGCGATCGGCCTGCTGTTCAAGGAGAACGCCTCCATCTCCGGTGCCGAGGTCGGCTGCCAGGGAGAGGTCGGCTCGGCCTGCTCGATGGCCGCCGGAGGGCTGGCCGAGCTGCTCGGCGGCAGTCCGGAGCAGGTGGAGAACGCCGCCGAGATCGGCATCGAGCACAACCTCGGGCTCACCTGCGACCCGGTCGGCGGCCTCGTCCAGATCCCCTGCATCGAGCGCAACGCGGTCGCCTCGATCAAGGCGATCACCGCCGCCCGGATGGCGGTCCGTGGCGACGGCTCGCACCACGTCTCGCTCGACAAGGCGATCAAGACCATGCGCGAGACCGGCCGCGACATGAAGGACAAGTACAAGGAGACCGCCCGCGGGGGACTGGCCCTCAACGTGGTGGAGTGCTGAGCTCCATCAGGGCAGCGCAGGCATAGACCGCGACCGGTCGGTGTTGGTCCGACGAGACGAATCCCCGAGGGAAGGACTCCTGATGCGTGCTGTGGTCTACACCGAGAGCGGCGACTCCGACGTGCTCGAGCTGGTCGAGCGGGAGGCCGCGGAGCCCGGACCGGGTGAGGTGCGGGTACGCATCGTGCGTGCCGGCGTGAACCCCACCGACTGGAAGTTCCGCGCCGGTGGCATGGGCAAGCTCGCCTTCCCCGAGATCGTGCCCGGCCAGGACGGTGCAGGCGTCGTCGACGCCGTCGGCGCGGGCGTCACGGACCTCGCGGTCGGTGACCGCGTCTGGACGATGCTCGCGCAGCACCAGCGTCCGGGCGGCACCGCGCAGGAGCAGGTCGTCATCCCGGCGGACCGGGTGACGGCGCTCCCCGACGCGGCGTCGTACGACCTGGGCGCCTCGCTCGGTGTCCCCGCGGTCACCGCCCACCGCGCCCTCACCACCAGCGAGGACGGGCCCGATCGGCTCGCGCCCGGCGCCCTGGACGGGACGACGGTGCTCGTCGCGGGCGGTGCCGGTGCCGTCGGCAACGCCGCGATCCAGCTGGCCCGGTGGGCGGGCGCGACCGTGATCAGCACGGTGAGCAGCGACGAGAAGGGTGCGCTGGCGACGGCTGCCGGCGCACACCACGTCGTCAACTACCGCGACGGCGACACCGCGGCCGCCATCCGCGACCTCGCACCCGACGGCGTCGACCTCGTCGTCGAGGTCGCCCCGGCCCAGAACCTCCGCCTCGACCTCGCCGTCATCAGGCCGCGCGCCACGATCGCGATCTACGCCAACAACGGTGGCGACGAGGTCGCGATCAGTGTGCGTGAGACCTTCTCGACCAATGCCCGCTTCCAGTGGGTGCTCCTCTACACCGTCGGCCAGGAGGCGCTGCGACGCGCTGCGGAGGACATCACCGCGGCCGTGGCCGACGGCGGCTTCCAGGTCGGCGAGGAGCACGGGCTGCCGCTCCACCACTTCCCGCTCGAGCGGACCGCCGAGGCGCACGCGGCTGTCGAGGACGGTGCCGTCGGCAAGGTGCTGGTCGACGTCTCGGAGGGCTGAAAGGGCGACCCCGGTTGGCACCCGGCGCAGCGGCAGTGAGAATGGCTCCTCGAGGGAGCCCGCCGCCTCGGCGGGCCAGCGGAGGAGTGACGTTGTCCGGGGAGCGCACGACCATGATGGAGTTCGCCGAGCTTGCCCGCGCCCTCGGCGCGGCAGGAGGCGAGAGCGACCGGCTGGGCATCGCCGTCGAGGCGGCCGTCGAGCTGATCCCCGGCTGCCTGCACGCGGGCGTGACCATCAACCGGGACGGCAAGTGCCACACGCTCGCGTCCTCCGGTGCGCTGCTGCACGTCATCAACGACCTCCAGAACGAGCTCGACGAGGGCCCGTGCCACACGCCCGGCCGCGAGGACGAGATCGTCGTGGTCGACGACCTGACGACCGACCCGCGCTTCGCGCGGTGGGGCGCTCGCGTGCACGCCGACCACCAGCTCGCGACGGTGGTCTCGATCCTGGTGTTTACCGCCCGCGGCTCCTACGGCACGCTCAGCATCTACGGCACCGGCCCGCACGCGTTCGACGCCGACGACCTCGCCACCGCCCAGGCGCTCGCCGGACACCTGGCGGTCGCGCTGGCGGCCGGACGCGAGATCGAGGGGATGGGTGCCGCCCTCCAGAGCCGGACGGTCATCGGGCAGGCCGAGGGCATCCTCATGGAGCGCCTCGACGTCGACAGCGACCAGGCCCTGGCCTACCTCAAGCGGATCTCGTCGCACACCAACACCAAGCTCGTGCAGGTCGCCGCCGACCTCGTGCGGACGCGCCGGTTGCCGGAGGCCCCGGACCGCTCGGCCGGCTGAGCCTCAGGTGTTGGCGCCCCGCGCGTCGACCCGCCACGTCGCGTCGCCGACGACGTACGCATCGGCGAGGTTGGCCGTGGTGCAGACGTGGTTGGGCACGACGCGCACGCGGGTGCCGCGCGGTGCGTCGAAGCCGGTGACGGTCGCGTGGTGCTCGGACAGCGCGGTGATGCGGGCATCCGGGTGGTCGAGCAACCGGCCGTGCCCGGTGGCGTACGACGCCCGGTCCGCGCCGAGCACCTTGCTGCCGGCATCGAGGACCACCCGGTCGGGGTAGCGGCCGACGACGGTCGCGACGACGGTGAGGGCCACCTGCTCGGGTGTCGCGACGCCGAGCTCCCACTGCTGCGCGTCGCCGAAGACGTACACACCCGGTCGCACCTCGGTCAGCACCTCGCCCCGGGAGAACTCGACCGACGGCGTCGACCCGCCGCTGAGGACCGGGCACGCGACCCCGACTCCGACGAGCGCGTCCCGGGCGACGGCCAGCTCGCGCTGCTCGTCCACGGCGGCGGCCGCGCGGCCGTCGGGGGAGTAGGCGTGGCCGGGGAACGTGAAGACGCCGTCGACGGCCAGGCCGGACTCGGCAGCGGCGGTCGCGACGGTGGCGGCGTCAGAGGCGGGCACGCCGCTGCGGTGGTGGCCGCTGTCGACCTCGACCCGCACACGGAGCCCCGACGAGGCCAGGGGTGCGAGCTGCCGGACGGACTCGACGGAGTCGACGCCCACCACGACCGACGCCCGCGACAGCACCCTCCGGAGGCGGGTGGCCCGCTCGTCGTCGACCCACAGCGGGTAGGCGACGAAGAGGTCTTCGCAGGCCCCGGCGAAGACCTCGGCCTCGGCGACCGTCGCGACGGTCAGCCCGACCGCGCCCGCGGCGAGCTGGAGCCGCGCAACCTCGAGCGACTTGTGGGTCTTGGCGTGCGGACGCAGGGCGAGGCCGACGGCGCTCGCCGCCTGCTGCATGGCGTCGATGTTGCGCTCGAGGACCTCGCGGTCGACGTGCACGTGGGGTGTGGGTCTGCTCACCTCGACATGCTCCCGCACCGACCCCCTACCCTTCGCGCATGGCGCACGACGTGCTCGACGAGCCCGCACCCCGGCTCACGATCGACGGTGTCCGTCGGCTGGTCGCCGAGCACTGGGGCGTGGACGCCGAGGTGACCCCACTCGCGAGCGAGCGCGACGTCAACGTCCTCGTCGGCTCGTCGCACGTCCTCAAGGTCGCCAACCCGGCGGAGTCGCGGGCGCTGCTCGAGATGGAGGTCGCAGCGATGCGGCACGTCGCGACGACCGACCCCGACCTCCCGGTCCCGCGGACGGTGCCGGCCGGAAACGACGACATCGTCACGATCACCGACGACGACGGTCGCGCCTGCCTCGCGCGGCTGATCACGACGGTGCCGGGCGACCAGCTCGAGGGACAGCTCATCACCGAGGACGTCGCCGAGCAGGTCGGCGCGGCCACCGCTCGTACGGCGCAGGCGCTGCGGGGCTTCTTCCACCCGGCCGCGGGCAGCCGGGAGCTCGACTGGGACGTACGCGCCCTCCCGCGGGTCGCGGCGCGGTGGGGCCTCACGGCCGACGACCCCCTGCACCCCGTCGTCGAGCGCGTGGCCGCGGTGCTGCCGCGCCTGGCCGCGCTGCCCAGCCAGGTCCACCACGCCGACGTCACGCTCACCAACCTGCTCGCGACCGACGGCACGATCACCGGAGTCATCGACTTCGGCGACATGTGCTTCACCGCCGACGTCGCCGACCTCGCGGTCGCGCTCACCTCGGTGCTGCGCAACACCAGCGACACCCAGGCCGCCTCGCCGTGGGAGCTCGCCGGTGCCGCGCTGCGCGGCTACCAACGCATCCGCCCGCTCTCGCCCGACGAGGTCGAGGTGCTCGGCGAGCTGGTGCTGTCGCGGCTCGTGCTCGGCACGATCATCTCCCGCGGTCGCGCGGCCGCCCACCCCGACAACACGGCGTACATCCTCCAGTACGACGACGCCAACACGCGTACGACGACCGAGCTGGCGCAGCTGTCCCCGAGCGAGCTGGCGCAGCGGCTGCACCGGCTCGCCGGGACCCGCGTGGTCGAGGCGGGCGACGACGTCGCGACCCGCCGGGCCACCGCGATGGGCGGCACGGTCGCGCCGCTCTTCTACGACCAGCCCCTGCAGATCGTCAGTGGCGAGGGCGCCTGGCTCACGGCCGCTGACGGACGGCGCTACCTCGACGCCTACAACAACGTCGCCGTGGTCGGGCACGCCGACCCGACGGTCGCACTGAGGGTCGGTCGCCAGCTCGGCCGGCTCAACACCCACTCGCGCTACCTGCACCCCGAGGTCGTCGAGCTCGCCGAGCGCATCGCCGCGACCATGCCCGACGAGCTGGACACGGTGCTCTTCACGACGTCCGGCACCGAGGCCAACGAGCTCGCCTGGCGGCTGGCGACCGAGTGGACCGGCGGCACCGGCGCGCTCATCGTCGAGCACGGCTACCACGGCACCACCCGGTGGATGGCCGACCTGAGCTCCAACGAGTGGCCGCCGGGGCACCGACCCGACGCGGTCGGCACCTTCCGTGCGCCGTACGCCGACGGCGACCTCTCAGCGGACGCCACCGCCGCGATGGTGCGTGCGGTCGCGCAGGACGTCGCGGCACGGGGACACCGGCCGGCCCTGCTGCTCGCGGACTCGGGGTTCACCAGTGAGGGCGTGCACGACGCGCCGCCGTCGTACGTCCGGGGGCTGCGCGACGGCGCCCACGCCGAGGGCGCGCTCTGGCTCGCCGACGAGGTGCAGATCGGCTACGGCCGCACGGGGCCGGCGATGTGGCGCTTCGCCACCTCCGGCGTGGTGCCCGACCTCGTCACCCTCGGCAAGCCAATGGGGGCGGGCTACCCGATCGGGGCGGTCGTCACGCGCCGCGAGGTCGTCGACCGGTTCGCCGAGCGCTGGGAGTACTTCTCGACGTTCGCCGCGACCCCTGCCGCGGCCGCCGCGGGCAACGCCGTGCTGGACGTCCTCGAGGACCGACGCCTGCCCGAGAAGGCCCTCGACACCGGCGCCCACCTCGAGGCCGCGCTCACCGACCTCGCCGCCGGCTCCGACCTGCTCGGCGACGTCCGCGCCCTCGGTCTGGTCGCCGGCGTCGACGTCGTCGACCGGCCGACGGCCCGGCGGCTGCTCCAGGCGCTCGTCGGCCGCGGCGCGCTCGCCGGCCTGACCGGACCCGGCGGCAACGTCCTGAAGGTGCGCCCACCGCTCGTCTGGGGCCGGGCGCACGTCGACCACTTCGTCGACGCCCTCGCCCGCGCGCTGGAGGACGTCAGGCCAGGCGGTTGAGCACCGTCGTCATGTCGTCCTCGGTGTCGCTGCCGATCTTCTCGAAGACGATCTTCATGATCGGGTCGGCCAGCTTGGCGGCGCCCTTCATCTCGATGTTCGCCTCGTAGGTCACCCGGCTGCCGGCACCGTCCGGGCTCGGCACGACGGTGATCGTGTCGGTGGAGGTGGCGCTGTCGTTGCGGCCGACCAGCACGATCGTGTCGGCCGTCAGGCTCTCGAGGGTGTAGTCGAGCTCGGTGCTGACGCCGGCGATCTTGGAGACGTTGTGCCAGGTCGACCCGACCTGGACGGGACCGCTCCCGTCCGTGCGGGTGCAGGACTCCGTGCCCGGGTCCCACTCCTCGGCGTTGCTGAAGTCCTTGAGGTAGTCGATCACCACGGAGGGCTGGGGGTGGACGTCGAACGTGCGGTTCACAGTGGTCATGCCGTCGACAGTAGGCACGCCGCTCCGCGGCACAGATCGCCCAGAGGGGTGCCCGCGCTAGCCTCGCGGGATGGCTCCCTCCATCGCGACCAACACCGACGTGGACCTCGAGCAGCTGCTGGACTTCGTCCGGCCGCGCCACCGGATGATCCTGATGACGCGCCGCGCCGACGGCTCGCCCCAGGCCTCGCCCGTCGCCGGCGGCGTCGACGACAGCGGCCGGATCGTCGTCGCGACCTATCCCCAGCGGGCGAAGACCCGCAACGCCCGCAAGCGCCCGGAGGTCTCGGTCGTCGTGCTGTCGGACGAGTGGGACGACGCGTGGGTGCAGGTGGACGGGACCTGCGAGGTGCTCGACGCCACCGACGGCGAGGAGGCCCTCGACGGGTTCGTGGAGTACTTCCGCAACATCGCCGGCGAGCACTCCGACTGGGACGAGTACCGCACGGCGATGGTCGAGCAGGGCAAGTCGCTGCTGCGGATCACGCCCACCCGGTGGGGCACGGTGTCGACCGGCGGCTTCCCGCCGGAGGTGGCCGCGCGCTCCTGATGGGGGGTCTCCCTTGTCAGCCCTTGTCACCATGGAGGGCATGCAGACGCGGCAGGGACAGCTCACGCAGCGCCGCGACAGCTGGCAGCAAGCAGCGCTGATCACCGGCGCGTTCGTCGTCGTGCTCTGGGCGCTCGAGATCGTCGACACCGCGACGGGCCACGCCCTCGACCCGTACGGCGTCCAGCCCCGCAGCGAGGACGGGCTGGTCGGCGTCGTCGTGGCTCCGCTGCTCCACTTCGGCTTCGGACACCTGGTCAGCAACACGGTCCCGGTCGCCGTCCTCGGCTTCCTGACCCTCGCGACCGGCATCGCGCGCGGCCTGCTCGCCACGGCGATCATCTGGGTCGTCGGCGGGCTCGGCGTCTGGGTCTTCGCGCAGCCCGACAGCAACCACGCGGGCGCGTCCGTGCTGATCTTCGGCTGGATCGTCTACCTCGTCGTGCGCGGCTTCCTCAACCGGAGCTCCACCGAGATCCTCATCGGCGTCGCGGTGTTCCTGCTCTACAGCGGCGCCCTGCTCGGGGTGCTGCCCGGTCAGCCCGGCGTCTCGTGGCAGGGGCACCTCTTCGGCGCGATCGGCGGCGTCGTCGCGGCCCGGGTGCTGACCCGGCGACGTCGTGACGACGACTTCTCCTCCTGACGCATGAGGCTCGACTACCGGGGTACCTGACTCGCGCTGGGGTCGCCCGCCGCGATCCCAGCCCCAGTTGTCGAGGTCCGTCGGGGGACTCACGCCGTACGCCGTGCGGAGGACCCCGACGGACCTCGCTTCATCTCATGGGCCTCGTCGCATGCAGGGGGCGACCTCGGGTACGGGCGGTCATGACTGATCTCTCCTGCCTCGTCCTGAGCTGCACCCTGAAGCGCTCGCCCGCCGAGTCGAGCTCCGATCTCCTCGGCTCGCAGGTGCTCGACGCGTTCCGCGACCTCGGCGTCGCCGGCACGATCGAGCGCGTGGTCGACCACGACGTCCGGTTCGGCGTCAGCACCGACGAGGGCGACGGCGACGGGTGGCCGATGCTGCGGAGGAAGATGCTGGACGCCGACATCCTCGTGCTCGTGACCCCGATCTGGATGGGCCAGCCCGCCTCCGTCGCGAAGGTCGTGCTCGAGCGTCTCGACGCGGAGATCTCCGAGACGGACGACGAGGGTCGGCCGCTCACCTTCGGCAAGGTCGCGGCGGTGGGTGTCGTCGGCAACGAGGACGGTGCCCACCACACGAGCGCCGAGATCTTCCAGGGTCTCAACGACGTCGGGTTCACCCTTCCGGCGCAGGCCGTGACCTACTGGGTCGGCGAGGCGATGCAGGCCGTCGACTACCAGGACCTCGACCGGACGCCCGAGAAGACGGCAGGCACGACCGAGGTCCTCGCCCGCAACGCGACGCACCTGGCGCGGCTGCTGAAGCAGTCCGCGTACCCCGCGGAGTGAGGATCAGCGCGCCGCGAGCAGACTCTCGTCGAGGTGGTCGAGCAGGTCCCGCGGACCCTCGTGGACCGCGACGGCGCCGGCTGCCAGCAGCCGCTCGGCGCTGACCCCGCCGCTCCGCAGCCCGATCGAAGCCACCCCCGCGGCGGCCGCGGACTCGACGTCCCACGTCGCGTCCCCGACCACCACGGCCGGTCCGCCGCCGGCCCGCTGCACCGCGAGCTCGACCAGGTCGGGCGCGGGCTTGCTCGCGGCCTCGTCGGACCCGGTGACGACGGCGTGCAGGCGGTGTCCGACCCCGGCGATGTCGAGGAGCTCGTCGACCAGGCCCGCCTCCGACGAGCTGGCGAGCACCACGCGGTGCCCGCGCTCGACCAGCGCGTCGACCAGCTCGGACGCCCCGTCGAGGGGACAGATGGTCCGTAGCCCCGCACGGAAGTAGGTGTCGTGCAGCCGCCGGACCTCGTCGCCCACGGCGCTCTCGGCGGACTCACCGGCGACCTCGGCGACCAGCCGGTCGCCGCCCATGCCGATGGACTCGTGGATGCGTACGGCGCCGACGTGGAGGCCGACGTCGTGGAAGGCGGCCTGCCACGAGGCCACGTGCTGGTAGACCGAGTCGACCAGGGTGCCGTCGAGGTCGAGGACGACGGTGGGGCGCAGGAGTGCAGAGCTCATCCTCGCGCCGTACCCCGACACCCCGCCGACATGCGCTCACGGGGGCCCGCGGGGCGCACGCCCGGGCGGGTGTGGTGGGGCGGGGTGCGAGGGGAGGAACATCGTGGGTTCTGGACCCATCGAGGATCGAGGGGCAACGCGCGTGGAGCTGCTGCCGCAGAGCAGGGAAGCCCTGGACGAGTACGTCACGCCCTCCGTCGACGACGTGGAGGGCCTGCTGCGCGTGATCGAGGGCTGGGCCGTGCGCACCGTTCCGGAGTGCGTCGCGCTGAGCGTGACGCTCCTCGACGACGACCTCACCTTCACCCTCGTCGACACCGATGCGGGTGCCGAGCGGCCGGTCGACCCGGCCGGTGACACCGCCCCCCGGCCCGACGCGGACTTCGCCCTCGACGAGCGCGGCTGGGCCGAGATGGCCCGCGAGCGCGCCTTCGCCGGCATCGCCAGCACCGTCTGCCTCCCGGTGGTCGAGGAGGGGCGGGCCGTGCTCAACATCGACCTCTACGCCTCGACCGCGCACGCGTTCCACGACCGGATCGACGGCCTCGTCGCCGCGCTCGGCGCCTGGCAGGCCGGTGCAGTGACCAACGCAGACCTGGGATTCGAGACCCTCCGCCGAGCCGAGGAGGCGCCCGAGCGGCTGCGGATGCAGCGCCTCGTCGACGTCGCGGTCGGTCTGGTGGCCGCTCGTGTCGGCGTCACCACCGACGCCGCCGCCGGCCTGCTCACCCAGGCGGCCGACCGGGCCGGTGTCTCCGAGTCGCAGGCCGCGACGGTCGCCCGGGTGCTGCTGGCCTGACGCCGGCTCGCGCGAGACGCTCCGGTCAGAGGGCGTATGCACCACGCCCATCGGGGTACCTCGGGGTCATGGATCGACAAGGCACCACAGCACCCCGGCACATCAAGGTCGCGATCATGGACGAGAGCGAGCTGGTCGTGCACGGCATCCGCGCCATGTTCGAGCCGCACTCCGCCGTCATCTCCGTCATGCCCTACCGCACGACCGGCCCGGCCCCGCTGTGCGACCTCACCCTCTACGAGCCCTCCGCCCACCGGCGTACGACGTCGGCTCCCCAGCGCTTCCCGACCCGCATGGTCGCCTTCGGCTGGGACTGCTCCCCCGAGGCCGTGTCGACCGAGATGTCGCGCGGTGCCGCGGGCTTCGTCAGCAAGTGGCTGCCCAGCCGGCGACTGATCTGGAACCTCCTCCAGATCGCCGACGGCCGCGTCGTCGTCGACGCTTGGTCCGGCAAGGGTGAGCCCGTCAAGCCGAGCGCCGACAAGTGGCCGCTGACCCACCGCGAGACCGAGGTGCTCTCGATGATCGCGTCGGGCCTGGCCAACCGCGACATCGCCGAGCAGACCAACCTCAGCATCAACTCGGTCAAGTCCTACATCCGTGGTGCCTACGCCAAGATCGAGGTGACCTCGCGGTCGCAGGCCGTCCTCTGGGCGATCCAGCACGGACTGCTGATGTCGAGCGACAACGTGGCCACCGCTCCGCGCCTCGCAGCGCAGCCCGCGCGCGTCTGAGGGACCCTCAGTCAGACGGGTCCGAAGGGCTCGTCTGGCTGCCTCGACGCCCGTGTCCTGACGCAGCTCAGGCGGCGCCGCCCCCGCTCGTGCCGCGCATCATCGCGCGGCAGTCCTCCCTCACTTCGTCGAGGTAGCGCACCTCTGCGCCGAGCTGGTGCACGGCCGGGTGGTCGTCAGGCGTGCCCTCGACCATGCGCTGCATCCGTTTCCAGAACGGCGACAGGCGGCACCTGATCGCCGGGTCTCCGATCCGCTTCGAGTGGTCGCGGGCACGGAACGCCTCGATCGAGGTCATCGACCGCAACCGCCGCGGCACCCACCACCCGGTCGCGGTGAGGTCCGTGTGCGCCGGATAACGCGAACCCCCGTGCGTGATGGCCCCGTCCGCACGCATGGGGCCCACCTCGTCTCCGGTCTCCTCGTCGTGGAACCGCATCCGCAACCGGGCCATCCGCAGCAGCCGCTCCATGACACTCATCCGCGGGCTGGTCCGACCGGTCTCCCACCGGGCGACGACCGACTGCGAGACGCCCAGCAGCGCGGCCAGCCCCCGCTGCGACACGTCGAGGATCCGCCTGATCCGGCGCACCATGCCCGGGATCCCGCCGTCGAACGGACCCATCTCCCACACGTCCCGCTCGGCCTGCGTCCAGTTCGCCATGCAGTCCCACGCCGCGCGCTGAGCCGCGAGCTGAGCCGCGAGCTGCTCGTCCACCAGCTCGTCAGCCAGCGCGTCCGTCTGTCCGTCCATGTCGTCACCTCTCGTCGTTCGCCCAGGGCGCCCGCCGGACCGAGCGCGTCGTACGACCAGCACAGACCCCACCACCGACAACCCCGCGACCTCATCCACAGCCAGCGAACCCAGCCGTCAGATCGCAGGCCTGTGGACACCTCGTGGCTCATGTCCTCCGCCCCGCGGGTGCACCGTCGCTGCGCCGGCCGGCACCCCTTGCCAGTGAGTCGCCGAGAGACTCACGGGCAACACGGGACGTGTCGGCTCGGCCACCCGCGCATGCCGACCTTGAGTCGCTCGGAGACTCACGGGCAAGCGAGGCTCGGGAGGCGAGGGGCATGGCATTGACGACGTGGCCGGACCGGTTGTCGCCGCTGTCGCGTCCGATGCCTCGGCTGGGTGTGACCACCGTCCGGGAGCTGGGACGCCCCCCGGTCAGCCGGCGTTGCCGTCCCTCAACGGGACGCCCGCGGGTCCCGCGGGCCGGCGGCGCCGGCGGACGACCTCGGCGAGGTTGGCGGCGATCCCGCGCAGGGCACTGCCCTGGTGCCCGCGGAGCCCGTTGCCGTCCTGCTGTGAGGCGAGGACGTTGCCCGGGCCGCGTACGACCGGTGCGACCAGGTCCTGCGCCACCACCGAGAAGAGCGGCCCCACGAGCCGGTCGTACGCCCACGGCAGCGCGGTGAAGCCGAAGCGGATCACGTCGTTGGAGACCCCGACCTGGCCGCCGCGCCACGGGTGGTCCGCGACGGTCAGCACCCGCCGGGCGATCGTCTCGGGGGAGCTGACCGGGAAGGGCGGGCGGCCGACCGAGTCGCCGTAGGTCGCGGCCTGCCGGTAGATCGGGGTGTCGACGCCCCCCGGCGCGACGTAGCCGAACCGGACGCCGGACCGGTCGCGGTTGTCGACCCGCAGCTGGCGCACGAGCCCGCGCACGCCCCACTTGCTGACGACGTACGCCGCCATGTCCGGGACCGCGATGTGGCCGATCACCGAGCCGACGAGCACCATGCTGCCCGCCCCGGCCCCGTCCCCCTGGGCGCGCAGCAGCGGGAGCGCATGACGGGCGAGGTTGACCGAGCCGAGCAGGTTCGTCGAGATGACGCCGTCGAACACGTCCGCCGGGACGTCGGCGATCTGGCCGTAGGCGACGACCCCGGCGCAGCCCACGACGACGTCGAGGCGTCCGTGGCGGGCGACGGCGGCGGACACGGCGGCGGCCACCTGCGCGTCGTCGGCCATGTCGGTCGGCACGACCAGGGTCGAGGCGGCGCCGAGCGAGTCGCAGTCGGTGGCGACGCGTGCGAGGGAGTCGGCGCCGCGGGCGAGCAGCACGACGTGGTCGCCCCGCACCGCCGCCAGGCGAGCGGTGGCCTCGCCGATGCCGCTGGAGGCGCCGGTGACGAGCACGACGCGGGGACGGGCGGTGGTCCGGGAACGGTGCATCCGGCCCCGTACCCACCCGGGCCCACTCCTACAGCGGGGCCTGGTCGTCGTACTCCGGGTCGCCCTCGACGTCCGCCGGCCGGGCCTCGTGACCGTCGCGGCCGCGGGTGCGGCGCAGCTCCTTCATCTCGGCCTCGAAGACGTGGCGCTGGCCGTCCATCAGCTCGTCGAGCGCGCGTTGGTGGAAGCCCTTGGCGGTGGCGTAGAACCCGTCGTCGTACTCCTCGACCATCTGGAACGACCACATGCCCGGCAGCGGGTTGGCGCCCAGCACGTCGCGGTCCATCGCGTCGGCGAGGTCGGTGTGGCCGGCCTCGCGCAGCAGCGCCTCGGCCTCCTCCATGGTGCTTTCCGCGCTGCCCATCAGGCGGTGGAAGGCGTAGAGGTGGCCGCGCGCGTCCTCGACGTGGTCAAGGGCGGCAGAGAGCTTGCCGACGGCCTCGACGGTCTCGTCGGTGACGCCCTCGGGGCGCCGGTGCTCGGGTGCGGGCCTGCTCATGACGCGAGCCTCACACGCGGCAGACCCGCCCGACCACCTTCCAACGGGGGACCGCCGTCGCCGGTCGTGCATGGCATCGGGAGGGCTGGGCACTGACCCGTCATGAGAGCAGTCACCTGGCAGGGCCGGCAGGACATGCAGGTCATCGACGTACCGGACCCCGTGATCGAGGACCCGACGGACGTGATCGTGGAGATCACCTCGACCGGACTGTGCGGTTCGGACCTCCACCTCTACGACCCGCTCACGCCGTTCATGACCGATGGCGACGTCGTCGGTCACGAGCCGATGGGCATCGTGCGCGAGGTCGGGTCGGCTGTCGCGACGCTGCAGGCGGGGGACCGTGTCGTGGTTCCCTTCAACATCAGCTGTGGCTCGTGCTGGATGTGCGACCGCGGCCTGTTCAGCCAGTGCGAGACAACCCAGAACCGCGAGTCCGGCACTGGCGCGAGCCTGTTCGGCTACAGCAAGCTCTACGGCTCCGTGCCGGGCGGCCAGGCCGAGCTCCTGCGCGTGCCCTTCGGTGACAAGCTCCCGATCAAGGTGCCGCACGGCCCGCCGGACGACCGCTTCCTCTTCCTCTCCGACGTGCTGCCCACCGCGTGGCAGGCCGTCGAGTACGCCGACGTCGAGGACGGCGGCACGCTCGCGGTCATCGGCGCCGGGCCGATCGGTGACATGGCCGCGCGCATCGCGATGCACCGCGGTCTCGACGTGATCGTGGTCGACAACGTGCGCGAGCGGCTCGCTCGCATCCACGGACGCGGCGGCCGGACCATCGACCACAGCGAGGTCGACGGAGTCGGTGACGCCATCCGCGCGATGACCGACGGTCGTGGCGCCGACGCCGTGATCGACGCCGTCGGCATGGAGGCCCACGGCTCTCCCGTGGCCGAGGTGGCCCAGAAGGCGCTCGCCCTGCTGCCCAAGAAGGTGCAGGAGAAGATGATGCTCACCGCCGGCTCGGACCGGCTGGCTGCGCTGATGAGCGCGATCGACTCGGTGCGGCGCGGCGGGACGATCAGCATCTCGGGTGTGTACGGCGCGCCCACCGACCCGCTGCCGATGTTCCAGCTCTTCGACAAGCAGGTGCAGATCCGGATGGGCCAGGCCAACGTGCACCGCTGGTCCGACGACATCCTCGACCTGCTCCAGCAGGACGAGGACGTGCTCGGCGTGGAGTCGTTCGCGACCCACCACCTGCCCCTCGAGGACGCCCCCGAGGCCTACCGGAAGTTCCGCGACAAGGAGGACGGCATGGTGAAGGTCGTGTTCACCCCGTGAGGATGCCCAAGCCGCGCGGCCCGCTCAGCGAGTGGGTCTCCGCGCGTCTCGCCACCCCGGTCGACGGCGGCCACGCCCCGTCCGCGGACGAGTGGGACGACGAGTGCATCGCCCTGTGGACCCTCCACGAGATGTCCTACCGCGGGTTCGAGGACGCCGCGGACGACGCCGAGTGGCAGCCCGCGATGCTCGGCGTGCGGCGCGAGCTCGAGGTGGCGCTCGAGCAGCGCCTGCGGCGGCGGTGGCCCGGTGCGAGCGCCGACGTCACCGACGTACCGGCCGCCCTCGAGGCGCTCGTCACCGCCGACGACGGCCCGTCGCTGGCCGACCACGTGCGCAGGCGCGCGACCACCGACGAGGTGCTCGAGCTGTTCCGCCAGCGGTCGGTCTACCAGCTCAAGGAGGCCGACCCGATGACGTGGGTGATCCCCCACTTGCCCACGCGGGCGAAGGCGGCGCTCGTCGAGGTCCAGTACGACGAGTACGGCGGCGGCAACCCCAACCGCATGCACTCGCACCTCTTCGCCCGGGGCATGGTCGCCGTCGGGCTGCGTGCCGAGTACGGCGCCTACGTCGACGACGCGCTGCCCGAGACCCTCGAGCTCAACAACGCGCTCTCCATGCTCGGCATGCACCGTCGACTGCGCGGTGCCGCAGTCGGCCACCTGGCGGCGTTCGAGATGACGAGCACGCTGCCCTCCCGGAAGATGGTGCAGGGCCTCGACCGGCTCGGTCTCGACGGTCCGATGGCCGCCTACTTCGACGAGCACGTCGAGGCGGACGCCATCCACGAGCTGCTCGCGGCGCGCGACATCTGCGGCGCGCTCGCCGAGGACGAGCCCGACCAGGCAGCCGAGATCCTCTTCGGCGCGTTCACCTGCCTCGACCTCGAGGCGCGCCTCGCCACCGCCCTGCTGACGTCGTGGGACGCCGCGTGACCGCGCGCCCCGAGGTCGAGGAGTTCGACCACCCCGACGTGGTCGTCGTGCCCCACGGCCCGATGCTGCTGCGCGGCGCCACCTCGGTGCAGGGCGTCGACGGCACCGTCCACGACGTCCGTCGCCCGGTCGTCGCGCTCTGCCGCTGCGACAAGTCCAGCCGGCTGCCGTTCTGCGACGGCACCCACAAGGTCATCCCGCGGCGCTGAGCCCTACGTCGTACGACGTCGGGGCAGCGAGCGCAGCCGGTGCTGCCACAAGGCGGCGCGGGCAGCGTTGGCGCCCGCGGCACCGTGGACGCCTCCGCCGGGATGCGCGGACGCGGAGCCGAGGAAGAGCCCGGGGACCCCGGTGGCGGAGCGGCCACGCATCGCGGGCACCGGGCGGAAGACGAGCTCCTGGTGGAGCTGCGACGTGCCGCCGTTGACGGCGCCGCCGACCAGGTTGGCGTTGCGCGACTCGAGCTCGTGGGGGCCGAGCACCCGACGGGCGCCGACCAGCGAGCCGAAGCCCGGTGCCCGCGCCTCGATCCGTGCCTGCATCCGGTCGGCGAAGCGTTCGAGGTCGTCGTGGTCCCAGCGGCCGCTGACCTCTCCGCCGGCATCGCCGCGGGTGGCCGCGGGCTGCGGGACGTGCGTGTAGGCCCAGAACGACTCGGTGCCGGCGGGGGAGCGCGACGGGTCGCTGGTGGTCATCTGGCCGGTGAGCAGGAACGGCCGGTCGGGGACCGTGCCCGACGCGACCTGCGCCAGAGTCCGGGTCATCTCCTCGACGGAGTCGGCGATGTGCACCGTGCCCGGCGCCGCGGCCGGGGTTCCGGTCCAGGGGACCGGTCCGGTCAGCGCCCAGTCGACCTTCACCGTGCCGGGGTCGAGCTCGAAGTCGCGCATGCCGCGCACCACCCGGGCCGGCAGGTCTTCGGTGTCGACGAGTCCCCCGAAGAGGTGCGGGGCCACGACGTCGGCCACCACGACCGGGGCGTCGTACGCCGCACCGTCACGCGTCACCACGCCGGCGACGGCTCCGTCGCGCACGACGACGCGGGTGACGGTCGCGTCGGTCTCGAGCCGTCCGCCCAGGCCGGTGAACCGGGCCACCAGCGCGTCGGTGAGCGCCTGCGCGCCTCCGCGCGGGACCGGGAACCCGACGGTCTGGCCGAGCATCGACATCAGCACCCCGAAGACGCCCGAGCCGGGTGAGTCCAGCGGGAAGTCGGCGTGGCCTGCGTTGCCGGCGAGCAGCAGGGGTCCGGCCGGACCGCCGAAGAGCTCACGTCCGAGCGAGGCCACCGGGGTCGCGAGTCGTCGTACGACGTCGAGGCCGCCGCTCCGGACGAGGCCGGGCAGCAGCCGTGCACCTGCGCGCACCGGCGGGAAGGGTGAGGTGAGGGCGTCGACGAGAGGACCGCCGATCCGGTCCCAGGTGCGGCAGAGGTCGAGCCAGGCCTCCCCGTCACCTGCGTGGAGCGCGTCGAGGCCGGCAGCGGTCAGGTGGCGGTCGCGGTGCAGCACCGCCCACTGCCCCTCGCCGAACGGGTGCCCGAGCACGGCCGGGGCGTGCTGCCACACCAGTCCGTGGTCCTCGAGCCGGAGCGAGGCCATCGCGCGCGACGCGACGGCGAGCGGGTAGAACGCGCTGAAGGTGTCGTGCACGAAGTCGGGGTGCACCTCCCGGTCGCTGCGGACGGCGCCGCCCGGAGTGGGCTGCGCCTCCAGCACCAGCACGTCCCAGCCGGCGTCGGCCAGCACGTTGGCCGCGACGAGCCCGTTGGGTCCTGCGCCGATGACGACGGCGTCGTGGCGGCGACCCGCGGTCACCGGGTGCGACCCTCCACCAGGTGGGCGAGCCTGTTCAGCGCCTCGACGTTGCGCAGGTGCAGCTGGGGGTCCTGGATCACCTTCGGGATCAGGGCACCGGGTCCGGAGGTGGCCTGCTCGACCATGGTGACGACCGCGCCGGCACCCCGGGGCTCGACGATGATCTCCACGTGGGCCTGGCCGGCCGGCCAGCCCCGGGCCAGCAGGAGCAGCCGCCGGTTCTCCTCGACCTCGAGCACCTCGGTCGTGTCGTCGATCAGGAGGGGCCATGAGCCCACGCTGTGGTGCAGCTGCGAGCCGACGTCGGGCCAGGTGTCGTCGACGCCGCGCATCCGGGCGGCCCCCACCACCCAGAGCGCGTAGAGCCAGCCGTCGGACAGCACCGACCACACCTGCTCCGGTGTCGCGGAGACGGGTCGGCTCGTCGTGCTCATGCGTGGCTCACCATGGTGTCCTCGTACCCCTGCCCGGGTCCACCATGCGGTCCGGAGCAGCCGCGCACGAGCAAGGGGCAGGCTCAGGACGGCAACGAGCCGTGGGCGAGCACGTGCTCGGCGACCTCGCCGACCTTCGTACGACGGCTGCGTGCGGCGGTGCGCAGGGAGTTGAAGGCGGCGACGGGGTCGAGGGACTCGCGAGCCATCAGGTAGCCGACCGCTCGCTCGATCACGACGCGGTAGTCGAGGGCGTACTGCAGCTGGCGGGCGAGCTCGCCGGCCGTGTGCGCCTGGACGGCAGCCGTGAGGGTGGTCGCGATGACCTCGGCGTAGCGGGCGAGGGCCGTCACCTCGCTGTCGTCCCAGTCGTGCGCTCGCTCGCGGTAGACGTCGAGCGTGCCGACGGGCACGCCGCCGATCCGCACCGGCGTGCCGAGCACGGCACGGATGGGCTGCATGGACATCGCGGCCGCGAGGACCGGCCACCGGTCGGTCTCGACGGTGACGTCGCGCGAGGTGACCACTGCCCCGCTGATGAACGCCTCGGTGCACGGCCCCTCGCCGGCCTCGGCCTCGGTCTGCTCGAGCATCCGACCCGGGCCGTCGGTGGAGGCGACGAAGCGCAGCACGTCCTGATCGTCGTTGATGAGGATGCCGGCGCCGTCGACGTCGAAGAGGGACACGCACGCGTCGAGCACCTGCTCGAGCGCTCCGACGATGCCGTCGTTGCCGTGCCCGGAGGTGGCGAGGCGGCGCAGGCTCTCGGCGAGGGCGAGTTCGTCGATGCTCATGGGACGCGATCCTAGGCGGCTACGCGGACGGACCGTGCGGCCATCCCGAGGCGGGCAGGTGGTGTTGGAACGAGCGGAGCAGGGCGAGGTCGTCGGGCGTGGCGGTGCCGTCATGGGTGGCGACGAGCACGCGGGCCACCGTGCGTACCTTGGTGTTGCTGTCCTGCGAGACCCGCAGGAGCGTGCGCCAGGCCTGCTCGGTGCTGCAGGCGTAGGTCGCCGACATCATGCCGATCGCCATGCCGATCGCGCGTTGCGACCGTACGGCTTCCTGGAGGTGGGCGATCTCGTCGCGCAGGTCGTCCCCGGGGAGGAGCGGCTCACCAGCAGTGGAGGATGTCCCGGACATGCATCACCTTTCAATGACGTCGGTCCGCGGACACAGGGCGGAGAGCAAGTCGTGCAGGTCGACATTACATGGTGGTACGCCCACCCTTGACAGGTGCTGGCACCCTCCGGTCGGCGATAGGATCGGGGCTGACTCCAGCCACCGGGTCGCCGTCCACTCCTCCGTCCAGGATGTCCAGTGCCGCATCGGTCTCGACGTGGGTTGCCGTCCACCTATGGCTTCGAGGGCACCGGTGACGACGCGCGCGCCTGGCTCGACGCGGCCTACGGAACACAGCTGCGGCTGTCGAGCGAGATCGGCACGGTGCGGCACGATCGGATCGACCACGGCGACGTCGTCTTCGACCACATCCGGATCGACGCCCGCTACTCCTTCGACTCCGACCCGATGCCGATGCTGGTGGTCGTCGACCTCCTGAGCGGCACCTACGAGTTCGTCCACGACGAGATGACCGACCGTGTGTCGGACGGTGGCTCGGTCCTCGTGGCGGGATGGGACATGCCGTTCTCCGGGTCGGCCGACCATCCCCGGCAGCGGTCGACCTCCCTGTCCCGGGAGGTCATGCTCGCCGCGGTCGCGGAGGCCGACCCGCACCACGCCGGCCGGCACGTCATCTTCACCTCCTACGTCCCCCGGTCGCCTGCGGCCGGGGCGCGGTGGCGGGCGACCGTCGACCAGGTGGGCGCGATGCTGGCGCCGGACGCGACCCCCGCCCAGGAGGACGCCGCGGGCCGACTGCTCGGCCACACCCTGCTGCACACGTTCGCCAACAACGTCGTCCTGCGCGCCACGCCGCCTGGCGGCAGCCCCGAGGACGTCGACGACTCCCCGTCGACGGTGCGTCGTGCCGCGCGCATCATCGAGGAGCACGCGTCGGAGGACCTCTCGCCCGGTGACCTCGCCCGCGAGTGCAACGTGACCCCGCGCGCCCTGCAGTACGCCTTCCGCAGGCACCTCGGCTGCACCCCGCAGGACTACCTGCGGCGCGTCCGGCTCGACCTGGTGCGCCAGTCCCTGCGCGACGGGTCCGTCGGATCGGTGGGTGACGCCGCGGCCACCAACGGGTTCTTCAACCCGGGCCGGTTCGCGGCGGACTACCGCCAGGTGTTCGAGGAGAACCCCGCCCAGACCCTGGCGCGGCGCCAGTCGGCCGAGGAGCCCCCCTAGGGGTGTAGTTGTGGCCCCGATCCGGGGCGCGGGGAGCGTGGACGTTCGCTTTCCGGCTGGTGGGGTGGTCTGGACCATGACACCGTCGGGGAGTCGTTTGCTGGAGACCACGGTGGACGCACCTACTGCAAGTTAGGAGCGAATCCGTGGTCACCACTGCGATCCTCCCCGAGCACACCCCTCTCGCCGTCCTCCCTGTCACCCGCTACGCGGTCGACGGCAGGGAACGCGCACGTCGCACCGACCACATCGTCGCCGACCTGCGCCTGGTGGAGTCCCAGACCCCCGACTCCCATGACCTCATCGACCAGCTGATCTCGACGAACGCGGGCGTGGCACGCTCCATGGCGGCCCGCTACCGCAACCGGGGCATCGACCTCGACGACCTCGAGCAGGTCGCCCTGCTGGGCCTCACCAAGGCAGCGCAGCGCTTCGACCCCGCCGCAGGCCACGACTTCCTGTCGTACGCCGTCCCGACCGTGCGCGGCGAGCTGCGCCGGCACTTCCGCGACGCCGGCTGGATGGTGAGGCCTCCGCGCCGGGTGCAGGACCTGCAGTCCCGCATCTCGCGGGCCCACGAGGAGCTGGAGCCACAGCTCGGCCGCTCGCCGCGCCCGAGCGAGCTCGCCGCGCACCTCGACGTCACCGTCGACGACGTCGTGGAGGCGCTGGCGGCCGACGGCTGCTTCACCCCCACCTCGCTCGACGGTCCGGTGGGTGACGGGTCCTCGTCGCTCGGCGACCTCCTCGGCTTCGAGGACCGCTCGGTCGTGGCCGCCGAGGCGCGCATCGTCCTGGAGCCCCTCGTGGCCACCCTCCCGGCCCGGGACCAGCAGATCCTGCGGATGCGGTTCGTCGACGAGGCGACCCAGCAGGAGATCGCCGAGACGGTCGGTCTGACGCAGGCGCAGGTGTCGCGCGTCCTGACGCGCATCCTCGCTGCCCTCCGCTCGGACCTGTCGGAGCCCCAGCCCGCCGCCTGAGCGCGCCGACTCGGTCTAGCTGTCGAAGCCGAGGCCGGCCGCGTCGAGGGCGCGCAGGAACACGTTGCGCCGCCCGCGACGGTGGTCGGCCCGGTCGAGGGACCAGCGCGTGAGGTTGATCCCGACCGAGGCGAACGGCTCGGGTGGGAAGGGCAGCGGCCGCTTGCGCACCATCGCGAGCTCCGTCCGCTCGGTCGGCTCGCCGGCGAGCAGGTCGAGCAGCACCTCGGCGGCGAACCGGGTCGCACCGACACCCAGCCCGGTGAAGCCCGCGGCGTGGGCGACCCGGTCGTCGTGGGTCAGGCCGTAGAACGCCGTGAACTGCGTGCTGGTGTCGATCGCGCCGGCCCAGCGGTGGCTGAACCGGACGTCCTCGAGCTGGGGAAAGGTCGCGAGGAAGTGCGACGCCAGGCGGGCGTGGCTGTCCGGCCGATCCTCGTGGCGGGCGGCCACCCGACCGCCGGCCGGGTAGATCGCGTCGTACCCGCCCCAGAGGATCCGGTCGTCCGCGCTCAACCGGGAGTAGTGGAACTGGTTGGCCAGGTCGCCGAGGCCCTGGCGCCCCGACCACCCGATCGACGCGAGCTGCTCGGCGGTGAGCGGCTCGGTCATCAGGACGTAGTCGTAGACCGGCACCGTCATCAGCCGGTTGCGCCGCAGCAGCGAGGGGAAGACGTTGGTCGCGAGGACGACGTGGTCGGAGGTCACGACTCCGCGGTCGGTGTGCACCTCCACGCCCGCTGACGTACGCCGCAGGGCGGTCGCGGCCGAGTGCTCGTGGACCTCGACCCGGAGGTCCGCCGCCACCCGGGCGAGCTCCAGCGCCAGCTTGGCGGGGTGGAGCAGGGCGGTCTCGTCGGGCTCCATCGCCCCGGCGAGGAAGAGCGGGCTGTCGATCTCGGCGCGGACCGCGTCCCGACCGAGGAAGTGTCGATTCGAGTGGGCAGGCTCGTCGCGGAGCCACTCGACCTCGTGCTCCTCGACGGCCACGGACAGGGTGCCGGTGCGCTCCCACTCGCAGTCGATCCCGAGGTCGCGGACGTCGGCCTCGAAGCCGGCGAGGTTGTCGTGGCCGAGGCGGGCCAGCGTGTCGTACTCGTCGGGCCAGCGGTTGCGGCCGTTGTCCTCGCCGTGGGTGAGCGACGCCTCGCAGAAGCCGCCGTTGCGGCCCGACGCCGCCCAGCCGATCGTCCTCGCCTCGAGCAGCACGACCCGACGGCCTGGGTCGCGCCGCTTGGCGTGCACCGCCGTCCAGAGGCCGAGGTAGCCGCCGCCGACGATCGTCAGGTCCGCGCGCGTCGACGCCGCCAGCTCGTCGTAGGTCGTACGGGCGCCGGCGTCGTCGAGCCAGAAGACCGACTGCCGGCTGCCGGCCAGCGCCCGCTCCACGACGCGGGGGTCGGGAGCGTGGCACTCGTAGGCCGTACGGTGCGCCGCCATGGTCGAGGGCGCGATCAGGCGGTCGCGTCGAGGGCAGCGTCCAGGATCGCGAGTCCTTCGCGGGCCTCGTCGTGGGTGGTCGTGAGCGGCGGCACGACGTGGATGCGGTTGTAGTTCACGAAGGGCAGCATGCCCCGCTCCTGACAGCACTTGACGATGGCTGCCATCTCCGGGCTCGACCCGCCGTAGGGAGCGAGCGGCTCGCGGGTGGCGCGGTCGCTGACCAGCTCGATCGCCCAGAAGGCACCGGTGCCGCGCACCTCGCCGATCCGGTCGTGCTTCTCCGCGAGCGCCCGGAGGCCGGGGCCGAGCACGTCCTCGCCGAGGCGGGCGGCACGGCCGACCACGTCCTCGTCCTCCATCGTGCGGATGGTGGCGACGGCCGCCGCGCACGACAGCGGGTGGCCGGAGTAGGTGAGGCCGCCGGGGTAGACCCGGTGCGCGAACGTCCGGTGGATCTCCTCGCTGATCGCGACGCCGCCGAGCGGCACGTAGCCGGAGTTCACGCCCTTGGCGAAGGTGATCAGGTCGGGGGTCACGTCGCCGTGCTCGACCGCGAACCACCGGCCGGCGCGACCGAAGCCCGACATCACCTCGTCGGCGATCAGCACGATGCCGTGGCGGTCGCAGATCTCGCGGACGCCGGCGAGGTAGCCCGGCGGCGGGACCATGATCCCGGCGGTGCCGGGGATCGCCTCGAGCACGATCGCGGCGACGGTGGCCGGACCCTCGAGCGCCACGACCTGCTCGAGGTGCTCGAGCGCCCGCTGGCACTCCTCCGCCTCGGTGGTGGCGTGGAAGGCGCTGCGGTAGAGGAACGGCCCGAAGAAGTGGACGGTGCCGGTCGAGCCGTGGTCGCTCGCCCAACGGCGCGGGTCGCCGGTCATGTTGACCGCGAGGTGTGTGCCGCCGTGGTAGCTGCGGTAGGTGGTCAGCACCTTGTGGCGACCGGTGTGCAGCCGCGCCATGCGTACGGCGTGCTCGTTGGCGTCCGCGCCGCCGTTGGTGAAGAAGACGTGGTCGAGGTCGCCGGGGGTGTGGCTGGCGATCAGGCGGGCAGCCTCGGACCGGGCGCCGTTGGCGACCGCGGGCGCGATCGTGCAGAGGTGGGCGGCCTGCTCCTGGATCGCGGCGACCACGCGCGGGTGCTGGTGGCCGAGGTTGGTGAAGACCAGCTGGGAGCTGAAGTCGAGGTAGCGCTTGTCGTCCGCGTCCCAGACGTGGCTGCCCTCGGCGCGGGTCACGACCATCGGCGTGATCTCGGCCTGGGCGGACCAGGAGTGGAAGACGTGCGCGCGGTCGAGCTCGTAGGCCCGCGCCGCGTCGTACGTCGTGCTCAGGTCCGAAGCGATCGTGGTCTCAGTCATTGCGCGGGAATCCCAGCTCGAGGCCGCCCTCGGGGCGGTTGGCGGGGTCGATCCACCGGGTGGTGACGACCTTGCCGCGGGTGAAGAAGTGGACGCCCTCGGTGCCGTGGGCGTGGGTGTCGCCGAAGAGCGAGCGCTTCCAGCCGCCGAAGGAGTAGTAGGCCACGGGCACCGGGACGGGCACGTTGACGCCGATCATGCCGACGGTGACGTCGGCCTCGAAGCGGCGGGCGGCGCCGCCGTCGTTGGTGAAGACCGCGGTGCCGTTGCCGTACTCGTTGGCGTTGACCAGTGCCACCGCCTCCTCGTAGGACTTCGCGCGCACCACCGACAGGACGGGGCCGAAGATCTCCTCCCGGTAGATGTCCATGTCCGGGGTGACGTCGTCGAAGAGCGTCGGGCCGAGCCAGAAGCCCTCCTCACCGCCGCGGGCCTTGACGTCTCGACCGTCGACGACGACCTTCGCGCCGGCCGCCTCGCCGGAGTCGATGAAGGAGCTGACCTTGTCGCGGTGGGCCTTCGTCACGAGCGGGCCCATGTCCGCCTCCTTGCCCTCGCCCGTCGCGGACCTGCCGCCGTCGCCGATCAGCAGGGTGCGGGTGCGGTCGGCGATCCGGGCGACGAGCTCGTCACCGATCGGGTCGACGGCCACGAGGACACTGATCGCCATGCAGCGCTCGCCCGCGCTGCCGTAGCCGGCGTTGACGGCCGAGTCGGCGGCCAGGTCGAGGTCAGCGTCGGGCAGCACGACCATGTGGTTCTTCGCACCGCCGAGGGCCTGGACGCGCTTGCCGTGGCGGCTCGCGGTCTCGTAGACGTACTCCGCGATGGGCGTCGAGCCGACGAAGCTGATCGACTGCACGTCAGGGCTGGTGAGCAGCGCGTCGACCGCGGCCTTGTCGCCGTGCAGCACGTTGAAGACACCGTCGGGCAGGCCGGCCTCGGTCCAGAGCGCGGCGAGCCAGTTGGCGGCGCTCGGGTCCTTCTCGCTCGGCTTGAGCACGACGGTGTTGCCGGCGGCGATGGCGATGGGGAAGAACCACATCGGCACCATGGCCGGGAAGTTGAAGGGGCTGATGATCCCGACGACGCCGAGCGGTACGCGCTTGGAGTGCACGTCGACGCCGGTCGAGGCCTCCTCGCTGTGGCCGCCCTTGAGCAGGTGGGAGATGCCGCAGGCGAACTCGACGACCTCGAGGCCGCGCGAGATCTCGCCGATCGCGTCGGAGTGCACCTTGCCGTGCTCGGCCGTGATGATCGCGGCGAGCTCGTCCTTGCGGCTGTTGAGCAGCTCGCGGAAGGCGAACATCACCTGCGTACGCCGTGCGAGCGAGGTGGTGCCCCACGCGGCCGACGCCTTCTTGGCCGCGGCGATGACCTGTGCGGCGTCGGCCTCGCTGGCCAGCGCGACGCGGCCGGTGACGCGGCCGGTGGCGGGGTTGGTCACGTCGGCCCAGCCGTCGGGGGAGCCGGACAGCGCGGCGCCGTCGGCCCAGTGCACGATGTCGGTCGTCTCGGGGGAGGTCATGGTGCCCATCCTGTGTGGACGTGCCGTTCACCGCGGGTGTCGGATCGTAGGATTACCGGTCCTCGTTCGGACATTCCGTCGCCCCCTCCACGCGTAGGCTGCGCGCGTGGCCGAGGTGACGCCGGGGGTGACGCTCGAGGAGGCCCTGGGCCTCCCGACGTTCCGTCGCGCCGTGCCGGACGTCGTCGCGGGCCGCGTCGGGCTCGACCGGCCGATCCGCTGGGTGCACGCCACCGAGCGAGCCGACGCGGGCTCGCTGCTGCGTGCCGGCGACCTGCTGCTGACGATGGGCACCGGCCTGCCCGACGACGATGACGGCCTCGCGTCCTTCGTCGACGCCCTGGCCGAGGCCGGTGCCGCGGGGATCGTGGTCGAGCTCGGCCGTCGCTGGTCCGCCGACCTGCCCGCGCCGCTGGTCGACGCCTGCGAGCGGCACGGCCTGCCGCTGGTCGTCCTCGGCCAGGAGACCCGGTTCGCTGCGCTGGCGCAGGAGATCGGCGAGCGTGTGGTGGACCGCCAGCTCACCGAGCTGCGCGAGGCGCAGCGGGTGCACGAGACCTTCACCGAGCTGTCCTTCGGCCAGGCCGGGCCGGTCGAGATCCTCCAGGCCGTGCAGCGGATGGCCGCCGGCCCGGTCGTGGTCGAGAACGCCCAGCACCGGCCGCTCGACTACTTCGCCGGCCCGGACGACGCCGGTGGCTTCCTCGACGGCTGGCCGGCACGGTCGCGGCGGGTCGAGGTCGCCGGCCGTACGGGCTGGGACGCCGCCAACGGGTGGCTGGTCACCCGGCTCGGCACCGCCGACCAGGTCTGGGGACGGCTCGTGATCGGCTCGCCGCAGCCGCCGTCTCAACGCCTGGTCGCCGTGGCCGAGCGCGCCGCCGCGGCGCTCGCCCTCCACCGGCTCCACGACCGCGACCGCGGCACGCTCATGCGGCGTACGCACCTCGAGCTGCTGTCCGGACTGACCGACGACCCCGACTCCGACGACGTGCTCCGCCGCTGCGAGATGGCCGGCTTCCCGGTGCGCCGCCGCTCCTTCGCGGGGGTGGTGGTGCGGCCGCGGATCGGTGCGGCCGCTCCCGCCGACCTCGACGAGGTCGCTGCGACCGTCGTCCGGGCCGCGCACGGGCTGCGGCTGCCGGCGCTGGTCTGCGAGGTCGAGCGCGACCTGCGGGTGCTGGTCTCGGCGGTGCCCACGGCCGACGCCGACGACCTCGTCGACCGGCTCGCGGCCCGCGTCCTCGCCCAGCACGACGTCGTGCTCGCGGCCGGGCGGGTGGTGGGCGAGCGGTCCGCGATCGCGCGCTCGGTCACCGAGGCGGGGCAGGTCGCCGACGCCGCCCCGCAGGTGCGCCGCGAGCACGACCCGGACGTGCACCGGCTCGCCGACCTCCACCTGCGCGGACTGCTCGCGCTGCTCGGCGAGGACGACCGGCTGCGCCTCTTCGCCGACCGCGAGCTGGCCGCGCTCAAGGGCCACGACCGGGCAGAAGGGGCGCGCACCGACCTCCTCGCCGCGCTCCGCGCGCTGGTGATGCACCCGGCCAGCAAGACCGAGGCCGCCGCCAGCCTGCACCTCTCCCGCGCGGCGTTCTACGACCGGCTGGCCCGGATCGAGAAGATCCTCGACGCCGACCTCGACGACCCCGACGTACGCGTCTCGCTCCACGTGGCACTGCTGGCAGACGAACTGTCCGGCGGGGCGGCCAAGTGACGACAGATCGTCGGCTGCCGTGCCGGAACGCCGGGGGACGATGACTGCCATGTTCCGAGTGCTCGACGTCGCCACCGACGTGCCCACCACGCCCCTCGACCCCGGCACCGTCCTCGACGGCGCCCCGGAGGCGGGGTCGCGCGCCCTCGCCGCGGTCGCCGGCGTCGAGGTCGGCGTGTGGGAGATGAGCCCCGGCACGGCCACCGACGTCGAGGTCGACGAGGTGTTCGTCGTCCTGTCCGGCTCGGCCACCGTCACCTTCGAGGACGGCGAGGCCGTCGACCTCGCCGCCGGCAGCGTCGTACGGCTCCGTGCCGGCGAGCAGACCACCTGGGTCGTCCGCGAGACGCTCCGCAAGATCTACGTCGCCTGACCCTTCGAGACAGAGGCCTCCCCTGATGAATGACACCATCCGCAACTTCATCGACGGCGAGCTCGTCGAGTCGGCCGCGACCGACTTCATCGAGCTGGTCGACCCGACCACCGGTGAGGTCGACGGTCGCTCGCCGGTGTCGACCGCGGAGGAGGTCGACCGGGCGTACGCCGCCGCCCTCCGCGCGTCGGAGTCGTGGAAGCGGCTCACGCCGGGTCGCCGGCAGGGCCACCTCCTCGACCTCGCCACCGCGATCGCCGAGCGGCGCGACGAGATCAGTGAGGTGCAGGCGCGCGACACCGGCCAGCCGGTGCGCTACATCGCGAGCGAGGAGGTCGACCAGGGCGTCGACCAGCTCCGCTTCTTCGCGGGTGCCGCACGGCTGCTCGAGGGCAAGTCGGCGGGGGAGTACCTCGAGGGCCACACCTCCAGCATCCGGCGCGAGCCGATCGGCGTCGTCGGCCAGGTCACGCCCTGGAACTACCCGTTCGCGATGGCGATCTGGAAGATCGCGCCCGCGCTCGCCGCGGGCAACACGATCGTGCTCAAGCCCAGCGACACGACGCCGCGCTCGACCGTGCTGCTCGCCGAGATCGCCGGCGCGATCCTGCCGCCGGGTGTCCTCAACGTCGTCAACGGTGACGCCACGACGGGCCGGCTGCTCGTCGAGCACCCCACGCCCGGCCTGGTCGCGATCACCGGGTCCGTCCGCGCCGGCATGGAGGTCGCGTCGTCGGCCGCCAAGAACCTCAAGCGTGCCCACCTCGAGCTCGGCGGCAAGGCTCCCGTCGTCGTCACGCCCGACACCGACCTGCCCCGCGCGGCCGAGCTCATCGCCGCCGCGGCCTACTTCAACTCGGGCCAGGACTGCACCGCCGCGACCCGCGTCATCGTGCACCGCAGCATCCACGACGAGCTGGTCGACCTGCTCGTCGCCGAGGCCGAGGGCACCCGTCCCGGCCCGCCGTCCGACACCGAGGCCGACTACGGCCCGCTCAACAACGCGACCCACTTCGCCAAGGTCGAGGCGTTCCTCGCCGACCTGCCGGAGCACGCCGTCGTCCGCACCGGCGGTGCGCGCCACGGTGACGCCGGGTTCTTCTTCGCCCCGACCGTCGTGACCGGCGTGCGGCAGGACGACCGGATCGTGCAGGAGGAGGTCTTCGGCCCCGTCCTCACCGTGCAGGCGTACGACGACGAGGCCGAGGCGGTGCGCCTCGCCAACGACGTGCCCTACGGCCTGGCTGCCTCGGTCTGGACCCGCGACCACGGCACGGCCGACCGGCTGACCCGCGAGCTCGACTTCGGGTGCGTGTGGGTCAACACCCACATCCCGTTCGTCTCCGAGATGCCACACGGCGGCTTCGGCCACTCCGGCTACGGCAAGGACCTCTCGGGCTACGGCTTCGACGACTACACGCGCATCAAGCACGTGATGACCGCCCACTACTGAGGGGCGCGCACCTCGTAGACAGCCAGCAGGTCGGCGAGGGTGCGGTAGTAGCCGACGAGCACGGTCAGCTCGGTGATCGTCTCGGTGCCGAGCACCACGACGAGGTCGGCGTACTCCTGGTCGTCGAACGTCGTGCGCCCGTCGAGCAGCCTCCGGCACAGCTCGTACGCCGTCTGCTCGGCGCGGTGGCCCGAGGAGAACGAGCCGTCGGCGATGGCGACCAGCTCGTCGTCGGTCAGGCCCACCGCGCGGGCGACGCGCTCGTGCGCGAACTGCTCGAACGCGCTGTGGGTGGCGGCCGCGACGGTGAGGATCGCGATCTCGCGGACACGGTCGGTGAGCCCGGTCGCGTAGCGGAGGGCGCTGCCCAGCTCCTGGAGCGGGCGGCCGAGCGCCGGCCCGTGGATCATCACGCCGAAGGGACCGGTGAGGGCACCGTCGGGCGTCGTGAGCGGGAAGTGCTGGGGCCCGACGCCGCGCGGCCCGCCGACGATGTCGTCGTACAACGCTCGCTGCCCGGGATCGAGGTCCTCGGGGAGCAGGTCGGGCAGGCGCACGCGGTCTCCTGGTCTGGGAGGTGGTCTGGCTTCGTGCCTGGGTGCGTCACGCGGCGGTGTCGCTCCGGTGTGACGAGGACGATCCTCGCTCGGCGAGCTTGCGCTTGGCGAGCGGCAGGCCGACGAGGGTCAGCACCTTCCAGAAGAGCCAGCCCAGCAGGGCGAACAGGTTGCGCTTGGGTCGGGCCACGTGGTCCTCCTCGGGGTGGTGGCGGGATCCGGGCGCCGCGCCCCGTGACGCGGCGCCCGACAAGTCACTTCTTGAAGGCGTCCTTGACGTTCTCGCCGGCCTGCTTCACGTCGGCGGCGGCCTGGTCCTTCTTGCCCTCGGCCTTGAGCTCGTCGTTGTTGGTGACGTCCCCGACGACCTCCTTGGCCTTGCCGGTGAGGTCCTGTGCGGCGTTCTTGGCCTTGTCAGCGATGCCCATGGTGGGCTCCCTTCTTCGTGGATGCGGTGTCAGGGATTGGTCGTGCGGAGCGGGCCGATCGTCACGCGCATGTGAGCCGGATCTCACGCCTCGGGCATGATTTGCGCATGCGCTTCACCGAGCACGAGCTGACTGTCGCCGTCACCGCCGCCGCGAAGATCGTGGCCGGCGGCAGGATCGGCAAGCCTGGAAAGGGCTTGGGAAAGGGCTTGGGCAAGGGGGAGGAGAAGTGGGAGGCGATGAGCAAGATCGACCGCTACCACCTCCTCGAGGCAGTGGGCGGCCAGGTGCTGCCCGTCCTGCTCGCGCTGCCCGACGTCGAGGTCGAGGCCGGGACCCGACCGACCTTCACCGACGCGCAGATCGCCACGGCCGTCGAGCAGACGATGGGCGAGACCGGCATCGGGCGGCTGGGCTCGACGAAGCTGGGGCAGAAGGCGGCGGTCGCCGCGCGCCTCACGCTCGTGCGTACGGCCCTCGCCCAGCTCCCGGTCCGGCAGGACCCCGACGCCCTGATCGTCCCCGACCACCTGTGAGGTGCCGCCTCGCAAGTCCCCGGATATCCGGGGACCTGCCCGCCCACAGGTAGAGATCTCTACCTGCAAGCGGGAGTCCTGGGTGCGAAGTCCGGCGGATCGGCCCCCTGAGAACCGCGTTCAGGTTCGGTGCGTACCGTCGAGATGGTGACTCACCTGATGCGAACCCGTACTGCCCTCGGCCTCGTGGCCGCCACCAGCCTGCTCGTGCTCTCCGCCTGCGGCGGCAGCAGCGACTCGTCCTCGAGCGACCCCTCGAGCGACAAGGACGCCTCGGCGAGCGAGACTCCCAGCGCGAGCGCCGACGCCGGCGCCGAGGGCGGGCCCGACCTCACCGGCATCCCCGACGTCGTGGCCGAGGTCAACGGCGAGGAGGTCACCAAGGACGAGTTCGTCCCGCTCTACGAGGCGGCGTTCCAGCAGGCGGCCGCCCAGGCGCAGAGCAGCGGCCAGGCCCCGGACGAGGAGCAGATCAAGCAGCAGACGGCCGACGACCTCGTCTCGACCGAGCTCCTCGCGCAGGAGGCGGAGTCCCGTGGCATCGAGGTGAGCGACGACCAGATCGACGCCGAGCTCGAGACCATCGCGCAGCAGAACCAGATGGCCTCCGCCGACGAGCTCCTGAAGGCGATCGAGGAGAACGGCCTCACCGAGGACCAGGCCCGCGACCAGGTCGAGATGCAGCTGCTCGTCGAGCAGCTCGTCGAGGACGAGGACGGCAGCACGACGCCGAGCGAGAAGGAGCTGCGCGCGATCTACGCGAAGGCCAAGAAGCAGGCGGCGGGTCAGCAGGGCCAGAAGATCCCGTCCTACGACCAGGTCCACGACCAGCTCGCCGAGCAGGCGAAGACCGAGCAGATCGGCAAGGTCGCCGGCGCCCTCGTGGAGGACCTCCGCAAGGACGCGGACATCACGATCAACCTCTGACCCCTTCGGGCATGGTCCACTGACCGGGTCGGATCCGGCCGTTTGGCGCGACCGGATCGGGGAACGATGCCTGGCGACAGGCACGACCAGGGGGACGGTGGGGAGTGACGGATCCGGAGATCGAGCACGCGCGTCTCGTCTCGGGTGACGCGGCGACGCTGCGACAGCTGACGGCGACGCTCGAGGCATCCGCGCACGCGCTGACGGGTGCCCGGTCCGACATCGCCGACGCCCAGGACGTGGTGGTCTGGAACGGCGCCGGTGCCGTCGCCTTCGACGCCCGCCTCTCCACGCTCCGCTCCGGCGTCACCCTCACCCGTACGACGGTGCAGCGCGCCCGCGGCGCGCTCGAGACGGCCGCCGCGGCCTACGAGCGCGCCGAGGCCAACGCCGACTACTACATCGGGTTCTGGCGCAACCGGCCCGCCGCGCTGCCGCCGGTGGTCGAGGAGATCTTCGCCCGGCTCGTCAACGCCTTCCTGCTCGGCGTGGGCGTCGACTACAACCAGCAGCTCGCCGCCGTCGAGGCCGTCCTGACGGGCGACGAGGTCGACCTCGACAGCCTCGACGAGGAGACGCGCGAGTGGGTGGAGGAGGGGCTGCGCAAGAACGAGGAGTGGCTGGCCGGCAACGACAGCGGCCTCGGCCCCATCATCCCCAACACCGCGGCCACCGGCGACGACCGCGGCTGGATCCCGCAGGGGCTGGGCTACGACCCGGACTCGCACACCCTCATCCAGAGCTACTACACCAAGGACGGCACCTCCTACCTCGCCCTGATCGACGAGATCACCGGCAAGAAGATCGGCGAGGTCCGCCTCGGTGGCGACTTCCCCGTCCCCGAGACCGGGGGCGCCGCGCCTGACCGCCCCAACCACGCCGGGGGTGTGAGCGTGCAGGGCGACAACGTCTACGTGGTCGACAACGGGCAGGTGTTCACCTACTCGCTCCAGGAGCTCCGGGGCGGCACGGCGGACGACAAGGTCGACCCGGTGCGGCCTCCGCAGGACGTGAGCGGCGGCTCCTACTCGGCGATCCACGGAGGGCGTCTCTACCTCGGCGACTTCGAGAACGACCTGCTCCACGTCTACGAGAAGCAGGGAGGCGACTGGGTGAAGGTCGACGTCGTCGACACGCCCCAGGACTGCCAGGGCGTGGTCGTGCGGGACGGGCAGTACGTCTTCAGCTCCTCCTACGGCCGCGGCAACGAGAGCAGCCTGATCGTCCAGGACGCGGTCACGGGGGACAGGAGCGATCCCTACGTCATGCCCAACATGTCGGAGGGGATCGTGGAGGTCGACGGCGACGTGCTGACGACCTACGAGTCCGGCGCCGGCCACTACCAGCACGCCGACGGCACGTCGGGCTGGTGGTGGGGCCTGGACGACAACCGCGACCTGTGGCCCAGCACGCACATGACCCGCACACCGCTGTCGGACCTCGGTGTCGGTCAGGACCTCGAGATCGAGCCCGCGTCCCTGACCCGGGCGGCCGGCGACCTGGGTGCTCCCGCCGACGTGCTCGCCAGCGAGTCCGCGACGGTCGGCGGCGTACGCGTGCCCGCCCATGCCCTCGGCCGTGTGCCCGCGGCCGCCGGTCTCAGCCGTGCGATCAACGAGCTGGTCGAGACGGCCGGCGACAGCCTGCGCACCGGGTCCCGTGCGGTCGGTGCCGCGGCCGAGCTGCTGGTCGCCACGGCCCACGACCACACCCGTGTCGACGACCACGTGGGCGCCGCCTTCCGCGGTGCCACGCCGCTGCCGTGACGGGGACGCTCTGCCATGCTTCCCGCATGTGGCGCGCCATCTCGGGGGTTGTCCTGCTCGCCCTGCTCGCCGGGTGCGGCTCGGACGGCACCGGCGACGTCGACGACTCCGCGGCCTGGCGGACCAGCAGCGATCCGGTGGACCCCACCGGTCTGATCTGGGCGTCGGGACAGACGGTGCACCTCGCGGACGGTACGACGCTCGACGTGGGCGCCGACGTCGCCCGGTTCGCCGTCGCCGGTGACGGCATCTTCTTCTTCGAGGACGACGGAGGTGACCAGGGCAACGACCTGCGCCGGGCACCGCTCCTCTACGGCGCGGACGGAGCCGCCCCGGTGGACACCGGGCTGGAGGTCGACGGGGACATGGTCGCCGCCTCGCCCGACGGGACCCACCTCGCAACCATCGTGATGAACGACGACGACACCCGGGCGACGGTGATGGTCTTCGACCTGACGTCGGGCGACGTGGTCCGCTCGACCGACGGCCTGGAGCCGGGCTCCGACCCGGCCTTCGAGTTCGCCGAGGCCGAGCTCAGCGTCCTCGGGATCGACGACGAGCTGCTCTACGGCAGGTCGCTGGAGGGTGACTTCGCCTGGGACCTGGTCACGGGCGAGGGACGCGAGTCGGACCCGATGTCCCTTCCCACGGACACGACGAGCCCCGACGGCGCCTGGACCATCCAGGACAGGCGGGACGGCACCGTCCGCGCCATCGAGTCACCCTCGGGCGAGCAGGTGCCGCTGCAGCTGCCCGCCGATCAGCGCAGCTACCTCACCGCGTGGGCCGACGACTCGACGGCCGTCGGCGTCTCGGTGGAGGGCGGGTCCGAGGAGGGCCTGGATCCCGGTGACACCGTGCGCCTCCTGACCTGCCGGGTCCCCGAGGGGGAGTGCGAGGTCCGCACCGACGTTCCGGACGGGACGGTCGTCCTCCCGATGCGCGGCGACACCGGACAGCGGTTCACGATCCAGACCGGTACGCCCTGAGCAGTCCGCCCGGGTTCAGACGTTGCGGCGGTACTGGCCGCCCACCTCGAAGAACGCCTCGGTCACCTGCTGCAGCGAGCAGACGCGAGCGGCGTCCATGAGGACCGCGAAGACGTTGTCACCCTTGATCGCGGCGTCCTTGAGCCGGGCGAGGGCCTCCTGCGCCTCGGCGCCGTGCGCGGCCTGGAAGGCGCGCACGCGGTTGAGCTGCGACTCCTTCTCGGCGTCGGTGGCCCGCGCGAGCTCGATCTCCTTGGGCTGGGCGTCGGCCGCCGACTCCTTGACGAAGGTGTTCACGCCGATGATCGGCAGCGAGCCGTCGTGCTTGCGGTGCTCGTAGAGCATCGACTCGTCCTGGATCCGCCCGCGCTGGTAGCCGGTCTCCATCGCGCCGAGCACGCCGCCGCGCTCGTTGATCGAGTCGAACTCGGCCAGCACCGCCGCCTCGACGAGGTCGGTGAGGTCGTCGATGACGTACGAGCCCTGGAGCGGGTTCTCGTTCATCGCCAGGCCCCACTCGCGGTTGATGATCAGCTGGATCGCCAGCGCACGGCGTACGGAGTCCTCGGTCGGGGTCGTCACCGCCTCGTCGTACGCGTTGGTGTGGAGGCTGTTCGCGTTGTCGTAGATCGCGATCAGGGCCTGCAGCGTGGTGCGGATGTCGTTGAAGTCCATCTCCTGCGCGTGCAGCGACCGGCCGCTCGTCTGGACGTGGTACTTCAGCTTCTGCGAGCGCTCCGAGGCGCCGTACTTCTCCTTCATCGTCACCGCCCAGATGCGGCGTGCGACGCGGCCGATCACGGAGTACTCCGGGTCCATGCCGTTGGAGAAGAAGAACGACAGGTTGGGCGCGAAGTCGTCGATGTGCATGCCGCGCGCGAGGTAGGACTCGACGTAGGTGAAGCCGTTGGCGAGGGTGAAGGCGAGCTGGCTGATGGGGTTCGCCCCGGCCTCGGCGATGTGGTAGCCGGAGATCGACACGGAGTAGAAGTTCCGCACGTCGTTGTCGATGAAGTACTGCTGGATGTCGCCCATCATCCGCAGCGAGAACTCGGTGGAGAACAGCGCCGTGTTCTGGCCCTGGTCCTCCTTGAGGATGTCGGCCTGCACGGTGCCGCGGACTTGCTTGAGCGCGTCTGCCGCGGAGATGCCGCGCTCGGCCGCCTGGTCGATGGCGGCGTTGAGGAAGAACGCCAGCACCGTGGGGGCAGGGCCGTTGATGGTCAGCGACACCGAGGTCGTCGGGGCGATCAGGTCGAAGCCGTCGAAGAGCACCTTCATGTCGTCGAGCGTCGCGACGCTCACGCCCGAGGTGCCGACCTTGCCGTAGACGTCGGGGCGCGGGTCGGGGTCGCGGCCGTAGAGCGTCACCGAGTCGAACGCCGTCGACAGGCGGGTCGCGTCGTTGCCGTGGGACAGGATCTTGAAGCGGCGGTTGGTGCGCGCCGGGTCGCCCTCGCCGGCGAACATCCGCGCGGGGTCCTCGTTGTCGCGCTTGAACGGGAAGACGCCGGCGGTGAACGGGTAGTAGCCCGGCAGGTTCTCGTTGCGCCAGAACGTCACGAGCTCGCCGTGGTCGGCGTAGCGCGGCAGCGACACCCGGGGGATCTTGGTGCCGCTGAGCGACTCCCTGGTCAGCCTGGTGTGGATCTCCCGGTCGCGGACCACCACGACCTGCTCGTCCCCGGAGTACGACTCGACGACCGCGGGCCAGCGCTCGATCTGGTCGGTGATGTCGTGCGGCACCGCCTTGCGCGCGGCCTCGAGCAGCTCGGACACGCCGCCCGCATCCCCCTCACCCAGTGCGTCGGCGACGTACTGCACGCGCTGGAGGTTGCGCGCCGCCTCCGCCAGCTCGGTCGTCCGCGCGTGGTAGCCGCGCACGGTCTCGGTGATCTCGGAGAGGTAGCGCACGCGGTCGGCGGGCACGACCTGCCGGATGCCCGAGGAGTGGCGTACGTCGACGTGCGGGAGCGTGCCCTCGACGATCGGCAGCCCGGCGTCGGCGAGCTCGCCGCGCAGGTGCTGGTAGAGCGCGGTCACGCCGTCGTCGTTGAAGGTCGCGGCGCTGGTGCCGAAGACCGGCATGTCGTGCGGCTGCTTGCCGAACGCCTCACGGTTGCGGACCAGCTGGCGGCCGACGTCGCGCAGCGCGTCCTTGGCGCCGCGACGCTCGAACTTGTTGATCGCGACCGTGTCGGCGAAGTCGAGCATGTCGATCTTCTCCAGCTGCGAGGCGGCGCCGAACTCCGGCGTCATCACGTAGAGCGAGTGGTCGACCAGCGGCACGATGCCCGCGTCGCCCTGGCCGATGCCGGGCGTCTCGACGATGACCAGGTCGTTGCCGGCGGCCTTGAGCACGTCGATCACGTCGGCGAGGTGCTCGGGCACCTCGTGGGCACCGCGCGTCGCGAGCGAGCGGAAGAAGACCCGGTCGCCGTCGAGGGAGTTGGCGCGGATGCGGTCGCCGAGCAGCGCGCCGCCGCCCTTGCGGCGGGTCGGGTCGACGGCGATCACGGCGATGCGCAGCTTGTCCTGCTGGTCGGTGCGGAAGCGGCGTACGACCTCGTCGGTCAGCGACGACTTGCCCGAGCCGCCGGTGCCGGTGATGCCGAGCACGGGCACCTCGCGGCGCTGGGCGGCCGCGCGGACCTCGGTGAGCATCGCCTCGTCGAGGCGGCCGCCCTCGGCGCCGGTGATGGCCCGGGCGACGGCGAACCGGTCGCCGCTGAGGACCTGCTCGACGCTGACCGCGCCCTCGGACCAGAGGTCGACGTCGCAGTCGGCGACGACGGAGTTGATCATCCCGACGAGGCCCATCTTCTGGCCGTCCTCGGGGGAGAAGATCGTGACGCCCGACTCGCGCAGCCTGGTGATCTCCGACGGCACGATGACGCCGCCGCCACCGCCGACGACCTTGACGTGGCCGGCGCCCTGCGCGCGCAGCGACTCGACGAGGTACTCGAAGTACTCCACGTGCCCGCCCTGGTAGGACGACACGGCCACGCCCTGCACGTCCTCCTCGAGCGCCGCGTCGACGACCTCCTGCACCGAGCGGTTGTGCCCGAGGTGGATGACCTCGCAGCCCTGGCTCATGAAGATCCGCCGCATGATGTTGATCGACGCGTCGTGACCGTCGAACAGCGCGGACGAGGTCACGAGGCGGATCGGGTTCTTCGGCGTGTGCAGGTCAACCATGACCAGATACTAGGACGTCCAACTACCTACTCGCGAGTCACCGTTCTGTCGACTGCGGTCACCGGATATCCGGTGACCGCAACGGTTGTCGGCCCAGATCCAGGCTGACAACCATGGAAGTCGGGTGCACAGCTCAGCCGCCGTCGCCCAGGCCGGTCCGGAGGGCGGTGAGCCGGTCGGTCAGGTCGCGTACGTCGCCCTCGGGCAGGCCGGGGGTCTCGAAGACCTCGCCGTTGAGGGCCGCCGTCGCCTCCTCGACCGCCTCGCGGCCGGCGTCGGTCAGCACGGCGCGTACGACGCGACGGTCGGCGTCGTCGCGGACGCGCTCGACGAAGCCCTGCGCCACCAGGCGGTCGACGGCGCTCGTGACGCTCGTCGGGTGCACCTGCAGCAGCGAGCCGAGCCGCGACATCGGCATCGCCGCCTCGCGGGCGAAGGACAGCAGCCGCAGCACCTCGTAGCGGGCGAAGGTCAGGCCGCGCGGGCGCAGGACGGCGTCGATCCGCTCCATCAGGAGCTGCTGCGCGCGCACGACGGAGGTCACCATCGCCATCCCGTCGGCGGCGTCGGACCAGCCGTGCGCCACCCACTGGCGGTGGGCCTCGCCGATCGGGTCGCGCGTCATGGCTGCACGGTAGCCAGCATCTCGTGCGCCTCGACCATCGCCGGGCCGTACCAGGTCAGCAGCCGTCCCGACACCAGCCGGGTCGGCGTGCGCAACGCCTCGGGCCCGTCGGAGTCGGTGAAGACGTACGGCTCGTCCGGGAGGAGCACGACGTCCGCACCGGCGTCGTCGATCGCGTCGGGCGTGACCGTCGGATAGCGCCCGTCGCCGGGAGCCATCACGTTGACGAGCCCGGCCCGCGCGAGCAGGTCGTCGGTGTAGGTCGGGGAGCCGACGACCATCCACGGGTCGCGCCAGATCGGCACGGCGACGCGGAGCCGGGGAGCAGCGGGCTCGGACCAGAGCGAGCGCGCGGAGACCAGCCACGGCGGCTCGGGCAGCCCGAGGGCGAGGGAGAACAGCCGCGACATCGAGTCGATCGACTCCTCGACGGTCTCGATGCGGGTGACCCAGACGGCGACGCCGGAGTCGCGCAGCCGGCGCACGTCGAGCTCGCGGTTCTCCTCCTGGTTGGCCACCACCAGGTCGGGCGTCAGCGCGCGGATCGCCGCGAGGTCGGGGTTCTTGGTGCCCCGCACGCGCGTCACGGACAGGTCGGCCGGGTGGGTGCACCAGTCGGTGGCACCGACGAGGACGTCGGGCGCCGACGCGGCGATCGCCTCGGTCAGCGACGGCACGAGTGACACGACGCGACTGGCTGCACCTGCCAGCGGGACGGCATGTCCGAGGTCGTCGCGCATGACACGAAGGTTAGACACCGCACGGGTGATGGGCGATGGCACCGCAACGTGGTGGAGTTGCCTCATGAGCAAGCGTTTGCGGTCCGCCGCAGTGCTCCCCGTCGACGGCGTGGAGCTGTCGACGGCGGAGCAGCGGACCTTCCCGGCTCTCGAGCCGACGACCGGAGAGCCGCTGTGGCAGGTGCCCGACGCGGGCGTGGAGGACGCGGTCACCGCGGCCACCGCCGCCCGCCGCGCGCTCCTCGAGACGCCGTGGAGCACCGACCTCACGCTCCGCAGCGACGCCCTCCGGCGCTTCCACGAGGCGCTCCACGACCGGGCCGACGACTTCGCACTGCTCATGGCGACCGAGGCGGGCGTGCCGGTCGCGCTGCGCGCCGACCACCTGGACGCGCCGATCGCGCAGATGCTCGTCGAGGACCGCGACCAACAGCCTGCCGTGACGGCGGTGATCACCCCGGGCACGTCACCGCTGGCGGTCGCCATAGAGGAGGTCGGGCGGGTGCTCGTCGCAGGCGGCACCGTCGTCCTCAAGCCCGCCGTCGAGGCGTCCAGCGCCGCGCTCGAGCTCGGCCGCATCGCCCTCGACATCCTCCCGCGCGGCGTGCTCAACGTGATCACCTCCCGCGACGTCGACGTGGCGATCGCGCTCACCCAGGACCCGCGCATCGACGCGGTGTCCTTCACCGGCTCGGCCGTCAGCGGCGAGCGGGTGCTGGTCGCGGCGACGCGGGCGGGCAAGGCCACCCGCATCGACGTCGGTGGCGCCAGCGCCGCGCAGGCCACCGACGACGACCTCGCCGAGGTCGTGCGGGCCGCGGCGGCCGCGGTCGTCGCCAACGCCGGCCAGGGGTGCCGGCTCCCGACGAGCGTCCTGGTCCCGCCCCACCGCCACGACGAGGCGCTCGCCCTCGCGGTCGAGGCCATGGAGTCCGCGGTCGTCGGCGACCCGACCGACCCCGCCACCCGGTGCGGCCCGCTCCGCTCGCGCGTCGCGCGCGACCGGGTGCTGCGCTACCTGGCGCTCGCAGCGTCCGAGGGCGGCACCGTGGCGACCGGCGGCCACGCGCTGGACCGGCCCGGGTGGTGGATCGCGCCGACGGTGATGGGCGGCCTGTCGCCGCAGTCCCGGCTGGTGCGCGAGGAGGTCCTCGGCCCGGTGCTCATGGTCGTCGCGGACGACGCATCGGCACGTGCATGACGCCGTCCTCGTCGAACTCCGGGCCGGTCACCTCGAAGCCGTAGCCCTCGTAGAACGCGGTCAGCCCGGTCTGCGCGTCGAGCCGCACCTCGCGATCGCCGCACAGCGTGATCGCCTCGTTCATCAGCAGCGCGGCCAGGCCGCGTCCCCGCGCGGACGGTGCAACCACGACGCGGCCGATGCGCGCCCAGTCGCCGTCGTCGAGCACCCGGAGGGTGCCCAGCACGACGTCGTCCTCGTCGAGCAGCACGACGTGACGCGTCGCCGGCTCGAGGTCGCGCCCGTCGAGGTCGGGATAGGGGCAGTCCTGCTCGACGACGAACACCTGCTGCCGCAGCCGCCACACGGCGTACGCCGTCCGCGTGTCGAGGCCGTCGACGTCCGAGGTGACCAGCTTCATCGCAGGACACCTCCATCCACGAAGGCGACGACCTGGCGGAAGGCGCGGCGCGCCTCGGGGGCGAAGGGGAGGATGCCGTAGACGTGGATCAGGTCGGGCTCCTCGATGGCGGTCAGGTCCCAGCCGGCCTCGGCGGCGCGCCGGACGAGGAGGCGGCAGCCGGGGTGGAGCAGGTCGCGGGTGCCGTAGAGCACCATCGCCCGCGGCAGGCCGGCAAGTTCGGCCAGCGCGGGGGAGACCTCGGGGCGGCCGAGGTCGTCGGACGAGCCCGCCCACCACAGGGCGTACGCCTGGAGCTTGCCGAAGAACAGCCACGGGTCGATCGCGTCGACCGCCCGCGTCTCGGGGGTCGAGGTGGTGAGGTCGACCCACGGCGCGTGCATGACGAGGTGGGTGGCCGGGGTGAGCCCGCGGTCGCGCATCGCGACGGCGATCGCGAGGGCGAGCCCGCCGCCGGCCGAGTCGCCGGCGAGCACCACGCCGCCCTCCTCGCCGGCCCAGCGGCCCGCGTCGGCGACGAGCGCGTCGTGCGAGTCCGCCCACGTGTGCTCGGGCGCCAAGGGGTAGGTGGGCAGGACGATGCGGGCCCCGATCGCGTCGGCGAGCCGGGTGGCGTAGCGGACGTGCACCGGGTCGATCGGCGCCATGAACGCGCCGCCGTGGACGTAGTAGAGCGTCCGCGTCGCGCGCCGGCCGCGCGGCGTCAGGACGTAGGACGGGAAGCCGATGTCCTCGACCCTCACGTCCCACCGCTGGCCGAACCGCGGCACCGCGCGGGTCGGCAGGCCGGGCTCGAGGGTGCGGTGCCAGGCCTCGACGCGCGCCCGCTCGACCGGCTCGTTCTCGAGCTCGCGCGAGCGCCGGACCTTCGGGATCACCGTCGCGAGCAGCTGGTGGCGGAGGCTGGGCATGGCCAGAGCGTAGGCGGCGCCCGCGTCGGGGCTAGGCTGGTCCCACAAGACAGGGGAGCACGCGCAGGCGTGCTGAGAGTGCGGACCAGACCGCAGACCCTCCGAACCTGATCCGGTTAGCACCGGCGATAGGGAGTCACCACGATGCACGCACCCGTCCGCGCCCTCACGGCCACGCTCGCGGCCCTCACACTCAGCAGCTGCAGCCTGATGGGCGGCAGCGACCCGGCCGAGCCGAGCAGCTCGGCGTCCGACGGCACGACCGGCGGCACGTCCGGTGGCACCGTCGTGCTCGCCACGCACGAGTCCTTCCACCTCCCGAAGAAGCTCGTGCGTGAGTTCGAGGAGGAGTCCGGCTACACGCTCGAGGTCCGTGCGGCGGGCGACGCGGGCACGCTCGCCACGAAGCTCAGCCTGACCGCCGACAACCCGATCGCCGACGCGGCGTTCGGCATCGACAACACCTTCGCCTCGCGCCCGCTCGGCGAGGGCGCCTTCGCGTCGTTCTCGCCGACCACGACCCCGCCCGACGAGTACGCCCTCGCCGACGGCGGCGACCGGCTGGTCCCGATCGACTCCGCGAGCGTCTGCGTCAACGTCGACACCGACTGGTTCGACCGCGAGGGCCTCGAGCCGCCGCAGACGCTCGACGACCTCACCGACCCGGCGTACGCCGACCTGCTGGTGACGCCGGGCGCCTCGACGAGCAGCCCGGGGATGGCGTTCTTCCTCGCCACCGTCGCGCAGTACGGCGACGACTGGCCCGACTACTGGACCGACCTGATGGCCAACGGCGCCGAGGTCGTCGACGGGTGGGAGGACGCCTACTACGGCGACTTCACCGCCGGCGCGGAGAACGGCACCCGCCCGATCGTCGTCTCCTACGACTCCTCGCCGGCCTTCACGGTCACGGACGGCCGCACGACCACCGCGGCGCTGCTCGACACGTGCTTCCGCCAGGTGGAGTACGCCGGCGTGCTGGCCGGCGCCGACAACCCCGACGGCGCCGAGGCGCTGATCGACTGGATGCTCGGCGACGAGGTGCAGAGCGCCCTGCCGGAGTCGATGTACGTCTTCCCCGTCATGCCCGGCGCGACCGTGCCCGACGACTGGGCCGAGTTCGCACCGCAGCCCACCTCCCCCTTCGAGGTCGCTCCCGACGAGATCGCCGCCAACCGTGAGCAGTGGCTGACGGAGTGGACCGACGTCGTGTCCCGATGACCACTCCCGAGCTGCTGGTCGAGGTGCGAGAAGCCCCACCGACGAGCCTCGAGACCCTGTCCCGATGAGGCGCATCCTCGCCCTGCTCCTCCTGGCCGCCGGGCCGGTGCTGGTGCTCGGCGTCCTCTTCGTGCTGCCCGTGACGGGCATGGTGGCGGAGGGCTTCGTGGCCGACGGCCGCTTCGCGCCGGGCGCGGTCCTCGACGTCCTCGCCCGCCCGCGCGTGCACCGGGTCGCGTGGTTCACGGTGTGGACATCGGGGGTCGCGACGGTGCTCTCGGTCGTCCTCGGACTGCCGGCGGCGTACGCCCTGCACCGGCTCGCGCTGCCGGGCCGCGCGGCGGTCCGGGCGGCGCTGCTGGTGCCGTTCGTGCTGCCGACCGTCGTGGTCGGGGTCGCCTTCCGCCAGCTGCTCGGCGAGGGCGGGCCGCTCGGCGCGCTCGGGCTCGACGGCACCCCGGCGGCCATCGTGGCCGGCCTGGTCTTCTTCAACGTCGCCGTCGTGGTCCGCACCGTCGGCGTCGCGTGGGAGTCGCTCGACCCGCGGCCCGGACAGGCGGCGGCCGCGCTCGGCGCCTCGCCGTGGCAGGTGCTCCGCACGGTCACCCTCCCGGCGCTGCGGCCGGCGATCGTCGGTGCGGCGAGCATCGTCTTCCTCTTCTGCGCGACCGCGTTCGGCATCGTCCTCACCCTCGGCGGCGTACGCCACGCGACCGTCGAGACCGAGATCTACCTGCTGACCACCACGGTCTTCGACCTCCAGGCGGCCGCGGCGCTGTCGGTGCTCCAGATCGTCGTGGTCGTCGGCCTGCTGGCGCTGGCCGCGCGCCTGCGGGCCGTGCCGGACCCGACCGCCCAGCGCACGGTCACGCCCGTGCGTGCCGTACGCCGCAGCGACGCGGCCGTGGTGGCTGCCACCGGTGCGGTGCTCGCCGCCATGCTCGTGCCGGTCCTCACCCTGGTGCTCGGGTCGCTGCGGGTCGACGGCGGGTGGGGGCTCGGCAACTACCGCGCTCTGTCGAGCACCGGAGACAACCAGGCGCTGCTCGCGCCCGTGACGTCCGCGCTGGCCACCAGCCTGCGCACGGCGGTCGACGCGACGTGGATGGCGCTGCTGGTGGGCGTGCTGGTGGCCACGATCGTCACCCGGCGCTCGCACTCGCGCGCCGAACGGCGCGTGCGCTCGACCCTCGACGGCTTCTTCATGCTGCCCCTCGGGGTCAGCGCGGTGACCCTCGGCTTCGGCTTCCTGATCACCCTCGACCGGCCCCCGCTCGACCTGCGCGACTCGCCGTTGCTCGTGCCGATGGCCCAGGCCCTCGTCGCGCTGCCGCTGGTCGTCCGGACGCTCACCCCGGTGCTCGGCGGCATCGACGACCGGCAGCGGCAGGCGGCCGCGTCGCTGGGTGCGTCGCCGTGGCGCACGCTGCTGACCGTCGACCTGCCGGTCACGTGGAAGCCGATGCTCGCGGCGAGCGGGTTCGCCTTCGCGGCGTCGCTCGGGGAGTTCGGGGCCACGTCGTTCCTCGCGCGCGACGACAGCCCGACCCTGCCGGTGGTGATCTTCCGGCTGCTCGGCCACCCCGGTGCGATGAACTACGGCATGGCCCTCGCCGCCTCCGTCGTCCTCGCCGCCGCCACCGCCACCGCCATGCTCCTCGTCGAGCGGTTGCGCGTCCCCGGCGTGGGAGCGTTCTGACGTGCTCTCCCTCGACGACGTGACCGTCCGCTACGGCGACACCATCGCCGTGGACGACGTGTCCCTCGACCTCGCGACCGGCCAGGTGCTCGCCGTCCTCGGGCCGTCGGGCTGCGGGAAGTCGACCCTGCTCCGCGCCGTCGCCGGCCTCGAGCCGCTCGACTCCGGCACGATCGCGTGGGACGGCATCGACCTCGCGGGCACACCGACCCACAGGCGCGGCTTCGCGCTGATGTTTCAGGACGGTCAGCTCTTCGCCCACCTCACCGTCGCCCGCAACGTCGCCTACGCGCTGCGCCTGCGTCGTACGCCGTCCGCGCGGGTCGCCACCCGCGTGCGCGAGCTGCTCGCCCTCGTCGGCCTGGAGGGCTACGACGACCGGCTGCCCGGCACCCTCTCTGGCGGCGAGCGGCAGCGGGTCGCGCTGGCCCGGGCGCTCGCGGTCGAGCCGCGGCTGATCCTGCTCGACGAGCCCCTGTCCGCCCTCGACGCGACGCTGCGCGAGCGGCTCGCGGGTGACCTCCGGTCGATCCTCCACGCGGCCGGCACGACGGCGCTGCTGGTGACCCACGACCACGAGGAGGCGTTCGCGCTCGCCGACCGCCTGGCCGTGATGCGCTCCGGACGTGTCGTGCAGAGCGGCGCGATCGACGAGGTGTGGCGCGAGCCCGTCGACGAGGAGACCGCCCTGTTCCTCGGCTACGCCCGCGTGCTGCGCGGCGACGCGGCCGCGCGGGTGCTGGCCGCGGCGGGACTGCGGACGGCGTACGCCCTCGCGCTGCGGCGCTCGGCCCTGGTCGTCGACGCGACCGGTCCGCTGCGCGCCCGCGTCGTGCAGGCCCGGGTGACCCCGGAGCAGGTCCGCCTCGTCGTGGGGGTGGACGGCGTCGGCACCCTCGACGCCGTCGCGCCGCTCGGCAGCCGGGTCTCACCGGGCGACGAGACCGGGCTCCGGGTCGATGTGACCAGGCTCGCGATCCTTCCGATCACGCGGGCCTCTTGACCGCTCGTGGGGCACGTCGGTCAACCCCATGCCTGCTGCGCACCGTCCATCACGCACGCTGGCTGCGTTGTCCTCGACTCGACGTGGCTCCGCCACGCCTTCGCTCGTCCGCCTTGCCATCGCACGCGCTGGACGACGCTCGCGACGGCAAGGGCTTGACCGACGCACCCCTAGACTGACGTCCGTGCACCGTCCGGCCTATGCCCTCCTCGTCGGCGTCGCCGCCACCATGGGCGTGCTGGCGCTGATCGCGTCGTTCACCCTCGACCGTCCGCTCGTCGACCCGGAGGGCTTCCTCGGGCCGTCGTGGCTGAGGCTCCCGCTGCTCGTGCTGGGCGCCTTCGCCCTCGACCTGCTGCCCCGCACCCTGTGGGCCTCGCGGATGAAGCCGGCCCTGATGCCCGCGATCGCGCGCGAGCGGATCCGGGAGCACTGGGACAAGGAGCGCATCGTCCTGACGGTGCTCGGGCTCGTGTCCTTCTACATCACCTACGTCTGCTACCGGAACCTGAAGTCGTTCCTCCCCTTCATCATGGGTGAGGACAAGTACGACCGGGAGCTGCACCTCGTCGACCGGGCGCTGATGTTCGGCCACGAGCCTGCGACGATCCTCCACACGATCTTCGGCACCGGGTTCTCCTCGCACATCCTCTCGACGATCTACCTGTGGTTCCTGCCGCTGGTGCCGCTCGCGCTCGCCGCCTGGCTGGTGTGGTCGCGCAACATCACCTTCGGCTACTGGTTCGCCACGTCGCAGTGCCTGGCCTGGGCGCTCGGCACCGCGTCCTACTACGCGCTGCCGACCCTCGGCCCGGGCTTCCAGTACAGCTACCTCTACACCGACCTCCCGGAGACCGGCTCCAGCGCCTTGATGGAAGCCTTGTCCTACGGGAGGTCCAACGTGATCCGCGAGGGTGCCGAGGGGGCGGTCCAGTCGGTCGCGGGCTTCGCGTCGCTGCACGTCGCGATCACGCTCCTCGTCGCGCTGATGGTGCAGTACACGCTCCAGAACCGGATCCTCCACATCGTCTTCTGGGCCAACTTCGCGATCACCGTCGTCGCGACCCTCTACTTCGGCTGGCACTACATCGCCGACGACCTCGCCGGTGTCGTGATCGCCCTCTTCTCCTTCTGGCTCGGCGGGCTCGCGAGCGGGCAGAAGTTCGACCGCCACGGTCTGGCCTCCCACCCGACCTCGACCACCTCCCAGGTCCCCGTCGACGCCGACTGACGGGTGGCTAGCAAGTCCCCGGATATCCGGGGACCTGCCCGCTTACAGGTAGAGATCTGTACCCGTAAGCGGTCATCCCGGGTGCACAGTCCCTCACGCGAACGTGCGACTGCGGGCAGCGAGCACCTTGCGGAGCCGGCTCGCGAGGAGCTCGGGCCGCTCCAGGTCGGCCCACGTGATGCGGATGCACACCCAGCCGGTGAGCAGGATGACCTTCTCCTCGCGCGCCTTCTCCCGCATGAGGAATTCATCGAGCGTCTCGCCTTCCCGGCGGTGGATCAGGTACTTGGACTTCCCGTCGAACTCGAGGAACACCCCCAGCTCGGGCCACGCGAAGTCGAGCCGACTGACGAGGACGCCCAGCTCGTCGTAGATCTTGTGCTGCGGCTCGGGACGCGGCAGCCGTTGCATGTACGTCAGGTAGCTGAAGCGGTCCTCGCCGACCGACTCCAGACGACCGTCCGCGAGTCGAAGCACGAGGTCGGCCGTCAGGCTGCCGGGCCAGGTCTGGTGGTCCTCGACCTGAGCAGCGAACTCGGCCAGCGTCATTGCACGCGCATGCAGCATCCGGTTGACCACCACGAGCGACGCCTCCACGCCTGCCACGGTCGACACCTCGAACGCTGACCGTGGAGCGGTGCTGACCAGCACACCGTTGACTACCTCGAGGTCGTCGGCCTCCAGCCGCCCCCGGTGCGGGACCCAGTCCCCTTGGCGTCGGCCGGCGCGCTCCGGCTTCTCGCGGGTGGTGTGGACGACGTCGAGTGGGAGGCCCCACGTCGGAATCCTTCGTTCGACCACCGATGACGTGTGCGTCAGTGCAGTTTCCTGATGAGCGCGCGCGAGGACCGCACGGCCCAGGACGCGGTGTCGGTCCTCGGGCGAGCAGGCGTCCCACAGCTCGGCGCGCACATACGCGCCGTACCGCACGCGGTGCAGGACCTTGGCGCGGACCAGGCGATCGATCTGCTGGTTGGTGAGCCCTTCGGCGAGCAGCTCGCGGCGGAGTCGGACGATGCCCTCGAGGTTGCGGGCGGGCGATGACGGAGACGGCGGTTTCATCACCACAGTGGGATGCCCGCGCCCTGTCCGCGTCATGCCGGGCTTCCGGGATCTGTGGACAGACCTCGCGGACGGGCGCTTGGCACCCGGAATGCCCGCTTACAGGTAGAGATCTCTACCGGTAAGCGGGCAGGTCCCCGGATATCCGGGGACTTGCTCGACGGGCCGCGAGAGCTACATGGGTGTAGTTTGCAAGCCGACACGCCGGATGAGGGTGAAAAAGTTGGGGAAAGTGTTCCGCATGTGACGAAAGTTCACTAGCGTGCCTCGCGTTGCCCGTGCGATGGGGAAGTCGCGCGGTCGACCCGAGACCCGTGAGGGGAACCCCCGTGCCCGTCGCTCCACCGCCCGACCACGCCCGCGCGCCACGTCGTACGACGTCGCGCTGGGCGACGGCCGTCGTGCTGGTCGCGGGGCTCGCGATGGGTCCGGGTGCGGCGTTCGCGGACGACGACCGGGTGCCCACCGAGGCCGACGTCGCCGCGGCGGAGCAGGACGCGGCCGACAAGGGGCGCGACGTGGCCGCGGTGCAGGCGGACCTGATCCGCGCGAACCTCGCCCTCGACGCCGCCGGTGACACCGCAGCCCAGGCGGCCGAGGCGTGGAACGGCGCCCGGTGGCGGGCCGACGAGGCGCGCCGGGCAGCCGCCGAGGCGCAGGCCGCGGCCGACGCGGCCAGCGACGACGTCGCGACGCAACGCGAGCTGTACGCCGCCACGATGGTGAAGTCCTACGAGGAGGCCTCGCAGGTCCAGGGCCTTGCCGCGGTGGTCGAGGCCGACGGCATCGCCGCACTCATCGACCGCAGCATCACCGTCGGGAACACCTCGCAGGTCCTCGACCAGCAGTACGACTCCTTCACCGCGGCCTCCGCGGTCGCCGACGTCACCGCCGCCGCTGCCGAGCAGGCCGCGGAGCGCGCGAGCGACGCCGAGGCCCAGGCCGAGGAGGCCCGCGACGCGGCCGCTCAGGCGCAGGCGGACGCCGGGTCACGTGCCGAGGAGATCGCGGCCGACAAGGCCGACCTGATCGCTGAGCTCGCCGACCTCCAGGGCATCAGCACCCGCCTCGCGCAGAAGCGGCAGAGCGCCCTCGAGCAGGCAGCGGCCGAGGCCGCAGCGGCGGCGGCGCAGGCCCAGGCGGAAGCCGAAGCCAAGGCGCAGGCCGAGGCGGAAGCAGCAGCCAAGGCCCAGGCAGAGGCAGACGCCAAGGCGAAGGCCGAGGCGGAGGCAGAGGCGAAGGCCGAGGCCGAGGCGAGGGCCCAGCAGCGGGCCCAGCAGAGCAAGCCCACGCCGACCCCGACGAGCACGCCCACGCCCACGTCGACCCCCACGTCGACCCCCACGCCGACGCCGACGACCGCGCCAACGCCGACCCCGACGAGCACGCCCACCCCGACCACCACCCCGCCGCCCGGTGGTGGCGCGTCGGCCGCGGTCGCGTTCGCCGCCTCCCAGATCGGCGAGCCCTACCGCTACGGTGCGGCCGGCCCCGATTCGTGGGACTGCAGCGGCCTGACCGCGGCGGCCTGGGCCAGCGGCGGCAAGGCGCTCCCGCACTACTCCGTCGCGCAGTACACCCAGTCGACCAAGATCACCGCCGCCCAGCTCGCCCCCGGCGACCTCGTCTTCTGGGGCTCGTCCAGCAACCCGTCATCGATCTACCACGTCGCCCTCTACATCGGCGACGGCCAGATCATCCACGCCCCGCGCACCGGCCGGGACGTCAGCCAGGAGTCCATGTACTACTGGCGCACCCCCAACTTCTTCGCGCGCCCCTGACGAGGACTGTGCACCCAGGACACCCGCTTAGAGGTGGAGATCTCTACCTGTAAGCGGGCAGGTCCCCGGATATCCGGGGACTTGCCGACGCAGGACTCACCGCACCTTGCGGGCGAACCGCGCGGCGAGCTCGCCGGGGTCGAGGTCGCCGTCGAGGACGAGGCGGGTCGGCCAGGCCGAGGTGTCGATGTCGGACAGCTCCTCGAACAACGCCAGGTCGCGGGCGTACACCTCGGCGGTCCGGGCCACGTCGTCGGCGGTCGGCGCCGTGCCGGGCACCTGCTCGGCACCGGCGTGCCAGTTCTTCAGCGGCGGCACCGACTCGAAGCGGGGCAGCTCGAGGAAGTCGGTGGTGCGGTCGACCGTCGCAGGGAAGTCGGCCAGCATCGACCGCAGCTCCAGCAGCAGCCACTGCTGGCGGCCGAACAGCTCGAAGCCCCGCTGCAGCTGCTCGCCGTAGAACCCTCGGGCGAGACCGGTCATGTGCCGCCACCGCATGGTGCGTACGACGTCCGGGTCGGGCACCTCGTCGGGCAGGGACGTGTGCGGCCACTCGGTGAGGAAGTCCGGCCAGTCGGGCCACGCCAGGTTGCGCGAGCGCAGCATCACCCAGTGCGAGAAGAGGCGCTCGAGCGGGTCGCGGAACACCGCGATCAGCGGCATCCCGGAGTCGTAGGCGTGCATCCGCTCGAGGGCGTGCGGCCAGTAGAGGTAGGTGGGTGAGGCGTCGCCGACCAGCCGGTGGATCGGCGCGCGCCGGGGTGCGCTGTAGTCGCGCGCGTAGTCGGGCGCCGACCAGTCGACGTCCTCGTCGTCGAAGTAGTGGCGCTCCTTGTGCGGCGGCTGGCACACGAGCCGGTGCTGGTTGAGCGTCACCGCCAGCGTCGACGTACCGCCCTTCTGCACGCCGACGATCGCGTAGTTGTACGCCATCTCTCCCCAGCCCTCGCCCGGCGGGGTGGCCTCCGACACGTTCATCGCCGCGAAACCTACCCGCCGGGCTACTTTGGGGGCATGTCAGTGGACGACGCCCTCGCCGACGAGATGCCCACGCCCGTGCCGGAGAAGTCGGAGGACGAGGTGCCGGCACCCACGACGGACAAGGGCTACCGCCAGCCCGAGGTCGACGTCGCCGCGATGCGCGCCGTGCTCGACGGCCACTACGCCGAGGTCCGCGACCTGGTGCGCGCCAACCTCGCCGAGCACGCGCAGATCCTCCGCGACGAGGAGAAGATGACCACCGCCGACTTCCGCGAGCGGGTCAAGGACGTCGTGGTGATGATGGCCGAGACCGGCCAGACCGGCATGGGCTTCCCGGAGGCGTACGGCGGGGGCGGGGACATCGGCGCCTCCATCGCCGCCTTCGAGACCCTCGCCATGGGCGACCTGTCGGTGCTCGTGAAGGTCGGCGTCCAGTTCGGGCTCTTCGGCGGCGCGATCCTCCAGCTCGGCACGAAGACCCACCACGACGCCCACCTCGCCGACCTCGTGAGCGGCCGCACGATGGGCTGCTTCGCGATGACCGAGAGCGGCCACGGCTCCAACGTGCAGGCGCTCGGCACCGTGGCGGCGTACGACACCGCGACGCAGGAGTTCGTGATCACGACCCCGGACGACGCGAGCCGCAAGGACTACATCGGCAACGCGGCGGCCCACGCCGAGCTCGCCGCGGTGTTCGCCCAGCTCGAGGTGGACGGGGAGCGCCACGGCGTGCACGCCTTCGTCGTCCCGATCCGCGAGGGCGGCCGGGTCCTCGACGGCGTACGCATCGAGGACTGCGGTCCCAAGATGGGCCTCAACGGCGTCGACAACGGCCGCATCTGGTTCGACGGCGTGCGGGTGCCGCGCACCGCGCTGCTCAACCAGTTCGCCGAGGTGACGCCCGAGGGCCGCTACCTCTCGCCGATCGACAACCCCAACAAGCGCTTCTTCACGATGCTCGGCACCCTCGTGCAGGGCCGGGTCTGCGTCGGCGGCGCCGGCATCAACGCTGCCAAGGTCGCGCTGACGATCGCCACCCGCTACGCCGTACGCCGTCGCCAGTTCGAGGCGACCTCGCCCGAGGAGGAGCAGGTGCTCCTCGACTACGGCATGCACCAGCGCCGCCTGCTGCCCCTCGTCGCCCGGACGTACGCTCTCCACTTCGCGCAGGAGGTGGTCGCGGGACAGCTGCACCACGTCTTCTCGGGGGAGACGGACGACGAGCACGGCCGCCGGATGCTCGAGTCGCGCGCCGCCGCGACGAAGGCGCTGGGCACGTGGCACGCGACCCGCACCATCCAGGAGTGCCGCGAGGCGTGCGGAGGCGCCGGCTACATCAGCGAGAACCGCTTCGCCGCGCTCAAGGCCGACACCGACGTCTTCACCACCTTCGAGGGCGACAACCACGTCCTGCTCCAGCTGGTCGCGAAGGGCCTGCTGACCGACTACGCCGGCGAGTTCGAGGACATGGACCAGCTCGGCATGGCGCGCTTCGTCGCCGGCCTGGCGGTCGAGACCGTCGTCGAGCGGACGTCGGTGCACAAGCTCGTCCAGTCGGTGCGCGACCTGCTGCCCGGCGGCGACACGTGGGACCAGGAGGCCGGTCTCCTCGACCCCAACTACCAGCTCGCGATGCTGCGCTTCCGCGAGGAGCACATGATCGGCGGGGTCGCCCGTCGCCTGAAGCGCGGCATCGACCAGGGCCAGAACCCGGGTGCGGTCTTCTCCCGCGTGCAGGACCACGTCATCGCGGCCGCCAGGGCCCACTCCGAACGGCTGGTGCTGGAGGCGTTCGTCGCGAAGACCGCCGCACTGCCCGACGGCGACCTCAAGGTCGCGCTCAACCTGCTCTGCGACCTCCATGCCCTCAGCACGATCGAGGCGGACCGCGCCTGGTTCATGGAGCACGGCCGGCTCTCGAGCGCGCGCTCGAAGGCGATCAGCCGCGAGGTCGGCTCGCTGTGCCGCAAGGTCCGCCCGCTGGCCGTCGACCTCGTCGACGCCTTCGGCGTACCGGAGGAGATGCTGCGCAGTCCCGAGCTGCTGACCTGGACGGAGACCGGGCCGGCGTGAGGCTCCCGGGGCTGGGCGGCTGGAGCGAGGACCCGCTGTGGTCCTACGTCTACCCCTGGCTCGTCGAGCACCCCCAGGTCGGCCGCCCGGCGTGGCGCGCCGGGACGGGGAGCGACCTGCGGCTGATCGACGAGGCCGCCGCCGAGCTCGGCACCCTGCCTGCCGGGGCACGGGTCCTGGACGTGCCGACCGGCTCCGGCGTGGCGCTGCGCGGCGTACGACCGGGGCAGGGCCTCGACGTGGTCGTCGCCGACATCTCGCCCACCATGCTCCGCCGTGCGCTGGCCACGGCCGAGCGACGGGGAGTGGCCGACCAGGTGGCTCCGGCCCTCGTCGACGTCGGCGACCTCCCCTTCGACGACGGCACCTTCGACCTGGTCGTGTCGTTCACCGGCCTGCACTGCTTCCCCGACCCGCGGCGGGCGATCGAGGAGATGGTCCGGGTCCTGAAGGACGGCGGCGCGATCACCGGCAGCTCGATCTTCACCGACACCGGCGCGCGCTTCGAACCGCTGCGCCGAGCCGGCACCCGCGCCGGGATCCTTGGCCCGATGTGCCGGTCCGGAGACGCCATCCGGTGGCTCCGCGCGGCCGGGTGCGACACGGTGGACCTCCGGATCCACGGGGCCCTGGGCTACTTCCGGGCCGGCAAGGGCAAGGACAAGGGCAAGGACGAGGGCACGTAAGGGGGACGCACGATGACCTTCGGAGGACTGCCGACACGGTGGGAGCCGCCCAGCGAGAGCCGCGGCGTCGCGCTCGTCGCGCCCGGTCGCGCGTACTCGCCTGCCGCGCCACTGCTCGAGTTCGCGCGCCGTGCGCTGCTCCAGCACGGCTTCACCGTGCAGCAGCTCTGGTGGGACACGACCACGCGCGGCGACGAGGAGTCCGAGTCGTGGGTACGCCGCCACGTCGAGGAGGCGCACGCAGCCGAGGCCGCCGACCACGTGCTGGTCGTGGCCAAGTCCCTCGGCACCTTCGCCGCGTCGTACGCCGCCGAGCGCGGGCTCGACGCGATCTGGCTGACCCCGCTCCTCACCGAGCCGACGGTCGCAGAGGCGATCGGCGCCAACGCCGGCCGCCAGCTCCTCGTCGGCGGTCTGCGTGACGAGCTCTGGGTGCCGTCGATCGCCCGCGAGCTCGGTGAGAACGGGTGCGACGTGCTCGAGGTGCCCGACGCCGATCACTCGATGGGCACCGACGACGCCGTCCGCACGGCCGAGATCCACGTCGACGTCGCGCGAGCGGTCGAGGCCTTCCTCGCCTCCCTCTGACCTGGCCGTCCCGCTGTCACGCCGGGTTACGAGCTGTACCCACCATCTAGCAAGGTAGTGGGTACAGCACCTAACCCGGCGTTACAGGGGCCGACGGCCGGCGTTCGCGGTGAGCGAACCGCGAACCGGAACATGCCTCCGGTTGCGGGACGTTGTGACGGACATGACGCAGAACCTCTCGCTCCCGGTGGTGTTCCTCCACGACACGGTCGTGCTTCCCGGCATGGTCGTGCCCATCGAGCTCGACGACTCCGCCCGCGCGGCGATCGACGCGGCCCGCCTGGCCGCGGACTCCCGGGCCGGCGCCGACGACGAGCCCACGCGCGTGCTCGTCGCACCCCGCCTCGAGGACCGCTACGCCACCCACGGCGTCGTCGCGGTCGTCGACCGGGTCGGCCGCTTCGCCGGCGGCAGGCCCGCCGCCGTGCTGCGGGCCGAGCGGCGGGTCGCGATCGGGGCCGGCGTGACCGGCCCCGGTGCTGCCCTCTGGGTGGAGGCCGAGCCGGTCGCCGAGACGACCGTGACGGACGAGCTCCGCGCCTTCGCGGAGGACTACCGCGCGCTCGTCGTCTCGATCCTGGAGCGCCGCGAGGCGTGGCAGGTCATCGAGAACGTCCGCCGCATCGCCGACCCCGGCGCGCTCGCGGACACCTCCGGCTACGCGCCGTACCTCTCCGAGGACCAGAAGCGGCAGGTGCTCGAGACGCCCGACGTCGGTGACCGGCTGCGGCTGCTGCTCGAGTGGACCCGGGCGTACGACGCCGAGGACGAGGTCAACGACAAGATCGGCCAGGACGTCCGCGAGGGGCTGGAGAAGAGCCAGCGCGAGTTCCTGCTGCGCCAGCAGCTCGCCGCGATCCGCAAGGAGCTCGGCGAGGGCGAGCCCGACGGCTCCGACGACTACCGCGCGCGCGTCGAGGCGGCCGACCTCCCCGAGGCGGTCCGCGACGCGGCGCTGCGCGAGGTCGACAAGCTCGAGCGCTCCAGCGACCAGAACCCCGAGGCCGGCTGGATCCGCACGTGGCTCGACACCGTCCTGGAGCTGCCCTGGAACGAGCGCACCGAGGACTCCCACGACGTGGTTGCGGCCCGCGCGGTGCTCGACGCCGACCACCACGGCCTCGACGAGGTCAAGGACCGGATCACCGAGTACCTCGCGGTCCGGGCCCGCCGCGCCGAGCGCGGTCTCGAGGTCGTCGGCGGCCGCGGCTCGGGCGCGGTGATCCTGCTCGCCGGCCCTCCCGGCGTCGGCAAGACCTCGCTCGGCGAGTCCGTCGCGCGGACGCTGGGCCGGACGTTCGTGCGCGTCGCCCTCGGTGGCGTACGCGACGAGGCGGAGGTCCGCGGTCACCGTCGGACCTACGTCGGCGCGCTCCCCGGCCGCATCGTCCGGGCCATCAAGGAGGCGGGCTCGATGAACCCGGTGATCCTGCTCGACGAGGTCGACAAGGTCGGCGCCGACCACCGCGGCGACCCTGCGGCCGCGCTGCTCGAGGTGCTCGACCCGGCGCAGAACCACACGTTCCGCGACCACTACCTCGAGCTCGACCTCGACCTGTCCGACGTGCTGTTCATCGCCACCGCCAACGTGGTCGAGCAGATCCCCTCGGCGCTGCTCGACCGGATGGAGCTGGTCACCATCGACGGCTACACCGAGGACGACAAGGTGGCGATCGCGCGTGACTTCCTGGTCCCGCGCCAGCTCGAGCGGGCCGCGCTCACGGCCGACGAGGTGACCATCTCCGAGGAGGCGCTCGGCGAGATCGCCGCCAACTACACGCGCGAGGCCGGCGTACGCCAGCTCGAGCGGTTGCTGGCCAAGGCGTTCCGCAAGGCCGCGACGCGGCTCGCGACCGGCGAGGTCGAGCGGATCGACATCGACCGGGCCGGCCTCGTCGACCTGGTGGGTCGGCCGCGGTTCACGCCCGACAGCCACGAGCGCACCGACGTGCCCGGGGTCGCGACCGGACTGGCTGTGACCGGGCTCGGCGGAGACGTGCTCTACGTCGAGACGTCCGTCGCCGAGGGCACCGCGGGACTCACGGTGACCGGCCAGCTCGGCGACGTGATGAAGGAGTCGGCCTCGATCGCACTGTCGTGGGTGCGCGCGCACGCCGCGGAGCTCGGGATCGAGCCCTCAGCCTTCGAGCAGTCGATCCACGTCCACTTCCCGGCCGGTGCCGTCCCCAAGGACGGCCCGTCCGCCGGGGTCACCATGGTGACGGCCCTCGTCTCGCTGCTCACCGGTCGCCCGGTGCGCTCGGACGTCGGGATGACGGGCGAGGTGTCGCTCTCGGGCCGGGTGCTGCCGATCGGCGGGCTCAAGCAGAAGCTGCTGGCCGCCCAGCGCGCCGGGCTCACCACGGTCTTCGTCCCCGAGCGCAACCGCCCGGACCTGGACGACGTACCGGCCGAGCTGCTCGGTGAGCTCGACGTGCGCCCCGTCGGTCGGGTGACCGACATCCTCGCCGAGGCCCTCGAGCCGGCGGTCGTCACGGACCAGGCGAGCGCCGCCTGACGCTGTGACGCCGGGTTGCTGCCACTCCTCCTGCGTTGCAGCAGAGGTGGTTACAGGCAGTAACCCGGCGTCACAGCGGGTGCGGGGAGGAGGTCAGGCGTCCTCGCCGAGGCTGTCGTCGGCGAGGTTGTCCACGTCGTTGCCGTGGCCCTCGGTCTTGAAGCGCTCGAAGGACGCGCGGACCTCGGCCTCGGCCTCGACGCGGCCGACCCAGTCGGCGCCCTCGACGGACTTGCCGGGCTCGAGGTCCTTGTAGACCTCGAAGAAGTGCTGGATCTCGAGCCGGTCGTACTTCGAGACGTGGTTGATGTCGCGCAGGTGCTCCAGGCGCGGGTCGTGCGCAGGCACGCACAGTACCTTGTCGTCGCCGCCGGCCTCGTCGGTCATCCGGAACATGCCGATCGCCCGGCACGCGATGAGGCAGCCGGGGAACGTCGGCGCCTGGAGGATCACCAGGGCGTCGAGCGGGTCGCCGTCCTGGCCGAGGGTGTTCTCGATGAACCCGTAGTCGGCCGGGTAGGCGGTCGAGGTGAAGAGCATCCGGTCGAGGCGCAGGCGTCCGCTCTCGTGGTCGACCTCGTACTTGTTGCGCTCGCCCTTGGGGATCTCCACCAGCACGTCGAACTCGAGCACGTCTTCCTCCACACTCTCCGGCACGTCGTCGGGCCGGCTCACATCGGATAGGTCGCGTCCGGCGGTGGGCCCGACGCGTCCTGCTGGGGGCAGTGTCGCGCACAATGGCCCCGATGCGCGAAGCGAGAGGGACGAAAGAGCGAGGACGTGAGGTACGCCACCTCGTGAGCCGCTGGCTGCCGATCGTGCTCGTCCTCGCGATCCTCGGCGCCGGGGTCGGGGCCTACCGCTTCGAGTGGGGCCAGCGCTACCTGCCGTGGCTCGCCGCCGACCCGGTGACCGAGCCCGAGGCGGTGCTCCCGCCGGCCGGCCTCGACCTGCCCGAGTGGGACCCCACGGTGGACGACGCCGCGCCGCTCGCGAGCGACGCGGACATCGCCCCGGACAAGGTCGCCGCCGCCGTCACCCCCGACCTGACCGACCCCGACCTCGGCCCCCACGTGGTCGGCGCCGTGAGCTCGCTGACGCCGGGGTCGCCCGTGTGGACGACCGGCGACGGCCGCTACCTGCCGGCGTCGACGACCAAGCTCCTGACCCTCGGCGCCGCCCTCGCCACCCTCGGCCCCGACCACACCTTCACGACCCGCGTCGTCCGGGGCGAGGGTGCGCGCGAGGTCGTGCTGGTCGGCGGCGGCGACCCGCTGCTCGCGAGCCAGCCGCTCACGGTCACCGAGGCCGCGTCGACATACCCCGTCCGCGCCGACGTGACCACCCTCGCCCTGACGGCTGCCGAGGCCCTGGGCGGTCGCGGCCGCGTGAAGGTCAGCTTCGACGACAGCCTCTTCACCGGGCCGACCGACAACCCGGCCTGGCGCCGCGACTACGTCCCCGACGACATCGTCAGCCCGATCACCGCGCTCATGGTCGACAGCGGCATTGCGCCCGACCGCCAGTCCCGCTCGGACGACCCGTCGCTGGCCGCCGCGCAGGTCCTCGCGTCCGCGCTCACCGCCGCCGGCCTGAACGTGGTCGGCGAGCCGCAGCGCGTCGTCGTACCTCCCGGCACCGAGGAGCTCGCCTCCGCCGAGAGCGCCCCGCTGTCGGAGATCGCCGAGCGGATCCTCGACGTCAGCGACAACGAGGGCGCCGAGGTCGTCGGCCACCAGGTCGGGATCGCCGTCTCCGGCCAGGGCTCGTTCGAGGGCGGCGCCGCTGGGGTCCTCGAGACGCTCGCCGGGTTGGGCATCGACGTGAGCGGCGACGAGGTGTACGACGGGTCCGGCCTGTCGCGGCGCAACCGGGTCTCGACCGGCACGCTGATCGCCCTGCTCCAGCACGCGGCCGGACCGGGCGGCGAGGCGATGCGGAGCATCGTCACGGGCCTGCCGGTGGCGGGGTTCACCGGCTCGCTGACCTACCGGTTCGCCGAGGGGCCGCCCGTCGCGCGCGGGCTCGTGCGCGCCAAGACCGGCACCCTGACCAACGTGCACGCCCTCGCGGGGATCGCGGTGGGTCGTGACGGCGAGCCGATGGCGTTCGTCCTCGGTGCCGACAAGTCGCCCGACGCGAAGAAGCTCGACGCCCAGCAGGCGCTCGACCGCGCCGCCGCCGCGCTCGCGGCGTGCCGCTGCTCCACCCGTTGACTGATCCTCGGTGGTTGAGGAGGGACGAAGTCCCGTCACGAAACCATCTACGCTGATCGCCAGGTCTCGTGACGGGCGCCAGAGCGCCCTCCTCGACCAGCGGCGACGTACTGTCGCCCCATGAACATGGTCGACTGGGACTTCGCGGTGACCGTCGGGTCCAAGCTGGCCGGACCGGGGCCCACGGTGTCCAACGACGAGGCGCTCGCGGCCGTCGCGGAGCTCCGCGAGGGCGCGGACCGCTCGACGCCGCTCGTGCAGGAGTTCACCGGCCTCTCGACCCAGGCCGGCACCGCTCCGGTCCTCGTCGTCGACCGCGGCGGCTGGATCCAGGCCAACGCCGACGGCTTCGCGAAGATCCTCGCTCCCATCGTCGACAAGCTCGTGGAGAAGAAGGGCGAGCCCGGTGCCGTCGCCAGTGCGATCGGCTCACGCGTCACCGGCGCGGAGGTCGGCCTGATGCTCGGCTTCCTCGGCACCAAGGTGCTCGGGCAGTTCGACCCGTTCCACTCACCCACCGGCCGCCTGCTGCTCGTCGCGCCCAACATCGTCCACACCGAGCGCGAGATCGGCGCCGACCCGACCGACTTCCGGCTGTGGGTGTGTCTCCACGAGGAGACCCACCGCGTGCAGTTCACCGCCAACCCCTGGCTCGGCGACCACCTGCTCGCCCAGATGAACCAGGTGGCGGGCACGATCGAGCCCAGTGCCCTCGTCGACGGCCTGCGCCGCGGTGCGGAGGCGATCCGGAGCGGCAACGGCAGCGTCCTCGACCTGATGTCGACGCCCGAGCAGAAGGAGATCCTCGACCGGGTCACCGGCGTGATGTCGCTGCTCGAGGGTCACGCCGACGTCGTGATGGACGGCGTCGGTCCGACGGTGATCCCGTCGGTCAAGCAGATCCGCAAGAAGTTCAACCAGCGCCGCCAGGGCGTCGGCTCCCTCGACAAGCTGCTGCGCCGCCTGCTCGGCCTCGACGCCAAGATGGCGCAGTACCGCGACGGCGCCGTCTTCGTGCGCCACGTCGTCGACAAGGTCGGCATGGACGACTTCAACGCCGTCTGGACCGGTCCCGAGACCCTCCCGTCCAAGGCCGAGATCACCGACCCCGACGCCTGGATCACCCGCGTCCTGTGACGCTCCACCCGTCCGTCGCCGCCGTCCGGGTGCCGGTCCGTGCCGTGCTGTCCGACCTCGACCCCGGTGACGCCGTGGCCGTCGCCTGCAGTGGCGGCGCCGACTCGCTCGCGCTCGCCGCGGCCACGGTGTTCGAGGGGCACAAGCTCGGCCTGCGGGTCATCGGCGTCACCGTCGACCACTCCCTCCAGCCCGGCTCCGCCGAGCAGGCCGACCGCGTCGTGACGCAGCTCGCCACGATCGGCGTCGACGAGACGGTCACGGCCCGGATCCAGGTCGACACCTCCTCCGGGTCGGGCCCCGAGGCCGCTGCGCGCGAGGGGCGGTACGCCGTCCTCGAGGAGGTCGCCGACCGGTTCTCCGTGCGCCGGGTGCTGCTCGGCCACACCCTCGACGACCAGGCCGAGACCGTGCTGCTCGGCCTCACCCGCGGCTCGGGCGGCCGTTCGCTGCAGGGGATGCGCCCCGGCTTCGGCGTCTTCGCGCGCCCGCTGCTCGGCGTACGCCGTGCCGACACCGTGACCGCCTGCCAGGTCGAGGGCCTCGAGGCGTGGGACGACCCGCACAACGACGACCCCGGCTTCACCCGCGTGCGCGTACGGCGCCGGGTGCTGCCGGTCCTCGAGGACGAGCTCGGGCCGGGGATCGCCGAGGCGCTCGCCCGCACGGCCGACCAGCTGCGCGACGACACCGCCCTGCTCGACGACCTCGCCTCGGCCGCGCTCGACGCCGCCCGGCGCGCCGACGGCCTCGACGTCGACTCCCTCGCTGCGCAGCCGCCGGCCCTGCGCCACCGGGCGATCCACGCGGCCGCCCTCGCCGCCGGCGTACCACCCGTCGAGCTGACCCGCCGCCACGTGCTGGAGGTCGACCGCCTCCTCGTCGCCTGGCGCGGCCAGCAGTGGGTCGACCTGCCCGGCCACCGCCGTGCCCTGCGCCGCGACGGCCTGCTGGTGTTCGAGGGCGCGTAAGACCCTAGGCTGCAGCCCATGGACTCGTCCCACGTGGAGCACGACCTGGTCAACATCCTCTTCACCGAGGCGCAGATCCAGCAGCGCCTGGGGGAGATGGCGCTCCAGATCACCGCGGACTACGAGGGCCGCGACCTGCTCGTCGTCGGCGTCCTGCGCGGCGCGGTGATGGTGATGGCGGACCTCGCGCGGGCGATGCCGATCCACCTCGAGATGGACTGGATGGCGGTCAGCTCCTACGGCTCGGGCACCAAGTCGAGCGGCGTCGTCCGGATCCTCAAGGACCTCGACACCGACATCAGCGGCCGCGACGTGCTCATCGTCGACGAGATCATCGACACCGGCCTGACGCTGAGCTGGCTGGTCAACAACCTCTCGAGCCGCAACCCGGCGAGCGTCGAGATCGCGACGCTGCTGCGCAAGCCCGAGGCCCTCTCGATGCCCGTCGAGCCGAAGTACGTCGGCTGGGACATCCCCAACGAGTTCGTCGTCGGCTACGGCCTCGACTACCGCGAGCGCTACCGCAACCTGCGCGACATCGGCACGCTCGCCCCCCACGTCTACTCCTGAGGACGACCGATCGGCAGCGTCGCTACACCCCGCCTGAAAGAATGTGGGTCCGCGCGGCCTGTAGCGTCGCCCCACCAACCCCGAACCGGTGAAAGTTGCCTGTGAAGCGCATATTCAAGGGTCCCTGGCTCTGGATCGTCCTGTCCGCCTTCGCGGTGCTGCTGGCGATCCAGTACTTCGCGCCCAGTGACAGCTACGACGAGGTCAACACCTCGACCATGACCTCCTACATCCAGGATGGCAAGGTCGAGAAGATCGAGTTCGACGGCGTCGACTTCGAGATGCGCGCGACGCTCGACTCGGGCACGCGCGACGCGGGCGACAAGGTCGTCGCGACCTACGTCGCCGGCGACGAGGAGCGGCTGATCGCTGCGGTCCAGGAGCAGTTCGACGAGGGCACCATCGAGTCCTACAAGGCCGAGACGCCGTCCCCGAGCTTCATCGGCTCGCTGCTCGCGACCCTCCTGCCCTTCGCGCTGATCATCTTGCTGTTCATCTTCCTGATGAACCAGGCCCAGGGCGGCGGTGGCCGCGGCGTCATGCAGTTCGCCAAGTCCAAGGCCAAGCTGATCACCAAGGACATGCCGAAGACGACGTTCAGCGACGTCGCCGGCTGCGAGGAGGCGATCGAGGAGCTCGGCGAGATCAAGGAGTTCCTCACCGACCCGGCCAAGTTCCAGGCCGTCGGCGCCAAGATCCCCAAGGGCGTCCTGCTCTACGGCCCGCCCGGCACCGGCAAGACGCTGCTCGCCCGCGCGGTCGCGGGTGAGGCAGGCGTCCCGTTCTACTCGATCTCCGGCTCCGACTTCGTCGAGATGTTCGTCGGTGTCGGCGCCTCCCGCGTGCGCGACCTGTTCGAGCAGGCCAAGGAGAACCCGCCCGCGATCGTCTTCATCGACGAGATCGACGCCGTCGGTCGCCACCGCGGCGCCGGCATGGGCGGCGGTCACGACGAGCGCGAGCAGACGCTCAACCAGCTGCTCGTCGAGATGGACGGCTTCGACGTACGCGGTGGCGTCATCCTGATCGCGGCCACCAACCGTCCCGACGTGCTCGACCCCGCGCTGCTGCGGCCGGGCCGCTTCGACCGGCAGGTGCAGGTCGACGCCCCCGACCTCAACGGTCGCCACCAGATCCTCAAGGTGCACTCGCGCGGCAAGCCGATCGCCCAGGACATCGACCTGCTGAGCATCGCCCGGCGCACCCCCGGCTTCACCGGTGCCGACCTGGCCAACGTGCTCAACGAGGCCGCGCTCCTCACGGCCCGCAGCAACCAGAAGCTGATCACCGACGAGACCCTCGACGAGGCGATCGACCGCGTCATCGCCGGACCGCAGCGGCGTACGCGCCTGATGAGCGAGCGCGAGAAGCTCATCACCGCCTACCACGAGGGCGGCCACGCCCTGGTCGCCGCGGCCCTGCCCGGCACCGACCCGGTGCACAAGGTGACGATCCTGCCGCGCGGCCGTGCGCTGGGCTACACGATGGTGCTGCCCGACCGCGACAAGTACTCCCAGACGCGCAGCGAGATGCTCGACAACCTCGCCTACATGCTCGGCGGGATGGCCGCGGAGGCGCTGATCTTCCACGACGTCACCTCGGGTGCCGGCAACGACATCGAGAAGGCGACCGGACTGGCGCGGGCGATGGTGACGCAGTACGGCATGACCGAGCGCCTCGGCGCGGTCAAGCTCGGCGACAGCAACTCCGAGCCGTTCCTGGGGCGCGACATGGGCCACACGCGCAACTACTCCGAGGAGACCGCCGCGGCGGTCGACGGCGAGATCAAGGCGCTGCTCGGCCACGCCCACCAGGAGGCGTTCGAGATCCTCGAGCGCAACCGCGACGTGCTCGACGCGCTCGTGCTGGCGCTCCTCGACAAGGAGACGCTCGACAAGGCCGAGATCGCCGAGATCTTCGAGGCGCTGCGGATGAGCCCCGAGCGTCCGGCGTGGACCGGCTCGCCCGAGCGGGTCCCGTCGACCATCCCGCCGGTCGACATCCCGCAGGAGATTCGCGACCGCGTGACCGCCGGTGCGGCCGCCCAGGAGGAGGAGACCCGCAGCGGCGTCATCCTGACCCCGCCGGGTGCCGGCGGCGACGTCCACGGCGTTCCCGAGCAGGGCGGCTCGACCCCGCTGCCTCCGAGCCCGGACTCCCCGTGACCGACCCGATCACCGTGCCCGAGCGCGCGGCCGACGACATCCCCGACTTCGACCACCCGCGGGCCGAGGCGGCCGTCCGCGAGCTGCTCGCGGCGATCGGCGAGGACCCCGACCGCGAGGGCCTGCGGGACACGCCGGCCCGCGTCGCCAGGGCGTACGCCGAGCTGACGCAGGGCCTGCGGCAGACCGCGCAGGACGTGCTCACCACCACCTTCGACCTCGGTCACGACGAGATGGTGCTGGTCCGCGACATCGAGCTGTGGTCGATGTGCGAGCACCACCTGGTGCCGTTCACCGGGGTCGCGCACGTCGGCTACATCCCGGCCGACACCGGCAAGATCACCGGCCTGTCCAAGCTCGCCCGGCTCGTCGACGTCTACGCCAAGCGTCCCCAGGTGCAGGAGCGGTTGACCACCCAGGTCGCCGACTCGCTCATGGAGATCCTCGGCGCCCGCGGCGTCATCGTGGTGATCGAGGCCGAGCACCTCTGCATGACGATGCGCGGGGTCCGCAAGGCCGGCGCGCGCACGATCACCTCGGCCGTGCGCGGGTCGTTCCTCACCGACCAGGCCACCCGCGCCGAGGCGATGGCGTTGATCCACTCCGGCACCAGGTGACCGTGGCCCCCCGGCCGCCGACCCCCCGGGTCATGGGGATCGTCAACGTCACCCCCGACTCCTTCTCCGACGGCGGCCGGTTCGTGACGACCGAGGCGGCCGTCGCCCACGGCCGGCTGCTGCTGGAGCAGGGCGCCGACCTGCTCGACATCGGCGGGGAGTCCACCCGCCCCGGTGCCATCCGGCCGGACGTCACCGACGAGCTCGACCGGGTCGTGCCCGTCATCCGCGAGCTCGCCGCGGCCGGCGCGGAGATCTCCGTCGACACGATGCGGGCCGAGGTCGCGGCGGCCGCGCTCGAGGCCGGCGCCGCCATCGTCAACGACGTCTCCGGCGGGCTGGCCGACCCCGCGATCCTCGACGTGGTCGCCGGCAGCGACGCGACCTACGTCGCGATGCACTGGCGTGCCCACGCCGACCGGATGCGCGACTTCACCGACTACTCCCCGGACGGCGTCGTCGCGTCCGTACGCCGTGAGCTGGGCCAGCGGCTCGCCACGGCCGAGGCGGCCGGCATCCCGCGCGGGCGCATCGTCCTCGACCCGGGGCTGGGGTTCGCCAAGGTGCCCACCCACAACTGGGAGCTGCTGCGCGCGCTCGACGACCTCGCCACGCTGGGGTGCCCGCTGCTGGTCGGCGCGAGCCGCAAGTCGTTCCTCGGGGCACTGCTCGCGGACGCCGACGGCCCGCGGTCGGTCGACGAGCGCGAGCACGCGCACGCGGCCCTGGTGGCGCTCCTGGCTGCCCGGGGTGTCGACTACCTGCGCGTGCACGACGTACGCGCCACCCGCGACGCGCTCGCCGTCGTCGCCGCGATGGAAGGCATCCATGACTGACGAGCTCGCGATCACCGGACTCGAGTGCTTCGCGCACCACGGGGTCTTCGACTTCGAGAAGCGTGAAGGACAGATCTTCATCGTCGACCTCGTGCTGGGCATCGACACCCGGGCCGCGGCCGCCTCGGACGACCTCGAGCAGACCGTGAACTACGGCACCCTGGCGCTCGACGTGAAGGCCGCAGTGGAGCGCGATCCGGTCGACCTGATAGAAACCGTCGTCCAGCGCATCGCCGATGTGTGCCTGTTGGACGGTCGTGTTGAATGGACGCGAGTCACGCTCCACAAACCTGATGCACCCATCGACGCGACGTACTCGGACGTCGCGCTGACGATCACCAGAACGCGAGGCAACGCTCATGACTGAGACCCCCAACCCCAACATCGTGGACACCGACTCACTCACCGGCGAGATGCACCCGATCCGTCGGGTGGTCCTCGCCCTCGGCTCCAACCTGGGGGAGCGGCTCGCGTCGCTCCAGGGCGCGGTGGACGCGCTCGCCGACACCCCCGACTTCTTCGTCACCGGCGTCTCGCCGGTCTACGAGACCGAGCCGGTCGACTCGCCCGAGGGCTCGGGCCCCTACCTCAACGCCGTGCTCCTCGCCGACACCACGCTGCCCGCGGCCCGGCTGATGGAGCGCGCCCTGGCCGTCGAGGACGCGTTCGAGCGCGAGCGCAGCGACGTCCGCAACGCCCCCCGCACCCTCGACGTCGACCTGATCGTGGTCGGGGACCGCCGGTCCAACGAGGACTTCCTGCGCCTGCCGCACCCGCGGGCCCACGAGCGTGCGTTCGTGCTCCAGCCGTGGCACGACCTCGAGCCCGACGCCGTCTTCCCCGACCGCGGCCCGATCGCCGACCTGCTCTCCTCGACCGACGCGTCGGGCGTGCGCAAGCGCGACGACATCTCGCTCGAGGTCAATTGAGGCCCACCCCACGGAGTCCTGCTCCGCCGCTGCGCTCCCTCGCACGACGCGGCGGGGACCCGGGATGAGCGAGCAGGACCCGGAGGAGCCGCGCGGGTCCCTCCACCCGACCTCGGCGCGCGCCCTGACGGTGTGCGCCGTCGTCGGCCTGGTCGGTGGATGGGCGATCCACCCCCTGGTGAGCGCAGTGGCCGACCGCCCGCCGCTCGTGTCGTGGACGCAGGTGCTCGCCGTCGTGCTGGTCGCATTGATCATGGGCTTCCTCGCCTGGCAGACCTGGCAGACCGTCCAGGTGCGCGGTCAGCGGCTCGAGCTGCACCAGGCGATGAACCGCCTCGTCCTCGCCCGCGCCTGCGCGCTGGGAGGCGCGGTGATCGCCGCCGGCTACGTCGGGTACGCCGTGAGCTGGCTGGGCGACGACTCGCAGTTCGCCGACCGCTGGATCACCCGCTCCGTGGTCGCGGCCGTGGGTGGGCTGGGCGTGACGCTCGCCTCCCTCGCCCTGGAGCGTGCGTGTCGCACGGACGGGGGTCGGCCGCGGCCCTAGTCTGACCGCATGCCTTCCCAGCAGCCCCAGCAGTCACAGGCGTCACGCACGCCCGCTCGCCGACGTCAGCGCAGCACGCGCCTGATCGTCGCCATCGCCCTGCTCGCGGTCGCTGCCGCGGTCGTGCTCGGCGCCATCGCCTCGTCCTCCGCCGTCCTCACCACGTTCGCCGCCGTGCTGGCCGTCCTGGCCGGTGCCGCCGCGACGCGCATCACCCACTCCGAGCTGATGGCCGCCCGGGTCGAGGCGGCGCAGGACCGCGCCGTCCAGGCCCAGGAGTACCGCGCCATCACCGAGCGTCGTACGGCCGAGTCGGCCGCCTTCGCCGCCGACATGCGCCGCAAGATCTCCGAGCGCGAGGAGGCCATCGACGTCCTCGAGCGTGCCCTCTCCTCGGCCCAGAAGAACGCCGCCGAGCAGGCCATGAAGCGCGCCCAGGAGACCCGTCGCGCCGACGCCGCCGACCGTGGTCGCGACGACGCCGAGCGGGCTCGTGACGCCGCCGACGGCCGCGCCGCCGAGGCGATCGTCACCGTCGCCGAGCTCGAGGCCGAGCTCGACGTGCTGCGCGCCGAGGTGGACTCGCTCCGCGTCGCCGCCGCCCGCCGGGACCACCGCAGCGCCTGACCTCCACCACCGTGGGCGGTGGGTGAGGCGGGTTCTGGCCCGCGAGAATCCCCCTCACGCACCGCTCGATCCGCGTGCGGAAGAATGACTGCCCGTGATCCCCGACGACAACCGGTTCGAGAGCGACCCCGCCGACCTGCTGCCGCAGGACCCCGGACTACCGGAGGGCTGGGTCGCGGCGGCGCCCGACGGCAGCGACCGGCCGACCGTCGAGCGGCTCACCGAGCTGCTCCGCGCCCACGAGCGCGCGGGCCGCGGCTGGGCCGGTGCCGGTGAGGAGGACGTGCTCGTCGAGGTCTCCGACCGTGGACTGACGACGCGCGAGAACCTCGTCGTCCGCGATCCCGCCGGCCGGATCCAGGCGTGGGGGAGCGTGCACGACCGCGCCGAGGGCCGGATGCTCTTCGTGCACATTGTCGACCGTGAGATCGACGAGCGGCTGGCCGACCGGTGCAGCGACGTCCTGTTCGAGTGGGCGGAGGCCCAGGCGAAGGCCGTCGGCGAGGCCCGCGGGCTGGCCGTGCAGCAGATCGACAGCGGGTCGTTCGCCGACGACGAGCGCCAGCACGGCTGGCTGGCCGACGCGGGCTTCGACCGGGTGCGCACCTGGTGGCAGATGAGCCGCTCGGTGGAGGCCGAGGAGGCCGAGCTGGTCCCCGACCCGGCGCGCTGGGAGCGCAACGGGGTGGTCTTCCGGCTCGTCGAGCGGCAGGGCGACGGACTGCCGAGCGAGGCCGACCTGCGTGCGGTGCACGAGGTGCTCGAGGGTGCCTTCACCGACCACTTCAACTCGGCGGAGGAGACCTTCCACGAGTTCATCCACCGGCTCCGCGAGGACCCCGGCCACCGCTGGGACCACTGGTGGATCGCCGAGATCGTCGACGGCGGAGGCGAGCCCGAGCCGGCCGGCGCCCTCGTGGGCACCGTGAGCGAGTCGGACACCGGGACCGACGGGTCATACGTCTCCTACCTCGGCGTCCTCGAGTCCGCCCGCGGCCGCGGCGTCGCCACCGGCCTGCTGCGCACGATCATCGCCGACGCTGCCTCCCGAGGCCGCGATCGCGTGGGCCTCGAGGTCGACGCGGACTCACCCACCGGCGCCGACGGCCTCTACACCTCGATGGGCTGGGGCACGAAGTACGTCACCGAGTCGTGGCACCGGGACGTGACCGTCTCCCAGCAGTGAAGTCGCCCGGAACTTCGCACCCGAGTCCCACGCTTGTCAGCCGAGATCTGCGCTGACAAGCGTGGGAGTCACCGGATATCCGGTGACTCCAGACCCGGCACTAGCGCAGCGACTCCCGCAGCGCCTTGTGCACGCCCGCCGGAGTGAGCACGCCGACGAACGTCGGGCCGCGGCGCACGCCGATCATCGGCTTGTCGTCGCGCAGCATCGCGGCGAGGGCCTCCTCGAGCGAGGAGTCGATGTCGATCGCCGAGCCGAGGTCGCCGGTGCTGATGCCGTCGAGGGGCTCGAGGTGCTCCTCGCGGAGCCGGGTGACCGTGAGCGTCCGCAGGCCGCCGGCCCCGACGAAGTCGGCCACCTGCTCGTCGGCCGGGTGGGCCAGCAGGTCGGCCGGGGTGGCGTACTGGCTGAGGACGCCGCCGCCGGCGAACACCGCCACGCGGTCGCCCATCCGGATCGCCTCGTCGATGTCGTGGGTCACCAGCACCACGGTCTTGCCGAGCTCGGCCTGGAGCCGCCGGAACTCGTCCTGCAGCCGACCGCGCACGACCGGGTCGACGGCGCCGAAGGGCTCGTCCATCAGCAGCACGGGCGGGTTCGCCGCGAGTGCGCGAGCGACGCCGACGCGCTGCCGCTGACCACCGGACAGCTCGTGCGGGTAGCGACGGGCGTACTTGCTGGGGTCGAGGCCGACGGTGTCGAGCAGCTCGTGGGCGCGCTCGCGGGCGGTCGACTTGGACTCGCCGTAGAGCAGCGGCACGGTCATCACGTTCTGCTCGATGCGCTGGTGGGGGAACAGCCCGATCTGCTGGATGACGTAGCCGATGCCGCGGCGCAGCTCGACGGGGTCGGCGTCGGTGACGTCCTGGCCGTCGAGCCAGATGCGGCCGGTGGTCGGCTCGATCAGGCGGTTGATCATCTTGAGCGTCGTGGACTTGCCGCAGCCGGACGGGCCGACGAGGCAGACCATCTCGCCGCGCTGCACGTCGAGGTCGAGCTCGTGGACCGCGACCGTCCCGTCCGGATAGGTCTTGCCCACACCTTCGAGCCTGATCATCGACTCGTCGCTCCGTGTAGCGTCCATGCGTGTGACCTTACTGGGAGCCGCCGACGAGCCGAGCTGCTACAGCCGCCTCGTCAACGACTGGGTCTGCCTGGACTACGTGTCGGACCGGCAGCAGGAGATCGTCGACGCGACGATCCAGCACATCGGCATCACGGTGGTCTCGGTCCTCGTCGGGCTGGCCATCGCGTTCCCGCTGGCGCTGCTCGCCCGCCGGTTGCCGAGGCTCGAGTCGGCCATCCTCGCCGTCACCACCGGCATCTACACGGTGCCCTCGCTGGCGCTGTTCCCGCTGCTGGTGCCCTTCACAGGGCTGACGGCGACGACGGTCGTGATCGGCCTGGCCCTCTACGCGTTGACGATCCTGGTGCGCAGCCTGCTCGAGGGCCTGCGGTCGGTCCCGGACGACGTACGCGAGTCGGCGACCGGCCTCGGCTACGGCCGCGGGCAGCTGTTGCTGAAGGTCGAGCTGCCGCTCGCGCTCCCGGTCGTCATGGCCGGCCTCCGGGTCGCCACCGTGTCGACGGTCGCGCTCACGACGGTCGGGTCGCTGGTGGCCTACGGCGGCCTCGGCAACCTCATCAAGGACGGCGTGCTCACCAACTTCCGCGCCGAGCTCTTCACCGCCTCGCTCCTCTGCGTGATCCTCGCCTTCGTGCTCGACGCGCTGCTCGTGCTGGCCCAGCGACTGCTCACCCCCTGGACGAAGGGAGCCCGGGCATGACGGTCTTCGACGACATGTGGCGCTACCTCTCCACCGGAGCCAACTGGTCGGGCAGCGACGGCATCGCAGCCCTCCTCGGCCAGCAGCTGCTGCTCACCGTCACCGCGCTGCTGATGGCGATGGTCGTCGGGCTGCCGATCGCGCTGTGGCTCGGCCACCTCGGTCGGGGCGGCTTCCTGGCGATCAACATCTCCAACGTCGGGCGCGCCATCCCGACGTTCGCGCTGCTGGCCCTGCTGGTGGTCGCGCCGTGGCCCGGCACCGACCAGCTCGGCCCCTACGGACGCGCCGGCCTCGCCACGCTCCTCGCGCTGACGCTGTTCGCGCTGCCACCGATCATCACGAACTCGTACGTCGCCATGCGCGAGGTCGCGCCGGAGGTGCGGGAGGCCGCCCGGGGCATGGGGATGACGGGGATGCAGCGCTTCTGGAGGGTCGAGCTCCCGCTCGGCCTGCCCCTCGTGGTGTCCGGCCTGCGGCTCGCCCTGGTGCAGGTGTGGGCGACCGCCACGATCGCCGCGCTCGTGGCCGGACCGGGGCTCGGGCAGATCATCACCGACGGCTTCTTCCGCTCCAACTACGGCAAGGGCATCGCCGGCGCGCTCGTCGTCGCGGCGGTCGCGCTCGTCCTCGAGCTGCTGGCCGCGATGGTGCAGAGGGCGGTCGACCCGACGCGTCGCGGCACCCCTTCAGGTGGTCACACGGACGCGTTGTCGGTGACCGGGGCTACCGTTGACCCGCCCGCCGAATCCGTCGGCTGACGACGCTCATCCGGACACGCGCAGCCGCACGCTGCGGGACACAGAAGGAACACCATGCACCTGTCACGCACGCTGGCCGCGGTCCTCGCCGCCGGCGCCCTCGCCCTCACCGGCTGCGCCGGTGACGACCTCGCCAACGACAACGCCTCCGACGACCCGAGCTCCTCGGGCGGCGGCGACAAGGGGTCGGTCACCATCGCCGGCCAGAACTTCCCCGAGGCCACGCTCGTCGCCTCGATGTACGAGCAGCTCCTCGAGGACGCCGGCTACACGGTCGAGACCAAGCTGGTCGACTCCCGCGACGCCTACATGCCCACGTTCCCGGGAGACGTCGACATCGTCCCCGAGTACGTCGGCGGCATCGTCAACTTCCTCAACAGCCAGGAGAACGGCGACTCGGCCGAGCCGTTCGAGGCCGGCGACGGCCAGCAGCTGGCCGACGACGGCGCCGACCTGCTGGAGGCCGCGGGGATCGAGCTGCTCGACATCTCGCCGGCCACCGACACCAACGCCTTCTTCGTCACCCAGGAGTACTCCGAGGCCGAGGGCGTGACCACGCTGTCCGACCTCGAGGGCAAGAGCGTCGTCCTGGCGGCGGCCCCCGACTGCGAGGGTCGTCTCGACTGCGAGGGCGGCCTGTCCGACGACTACGGCATCGACGTCACCAAGGTGCTCGAGCTCGGCTACGCCTCCGACCAGACCTACCAGTCGGTCATCGACGGCGAGTCCCAGCTCGGCGAGACCTCCACGACCGACGGCACCCTGGAGTCCCAGGGCCTCGTCGTCCTCGAGGACGACAAGCAGATCCAGCCCGCACAGAACCTCGTGCCGGCCGTCTCCGCCGACTTCCTCGCCGACCACGAGGACGTCGCCGACATCCTCAACCCGCTGATGGCGGCGCTCACCACCGAGAACCTCACCGAGATGAACGGCCAGATGGCCGTCGACCGGGCCAAGCCCGAGGACGTCGCCCGCGACTTCCTCGAGGCCGAGGGCCTGCTCGGCTGATCTGCCCGCAGTCCCGTCGTCCCTGTTGTTCACCATGGGATGTCGGTGAACATGCACTTCCCATGGTCGATCGACCATGGGAAGTGCGCATGTCGCGACATCCCGTGGTGGAGCAGCGGTGGGTCAGACCTCGTGGTCGCGGAGCGCGAGGGCCTCGGCGGGGACGGTCGTCTCGTCGAGCACGGACGGCGGGACCGACAGCCGCCACGCTCCGGTGGCCACGTCCTGGGCTCGCGGCGCCGGCCCGTCCAGGGCGGCGACCCACTCCATCAGCGCGGTCACGTCGGCGCGCCGGTCCTCGGCGACGAGCCAGCCCGCCAGCCGGTGCACCGGCGGCAGCCCGCTGTGCACGAGCGACCGGGTGCCCCAGAGCTCGAGCACGCCGGCGCGCAGCAGCCGCCACCACTCCTCGGGAGCGCCCGGCACCAGCAGGAAGTAGCGCCACAGGTCGCCGGCCAGGACCCGGTCGACGAAGACCTGCTCGACCTCCGCGGAGCCGTACGCCTGCACGGACGCGAGCGACTGCCGCTTGGTCTCCCACCGGTCGGCGAGGTCCTGCACGGATGACGCGCGGGTCTGGGTGATCGAGCCCTCGCGGATCCGCCAGTGGTAGACGACCTCGTCCAGCACGTCGAACGACCCCCGCAGGAACGACCGTGTCGTCGTCGGCTGGTCCTCGTAGCGGACCCCCTCGGGCCACGCGAGCCCCGCGTCGTCCCAGAACGACCGTCGCCAGAGCTTGTTCCAGGCGAACACGTCGCCGAGGATCTCCGGCCGCTGGTCGACCCGCGCGCCACGGAGCGGACGGTGGAGCCGGCGCATCCAGGGCGGCTCGACCAGCCCGTCCGCCTCCCAGCGCACGATCGAGCCGGTCGCGAAGTCGGAGCCCGACTCGCCGAGAGCGGCCACCAGGTCGGCGTACGCCGTCGGGGGGAGGACGTCGTCGGAGTCGAGGAACGCGAGGTAGTCGCCGCGCACCTGCTGGATCCCGAGGTTGCGTGCGGCGCCGAGGCCGCCGTTGACGGAGTGGATCACGCTGATCCGGTTGTCGCGGTGGGCCCACTCGTCGGCGATCTCGCCCGTGCGGTCGGTCGAGCCGTCGTCCACGATCACCGCCTCCCAGCGCCGGTGGGTCTGCGCGAGCAGCGAGCGGACGCAGTCGTCGAGGTAGTCCTCCACGCCCCATGCGGGGATCACCACGCCGACGAGGGGAGCCCGGGAGAACAGCCGCTTCACGATCCCCGACCCTAACGGGGTCCGAGCCCGGGGCCGGGTCGCCGGTAGGCTGCCCGCCGTGACTGAGCAGGCCAGAGCGATCGACGAGATGAACCCCGACGGTGTGCCGCGCAAGGTCCTCTTCGTCGCCGGAGCCGGGCGCAGCGGCACCAGCACGCTGGCCGGCATCGTCTCCAAGCTCGGCATGCACGTGCCGCTGCCCGAGGTCCCGCCGGACGACTCCAACCCGCGCGGCTTCAGCGAGCCGCAGTGGGTCGTCGACGTCCACGACGAGTGGCTGCGCGAGGCGCTCGTGCAGGTCAGCGACTCCCGGCCCAACGCGTGGTTCGAGACCGGCAGGATCTGCAGCCGCGAGCCCGCGCGCATCCGCGTGAGCGAGTGGCTCGAGCCGCACTTCGACCAGCACCCCGAGCTGGTCATCAAGGACCCGCGGCTGAGCTGGTTCCTCGGCCTGTGGCGGGTCGCCGCGATCCGTACGGGCGCGACGCCGGTCTTCGCCACGATGCTGCGCCCGCCGGCCGAGGTCGTCGGGTCGAAGCAGAAGTACTACGCCAACAAGCTCGGGTCCGCGCACCTGGCGGCCAGCTGGGTCAACATGCTGCTCCACACCGAGCGCGCCACCCGCCCGGCCGAGGGCGACGGCGGTCGCGTGTTCGTCCGCTACGAGGACCTGCTGACCGACTGGGTGAAGACCACGACGGCGCTCGGCCACTCGCTCGGGCTCCAGACGATCATCCACACGCGCAGCGACCAGATCCGCGAGGTCCACCGCTTCATCGACCCGCACCTGCGCCGCGTCACCTCCACCCTCGACGACCTCGCGCTGCCGAAGCGGCTGCACGACCTCACCGCCGAGACCTGGGAGCAGCTCAACGACCTCGCCGACGAGGGCGGCGACAACGCGCACGCGCACGCGACGTTCGACCAGCTCCGCGAGGCCTACGTCGAGCTCTACGAGGAGGCCGAGGCGATCAGCCGCTCGACCGCCGAGCACGCCCGTCTCCAGGCCCGCCGCCGGGCGACGGCGGAGGCGGCGGCGGAGTCGCGCTCGCTGGCGGACCGGGTGCCGCACGACGTACGCGCCGCGATCCCGCCGTCGGTGCGCCGTGCGGCGCGCAAGGCGCTGGGGCGCGAGCGGGACGACCAGCCGTGAGCGTGCCGATCGGCTCCGGCCACGGCCTGACCAACCTCGAGGGCCACGAGGAGTTCGACATCGTCTGGCCGTGGAACCAGCCCGGCGGCCTGCGCCGCGGCGCCACCGCCGTGCTGCGGGTGAAGAACGAGGCTCCCGGCCTGCGCTTCGTCCTCCCTCCGCTGCTGCGAGCCTGCGACCACGTGCTGCTGGTCGACAACGGTTCCGACGACGGCACCGGTGAGGAGGCGCTCCGGGTCGCGGCCGAGCACGGTCTGTCCGACCGGTTCACGCTGAAGGAGTACCCCTTCCAGGTCGCCCGCGCCGGGGCCGAGCACCTGTCGGTCAACGAGCGCTCGGTCCACTCGCTCGCCTACTTCTACAACTGGTGCTTCTCCCACGTCCGCACCCGCTACTCGTGGAAGTGGGACGGCGACATGGTCCTCACCACCGAGGGCGAGGTGTCGATGGCCGACCTGTCGTGGCAGGTCGGGATGGCCGAGGCGGTCATCCGGTTCCCCCGCCACGGGCTCTACATCGAGTCCGACCGCAAGGCGTTCCTCGACCTGGGCCTGCGCAACATCGAGGAGTGGGGCTTCCCGATGAGCCCCGACTACGTCTACTCCAAGGCGCCGGAGTGGGAGATCCGTACGACGCCCGACCGGATCGAGCAGTTCGCGCTCCCGCAGGGCCTCTGCGTCGAGCTCAAGTGGCTCGACGGCGACGAGTTCGCCCACTGGACCAACCCCGAGTCGTTCGCGACCTCGATCCGCAACCGGCGCAAGCGCCGCGAGTGGCTCGTCTGGAACGCCCTCCACGACGGTGAGGTCCCCGAAGGTGTCGTCGAGATCGTGGCGCCCGAGGGCGAGCACGTCGTCGACCACGTCACGCACACCTGGCTGCCCCGCGCGCCCAGGCCGTTCGTGGTCGACGACCCCGACCACGCGCAGCTGCACCTCCGCGCCTGAGCCCGCCCGTACGGCGGTGAGTGGCGTGCGTCACCCCTCCGGGGCGTTCCCACCGCGGAATCCGTGGGCGTACGCTCGATGCTGATCGCAGTAGATCGGTACCCGCGAGGGACTGAAACGAAGAGGTCGACATGACGAAGTTCCGCATCGGTGTCATCGGCGCAGGCCGAGTGGGCGCCGTCCTGGCCTCCGCGCTCCGCGCCGCGGGCCACGAGGTCGTGGCCGCTGCCGGCGAGTCCGACGCCTCGCGCCGCCGGATGGACGAGCTGCTGCCGGGGGTCGAGGCGGCCAAGCCGACCGACGTCGCCCGCCGCAGCGACCTCCTGCTGCTCACCGTCCCCGACGACATGCTGTCCAACGTCGTCACCATGCTCAGCGCCAGCGGCGCGATCCGCGAGGGTCAGGTCGTCGTGCACACCAGCGGCCGTCACGGCCTCGCCGTGCTCGAGCCCGCTCGCGAGGTCGGCGCCCGCACGGTCGCGATGCACCCGGCGATGACCTTCACCGGGACAGAGGTCGACCTGCCCCGCCTCGAGGGCTGCGTCTTCGGCGTCACCGCCGAGCCCGCCGACCGCGACCTGACCGAGGGCCTGGTCGCCGACCTCGGCGGCCGTCCGATGTGGGTCCCCGAGGACCGCCGCACGCTCTACCACGCCGGTCTCGCCCATGGCGCCAACCACCTCGTCACCCTGATCGCCGAGGCGATGGAGATCCTCTCCGCCGCTGGTGCCGACGACCCGGCCGCGACCCTGCGCCCGCTGCTCACCGCCGCGCTCGACAACGCGCTCGACCAGGGCGACGCCGCGCTGACCGGTCCGATCGTCCGCGGAGACGTCGAGACGGTGCGTGCCCACGTCGCCGACCTCGCCGCCAACGCGCCGCAGACCCTGCACTCCTACCTCGCGATGGCGCACGCCACTCTCGACCGCGCCGTCACCGACGGCCGGCTGCTGCCGATCCGCGCCTCGAAGATGCTGCGCGTGCTCGACGCCGCCGAGGCCGACGCCCCGGTGGACCACCACCTCCGATGACGTCACGCCCTGTCCTCGCGAACACCCGCGAGGAGCTCGCCGGCCTGCTCGCCGACGCCCGGCGCTCGGGCGCGAGGGTCGCCTTCGTGCCCACGATGGGGGCGCTCCACGACGGCCACGCCAGCTTGATGCGTACGGCACGCGAGGCGACCTCTGGTCCCGTCGTGGTCAGCATCTTCGTCAACCCGATGCAGTTCGCCCCGACCGAGGACCTCGACCGCTACCCGCGCACGCTGGACGCCGACCTGGAGGTCTGCGCGGCCGAAGGTGTCGACGTGGTGTTCGCCCCGAGCGTCGAGGAGATGTACCCCGGCGGCTTCAGCCACGACTCGGTCCACGACGGCGTCACCGTCGCGCCGGGCACCCTGGCCACGATCCTCGACGGCGAGTCGCGCCCGGGCCACTTCGACGGCGTGCTCACCGTCGTCGCCAAGCTCTTCGGGCTGGTCCGGCCGGACGTCGCGGTCTTCGGGCAGAAGGACTACCAGCAGCTCGCCCTCATCCGCCGGATGGTCCGCGACCTCTGCATGGGCATCGAGGTCGTCGGCTCGGAGACGGTCCGCGAGCCCGACGGCCTCGCGCTCTCGAGCCGCAACCGCTACCTCGACGCCGGGCAGCGGCAGACCGCCGTGGCCCTCAGCCGTGCGTTGCGTGCGGCGCAGGAGCGGGCACCGTACGGCGTACCTGCCGCGCGCTGGGCCGCGATGTCGATCCTCAAGCAAGCAGCGACCGCCGGCCTCGAGCTCGACTACCTCGCCCTCACCTCGCCCGACCTCGGCGAGGCGCCGGAGACCGGCGAGGGCCGGATCCTGGTGGCGGCGAGGGTCGGCACCACACGCCTGATCGACAACATGGCAATCACGTTCGACCGCATCACGCCTGATGCGACGGCGGGGACCGCGTCCGCGGCCTCGACCACCTCGGAAGGGAGCGGCTGAGACCGATGCTGCGCACCATGATGACGTCCAAGATCCACCGGGCCACGGTCACCCAGGCCGACCTCCACTACGTCGGGTCGGTGACGGTTGACGAGGACCTGCTCGACGCGGCCGACCTGCTGGCCGGCGAGCTCGTCCACATCGTCGACGTGACCAACGGCGCCCGCCTCGAGACGTACACGATCGCCGGTGAGCGCGGCTCGGGTGTCCTCGGCATCAACGGCGCAGCCGCTCGGCTGGTGCACCCGGGCGACACGGTCATCCTCATCGGCTACGGCCAGATGGAGACCGCGGAGGCCAGGGAGCACCAGCCGCACGTCGTCTTCGTCGACGCCGACAACAAGGTGATGGCCACCGGCCACGACCCCGCCGAGACGTTCGGCGACAAGGCCCTCACGCGCGGCGACCTCCTCGCTCGATAGCCTGCCCGGATGACAGACCACCGGCCGGTCCCGGGCCGCCTGCGCGCGCCCGCACCCGGCTGGACCACGCGTGCCGACGTCGTGGTGGTCGGCTCCGGCATCGCCGGGCTCACCGCCGCGCTGCGGATCCACGCCGCTGATCCCTCGCTGCACCTGCTCGTCGTCACCAAGGACGTGCTCGCCGCGGGCTCGACCCAGTGGGCGCAGGGCGGCATCGCCGCCGCGCTCGGGCCGGGTGACACCCCCGAGCAGCACGAGCGGGACACCCTCGTCGCGGGGGCGGGTGCCTGCGACGTGGAGGCCGTACGCATCCTGGTGACCGAGGGGCCTGAGGCCGTCCGCGAGCTGATCGCGCTCGGCACCCAGTTCGACCACCACCCCGACGGCGAGCTGTCGTTGACCCGCGAGGGCGGCCACCACCGCGACCGGATCGCGCACGCCGGAGGCGACGCGACCGGCGCCGAGATCCAGCGCGCGCTGATCGCCGCGGTCGAGCGCGCGCCGGAGATCGAGGTCGTCCAGCACGCCCTGGCCGTCGACCTCCTGCGCTCCGCCGACGGTGCCGTCGCCGGGCTGACCCTCCACGTGCTCGGTGAGGGCCAGCACGACGGCGTCGGGGCCGTGCACTGTCGCGCGGTCGTGCTCGCCTCCGGCGGCCTCGGCCAGGTGTTCAGCCAGTCGACCAACCCGAGCGTGTCCACCGGCGACGGGATGGCCGTGGCGCTGCGCGCGGGCGCCCGGCTCCGCGACCTCGAGTTCGTCCAGTTCCATCCGACGGTCATGTGGCTCGGTGCCGACTCGCAGGGCCAGCAGCCCCTGATCTCCGAGGCCGTCCGCGGCGAGGGCGCCTTCCTCGTCGACTTCGAGGGCGACCGCTTCATGCAGGGCGAGCACGAGCTCGCCGACCTCGCTCCCCGCGACGTCGTCGCCAAGGCGATCACCCGGCGGATGATCGCGACGGGCCAGCCGCACATGTGGCTCGACGCGCGACACCTGGGAGCCGAGTTCTGGGAGCGTCGCTTCCCGACCATCCTCCGGGTCTGCCGCGAGCACGGCGTCGACCCGGTGACCGAGCTGATCCCGGTCGCGCCTGCGCAGCACTACGCGTCCGGGGGCGTCGCCACCGACCTGTGGGGGCGTACGTCCGTGCCGGGCCTCTACGCCACCGGCGAGGTCGCCTGCTCCGGGGTGCACGGCGCCAACCGGCTGGCGTCCAACTCGCTGCTCGAGGGCCTCGTCTTCTCCCGCAGGATCGCGGACGTCCTGCCCGGCGAGCTGCGCCCGTGGGCCGAGCCTGCCGCGGACTCCCGACCCGAGGGGCTGGTCGACGGCGAGCGCCGCCGCGCGATGCAGGACGTGATGACCACGCGCGTCGGGGTGCTGCGCCACGCCGACGGCCTCGCGGAGGCGATCGAGTGGCTCGCCACCCTCGACCCCGGCGACCCGGCAGTCGGCCCGCCGGCCTGGGAGACCAGCAACCTCCACACCATCAGCACCGCCCTCGCCGTGGCGGCGGCGATCCGCACCGAGACGCGCGGCTCGCACTGGCGCGAGGACTTCCCCGACCGGGACGACTCGAAGGCCGGCCACATCGACGCGTGGGTCGATATCGACGGAAGCATCCGCGCCGAGTGGACCTTCGCCCCGTCGACCGACCCCTCGACCGACCCCTCGACCGCGGGAGTGCGCGCATGAGCACCCCACGACGTTCTTCTCCCCCGCCACGCTTCACCCCACAGCCTCCTGGTTCCCCCGCTGCGCTCCTCCACCGCGAGCCTGCGGGGACCCCGAAGCGCTCCTCCGAACAACGCCGCAGGGGCCCCGCATGACCAGCCTCGACGACGTACCTGCCGAGCTCCGCGACGAGATCACCGCGGCCGGGTTGGACCTCGACCACGTCTGGGAGACGATCGCCCGCGCGCTCGCCGAGGACCTGCCCGAGGAGCCGCGCGAGGACCCGACCAGCGCGTCCACGATCCCGCTCGACGCCCGCGGCGAGGCGGTCTTCGGTGCGCGCGAGCCCGGCGTGGTGGCGGGGCTCGGGGTCGCGGCCGTGACGTTCAACATGCTCGGGGCCGACGCGACCATCACCGACCGCGTGCCCGACGGCACCCGGGTCGAGAAGGGCGACGTGGTCATGCGCGTCTCCGGGCTGACCCAGCGGATGCTGGTGGCCGAGCGGACTGCGCTCAACCTCGCCTGCCACCTGTCCGGCATCGCGACCGCGACGTCCCGCTGGGTCGAGGCGCTCGAGGGCTCGCCGACCCGCGTCCTCGACACCCGCAAGACACTGCCGGGCCTGCGGGCGCTGCAGAAGTACGCCGTGCGCTGCGGCGGGGGTGTCAACCACCGCACCAGCCTCCAGGACATGGCGATGGTCAAGGACAACCACGTCATCGCCGCGGGCGGCGTCCTCCCGGCACTGTCCGCCATCCGCGCCGGCCACCCCGGCCTGCCCGTCGAGGTCGAGGTGACGACGCTCGACCAGCTCGACGACCTCCTGGCGCTGCCCGAGCCGCCGGAGCGGATCCTGCTCGACAACATGACCGACGAGCTGATGGCCGAGGCCGTACGCCGTACGGCCGGGCGGGTGCCGCTCGAGGCCAGCGGCGGGATCACCCTCGAGCGCGCCGCGCGCATCGGCGCCACGGGCGTCGACTTCGTCTCCGTCGGGGCCCTCACCCACTCGGTGGTGGTCTTCGACCTCGGCATGGACCTGTCCGCATGAGTCTTCTCGCGGCCGACATCGGCAACAGCCACACCTTCATCGGGCTGCTCGACGGCGACGAGGTCACCGACCACTGGCGGGTCAACACCGACGAGCGGCGTACGGCCGACGAGTGGGGCGTGCTGCTGCGCGGCCTGCTCGCGGAGCGCGCCGGCGACGTCGACGGCGTCGCCGTCTGCGCGACGGTCCCCTCGGTGCTGCACGAGTGGCGCGAGATGCTCGAGCGCCACTTCGGCGACGTCCCCTCGATCGTGGTCGAGCCCGGCGTGAAGACCGGGATCCCGGTGCTGATGGACAACCCCCGCGAGGTCGGCACCGACCGGATCGTCAACTCCCTCGCCGCCGCCACGCTCCACGGCGGCCCGGCGATCGTCGTCGACTTCGGCACCGCGACGACGTTCGACGTGGTGAACGCGAAGGGGCAGTACGTCGGGGGCGCCATCTCGCCCGGCATCGAGATCTCCCTCGAGGCGCTCGGGCGGCGCGGCGCGCAGCTGCGCAAGGTCGAGCTCGCCCGCCCGCGATCGGTGATCGCGAAGAACACCGTCGAGGCATTGCAGAGCGGAATGATCTTCGGCGTCGCCGCACAGGTCGAAGGGCTCGTGGCGCGGATGATCGCCGAACTGGGTGTATCGACCGACGACGTCACCGTCATTTCGACCGGCCACTTGGCGGCGCTTCTCGTCGACGATTGTTCGTGCTTCACCGTCCACTCGCCCTGGTTGACGCTTCAAGGTCTGCGGCTGGTCTTCGAGCGCAATTCCTGACGTCACGGAATCGCGTTGCCAATTAGCGGGTAATGCAGCGCGTCAGGGCGTGCTTGACCTTTTGCCAATTCAATTGAATTGCTGCCACACTGCATTCGACGCGTTTAGCCCCGAACGCTCATGAGGGAAAAGGAATTCGACATGGCACAGAAGGTCAACATCGTCCTCGTCGACGATCTCGACGGCACCGAGGCGACCGAGACGGTCACGTTCGGGCTCGACGGGACCACCTACGAGATCGACCTCAACGACGCCAACGCCTCCAGCCTCCGTGAGGCACTCAGCGGCTACGTCGGCCACGCCCGCAGGGTCAGCGGCGGCGCCCGCCGCGGCCGCAAGTCGACCGGGTCCGCCTCGTCCTCCAACACCAAGGACGTGCGCGAGTGGGCCAAGTCCCAGGGCATGGACGTCTCCGAGCGCGGCCGCATCTCCGCCGACGTGCAGCAGGCCTACGACGCCGCCCACTGACGTACGCCGACACGACCCCGCACCCTCCGAGGGGTGCGGGGTCGTTCGCTGTGAGCGGACGGCCTCGATCCGTGGGCGGGAACACGTAGGCTGATCCCGGGCGTTGACCCCAGTGTCCGCAACCCGGCGACTGCGCCGACCCGCGGACCACGCAGACGTAGAGGAGCGCACATGTTCGAGCGGTTCACCGACCGAGCCCGGCGAGTTGTCGTGCTGGCCCAGGAAGAGGCCCGCATGCTCTCCCACAACTACATCGGGACCGAGCACATCCTGCTCGGCCTCATCCACGAGGGCGAGGGCGTCGCCGCCAAGGCCCTCGAGTCCCTCGACATCTCCCTGGAGGCCGTGCGCGCCCAGGTCGAGGAGATCATCGGCCAGGGCCAGCAGGCCCCGTCCGGCCACATCCCGTTCACCCCCCGCGCCAAGAAGGTGCTCGAGCTCTCGCTGCGCGAGGCGCTCCAGCTCGGTCACTCCTACATCGGCACCGAGCACATCCTGCTCGGCCTGATCCGGGAGGGCGAGGGTGTCGCGGCCCAGGTCCTGCAGAAGCTCGGCGCCGACCTCAACCGGGTCCGCCAGCAGGTCATCCAGCTCCTCAGCGGGTTCCAGGGCAAGGAGTCGGCCGCGGCCGGCGCCCAGACCTCCGGCTCCGGCGGCGAGGCGCCGTCGAGCTCGCTGGTCCTCGACCAGTTCGGCCAGAACCTCACGCAGGCCGCCCGCGAGGGCAAGCTCGACCCCGTCATCGGGCGCGAGCAGGAGATCGAGCGCGTGATGCAGATCCTGTCGCGCCGCACGAAGAACAACCCCGTCCTCATCGGTGAGCCCGGCGTCGGCAAGACCACGATCGTGGCCGGCCTCGCCCAGGACATCGTCAAGGGCAACGTGCCCGAGACGCTCAAGGACAAGCAGATCTACACGCTCGACCTCGGTGCGCTGGTCGCCGGCTCGCGCTACCGCGGTGACTTCGAGGAGCGCCTCAAGAAGGTGCTCAAGGAGATCCGCACCCGCGGCGACATCGTGCTGTTCATCGACGAGATCCACACCCTCGTCGGCGCCGGTGCGGCCGAGGGCGCGATCGACGCCGCCAGCATCCTCAAGCCGATGCTCGCGCGCGGAGAGCTCCAGACCATCGGTGCGACCACCCTCGACGAGTACCGCAAGTACCTCGAGAAGGACGCCGCGCTCGAGCGCCGCTTCCAGCCGATCCAGGTGCAGGAGCCCTCGATCGCGCACACCATCGAGATGCTCAAGGGCCTGCGCGACCGCTACGAGGCGCACCACCGCGTCACGATCACCGACGAGGCCCTGGTCTCGGCGGCGACGCTGGCCGACCGCTACATCTCCGACCGGTTCCTGCCGGACAAGGCCATCGACCTCATCGACGAGGCCGGTTCGCGACTGCGCATCCGCCGGATGACCGCGCCGCCGGACCTGCGCGAGTACGACGAGAAGATCGGCGACGTGCGCCAGCGCAAGGAGGCGGCGATCGACGGGCAGGACTTCGAGGCCGCGGCCCGCCTGCGCGACGAGGAGAAGCAGCTCTCCGCTCGCCGCTCCGAGCGCGAGAAGCAGTGGCGCGCCGGTGACCTCGACGAGATCGCCGAGGTCGACGAGGAGCTCATCGCCGAGGTCCTGGCCGTCGCCACGGGCATCCCGATCGTCAAGCTGTCGGAGGAGGAGTCCACCCGTCTGCTCAAGATGGAGGACGAGCTCCACAAGCGCGTGATCGGTCAGGAGGAGGCCGTCAAGGCGCTCTCCCGTGCCATCCGGCGTACGCGTGCGGGTCTCAAGGACCCGAAGCGTCCCGGCGGCTCGTTCATCTTCGCCGGCCCGTCCGGTGTCGGTAAGACGTGGCTGTCCAAGACGCTCGCCGAATTCCTCTTCGGCGACGAGGACGCGCTGATCCAGCTCGACATGTCCGAGTTCTCGGAGAAGCACACCGTCTCGCGCCTGTTCGGTTCGCCGCCCGGATACGTCGGCTACGAAGAGGGCGGGCAGCTCACCGAGAAGGTGCGCCGCAAGCCGTTCTCCGTCGTCTTGTTCGACGAGGTCGAAAAGGCCCACCCCGACATCTTCAACAGCCTGTTGCAGATTCTCGAGGAAGGCCGCCTGACGGATTCCCAGGGTCGCGTCGTCGACTTCAAGAACACCGTCATCATCATGACGACCAACCTCGGCACGAGGGACATCTCCAAGAGCGTCAACCTCGGTTTCGGCCAGACGGGCGACGCCGCCGGCTCCTACGAGCGGATGAAGAGCAAGGTGTCGGAGGAGCTCAAGCAGCACTTCCGCCCCGAGTTCCTCAACCGTGTCGACGAGATCGTCGTGTTCCCGCCGCTGACGCAGGAGCAGATCGTGGCGATGGTCGACAACATGATCGCCTCCGTCGAGCTGCGCATGAAGGACCGCGACATGTCGCTCGAGCTGACCACGCCTGCCAAGGCGCTGCTGGCCGAGCGCGGGTTCGACCCGGTCCTCGGCGCCCGTCCGCTGCGTCGCACGGTGCAGCGCGAGATCGAGGACGTCCTCGCCGAGAAGATGCTCTTCGGTGAGGTCGGGCCCGGCCAGATCGTGCTGGTCGACGTCGAGGGAGAGGGCCCGGAGGCGACGTTCACCTTCAAGGGCCAGAAGAACTCCCGGGTCCCCGACCTGCCGCCGTTCGAGACCGCCGACCTGGCGATCGAGCCGCAGCGCGACGACGAGGGCAACCTCGAGGGTCCGGACGACTCCGAGGGACCGATCGACATCCCTCGCGACCCCGCCTGACCCAGCGAGTCACCAGATCACCCCGGGAGCGCCCAGCGCCCCGGGGTGATCTGCGTCAGGAGGCCGTCGGCGACGAGCCCGGCGAGGCAGCGCTCGCGCTGCTCGGTGCCGGGCCAGGCGGCCTCGGCCTGGGCCGCGGTGACGACGTCGTGGTCGCGGGCGAGCGCCAGGAGGCGGCCACGACACTGCCGGTCGGTGCCGGCCCACGCCTGGCCGCGGCGCGGGGGTCCGTCGTAGGCCGGGAAGCCGGCGCCGCGCCAGGCGCACAGGTCGGCCACGGGGCAGGCGTCGCAGTCCGGCTGGCGCGCGGTGCAGACGAGCGCACCGAGCTCCATGGTCGCCACCGCCCAGGTCGCCGCGGTGGCGTCGTCGTCGGGGAGCACGCTCGTGGCGACGTCGCGCTCCGCGCGGGTCACGGCGGGGGCGGGGAGCTCGATGCCCGACACGGCCCGCGCCAGGACGCGGCGGACGTTGGTGTCGAGGACGACGTGCCGCTGGCCGAACGCGAAGCTCGCGATCGCCGCGGCCGTGTAGTCGCCGACGCCGGGCAGCGCGAGCAGGTCGTCGTACGCCGTCGGCACCGCGCCGTCGTGGCGCTCGACGATCGCGACGGCCGCGGCGTGGAGGCGGAGCGCGCGGCGCGGGTAGCCGAGCCGGCCCCACATCCGCACCGCCTCGCCCGTGGGCTCGCGCGCGAGGTCGGCCGGCGCCGGCCAGCGGTCGAGCCACGCTTCGTGGACCGGCAGGACCCGCGCGACGGGCGTCTGCTGGAGCATGAACTCGCTGACCATCACCGACCACGGGCTGGCCTGCACCCCGCGCCACGGCAGCTCCCGCGCGTGGTCGTCGTACCAGTCGAGCACCGCCTCGTGCAGCGTCGCGGGAGAGGGAGTATCCATCGCAGCGATCCTAGGGAGGCCGGTGCGCCTCCGCCGAGACGGGCCGCTCGCTACCTAGCCTGACCCCATGGCGTCGAACGTACGACCTCGCGGGCCGCTCCCGGCCCGGGTCTACTGGATCCGCCGCGCCGTCGTGCTCGCCGTGCCCCTGCTCCTCGTCGTCGTGATCGCGCGCGTCCTCGGTGGGTCGTCGGACGGCAAGGAGGCCGCCAGCGGTACGGCGACCCAGGCCGGTGCGAAGGTCGAGGCGAGCACCGTCCCGACGGCCGGGCCGACTGCCGGCGAGAAGGCCGCGACCGGCAAGGGCAAGAAGGGGAAGGGCAAGAAGGGCAAGCAGCAGCCCGTGGAGGAGACCGCCCCGCCCGAGCCCGTGCTGGCCGAGCCCACCGGCCCCTGCGCCGACTCCGACATCGTCGCGACCCCGGCCATCACCTCGGCCGCCGGTGGCTCCGACGTCGCGATCACGATCAACCTCCGGACGAAGTTCGCCGAGGCGTGCACCTGGCAGGCGTCACCGACGACCATGACGGTGACCATCACCTCCGGTGACGACTACATCTGGAGCACCCGCGAGTGCCCGGTCGGCATCCCCCCGCAGGACGTCGTCATCCGTCAAGCCGTCGACGCCCCCGTGGTGGTGACCTGGTCGGCGAGGCGCTCCGACGAGACCTGCTCGGACCGCACGGCCTGGGCCAGGCTCGGGTTCTACCACGTCGAGGCGGCCGCCCTCGGCGGCGAACCGACCGACGTGCAGTTCGAGCTCGTGGCCCCTCAGCCGGGCGTGGTCACCCAGACCGCCGACCCCCAGGCGCAGGGCAAGGGCGGCAAGAAGAACGGCGACACCTCCCACACCCCCGGCGAGGACGGCGCGGGCAACTCCGCCGGCTGAGCGGTCGCCGGGCGTACGACGTCGAGCTCAGCGCGTGCCGGGTGCGGACACGTGTCCCGATGTTGCCCTCGATCCAGTGGCACGAGGGCCATGTCTCGGACATGTGTGGGTGGCCTCCGACAGGCCTGCCTCCCACAAGGGATTTCGACGCGCCCGTCGCTGCCTCGTTCCTCGGCAGCGGGGCTTGCTCAATCTGGCCACGCCCACGCAGGACGCGCGAGCGCGTCCTGCTGCGTGTCTCAGATGTAGCGCTCGGTGATGCTCGACTCGGCGAGCCGGGAGAGTCCCTCGCGGACGCTGCGGGCACGCAGCTCGCCGACGCCCTCGACGGCCTGAAGGTCGTCGATGCCGGCGGACAGGAGCTGCTGCAGCCCGCCGAAGTGCTCGACCAGGCGGTCGACGACGGCGGCGGGGAGACGCGGGACCTTGGCGAGCAGGCGGTAGCCGCGCGGCGCCACGGCTGCGTCGAGGTGCTCGGGCCCCCCGAGGCCGATCACCCGCGCGACTGCCGCGGGATCGACGAGGTCGGTGGGGGAGAGGCCCTCGAGCTCGGCCAGGTGCAGCTCGGGACTGGTGTGGCGGCGCTTGCCGGTCGGCAGGTAGTCGCGGACGACGAGCTCGCGCTCGGCGTCGACCCCGGTGACGAGCTCCTCGAGCTGGAGCGAGAGCAGCCGGCCGTCGGTGCCGAGCTCGAGCACGTAGTCCTCGATCTCCCGCGCGATCCGGATGACCATCTCCAGACGCTGCGCCACGACGGCGACGTCGCGCACGGTGACGAGGTCCTCGATCTCGAGCGCGGACAGGGTCGCGGACACCTCGTCGAGGCGGAGCTTGTAGCGCTCGAGCGTGGCCAGCGCCTGGTTGGCGCGGGACAGGATCTTGCCGGAGTCCTCCAGCACGTGGCGGATGTCGCCGACGTAGGCCGCGATGATCTGCATCGACTGGCTGACCGAGATCACCGGGTGGCCGGTCTGCTTCGCGACCCGCTCGGCCGTACGGTGCCGGGTGCCGGTCTCCTCGGACGGGATCGTGTGGTCGGGCATCAGGTGGACCGCGGCCCGGTGGATCCGGGTGATGTCCTTGTCGATGACGATCGCGCCGTCCATCTTCGCCAGCTCGCGCAGGCCGGTGGCGGTGAAGGGCACGTCGAGGGTGAAGCCGCCGGTCGAGATCGACTCGACGGTCTTGTCCAGCCCCAGCACGATGAGCGCGCCGGTGCGGCCGCGCAGGATCCGCTCGAGGCCGTCGCGCAGCGGCGTACCGGGTGCGATCGATGCCAGGGTCGCGCGCAGGCGCAGCTGCTCGTCGATGCGCTCGGCCACCGGTCCTCCACTGTGTGTGCTGGCCCGCCCCCGGGCACCCCGGTGAAGTGTAGGGCGCGAGACGCCGATCGAGCGTTCCGTTAGCGACCCGTGACCTTCGGAGGGAGGAGGGCTAGAGCGGCGGCGTCAGCTCGAGGGTGAGGAGCGCGCCGAAGACGTCGTCGACCTCGACCACGGTGAGGCCGTCGACCACCCGCCGGCTCGGGATGCCGCGCTCGCTCCGGAGCGGGCGTCCGCGCGGGACGACGGCCAGCTCGAAGCCCAGCCGGGCGGCCTCGGCGATGCGCTGCGGCAGGTCGCGTACCCGTCGCAGCTCGCCCGCCAGGCCGATCTCGCCGATGGCGACGGCACCGCGCGGTGCGGGCACTCCGAGGTGCGAGCTGGCGACGGCGACGGCGATCGCCAGGTCGGCGGCCGGGTCGTGGAGCTTGGCCCCGCCGACGGTCGCGACGAACGTGTCGCTGCCGGCGATGCGGAGCCGGGCATGGCGCGTCAGCACGGCGAGCACCATGTCGACGCGGGACGACTCGACCCCGGAGACCGTACGCCGGGGGCGCTCGAGCGGCGACGGGGTGAGGAGCGCCTGCACCTCGGCCAGCAGTGGTCGACGGCCTTCCATCGTGACGGCGACGCAGGTGCCGGAGACGTCCTGGGTGTGGTGCTCGACGAAGAGGCCGGTGGGGTCGGTGACGGCGGCGATGCCTTCGGAGGACAGGTCGAAGCAGCCGACCTCGTCGACGGGGCCGTAGCGGTTCTTCATCGCCCGGACCATCCGGAAGCGGGAGTTGCGGTCGCCCTCGAAGTGGAGCACGACGTCGACGAGGTGCTCGAGCACGCGCGGGCCGGCGATCGAGCCGTCCTTGGTGACGTGGCCGACCATCACGGTCGTGATGTTGCGGGTCTTGGCGACCCGGATGAGGGCGGCCGCGACCTCCTTGACCTGGGTGACGCCGCCGGGCACGCCCTCGACGCCCGGGGCGCCGATGGTCTGCACGGAGTCGACCACGAGCAGGGTGGGCCGCACCTCCTCGATGTGGGTGAGGACCGCGCCGAGGTCGGTCTCGGCGGCGAGGAACAGCTCGTCCTGGACCCCGCCGGTGCGCTCGGCACGGATCCGCACCTGCGCGGCCGACTCCTCGCCGGTGACGTAGAGGGTGCGCTGGCGGGTGCGGGCGGTCTGCGCCGCGACCTCCAGCAGCAGCGTGCTCTTGCCGACGCCGGGCTCGCCGGCGAGCAGGATGGCCGCGCCGGGCACGAGGCCTCCGCCGAGCACGCGGTCGAGCTCGGGGACGCCGCTGGAGCGCGCGACCGACTCGGTGATCGCCACCTGGCCGATCGGCACCGCCGGCGTGGACACCGGACCGGCTGCGGCGCGGAGCGTCGGCGCACCGGCCTCGGCGACCGAGCCCCAGGCCTGGCACTCGCCGCAGCGACCCACCCACTTGGCGGTCTCCCAGCCGCACTCGGAGCAGCGGTAGGAGGTGCGGGTGCGAGCCTTGGTCGACATGGCCCTCACGCTAGGTCAGCGCACCGACAGCGACGTCGTACGCCCCGGCGCGGCGACGTGCCGTGCGGCCACGTCGATGACCGGCCGGTCCGGACCACCTCTCCACAGGTGGGGCCCGCCGCCTGTGGAGCACGCCCGGATCCTGTGGACGAGAGGGGTGGGACCTGGGGATGGAGAGCCCTGATCGGTGGAGGGGGAAACCCGTGCTCCGAACCCCTTGCGCGGGTCGTCCGTGACCCCGTAGAACTCTCCCTACGCAGCCCCGCAAGGGGCGGCGGGACGACTCGGAGACGAGGGTCCATCCGGCAGGGAGGCTTCGGCCGACCAGCCGCCGCGACTGGGTGACGCAGGCGCGGGGACTCGCGGGGAAGAGACGTCGACCGGAGGTCGTCACACGATCCGGTCACCCGAAGGGCCCTTGCGACTCATACTCGCGAGGGCCCTTCACCATTTCCCGCTCCCGCGCAGGCTTATGCTGCGGGGAGTTGGATCGATCAAGGGGGAGCCATGGCGCGCAGCGACCATCGGTCCGGCAGTCAGCTGCCGGTCACTCCGACGACGCTCGCCGACGTGGCGGAGCGGGCGGGTGTCTCGCGGCAGACGGTCTCCAACGCGGTCAACAACCCCGACCTGCTGCGCCCCGACACCCTCGAGCGGGTCCGGCAGACGATCGCCGAGCTCGGCTACTCGCCCAACCGCGCGGCGCGCAACCTCCGCACCCGCACGTCCTCGCTGATCGGGCTGCGCTTCACGCCCGCGCAGGAGGGCACGGCCAACGCGACGATGGACCGCTTCGTCCACTCGCTGGTCGAGGCCAGTGACGAGGCGGGCTACCACGTCCTGCTGTTCCCGGCCGACGACGAGGACCCGGTCGGCGGCTACGACAACCTGCTCCGCTCGACGGCGGTCGACGCGTTCGTCGTCACCGACACCTACCTCGGCAACCCGCAGGCCGCCTGGCTCAGCCAGCAGCGTGCGCCGTTCGTCGCCTTCGGCCGGCCGTGGGACGACGACGTCGCCCGGCACGTCTGGGTCGACGTCGACGGCGCCGCCGGCACCCGGCTCGCCACGCAGCACCTGATCGACCGCGGCCACACCCGCATCGCGTGGATCGGCTGGCGCAAGGACTCGCCCATCGGCGAGGACCGCCGCGCGGGCTGGCTCTCGACGATGCACGCCAACGGCCTGTCGACGACGGGCCTGGCCTCGCGGGTCGAGGACGTCGTGCACAGCGGCGCCGAGGCGGCCGCCGTGCTCCTCGACGAGTCCGAGCCCACCGCCTTCGTCTGCGCGTCCGACACCCTCGCCATGGGAGTGCTCCACACGCTCTGGATCCGCCAGCTCGCGCCCGGTCGCGACATCGCGGTGGTCGGCTTCGACGACTCACAGGTGGCGCAGGTCTTCCCGGTGGGCCTGACGTCCGTACGCCAACCGCTCGAGGACGTGGCAGTGGAGATCGTCCGGACCCTGCGCGCGCTGCTCGCGCACCAGCCGGTCGAGGCGCGCGGCGTGCTGCTCGAGCCGTCGCTCGTGATTCGCGAGTCCAGCTAGCCCGGCTGGTCAACCGGATCGGCGTCGCCGTCGTCTTCTGGGTCAGAGACCACGAGACGGACGAACCGAGGAGGTGCCGTGGCCCGTCGTGACGACGACTTCGTCGCCTTCGTCGACGCCCGCTCCGCAGCGCTGCTGCGGACGGCCCGACTGCTCACCGCCGGTGACCAGCACGCCGCCGAGGACCTGGTGCAGACGGCGCTCGAGAAGGCGTACGTCGCCTGGCCGCGGATCCAGCGCAAGGGTGCGCAGGAGTCCTACGTCCGCTCGATCATGACGCGCGCGGCGATCGATCGGACCCGGCAGCGGACCCGGCGGGGCGAGGTCGTGACCGACGAGGTCCCGGACGTCCCCGTCCACCAGGCCGGGCCCGAGGACCGCGACGAGGTCTTCGCGCTCCTTGAGGTGCTCTCGCCGCGCCAACGCGCGGTGATCGTGCTGCGCTACTACGACGACCTCTCCGAGGCCCAGATCGCCGAGGCGCTCGGCTGCAGCGCCGGCGCCGTGAAGTCGCACGCCTCCCGGGCGATGACTCTCATGCGTGCCCACTCCACTGACCTGTCAGGAGCCCACCGATGAGCATCGACACCCTGCTGCGGGCCCAGCTCACGTCCGCCGTCGACGACACCCCGGTCCCGCCCGGCCTGGCACAGCAAGCGGTGACCGGCGGTCGCCGTCGTCGTCGCCGTCGGAACCTCGCCGGCGCGGCTGCCCTCGCGGCCGTCGCCGTCGTCGCCACCTCGGTCGTCCAGCTCCCCGGCGTCGGGTCGCTGGGCCGTGGCGGTGACGTGGCCTCCGGCACCAGCGCCGACCTCGCGGACGGCCTCGCCTGGGCGCGGTCGCTGCCACAGGGCATGGCGCCGACCCTGCCGTTCTTCGGCGAGGGGGGCCTGTGGAGCGACGGACGGATGTACGACGTGCCCGAGGCGGTCAACTACGCCTACCCGCCGCGCCACGTCTACCACGGCTGGCTCGTCGTGACCGGCCATGACGACGAGCAGCTCGCCCTCGCAGTGCTGGGCTACGACGGCTCCCTGCGCGAGCTGCCGGGCGGCACCTTCGTCGAGGGTGTCGGCGACACCCGGTCGGCCGCGGTCTCCGCCGACGGGATGCGTGTGGCGTTCCGCGACCTCGTCGTCGACGTCGACACCCTGGAGTGGACCCGCCTGCCGCACCAGCCGGACGGCGCGGTCGGCTCCGACGGCTACGCGACCGAGATCAGGATCGTCGGGTTCACCGACGACGGTCTCGTCTACCAGGGCGCCCCCTTCGAGGAGGGCTTCGGCTCCACCTGGCTGCTGCGCGACGACGGGACGACCGCGCCGGTCGAGCCGCCCGAGGACAGCCACATCAGCGACACCGACTCCGCCGACATCGCCGTGCGCTTCGACTACGACGACGACAACACCGACACGTGCATGACGACCTACCGCCTCAGCGGCACCGCGTGGGACGAGTGGCGCAGCGACTGCATGGGCGAGTCGCTCGACGAGGCGCTCGGGGTCTCGCCCGAGGCCGAGTGGCTCCTCACCGACGACCTGCCGCGCGTGTGGGACATCGTGGACGGCCGGTGGCGGCGCCTCGACATGCCGGTGGGTGTCGGCCCCGCACAGATGGACGCGCAGCGCGGTGGTGCGGTGTGGGAGACCGACGACAAGTTCCTGCTGGCGTTCGCCGACCGGTGGGCCGGGCCGACGTCGCCCGAGCCCGACTTCGTGCAGCACGTGCAGGTGGTGCGCTGCTCCGCCCGGACCCTCAGCTGCGAGCGTGCGGGCGACGAGCAGGTCCTGCCGGTCGTCACGACGATGTGGGGCACCAGCCAGCTGGCGTTCGCCGCGCCCTCCTAGTAGTGCCGCCACCAGAGGTTGACGGCGTAGTCGACCTCGGTGCCGGTGTGCCCGGCCAGCGCCTCCTCGGCGACCGCGGGCGGCAGCTCGATGCGGACGACGGACTCGAGGTCCTCACGGGTCGCGAACGACCACCCCATGTCGATCTGCCGGCGCTGCCAGCCGTGCATCGACCAGAACCGCTCGACCGCGTCGGGGTCGACCTCGGGGAAGCCGCGACCGAACCAGCGGCCGAAGGTCGACCTGGTCGGGTCGTTGTCGATCACGAACGCGGTGCCACCACGGCGTACGACCCGGTCGAGCTCGCGCAGCCCGGGCTCCGAGCCGGGGCCGAAGAAGTAGGCCCACCGCGCGTGTGCCACGTCGACCGATGCGTCCGGGACCGGCAGGGCCTCGGCCGCGCCCTGGTGGACGGTGACGTGCGCCAGCGAGCGCGTACGACGACGGGCGAGCGCCACGAGCGGCGGGTGGGGCTCGACGCCGGTGACCTGCGACGCCGAAGCGGCCCACTGCGGGAGGTGGAAGCCGGCGCCGCAGCCGATGTCGAGGAAGGCGCGGCCGGACCAGTCGCCGATCTCACGCATGGCGGCGACGACGCGCCCGTGCGGGTCGGCGGACCGGTTCTCGAGCTCGTAGAGCTCGGGGGTGTTCCAGATGTTGGGGGACGGCCGCGGTGTGAGGGTCAAGCTCAGATGCGGACGAGCCCGTGTGGCGTCTGGAGCTGGACCGCCACGATGCCGGGGGTGCCGTTGGGGGCGACCCACTCGACCTTGATGTCCTCCAGCGGCGCCTCGACGGTCTCGCCGAGCCACTCGCTCACGCGCTGCGGGTCGCCGGCGATCTCCAGGCAGGCCAGCGAGTACTCGCCGGTGGCGCCGTGGCTGGGGTGCAGGTCGTCGGCGGTCTGCCAGTGGATGAAGTAGGGCAGCTGCGGGTCGTTGAGCAGGCCGTTGACGCCGATCTGCTGCCACAGCAGCTCGGTGCCGTCGGGGCGGTGGCGGTTGCCCTTGACGGCCTCGCGACCCAGGCGCTCCTCGACCGGGGCGATGTCGTCGACCGAGACGACCCAGCCCATCCAGCCGCCGCCGAGGGCGGAGCGGGCGCGCACGGCCTGACCGAACGGCGCCTTGTCGCTGGCGGGGTGGTCGAGCACCTCCACGATCTCCATGTAGGTGTCGCCGGCCAGCGGCAGGATCATGTTGCGGGTGCCGAAGCGAGGGTGCACGCCTCCGGTGACGAAGTCCGTGCCGAGCAGCCCCCCGATGCGCTGGGCGGTGCTGGCAAGTCCATCAGGTCCGGCGGCGAAGCTGACGTGGTCCAGGCGCATGCAGAGATTCTGAGCCTTTTCGTCGCGGGTGTTGACACCGGGGTCGTGTTTTCTTGATGTCAAGGAATCCCGACACGCGGACCGCGGGTTGTCAGCGGGGGTCGGCAGGGTGGAGGGCGAGGGCTGATCGCGACCGCACGTGGGCCTCGCAGTGGCGCACCAGCTCGACGTAGGCCTCGCGTCCCATCAGCTCCACCAGCTCGGGCTCGTGGGTGACGAAGACGGGCTCGAGGGCGACGTGCGCCTCGGTGTTGCCGGAGCAGTACCAGTCGAGGTCGTGACCGCCCGGACCCCACCCGCGACGGTCGTACTCGCCGATCGAGACCTCGGTGTAGGACGTGCCGTCCTGCCGCTCGACCGAGCGGTACTGCCGGCGGATCGGCAGCTGCCAGCAGACGTCGGGCTTGGTCTCCAGGGGGTTGCGGCCCTGGCGGAGCGCGAGGCCGTGCAGCGCGCAGCCCGCGCCGACGTGCCCGCTGTCGTTGGTGAAGTCGGTGCGGTTGTGGAACACGCAGGCCTGCTGGCCGTCGACCTCGACCGCCAGCGTCTTGCGCTCGCCGTCGTCGTCGGTCTCGATCCAGTCGGACTTCTTCACCTTGCGGCCCGGGTGGAGCTGCCAGTCTTCGGGAGTCAGCTGGTCGACGAAGCCGGCGACCCGCTTCTCGTCGTCCTTGTCGGCGAAGTGGGCGCCGAGCGTGCAGCAGCCGACGTCGGGCGCATCGGCGTAGATGCCCTGGCAGCCCTGCCCGAAGATGCACATGTAGGACGACGTCAGCCAGGTGAGGTCGCAGCGGAACACCTGGCCCTCGTCGGCCGGGTCGGCGAACTCGACGTAGGCGCGGGGAAAGACGAGGTCGACTTCGGGCACCACCAGAGCCTAGTAGCGTGGACGTCATGCGCCTGGGCGTTCTCGACATCGGCTCCAACACCGGCCACCTGCTGGTGGTCGACGCGCACGGTGGAGCCGCCCCGCTGCCGGCCTCCTCGCACAAGCAGCCGCTGCGCCTGGCCGAGCACCTCGACGACGACGGTGCGGTCACGAAGAAGGGCATCAAGGCCCTCACCGACTTCTGTGCGTCCGCGACCGAGATCGCGGAGGACAAGGGCTGCGAGGAGATGCTCGGCTTCGCGACCTCCGCGGTCCGCGACGCCGTCAACTCCCACGACGTGCTCGAGCACGTCGAGAAGCACAGCGGCGTGAGGCTGGAGGTGCTCTCCGGCGAGGACGAGGCGCGACTGACCTTCCTGGCCGTACGCCGCTGGTTCGGCTGGTCGGCCGGCCGGCTGGCGGTCTTCGACATCGGTGGCGGGTCGCTGGAGATCGCCGGCGGCACCGACGAGAACCCGGACGTCGCCTGGTCGCTGCCGCTGGGTGCGGCGCGGATGGCGCGGGCGTGGTTCGGTGGCGAGCGACCGTCTGAGGACGACATCCGCGACCTGCGCAAGCAGATCCGCGCCGAGATCGCCCGCGACGCCGGCCACCTGCTGCGTCCCGGCGTGCCCGACCGCGCAGCCGCGACCTCGAAGACCTTCCGATCGCTGGCCCGCATCTGTGGTGCCGCGCCCAGCGGCGACGGCCCGCTCGTGCCGCGGGTGCTGGAGCTGTCGACCCTGTCGGAGTGGATCCCGAAGCTGATGGACATGTCGCCCGACGAGCTCGCCGCGCTGCCGGGCGTGTCCCCGAGTCGTACGCACCAGATCGTGCCGGGCGCGCTCGTCGCCGAGGCCTGCATGGACATCTTCGACCTGTCCGAGCTGGAGATCTGCCCGTGGGCGCTGCGTGAGGGCGTCATCCTCGAGCGACTCGACCAGATCTCGGTCGTGACGAGGTCGCACTGATCCCATGCCCTTCGACACCCCGCTGATCGGCCTCTCCACCGCCTCGGTCTACCCCGAGTCGACGGCGCACGCCTTCGGGTGGGCGGCGTCGCTGGGCTACGACGCCGTCGAGGTGATGGTCGGCATCGACGCGCTGAGCCAGCAGGTCGACGCGGTCAAGAAGCTCAGCGACCACCATCAGGTGCCGATCTGCGCGGTCCACGCGCCCTGCCTGCTCTTCACGCAGCGCGTGTGGGGCACCGACCCCTGGGGCAAGCTCGAGCGGTCGGCCGAGATGGCGGAGGCGGTCGGCGCCGACGTGGTCGTCGTGCACCCGCCGTTCCGGTGGCAGAAGGACTACGCGGCCGGCTTCGTCGAGGGCATCGCGTCGCTGGAGGCGCGGACGGGCATCGCCTTCGCTGTCGAGAACATGTACCCGTGGCGGGCCTCGTCGCGGCGCGGCATGGAGATGTACCTCCCCGGCTGGGACCCCAGCGAGGAGCCCTACGCCAACACGACCATCGACCTCTCCCACGCCGCGATCGCGAAGAGCGACGTCGTCGAGATGGCCGAGCGGATGGGCAGCTCGCTGCGCCACATCCACCTGACCGACGGGTCCGGCTCGGCGAAGGACGAGCACCTGGTGCCCGGGCGCGGCGTGATGGGGGCCGAGGAGTTCCTGCACCACCTCACCCGCACCGGCTTCTCCGGCCACGTGGTGCTGGAGATCAACACCCGTCGCTGCGCCGACCGCGAGGAGCGCGAGGCCGACCTGGCGGAGTCGCTGGCGTTCGCCCGGGCGCACCTCGGCGTCACGACCCCATGACCGTCTCGCGGGGGCGCCGGCCGGGCGCCCCGGACACGCGCGCCGAGGTGCTCACCGCCGCGCGGACGTCGTTCGCGGAGAAGGGCTTCCGCGGGACGACGATCCGCGCCGTCGCGTCCGCCGCCGGCGTCGACCCCGCGCTCGTGCACCACTACTTCGGGACCAAGGACGACCTCTTCGTCGCCGCCCTCCAGATCCCGGTGGACCCGCGCGAGATCCTGGCGCCGGTGGTCGCCGCAGGTCCCGACGGCGCCGGGGAGCGCCTGCTGCGGACCCTCCTCTCGGTGTGGGACGACCCCGAGCTCCAGCCCGGGCTGGTCGCGCTCGCCCGCTCGCTGGTCTCGGACGACAGTGCGAGCCTGGTGCGCGACGGCTTCATCCCCGTCGTGATCGGTCCGGTGCTCGCGAGCCTGGTCCGCGACCGTCCGGAGGTGCGCATCCCGCTGGTCGCCAGCCAGATCATCGGCCTGGTCGTGGCGAGGTACGTCGTCGCCCTCCCGCCCCTCGCGCTCATGCCGGCCGAGGACGTCGTCGCCCGCGTCGGCCCGACGATCCAGCGCTACCTGACCGGCGACCTGCCGTAGCTCGTCGTACGTGCGGCTGGCCCCGAGCGGTGGTCCAGCCACGTTCGGACCCTGCGAGATGTGGCTCCACCACCTCCCGCGGGCGTGTCGCGAAGAGACGCGCTGTCGAGCGGTGGTCCACCCACATTCGCGCGACCCGAAATGTGGCTGGACCACCGCGTCACGGGTTGACGGCTCGCTCGGAGCGGGAGCACAATTCAACACATGATGAAAAACGTCGTGGAGGTACGCGCCCTCGTCGTCGTACGCGGTGCGCGGGAGGTGCTGCCCGGCATCTCGCTCGACGTCCCTGCGGGCGTCACCGGCCTGCTCGGGCCGAGCGGGTGCGGCAAGACCACGCTGATGCGCTGCCTCGTCGGGGCGCAGCAGGTGCGGTCGGGCACCGTCGAGGTGCTGGGGGAGCCGGCGGGCAGCGCGCCGCTGCGCACGCGGGTCGGCTACGTCACCCAGGCCGCGAGCGTGTACGACGACCTCACGGTGGCCGAGAACCTGAGGTTCTTCGCCCGCGTGCTCGGCGTCGACCCCGCATCGGTCGACGAGGCGATCGAGTCGGTCGACCTGGCGGGCCACCGCGACCAGGTGGTCGCCCGCCTCTCCGGCGGGCAGCGGAGCCGCGTCAGCCTCGCGGTCGCCCTGCTCGGCCAGCCGGACCTGCTCGTCCTCGACGAGCCGACCGTCGGCCTCGACCCCGTGCTGCGCCGCGACCTCTGGGCACTCTTCCACCGGATCGCCGACGCCGGTGCCGCCGTGCTCGTGTCGAGCCACGTGATGGACGAGGCCGAGCGGTGCCACCGGCTGCTGCTGATGCGGGAGGGCCGGATCATCGCCGACGGGCCGCCCGACGAGATCCGCGAGCGCACCGGCGCCGCCGACATCGAGCAGGCCTTCCTCCACCTCGTGGAGGCGACGCAGTGAGCGCCCGGATCACCCTCGCCGTCGCCGGCCGGGTGCTGACGCAGGTCCGTCGCGACCACCGCACGCTGGCGATGCTGCTCGTCGTCCCGTGCGTCCTGATCAGCCTGCTGTGGTGGATGTTCGATGACCTGCCGGGCGGGATGTTCGACCGCTTCGGCCCCGGGCTGCTCGCGATGTTCCCCTTCATCGTGATGTTCCTCGTCACCAGCGTCACGACCCTGCGCGAGCGCGGCAGCGGCACCCTCGAGCGGCTGCTGACGATGCCGATGGGCCGGCTCGACTTCCTCCTCGGCTACGCCCTCGCCTTCGGCCTGCTCGCCGCCGTGCAGGCGGCGCTCGCGGTCGGCGTGAGCGTCGGGCTGCTCGGTCTCGACGTCAACGGCCCGGTCTGGCTGCTCGGCGTCGTCGCGGTCGTGGACGCCGTCCTCGGCACGGCCCTCGGCCTGCTGGTCAGCGCCTTCGCGACGACGGAGTTCCAGGCGGTGCAGTTCATGCCGGCCTTCGTGCTCCCGCAGATCCTGCTGTGCGGGCTGTTCGTGCCGCGCGACGCGATGCCGGGCGTCCTCGAGGCGATCAGCAACGTCCTCCCGCTGTCGTACGCCGTCGACGCGATGCAGGAGCTCGTCGCGCGGGCCGACCAGGGAGAGGTCTGGCGCGACGTCCTGGTCGTGGCGGTCTTCGCGCTGGCGGCCCTCGGGCTGGGCGCCGCCACGCTGCGACGGCGTACGCCCTGACCAGCGATACCTGAGGACGTGGTGGACGTGCTCGAGCCCGATCCACGTCCGTGGCGTCCTCAGGTGTGTCGGGGAAGGAGGCGGGCGTAGCCTTCTGGCCATGTCGTTGCTCCGCCAGCCGATCCTCCTCCTCGCCCGCAGCCAGGGCGTCAAGAAGCTCGTCTCGACGATGCCCGTCTCCAGCGGGATCGTCACCAGCTACGTCCCCGGCGAGCACACCGCCGACGCCGTACGCGCGACGCAGGAGCTGGTCGACGACGGCCTGCGGGTGACGCTCGACTACCTCGGCGAGGACACCACCGACGCCGCCCAGGCCGACGCCACGGTCGCGGCCTACAAGGAGGTCCTCGCCGACCTCTCCGCCAAGGGCCTGGCACCGCAGGCGGAGGTCTCGGTCAAGCTCAGTGCGATCGGCCAGTTCCTGCCCGACAACGGCCACAAGGTCGCCCTCGAGAACGCCCGTGACATCTGCCGCGCCGCGCGCAACGCTGGCACCACGGTCACCCTCGACATGGAGGACCACACCACCACCGACTCGACGCTGTCGATCCTGCGCGAGCTGCGCAAGGACTTCCCCGAGACCGGCGCCGTGCTCCAGGCGATGCTGCACCGCACCGAGGCCGACTGCCGCGCCCTCGCCTACGAGGGCTCACGCGTCCGCCTCTGCAAGGGCGCCTACATGGAGCCCGAGGAGGTCGCCTTCCAGGAGAAGGTCGAGATCGACAAGTCCTACGTCCGCTGCCTCAAGGTGCTGCTGGCCGGCCAGGGCTACCCGATGATCGCGACCCACGACCCGCGGATGGTGCAGATCGCCTCGTCGCTCGCGAGTCGCTTCGGTCGCCGCGCGGGGACCTACGAGTTCCAGATGCTCTACGGCATCCGCCCCGAGGAGCAGAAGCGCCTGGCCGCCGCCGGCGAGACGATGCGCGTCTACATCCCCTACGGCACCGAGTGGTACGGCTACCTGATGCGCCGCCTGGCCGAGAAGCCCCAGAACCTCGCGTTCTTCCTTCGCTCGCTGGTCAGCAAGAAGTGAGACCACAGCGTCCGCGACGAAGGAGTGGGCGCGTCGTGGGCCAGATGGAGCAAGCACCTCGGGCGAGGCACGAGGCCGAGACGTGCGCGTCGACATCTCCGTGACGTCGTAGATTGACCTGCATGAGCACAGCGATCATCGGCGCGGGAGTCATGGGGGAGACCCTGCTGTCCGGGCTCGTACGCGCCGGGCGCCGCGTCGACCAGCTGATGGTCGGCGAGAAGCGCGCCGAGCGCGCCCGCGAGCTCGAGGAGCGCTACGGGGTGGCCGTCGTCTCCAACCGCGAGGCGGCCCGCAAGGCCGACACCGTCGCGCTGGTCGTCAAGCCGCAGGACATGGGCGACGTGCTGGAGGAGATCGCCCCCGAGCTGCGGGCCGGTCAGCTCGTCGTCTCGCTCGCCGCGGGCATCACCACGTCCTACATCGAGTCGCGCGTGCCGGAGGGCGTCGCCGTCGTGCGTGTCATGCCCAACACGCCTGCGCTCGTCGACGAGGGGATGGCGGCGATCTCGCCCGGCTCCCACTGCGACGAGGCCCACCTCGCCGAGGTCGAGGCGCTGATGGCGTCCACCGGCAAGGTGCTGCGCATCCCGGAGAAGCAGATGGACGCGGTCACCGCGATCTCCGGCTCGGGCCCGGCCTACATCTTCTTCGTCGTCGAGTCGATGATCGAGGCGGGCGTGCACCTCGGCCTCCCGCGCACCACGGCCACCGAGCTCGTCGTGCAGACCCTCGTCGGCTCGGCCACGATGCTGCGCGAGACCGGCACCCACCCCGTCGTCCTGCGTGAGCAGGTCACCTCGCCGAGCGGCACCACCGCGTCGGCGCTCCGCGAGCTCGAGGTGCACCGCGTCCGCGCCGCCTTCCTCGCCGCGATGGAGGCCGCACGCAACCGCTCCCGCGAGCTGGCCGAAGGGTCCTGACCGATCTGGTCTGTCGGTCGTCGGGCGTAGCGTGCCCGGCATGAGGCGCTTCTCGGACGAGGACCTGTCGGGCGCGGAGTTCCGCGAGTGCGACCTGAGCGAGGCCCGCCTGGTCGGCGTGGTCATGCAGGACGCCGTGATCGACGGCCTGGTGACCAACCTCGTCGTCAACGGCGTCGAGGTGACGGCGTACGTCGAGGAGGTGCTGGACCAGCGCCACCCCGTCCGGCTGCTCATCCGGTCCGACGACCCCGACGACCTGCGTCGCGGAGCGCGGCAGCTCCGGGCGGACTGGGCGGCGACCGTGGCGCGGGTGCGCCAGACCCCGGGAGTCGAGCACGCGACGGTCGACGACGAGTGGTCGACCGTGCAGACCCTGCGCCACCTGGTGTTCGTCCACGACTCGTGGTTCCGGCGGTGCTGCCTCGGGTCGAGCGAGCCGTTCACCCCGATGGGCCTGGGCATCGAGGACGTCCCCGACCGCGAGGCGCAGGGCCTCGACCCGACGGCCGACCCGACCCTCGGCGAGGTGGTGGCGGTCCGCGACGAGCAGGCGGCCGAGCTCGAGCAGTGGCTGGAGTCCGTCACCGCCGACCGGCTCGCGGCGCCCGCACCGATCCCCGACGACGACCGGTGGCCGCCCTACGCCCGCGGGCGCTCGGTCGCGCAGTGCCTGCGCACGGTGCTCACCGAGGAGCACGAGCACCACCGGTTCTGCGTCCGGGACCTCGACCTGGTCGAGGCCTCAGCCGCGCAGTGAGCGCACGAGGCCGATGCCGTCGTCGACCAGGCCCCGCACCAGGGGCAGCCGGGTGAGCCGCACGGATCGGTCGACGAGCGGGACGAGTCCCGCGATGAGGGTGCGCGTACGCCGCTGCCCCTCGCTGTCGTCGTGGACCCAGAAGAGCACGACCCCCATGTGCAGCAGCCACAGCAGCTCGGGCAGCTCCTGGCTCAGCGCCGGGGCGACCTTGAGGTCGGACCCCTCGACCGCCCGGCGGAAGAGCGCCGTGCTGGCCTCGCGCGCCGGCGCCGACTCCGCCGAGAAGGGGGAGAGCGGCGAGCGCGGGTCGGCGGCGTTGCGGAAGAACTGCCCGCCGAAGTCGTGGAAGGGCTCGGCCACGTCGACGAACGACTCCATCACCCCGCGCAACCGGTCGGCGAAGGCGGCCCGGTCGAAGGCAGTCTCGGCGGCGGCGCCGTGGTCGACCTGCAGCTGGTCGTAGAACGCCTGGATCAGCTCCTCCTTGCCGGAGAAGTAGTAGTAGGTGCTGCCGAGCGAGACGCCTGCCTCGTCCGCGATCGCCCGCATGGTGGCGGCGTCGTAGCCCTCCGAGCGGAAGAGCCGCAGCGCCGCGTCGACGATGCCGGCCCGCGTCTGCTCGGCCTTCGCTGTCAGCTTGTCGGCCACGACGCCACCCTAGGAGACCGGCTCCGGCAGGTCATCCATGCCTGCGGCCTTGGCCGCCATCAGCCCACCCATGACCGACGAGGCGAGCAGCACGATGCCGACGCCCGAGTCGACGACGGACGGCCACCCGCTCACGAACCACGACGCGTCACCGTTGATGACGCCGAACGTCGTGAGCAGGGCGAGCGGTGACACCGCGAATCCCAGGGTGAAGGCGCGACGCCGGGCCACGTCACGCGGAAGGTGTCGGCCGACGAGGAAGACGAAGGGCAGGCCGGCGAAGAAGCCGGCGATCGCGCCGAGGAATCCGCCGACGAGCACACCGACGACCACGAGCACGGGCAGGGCGAGCAGCATCTCCCCGGTGCCGTCGGAGACCGTGCCGACACCGAAGGTCCCCACCACCAGGACCAGTCCGACGAGGGCGCCCGCGGCGGAGCCGAGCAGCGGCCCCATGAGCAGCCAGAGGGGCTGCGGCCTGTAGGTGGTCATGCCGATCTCCTTCTTGAACGTGTTCAAAAGAGCGTCGCACAAAAACTGAACATGTTCAAGTAGTCCGCGGAGCGGACACCCGCACCGGCGGGGGTAACGTCCGCCACATGGAGTGCGCTGGTCCGACGTCTGTCGTGTTCGACCCGACGCTCACCGACTACAACTTCGGGCCGACCCACCCGATGTCCCCGGTCCGCGTCGACCTGACGATGAGGCTCGCCGAGGAGCTGGGCGTGCTCGAGGGCCTCAAGCTGGTCGACGCCCCGATGGCCACCGACGACCAGATCGCCACCGTCCACGACCGGGCACTCATCGACGCGGTGACCAGGTGCGGCACCGAGCCCGGCCACGAGTCGCCCGAGCACGGACTCGGCACCGACGACGACCCGGTCTTCAAGGACATGCACGTCGCGAGCGCGCACGTGGTGGGCGCGACCCTCGAGGCCGTACGGCAGGTGTGGAGCGGCGAGTCGCTGCACTCGGTCAACATCGCCGGCGGACTGCACCACGCCATGCCCGACCGGGCCAGCGGCTTCTGCATCTACAACGACGTCGCGGTGGGCATCAAGCAGCTCCTCGCGGACGGCGCCGAGCGGGTGGCCTACGTCGACATCGACGTGCACCACGGCGACGGCGTCGAGGCGATCTTCTGGGACGACCCCCGGGTGCTGACGATCTCCCTGCACGAGACCGGCCAGATGCTCTTCCCCGGCACCGGGTTCCCGGCCGACACCGGCGGACCGGACGCCGAGGGGACGGCGGTCAACGTCGCGCTCCCGCCCGGCACCTCCGACGCGGGCTGGCTGCGCGCGTTCCACGCCGTCGTGCCCCCGCTGCTCCGCGAGTTCGCCCCCGACGTGCTCGTCACGCAGCACGGCTGCGACTCCCACATGGACGACCCGCTCGCCCACATGATGCTCAGCGTCGACGGCCAGCGGGCGGCCTACCTCGCCCTCCACGAGCTCGCCCACGAGGTCGCCGGCGGCAGGTGGGTCGTCACCGGCGGTGGCGGCTACTCGGTCATCGACGTGGTCCCGCGGGCGTGGGCGCACCTCCTCGCGATCGCGTCGGGCCACCCCGTCGAGCCCGCGACGCCGACGCCGCCGGAGTGGCGGGCGTACGTCGAGGAGGTGCTGGGCGCATCGGCCCCGCACCGGATGACCGACGGGCGCACGCCGGCGTTCCGCGACTGGTCGGCGGGCTACGACCCCGACTCCTGGCTGGACCGGGCGATCAACGCGACCCGCACCGAGGTGTTCCCGCTCCACGGCCTCGACCCGCTGCCCTGAGCGCGAACCGGACCGTTCGAAGGTAAAGATTCAAACCGACACGCCGCCAGTCACACAAGTTTCTTTGGCATTCCTCTTCCCCACGCGTCACGCGCACCCTAATCTCAGTCGGAGCGGCACGCCTGTGACGCCGGTGGGGAAGCCGGCGCCGTCCCGCGAAGAAGGATCGGTGCACACCCATGGCTGAGAACACCGCTGGAGACATGTCCGAGGCCCGGTTCCTCACCATCGCCGAGGTCGCCGCGAAGATGCGCGTCTCGAAGATGACCGTCTACCGCCTGGTCCACGGCGGCGAGCTGCCCGCGGTCCGCGTCGGCCGCTCGTTCCGGGTGACCGAGGACGACGTCAACGAGTACCTGCGCAAGAGCTTCTACAACGCCGGCTGATCCGTGCGGGTCCACGTGATCTGACCGATTCCACCCCGCGCCTCACTGCCAAGTAGGGTGTCGGGGTCCGGCCGACGAGCGTCGGCGGAAAAGGAAGGTCTGATCCACGTGGGTTCTGTCATCAAGAAGCGGCGCAAGCGCATGGCCAAGAAGAAGCACCGCAAGCTCCTCAAGAAGACGCGCGTCCAGCGCCGCAAGCTCGGCAAGTAACACCCTCGACCATGGGACGGGTCGTGCTGGTCACCGGGATCTCCCGCGACATCGGCCGACGCTTCGCGCGCGCCGCGGCCGGCGACCCGTCCATCGAGCGTGTCATCGGGGTCGATGTCATCCCTCCGCGGGGTGACATCGGCGACGTGTCGTTCGTGCGCGCCGACATCCGCAACCCCGTCATCGCGAAGGTCCTCGCCAAGGAGGACGTCGACACCGTCGTCCACATGAGCGTGATCGCCACCCCCGGCTCGGCCGGGGGACGGGGGACGATGAAGGAGCTGAACGTCATCGGCTCCATGCAGCTGCTCGCTGCGTGCCAGAAGTCGACGACGGTCGACCGCCTCGTCGTGAAGTCGACGACCACGGTCTACGGCTCGAGCCCGCGTGACCCGGCGATGTTCACCGAGGACATGGGTCCCAAGCGGCTGCCGTCCTCGGGATATGCCAAGGACGTCTACGAGATCGAGGGCTACGTCCGCGGGTTCGCCCGCCGCCGGCCCGACGTCGACGTGACGATGATCCGCGCCGCCAACGTGATCGGCCCCCACGTCTCGAGCCCGCTCACCAACTACTTCCGGCTCCCGGTCATCCCGCGGGTGCTGGGCTTCGACCCGCGCCTGCAGTTCCTCCACGAGGACGACCTGATGCGGGTCCTCACCCACGCGGCGACGCGATCGGCCCCCGGCACCTTCAACGTCGCGGGCGACGGGCTGTTGACCCTGGCCCAGGCCGTACGCCGACTCGGCACGCCGTCGATCGCGATGCCCCGGTTCGCCGTCGGTCGCCTCGGCGCCACGATGCGCCAGGCCCGCCTGTCGGACTTCTCGCCCGAGCAGCTGGGGTTCCTGACCTACGGTCGGGGTGTGGACACCACCCGGATGCGCAGTGTGCTGGGCTTCGAGCCGTCCTTCACGACCGCTGAGGCCTTCGCCGACTTCTGCCGCTCGGTGGCGCCCGTGACCGAGCGGGTCGCGGAAGGGGCCGGACGTGGCTGAGGAAGCACGCAGGTCGCAGGGGCAGGACGCCGTCGTCATCCCCATCGGCACCGGCGGTCGCCCGGGTCGCGGATCCGGCAGCGCCCGCCCGTCGTCGGCCGCCCGCAAGCTCGCCCCGACCGCGAAGGGCTCTGCAGGGCCGAAGCCCCCGCGCCCCGGGCGTACGACCAGCGGTGGCTCAGCAACCGATTCGGGCGAGGAGAAGGTTGCTGACGCACCGCCCGAGCCGCGGCGTACGACGAGCGGTGGCTCAGCAACCGGTTCGGGCGAGGAGAAGGTTGCTGGGACACCGCCCACCGGCATCCCGGTCGGCGACTGGCTCGCGGCCCTCACCGGCGCGGCCCACGAGGTCTTCGGCGACGACTGGGAGCGCCGCGCTGCCGAGCTGATGGCCTTCGTGCGACGCCGGCTGGAGGGCGACTACGAGGTCGACGACTACGGCTTCGACCGCGAGCTGACCGAGCGCTTCTTCATGGCGGCGCTGCGCCCGATCGCCGAGAAGTGGTTCCGCCTCGAGGTGCGTGGCCTGGAGAACATCCCGGCCGACGGCGGTGCGCTCGTCGTCTCCAACCACTCCGGCACCGTCCCGCTCGACGGGCTGATGACGATGCTGGCCGTGCACGACCACGCCCACCGCTTCCTGCGCCCGCTCGGCGCCGACCTCGTCTTCAAGATGCCGGTCGTGAGCTCGCTGGCCCGCAAGGGCGGGGCGACCCTCGCGTGCGTCGAGGACGCCGAGCGGATGCTGTCCGGTGGTGACCTCGTCGGCGTGTGGCCGGAGGGCTTCAAGGGGATCGGCAAGCCGTTCAGCGAGCGCTACAAGCTGCAGCGGTTCGGTCGCGGCGGGTTCGTCTCCGCGGCGCTGCGCACCGGCGTTCCCATCATCCCGCTCTCCGTCGTCGGCGCCGAGGAGATCTACCCCCTCGTCGGCAACGTCCCGTCGCTCGCGCGACTGCTCGGCGTGCCCTACATCCCGATCACGCCGTTCTTCCCGTGGCTCGGCCCGCTCGGGATGGTCCCGCTGCCGTCGAAGTGGATCCTCGAGTTCGGCGAGCCGATCCGCACCGACTCCTACGACCCCGCCGAGGCCGAGGACCCGATGCTGGTCTTCAACGTCACCGACCAGGTCCGCGAGACCATCCAGCACACCCTCTTCGACCTGCTTCGCGAGCGCGACGGGGTCTTCAGCTAGCTGCGGCCCGAGACGGTCAGGGCAGCAGGCCGCCGGTCGCGTTGCCGAGCAGGCCACCCGTGACACCGTCGACGGTCCCGGTGACCTCGCCGATCAGTCCGCCGGTGGCGTCGTCGACGGCGCCGGTCAGTCCGCCGACCGCTCCACCGGTGACCCCGTCGAGCTGGGTGGTGAGGTTGCCGGTGGTGTCGGTGACCGTCGTGGTGATGTCGGTGACCGTCTTGGTCGGGTCGGCGCCCTTCGTGGGCGTCTGGGTGGGTGTCGGCGTGGGCGTCGGGAGCAGGGTGGGCGCCGTCGTCGGGACGACCTGGGTCGGGGTCGCGGACGGCTGCGGCAGCAGGCCGCCGGGCGACTGGAGCGCCTTCGGGACGGTGATGCCCGAGACGTCCTGGCCCGAGAGCGGCGCGGCGGCCTCGAGGGTGAGCTCGTCGGTGTCGAGGCCCTGGACCAGGTCGATCGCCGCACTGCTGAGCAGGAAGTCGGGCGTCGTGGTGAGCGCCCCGTCACACAGGCCGCAGGCCGTGCTGATCTCGGTGTCGAGGTCGGTCAGCGTGCGACCGGCGGCGAGCAGCTCGTCGCTCGCGCTCTCCGGCAGCTCGCGCTGGAGGGCGTCGAGGCGCTCCATGCTGGTCGAGGTGAACGCACGCGCGACCTGGACGTCGTCGTCGGAGCCGCCGGAGCCGTAGGAGGTCAGCAGGCTGCGGACGCCCTCGCCCGACTGCTCGGTGAAGGTGTCGAGCGTGTCGGGGATGAGCTGCTCGGCGCCACCGCTGCCGGCGGCGAGCTCCTCGAGCTCGGTGAGGCGGGTCTCGGCCTGCGCCAGCAGGGTGCGGCCGCGCGAGGCGTCGTCGGAGGCGATCCGCACCTGCGCCGACTCGATGCCTCGCTTGACGCCGTAGAGCGACTCGCCCGGCAGCGAGGTCTGCGCCGCCACGGCCATCGTCGCGGTGGCGCCGACGAGCGCGGCGCCGCCGAGGAGGGTGGCGAGACGGCGGTCGCGCGGTCGCGTGCTCGACGGCATGGCCAGGCGCTGCGGGGCGGGCGGCTGGCGCACCAGGACCGTGTCGGCCTCGGCCATCAGCCGCTCGCGGAGGGACCCGACGAACTCGGGCCGCGGCGCGACCTCGGGCAGGGCGCGCAGGTCGGACACGAGCGCGACCAGCTCGGCGAAACGGGCGGACTCGCGGTCGGTGAGGGGAGCACCGGCACCCGGGGTGAGGAGGGCCTCGAACTCGTCGGCGCGTCGTCGTGCCGAGAAGGCGGATGTCATCGCGCCCTTCCTGTCTCGCTGCTGGTGGTTCCTCCCACACAGACGAACGAAGAAGAGCGGGTGCAAGTTACGGGTGGGGTCATCAGTCTCTCAACCCCTCCGGCATGAGCTTGGCGAGGTTGCGTACGCCGCGGAGCTGGAGCTGCTTGACGGCGCCGTCGGAGCGGTCGAGGGCCTTCGCCGTCTCGGCGATCGACATGCCCTGGAGGAAGCGCATGATCAAGCAGTCGCGCTGCTCGGCCGGCAGCTCGGTGAGGGCGGTCAGCAGCACCTCGTTGGTCAGGCCGGCGAGGACCTCCTCCTCCGGGCCGTCGGTCGCGTCGTCGTGCGGCGTCATGTCCTCGGTGGTCATCTCGAGGCGTGTCCGACCGGCCTTGAAGTGGTCGGTGGTGAGGTTGCGCGCGATCGTCATCAGCCAGGCGCCGAAGTCCTTGCCCTGCCACCGGAAGTTGTTCATGCTCCGCAGCGCACGGAAGAAGGTCTCGGAGGTGAGGTCCTCGGCCAGCGTCTGCGAACGGGTGCGGTAGTAGAGGAAGCGGTAGACCGAGGCCTGGTAGTGGTCGTAGAGGAGGCCGAACGCCTCCTTGTCGCCCTGCCGGGCGAGCTCGACGAGCGCGATCAGGCGCTCGCGATCGGCCTCGTCGACCTCCGAGGACGCCGCCTGGTCCTCGTCACCGACCGGGTCGCCGGGCGTGCCGTAGCGGTCACCGTCGCCGACCGGCATCGAGGCCGGGCCGGGCGCCACGGTCTCGGCGTAGAGGATGCCGCCGGCGAGACCGGCCGCCGGCTGCGGCGCGAGGGCAGCCCACACCGCGCGCCGGAGCGCGTCGAGGCCGTCCTCGATGGGGTGCATGCGGTTTCCCTCCCGTTGCAGCAGTCTTCACGATAAAGGGCTGCAGCGTGGTTGTGAACCCGTGAGTAACTACGAGTTACAGGAGGTCAGGACCGGTCGCGCCCCCGCACGCTCACGCCCGCGGCGACCGCACCCGACACGGCACCGGCGACGGCGGCGGCCACGAGGCCCGCCCGCGCTGCCTTGCGACCGGTGCGGTAGTCGCGGATCCGCCACCTGTGGGCCCGGGCGTGGGCGCGCAGGCGCGCGTCGGGGTTGACGGCGCACGGATCGCCCACCATCGACAGCATCGGGAGGTCGTTGAAGGAGTCGGAGTACGCCGAGCAGCGGGCCAGGTCGAGCCCCTCGCGCTCGGCGAGGGCGCGCACGGCCTCGGCCTTGGCCGGGCCGTGGAGCAGGTCGCCGACCAGCTGGCCGGTGTAGACGCCGTCCACGTGCTCGGCCACGGTGCCCATCGCGCCGGTCAGGCCGAGCCGCCTGGCGATGATGCTGGCGATCTCGATCGGGGCGGCGGTCACCAGCCAGACCCGCTGGCCCTCGTCGAGGTGGAGCTGCGCGAGGGCTCGGGTGCCGGGCCAGATGCGGTGCGCCATCGCCTCGTCGAAGATCAGCTCGCCGAGCTCCTCGAGCTCGGTGGTGGTGTGGCCGGCGATGAAGGCCAGCGCTCCCGCGCGGGCCTCGGCGACGTGGGTGGGGTCCTCGACGCCGACGATGCGGAAGTAGGCCTGCTTCCACGCCGCCCCCAGGATCTCCCGCGTCGTGAAGAACTCGCGGCGGTGCAGCCCGCGCGCGAGGTGGAAGATGCTGGCGCCCTGCATGACGGTGTTGTCGACGTCGAAGAACGCTGCGGCGCCCGGGTCGCTGGGCAGCGTGAGCGCGCTCTCGACCTCGGCCGCCGCCGCTGCGGCCTCGCCCGCGAGGGCCGATCGCTGCTGCAGGTTGAGCCTGCGCGGTCGCTCCGACGGGGTCACGCCGCCAATCTAGCGGCGCCGGCTGTGGAAGGATCCCCGCATGCCGCGCACCGACGTCTCCGCGTTCGTGGCCGAGGCTGCCGACGACGTACCGGACCGCCAGGCGCTCGTCGAGGGCACTGGGCGGACCCTCACCTGGGCCGGTCTGGAGGACGAGGTCGCCCGGATCGCGACCGGCCTCGGCTCGCGAGGGATCCGTGCGGGCCAGCGGGTGATGATCCTCGTGGGCAACCGGATCGAGTTCGTCACCACCTACCTCGGTGTGCTCCGCGCCCAGGTCGTGGCGGTGCCGGTCAACCCGCGCTCGACCGCCGGCGAGGTCGCCCGGATGATCGCCGACTCGGGCACCCGGCTCGTCGTGGTCGACGACACGGCCGTCGACGTCGTACGCGGCGCGCTGGCCGAGCTGGGTGACGTGGCTGCCCCGACCGTGGTGGTCACGGGCGCCGAGCCTGGTCCGGGTGAGGTGGCCTTCGCCGACCTGCGCGCGGACGTCGTACGCCCCGTGCCGCCGCTGCCGGACCCGGAGAAGCTGGCCGCCCTGCTCTACACGAGCGGCACCTCGGGCCTGCCGCGAGCCGCGATGCTCAGCCACCGTGCGCTGCTGGCCAACGTCGAGCAGGTCGCGTCCGTCGAGCCGCCGATGATGCACGGTGACGACGTCGTGCTCGGGGTGCTCCCGCTCTTCCACGTCTACGGGCTCAACGCGGTCCTCGGCGGCGTGCTGCGCCACCGCGCCCGGCTGCTGCTCGTCGAGAGTTTCGAGCCGCAGGCGGTGCTCGACCTCATCGACGACGAGGCCTGCAGCGTCGTGCCGATCGCCCCGCCCGTCTTCGTCCACTGGCTCCCCGACGAGCACCTGCGCGAGCGGCTCGGCCCGGTGCGGCTGGTGCTGTCCGGCTCGGCGCCGCTCGAGGCACGGGTGATCGAGGAGTTCACCTCGATCACCGGCATCCCCGTCCACCAGGGCTACGGCCTGACGGAGGCCTCGCCGGTCGTGACGAGCACGCTGTGCAGCCGCGCCCCCCGCCCGGGCTCGGTCGGTGCAGCCCTGCCCGGCATCGAGCTCCGGCTGGTCGACGAGGCCCGGCTCCCGGTGGTCGGCGAGGACCCGGGCGAGATCCAGGTCCGCGGCGCCAACCTGTTCAGCGGCTACTGGCCCGACGGAGCCGACGGTCCCGACGACGACGGCTGGTACGGCACGGGCGACGTGGGCTTCCTCGACGCCGACGGCGACCTCACCCTCGTCGACCGGGTCAAGGAGCTCGTCATCGTGAGCGGCTTCAACGTCTACCCGACCGAGGTCGAGGACGTGATCCGCGAGGTCGACGGCGTCGCGGACGCCGCCGTCATCGGGGTGCCCGACGAGGAGACCGGCGAGGCCGTGGTGGCGTACGTCGTCGCCTCCCGGCCGGTGACCCACCTCGAGGAGGCCGTGCGGGCGCACGCGATCGTGCGGCTGGCGCGGTTCAAGCACCCGAGCCGCATCGAGGTCGTCGACGAGCTGCCCCTCACCGTGACCGGCAAGGTGCAGAAGGGGCGGCTCCGCGGGATCGAGCGCCGCCGGCTGGACGGACTGCTCTGATGGACGCGCGCGTCACCTTCTACTCCCGCCAGGGCTGCCACCTCTGCGACGACGCCCGGCAGGTCGTCGCACGGGTGTGCGACGAGCTGGGGGAGTCGTTCGAGGAGGTCGACGTCGATGGCGACCCCGACCTCGTCGACCGCTTCGGCGACGAGGTGCCGGTGACCTTCGTCGACGGCCGCCAGCACGACTTCTGGCGGGTCGACGAGGCCCGGCTGCGGGCCGCGCTCGGCTGACCCGCCGCCGTACGGCACCGCGACAGGGCGCGCGGAGGGTCGTCCGGACGAGGCCGCGGCTCGGGCTCCGATACGCCTACAACGGCCCCGGGCGCAAGTCGGGAGACCCCCGGATCCGGTGGGTCTTCTCACATGTGCTAGCCGACCCTTCTGCCGTTTTGTTCTCCCGTTCACAAACTCCTACAGTGACCGGGTCAGGTGATCCCCGTCCCTGGCTGGAGAGAAGCAACGCTGTGACCGCACGGACCCCCGACTCTGCCCGGGACATTCCCGAGGCAACCGTCGCCAGGCTTCCCGTGTACCTGCGTGCCCTGATCGGCCTCGCCGAGGACGGCACGACCACCTGCTCCAGCGAGGAGCTCGCCGCGTCGGCCGGTGTCAACAGCGCCAAGCTCCGCAAGGACCTCTCCTACCTCGGCAGCTACGGCACCCGCGGCGTCGGCTACGACGTGGAGTACCTCCGCTACCAGATCGCCCGCGAGATCGGCGTGACGCACGACTGGCCCGTGGTCATCGTCGGCATCGGCAACCTCGGCCACGCCCTCGCCAACTACTCCGGCTTCCGCAGCCGCGGCTTCCGGGTCGTCGCGCTGCTCGACGCCGACCCGAGCCGCCACGACGAGGTCGTCGCCGGTCTGGACGTCCGCTCCTTCGAGGACCTCGAGTCGATCGTCACCGAGCACGACGTCTCCATCGGCGTGATCGCGACGCCCGCGGTCGCTTCGCAGTCCGTCGCCGACCGGATGGTCGCGGCCGGCATCACCAGCATCCTCAACTTCGCACCGAGCGTCCTGTCGGTGCCGGACGGCGTCGACGTACGCAAGGTCGACCTCTCCATCGAGCTCCAGATCCTGGCCTACCACGAGCAGCGCAAGTCGGTGGCGACCGGGACCGAGGGGGTCTCGTGAGCGTCCTCGTCGTGGGGATCTCCCACAAGTCCGCCCCGGTCGAGCTGCTCGAGCGGCTCGCCCTCGACGCCGACGGCACGGTCAAGCTGATCGAGGACGTCATCGGCGGCGAGCACGTCACCGAGGCGACCGCGATCGTCACCTGCAACCGGATCGAGCTCTACGCCGAGGTCGACCGCTTCCACGGCAGCGTCGAGGACCTCTCCGGCCTGTTGGTCGCGCGCGCCGAGCAGTCGACAGAGGCGCTCCTGCCGCACCTCTACGTCCACTACGACGAGGGTGCCGTCTCGCACCTCTTCCAGGTCGCGGCCGGGCTCGACTCGATGGTCGTGGGCGAGGGCCAGATCCTCGGCCAGACGCGCGACGCGCTCCGGGTCGGCCAGGAGCACGGCACCGTCGGCCCCGCGCTCAACACGCTCTTCCAGCAGGCGCTGCGCGTCGGCAAGCGAGCCCACGCCGAGACCGACATCGACCGGGCCGCGCCGTCACTCGTCACGGCCGCGCTCGAGCGAAGCAGCGTCCCCGTCGCCGGTGCCCGCGCCGTCGTGGTCGGCGCCGGCGCGATGGCGTCGCTCGCTGCCGCCCACCTGTCGCGCGGCGGCGCGTCCGCGATCACCGTCCTCAACCGCACCGCTGCCAGCGCCGAGCGGCTCGCCCAGGAGTACGGCGCCACCTCGGCGCCGCTGTCCGCGCTCGCCGACGAGCTGCCGCTGGCCGACATCGTCGTGTCGTGCACCGGCGCCCCCGAGCCGCTCGTCCGGCTCGCCGACGTGGTCACCGCCCGCGGCGGCAGCGACCGCCCGCTGTCCGTCATCGACCTCGCCCTGCCCCACGACGTCGACCCCTCGGTCGCCGACCTGCCGGGCGTCGGGCTGATCAGCCTGGCCGGCCTCGCCGACGAGCTGCGCGGACTCGAGGCCGCGGCGGGCGTCGACGACGTACGCACCATCGTGGCGCAGGAGATCGCCGCCTTCCTCGCCGTCCGCCGCCAGGCGAGCGTGACCCCCACCGTCGTGGCCCTCCGCTCGATGGCCACCTCCGTGGTCGACGCCGAGATGGCGCGGCTCGCCACCCGGCTGCCGGACCTCGACGACGCCACGCGCGCCGAGGTGCTCCACACGGTCCGGCGGGTCGCCGACAAGCTGCTCCACGAGCCCACCGTCCGGGTCAAGGAGCTCGCCGACGCCGAGCCGGCCGTGTCCTACACCGCCGCCCTGGCCGAGCTGTTCCGCCTCGACCCCGAGGCCGTCGACGCCCTCACGCGAGCGGAGGACAAGGCATGAGCACCTCCGCCGCCCCGATCCGCCTCGGCACCCGCGCCTCCGCCCTGGCCACCACCCAGTCCGGCCTGGTCGCCGACCTGATCCGCGAGCACCTCGGCCGTGAGGTCGAGCTCGTCGAGGTCTCGACCGAGGGCGACCGCAGCTCCGCGCCGCTCGCCACCCTCGGCGGCACCGGCGTCTTCGTCAGCGCCCTGCGCGACGCCCTGCTCGCGGGCTCGGTCGACGTCGCGGTCCACTCGCTCAAGGACCTGCCGACCACGCCCGCCGACGGCATCGCCCTCGCCGCCGTGCCCCCGCGCGAGGACCCGCGCGACGCGGTCGTCGCCCGCGACGGCCTGACCCTCGGCGAGCTGCCGGTCGGCAGCCGCCTCGGCACCGGCTCCCCGCGCCGGGTCAGCCAGCTCGAGGCGCTCGGCCTCGGCCTCGACATCGAGGGCATCCGCGGCAACGTCGACACCCGGATCCGCAAGGTCCGCGACGGGGCGTACGACGCCGTGGTCCTGGCCCGCGCCGGCCTGGCCCGCCTCGGTCGCCTCGACGAGGTCACCGAGGTGCTCGACCCCCTCCAGATGCTTCCCGCCCCCGGGCAGGGCGCGCTCGCCGTCGAGTGCCGCTCCGCCGACACCGACCTGGTGGCCGCGCTCGGCCGCCTGGACGACGCCCCCACCCGCGCCGCGGTCACCGCGGAGCGGGCCGTGCTGAGCACCCTCGAGGCCGGTTGCTCCGCCCCGCTGGGTGCGCTGGCCGAGGTCGTCGAGGGCGAGGACGGGGAGGAGCTGTGGCTGCGCGCCGTGGCCCTCTCCGAGGACGGCGGCCTCTCCGTACGGATGAGCGCCACCGGCCCGGTCACCGAGGCCGAACAGCTCGGCAGACGACTCGCGAGCGACATGCTCGACGACGGAGCAGCAGACCTGATGCACGCACCACCAGTGAGGAACACACACGCATGACGCGAGTACAGACCCCGCAGGCCAGCTCCACCGAGCAGGGCAGGGCGGCGACCCCCGGGTGGGTGTCGTTCGTCGGCAGCGGACCCGGCGACCCGGGCCTGCTGACGGTGCGTGCCGTGGAGCTCATCCAGAGCGCCGAGGTGATCGTGACCGAGGCGCCCGAGCACGCCGACCTGGTCCGCTCGGTCCTCGGCCTGCCGCTGGGTGCCGAGGGCGGCCCGGAGATCGTGGACGGCGGCTTCGGCGAGGACGGCCAGCCGCTGACCCACGCGGCCCGCGCCAAGGTCGTCGTACGCCACGGCAAGAAGCAGCGCGTGGTCCGCCTGATGACCGGCGACCCGTTCCTCTACGCCTCCGGTCCCGAGGAGGCGCAGGCCTGCGTCAAGGCGGGCGTCGGCTTCGAGGTCGTGCCCGGCGTCTCCTCGGTGAGCGCGGTCCCGGCCTACGCCGGCATCCCGCTGACCGACAAGCGCCACCGCGAGATGGCCGTCGTCACCTGCGGCGACAAGGTCGACTGGAGCGCCTACGCCGACGACCGCACGCTCGTCCTGCTCTCCGGGGTGGGCAGCATCGGCGAGACCGCCGCCGCGCTCGTCGAGGCCGGCCGCTCGCCCGAGACGCCGGTCGCGGTGACCCGCGTCGGCACGACGACCGAGCAGCAGACCCTCATATCGACGCTCGCGAGCGTCGCCGCCGACGTACGCGCGTCCCGCATCGCGCCGCCGGCGATCATCGTCATCGGCGACGTCGTCGACCTGCGCAAGACGCTGTCGTGGTTCGAGACCAAGCCGCTCTTCGGCTGGCGTGCGCTGGTGCCCCGCACCAAGGAGCAGGCCGGCTCGCTGTCGCGTCGCCTGCGCGAGTACGGCGCCGTGCCCGAGGAGGTGCCGACCATCTCGGTCGAGCCGCCCCGCAACCCGCTCCAGATGGACAAGGCCGTCCGCGGCCTCGTCGAGGGCCGCTACGAGTGGATCGCCTTCACCTCGGTCAACGCGGTCAAGGCCGTGCGCGAGAAGTTCGAGGACTACGGCCTCGACGCCCGCGCGTTCTCCGGCCTCAAGATCGCGGCCGTGGGCGACAAGACCGCCCAGGCCATCGCCGACTGGGGACTGCGCGCCGACCTGGTGCCGTCCGGCGAGCAGTCCGCCGCCGGCCTGCTCGAGGAGTGGCCGCCCTACGACGACGTGCTCGACCCGATCAACCGGGTCTTCCTGCCGCGTGCCGACATCGCGACGGAGAACCTCGTCGCCGGCCTGATCGACCTCGGCTGGGAGTGCGACGACGTCACGGCCTACCGCACCGTGCGCGCCACCCCGCCGCCGGCGCCGGTCCGCGACGCGATCAAGACCGGCAAGTTCGACGCCGTCGTCTTCACCTCGTCCTCGACGGTGCGCAACCTCGTCGGCATCGCCGGCAAGCCGCACCCGTCGACGATCATCGCCGTCATCGGCCCGGCCACGGCCAAGACAGCCGAGGAGCACGGCCTCCGGGTCGACGTCCTCGCGCCGTCGCCCGACGTCGAGGTCCTCGTCGACGCGCTCGCCGACTTCGGTGCCTCGCGCCGCCTCGCGATGCTGGAGGCGGGCGAGCCCGTCACCCGGCCGAGCGAGCGCACCGCCTCGGGCCGCCGGAAGGCACGCGCCAAGTGACCGAGGAGCACCGCGAGATCCAGACCCCGCTCGTCCGGCCCCGCCGGTTGCGGCGCACGCCTGCGCTGCGCCGGATGGTGGCCGAGACGTCGGTGCAGCCGAGCTCGCTGGTGCTCCCCGTCTTCATCCGCGAGAACGCCACCGAGCCGCGGCCGATCGCGTCCATGCCGGGCGTGGTCCAGCACTCCCGCGACTCGCTCAAGGCGGCCGTCAACGAGGCGGCCGAGCTCGGCCTCGGCGGCGTGATGCTCTTCGGGATCCCGGAGACCAAGGACGCCACCGGCTCCGGCGGCATCGACCCCGCCGGCGTGCTCAACCTCGCGATCACCGACGTGGTCGCCGAGGTGGGCGACCAGCTCACGGTGATGTCGGACCTGTGCCTCGACGAGTTCACCGACCACGGCCACTGCGGCCTGCTCACGCCCGACGGTGACGTCGACAACGACCTCACGCTGACGGCGTACGCCGACATGGCGCTCGCGCAGGCCGCCGCCGGAGTCGACATGGTCGGCCCCAGCGGCATGATGGACGGCCAGGTCGGCGTGGTGCGCGACGCGCTCGACGCGGCCGGCCATCACCACGTCTCGATCCTCGCCTACTCCGCGAAGTACGCCTCGGCGTTCTTCGGGCCGTTCCGCGAGGCCGTCGACTCCTCCCTCGTCGGCGACCGCAAAACTTACCAGCAGGATCCCGCCAACGCCGTCGAGGGCGTGCGCGAGGTGCTGCTCGACGTCGAGCAGGGCGCCGACATCGTGATGGTGAAGCCCGCCCTGGCCTACCTCGACGTGATCCGCCGCGTCCGCGACGCCGTCGACATCCCCGTCGCCGCCTACAACATCTCCGGCGAGTACTCCATGGTCGAGGCCGCCGCCGCCAACGGCTGGATCGACCGCGAGGCCGCCATCCTGGAGACCCTCACCTCGATCCGCCGCGCCGGCGCCGACGTGATCCTCACCTACTGGGCCTCCGAGGCCGCCCGGCTCGTCCGCCGCTGACCCTGACGCCCGCCCTCAGGACCGTTGCTCGAGGAGGTCGCGCTAGCGGCCGTCACGAGACCCCTGACCCCTCGGGACCGTTGGTCGAGGAGGTCGCGCTAGCGACCGTCACGAGACCCCTGACCCCTCGGGACCGTTGGTCGAGGAGGTCGCGCTAGCGACAGTCACGAGACCCCTGACCCCTTTGCGCGCGCCCTGATCGCAGCCCAGCTGCGGCTGGACAGCGTGCCAAGCTCGTCGGTGCGGTCGTCTATCAGCGCCTGGCGCTTCGCTCGCGACCACCCCTGGATCCGCTTCTCCATGGCGAACGCCTCGTCGATCCGTGCGAACTCCCCAGCCCACACGAGACGGACAGGACGCCGGCGGCGCGTGTACGCCGCTCCCACACCTTCGTTGTGCTCGAACAGTCGCCGTTCGAGGTTCTTGGTGCTGCCGACGTAGAAGCTGCCGTCGGAACACTCGACGATGTAGGCATAGAGCATGCCCCCACGGTGCTGGGCCGACGGGTCGGTCGCCAGAGCGAGGCCCCGATCTGTGGATGGGTCTCGTGACAGGCGCCAGGGCGCCTTCCTCGACCAGCAGAGTCAGCCGGGTCTCGTGACAGGCGCCAGGGCGCCTTCCTCGACCAGCAGAGTCAGCCGGGTCTCGTGACAGGCGCCAGGGCGCCTTCCTCGACCAGCAGAGTCAGCCGGGTCTCGTGACAGGCGCCAAGGCGCCTTCCTCGACCAGCGGGTCGGCGGTCAGGGGTTGAGGAGCTGGTTGGCGCAGTCGAGGAGCTCGTTGGCGCCGGTGAGCGGGAGGTCGATGACGCCCTGGAGCGTGCACTGCGCGATCGCCTCGGCGAGGGTGAGGGTCTGCGAGATCGTGGCCGTCGGGAGGGGCGGCAGCGTCGTCGGCAGCGACGTCGGCAGGATCGTCGTCGGCACGGTCGTCGGGACCGCCGTCGTCGGCGACTGGGTCGGCGACTGGGTCGGCGACTGCGTCGGGCTCTGCGTCGGCGTCTGGGTGGGTGACTGCGTCGGCGTCTGCGTCGGGGTCTTCGTGGGCGAGGTGGTCGGCTTCACGGTCGGCGTCGAGGTGCCCTTGCCGCCGCCGGTCGCGCCGCCCTGGCCGCCCTTCTTGCCACCCCCGGTGCCCTTCGTCTCGGGCGTGATCACGCCCGAGGTGAGGACCGAGGACGGGACGGCGCTGAAGTCGCCGTCCATGTAGGCCTGCATGATCGACAGGACCAGGTCGACGTAGTCGTTGGAGTGGTTGTAGCGGTAGACCGAGGCGCGCTGGCCCTTCTCCGCGGAGAGGTCGTCGTCGCCCGAGCAGAGGTAGACGGCGGTAGCGAGCGCCGCGTCGTCGATGTCCTGCGGGTTGCGGGTGCCGTCGCTGTCGCCGTCCACGCCGACGACCGACCAGGTCGAGGGGATGAACTGCATCGGGCCGACGGCGCGGTCCCACTTGGTGTCGTTGTCGTACTGGCCGGCGTCGGTGTCGGCGATGCTCTGGGTGTTGTTCTTGCCGTTGAGGGCGATGCCGTAGATGCCGGGGCGGGCGACGCCCTGGTCGTCGAGGGTGTTGCCGCCGTAGCGACCGTGGTCGGACTCCACGCGGCCGATCGCCGCGATCAGCTCCCACGGGATGGCGCAGCCGCGGTCGGCCTGGTTGATGACGCCCTCGGCGCGCTGGTAGGCCGTCAGGGCGGCCTGCGGGATGCTGCTGGCCGAGCCGGGGGTGAGGGCGGCAGCGCGGGTCACGGCGTCGCCGACGCTCGCCGGTGCCTCGATGGCGGAGGCGGGGAGCACGGTGCCGTCCGGGAGGGTCCCGGGGCCGTCCTCGTCAGCGCTCGCGGCGGTCACGCCCACGCCTGAGAGGCTGGCGGTCCAGGCGGCGCTGAGCACGGCCAGCGGCACGATGACCGTCGCCCTGTGAAGTCGGCTCGAAGTCGACATGAGTATCGCTCCCCTTGCTGTTTCCCTCGCCATGATGCCCCCTCCGGGCGCCGGCACAAACCTCAACGAGTGAACTCCGCCACAAGTTACGCGCCGGTCACTTGTGGTTCGGAGCACATCCGGGAGCCGGATTGCGCACCGATTCGGGCACCTTGCCCGCCTACGCGACAATGATTCGGTGACCCCCGCGACGACGCCTGCCACGACAGCGGCCAGCGAGGCGCTCTTCGACCGCGCCCGCGCCGTGACGCCCGGTGGGGTGAACTCGCCGGTCCGTGCCTTCACCGCGGTCGGCGGCACGCCCCGCTTCATCACCTCCGCGTCCGGCGCCTGGCTCACCGACGCCGACGGCAACGACTACGTCGACCTGATCTGCTCGTGGGGCCCGATGCTGCTCGGCCACGCGCACCCCGACGTGCAGGCCGCGGTCGCCGGTGCGGTGGCCCGCGGTACGTCGTACGGCACCCCCACCGAGCCCGAGGTCGAGCTGGCCGAGGAGATCGTCGCGCGTACGCCGGTCGAGCGGGTCCGGTTCGTCTCCAGCGGCACCGAGGCGACGATGTCGGCGATCCGGCTGGCCCGCGGTGTCACCGGTCGCGACCTCGTCGTGAAGTTCGCCGGGTGCTACCACGGCCACGTCGACCCGTTGCTGGCCGAGGCCGGCTCCGGCATCGCGACCCTCGCCGTCCCCGGCACCAGCGGGGTCCCTGCCTCCGCGGCCGCCGAGACGCTCGTCCTGCCCTACAACGACCGCGAGGCCGTGCTCGCCGCCTTCCAGGCCCACGGGCCGCGCATCTCCTGCCTGATCACCGAGGCATCGCCGGGCAACATGGGCGTCGTCCCGCCCGCGCCGGGCTTCAACGCCTTCCTCGCCGAGACCTGCCGTGCCCACGGCGCGCTGTTCATCAGCGACGAGGTGATGACCGGCTTCCGCGCCACCGAGCAGGGCGGTTGGGGCCTGGACGGTGCCATCGAGGGCTGGGTGCCCGACCTGATGACCTTCGGGAAGGTGATGGGCGGCGGCTTCCCCGCCGCGGCCTTCGGCGGCCGGGCCGACCTGATGTCCCACCTCGCGCCTGAGGGCAGCGTCTACCAGGCCGGCACCCTCTCGGGGAACCCGGTCGCGACGACCGCCGGGCTCGCGACGCTCCGGCTCGCGACGCCGGAGGTCTACGCGCAGCTCGACGCCACCGCGCTGACCATCCGCAACGCCGTCACCGAGCACCTCCAGGCGGCGTCCGTGCCGCACACGGTGCAGGCGGCCGGGACGATGTTCTCGGTGTTCTTCCGCGACGAGCCGGTGCGCGACTTCGCCGAGGCCGGGCAGCAGGACACCGCGGCCTACGCCGCCTTCTTCCACTCGATGCTCGACCAGGGCGTCTACCTGCCCCCGTCGGCCTACGAGGCGTGGTTCGTCTCCGCGGCCCACGACGAGCGGGCGATCTCGACGATCATCGACGCGCTCCCGGCGGCCGCCCTCGCCGCCGCGACGGCAGGGGGTCAGTGATGGGCGTCCAGACCACCGTCCACCTGCTGCGGCACGGCGAGGTCCACAACCCGGCCGGGGTCCTCTACGGGCGTCGCGACGGGTTCCACCTCTCCGACCTCGGCCACCAGATGGCCCGGCGGATCGCGGAGACCATCGGCGACCGCGACATCGTGCACATGCGTACGTCCCCGCTCGAGCGGGCGCAGGAGACCGGCGCCCCGCTCGCGGCGGCGCGCGGCCTCACGCCGACCATCGACCCGCGGGTGATCGAGTCGACCAACAAGTTCGAGGGGATGAGCTTCGCCGAGGGCGGCATGACCTTCGTGAAGCGGCCGCACCTCCTGCGCCACATGTACAACCCCTTCACGCCGTCGTGGGGCGAGCCCTACGACGAGATCGCCGCCCGGATGGTGGCCGCGATCCACGACGCCCGCGACGCGGCGTCGGGCCACGAGGCCGTGATCGTCTCCCACCAGCTGCCGATCTGGACGACCCGGCTCTTCCTGGAGAAGCGCAGCTACATCCACCACCCCAAGAACCGCCAGTGCACGCTGTGCTCCCTGACGAGCATCGTCTTCGACGACGACCGGATGGTGCAGGTGCGCTACTCCGAGCCCGCCGGCGACCTGATCCCGGCAGGCGACCGCTCCGCTCCGTTCTCGGCCGGCGGCGCGCCGCAGGAGGACCGGCCCTGAGGATCCTCCGCTCGCTCGTCACACCCCTGGTGGGGCTCGCCTGCCTGCTCGTGCTGGCCGGCTGCTCGAGCCTGTCCGGCACCGGCGACAAGGGCTACATCACCGGCGAGGGCGTGCCCACCGAGGTGAAGGCCGCCGATCGTGGCGACCCGATCGAGATCACCGGCACCGACCTCGAGGGCACCGAGGTCGACCTCGCCGACCTGCGCGGCAAGCCGGTGGTCGTCAACGTGTGGGCGTCGTGGTGCCCGCCGTGCATCGCCGAGCAGCCCGACCTCAACGAGGCCCACGACCAGCTGGGCGACGACGTCACCTTCGTCGGGCTCAACATCCGCGACGCCTCGCGCGAGGACGCCTCGGCGTTCGTCCGCACCCTCGAGGTGGACTACCCGTCGATCTACTCCGCCGACGGCACCGCGCTGCTCTCCTTCGCCGGGACGCTCGGGCCGCGGTCGATCCCCAGCACCGTCGTGCTCGACGCCGAGGGGCGCATCGCCGCCTCCGTGCAGGGCCGCATCCCCAGCGTGCTCACGCTGGTCGACCTCGTCGAGGGGGTGGACCGGTGAACGACTGGCTCCAGGACACCGCCACGTCCGGGTCGATGATCCTGGCCCTTCCCGTCGCGCTCGTCGCGGGCCTGGTCTCGTTCTTCAGCCCCTGCGTGATCCCGCTGCTCCCCGGCTACCTCTCCTACGCGACGGGCGTGTCCGGGGCCGACCTCGAGGACGCACGACGCAGCCGGATGGTGCTGGGTGCGGTGCTCTTCGTGTCGGGCTTCGCCGTCGTCTTCGTGCTGCTGGGCAGCCTGACCGGCGCAGCCGGCGCCTGGCTGTTCGTGCACTACGACCAGCTCAACATCGCCCTCGGCGTCCTCATGATCCTGCTCGGCATCGCCTTCCTCGGCGGGATCGGCTTCCTGCAGCGCGACTGGCGCATCCACCGGGTCCCGGCCGTCGGGCTCGCCGTCGCGCCGGTGCTCGGCTTCCTCTTCGGGGTCGGCTGGACGCCGTGCGTCGGCCCGACCCTGGCGGCGATCAACCTCCTGTCGGTCAACGAGGCCACCGCCGGCCGCGGAGCCGCCCTGGCCGCCGTCTTCGCGCTGGGCCTCGGGCTGCCGTTCATCGCCGCCGCGTTCGCCTACCGACGGATGATCGGCGCCTTCGCGGTGGTCCGCCGCCACCAGGTGCTCATCATGCGGTTCGGCGGACTCATGATGATCGTCGTGGGGCTGCTGCTCGTCAGCGGCTGGTGGGAGCTGATGGTGCAGCGCCTCCAGTCCCTCGTCCTCGGGTTCTGGACGCCGCTGTGACCGATCTGCAGCAGCGGCCGTCCGACGAGCGCCAGGCCACGGCGCTGCCCGCGGACCTCAACGCCCGCGAGCTGGCGCGCTGGTCGTGGCGCCAGCTCACCTCGATGCGTACGGCGCTCGTGCTCCTGCTGCTGCTCGCCCTCGCGTCGATCCCGGGATCGGTGATCCCGCAGGAGGACATCGATTCGCTCGCGGTCTCGCAGTGGCGCGACAACCACCCCCGGCTCGCGCCGATCTGGGACCGGCTCGACCTGTTCGCGGTCTACAGCTCGGTGTGGTTCTCCGCGATCTACCTCCTGCTGATGATCTCGCTGGTCGGGTGCATCATCCCGCGCCTCTTCGTGTACGCACGCGCGTTGCGGGCCCGGCCGCCACGGGCGCCCCGCAACCTCTCGCGCATGCCCGAGAGCACGTCGTACACCACCGACGAGGACCCGGACGTCGTCCTCGACCGCGCCGCGGTGGTCATCCGCAAGCGGCGGTTCCGCGTCGACCGGCCCGCGGGGGGCGACTCGGTCGCCGCCGAGCGTGGCCACCTCCGCGAGGCCGGCAACCTGCTCTTCCACCTCGCGGTCATCGTCGTGCTGGTGGGCGTCGCGATCGGGAGCCTGTTCGGCTACAAGGGCGGCGTCATCCTGCTCAACGGCAAGGACTACGGCTTCACCAACAACCTGACGTCCTACGACGACTTCGCGCCGGGCAGCCTGTTCGACCCGTCCGTGATGGAGCCGTTCTCGTTCAGCATCACCGACTTCGACGTCGAGTGGATGACCGAGGGCCGCCGTCGCGGGCAGGCGCGCAACTTCGTCGCGCACCTCGACTACAGGACGCAGCCGGACGCCCCGACGCAGCAGTACGACCTCAAGGTCAACCACCCGCTGTCGATCGGCGGCACGGACGTCTTCCTCATCGGCCACGGCTACGCACCGGTCATCACGATCCGCGACGGCGACGGCAACGTGACCAAGACGGGCCCGGCCACCTTCCTGCCGATCAACCCGCAGACCTTCGAGTCGTTCGGCGTGGTCAAGGCGCCGTTCGCCGAGCCGACCCAGATCGGCCTCGAGGGGACCTTCTACCCGACCTTCCAGCTCGGGCGCGACGAGGACGGCAGCCTGTCGATGCCGTCGTCGGCGTTCGGCGACGCCGTCGATCCTCTGGTGTCGTTGTTCGTCTACACCGGTGACATCGGTGTCTCCGACGGATCGGCCTCCTCGGTCTACGTCCTCGACAAGGCCAACGCCACGCAGCTGCGCAAGGCCGACGGGCAGCCCTTCCGGATGGACCTCCGGCCCGGCGAGACGGTGACGCTCCCCGACGGGCTCGGCAGCGTCACCTTCGACGGCCTCCAGCGCTGGAACAAGATCCAGATCAGCCGCACCCCCGGCAAGTTCATCGCGCTCGGCGGCATGGTCGCCGCACTCCTCGGCCTGCTCGCCTCGCTGTTCGTGCGGCCGCGCCGGCTGTGGGTGCGCGCCCGCCGTCAGGACGACGGGACCACACTGGTCGAGGTGGCCCGGCTCGACCGGTCGTCCGGCGGTGACCCGGAGACCGGGCGTGACGAGCTGACTGGCATCGTGGCAGCACTGAAGAAGACAGCACCGGACAGAGATGGGGCCGAGTCGTGACCGACCTGCAGTGGGAGACGCTGAGCAACCAGGGCGTGGCAGCGGCCGGGGTGGTCTACTTCCTCGCCCTGCTGGCGTACGCCGTCCAGTGGGCCGCGCTGCGCGACGTGCCCGTCCGGCAGGCCGTCGCCGTCGGCGGTGGTGGCGACACGCTCGTGGAGGACGCCCCCGACGAGGCGGCCGCACACCGCCCCGAGATGGCGGGCCGGCTCGGCGTCCTGCTGGTCGCGATCGGCGCGCTGGCGCACTTCGTCGCGCTGCTCGGGCGTGGCCTGGCCGCTGACCCCGACCGGGTGCCGTGGGGCAACATGTACGAGTTCACCCTCACCGGCACGTTCGTCGTCGTCGCGCTCTTCCTCGCGACGACCCGGCGCTGGCGGCTCGACTGGCTCGGCCCGATCGTCGTCGGCTTCGTGCTCTGCGTCCTGCTCGCGGACGTGCTCTGGCTCTACGAGCCGGTCGCCCCGCTGACCGAGGCGCTCGAGTCCTACTGGCTGGTGATCCACGTCGTGGCGGCCTGCATCGCCACCGGCGCCTTCACCCTCGGCGGGATCACGTCGATCCTCTACCTCCTCAAGGCCCGCTCGACGAAGGAGACGGGCTACCTCGCGCGGCTGCCCGAGCTCCCGGTCCTCGACCGGATCGCCTACCGGATGCACGCGTTCGGCTTCCCGGTGTGGACCTTCGGCGTACTGATCTCGGGCCCGATCTGGGCGCACCAGGCGTGGTCGTCCTACTGGAACTGGGACCCCAAGGAGGTGTGGGCCTTCATCACCTGGGTGGTCTACGCCGCCTATCTCCACGCCCGCGCGACCGCGGGCTGGCGCGGCCGCAGGGCCGCGATCCTCGCCCTCATCGGCGCGGCGACGCTGTGGTTCAACTTCATCGGCATCAACTTCTTCAGCACGTCGAGCCAGCACTCGTACGCCGAAGGGGCCGCCGTGGGGCGGACCGTCGAGCAGACCGTCGAGCGGCCCCTCGAGACGACCTCAGTCGTCGTCGGGCTTGGGGCCGGGCTTGGGCTTCCGGTCGAGCCCGCGCAGGAAGTCGGGGTCGTCGTCGGGGCCGAGGGCCCGCGGGCGTGACCCGCCGGCGCCGCCTCCGTCGAGGCGACGCAGCATCAGCTTGACCAGCGCCCAGACGACGAGCGCGATCAGTGCGACCACCAGCACCACCTTCAGCATTCCTCCAATGTAGCCAGCCCCGCCTAGGCTGGTGGCGTGAAGGAGTTCGTGGTCTACACCGTCTTGCGGATCGTGCTGTTCCTTGCCTCGTTCGGGATCGTCGTCGGTCTCATGGCGCTCTTCTCCGGCGGGACCTACCACCTGTTCTGGGCCGTCGTCCTCGGGTTCCTGATCTCCGGCATCGGGTCGTTCTTCATCCTCGACCGGCAGCGTCGCGCCTTCGCCGAGCGGGTGGAGACACGCGCGGCCAAGGCGTCCGCGGCCTTCGAGGAGCGCAAGGCGCGCGAGGACGCGGACTGAGCGTGCCGTCGGTCTCGCGGCACTGGGCGCTCACGTGGCGCCTGCGCCGCCAGCACCTGGTCGACGGAGCGGACTCGTCCGTCGAGGTCGTCCGTACGCTCGCCGCGGTCTCGGTGTTCGGCAGCGATCCCGACCTCGCGGTCCGGCGCCGGCTGGCGGATCCCGGTGCTCCCGGCGAGGTGCAGCGCGCGCTCTCCGACGGTCGGCTTGTCCGCACCTTCTCGTTCCGCGGGTCCGTCCAGGTGATGGCCCCCGAGACCGCCGGTGCCTACCTCGCCCTCCGGGCTGCCGGCCGCCAGTGGGCGCTGAAGAGCTGGGTCGAGCACTACCGGCTCCGGCCCGACGACTGGCCGGACCTGCGCGCGCTCGTCCGTGAGGTCGTGGCCGACGGGCCGGTGCCGCCCCGGGCGATCGCCGACGCGGTCGCCGGCACGCGCTTCGACCACCTGGCGACGGAGTTCGCCGAGCCCAACATCACCCTGCTCAAGCCGCTCTGCTGGCAGGGCGACGTCGTGCTCGGCCCGCCGGTCGCCGATGGCCTGACGCTGCAGAGCCCGGCCGCCGCGCCGACCTGGGGAGGCATCCCACCGCTCGACGAGGCGGGCCCGCGGGTCGTGCTGGAGTACGTCGACGCCTACGGGCCGTGCACGCCCGCGCACGTCCACTCGTGGCTCGGGGAGGGCCTCAGCGCCGGTCGGAAACGGCTCACGACGTGGTGGACCGAGGTGCAGGACCGGCTCGCTCGCGTCGACGTCGACGGCGAGGATCGCTGGGTCCTCGCCGACCGGCTGCCCGAGCTGGTCGACGTACGCCCCGAGGAGTCGGTGGTGCTGCTGCCCGGCAAGGACGCGTGGGTGATGGGGCCTGGCACCAAGGACGAGTGGGTGGTGCCGGCCGAGCACCGGACGTCGATGACGCGCGGTGCCAACCCCGTCCTCGTCGACGGTGTCGTCCGCGGCACGTGGAAGGTCGTCGGCGGTGCCGTCGACGTCGACGCGCCGGACGCGCCGATCGACGGGACCGCAGCCGAGGTCGAGCGGCTGGAGACCCTGCTCAGAACCCCGTGAGGCTGTACGGCGCGTCGCTGAGGTCCGCCATGGCGGCGAGCCTGCCCACCGCATCGTCCTCACCGCCGATCCGGCCGGCGCGCTGCAGGTGCCGCACCCGGACGTCGGAGAGGTAGAGCGAGCCGAGGGTCTCCGCGGTGACCTGCACGTCGGAGGGACGGTCCGTCGCGCCGACCGTGGCGACGCCGCCGGAGGTGGTGATCTCGAAGCGGCCCGCGGCGTGGCCCTGCGGGTCGTCGACCTCGAGGACGACCACGCCGTCGGCAGCCCACGGGCGGGCGGTGAGGCACCTCGGCACGTCGAGGAGGCGGAGCCAGAGGAACTCCTCGACCTCGGTGGTCTTCACGCGGTTCATGTCGGTGAGGGCCCAGGCCAGCGGGTCCTCGGGGTGGAAGAGGTTGATGGTGACCTTCTTGATGCGGTCCATCTGGCCGAGGAACGACCACATCCCGAGCCGGGCGTCAGTGGTGAGCGCGACCGTCTCCGCGACCTTGATCGAGTAGTCCTCGCCGTGCGTGAAGATCACGAAGCCGTCGGGCCGGCCGGCTGCGTCGAGGTGGACGGCGGCGCGGATCTTCTTGTTGGGACCGCCCTCGTCGAAGTCGTACGACCCGGTGTGGATGTCCTCGTAGGGCGAGGGCCACTCGACCGACCCGCGCTGGCGGGCGTGGAAGGTGTCGAAGAGCGCCTTGACGTGCGGCCACGCGTCGGCGGGCTCGACGAGCTCGACCCGGCCGGGGTCGGTGAAGGACCGCATCGCGAAGCCGGGCGAGGTGTCGATCTCGACGCCGACGCGGAAGGTGGCCGGACCGAAGCCCCATCGTCCGTAGATGGTCGCCTCGGACGCGGTGAGCGCGGCCATCGGGACGCCCTGCGCCACGGCGTCGGTGAGGTCGTCCTCGATGAGGCGGCGGAGCAGGCCCTGGCGGCGGTGGCTGGCGCTGGTGGTGACGTCGGTGATCATCCGCAGGGGGAGCAGCTCGCGCCCGGCGTTGAGCGTCTTGTCGAGGCTGGCGTAGGTCGCGACCGGCCACGGCCCGGCGCCGAACTCGCCCTCCGGCAGCCACGCACCACTGACGTCGACCTCGTCCGCGCGGTAGTGGCGGACCCACCGCTCGACCATCTCGTCGTCGGGTCGACCGTCCCGGAAGCCGCGCAGCACGGCCTCGATCCAGCCCTTCCGGCGCGCGACGGCGTCGTCGGATTCGTCGCTGAAGTCGAGGTGCGCGAAGTCGTAGTCCACGAGTCGCACGCTAGTGAGCCGGCACCGCGCCGGCCACGCAATATCGCGCGGGTCAGCGCGGGGTGGACCAGCGGGTGTCCCGGTCCTTCCCGTAGGTGCGTCGGCGCAGGGCGTACAGCACGGGGACGAGGACACCCAGGAGCACGATCCCGAAGATGCGGCTGCCGAACCCGTCGCCGCCCATGGTGAGGCCGAAGCCCATCAGCAGGAAGGGCGACATGAAGAACGCGACGACCCAGAAGACCAGCTTGTTGACCACGTGCGTCGGGGCCGCAGCGACGGGAGTATGGAGGCCGGTGAGCACCTGGTCGAGGTCACCCAGGGTCCGCGCGGTGAAGGTGCGCGTCGTGCGGTCGGCGTGCTCCTCGGGCGTGAGCCGACCCTGGGCGAACGCCTCGTTGAGGATGCTCGCGGTGCGGTCGCGGTCGAGGTCCGAGGCCAGCGAGGAGGCTCGCAACGAGCTCTCGCGGTCCTGCTGGGCACGCCGGCGTTGTACGGCGTCCGCGACCTGCCGCTGCACGAACTCGTCGAGGCGTGCGCCCTCCTCCGGCTGCTGCTGGGACATGGCACGAGGATCCCATGTGTCCGGCGGCCGCGGCCGGTGATTCGGCGAAGTGTCAGGCCACGAGCAGGGGCAGCGCGACGAGCACCGACCAGGCCAGCTCGGAGGCACCGGTGGCCGCGAGCACCGGGATCAGCGCCGGCCCGCTGGCGCCGCCGAGCACCGCCTTCGTCGGCGCGGCGGCGCGGCCGAGGAAGACCAGTCCGAGCAGGGCCCACCAGGTCGTGGCGGCTGCCACGGCCACCACGGCGGCCGCCGCGACCAGCACGAGGAAGGCGTAGAGGTAGCGGGTGCGCTCGTCACCGAGGCGTACGGCGAGCGTGCGCTTGCCGGCCACGGTGTCGGTGGGGATGTCGCGCAGGTTGTTGGCGACGAGGATCGCGCAGGCGAGCGCACCGATGCCGATGCCGGCGTAGAGCGCCGGCCACTCCCACGTCCCGGTCTGGACGTAGGTCGTGCCGATCACCGCGACCAGGCCGAAGAAGACGAACACCATCACCTCGCCGAGGCCGAGGTAGCCGTAGGGCTTGTCGCCGCCGGTGTAGAACCAGGCCGCGACCACGCAGACCGCGCCGACCGCGACCAGCCACCACGCGGTGGTGGCGGCGAGGACCAGTCCGGCGACCGCGGCGACCCCGAAGGCGGCGAACGCTGCGGTCTTCACGGCCCGCGGCGTCGCCGCACCGGATCCGACGAGGCGCATCGGGCCCACGCGGTCGCTGTCGGTGCCGCGGATCCCGTCGGAGTAGTCGTTGGCGTAGTTGACGCCGACCTGCAGGGCGAGGCTCACGACCAGGGCGAGCAGGGCCTTCCACCAGACGGCGCCGTCGACGAAGGCCGCGACGCCGGTGCCGGCGAGGACGGGAGCAACGGCGGCGGGCAGGGTGCGCGGCCGGGCACCGGCGATCCAGTCAGCGGATGAGGTCACCGGTGGATTCTGGCAGGGAGTCGAGCGGGCTCGGGCCTCCGGGCTGCGCCGGCTGGTCGACGGTCGGTGGACCGACCGGGGCGTCCTCGGGCTGGTGCGCGCTGGCATCGGCGAGCACGTCGGCCGGGACGTGCTGCTCGAGGAAGCGGCGCGCCATCGCGGTGGACGGGTGGATGGCGACGGCGGCGAAGACCATCAGGCCGGCGATGACCAGCCAGCCCCACGTGCTCCACGTCATCGCGAGGAACGTGAAGGCCGCGGGCGCCCACACCCGACCGAGCGTGCCGGTGAGCTCCGCGGCGCCCTGGTACTCGCCGCGACGGCGCGGGTCCATCAGCTCGGCCTCGAAGGTCCAGCTCGCGGCCGAGAGGAACAGCTCGGCGCCTGTCAGCGTGACGTGGCCGAGGAAGAACAGCGCGATCGTCCAGAAGCCGACCGTGTGGTGCGTGGACAGCGTGATGACGCACGAGACGACGAAGAAGACCGTCGAGACCCGGATCGCACGCAGCGCCGTGGTGACGTCCTTGACCCCCCGCGCCGCTGCCATCGGCAGCACGATGCACATCACCGTGTTGGTGCCGAAGAGCAGCGACAGGATGACCCACGGGGCGTCGGTCTTGTCGACCAGCCACAGCGGGATGACGACGTTGAGGATCACCTGGTTGGTCCAGAGCATGCCGGTGAAGAAGCTCGTCGCGAGCCAGCCGACGTTCTTCATCGGTCCGGCGCCGGGGACCTTCACCTTCTTCTCCTCCGCCGTGCGCATGTCGTGCGCAGCGTCGGGCAGCCGGGTGATGTTGAAGGCGTTGAACAGGAAGACGATGGCCGTGAACAACGGCATCGCCATCAGCAGCGTCAGCGACTCAGGCCCGAGCGCGATGATCCCGAGCAGGGAGCCGAGCGTGAAGCCGACGTTGAGCGCGGAGTACATGTAGGCGCGCGACTTCACCCGCTCCTGCGGCGGCAGCACGTCGATCGTGTACGCGCCGTGCGCGACGCCGCCGAGGGCACCGATCACCTCCATCACGACCGCCATGGCGAGGTAGCCCTGGAAGCTGTCGATGAACGGCCACACGGCGAACATCGCGCCCTGCCCCGCCGAGCTGATCGCCCAGCACCGCTTGGCGCCGAGCCGGTCGACGACCCGACCCATCGGGTACGCCGCGATGAACGACGCGATGCCCGCGATCGTCAGGCCGAGTCCGACCTGCACCACCGAGAGCCCGACGACCTGGGTGAAGAACACCGCCGACCCCGCCATGAACGTGCCCTCGCCCAGCGCGAACAGCAGCGACTGGGTCGCCAGCCGCCCGGCCAGCGGGGACGGGGGAGTGGCCTGCTGCTTCAGTGTCGTCAGGATGCTCATCGCCGACCATTCTGCGTCGCGGGTCCGACACTCGCCTGCCATTTTCGGGACGCGGCCGTGTGACCTCCCCCTCCCACCCGTGGGTGCTCGAGCCCCCATCGGCTTCACTGGGACTCATGACCGCTGACCCCGCTGACGACGCCACCCGCGACGAGCTGATCGGCTGGCTCGAGAGCAAGCGCCGCCATGTCGTCCAGCAGGTGGGCGCGATGTCGCCGCAGGAACGGCGCCGCTCGCAGGTCCCGTCCGGCTGGACGCCCCTCGGGCTCGTCCACCACCTCACCCACGACGTCGAGCGACTGTGGTTGCGATCGGTGATGGCGGGGGAGGCGGTCGAGATCTCGTCCGGCTACGACGGCTGGGTCGCCCCGGAGGACCTGACGGACGAGGAGATCATCGCGGAGTACGTCGAGGAGTGCCGGGCGGCCACGGCGGCGATCGCGGGGATGCCCGTCGACCAGCCGCCCGCCGCCATCTCGGACGACATGCCGCCGTACGCATCGCTCCGCGACGTCCTTCTCCACGTCCTCGTCGAGACCACGACCCACGCGGGCCACCTCGACATCTGCCGCGAGCTCGCGGACGGCGGCCAGCGGCTCGTGCTCGACGTACCGGACTGAGTCGACTACGCCCGGTTGGCCGAGACGGCCTCGCGGACCAGCGCGACGAACGCGGCCTCGTCGAGCTCGTCACCCTCGACGATGTCGACCGCCCGCCGCGTGCCGGCGTCGAGACTGGCGTTGAAGATCCCGGACGGGTCGTCGAGGGACGCGCCCCTGGCGAAGGTGACCTTCACCTTGTCCTTGTAGGTCTCGATCGTGCAGATCAGGCCGTCGAGCGAGAACGTGGGGACGCCGTCGGGGTTCGACGCCTTCTTCCACTTCGCCTCCTCGGTGGCGTCGGGCTCGGCCTCGAGGATCAGCGCACGCAGGTCGTCGACCCTCGACGCCCGCCAGTCGCCGGCCACCATCAGCCCTCCGCGCCCGGCACCACGCGGAGGTCACGGTCAGCGCCGTCGCCGAGCGCACGCAGCGCCTCCTGGTAGGCCTCGCTGTCGTGCGTCGAGACGGCGGCGTCGACGGAGGGGAACTCGATGACGACCGTGCGGGTGACCTCGCCCAGCTCGAACGTCGCCTCGGGGTTGCCGCGGGCGAGGAAGCGACCGCCGCCCGCGCGGATGGCAGGCCCGGCGAGCTCGGCGTACGCCGTCACCTTGTCCTGGTCGTGCACGGCCTTGTAGACGCAGATCCAGTACGCACTCATGCCGCGAGCCTATGACGCCGGTCGAGGCTCAGGTCGCGGACCCGTGGCGCGCGAGATAGCGCTCGGCGGCGCGCGAGGACGGACCCATGGTGAAGGTCGCGACGATGCAGATCGACGCGATGGTGATCCAGCCGAGGGAGCCGTGCTCCATCGCGAGCCAGGTGAAGAGGGCAGGGGCCCAGACGGAGCCGAGGGTGCCACCGATGTGGGCCGCGCCCTGGTACTCGGCGCGCTGGTCGGCGTCGGTGAGCTCGGACATGAAGCCCCAGTGGCCGGCGGACTGGAAGAGCTCGGCGCCGGTGACGGTGACGTGGCCGAGCCAGACGAGCGCGATCGTGAGCCAGCCGATGGTGTCGTGGGTGACGAGCACGATGGCGCAGGAGAGGACGAAGAACCCCGCGGAGATGTACGACGCCCGCAGCGAGCGCGCGACCGAGTCGACCCCGCGCGCGGCCGCGACCTGGAGCAGCACCGCCATCACGGTGTTGGTGCCGAACAGCCAGGCGAGCAGGACCCGGGGTGCGTCGGTCTCCTCGACCAGCCAGAGCGGGATCACGATGTTGAGCAGCACCTGGTTGGTGCCGAGCACGCCGTCGCCGGTCATCAGGGCGAGGAAGGCGCGGTTCTTGAGGGCGGCCGGCTTGACGACGGCCTCCTCGGTGGCGACTGGTTCGCGGGCCGGAGGGTCGGGGAGGCGGGTGATCCAGTAGGTGTTGGCCAGCAGGATCGCGCCGGTGAGGATCGGCACCGCGCGGACGACGGCGTCGCTGTCGGTGGCGAGCGCGAGCCCACCGATGAGGGCGCCGAAGGTGAAGCCGATGTTGAGCGCCGCACGCATGAAGGCCTGCGACTGGACGCGCTCTTCCTTGGTGAAGATGTCGATCGTGTAGGCGCCGCGTCCGCTCCACCCGGCCTGGCTGACGACCTCGAGGACGACCATCATCACGAGGTAGGCCGCGAACCCGTGGAGCAGCGGCCACACGAAGTAGAGCAGCGACGTGCCGAGCGCGCTGATCGCCCAGATCCGCTTGGTGCCGACCCGGTCGGCGAGCTTGCCGGCCGGCACGGCGAAGAAGAACGACACGATGCCGGCGACGGTCAGGCCGATGCCGACCTGGGCGGCCGACAGGCCGACGATCTGGGTGAAGAACACGGCCGAGCCCGTGATGAACGTGCCCTCGCCGACGGCGAACAGGATCGACTGCACCGACAGGGAGCGGGCCAGGGGGCTCGGCGGGAGCTGCCGCCGCCACCACGACTCCTGCTGCGTCGTCTGCTGGTCCGTCTGATCCATCGCGCCCATGGTGGCAGAGCCACTAGCGTTGGTCGCGTGAGTTTCCTCCGGCCCTCGGACGAGCCCTCGGTCGCGATCAGGCAGCTGTCGCGGTGGCTCGAGGCCGACAACCCCGACCCGCTGCTGATCGAGACCTCCGGCTCCACCGGGAGTCCGAAACGCGTGGTCCTGCCGCGCCGGGCCGTCCTCGCGAGCGTCGAGGCGTCCGCCCGCCGACTGGGGGAGTCGGGCCGCTGGCTGCTCGCGCTCCCGTCGTCGTACGTCGCCGGGGTGCAGGTGATCGTGCGCTCGCTCGTCGCCGGCCACGAGCCGATCGTCGTCGACGGCCTGGACGTCGGCCGCGCGGCCGCCTCCGACCACAGCCCCACGCCGACCTTCGTCTCGCTGGTGCCGACGCAGCTGCACCGGATCCTCGCCAACCCCGAGCAGCTCGCCTCCCTGGCGCGCTGCCACACCGTGCTCGTCGGCGGTGCGGGCCTCGACCACGACCACCGCAGCCGGGCCGAGGAGGCGGGCGTCCGCCTCGTCTCCACCTACGGCTCATCGGAGACGGCGGGCGGCTGTGTCTACGACGGCGTACCCCTCGACGGGGTCGGCGTCAGTCTCGGCGACGCCGACCGCGTCCGGATCGCCGGACCCACGCTCTTCAGCCACTACGAGTCCGACCCCGAGCTGACGGCGGCCTCGGTCGAGGACGGCTGGTTCCTCACCTCCGACGAGGGCCGCTTCGACGACGACGGCCGGCTCCGGATCGTCGGGCGTGTCGACGACGTCGTGATCAGCGGAGGGGTGAAGATCCCCGTCGCCCTCGTCGCGGAGCGGCTCCGCGGCCACCTCCAGGTCGAGCAGGCCGAGGTCTTCGGCGTGCCCGACCCCGAGTGGGGCCAGAAGGTCGTCGCGGTGGTGGTCGGCACCGCCACCGACGCCGAGCTGCGCGACTGGGTCAGCGTGGTGCACCCCCGGTCGTGGGCGCCGCGCGAGTTCGCCCGCGCCGCCAGCCTCCCGCTGCTGCCCAACGGCAAGGTCGACCGCCAGGCCCTCCAGGCCGGGCTCTGATGCAGGTCGACGCGTCACTGCACGTCTTCTCGATCCCCCTCCGCACGCGCTTCCGCGGCATCACGGTGCGCGAGGGCGTCCTGCTGCGCGGCGACGCGGGCTGGGGGGAGTGGTCACCCTTCCTGGAGTACGACGACGCCACCTCGCGTCCGTGGCTGGCGTGCGCCCGCGAGGCCGCCGACGTCGGCTGGCCCGACCCCTTGCGCAGCGAGGTGCCGGTCAACGTCACCGTCCCGGCCACCGATCCGGAGCGTGCCCACGCGATCGTCCTCGCGGGCGGCTGCCGCACCGCCAAGGTCAAGGTCGCCGAGCGCGGCCAGGAGCTCGCCGACGACCTCGCCCGGGTCGAGGCCGTCCGTGACGCGCTCGGCCCGGACGGGCTGGTCCGCGTCGACGCCAACGGCGCCTGGGACGTCGACGAGGCGGTCCGCGCGATCGCCGCGATCGACCGGGCGGCCGGCGGCCTGGAGTACGTCGAACAGCCCGTGATGTCGGTCGAGGACCTCGCCGTCGTACGCCGTCGGGTGGACGTGCCGATCGCCGCCGACGAGTCCATCCGCCGGGCCGAGGACCCCTACCGCGTGCGCGACCTCGAGGCCGCGGACATCGCCGTGCTCAAGGTGCAGCCGCTCGGCGGGGTGCGGGCGTGCCTCCGGATCGCCGAGGACATCGGCCTGCCGGTCGTGGTCTCCAGCGCGGTCGAGTCCAGCGTCGGCATCGCCGCCGGCGTGGCCCTCGCGGCCGCCCTGCCCGAGCTCCACCACGCCTGCGGTCTCGCCACCGTGCAGCTGCTCACCGACGACGTCGCCGTCGACCCGCTGCTCCCCGTGGACGGCATGCTGCCGGTCGCCCGCGCCGAGGTCGACGACGCCGCACTGGACCGCCTCACCGCTGCAGGCGACCGCGTCGACCACTGGCGACGCAGGCTCGACGCGGTAGGGAATGATCGCTCCTCGTGAACGACTCCACCGCACTCGCCCGGACGGTGGCGACCGCACTCCGCGGTGCCGGCGTGCGCGAGGTGGTGGTCGCGCCCGGCTCCCGCAACGCACCGCTCTCGTTCGCCCTCTTCGACGCCCAGCGGCCCACCACGACGACCGAGCCCGGCCTGCGGCTGCACACGCGCATGGATGAGCGCACGGCCGCCTTCCTCGCCCTCGGCCTGGCGAAGACCAGCGGTCGCCCGGCGGCCGTGGTCTGCACCTCGGGCACCGCGGTGGCCAACCTCTTCCCGGCCGTGATGGAGGCCGCGCACGCAGGCGTACCGCTCGTCGTCGTCACCGCTGACCGGCCGGCGCGGCTGCGGGGCACCGGCGCCAACCAGACCACCAACCAGGTCGGACTCTTCGGCACCTTCGCGCCGACGCTCGACGTGGCAGCCGGGCAGGACGGGGCGGAGCTCGACGAGCTGCTCGCCTTCCTCCGCGCCGACGACGGCCAGCGCACCGTCCACCTCAACATCCAGCTCGACGACCCCTTGCTGCCCGACGACGGCGGGTGGGACGGCGGGGAGCGGCCCGAGTGGGCGGTCACCCTGCAGGCCCCTGCGCGCGACGAGCTCAGGCTCGAGCCCGGACCTCGCACGGTCGTGGTGGCCGGCGACGACGCCGGACCACCGGCCCGGCAGCTCGCGGAGAAGGCCGGCTGGCCGCTGCTCGCCGAGCCGTCGAGCGGCTGCCGGACGGGCGACAGCGTGATTCGCACCTATCGGCTGCTCCTCGACGGCGACCTGGGGCCCCGGGTCGAGCGCGTGGTCGTCTTCGGCCACCCCACGCTGTCCCGCCCGGTCGCACGCCTCCTCGCCCGCGACGACGTCGAGGTGGTCGCCGTCCGGCACCCGGGCATCTGGCCCGACCGCCCGTTCGCGGTCGCCGCGGAGGCGGACCGGGTCGACGTGGCCGGTCCGGACGACCCGGCCTGGGCCGCCGCCTGGCACGAGGCCGACCGCGACACCTCCCGCGCCCTCGACCGCCTGCTCGCCGCGGAGCCCGACCTCACGCCGCACGAGGTCGCCGGCGCGGTCAGCCGCGCGCTGCCGCGCGGGGGCCTGCTGGTCGTCGGCGCCTCGAACCCGGTCCGCGACCTCGACCTGATGGTCGCGCCCTACGAGGTCGGCGGGCGCCGCAAGGTCATCGCCAACCGGGGCCTCGCCGGCATCGACGGCACGATCTCGTCGGCGATCGGCGCGGCCCTCGGACGGCCCCAGTCGTCCCGCGCGCTCGCGCTGATGGGCGACGTGACGTTCCTGCACGACACGACCGGGCTGTTCCTCGCGCCGCGCGAGGAGCGCCCGGACCTCACGATCGTCGTGGTCAACGACGACGGCGGGTCGATCTTCGCGACCCTGGAGCAGGGGGCACCGGCGTACGCCGACCGATTCGACACGCTGTTCGGCACCCCGCACGGCGTCGACCTCGCGAGCCTGTGCGCGGCGGCCCGGGTGCCGCACCTGCGGGTCACCGGCCTGCCCGAGCTCGAGCAGGCGCTCGCCATGCCCAACGGCGGCATCGAGGTCGTCGAGGCCCGCGTCCGTCGCGACAACCGCGCGGACCTGGACAGACGAATCCGCGCGCTGGCCCTTCCCTGACGGGAGAGTGGGCCAACGCGCGGATCGCGTGGTTCAGGTGCGGTCGATCAGGGCTGCGGGGTCTCCCACACGCGGACCCAGTCGACGTACATGTGCTGCGGGAGCTTCTTGTCGGGCATCTCGAGCGCCTCGTAGTCGGAGGCGAGCAGGCTCAGGATGAGGTACTGCTGGGCCTTGGAGACGCGGGCCGACGTGCGCCAGGTCTCCTTGCCGTCGATGTACATCGAGATGGACTTCGGGGTCCACTGGACCGAGAAGACGTGGTAGTTCTTCGACCAGCCGTCGCGCTTGTTCTGCAGGAACGACGTCGAGTTCTTGATCCACGAGCCGGTCTTGATCAGGCGCTGGCCCTTGTACCAGTGGATGAAGCTGGTGAGGCCGCCCTGCGGGTGCTTGTCGCCGAAGTACTCGATGATGTCGATCTCGTGGCCGTCGCTGCCGGGCTTGTTCTCGCCGAGGGGCTGCATCCAGAAGCTGGCGTGCTGACCCTGGAGCTTCTGCATCTTGATGCGGGCCGAGGCCACGCCGTAGCGGAAGCTGAACGCCTTGTCGGTGCCGACGTGGCCGTTGAGGCGGTAGGAGATCTTCTTGGTCTGCTTGCGCGAGACGGCCTTGCACTTGTCGCTGCGCGACTTGTCCTTGATGACGCTGAGGCGCAGGGCGCCGCCGGTCACCTTGACCGCGGACGGGTCACCCTTGGAGCAGACCCGCTTGCTCAGCGGCTCGTAGCTCTGGCCGCGCATGCCCCAGACCGGGTTCAGCGTCGAGCCGCTGAACTCGTCGGTGAAGGTCGGGACGAGCCAGCGCGTGGTGTCGACGCTCGCGCTCTTCACGGCCTTGAGCGAGCCCTGCTTCTGGGCGGTGACGCGGTAGGTCAGGGCCTGGCCGCCCTTGGACACGGCTGCCTTGAAGTAGGCCTTGCCGGACTTCTCCTGCTTGGCCGTGCCGACCTTCTTCCACGACGAGCCGCGCTGCTGCTCGAGGACGACCTTGCGGCCGACCTTGACCGGCTTGATGGTCGCGATCGCGGAACCCTTGGCGGCGTTGACGCTGGCGGTGCGCTTGCCGGGCTGGACGATCCCCGGGAGCACCTCCAGCGAGATCTTCTGGCCGGCCTTCTTGGTGGTGACCGAGCTCGACGCGGCGCGGGCCGCGGAGTCGGAGTCAGTGGCCGAACCCGTCTCGGTGTTCAGGAGCAGGGTCGCGGGCAGGATCAGCGCGAGGGCGCTGCCTGCGAGCACGCGGCGTGCAGACATGTGAACTCTCTTCGTCTCGGGTGCGATTGGTGTGTTCCCCCTGGGCACTCCACCCGTCGGAGGCGCCACCACCTTAACCGCGAACCCCATGCGTCACACGATTCCGCGCGCATCCGGCGGGCCTAGTCTGGTCCACATGCGGATCACCAAGTTCGGCCACGCGTGCGTCCGGATCGAGGGCGAGGGCGGCGTCGTCGTCATCGACCCGGGCAACTTCACCGACGCCGGTGCGCTCGACGGTGCGGACGCGGTCCTCGTCACCCACGAGCACGCCGACCACGTGCACCCGCCCCACCTGCGCGGCCTCGACGTGCCGATCTGGACGATCGCGGCGGTCAAGCGGATGCTGCGCGACGAGGCGCCCGACGTGGCCGAGCGCGTCACGGTCGTACGTCCCGGCGACCACCTCGAGGTGGCGGGCACCGCCGTCGAGGTGATCGGCGAGAAGCACGCCGTGATCCACCCCGACTACCCGCGCTTCGACAACTCCGGCTACGTCCTGGAGTCGGGCGGGGCGAGCGTCTACCACCCCGGCGACTCGCTGACCGCGCCCGGACGCCCGGTCGACGTGCTGCTCGCACCGGTGAGCGCGCCGTGGCTCAAGGTGGGGGAGGCCGTCGACTTCGTCCGCGACGTCGCCGCGCCCACGTCGCTCGGCATCCACGACTGCATCTACAGCGAGGTCGGGCTCGGCATGGTCGAGCGCCACATGCACAACCTGCTGCCGGAGGGCCAGGCCTTCGAGCGGCGCCAGCCGGGCCAGGACCTCTGAACGCCTAGCCGGCCTCGAGCGCGTCGCGCACCGGCACGAACTTGGCCTGCGACTCGGCGAGCTCGGCCTCGGGGTCCGAGCTCGCGACGATGCCGCAGCCCGCGAACAGGCGTACGCCGCTCTCGATGACCTGGGCCGAGCGGAGCGCGATGCCCCACTCGCCGTCGCCGGAGGCGTCCATCCAGCCGACGGGCCCGGCGTAGCGGTCGCGCGGCATGCCCTCGATCTCGTGGATCAGCGCCGTGGCGGCAGCCGTCGGCGTGCCGCCCACGGCGGCCGACGGGTGGAGCGACTCGGCCAGCTGCAGCGACGACGCGAGGTCGTGCACGACGCCGTTCACGTCCGTCGCGAGGTGCATGACGTTGGGCAGGTGCAGCACGAACGGGGCCTCGGGGACGTTCATCGACGAGCAGTGCGGCTCGAGCGCGTCGGCGACCGAGCGGACGGCGTACTCGTGCTCCTCGAGGTCCTTCGACGACCGGGCCAGGGTCGCGGCGAGGGCGAGGTCGCGCTCGTCGTCGCCCGTACGCCGGATGGTGCCGGCGAGCACCCGCGAGGTCACCAGGCCGCGCTCGCGCCGCACCAGCATCTCGGGGGTGGCACCGAAGAGGCCGTCGACGTGGAAGGTCCAGCACATCTCGTAGTTCTCGGCGAGGCGACGCAGGGGCCAGCGCACGTCGAGCGGCTCGTCGGTCGTGGCGATCAGGTCGCGCGCCAGCACGACCTTCTCCAGTGCGCCGGAGGTGATGCGGCCGACCGCGTCGGCGACGACCGACATCCACTCCTCGCCGTTGCGGGCGCCGTCGGAGAAGGTCAGCCCGACCGGCGGACGCGCGGCGGTCGCCGGCTGGAGCTCGGGGGCGTCGACCGAGACGGTCGTCAGCCAGGCGCGGTCGCCGCGGAGCCCGACGACGACCTCGGGGATCACCAGCACGGAGTCGCCGGGGTCGTCCGCGAACGCGAAGGCACCGAAGCACACCGGCCCGCTGCCGGGCTCGCCCACGGTGTCGACGACGTCGGCGCGGGCGATCGTCTCCGACCACCACTTCACCGCGTCGCTGAAGCGGGTGGGCCCGGACGTGTCCAGGCGGGCGGCGACACCCCAGCCGACGAGGCCCTCGCCGCGGCGCAGCCAGCTCACGTGGTCCTGCTCGGGGAGCAGGTCGAGGAGCGGCAGGTCCGCCAGGTCGACGGGGACGGTGCGCACGACGAGGGGCGCGGCAAGTCCAGGCTGGGCGCCGGACGCGGGGGTCGTCACGAAGGGGGAGCCTACGCCGGGGCCTGCAGCGACCGGGTGTGAGATCGGTCAAACGGCGAACAGGACGGCGTCCGGTGACCTACGTTGCGCTGGTACATCACGGACGCAGGGGGTCGCAAGTGCCTGTTCACGAATCGCCGCTGTCACGGCTCGAGCGTCACGCCCGCGCGCGTGCGCTCGAGATCGCCGTGGTCGAGCAACGCGAGCGGGACGGCCACGCGGAGTGGGCCTCGTTCACCTGGAACGAGCTCTACCGTCGCGTCATCGACGGCGCCGCCGGCATGATCGAGGCCGGGGTCAACCCCGGCCAGGTCGTCGTCATCCGCGTCCCCACCGGCATCCGCCAGCTCGAGCTCGAGCTCGCCACGCGCGTCGCCGGTGCCGTCCCGCTGCTCCTGCCCGACCACCTGGACCCGGTCGAGGTGGGCCGCCTGCTCGACGAGATCGAGGTCCGCCTGGTCATCGTCGACGACGAGAGCCGCCTGCCGCTGCTGCGCCGGGCCTCGCTGGCCGAGGCACAGCTCTTCGAGTGCGACGACCGCTCGTGGGAGCGGCTGCGCGGGATGGGCCTCGAGCGCCGCAAGCGCCAGCCCGACCTGCTGTCGTACGTCGACGCGGTGCGCAGTGACGCCGCGTCGAGCGCCGTGCTCGGCCTGCCCCGCGCGAAGTCGACGGCGTGGCTCTTCCGGCCCGAGTGCTCCGGCATGCTCGCCGACCTCCGCCCCGACGACGTCGTGCTGCTGACCGGCGAGGCCACCGACCGGTTCACCACCGTCGCGCGCGACGCCCACCTGACCGCGGGCTGCACGATGGCCTGGGTCGAGCGGCCCGACCAGCTCGAGGCAGCCCTGGCGCACGTCAGGCCGACCCATGTGCTGCTCGACCAGGCGACCGCCAAGGTGCTCGAGCAGCTGCTCGCGGCCGGCCAGGTCGACGGCGTCGCCTGGCACGAGACGCCGGTCGAGGTCCTCGAGGCCGCTGCGGCCCGCGTCGCGGAGGCCAGGCTCAAGGGCAAGGACAAGAAGCTCGCTGCCGAGGTCGACGCGCTCACCCCCTGGTGGGGTGGTCGCCTGCGGATGCTCGTCCTCGACCTGCGCGTCAACCACACGATCAGCGGCATGGCGTCCGCGCTCGGTGTGAGGATCGGACGCATCGCGCACCACCCCGCGGTCAAGCTCGACCTGGCGGGCGAGCACGAGGTCGTCGCCGTACCGGACGCGCCGAGGATCGAGGTCTCGGACATCTCCCTGCCACGTCGTGGCCGGGCAGGCGCCGAGCTCGACGCGGCGTTCTCCTTGGCCTGAGCGGCCCCGGGGGCGCCTCGCGCCCCCTCAGGAGTGGTAGACGATCACCTTGTCGCCGAGTCGCACCTGGTCGAAGAGCCACTCGACGGCCGCGCGGTCGCGCACGTTGACGCACCCGTGGGACGCCCCGTTGTAGCCGTTGGCGGCGAAGTCGGGGGAGTAGTGCACGGCCTGCCCGCCGGAGAAGAACATCGCGAACGGCATCGAGGTGTCGTAGAGGCTCGACACGTGGTCGCGCGACTTCCTGAAGACCGCGAACGCGCCCTCGCGGGTCGGCAGCTCGTCGGAGCCGAACCGGACCTCGACGGTCTTGAGCACGACGCCGTCGACCACCCAGCGCAGTGACCGCGACGTCTTGTCCACGCACATCGCGCGCCCGGTCGTGCAGCGCGGGTCGAGCGCCGGACCCTGCGGCACGATGTTGAAGAGCTGGGCCTTCGTCGGCTCGCTGGTCATCGCCTTGAGGCGGTCGAGGGTCCGTCGGTCGACCTGGCCGGTCACCGGGATCTTCCGCTTCGCCTGGAAGCCCTGCACCGCCGCGACGGTCTTCTGGGTGTAGCGGCCGGTCACCTTGGCGTCGTACCAGCGCACCTGCTTGAGCCGGGCCTGCACCTGGCGCACCCACATGCCCCGGTCGCCCTTCTGCAGCAGCGGGCGGCCGGGTGCGTAGATGTTGTGCAGCGCCTCGGCCGTGGGCTCGGCGGTCAGGCTGACGAGCTTGAGCCAGGTGCGCTCGTCGACGACGCCGCCGGTGTCCCACCCGCGCCTCTTCTGGAAGGTCGTCACCCCGGCACGGGTCTCGGGGTCGTAGCGGTTGGTCACGACCTCGGAGTGCAGGCCGAGCTGGTGGAGCCGGCTCTGGAGCTCGCGCACCCGCCAGCCGGTGTCGCCGGGGCGGATCGGCTCGAACTCCGCGCGGCTGGAGGCTCCGGCCGCGACCGCGCCGTCCACGACGGACAGGGCGGTGAGCGAGCAGAGCAGGGCGAGCAGGAGCGCGGTGATGCGGCGTGTCATGTGGTGATCCCCCGGGATGCGGCGTGGTCCGACGAGTGTAGGGACGCAACCGACGCACCCCAGGTTGCACCCGATCCGCGCGAGACGCCTACGCTCGGCGCGTGGCTCGCGCTGACCTGGACAAGCAACCGACCGACGTACGTCGCATGTTCGACACCGTCGCGAAGCGCTACGACCTGACCAACGACCTCATGACGGCCGGCATCCAGCGCAGCTGGCGGCGGTCCATGGTCGCCGCGGTCGGCCCGGGCAAGGGTGACCTCGTCCTCGACCTCGCCGCCGGCACCGGCTGCTCGAGCGAGCCGTTCGGCGCCTACGGCGCCACTGCCGTCGCCTGCGACTTCAGCGTCGGGATGCTCCAGCAGGGCAAGAAGGACCGACCGGCGCTGCCGTTCGTGGCCGGCGACGGCACCCGCCTGCCGTTCCTCGACGACACCTTCGACGCGGTGACCATCTCCTACGGCCTGCGCAACTTCGTCGACCCGGTCGCCGGGCTGAGGGAGATGCTGCGGGTCACCCGTCCCGGCGGGCGGCTGGTGGTCTGTGAGTTCAGCACCCCGACCAACGGCGCCTTCCGCAGCCTCTACATGGACGGCTTCATGCAGGCCCTGCCCAGGATCGCCTCGCTCACCGCCAGCGCGTCGGACGCCTACGTCTACCTCGCCGAGTCGATCCGGGCGTGGCCCGACCAGCCGGGTCTCGCCGGGCTGATCGCCGAGGCAGGCTGGCAGGCCCCCGAGTGGCGCAACCTCACCGGCGGCGTCGTCGCCCTCCACCGCGCCACCGCCTGACTGAGGGCGCCATTTAGGGCACGTCGCCGTGGTCTAAATCTGCAGGTCACGGCGGGTCTGGACGGCCCCCACCCCGACGTGACGTAGATCGCTCGCGAGTCCTAGACTGTGGCCCGCGCCACTCGTGAAGGCATTCACAAAGTCACAATGCCTGCCCATGTCGAACCGGGCGCGGATGATGCGGAAGGGAATCGATGGAGCTCTACACGCCGATCCTGGTGCTGGCGGCCCTGGCGACGGGCTTCGCGGTCTTCTCCGTGGTGATCAGCGCGTTCACGGGTCCCAAGCGCTACAACCGCGCCAAGCTGGACTCCTACGAGTGCGGCATCGAGCCGACGCCGCAGCCCGTGGGCGGCGGCCGCTTCCCGGTGAAGTACTTCATCACGGCGATGCTCTTCATCGTCTTCGACATCGAGATCATCTTCCTCTACCCGTGGGCCGTGCACTTCGAGGCGATGCGCCTCTTCGGCCTGGTCGAGATGGTCCTGTTCATCGTTACTGTCTTCATCGCGTACGCCTATGTCTGGCGGCGCGGCGGATTGGATTGGGACTGAGTCATGGGTCTTGAAGAGAAGCTGCCCAGCGGCGTCCTGCTGACCACGGTCGAGGGCGTTGCCGGCTACATGCGCAAGGCGTCCTTCTGGCCGGCGACCTTCGGCCTGGCCTGCTGCGCCATCGAGATGATGACGACCGGTGGACCCAAGTACGACCTCGCGCGCTACGGCATGGAGGTCTTCCGGGCCAGCCCCCGCCAGGCCGACCTGATGATCGTCGCCGGGCGGGTCAGCCAGAAGATGGCTCCGGTCCTGCGCCAGATCTACGACCAGATGGCCGAGCCCAAGTGGGTCCTGGCGATGGGCGTCTGCGCCTCGTCGGGTGGCATGTTCAACAACTACGCGGTCGTGCAGGGAGTCGACCACGTCGTCCCCGTCGACATGTACCTCCCCGGCTGCCCGCCCCGCCCGGAGATGCTGATCGACGCGATCCTCAAGCTCCACGACCAGGTGCAGGACACCAAGCTCGGTGCCAACCGCAAGGCCCAGATCGTCGAGCTCGAGACCGCCGCCCTGCGCGCGCTGCCCACCTCGGAGATGAAGGGCCTGCTGCGGTGAGCGACGACAAGTCCGACAAGAACGAGTCGGCCCGGCCGGCCGAGGAGCGCAACCTCGAGAAGGCCAAGGCGGAGACCGGCACCGGCAGCGGCGTCGACCAGCCGGCGCCCGACCAGTCCCCGGAGAACGTCCCGGCACCCACCGGTGAGGTCCGCGCGGTGGGCGTACGCCACGGCATGTTCGGCACGTCCGGCACCGGCGACACGTCCGGCTACGGCGGGCTGGTCAGCGCGAAGGTCTTCCCGGCCGCGGCCCAGAAGCCCTACGGCGGCTGGTTCGACGAGGTCGCGGGCGCGCTCGAGGAGCGGCTCGAGGCCACCGAGCTCACCTCCGCGATCGAGAGCGTCGTGATCCACCGCGGCGAGATCACCTTCCACGTCCGGCGCGAGGACCTGCCGTTCGTAGCCCAGATGCTGCGCGACGACGAGCGGCTGCGCTTCGAGTTCTGCGCCGGCGTCAGCGGCGTGCACTACCCCGACGACGCCGGTCGTGAGCTGCACGCGGTCTACCAGCTGACCTCGATGACCCACAACCGTCGCGTCCGCGTCGAGGTCTCCGTGCCCGACAGCGACCCGCACCTCCCCAGCCTGGTGAGCGTCTATCCCACGCTGGACTGGCACGAGCGCGAGACCTACGACATGTTCGGGCTGGTCTTCGACGGCCACCCCGCCCTCACTCGGGTGCTCATGCCGGACGACTGGCCGGGCCACCCGCAGCGCAAGGACTACCCGCTCGGCGGCATCCCCGTGGAGTACAAGGGCGGTTCCATCCCTCCGCCGGACCAGCGCAGGAGCTACAACTGACATGACGACCGAACAGGACTTCTACGCCGCCCCCGGCGACACCAGCCAGGGCAAGGTCTTCACCGTCACCGGTCAGGACTGGGACTCGATCACGCAGGGCATCGGCGAGTCCGCCGAGGAGCGCGTGGTCGTCAACATGGGTCCGCAGCACCCGTCGACCCACGGCGTGCTCCGGCTCATCCTCGAGCTGGAGGGCGAGACGGTCACCGAGGCCCGCTGCGGCATCGGCTACCTCCACACCGGCATCGAGAAGAACATGGAGTACCGCTCCTGGGTGCAGGGCACGACCTTCTGCACCCGCATGGACTACCTCTCCCCGTTCTACAACGAGATGGCCTACGTGCTCGGCGTCGAGCGGCTGCTCGACATCGAGGACGACATCCCGGAGAAGGCGGAGGTGATGCGCGTCCTGCTGATGGAGCTCAACCGCATCTCCTCGCACCTGGTCTGCATCGCCACCGGCGGCATGGAGATCGGCGCGCTGACCGTGATGACGATCGGCTTCCGCGAGCGTGAGCTCGTGCTCGACCTGTTCGAGCTGATCACGGGCCTGCGGATGAACCACGCGTTCATCCGTCCCGGCGGTGTCGCGCAGGACCTCCCGCCCGGTGCCCTCGACGAGATCCGCGACTTCATCGTGCTGATGAAGAAGCGCCTGCCCGAGTACGCCGCCCTCTGCAACGCCAACCCGATCTTCAAGGGTCGCCTCGAGGGTGTCGGCCACCTCGACCTGGCCGGCTGCATGGCGCTCGGCCTCACCGGTCCCGTGCTGCGCTCGACCGGCTACGCGTGGGACCTCCGCAAGACCCAGCCCTACAGCGGCTACGAGGACTACGACTTCGAGGTCCAGACCTGGGACACCTGCGACTCCTACGGTCGCTTCCGGATCCGGCTCAACGAGATGTGGGAGTCGCTCAAGATCGTCGAGCAGGCCGTCGACCGGCTCGCCGGGCTCGAGGGCGCGCCGGTGATGGTCGGCGACAAGAAGATCGCGTGGCCCAGCCAGCTCGCCATCGGCAGCGACGGCATGGGCAACAGCCTCGACCACATCCGCCACATCATGGGTGAGTCCATGGAGGCGCTGATCCACCACTTCAAGCTGGTCACCGAGGGCTTCCGGGTCCCGGCCGGCCAGGCCTACGTCCCGATCGAGTCGCCGCGCGGCGAGCTGGGCGCCCACGTCGTCTCCGACGGCGGTACGCGTCCCTTCCGCGCGCACTTCCGCGACCCGTCGTTCACCAACCTGCAGGCGACGAGCGTGATGAGCGAGGGCGGCCAGGTCGCCGACGTCATCGTCGCGATCGCCTCCATCGACCCCGTGATGGGAGGCGTCGACCGATGAGCACCACCAACTCGGGCCTGGACACCAAGACCTGGGACGAGCTGCGTGAGATCGCGGCCCGCTACCCCGAGGCCCGCTCGGGCCTGCTGCCGATGCTGCACCTGGTGCAGTCGGTCGAGGGCCGGATCACGCCCGAGGGCATCGAGGCGTGCGCCGAGGTGCTCGGCATCAGCGCCGCCGAGGTCAACGGCGTCGCGACCTTCTACACGATGTACAAGCGCAAGCCGGTCGGCGACTACCACGTCGGCGTCTGCACCAACACGCTGTGCGCGGTCATGGGCGGCGACCTGATCTTCGAGCGGCTCAAGGACCACCTCGACGTCGGCAACGACGAGACCACCGAGGACGGCAAGGTCACCCTCGAGCACATCGAGTGCAACGCGGCGTGCGACTACGCCCCGGTGATGATGGTCAACTGGGAGTTCATGGACAACCAGACCCCCGAGTCCGCGGTCCAGGTCGTCGACGACCTCCGCGCCGGGAACGAGGTCCACTCCACGCGCGGTCCCCGGATCTGCACGTGGCGCGAGGCCGAGCGCGTGCTCGCCGGCTTCCCCGACGACCGCGCCGACGAGGGCCCGGCCGCCGGTGGGCCGTCGCTGGTGGGTCTCCGGATCGCCCGCGAGCAGGGCTGGACCGCCGGCGGCACCTACGACCGGAGCGCCGGCGACAAGGGAGAGAGCAAGTGACCGACACGCTGACCCCCGTCCTCACCGACAACTGGGACGCCGAGCGCGCCTGGACCCTGGCGTCCTACGAGGAGCACGGTGGCTACGCCGCCCTCGACACGGCCTTCGCGATGGCGCCCGACGACGTGATCAACGCCGTCAAGGAGTCGGGCCTGCGCGGCCGCGGCGGCGCCGGCTTCCCCACCGGCATGAAGTGGGGCTTCATCCCGCAGGACAACCCCAAGCCGAAGTACCTCGTCGTCAACGCCGACGAGTCCGAGCCGGGCACCTGCAAGGACACCCCGCTCATGCTCGCCAGCCCGCACACGCTGGTCGAGGGCGTCATCATCAGCTCCTACGCGATCCGCGCCAACACCGCGTTCATCTACGTCCGCGGTGAGATCCTCCACGTCATCCGTCGCCTCCAGCGCGCGGTGCAGGAGGCCTACCTCGCCGGCCACCTCGGCAAGAACATCCACGGGTCGGGCTTCGACCTCGACCTGATCGTCCACGCCGGTGCGGGTGCCTACATCTGTGGCGAGGAGACGGCGCTGCTCGAGGGCCTGGAGGGCCGCCGCGGCCAGCCCCGCCTGCGCCCGCCGTTCCCGGCCGTCGCCGGCCTCTACGCCAGCCCGACCGTCATCAACAATGTCGAGTCGATCGCCTCGGTGCCGAGCATCATCGCCAACGGTGCTGCCTGGTTCGCCGGGATGGGGACCGAGAAGTCCAACGGCTACGGCATCTTCAGCCTCTCGGGCCACGTGACCAACCCGGGCCAGTACGAAGCCCCGCTGGGCATCACCCTGCGCGAGCTGATCGACCTGGCCGGAGGCATGCGCGAGGGCCACGAGCTGAAGTTCTGGACGCCCGGCGGATCGAGCACCCCGCTCCTGACGCCCGAGCACCTCGACGTGCCGCTCGACTTCGAGTCGGTCGGCGCCGCGGGCTCGATGCTCGGCACCCGTGCGCTCCAGCTCTTCGACGAGACCACCTGCGTCGTGCGCGCGGTCCTGCGCTGGACGGAGTTCTACAAGCACGAGTCGTGCGGCAAGTGCACGCCGTGCCGCGAGGGCACGTGGTGGCTGACGCAGACGCTGGCCAAGCTGGAGAAGGGTGAGGGCAGCGAGTCCGACCTCGACCTGCTCCTCGACCAGTGCGACAACATCCTCGGCCGCTCGTTCTGCGCGCTCGGCGACGGCGCCACCAGCCCGATCTCGAGCTCGATCCAGCACTTCCGCGACGAGTACCTCGCGCACCTGTCCCACGGCGGCTGCCCCTTCGACCCAGCCGCCTCGACCGCCTTCGCACCCGCTGGAGCACATGCATGACCGCGACCGACAAGGCACCGGAGAAGGTCGACACCGACCTCGTCACGCTGACCATCGACGGCGTGCAGGTGAGTGTTCCCAAGGACACCCTGGTGATCCGCGCCGCCGAGCAGGTCGGCGTGCAGATCCCGCGGTTCTGCGACCACCCGCTGCTCGACCCGGTCGGTGCGTGCCGCCAGTGCCTGGTCGACATCCCCGACGCCGGCAACGGTCGCGGCTTCCCGAAGCCGCAGGCCTCCTGCACGCTGCCGGTCGCCGAGGGCATGGTCGTCAACACCCAAGCGACCAGCGAGGTGGCCGACAAGGCCCAGCAGGGCGTCATGGAGTTCCTGCTGATCAACCACCCGCTCGACTGCCCCGTCTGCGACAAGGGTGGCGAGTGCCCACTGCAGAACCAGGCGATGAGCAACGGCCGCGGCGAGAGCCGCTTCTCCGAGGGCGGTGGCGTCAAGCGCACCTTCCCCAAGCCGATCAACATCTCCGCACAGGTGCTCCTCGACCGCGAGCGCTGCGTGCTCTGCGCGCGCTGCACCCGCTTCTCCGAGCAGGTCGCCGGCGACCCGTTCATCGCCCTCGCCGAGCGCGGCGCGCTCCAGCAGGTGGCGATCTACGAGCGTGAGCCCTTCGAGAGCTACTTCTCGGGCAACGCGATCCAGATCTGCCCGGTCGGCGCGCTGACCTCGGCCGACTACCGCTTCCGCTCGCGGCCCTTCGACCTCGTCTCGACGCCGGGCGTGGCCGAGCACGACGCCTGCGGTGCCGCGATCCGCGTCGACCACCGCCGCGGCAAGGTGATGCGTCGCCTCGCCGGCAACGAGCCCGAGATCAACGAGGAGTGGATCAGCGACAAGGACCGCTTCGCGTTCCGCTACGCGCAGGTCGAGGACCGGATCACCTACCCGCAGATCCGAGAGGACGGTGAGCTCCGCCCCGCGTCCTGGACCGAGGCCTTCGCCGTCGCGGCCCGCGGGCTCCGAGACGCCGGCGCCTCGGCGGTGCTCACCGGCGGTCGGCTGACCGCCGAGGACGCCTACGCCTACGCCAAGTTCGCCCGCGTCTCGCTCGGCACCAACGACGTCGACTTCCGCGCCCGCCCGCACAGCGCCGAGGAGGCCTCGTTCCTGGCCTCGCACGTCGCGCTGTCCGGCGACGTGACCTACGCCGACCTCGAGGCCGCCCCGGTGGTCGTGCTGCTCGGCCTCGAGCCCGAGGACGAGGCCGCGACGATCTTCCTGCGGCTGCGCAAGGCGGCCCGCCAGGGTCGTACGCAGGTCGTGTCGGTCGCTCCCTGGAGCTCGCGCGGCCTCACCAAGATGAAGGGCCGCCTGGTCCCCGCCGCCCCCGGCGCCGAGGTCGAGGCCATCGCCTCGCTCGCGGACGCCGAGCACGGCGTGTCCAAGGACGCGGTCATCCTCGTCGGCGAGCGCCTCGCCTCCACCCACGGAGCGCTCTCGGCGGCCGCCGACCTCGCCGCCCGTACGGGTGCCCGCCTCGCGTGGGTGCCTCGCCGGGCCGGTGACCGCGGTGCGGTCGAGGCCGGAGCGCTGCCCAACCTGCTGCCCGGTGGTCGTCCGCTCGCCGAGGCCTCGGCGCGTGTCGACGTGTCCGCCGCCTGGGGCACGGACTCGCTGCCCGCCAAGGCCGGTCGCGACGGCAACGCCATCGTCGCCGCGCTCGCCAAGGGTGACCTCGGTGGCCTGGTCGTCGGCGGCGTGGACCCCGACGACACCGCCGATCCGGCTGCGTTCCGCGCGGCTCTCGACGCGGCCGGCTTCGTGGTCAGCCTCGAGCTGCGCGCGACCGACGTGACGGCCGTCGCCGACGTCGTGCTGCCGGTCGCCCCGATCACCGACAAGGCCGGCACGTTCGTCACCTGGGACGGCCGGGCCCGCGAGTTCGGCGCGGTCTTCACCAACCCGGCGTCGCTCCCCGACCTCCGCGTCCTCGCCGGCATCGCCGACGAGCTCGCGGCGCTGGGCCAGGGCGCACCGCTCGGGTTCCGCACGGTGACCGAGGTGCGTGCCGAGATGCAGTCCCTCGGTCCGTGGGACGGCGACCGTCCGGCGCTCGACGCCGGCAAGCCGCCGAAGGCGCCCAAGGCCGGCAAGGCGGGGTCGTTCGCCCTCGCCACCTGGAAGCAGCTCATCGACCTCGGCTCGATGCAGGACGGTGAGGCGCACCTGCGCGCCACCGCCCGGCCTCCGGTCGTGCGCCTCAACCGGGCGGCCTACGAGTCCGTGTTCGGGCTCCTCGACGACACCGAGCCCGGCGGCAGCCGGCTCGCCACGGTCACCGGCGACCGCGGCAGCATCACGCTGCCCGTGGTCGTCGCCGACCTGCCCGACGGCGTGGTCTGGGTCCCGGCCCGGTCCTTCGGTCGCGGCGTCCTCGCCGAGCTCGCCTCGCCGGGCAGCTCGGTCACCGTGAAGGGAGCCTCGTGAACCACCCCACGAAGTTCTCGACCTCCCCCGCTGCGCTCCTCCGCCCGACAACTTCGAGGGGACCCCGATGATGCGCATCCTCGCCGCCGACCTGCCCGACCCCGGGCTCGCGGCCTTCGGCCAGGACCCCTGGTGGGTCGTCCTGCTCAAGGCCGTGCTGATCTTCGTGGTGCTGGTCCTGCTGACGCTCTTCAACATCTGGTTCGAGCGCCGCGTCGTGGCCCGCATGCAGCACCGCGTCGGCCCCAACGTGCACGGGCCCTTCGGCCTCCTCCAGTCGCTGGCCGACGGCGTCAAGCTGGCGCTCAAGGAGGACATCATCCCCAAGGCGGCCGACAAGGTCGTCTTCATCCTGGCCCCGGTCATTGCGGTCGTGCCGGCCTTCGTCACCTGGTCGGTGATCCCGCTCGGCCCCGAGGTCAACTTCTTCGGGCACCGCACGCCGCTGCAGCTCACCGACATGCCGGTCGCCGTGCTCTTCATGCTCGCGATCGCCTCGATCGGCATCTACGGCATCGTCCTCGGCGGCTGGTCGTCCGGGTCGACGTACTCCCTGCTCGGCGGCCTGCGCTCGAGCGCGCAGATGATCTCCTACGAGGTCGCGATGGGCCTCGCGCTCGTCGCGGTCTTCCTCTACGCCGGCTCCATGTCGACCTCGGAGATCGTCGCCGCCCAGGACCGCCTGTGGTTCGGCCTGATCCTCGCGCCGTCCTTCGTGATCTACGTGATCTCGATGGTGGGGGAGACCAACCGTGCGCCCTTCGACCTCCCCGAGGCCGAGGGCGAGCTGGTCGGCGGCTTCCACACCGAGTACTCCAGCCTGAAGTTCGCCCTGTTCTTCCTGGCCGAGTACATCAACCTCGCCACCGTCTCCGCGATCGCCACCACGCTGTTCCTGGGCGGCTGGGCCGCTCCGTGGGGCATCGAGAACGTGTGGGAGGGCGCCAACAGCGGCTACTGGCCCCTGCTCTGGTTCTTCGGCAAGGTCTTCATCTTCATCTTCCTGTTCGTCTGGCTGCGCGGCTCGCTGCCCCGCATGCGCTACGACCAGTTCATGGCGCTGGGCTGGAAGATCCTCATCCCGGTGTCGCTGGCCTGGACGGTCGCGGTCGCCACCATCCGCGTCATCTCGCTCGAGGCCGACAACGGCATCAACCGGACCTACCTCGTCGCCGGCATCGCCGTGCTGCTCGTCCTGACCGTCGGCCTGATGTTCGTGCCCGAGCGCACGGACGACCAGGCCGACGCGGCCGAGGCGGGCGAGGAGGACCACGACGCGTTCGCCGGTGGGTTCCCCGTCCCGCCGATGCCGGCGGGAGGCGCCGTACGAGGTGCCGCCGCGCCGCTGTCGTTCAGCAACACGCCGGGCGGCCGCACCACCGTCACCGCAACGGCTGAGTCCAAGGAGAACCATGAGTGAGTCCACCTCCGGCTCGGAGTCGAAGGGCATCAAGGAGAGCCTCTGGGACCCGATCGCGGGCTTCGGAGTCACCTTCCGCACCATGTTCAAGAAGGTGGTCACCGAGCAGTACCCCTTCGAGAAGCTCCCCACCGCGCCGCGCTTCCACGGCCGCCACCAGCTCAACCGCTGGCCCGACGGCCTCGAGAAGTGCATCGGCTGCGAGCTGTGCGCCTGGGCCTGCCCGGCCGACGCGATCTACGTCGAGGGTGCGTCCAACAGCGACGAGCCCGACGCCGACGGCAACAGCCAGCGCTACAGCCCCGGCGAGCGCTACGGCCGCGTCTACCAGATCAACTACCTGCGCTGCATCCTCTGCGGGCTCTGCATCGAGGCGTGCCCGACGCGCGCGCTGACGATGACCAACGAGTACGAGCTCGCGGACAACAACCGTGCCGACCTGATCTACGAGAAGTCCGACCTCCTCGCCCCGCTGCTGCCCGGCATGGAGCAGCCGCCGCACGAGATGCGTCTCGGCGACGACGAGGGTGACTACTACCGCGGCGACTACAGCGCCCGCGCCAAGGACCCGGCCACCGTGGGCGCCGAGGGCGAGGCGCAGGAGCAGTGGACGAGCGCGAGCGAGAAGGAGTCCCGGTGACCTTCTGGATCCTCGCCCCGATCATGGTGGCGGCCGCGCTCGGCATCCTGTTCGTCCGCAAGGCCGTGCACGCCGCCCTGCTGCTGGCCGTGGTCATGATCAGCATCGCGTTCCTCTACGCCGTCATGGAGGCGCCGTTCCTGTTCGCGGTGCAGATCATCGTCTACACCGGCGCCATCTTGATGCTGTTCCTCTTCGTGATGATGCTGATCGGCGTCGACGCCTCCGACTCGACCGTGGAGACGATCCGCGGCCAGCGGGTCATGGCGACCGTGCTCGGCCTGCTCTTCGGCACGGTCCTCGTGGTCGGCATCAGCCAGGTGACCTACGGCACCGTCGTCGGCCTCGACACGGCCAACAGCGGCGGCAACGTCCCGGCGATCGCCAACATCCTGTTCTCGCGCTACGTCTTCGCCTTCGAGGCCACCAGCGCCCTGCTGATCACCGCGGTGCTCGGCGCGATGGTGCTCGCCCACCGCGAGCGGCTCACGCCGAAGGCCACGCAGGCGAGCCTCGCCGCCCAGCGCATCCGCGACTTCGGCGAGCACGGCAAGCACCCCGGCCCGCTGCCCTCGCCCGGGGTCTACGCCCGCCACAACGCGGTCGACACCCCGGCGCTGCTGCCTGACGGCACGGCCGCCGAGTCCTCGGTCTCGCGCGTCCTCGCCGCCCGCGGCACGGTCCGCTCGGCCCCCGCGCTCGCCGACGACATCGACGTCGTCACGGCCCAGATCGGCGACCCCGCCTCCATGCCCGAGACCTCCGGCAAGGCCGGCACTCCTGCGAACACGACGGAGGACGTGAAGTGACCCAGTACGTGGTTCTCTCGGCGATCCTCTTCACCATCGGGTGCGTCGGTGTCCTCACGCGCCGCAACGCGCTGGTGGTGTTCATGTGCGTCGAGCTGATGCTCAACGCCTGCAACCTCGCGTTCGTCGCCTTCGCCCGCCAGCACGGCAACCTCGACGGCCAGATCACCGCCTTCTTCGTGATGGTGGTGGCGGCAGCCGAGGTCGTGATCGGCCTCGCGATCATCATGACCATCTTCCGCACGCGACGCTCGGCCTCGGTCGACGACGCCAGCCTGCTGAAGTACTGAGGGAGCACCTGTGAACCTCCTGTCCCAGACAGTCCGCCTCGTCGAGGAGGGCGGTGCGGCACCCGTCGTCTCGCCCGACACCGGCGCCGGCGGCGTGTTCGACCTGCTGTGGCTGGTCATCGCGCTCCCGCTGCTCGGTGCGTTCCTGCTCCTCGCCGTGGCGCCGTTCCTCCAGGGCTCGCTCAAGGCCGCCGCCGACAAGCACGGCCACCTCGTCGGCACCGCGATGTCGACCCTGTCGTTCGTGCTCAGCCTCGTGCTCTTCGTCGCCCTGCTCGGCCGCGGTGCCGAGGAGCGCCAGATCGGCCAGCACCTCTGGACCTGGTTCGAGACCGGCTCGCTCAGCGTCGGCATGGACCTGCTCTACGACCAGCTCGCTGCCCTGTTCCTGCTGCTGATCACCGGCGTGGGCTCGCTGATCCACGTCTACGCCATCGGCTACATGGAGCACGACGAGCGCCGTCGCCGGTTCTTCGGCTACCTCAACCTCTTCGTCGCGGCGATGCTCACGCTGATCCTCTCGGCGAACTTCGTGGGCCTGTTCCTCGGCTGGGAGGGCGTCGGCCTCGCGTCCTACCTGCTGATCGGCTTCTGGCAGCACAAGCCCTCGGCCGCGGCGGCCGCCAAGAAGGCGTTCGTCATCAACCGCGTGGGCGACATCGGCCTCTCGCTGGCCATCGCCCTGATGTTCGCGACGTTCGGCACCGCCGACTTCGCCGGAGTCAGCGAGCGCGCCGGTGACGCGTCGCAGGACACGCTGACCGCGCTCGGCCTGCTGCTCCTGCTCGGCGCGTGCGGCAAGTCCGCGCAGGTGCCGCTGCAGGCCTGGCTGCTCGATGCGATGGAGGGTCCGACCCCGGTGTCGGCCCTCATCCACGCGGCGACCATGGTCACCGCGGGCGTCTACCTCGTGGTCCGCGCCAACTTCATCTTCGAGCTCGCCCCGATCGCGCAGACCGCGGTGGTCGTCGTCGCCACGGTCACGCTCCTGTGGGGTGCGGTCCTCGGCTGCGCCAAGGACGACATCAAGAAGGCGCTCGCCGGCTCGACGATGAGCCAGATCGGCTACATGATGCTCGCCGCAGGCCTCGGCCCGGTGGGCTACCCGTTCGCGATCTTCCACCTGCTCACGCACGGCTTCTTCAAGGCCAACATGTTCCTCGGCGCGGGCTCCGTCATGCACGGGATGAACGACGACGTCGACATGCGCCACTACGGCGGCCTCAACAAGGCGATGCCGGTCACCTTCCTGACCTTCGCGATGGGCTACCTCGCGATCATCGGGTTCCCCGGCTTCTCCGGCTTCTGGTCCAAGGACCGCATCATCGAGACGGCGCTCGCCGACAACCTGGTGGTGGGCCTGCTCGCCGTGCTCGGCGCCGGCATCACCGCGTTCTACATGACCCGCCTGATGCTGATGACGTTCCTCACCGAGAAGCGCTGGGCGAAGGACGTGCACCCGCACGAGTCGCCCAAGGTGATGACCGTCCCGCTGATGGTGCTCGCCGCGTTGTCCGTCCTCGGTGGCGTGCTGCTCCTCGGCGACTGGATCGTGACCTGGCTCGAGCCGGTCACCGGCCACGCCGAGCACCACGAGCCGCCGCTGCCCGCGCTGGTGATCACGCTGATCATCACCGCCGTGGTCGCGATCGGCGTCGCCACCGCCTGGTTCCTCGTCGGCAAGCGCGACGTCCCGCGCGAGGCCCCGCAGGAGGTGTCGTTCGCGACCCGCGCGGCACGCGCCGACCTCTACGGCGACGCGATCAACGACGCGGTCGTCGTCCGGCCCGGGGCGTCGCTCGTCGGCGGTCTCGCCACGTTCGACCGGGTCGGTGTCGACGGCGTGGTCGAGGGCGGCTCCGCCGGCATCGGCGGGCTGTCCACGACGATGCGTCGCCTCCAGAACGGCTTCGTCCGCTCCTACGCCCTGTCCGTCCTCGCCGGTGCGCTGCTCGTGGTCCTGGCCCTCCTGGCGGTGAACTTCGCATGATCCTCACCATCCTGATCCTCCTGCCGCTCGTCGGCGCCCTCGTGACGGCGTTCGCGCCGGCCGCGGTGTCCCGACTGGTCGGCATCGGCTTCGCCGGCGCGACGCTGCTCGCGGGCATCGTCGCCGCGGTGCAGTACGAGGCCGACGCGGGCATGCAGCTCACCGAGACCCACGTCTGGATCGAGTCGCTCGGCGTGCACTACGCGCTCGGCGTCGACGGCCTCGGCATCCTGATGGTGCTGCTGACCGTGGTCCTTGTCCCGATCGTCCTGCTGGCCGGGTGGCGCGAGTCCGACGCCGAGGGCAACGGCGGTGCCAAGGCGTTCTTCGCCTGGACCCTCGCCCTCGAGACGATGTCGCTGGCCGTCTTCACCGCGACCGACGTGCTGCTGTTCTACGTCGTCTTCGAGGCAACGCTGATCCCGGCGTACTTCCTCATCGGTGGCTTCGGGCGCAGCGGCCGCGGTCGTGCGGCGACGAAGTTCCTGATCTACCAGCTCGCCGGCGGGCTCGTGATGCTCGCCTCGGTGATCGGCCTCTACGTCGTCTCGGCCGACAACGGCACCCCGAGCTTCCTGCTCAGCGACCTCGCCGCGATCGACATCGACCCGATCACCCAGCGCTGGCTCTTCGCCGGCTTCTTCATCGCCTTCGCGATCAAGGCGCCGATGTTCCCGGTCCACACCTGGCTGGCCGACACCACCGAGAAGGCGACGCCGGGCACCTCCGTGCTGCTCGTGTGCGTGCTCGACAAGATCGGCACCTTCGGCATGCTGCGGTTCTGCCTCGGCCTGCTGCCGGACGCCTCGCAGTGGGCCACGCCGTTCGTGGTCGTGCTCGCGCTGATCTCGATCATCTACGGCGCGCTGGTCGCCATCGGCCAGGACGACGTCCTGCGCCTGATCGGCCTCACGTCGCTGTCGCACTTCGGCTTCATCGTGCTCGGCATCTTCGTCTTCAGCCCGACCGGCGGCACCGGTGCGATCCTCTACATGGTCAACCACGGCATCGCCACGGCGCTGATGTTCCTGGTCGCCGGGTTCCTGATCCAGCGCACCGGGACGGCCTCGATCCGCGAGATGGGTGGGGTCGAGAAGTCGGCCCCGGTCCTCGCCGGGTTCTTCCTCGTCGGCGGCCTCGCGGCCTGCGGGCTGCCCGGCCTCTCGCCGTTCGTCTCCGAGATGATGGTCATCATCGCGGCCTTCGACCACCACTGGCTGGTCGGCTCGGTCGCGGTCCTCGCGATAGTCCTCGCCGCCTTCTACGCGCTCTGGATGTACCAGCGCACGATGACCGGCCCCGGCATCGCCCCGGTCCAGGACCTCGACCGGCGTGAGGTCGGGATCATCGCCCCGCTCGCCCTCGCGCTCGTGCTCTTCGGCTTCTTCCCGATGCCGCTGCTCGACGTCATCAATCCCGTCGTCCACGACACCCTCGCCGGGGTGGGCATCGCCCAGGAGACCCAGGAGGCTGGTCGCCAGTGATCGAGTTCGTCAAGCCCAGCGTCGACTACTTCGAGCTCTGGCCCCTCCTCCTCGTCTTCGGCGTGGCCTGCCTCGGCGTCGTCGTGGAGGCCTTCGCGCCCCGCGCGGTGCGCTACATCACCCAGGTCGTGCTGGCCCTCGCGGGCCTCGTGGGCGCACTGGTGGGCGTCGTGCTCGTCGCGCAGGACGTCACGACGTACGACGACGGTGCCGCGCGCGGCATCCTCGCGGTCGGCGGCACGATCGCCGTCGACGGCCCGAGCCTGTTCATCTGGGGCCTCGTGCTGGCCCTGGCCATCGGCGGCGTCCTGCTCTTCGCCGAGCGCCACCTCGACGGCGGCATGTCGGCGTTCGCGGGCCAGGCGTCCGCGGTGCCGGGCACCGACGCGGAGACGGCTGCGGTCGCGGCCAACCGCGAGCACACCGAGGTCTACCCGCTGATGATGTTCGCGGTCTTCGGGATGATGCTCTTCCCGGCGGCCAACGACCTGCTGACGATGTTCGTCGGCCTCGAGGTGCTCTCGCTCCCGCTCTACCTGCTGAGCGGGCTGGCGCGCCGTCGTCGCCTGCTGAGCCAGGAGGCGGCCCTCAAGTACTTCCTCCTCGGCGCCTTCTCGTCCGGCTTCTTCCTCTACGGCGCCGCGCTCCTCTACGGCTACGCCGGGTCGATGGACTTCGCCCGGATCAACGAGGCCGTCCGCAACGACGTCGGCAGCTCGAGCCTGCTGCTCATCGGCACCGGCCTGCTGTCGGTCGGACTGCTCTTCAAGGTCGGTGCGGTCCCGTTCCAGGCGTGGACCCCCGACGTCTACCAGGGCGCCCCGACCCCGGTCACGGCCTTCATGGCGGCCGGCACCAAGGTCGCGGCCTTCGGCGCGATCATGCGCCTGTTCTACGTCGCGCTCGGCGCCGACCGCTGGTCGTGGCAGCCGATGATGTGGATCATCGCGATCCTGTCGATGTTCGTCGGTGCGGCGCTGGCCATCACCCAGAACGACATCAAGCGCCTGCTGGCCTACTCGTCCGTCGCGCACACCGGCTTCATCCTCACCGGCGTCCTCGGCCTCCAGGCCTCCGACCAGCTCGCCCCCGGCGAGATCACGTCGGTCCAGGCGGTGCTCTTCTACCTGACGACCTACGGCTTCGCGACGATCGGCGCCTTCGCCGTGGTCAGCCTGGTCCGTGACGCCGGTGGCGAGACCACCGCGATCGAGCGGTGGGCGGGGCTGGGCAAGGAGTCGCCCGTGGTGGCGGCGGTCTTCGCCTTCTTCCTGCTCGCCATGGCGGGCATCCCGCTCACGTCCGGGTTCGTCGGCAAGCTGGCCGTCTTCTCGGTGGCGCTCGCCGCCGGTGCCTGGCCGGTCGTGGTCGCCGCCGTGCTCGCGAGCATCGTGGCCGCGTTCCTCTACATCAAGGTCATCAAGGTCATGTACTTCGACGAGCCGGTCGGCGACGGCCCGAAGGTCGCGTACCCCTCGGTGCTGACCGCGACGACGATCGCGGTGGGCGCGGCGGTGACGCTCGTCCTCGGCGTCGTGCCGGGTCCGGTGCTCGACCTCGCGGCCGTTGCGGGAGAATTCATCAGGTGAGCGACTCGCCCCTCGCCCTGCCCGTCGTCGACGCCGAGCTCGAGCAGCGGCTCGTCGGTCGGTTGGCGCGCATCGAGGAGCTCCTCGCCGAGCACTGCCGGGGCCGCACCCCCTACGTCACCGAGGCAGCGACCCACCTGATGATGGCCGGCGGCAAGCGGTTCCGGCCGCTGCTGGTGCTGCTCGCCGCGGAGGCCGGACCGACCCCCGACGCGGAGGAGGTGCACACCGCGGCCTGCGTCGTGGAGCTCACCCACGTCGCCTCGCTCTACCACGACGACGTGATGGACGAGGCCGCCCTGCGACGCGGCGCCGACACCGCCAACGCCCGGTGGGACAACCACGTCGCGATCCTCACCGGCGACTTCCTCTTCGGGAAGTCCTCCGAGCTGACCGCCGACCTCGGCCCGGACGCCGTACGCATCCAGGCGCAGACGTTCACCCGCCTCGTCGAGGGCCAGATCCTCGAGACCGTGAAGCCCGGTCCCGACGAGGACCCGTTGGCCCACTACCTCGAGGTCGTCGCCGGCAAGACCGGTTCCCTGATCGCCACCTCCGCCCGCTACGGCGCGATGTTCGCCGGTGCCACCCCGGAGGTCGTGGAGGCGCTGCGCGCCTACGGGGAGATCGTCGGCTCCGCCTTCCAGCTCTCCGACGACATCCTCGACATCGCCTCGGAGTCCGACACCTCGGGCAAGACCCCCGGCACCGACCTCCGCGAGGGCGTGCCGACCCTGCCGGTCCTGATGGCCCAGGCGTCGACCGACCCGGCCGACGCGCGCCTCCTCGAGCTGCTCGGCCGTCCCCTCACCGACGACGACGAGCACGCGGAGGCCCTCGACCTCCTTCGCAAGCACCCTGCGCTGGAGCAGGCGAAGGCCTACGTCCTCGGCCAGGCGACCGAGGCCAAGCAGCGGCTCACGGCGCTCGAGCCCGGCGCCGTACGCACCGCGCTGGAGTCGTTCGCCGACGTCGTGGCCACCCGCTCCGCGTAGCTCCCGTCGTCGAGATCATCCTTCCGGCTGGTGCAGGCCGGCAAGGAATCCCTTTACTCTCGGGCCTCCATCACTGCGAGAGTCTCGGGGTCCCATGTCTCGACCGTTGCGCCTCCTGTCCGTGCTCGTCGCCGTCGTCCTCGCCCTGGCGGGGATGCAGGCGCTGACCCTGTCCGGCTCGGCCGCTCCGCCGGGTGGCGGCTACTGGACCGCGACCGACCAACGCCCCGGCGGTGACAGGGGCGCCATCGAGCGCCGCGTCGAGCCCACGCGTTCGGCGGCGTTCACGCTCGACCGCGCGGGACTGCGCGCGGCCCTCGCCGACGCTCCGGCCGAGGACGCCGCACGTCGCAACGACGCCGGCACGGTCATCACCGTCCCGGCCCCCAACGGCGAGCTCGTCGAGTTCCGGGTCCACGAGTCCCCGGTCATGGAGGCGGGCCTCGCTGCCGAGCACCCCGAGCTGAAGACCTACGCCGGGCGCGCCGTCGGCGACCCGACGGCGACCATCCGGCTCGACCTGACGCCGATGGGCTTCCACGCGGCGGTGCGCGGCTCGGGCAACCAGGCCGCCTGGTACGTCGACCCCGCCTGGAACGGCGACGACAGCCTCTACCTCTCCTACCGCAACGGCGACCTGCCCCGCAGCGACCGCGGCCTGGTCGAGCCCGAGCTCGACGAGGACACCCTGAAGGACCTCGAGGCGCAGCTCGCCGGTGAGGGGCCCGGCGCCGAGGTGTCGCTCCGGACCTACCGGCTCGCGCTCGTCACCGACCCGTCCTACGCCACGTACTTCGGCACGCAGAACGTCCTCGCCGAGAAGGTGACCCTGATGAACCGGGTCAACCAGATCTACAACGACGACCTGGCGATCCGGATGGTCCTGATCGACCAGACGGAGAAGCTGAACCTCGACACCGACGCCAAGGCGATCGAGGCCAACGGTCCGTGCGGCTCGGCTCCGTGCTTCCCGCCCGCCACGCTCGCCGGCGGCTGCACGGGCGGGTTGCTCAACCGCAACCGCATCGCGCTCGGCCAGCTCGTCGGCGCCTCCAGCTACGACATCGGCCACATCGCGCTCGGGGTCAACGGCGGGGGCGTCGCCGGCCTCGGCGTGGTCGGCGGCGACGGCAAGGCACGCGGGTGCACCGGGCTCCCGACGCCCGAGGGCGACTACTTCGCCGTCGACTACGTCGCCCACGAGATGGGGCACCAGTTCGGCGGCCCGCACACGTTCAACGGCACCGAGTTCAACTGCTCGGGCAACCGTGGCGGCTCGCCCTACGAGCCGGGCTCCGGCACGTCGATCATGGCCTACGCCGGCATCTGCCAGCAGGACAACCTCCAGCCGCACAGCGACCCCTACTTCTCGCAGCGCAGCATCACCGACATCAGCACCACGGTGACCGCGGCGCGGTCCGCCATCAACGACGTCCAGACGGTGTCGCTGCGTGGCTTCGACGCCGACGGTGAGTCCTTCACGCTGACGGTCAACGGGACGCAGACCGCGCCCATCGTTCGCGGCACGAGCTACTCCCTCGCCGGCATCGACGCGGCCATCGAGGCCGTGACCGGGCCGACCACCGTCGACGTCCGCGGCTTCGGCGGTGCCACCACGCTCGACGACACCGGCTTCGAGGTGCGGTTCACCGGTGCGCCGTACGCCGGCACGGACGTCGCCGCCATGGGCTTCACGCCCGCCTCGGGTGACGTCACCGGCTTCGTGGGCGAGACCGCGCAGGGTGGTCCGCAGCGCAACGGCGGCAACACCGTCGTCGCGTCGGGCAACCGTGCGCCTGTCGTCGCTGCGCCGGAGACCAAGACCATCCCGCTCCGTACGCCGTTCGCGCTGACGGGCTCGGCGACGGACGCCGACGGCGACCCGCTGGTCTACATCTGGGAGCAGAACGACCGGGGCGGTGCCGCCGGCACCGCGCTCGGCAGCCAGACCAAGGTCGACGGTCCGCTCTTCCGGATCTTCGGTGCCTACGCACCGGTGACGCCGGCCGGCACGCTCCAGATCAACTCGCCCGGGGAGAACCTGGCCTCGTCCAGCCCGACGCGGGTGTTCCCGGACATGGAGCAGGTCCTGGCCAACAACACCAACGCCACGACGGGCACCTGCCCGGCGATGCCGCCGAAGCCGCCGTCGGGTGGTGCGACCAACGTGCCGGTCCCGGTGATCGAGTGCTTCGCCGAGTGGTTGCCGACCGCCGACTACGTCGGGGCGGCCGCCGTCCCCGCTGCCGGGTTCCCGGGCAACACCGAGCCGTCGCTCAACTTCCGGCTCACCGCCCGCGACCTCGCTCCCGAGGGTGGCGGCTACTCCTACGCCGACGTCAAGCTCCTGCTCGACCGGACCCCCAACGCCACGCCGTTCCGGGTCACGTCGAAGAGCGCGACCAACGCCGCGGCCGTGGGCGGACGCACCGAGACGGTCTACTGGACGGCCAACACGACGTCGATGTCGCCCAACGTGAGGATCACGCTCTCCACCGACGGCGGCAGGACCTTCCCGACGGTGCTGGCGGAGAGCACGCCCAACGACGGCAACACCCAGGTGACCTGGCCCGACATCAACACGACGACGGCCCGGATCAAGGTCGAGGCGGTGGAGAACTACTTCTTCGACGTCAACGACGCGGACATCACCATCACGGGCACCCAGCCGCCGACGACGGAGCCGAGCCCGACGGCCACCCCGACCCCGACCTCGACACCGACGACCACCCCGACGCCCACGACCCCGCCCACGGCGGACCGGGTGGCGCCGCGGATCGGCACCAAGATGGTGAAGCCCGTCGAGGTCGGCACCCGGGTCAAGCTGCGGGTGACCCTCCGCGCCGACGACGTCGTGCCGTCCGGCACGGTCCGGATCAAGGTCCGCGGCCTGGGCAAGAAGCGGGTCTGGACCGAGGCCCTGACCCGGCGTGGCCGGACGAGCGTCCAGCTGCCGGCGTTCTACCGCACCGGGCGCGTCAAGGTCGTCGTGAAGTACCGCGGCGACGCCGCCGTCGAGGCGGGCCGCAAGGTGATCAGGTTCAGCGTCGTCGATCGCGGCAGGACGCGATGACCTGAGCAGGAGCGGACGAGGGGCCACCGGTCGAGCACCGGTGGCCCCTCGCTGCGCTCAGGCGGCGGAGGCGTGGGCGACGAGCCGCAGCTGGTGGCGCCGGTGGTTGAGCGCCTCGATCGTGAAGACGACGAGTGCGAGCCAGACCAGCCCGAAGCCGATCCAGCGGCTTGCCGGCATCGCCTCGTCGAAGACGGTGAGGCCGAGGGCGAACTGGATCGTCGGGGCGAGGTACTGGAGCAGCCCGAGGGACACCATCGAGACCCGGATCGCGGCTGCCCCGAACAGCATGAGCGGCACGGCGGTGATGACGCCGGTGGTGGTGAAGAGCAGCGCGTGGCCGACGCCGTGCGAGCCGAAGCTGGACGCCCCGGTCGCCATCAGCCACACGATGTACGCCACGGCGAACGGCGACAGCACGACGGTCTCGACCGTGATGCTCTCGACCGCGCCGACGCCGGCCTGCTTCTTGAGCAGTCCGTAGGTGCCGAACGAGAAGGCGAGGAGGAGCGCGATCCACGGCGGTCGGCCGTAGTCGACGGCCAGCACGACGACCGCCACGAACGCGATCGCCATCGCGACCCACTGCAGCCGCCGCAGGCGCTCGCCGAGGACGAAGACGCCCATCAGGACGGTCACGAGCGGGTTGATGAAGTAGCCGAGGGCGGTCTCCACGACCCGGCCGTTGTTGACGCCCCAGATGTAGCCGCCCCAGTTGAGCGTGATGACCACCGCGGCGCAGCAGATGAGCAGCAGCCGCCTGCGGTCGTGCAGCAGCGCCGTGAGCTGCGGCACCCGGCGCAGGAGCACCACGAGGACGACCATGACGACGCAGGACCAGGCGATGCGGTGCGCGAGGATCTCGATGGCGCCGCCCGGCTCGAGCAGCGTCCAGTAGAGCGGGAACGTGCCCCACATGACGTAGGCCAGCGCGCCGAGCAGCAGTCCGTGTCGGCTATCTGGCACTCGGGGAGTCTAGGGCCGGGACGTCGCCTACGATGGGGCGGTCTCGGGGTTGGGACCCCGCGTCACCCGAACGTCAGTCAATCCAGAAGGTATCTCGAGGGGGAGTTCAACATGCGGAAGTTCCGCGCCGTCCTGGCCGCACTCGTCGCCGCACTGCTCGTCGGAGGTGTGCTCGCGACCGGAGCCACCGCCGGCTCGTTGCCCGAGCGCATCATCGACGAGGTGCCGCCGGGCGACAAGCAGGTGAGCTACAACGCCTTCAAGCTCAAGGGCACCGTGATGGAGCCCCAGGCCGACGGCACCCTGCTGCCGTACGCCAACCAGAAGGTGAAGATCCTCAAGAAGAAGTGCGGCAGCTGCAAGTGGAAGGTCGTCAAGAAGATCAAGACCGACGACGCCGGTGCCTACAAGACCAGGATCTACGCGCCCGAGAAGGGTCGCTGGAAGTGGCGCTCGAAGGTCGACCACTCCAACGGCTTCGGCAACACCAAGGGCAAGGTCTGGACGCTCTACTTCGACTGACCCGGCGATCGTCGGACGATCAGAGGATCGTCCACGTGTCGCCGCCGCCGATCAGCGCCGCCAACCGGGCGGACTGGTCGGCGGTGTCGTTGTCGGACACCGTGCTGCGCGACGTCGCAACCTGCTCGCGCGCCTGGTCGTCGTACGTCGCCCGCTCCACCTGGCGGAAGATGCCGATCGGTGAGGTGTTGAGGTAGCCCGAGTCGGTGAGCCGCGAGATCGCGAAGGCCATCGTCGGGTCCGGGCTGTGCGCGTCGTGGACGAGCACGTCGTCGTCCGCCACGTCGGCACGCATCGCGACCTTCACGCCGCCGGTGGTCTCGTCGCGGACCAGGCACTTGGCTCCGTCCACGCCGAAGGTGACGGGCTCGCCGTGCACCAGCGGGATGATGGCGTCGGCCTTGGTGTCGGGGTTCTTGATCGCGTCGAAGGCGCCGTCGTTGAAGATCGGGCAGTTCTGGTAGATCTCGACCAGCGACGTGCCCCGGTGGGCGGCGGCCGCGGCGAGCACCGTGGTGAGGTGCTTGCGGTCGGAGTCGATCGTGCGGGCCACGAACGTCGCCTCCGCCCCGAGCGCGAGCGACACCGGGTTGAACGGGTGGTCGAGCGAGCCCATCGGGGTCGACTTGGTGACCTTCCCGGTCTCCGAGGTGGGGGAGTACTGCCCCTTGGTCAGCCCGTAGATCCGGTTGTTGAACAGCAGGATCGTCATGTTGACGTTGCGGCGCAGCGCGTGGATCAGGTGGTTGCCGCCGATCGACAGCGCGTCGCCGTCACCGGTGACGACCCAGACCGACAGGTCCTCGCGCGCGGTGGCGATGCCCGTGGCGATCGACGGCGCCCGGCCGTGGATCGAGTGCATGCCGTAGGTGTCGAGGTAGTAGGGGAAGCGCGACGAGCAGCCGATGCCGGAGACGAAGACGATGTTCTCGCGGCGCAGCCCGAGGTCGGGCAGGAACGACTGGACGGCCTTGAGCACGGCGTAGTCGCCGCAGCCTGGGCACCAGCGGACCTCCTGGTCGGAGGTGAACTCCTTGCCGGTCTGCGGTCCGTCGGCGGCCGGCACCAGCTCGGTGCCCGAGCGCATGGCGGGAAGTCCCAGCTCGGTGAGGGGGGAGGTGCTCATCAGATGTGCTCCTTCTGCGTGGGCTCGCCCCAGACGCCCAGCTCGATGTCGATCCCCTCGGCCTGGCCGACGAGCTCGCCGATGGCGTGCGCGAGCTCGGTGGCCTTGAGGGGCAGTCCGCGGACGTGGTTGTAGCCGACGGCGTCGACGAGGTACTTGCCGCGCAGCAGCAGCGACAGCTGGCCGAGGTTCATCTCGGGCACCAGCACCTTGTCGTAGCCCTTCAGCACCTCGCCGAGGTTGCTCGGGAACGGGTTGAGGTGGCGCAGGTGGGCCTGGGCCACGTGGTAGCCGGCCTTGCGCACGCGGCGTACGCCGGCACCGATCGGGCCGTAGGTCGAGCCCCACCCGATGACGAGCACCTTGGCCTCGCCGGACGGGTCGTCGACCTCGATCAGCGGGATGGTGTCGGCGATCCGGTCCACCTTGGCCTGGCGGGTGCGGACCATGAAGTCGTGGTTGGCCGGGTCGTAGGAGATGTTGCCGTGCCCGTCGCCCTTCTCGAGCCCGCCGATGCGGTGCTCGAGGCCGGGCGTGCCGGGGATCGCCCACGGCCGCGCGAGGGTCGCCTCGTCGCGGAGGTAGGGCCAGAACTCCGCCTCGTCGCCCGACCCGTGGTTCTTCTCGGTCGCGAACGCGGGGTCGATGACCGGCAGCTCGTCGACGGTCGGGACCCGCCACGGCTCGGAGCCGTTGGCGAGGTAGCCGTCGGAGAGCAGGAGCACGGGCGTGCGGTAGGTGACGGCGATCCGGGCCGCCTCGACCGCGGCGGCGAAGCAGTCGCCGGGCGACTGCGGGGCCACGATCGGCACGGGCGCCTCGCCGTTGCGGCCGAACATCGCCTGCAACAGGTCGGCCTGCTCGGTCTTGGTGGGCAGGCCGGTGGAGGGGCCGCCGCGCTGGACGTCGACGACGACGAGCGGCAGCTCGGTCATCACGGCGAGGCCGATCGCCTCGGACTTGAGCGCCACGCCGGGGCCCGAGGTGGAAGTCACCCCGAGGTGGCCGGCGTACGACGCGCCGATCGCGGCACCGACGCCGGCGATCTCGTCCTCGGCCTGGAACGTCGTGACGCCGAAGGACTTGTGCTTCGACAGCTCGTGGAGGATGTCGGAGGCCGGGGTGATCGGGTACGTGCCGAGGAACAGCGGGAGGCCGGACTGCACGCTGCCCGCGACGAGGCCGTAGGCGAGGGCGAGGTTGCCGGTGATGTTGCGGTAGGTGCCCGGAGGCATGACCGCCGGCTTGATCTCGTACTGCACCGCGAAGGCCTCGGTCGTCTCGCCGAAGTTCCAGCCCGCCTTGAACGCGGCGACGTTGGCGTCGCGGATGTCGGGCACCTTGGCGAACCGCTTGGCGAGGAACGAGGTCGTCGGGTCGGTCGGACGGCCGTACATCCACGACAGGAGGCCCAGGGCGAACATGTTCTTCGCGCGCGAGGCGTCCTTGCGGGAGAGGCCGAACTCCTTGACCGCCTCGACCGTCATGCCGGTGAGGTCGACGGTGTGCAGGGCGTAGGCGTCGAGGCTGTCGCCCTCGAGCGGGTTGTCCTGGTAGCCGGCCTTGGTCAGGTTGCGCGCGGTGAAGTCGTGGGTGTCGACGATGATCGTCGCGCCCTTGTGCAGGTCGCCGAGGTTGGCGCGCAGCGCTGCGGGGTTCATCGCGACGAGCACGTCGGGGGCGTCGCCCGCGGTGAGGATGTCATGGTCGGCGAAGTGGACCTGGAACGACGAGACGCCCGGCAGGGTGCCCTGGGGTGCCCGGATCTCCGCCGGGAAGTTGGGCAGCGTCACCAGGTCGTTGCCGAAGGCCGCGGTCTCCTGGGTGAAGCGGTCGCCGGTGAGCTGCATGCCGTCGCCGGAGTCGCCGGCGAACCGGATGATGACGCGGTCCAGCTGCCTGACCTGCTTGGCCGATCCACTCACTGACTGCCCTGCTTCCGTGCGTGCTTCCTGCGTGTCCAAAGGGGGCGTTCGCCCGTCTCCCACAGTAGTCGCGCAGGGGTGGTCTGGACGGCCGTCCCCACGTGATGGACGCCTCGTCCACGCGTGGAACGGGCGTGCAGCGGGCCTACGTGACCCACGACACGCGTCCGCTGGGCGGCCAATGTCATTGACGTCCATAAAGTCATGTATCTTTCTCGACATTGCTCACCGATCAAGAAAGTCGAGATCCCCCCATGCAGATCCGTTCACGTGCCGCTCTTGCGGCCGCCCTCGTCGGGGCACTGGCCCTCTCCGCCTGCTCCTCCGCCGACGGCTCCGGCAGCGGTGACGACGGCACCGCGCTCCGCCTCAGCGGGTTCTCGATCCTCGAGGCCGCCAACGAAGGCATCTTCGAGGACTTCCAGGGCACCGACGAGGGCGCGGACGTCACCTTCGAGCCGTCCTACGGCGCCTCGGGCGACCAGAGCCGTGCCGTCGCGGACGGCTCCGAGGCCGACATCGTGCACTTCTCGCTCGAGACCGACATCACCCGCCTCGTCGACGCCGACCTCGTCGCCGACGACTGGAAGGACAACGAGACCAAGGGCATCGCGACCTCCTCGGTCGTCGTCTTCGTCGTCCGCAAGGGCAACCCGGAGAACATCCAGACCTGGGACGACCTGGTGAAGCCCGGCGTCGAGGTCATCACGCCCAACCCGGGCTCGTCGGGCTCGGCCCGCTGGAACATCCTCGCTGCCTGGGCGCACGCCACCGGCGGCACGGACGACGAGGCCACGGGCCGCGAGTTCATCACCCAGCTCCTCGGCAACATCATCGCCCTCCCGGCCAGCGGCCGCGAGGCCACCACGGCCTTCACCGACGGCTCGGGTGACGTCCTCCTCTCCTACGAGAACGAGGCCATCCTGGCCAAGCAGAACGGCGCGGACCTCGACTACGTCGTCCCCGACGACACCCTGCTGATCGAGAACCCCGCCGCGGTCACCGTCGACGCGCCCCAGGCGGCGAAGGACTTCCTGACCTTCCTCACCGGTCCCGAGGCCCAGGCGGACTACGCCGCCTTCGGCTTCCGCCCGGTCGTGGACGGCGTGGAGATCCCCGAGGTCGAGGGTGCCAACGACCCGGCCGACCCCTTCCCGACGCCCGGCACGCTCTACACCATCGACGACAACTTCGGCGGTTGGGGCGAGGCTGCCGACAAGTACTTCGGCTCGGGTGAAGAGGGCGACCCCCTCGGCATCATCACCGAGCTGCAGCAGCAGACCGGCCAGGAGGGCGAGAGCTGATGTCAGCCGCCCTCACCGGGGCGACGATCGACACCGCAGGTCCGGCCTCCCCGCAGGGAGGCCGGACCCGGCGTACGACGCCCCGCAACACGCTGACCCCCGGGGCCGGCGTGGGGCTGGGCCTGGCCATGATCTGGTTCAGCCTGCTCGTGCTCCTGCCGCTGTCCGCGATCGTGGCCCGCGCAGCCTCCGGCGGGTGGAGCCAGTACTACACGGTGCTCCAGAACCCGCAGACCTGGAACGCCGTGCAGCTCACCGTCACCCAGTCGCTGGTCGTCACCCTCATCAACGTCGTCGTCGGCACGGTCATCGCGTGGGTCCTCGTGCGTGACCGGTTCTGGGGCCAGCGGCTCCTCAACGTCATCATCGACGTGCCGTTCGCCCTCCCGACGGTCGTCGCCGGTCTCGTCCTGCTCGGCCTCTACGGCCCCAACAGCCCGATCGGCGTCGAGTGGGCGTTCACCCCCAACGCCGTCACCCTCGCCCTGGCCTTCGTGACGCTGCCGTTCATCGTCCGGACCGTGCAGCCCGTGCTCGAGGAGCTCGACACCGACGTGGAGCAGGCCGCCGCCTCGCTCGGCGCCAGCCGCCCCACCATCTTCCGGCGGATCATCCTGCCCAGCCTCGTGCCGGCCATCGCCTCGGGCGCGGCCCTGAGCTTCGCCCGCGCCATCTCGGAGTACGGCTCGCTCGTCCTCCTGAGCGGCAACCGGCCCAACCAGACCGAGGTGGTCTCTGTCCGCGTGCTGTCCTTCATCGAGAACGGCAACTACTCGTCCGCCGCGGCCCTCGCCTCGGTCATGCTCTTCATCGCCCTGCTGGTGATCGTGGTGCTGGACATCGTGCAGCGAAGGGTGGCCCGCCGTGGTTAGCACCTCCACGCCCACCAAGTGGGCGCTCCGGGCCGTGGCCGTCGGCTACGTGTTCTTCCTGGTCGCCTGGCCCGTCGGGCTGCTCATCCGGCGCACCTTCGAGGGCGGGCTGACCAACCTCACCGACGCCCTCACCGACAGCAACGTCGTCTCGGCGCTCGCCCTCACCGGCAAGGTCGCGGTCGCAGCAGTGCTGATCAACCTCGTCTTCGGGGTCACGATCTCGATGCTGCTGGTCCGCTACGACTTCCCCGGCAAGCGGGTGCTGTCCGCACTGGTCGACGTACCGCTGTCGGTGTCGCCGGTCGTGGTCGGTCTCGCGCTCGTGCTGGTCTACAACGGTCGCGACGGCTGGCTCGGCACCGGTCTGGAGGACAACGGGATCTCCGTCATCTTCGCCACGCCCGGCCTGGTGATGGCGACCTGCTTCGTCGCGCTGCCGCTCGTCATCCGCGAGGTCGTCCCGGTCCTCACCGAGATCGGCGACGAGCAGGAGCAGGCCGCCCGCAGCCTCGGCGCCAACGCGCCCCAGACGTTCTGGCGGATCACCCTGCCCAGCATCAAGTGGGCCGTCGTGTACGGCGTCGTGCTGAGCCTCGCGCGATCCGTCGGCGAGTTCGGCGCGGTCAAGGTCGTCTCGGACAACGTCGCCGGCAAGACCCAGACCGCGACCCTCTCCGTCGAGAAGAGCTACCAGAACTTCGCCCAGGGCGAGGCGTACGCGATCGCCTTCCTCCTGGTGATGGTGTGCGTGGCGAGCCTGATCGTCGTCGCCCTCCTCCGTCCCAAGGTCCACGACTGAGCATCCGCTCAGGCACTCCCGAAAGGTCATCCCCCATGAGCATCGAAGTACGCGGGCTGAACAAGAAGTTCGGCGACTTCGTCGCGCTGGACGACGTCGACGTCACCATCCCGACCGGTCAGCTGACGGCACTCCTCGGTCCGAGCGGCGGCGGCAAGTCCACCCTGCTGCGCATCATCGCCGGTCTCGAGAAGGGCGACAGCGGCTCGGTCAACATCGAGGGCACCGAGGCCACGCACCTGCCCCCGCAGAAGCGCAACGTGGGCTTCGTCTTCCAGCACTACGCGGTCTTCAAGCACATGACCGTCGCGAAGAACGTCGCCTTCGGCCTCGAGATCCGCAAGCGGCCCAAGGACGAGATCGAGCACCGCGTGCAGGAGCTGCTCAAGCTCGTCCACCTCTCGCAGTTCTCCCACCGCCTGCCGTCCCAGCTCTCGGGCGGCCAGCGCCAGCGCATGGCCCTGGCCCGCGCGCTCGCGGTCGAGCCGACCGTGCTGCTGCTCGACGAGCCGTTCGGCGCGCTCGACGCCAAGGTCCGCAAGGAGCTGCGTGACTGGCTCCGGCGCCTGCACGACGACGTGCACGTCACCACTGTCTTCGTGACGCACGACCAGGAGGAGGCCATGGAGGTCGCCGACGAGATCGTCGTCATCAACGAGGGCCGCGTCGAGCAGGTCGGCACTCCCGACCAGCTCTACGACGAGCCGGCCAACGACTTCGTGATGTCCTTCCTCGGCGAGGTGACGCACCTCGGTGGTGTCTCGCTGCGCCCGCACGACGTCGAGGTGGAGTCCTCTCCCCACCACGCCGGGAGCATCGAGGGCACCGTCTCGCGACTCGTCCGGATCGGCTTCGAGGTGCGGCTCACCGTCCTCACCGTCGACGGCGAGGAGGTCTCCGTCGTGCTGACCCGCACGCACGCGCGCGCGCTCGGCCTGGAGGAGGGGAGCACCGTGTTCCTCACCCCTGCGGCGGGGGCCACGGTCATCCCGCGCATGGCCGTCGCCGGGTGAGCGCGCCTCACCCCGAGAAACGTGGTCGCGGCCGGTTGCCACGGTCTAGCGTTCGCTCGTGACCATCACCACGACCACTGGCGAGCTCTGGGCCGCGGTCGAGACGTTCGACGCCGAGACGGCCGAGATCGCTCTCGCCCGGCTCTTCTGGGACGTGCCCCTGTCGGGCGCCGTCACCGGGGTCGTGCTGCCCTTCCTGCGGGAGGTCGGTGACCGCTGGGAGGCCGGCACGCTGTCGGTCGCGCACGAGCACTTCGTCAGCGACATGCTGCGCCGCAAGCTCACGGCACTGTCGTCGGTGCCGCCGCAGGCGGTCCTCCAGGACGCGTCCGCGCCCTCCCCGGTCGTGCTGCTCGCCTGCCCGCCGGGGGAGCGCCACGACCTGGTGCTGCTCTGCGTGGCGCTGATGCTGCGCGAGCGCGGCGTACGCCCCCGCTTCCTCGGCGCCGACACCCCGATCCCGGCCGTGGTGACCGCCGCCCACGCCGCCGGCGCCGACGCCGTCGTGCTGGCCGCGACGCGCACCACGGCCTTCACCGCGCACTCCACCTCGCTGCGCAAGCTCGCGGAGGACCGACCGCTCTACCTCGCCGGTCGCGGCGCGGACGCGCAGACGGTCGCCGAGGTCGGTGCGACCGCGCTCCCGGACGACCCGGTACGCGCCGTCGTCTTCCTCGTCGGCGCGCTCAACGAGCTCAGCGGTAGCTGGTGAGGCGCGGGCGAGCCGTCGCTCGTTCCACCCGGACCCCACCCCTGCGGTAGCGGACGAGACAGAACCGCCCACGGACTTGGGGTCCGTGGGCGGTTCCGTAGTTGGCCGCGGTGTCCCCCAACACCGTGGGCCCCCACACCTGTGAGACGGCGCTGCGTGGCGAACGTGACGCGAATCGTCGTGTCACTTCACGGCGGGCGACCTGCCCTGTCAGCGGTAGTTGGTGAACTGCACCGCGAAGTCGTAGTCCTGCGACTTCACGAGCTGCTGCACGGCCTGGAGGTCGTCACGCTTCTTCGACGAGACCCGGAGCTCGTCGCCCTGCACCTGCGCCTTGACGCCCTTGGGGCCCTCGTCGCGGATCAGCTTGGAGATCTTCTTGGCGTCCTCGGAGGTGATGCCCTCCTTGAGCGCGATGTCGATCTTGGAGACCTGGCCCGACTGGCGCGGCTCGGAGGAGTCGAGGATCTTCAGGCTCTGGTTGCGCTTGATGAGCTTGTCCTGGAAGACGCTGAGCACCGCGTTGGCGCGGTCGTCGGCCGAGGCGGTGATCTCGATCGCCTGCTCGCCCTTCCACTCGATGCTCGCGCCGGTGCCCTTGAAGTCGAAGCGGGTGGCGATCTCGCGCGCGGCCTGGCTCAGGGCGTTGTCGACCTCCTGGCGGTCCAGCTTGCTCACGATGTCGAAGCTCGAGTCGGCCATGGTGGTGCCTCCTTCATGATGGTTCGGCAGGGGTGCCGGGGGTGCCCGGCGATTCGTAGCGGGGTCCGTGGGTTGCTATTGTTCCGCACGCCCCGGCAGGTTGCCCGAGCGGCCAAAGGGAGCTGACTGTAAATCAGCCGGCAACGCCTACAGAGGTTCGAATCCTCTACCTGCCACTGGACGGATCCTCGCTCCAGTCGCCAGACCCCCGCACGTGTGCGGGGGTCTCGTGCGTTCTGGGGCCCACTGGTTGACGGCGCTGCTTGACTGCCCCAGTGAGCAATCCCGTTCCGCCCACCGATGACTGGCTCGACGACGAGTGCCGCCGACTCCTGGGCTTCGGCCGCGACATCGGGCACCCGGTCGGCGGTGCCGCCTGGCTCGACGACGTCGGGCGGCCCGACCTGTCCCGCCCGGTGCACACCTGGATCACCAGCCGCACGGTCCACGTGTACGCGCTGGGCCACCTGCTCGGCGTCGAGGGGTGTACGTCGATCGCGACCGCCGCGCTCGACGGCCTCCGCACGACGCTGCACGACGACGAGGACGGAGGTTGGTTCACCGCCGTCGACGCCGACGGGGCGCCGACCGGCACCGCCAAGTCCTGCTACGACCACGCCTTCGTGATGCTCGCCGCCTCCTCGGCCGTGGTCGCCGGCCTTCCCGGCGGCGACTCCCTCCTGGCCGAGGCGACCGACGTGTTCGAGCGGCACTTCTGGGAAGAGCCGGTCGGCCGGGTCGTCGACGAGTGGGACCGGGCCTGGGCCACGCCGACGCCCTACCGCGGCCTCAACTCCTCGATGCACTCCGTCGAGGCGATGCTCGCCGTCGGCGACGTGACCGGCGAGCGTGTCTGGCACGAGCGCGCCGGGCGGATCGCGTCGTACGTCGTCGGGCTCGCGTCGTCCCACGACGGCCGGCTGCCCGAGCACTTCGGCCCCGACTGGTCCGTCGACCTCGAGCTCAACCGCGACCGGCCGGACGACCCGTTCAAGCCGTTCGGCGCGACCATCGGCCACGGGCTCGAGTGGGCCCGGCTGCTCCTCCACGTCGAGGCGACGCTGGGCGACGCCGCCCCGCGCGGCCTCCTCGACGCGGCGCGGCTGCTCCTCGACCGGGCGGTGGCCGACGGCTGGGACGTCGACGGCGCGCCCGGCTTCGTCTACACGACCGACTGGGACGGCACCCCGGTCGTGCGCAACCGGATGCACTGGGTCGCCGCGGAGGGCATCGCCGCTGCCGCGGCGCTCCACCGGCGTACGGGTGAGGAGGCGTACGCCGACCGCTGCGCGCAGTGGTGGGCGTACGTCGTCGAGCACCTGCGCGACGTCGAGCGCGGGTCGTGGCACCACGAGCTCGACCCGGACAACCGCCCGCAGTCGTCGGTGTGGCCGGGCAAGCCAGACCTCTACCACGCTGTGCAGGCCACCCTGCTGCCGCGACTCCCGCTGAGCCCGAGTCTCGCGAGTGCACTCGCCCTGTCGGACGGGGTGCCGCCACCGGCATGATGGGGCCATGACGGACGCACAGCCGCGGGTCCTGGTCATCGGCGAGGCGCTCGTCGACGTCGTGCCCGGCAACGACGGCCAGCCGCAGGACTTCCCGGGCGGGAGCCCCGCCAACGTCGCCATCGCCCTGTCACGGCTGGGCCGTGACGTCCGGCTGGTGACGCTGCTCGGTGACGACGACCGCGGTGCTGCGGTCCGCTCGTGGCTGGAGGCGAGCGACGTGACCGTGCTCGCCCGGACGACCGCCAGTGGTCGCACCTCGAGCGCCGCCGTCACCCTCGACGAGAGCGGTGCCGCGTCCTACGTCTTCGACCTCGACTGGCGCCTCGACGAGGTGGCCGAGAGCGGCGACGTGCTCCACGTCGGGTCGATCGCGACCGTGCTCGAGCCGGGTGCCGACGCCGTCCTCGAGGCGGTCCGCGCCCACCGTGGTCGGGCACTCGTCTCGCTCGACCCCAACGCCCGACCGGCGATCACCCCCGACCGTGCCGACCCGGTCCGCCGGGTCGAGGAGCTGGTGACCCTCTCCGACGTGGTCAAGGTCAGCGACGAGGACCTCCACTGGCTGCACCCCGACGACGACCCGGTCGCCACCGCGGCCCGCTGGGCGGGGGTCGGACCCGGGCTGGTCGTCGTCACGCGCGGCGGCGACGGCGCGGTCGCCGTACGCCATGACGGGACCGTGATGGAGGTGCCGGGCGTGCCGGTCGAGGTGGCCGACACCGTGGGCGCCGGTGACACGTTCAGCGGCGTGCTCCTCGACGCGCTGCTCGGGATCGGGGTCCGGGGCGCCGACGACCTGCGCGCGCTGTCGGACCGCGACCTGCTCGGTGCCGTGTCCACGGCCGCGATCGGCGCCGCCATCAACGTCTCCCGGCCGGGCGCGAACCCGCCGTCGCGGGCCGAGCTCGACGCCGCGCTCGGGACGGGGGAGTGACCCCACCGAGACAGGAGCAGGTCCACGACATCGGGAAGAGGCGAGCCTGGGTCATCTGGGGCGTCTCGATCGCGGTCTACGTCCTGGCGGTCTTCCACCGCAGCTCGCTCGGCGTCGCCGGTCTGGTCGCAGCCGATCGCTTCGACATCAGCGCGACCAGCCTGGCGACGTTCACGGTGCTCCAGCTCGTCGTGTACGCCGGCATGCAGGTGCCGGTCGGCGTGCTGCTCGACCGCTTCGGCTCGCGCGCGATGCTGATCTGGGGGCTGTCGCTGATGACGGTCGGCCAGCTCGGCTTCGCCTTCTCCGAGTCGTTCGTCGCGGCGGTCGCGGCCCGCGCGGTGCTGGGTGCCGGGGACGCGATGATCTTCGTCAGCGTGATCCGGATCGTCACGGTGTGGTTCCTCGTGCGCCAGGCGCCGATGGTCACCCAGGTCACCGGGCTCACCGGCCAGCTCGGCGCGATCGCGGCGGCCGGCCCCCTGTCGTACCTCCTCCACGCCCTCGGCTGGACGCGTGCCTTCGCGCTGACCTCCAGCGTCGGCGTCGTCCTGCTCGTCGCGGTCGTCGCGCTGGTCAAGGACTCGCCCTACCGGAGCAGCGACGTCGTCGCGATCAAGCTCCGCGCGCTCGCGCAGTCGGTGCGCACGGTCTGGGGGAACCCGGGCACGCGGCTGGGGATGTGGTCGCACTTCGTGTCGCAGTTCTCCGCGACGGTCTTCGCGCTGCTGTGGGGCTACCCGTTCCTCGTGCAGGGCCTCGGCTGGTCGGCGAGCGGCGCCAGCACGCTGCTGATGGCGATGACGGCGTGGGCGGTGGTGAGCGGGCTGGTGCTCGCCCGGCTGGTGGCGCGGCTGCCCTACTACCGCTCGTTCATCGTCATCTCGGTGGTCGCCGGGATGGTCGTGCCGTGGACGGCGGTCCTGCTGTGGCCGGGGGCCGCGCCGGCGTGGCTCGTGGTGCTGATGGCCTTCGCCACCGCCAGCGGCGGACCCGCGGCGATGGTCGGCTTCGACCTCGCGCGCTCCTTCACCCCGGCCCACGCGATCGGCCGGGCCAACGGCCTGGTCAACGTCGGCGGCTTCACCGCGTCGCTGCTCGTGATGGGCCTGATCGGGGTGGTGCTCGACCTGTCCGCCTCGGGCGGGATGGAGTCGTACTCCCTCGGGGACTTCAAGCTCGCGATGGCGGTGCAGTACGCCTTCTGGGCCCTCGGCGTCGTCCAGGTCCTCCGCTACCGCCGCCGCGGGCTCGCCCACCTGGCCCGCGTCCACCCCGGCTCGGTCGAGCAGATGCGCGCGGGGCAGCCCTTCGTGCACCCAGGGATCGGCACCGAGGGCGTCTGACCTCGTCAGCGATCCCCGGTCAGCCGGGGATCGCTGAACATGTCGGCCCTTGCAACGCCTGACAAGTTCAGGAAGAGCCGGTCAGCCGGGGATCGCGACAGGTCGCTCAGCCGACCTTGCGGTACTTCCGGTGCATGGTCTGCCGGGTGACCCCGAGGAGGGTGCCGATCTCGGCCCAGCTGAGGCCGGAGTGCCGTGCTCGACGTACGGCGACCTCCTCGCGCCGCGCGAGGCCCCGCTTGGCCTCGCGGACCGCGGCCAGCTCGTCGTACACGCTGCCGCCGTCGTCGGCGTCCAGGGAGGTCTTCATGGTGTCAGCATATGCTGACGTTCCAAGGCCTGGTGGTCGGACTTTGCACCCCAGATGCCTGCTTGGAGGTCGAGATCCGTACCTATATGCGGGCAAGTCCCCGGATATCCGGGGACTTGCGGGGCGACGCCCCTCAGCCGAGCTCGCCGTCGTCGTCGGGGTCGAGGTCCCCGGTCGGGTCTTCCGCGGTCGGGTCCTCCAGGTAGTCCCCACCCACCGGGTGGCCCTGCCACGAGACCATCCGCCAACCGGACTGGACGTCGCCCTCGAGCACGATGAGGGCGGTGTTGTGGAGCGGGTCGGTCGGCGGGGGCGCGTCGGGGTGAGGCTCCATCCGGGTCGAGATCCACGTGCGGAGGGCAGCGCCGTGGCTGACGATCAGGGCGGCGGAGTGGCCGGCCTCGACGATCGTCCGGACGGCCGCGTCGAAGCGGGCGAGGAACTCCTCGCCGGTCTCGCTCCCGGGCATCCGGCGGGTGAGGTCGCCCTCGAGCCAGGCAGCGACCGAGCCGATGTAGTTGGCGACCGAGTCGTGGTCGGCGCGCATCTCGTAGTCGCCCGCCTGGATCTCCTCGAGCCCGTCGAGCTGGGTCAGCGAGAGGCCGCGGGCCTCGGCGGTGGGGGCGGCGGTCTGGTGCGTACGCACGCGGCTGGAGACGTAGACCGCGTCGAGCGTCTCGTCGGCGAGCGCCTTGGCCGCCGCGACCGCCTGGGCGCGGCCGAGGTCGGTCAGGTCGAGGCCGGGGTGTGCGGTGTCGAGCTCGCCGGAGACGTTGGCGTGCGTCTGGCCGTGCCGCATGAGCAGGAGTCGCAAGGGAGTGGGTCCTAGTTGTTGAAGGGGGATTTCTTCGACGAGGCCAGCTCGACGGCCTCCTCCAGCGAGACGCCCTCGAGCGCCTCCTCGATGTCCGTGCCGACGTGGCTGACCTCGGTGCCGCACTCGAGCGGGACGAGCGTGTGCACGAGCCGGTCGTCGTAGGTGTGGACCATCGTGAAGGACTGGGCGGCGTCGACGCCGGAGACGAAGCGGTCGACCGGGGCCGGGTCGCTGGTGTAGCAGCTCGCCGACGCCACGGAGACCGGTACGCCGGCGAAGGTCGACCACGTCGACAGGTGGAGGTGGCCGGCCAGGACGCCGCGCACGTCGGTCCCGGCGATGACGTCGGCCAGCGACTGCTGGTCGTGCAGCTCGATCAGCTCGGCCGCACGCAGCATCGGGATCGGCAGCGGCGGGTGGTGCATCGCGAGGAGGGTGCCGTGCTCGGCCGGCGTCGCCAGGACGTCGGCCAGCCACGCCAGCTGCTCGGGCCGCAGCTCGCCGTGGTGGTAGCCGGGCACGCTGGTGTCGAGCGCGACGATCCGCAGCCCGTCGACCTCGTGCACGCGGTCCTGGAAGCCCGCGTCGGCGGAGTCGTAGAGCTCGCGCGCGAACGGGCCCCGCTCGTCGTGGTTGCCCATCGTCCACACCACGATCGCGCCCATCTCGGCGGCGGCCGGCTCGACGATCGAGCGCAGCGTCTCGTAGGCGTCCGGCGCACCCTGGTCGGCGAGGTCGCCGGTGAAGACGAGGGCCTGCGGCGCGGGGCGTACGGCGGCGAGCCGCTCGACCGCGCGGCGCAGGTTGGCGACGTTGTCGACGACGCCGTAGTGCAGGCCGCCCCCGGTGATCAGGTGCGGGTCGGACAGGTGGGCGACGACGTGCCGCGGGGCGGCGTACTGGCCGAGCTGTTTCACGGCGCCAAGACTAGGTTGCGACGAGAAGTGGACTAGCGCGCCGGCAGGATGCGACCCGCCACCTCGCCGAGGGTGATGCGGCCGCCGCCGGTGCTGGGCGCGGAGTAGCGCAGCACGACCTCGTCGCCGTCCTCCAGGAACGTCCGCTCGCGGCCGCCCGCGGTGAACGGCTCCTTGCCGCCCCAGCTCAGCTCGAGCAGCGAACCCCGCTGGTCCTGCTCCGTGCCCGAGATGGTGCCCGAGCCCCACAGGTCGCCGGTCCGCACGCTCGCGCCGTTGACCGTGGTGTGGGCCAGCATCTGGGCGGGCGACCAGTACATGGTGCGGTAGGGCGGGCGCGCGACGACCTCACCGTCGAGGACCACCTCGACCTCGATGTCGAGGCCCGCCGGTCCGTCCACCCGGAGGTAGTCGAGCACCTCGGGGTCGTCCTGGCCCGGGAGGTCGGTCCAGGCCGCGCCGAGCGCGGCGAGCGGCGTGACCCACGCGCTGATGGACGTGGCGAACGACTTGCCGAGGAACGGGCCCAGCGGGACGTACTCCCAGGCCTGGATGTCGCGGGCCGACCAGTCGTTGAGGCCGACGACGCCGAAGGTGTGGCGCGCGAAGTCGGCCGTGCCGATGCGGTCGCCCATCGCCGAGGGCACCCCGACCACGAAGCCGAGCTCGGCCTCGATGTCGAGCCGCTGCGACGGCCCGTAGGTGGGCGCCTCGTCGGTCGGCGCCTTGCGCTGCCCACTGGGGCGTACGACGTCCGTGCCCGACACCACGACCGTGCCCGAGCGGCCGTGGTAGCCGACGGGGAGGTGCTTCCAGTTGGGCAGCAGCGGTTCGGCGTCGGGCCGGAACATCCGGCCGACGTTGGAGGCGTGGTGCTCGGAGGCGTAGAAGTCGACGTAGTCGCCGACGGTGAACGGCATCAGCATCCGCACCGAGTCGACCGGCGACAGGGCGGGCTCGACCAGGTCGCGCTCGGTCTCGTCGGTCAGCAGGCCCGTGATCCACGCGCGGGTCGAGTCCCACACGGCCGGCCCCGCCGACATGAACGGGTTGAGCGTCGGCTGGTCGAAGAGCGCGTGCGTGTCGACCATGTCGGCAGCCGCCACGATGCTCAGGTCGAGCACGAAGTCGCCGATCCGTACGGCGACGCGCGGGTGCTCGCCGGAGCGGGCGAAGACGCCGTAGGGGAGGTGGTCGACGTCGAACCCGGAGCCGGCCGCGCCGTCGACCCAAGTGGTGATGGCGGTGGTCATGGTGCCTCTTTCGGGTCGGGGAGCAGGCCGAGGGAGATGAGGTCGTCGAGGGGCTCGGTCACCGAGCAGGAGCCGAATGAGGTGAACCAGCGTCGGGCCGAGGACAGGTCGACGGCGGCCAGGACGGTGCCGTCGCGCTGCTCGAGGGCGGTGGTCGCGTCGTCCACGGAGCCGCCGTCCCACAGCACCTGCGTCGCCACCATCACGTTGAGGAAGCCGTGCGCGCCGCCGCCCTCGGGCTCGTGGCGGACGGCGCGGTGCAGGCCGGCGGTCGCCTTGAAGCGGGTCTCGCGGTCGAGCGCCGCGTCGATCCAGGCCGCGACCGTCGGGGAGTGGGGGACCAGGTCGTGGTCGACGTGGCCGAGGCGCAGCTTGAGGCGGTGGCCGCAGTCGGCGACCACGTCGGCGGCCGCGAGCCACTGGGCGGTCGCCGGCCCGGGGATCTCGATGAAGACGGGTACGTCGACGTCGGCGGCGCGCGCGGCTGCGTCGATCCTGCGGACGTTGCCCACGGGGTCGTCGAGGTCGCGCACGGCGATCTCGAGACCGGCGACCTGGAGGCCGAGGCGAGCGGCCAGCGAGACGGGCCCGGCGAGCTGGCCGGCCCCGCCGGTGACGACGACCGACAGGGGTGCGCCGAAGCCGCGGACGAGCGGGAGGTCGGTGTCGCGGAGCACGAAGCTGCCGACGAGGTCGGCGTACCACTCCTCGCGTCGCGCACCATAGGTCGCGGTGGCCTCGTGGAGCGGCGCGTCGCCAGGCGGGAAGATCGCCGCGTCGTCGACCAGCGAGGTCCAGGCGGGCGGAAGGACGGGTGTCGGAGGGCGTGCCACGGCGCTACTCTAGCCATCGAATAGCGGACACAAGCGTCCGATGATCGGACGATTGGAGCGGACCATGGCCCACTACCGAGCAGTCGGACGGCTGCCCCGCCAGCGCCACACGCAGCTGCGCGACGACGACGGCCACCTGTTCCGCGAGGAGCTGATGGGCGAGGAGGGGTTCTCCTCCGACTCCTCGCTGCTCTACCGCCGCGGCGTCCCGAGCGCGATCACCGACAGCACCGTGTGGGAGCTCGCCGACCAGTCGCGCACGCCCAACCACCCGCTCAAGCCGCGCCACCTCAAGCTGCACGACCTCGAGACCGGGACGTGCCCGGTCGAAGGACGCCGACTGGTGCTCGGCAACAACGACGTCCGCATCGCGTACGTCGTCACCGGCACCGACGCCTCCCCGGTCTACCGCAACGCGATCGGCGACGAGTGCGTCTACGTCGAGTCCGGCACGGGCGTCGTCGAGACGGTCTTCGGCACCGTCGCCTACCGCCAGGGCGACTACGTGATCATCCCGCGGGCGACCGACCACCGCTGGGTGCCGGCCGAGCCGTCGCGGCTCTACGCGATCGAGGCCAACAGCCACATCCACCCGCCCAAGCGATACCTGTCGCGCTTCGGCCAGCTGCTCGAGCACGCGCCCTACTGCGAGCGCGACCTCCACGGGCCCGAGGGACTGGACGAGCTCGTCGAGTCGTGCCGCGACCTCACCGACGTCGAGGTGCTCGTGAAGCACCGGACCAGTGGCGGGATCGTCGGCACCCGGATGACGTACGCCACCCACCCGTTCGACGTGGTCGGCTGGGACGGCTGCCTCTATCCCTACACGTTCAACATCGAGGACTACATGCCGATCACCGGCAAGGTCCACCAGCCGCCGCCGGTGCACCAGGTCTTCGAGGGCTGGAACTTCGTGGTCTGCAACTTCCTGCCACGCAAGGTCGACTACCACGAGCTCGCGATCCCGGTGCCCTACTACCACTCCAACGTCGACTCCGACGAGGTCATGTTCTACGTCGGCGGGGACTACGAGGCGCGCAAGGGATCCGGGATCAACGTCGGCTCGATCAGCCTGCACCCGGGCGGCCACGCCCACGGCCCGCAGCCGAGCGCCATCGAGGCCTCGCTCGGTGCGGAGTACTTCGACGAGTCCGCGGTCATGGTCGACACGTTCGCCCCGCTCGAGCTGGGCGAGGGCGGCCTCGCGGCGGAGGACCCGGCCTACGCCTGGACCTGGGCCGGTCGCGGACCCGACGCCTCCGGTGGCGACGGCGGGCCCGCGGTCTTCAGCAACAGCTGAGGTTCCGGATGCGGTGATCCCCGGGACCGGGTGGTCTCATGGCCGGCGTGACACCGCCTCGGGAATCAGCGCCCGCGCTCGCGCCCCGGGTCGTGGCGCTGATCCCGCTCGTGCTGGCCCTGCTGTCGATGATCGGGCCGTTCAGCATCGACACGCCCTTCCCGGCCTTCGCCGAGATGGGCAAGGCGCTCGAGGTGTCGTCCACCGAGCTCCAGCTCGTCGTGACGGCGTACATGCTCGCCTTCGCGTCGATGAGCCTCTTCCACGGGCCGCTCTCCGACGCGATCGGCCGACGGCCCGTCATCCTCGGCTCGCTGGCGGTGTACGCCGCCGCGTCCGTGGCATGCGCCTTCGCGCCGTCGCTGGGGTGGCTCCTCGTGGGGCGCATCGCCCAGGGGCTGGCCGCCGGCGGGTCGACGATCGTCAGTCGGACCGTCATCCGGGACCTGTTCGACGGCCCGAGGGCACAGCGGATGATGAGCCAGGTCGCGGTCATCTTCGGGGTGGCCCCTGCAATCGCGCCGATCATCGGTGGGCTGCTGATCCAGGTCGGACCGTGGCAGACCGTCTTCTGGTTCATGGCCGTGCTGGCCCTGCTGCTCGCGGTCGTCTCGGCCGTGATGCTCCCCGAGAGCCACCCGCCCGAGCGCCGCGTGCCGCTGCGTGTCGGCGAGATCTTCCGCGGCCTCGCCGAGGTGCTGCGGGTGCCGGCCTTCCACCGGATGACCTGGGCGGCGACGCTGGTCTTCGGCGCGCAGTTCCTCTACATCGGCGGCGCCTCGATCTTCGTCGTGGACCTGCTCGGCGAGGGCGAGCTCGACTTCTGGAAGCTGTTCGTCCCGATGATCGGCGCGATGGTCGTCGGCTCCCTGGCAAGCGGCCGGTTCGGCCGGACCTTCACCAGCGCGCAGCTGATCACCCTCGGCTACGCCGTCAGCACGCTCGGCGCCGTCATCGGCGTCGTCGTCGCGCTCACGCCCGCCGGGTCGGTGCTGCCGTGGGCGGTGGTCGGGATCTCCTTCGTGGCGTTCGGCAACGGGCTGGCCTTCCCGAACATCCAGATGCTGATGCTCGACCTCCTCCCCGGGCGTCGTGGCGCGGTGATGTCGGCGTCGACCTTCGTGACGCTCGTGTTCAACGCGGTCAGCGCCGCCGTCGTCGCGCCGTACGCCGGTGGCTCCGTCCTCGGCTTCGCGGTCGCGGCCGCCGCGAGCGTCGTCCTCGGCTGGGGCTGCTGGCAGTGGCACCGCGTCGCGACCCGCCGCGCGGTCCCCGCCTGAATCCTCGTGGCGTCGTACGCCCTTCCAGGGTGGCGGCACACGACATGTCGTGGGCTCAGGGTGGCGGCACACGACACGCCGTAGGGCGATTCGCGTGTCGGATGCCGACACCCCAGGCCGGACGGGTGTGTCGGATGCCGCCACCCAGGCCCCACCCCGGATGTCGGATGCCGCCACCCGGGGCTCAGGAGGTCCAGGCGCGCCAGAGGGCGGCGTACTCCCCGTCGAGGTGGAGCAGCTCGTCGTGGCTGCCGAGCTCGACGATGCGCCCGTCGATGACGACCGCGATGCGGTCGGCGTCGTGGGCGGTGTGGAGGCGGTGGGCGATCGCGACGACCGTACGTCCCTCGAGCAGGTTGTTCATCGAGCCCTCGAGCGTGCGGGCGGTGCGGGGGTCGATGAGCGAGGTCGCCTCGTCGAGCACGAGCGTGTGCGGGTCGGCGATGATCAGCCGCGCCAGCGCGACCTGCTGGGCCTGCGCCGGGGTGAGCGCGAAGCGGCCCGAGCCGATCATCGTGTCGAGGCCCTGCGGCAGCCGCTCGACCCAGAGCAGCGAGCCGACCGCGCTGAGCGCCTCGCGCACGTCGTCGTCGGTGGACCCCTCGCGCGCCAGCACGATGTTGTCGCGCACCGAGCCGATGAAGACGTGGTGCTCCTGGGTGACGAGGGCGACCTCGGTGCGCAGCACCTCGAGCGGCAGGTCGACCAGCTCGACACCGCCCACCGAGGCCGAGCCGGTGCGCGGCCGGTTGATGCCCGACAGCAGCCGGCCGAGGGTCGACTTGCCCGAGCCGCTCGGCCCCACGATCGCCAGGCGCTCGCCCGGCCCGAGGCGGAGGTCGACGCCGTGCAGCACGTCGTGGCCCTCGCGGTAGGCGAACCGGAGGTCCTCGCCGACCAGGTCGATGCCGTCGGGCAGCCGGTCGCCGGCCGTCCGGTCGGGGCGGACCTCGGCGATGCCGAGCAGCCGGCTGGTCGAGGCAGCGCCGACCTGGAGGCGGTCGATCTCGCCGATCAGCCGGTCGAGCGGGTCGGCCAGCGCCTCGACGTAGAGCACCGCGGCAGTGATCTGGCCCAGGTCGACCCAGCCCCGCGTGTAGGCGTACGCACCGACGAGCAGGGTGATCACGCGCGGGGTCTGGAAGGCGAAGTTGAGCGCCGCGAAGAGGATGTTGCGCAGCGACATCGTGTAGCGCTCGGCCTGCGCCGACACCTCGATGTCGTCGTCGCCGGCCCGCACCCGCTTGCCGGAGAGGCCGAGCGACTCGACCGTGCGCGCGCCCTCGACGGTCTCGGTGAGGGTGGTGTTGATCCGGGAGTACGTCGACCCCTCGGTGATGTAGCCCTTCGGCGCCCGGCGGAGGTAGGTGCGCACCGCCCAGGCCGAGGTGGCGAACGTCAGCAGCGCCGGGACCGCGAGGACGACGGAGTTGAGGAGCATCGCGCCGATCGACATCACGACGGTCAGCAGCGAGATGATCGCCATCGGGACGCCGTACTGCACCGAGCGGCTCATCGTGCCGACGTCGCGCGTGACGCGGGTGACCAGATCGCCGGTGCTCGCGCCCTCGACCGCCCCCAGCGGGAGTCGCAGGATCGTGCGCACGATGAACTCGCGCGCCGTCGAGAGCAGGTCCTGGCCGAAGAGCGTCGAGGTGCGCTGCGCGACGAAGGTGAAGAACGCCTGCGCGAGCACGACGCCCACGATCACCAGCGCCAGCTGCCCGAGCGGGCGGCCGGTGCCCTCGACGGTCGTGTTGACCAGCTCGCCGAGCAGCCGCGGCACCACGAGACCGGCGCCTGCGGCCAGCGCGTTGAGCACGACGAGCGCGGCGAACGCCCGCCTGCGCGACCGGAACAGGTCCTTGAAGAAGGCGAAGACCTCCTTGTTGCCGGCCACCGGCCAGCCCCGGTCGGGGTTGCGGGACGCGGCGTAGACGTCCTCGGAGCGCTGCCGACGGAGGTCGTGGCGCTGCCAGAAGGCGTGCCACCGCTCGCCCGGGGAGGCGTCGGTCGGTGGCACCAGCTCGGGAGGTACGACGGGCTCCCGGGTGCGGTCCCGCCAGGTGTCGGGGGAGGTCGCGAGGAGATCGGTCACGAGGACACCTCCTCGTCCATCGACCGGACCACGACGTCGCGGTAGGCGGCGTCGTGGGCCAGCAGGTCGGCGTGGTCTCCCTCGGCCACCACCTGGCCGTCGCGCAGCAGGACGACCCGGTCGGCGTGGTGCAGCCACAGCGGCGAGACCGTGCAGACGACGGTCGTGCGGCCGCGGCGCAGCTCGCTGACGCGCTCGGCGATGCGGGCCTCGGTGTGGGCGTCGACGGCCGACGTCGGCTCGACCAGCACCAGGATCGGGGCGTCGGTGGCGAGCGCACGGGCGAGCACGACCCGCTGGCGCTGGCCGCCGGACAGGCCACGGCCGCGCTCGTCGAGCTGGCCCTGCCACCCCTCCGGCAGCGCGTCGTAGACGTCCTCGGCGTTGGCCACCCGCAGCGCCTGCTCGGCCTGCTCGCGCGTCAGGGTGCCGTGCGGGTCGATCGCGTCCTGGAGCGTGCCGGCGAACAGGCCGCTGCCGGTGTCGCTGACCAGCACCTGACGGCGTACGTCGGCCAGGCTGGCGGCGGACAGGTCGACACCGCCGAGCCGCACGCCCCACTCGCGTGTGGCGGCCTCCTCGTCGCGCGCGGCGATCCGTGCGCGACGGCGTTCGCGGTCGGCGCGGGCACGACGGGCGGCCCGCCCCTTGAGGCCGTCGCCGTCGTCCTCGCCGACGGGGTCGGTGTCGGGCGGCAGGTAGCGACCGAGCCGGTCGGCGAGGGCCGCGCTCTGCTCGGGGACGGCGCTGACCACGACGGTCAGCAGCTCGGGGTGGGCGGTGAAGCCGCTGAGGTCGTCGACCATCTCCCGGCTGCCGTCGAGGGGCTGGGGGTCCTCGGGGTCGCGCCACGGCGGGCGCTGCTCGAAGATCGCGATCGCCTTGCGGGCGCTGACGAGGGCGCGGGTGGCCTTCTGGGCGAGCTCGAAGAAGGTGCGGATCGGGCCGACCATGAAGAGCCCGTAGCCCAGGAAGCTCACCAGCTGGCCGACGGTCAGCTCGCCCGCCTGCACCTGGCGGGTGCCGAGCCAGACCAGCGTCACGAGGAAGACCCCGGAGAAGAGCACGCCGACCGCCTCGACGGCGGCCTGCCAGATGCCCGACGAGACGCCGGCCTTGCGAGCGTGCTGCGACTGGGTGGCGTAGTTGCGGCCGAAGGTGTCCTCGCCGCCGATCCCGCGCAGGATCCGCAGCCCGGCGACGATGTCGGTGGCGAGCGAGGTCAGCTCGGAGTTGCGGCTGCGCTCGACCTGCTGGCGGCGGTGCAGCGGTCGCAGGAGCGGCATCGCGGCGAGCACCAGGACCGGGGCGGCCACCAGGACGACGACGCCGAGCTGCCACGACATCGTCAGCACGATCGCGGCGACGGTCAGGTAGGACACCAGCTGGGCGATGGACCGGGCGAGGATCTCGGTCAGCGCGCCGAACTCGTCGGAGTCGCTGGACGACACGCTCAGCACCTCGCCGGTCGGCGAGCGGCGCGGCAGGACGTGGCCCATCTGGGCGACCTTGCGGGTGACCATCTGCGTCGTGCCGTAGAGGCTGATCAGCCAGCTGCGCACCACGAGCGTGTGGAAGACGACGCCGAAGACGCCACCGACCAGCACGACGGCGAGCATCACGCCCGCCCATGCGAGCAGGGCGCCGGTCGACCCGGCGAGGATCCCGTCGTCCACCGCGCGACCGAAGATGTAGGGACCGAAGGTCAGCGGCAGCAGCCAGAGCAGGCACGACACGGTCGACCACGCGATGACCTGCCACTGCTGACGCAGCATCCACCTCAGGAACGCCGCGGGCGACCGGGTGTCGGGGTCCGGCGTGGGGGCGACGTCGGTGCCGGTGAAGAACGTCGCGATCCGGGGTGGGAAGTCCTGCATGTCGTGATGGACCCTAGGTGTCGTCGCCGCCCGGCGACGAAACATTAAGTGGTGGACGGCTGGGAGCCGGGCGAGGCTCGGGTGGGGGACTCAGGCGACGTCGTACGCCGGGTAGTCGGTGTAGCCCTCGGCGCCGCCGCCGTAGAAGGACTCCGGCCGCTGCGGGTTGAGGGGGAGCCCGTCGGACAGGCGCCGCGGCAGGTCCGGGTTGGCGATGAACGACCGGCCGAACGCGACCGCGTCGACGAGGCCGGCCCCCAGGAGCCGCTCGGCCTTGGCGAGGTCGTAGTTGCCGGCACCGACGATGGGGCCGGCGTGAGCCTCGCGCAGCGCTCGTCGGTAGTCGTCGTCGAGCTCGGGGCCGCCCGCCCAGTCGGGCTCGGACAGGTGCAGGAAGGCCAGTCCACGGCGGCCGAGCTCGCCCGCGACGAAGAGTCCGGCGTCCGCGCCTTCCGGGTCCTCCGTGCCGTTGAAGGCCCCGATCGGGGAGATCCGGACCGCCACCCGGTCCGCCGACCACGCGTCGATGACGGCGTCGGTGACCTCGAGCATGAGCCGCGCCCGGGCAGCGAGCGAGCCGCCGTACTCGTCCGCGCGCTGGTTGCTGTCGGCGGCCAGGAACTGGTGCAGCAGGTAGCCGTGGGCGCCGTGGATCTCGACGAGGTCGAAGCCGGCCGCGCGCGCGTTGACCGTGGCCCGGCGGTAGTCCTCGATGACCCGCGGGATCTCGTGCAGCCCGAGGGCGCGTGGGGTCGGGCACGCGACGCGGACCGGACGTCCGTCCTCGCCCCGGACGGACGTGCGGTTGCGGTAGGGCTGGGCGCTCGCCGACACCGGGAGCCCGCCGTCGTGGAAGGACTCGTGCGAGACCCGGCCGACGTGCCAGAGCTGGGCCGCGATCAGGCCACCGGCCTCGTGGACGGCGTCGGTCACCGCCCGCCAGCCCGCCACCTGCGCAGCGTCGTGGATGCCGGGGGTGTCCATGTAGCCCTTGCCCTCGGGGCTGATCTGCGTGCCTTCGGAGATCATCAGGCCGGCACTGGCGCGCTGGACGTAGTAGTCGCGCATCAGCTCGTTGGGCACGTCGCCCGGGACGGTCGCCCGCATCCGGGTGAGCGGGGCCATCAGCACGCGGTTGTCGGTCCGGACGGCACCGAGGTCGAGGGGCTCGAAGAGGGAGGGCACGGGTGGGCCAACCGGTGCGCCGTCCCGGCTATTCCGTTCACCGACCGGTCCTTCCGGGCGGTGCGTCATCACGACGCGCGGGGCAGGATGGGGCCGTGACCTTCCTCTCCCAGCTGCGAGACGTGCCGGCCAGGCTCCGCAACCAGTCCCGGCAGGTGCCCACCCGCGACATCGACGAGTCCGAGGTGGAGGTCGACTCCACGTCGCACGCCGCCGCGGGCGCCACCGCCGTCGCCGTGGCGATGCGACGGGCAGTCGGCCAGATGGGTCCGGTCCGCACCGCGTCCACGCTGCTCCGGCTCAACCAGGTCGACGGCTTCGACTGCCAGGGGTGCGCGTGGCCGGACCCCTCGCCGGACCACCGGCACACGGCCGAGTTCTGCGAGAACGGCGCGAAGGCGGTGGCCGAGGAGGCGACCCGCCAGCTGCTCGACCGCGAGTTCTTCGCCACCCACTCCGTCGAGGACCTCGCCGGTCGTACGGAGTTCTGGCTCGGCAAGCAGGGCCGCCTCACCGAGCCGATGGTGCTGCGCCCGGGCGCGACCCACTACGAGCCCGTCTCGTGGGACGACGCGTTCGCCACGATCGCGGGCCACCTCAACCGCCTCGACCACCCCGACCAGGCGACGTTCTACACCTCGGGCAAGACGTCCAACGAGGCCGCGTTCGCCTACCAGCTCTTCGTCCGGTCCTTCGGGACCAACAACCTGCCCGACTGCTCGAACATGTGCCACGAGTCGTCCGGCTCCGCGCTCGTCGACACCATCGGCATCGGCAAGGGCTCGGTCAGCCTCGAGGACATCCACCAGGCCAAGCTGATCCTCGTCGTCGGCCAGAACCCCGGCACCAACCACCCGCGGATGCTGTCCGCGCTGGAGGAGGCCAAGTCCCGCGGCGCGAAGATCATCGCGATCAACCCGCTCCAGGAGGCGGGCCTGGTCCGGTTCAAGAACCCGCAGAACGCCAAGGGCCTCACGGTCGGCACCGGCATGGCCGACCTGCACCTGCCGATCCGGCTCAACGGCGACCTCGCCTTCTTCCAGGCGGTCGGCTCGCTGCTGGTCGAGTGGGACGCGCTCGACCACGACTTCCTCGAGCAGTACGCCACCGGCCTCGAGGAGTACGTCGCCCACGTCGCGGACCTCGACTGGGCCAAGGTCGAGGCCTCGACCGGCCTCACCCGCGCACAGATCACCGAGGCGGCGCGGATGATCGCGGACTCGCCCGCCACGATCACCTGCTGGGCGATGGGCATCACCCAGCACCACAACTCGGTCGCCACGATCAAGGAGATCGTCAACGTCGCCCTCCTCCAGGGCAACATCGGCAGGCCCGGCGCGGGCGTGTGCCCGGTGCGCGGCCACTCCAACGTCCAGGGCGACCGGACGATGGGCATCTGGGAGCGGGTGCCCGACCACTTCCTCGACGCGATCCGCGACGAGTTCGGGTTCGAGCCGCCGCGCGAGCACGGTCTCGACACGGTCGGCTCGATCGAGGCGTTGCGCGACGGCAAGGTCCGCGTCTTCTTCGGGATGGGCGGCAACTTCGTCGGCGCCGCACCCGACACCGACGCCACCGAGGCCGCGATGCGCAACGCCGCCCTCACCGTGCACGTGTCGACCAAGCTCAACCGCTCGCACGTCGTCCACGGCGGCGAGGCGCTGATCCTGCCGGCCCTCGGCCGCAGCGAGAAGGACCTCACCGGCGGCAAGGTCCAGCGGGTCACCGTCGAGGACTCGATGTCGGCGGTGCACGCCTCGCGCGGCCCGCTCGACCCGCCGTCGGAGCACCTGAAGTCCGAGGTCGACATCATCTGCTCGCTGGCCCTGGCCACCCTCGAGGACTCGCCCGTCCCGTGGGCGGCCTTCCGCGACGACTACACCGAGATCCGTCGCCGGATCGCCCGCGTCGTCCCCGGCTGTGCGGCGTACGACGAGAAGGTCGACGAGCCCGGCGGGTTCGTGCTGCCGCACCCGCCGCGCGACAACCGGATCTTCGAGACGAAGAGCGGCAAGGCGGTCCTCACCTCGACGCCGATCGACGTGCTCGACGTGCCGCGCGGTCGCTACCTGCTCCAGACGATGCGCTCGCACGACCAGTTCAACACCACCATCTACGGCCTCGACGACCGCTACCGCGGCGTCAAGGGCGGTCGCCGGGTGCTCTTCATGAACCCCGACGACCTGCGTGACGCGGGCTTCAAGGACGGTGAGGTCATCGACATCGTCAGTGAGTGGAAGGACGACGTCGAGCGGATCGCGCGGTCGTTCCGCCTGGTGCCCTACGACCAGCCGCGCGGCTGCGTGGCCGCCTACTACCCGGAGGCCAACCCCCTCGTCCCGCTCGACTCGACCGCCGAGAGCAGCAACACCCCGGTCTACAAGTCGATCGTGGTCCGGATCGACCGGCCCGGCCAGTCGGGCCAGGGCACGGGCGATGCGCAGGGGTCGGCCGACCAGGGCGAGGGCTCGACGCGCCAGGACGACCCGCACCACCTGAGCTGAGCCCACGCGCGCACCCGGACCCGCTGGTTCACCTCTGCGGGTACGGTGGCGCACGATGACCACGCACATCGACGTGCTCACTCCGCGCGAGGTCCCGCTGGGTGGTCCCCGGGCCATGCGCGTACGACGCACGCTCCCGCAGCGCCACCGGTCGCTGATCGGCGCCTGGTGCTTCGTCGACCACTACGGTCCCGACGAGGTCGACGAGACCGGCGGCATGGTCCTGCCCGCGCACCCGCACACCGGGCTCCAGACCGTGAGCTGGCTCTTCGACGGAGAGCTCGAGCACCGCGACTCCGTCGGCAGCCTCGCCACGGTCCGCCCCGGCGAGGTCAACCTGATGACGGCCGGCCACGGCATCAGCCACACCGAGGTCTCGACGCCCGGCACGACGATCCTCCACGGGGCGCAGCTCTGGATCGCCCTCCCCGACGCCAGTCGCGACGGCGAGCCCGGCTTCGAGCACTTCGCCCCCGAGCCGGTCCGCGGCCCGGGCTGGGAGGCGCGCGTCTTCATCGGCTCCGCCTTCGGCGCCTCCTCGCCCGTCACCACCCACACGCCGCTGCTCGGCGCCGAGGTGATGCTCGCGACCGGCGGCAGCGTCGAGATCGAGGTCGACGAGTCCTTCGAGCACGGCGTGCTGGTCGACGTCGGTCTCGTCGAGGTGGACGGGCAGGAGCTCAAGCCGAGCGAGCTCGCCCACCTCGCCCCCGGACGTACGACGGTCACGGTGACCGCGCACGAGGAGGCTCGGCTGCTGCTGCTCGGCGGCCCGCCGTTCGGCGAGCCGATCGTGATGTGGTGGAACTTCATCGGCCGCGACCACGACGAGATCGCCGCCTACCGGCAGGAGTGGCAGGACCAGATCACCGCCGACGGCTCCGTCGTGGAGTCCGGCACCGACGTGGCGGACGGCCGGTTCGGCCGCGTCGACCTCGACCTGCCGCCCATCCCGGCGCCCGAGCTGCCCAACGTGAGGCTCAAGCAGCGCCACTGAGGCCCTGTCGGTGGCGTGCGCGAGGATGCTCCGCATGGAGACGGCGCAGTGAGTGGCGTGCCGGCCGTCGTCGGCGAGGACGGGATCGCGCGCTGCCCGTGGGGGGCCGGCGACCCGGTCAGCACGGCCTACCACGACACCGAGTGGGGGATGCGGGTCTCGGGTGAGGCCGCCCACCTCGAGCGACTCACGCTGGAGGCTTTCCAGTCGGGGCTCTCGTGGCTCACGATCCTCAACAAGCGCCCGCACTTCCGCGCCGCGTTCGCGGACTTCGACGCCGACACGGTCGCCGCGTTCGACGAGTCCGACGTGGAGCGGCTGATGGCCGACACCGGCATCGTGCGCAACCGTCGCAAGGTCGACGCGGCGATCGCCAACGCCCGCGCGACGGTCGCGCTGCGCGAGCGGGGTGGCCTGGAGTCGTTCATCTGGTCCTTCCGCCCCGAGCCGGGCCCGGCGCCGCACACGACGGGCGACGTGCCGACCACGTCCCCGGAGTCGGTGGCCCTCGCCAAGGCCCTGAAGAAGCTCGGCTTCGCCCACGTCGGGCCCACCACCATGTATGCCCTGATGGAGGCGATCGGGCTGGTCGACGACCACCTGGAGGGCTGTCACCGGAGGGGTTGCGCCACTACCCTCCCCTGATGACCCGCGTGCACGCCTTCTCCGCCGACGACGCCCTGTCCGACCTCGACGCCACCGGCCTGGTCGAGGCCTACCGTGCCGGCACGGTGTCGATGCCCGAGGTGATCGACGCGGCGATCGCGCGCACCGAGCAGGTCGACCCCGCCCTCGGTGCGGTCGCGCACCGGGCCTACGACCGGGCGCGGGCCGAGGCGCTCGATCCCCGCCCCGGGTGGTTCGCGGGTGTGCCGACCTTCGTCAAGGACAACGTCGACGTCGAGGGGATGCCGACCCAGCACGGTGCCGACGCCTTCCGGGCGCAGCCCGCGAAGACCGACGGAGACTTCGCCCGGATGTACCTCGCGACCGGCCTGGTCCCGCTCGGCAAGACGCAGCTCTCGGAGTTCGGCTTCTCCGGTGCGGCCGACCACGTCCGCCTCGGCCCGGTGCGCAGCCCGTGGCACACCGACCACTACGCCGGCGCCTCGTCGGCCGGCTCCGCCGCCCTCGTCGCCGCAGGTGCGGTGCCGATCGCGCACGCCAACGACGGCGGCGGCTCGATCCGGATCCCGGCCGCGGTCAACGGCCTCGTCGGCCTCAAGCCCACGCGCGGGCGGCTCGCCCAGGACCGGATGATGCGCGAGATGCCGGTGCGCATCGTGTCCGACGGCGTGCTGACCCGCAGCGTGCGCGACACCGCGGCCTTCTACCGCGAGGCGGAGAAGGTCTGGCGCAACCCGCTCCTCGCGCCGATCGGCGACATCACCCGACCGGGCCGGGCGCGGCTGCGGATCGCCGTCGTCACCCAGGGCATCGGTCGCGACTCCAGCCCCGAGGTCCGCGAGCTGACCCTGCGCACGGCCGCGCTCCTCGAGGGGCTCGGGCACCACGTCGAGGAGATCGACAACCCGGTGCCCGCCAGCTTCCCGGACCACTTCGTGCGGTTCTGGTCGCTGCTGGCCTACGTGATCGCCAAGCGCGGCCGCAAGGACTACGGCGACACCTTCGATCCCAGCAAGCTCGACAACCTCACCCTCGGCCTGGCCAGGCACGCCGGCCGCAACCTCCACAAGCAGCCGTTCTCGATCGCCGTGCTGCGCGCCTCGCGCCGCGTCGCCGCCCAGCACCGACAGGCGTACGACGTCACCCTCACGCCGACGCTCGCGACCGAGACGCCCCGGGTCGGGCACCTGCGCCCGGACCAGGACTACGACGAGATCATGACCCGGCTGATGGACTGGGTGGCCTTCACCCCGCTCCAGAACGCGACCGGCGAGCCGGCCATCTCCCTGCCGCTCGCGACGACCGCCGCCGGGCTCCCGCACGGCATGATGCTGGGCGCCGGAGCGGGTCGCGAGGCCCGCCTCCTGGGGCTCGCCTACGAGCTGGAGGAGGCCGTCGGATGGCCCCGGATCCACGACTCCGCGGACGCAGCGAAAGCGGTCTCCTGAGCCGATTTCTCATCCCGCGAGGGGCGTGTGTATCGTTCTCCGTCGTTGCCCCTTTAGCTCAGTCGGCAGAGCGTCTCCATGGTAAGGAGAAGGTCTACGGTTCGATTCCGTAAAGGGGCTCTGGATCGGATCTCCCCCCGGGGTCGTCCGGCCTCCGCGGCGGGGTAGCTCAGGTGGTTAGAGCACACGGCTCATAATCGTGGTGTCGCGGGTTCGAGTCCCGCCCCCGCTACCACCAAATTCAGCAGTCTCCCGCACCACCTGCAACGAAAAGGTTCTCCCATGGCCAGCAAGTCGTCTGACGTTCGCCCCAAGATCACGCTCGCGTGCACCGAGTGCAAGGAGCGCAACTACATCACCAAGAAGAACCGGCGCAACGACCCCGACCGCATCGAGCTGAAGAAGTTCTGCCCCCGCGAGCGCCGGCACACGGTGCACCGCGAGACCCGCTGACGCTTCTCGCTCCACCCCGACCCGTCCGAGTCCGCTCGGACGGGTTGTCGTGTTTCTACGACCGCGGCGCACCCGGCTAGGGTCGTGGCATGCCTGTCGACCCCTCGCTGGTGGGGCGTGAGTTCCCCGCGCCGGCCCCGCTGACCGTCACCCGGGAGCGGATCGGCGCCTTCGCAAGCGCTGTCGGCCACCCCGGTGACGACGTCCCGCCGACCTTCCCGATCGTCCTCGCCTTCGACGCCATGATGGCCTTCCTCGACGCCGAGCAGATCGACCTCCACCGCATCGTCCACGGCGAGCAGCGCTTCGCCTACGAGCGCCCGATCACGGTGGGCGACGAGCTCACCGCGAGGCTCACCGTCACCGGCCTGCGCCAGATCGGCGGCGCCGACATCATCGGCACCGCCAGCGAGATCACCGACGCCACCGGCGCGGTCGTCTGCACCGGCAAGGCCACCCTCGTCCACTCGGGAGCCACCTCGTGAACACCGGAGACATCCTCGAGCCGAAGACCTTCACGGTCACCCGCGCCGACCTCGTGGCGTACGCCGACGCGAGCGGCGACCAGAACCCGATCCACCAGGACGAGGACGTCGCTCGCAGCGTGGGCCTGCCGGGCGTCATCGCGCACGGGATGTACACCCTCGCCCTGGTCGGTCGCGCCGTCGCCGAGTGGACCGACGGCGCCGAGGTCGTGGACCTCGGCGCGAAGTTCACCAGCCCCGTCGTCGTACCCGCCGAGGGCGGTGCGGACGTCGTCGTGGCCGGCACCGTGAAGTCGGTCGCCGACGGCCTCGTCACCCTCGCGCTCGAGGTCACCTGCGACGGCCAGAAGGTGCTCGGCATGCCCAAGGCGGTCGTGCGTGCCTGACCTGCGCGACCACACGACCCTCCGCCTCGGCGGGCCGGGTCGCGAGTGGGTGCGGGCGACGACCGAGGACGAGCTCGTCGCGGCGGTCTCCGAGGCCGACGCGGCCGGGACGCCCGTCCTCGTCCTCGGCGGCGGGTCCAACCTCGTCGTGGCCGACGCCGGCTTCGACGGCCGGGTCGTCGAGGTCGCGACCACCGGGATGACGACCGACGCCGACGACTCGAGCGACCCGACCTGCTCGGGTGCCACCGTCACCGTCGCCGCCGGGGCCGGATGGGACGACCTCGTCGCGGAGGCGGTGTCCCGCGGCTGGGTCGGGATCGAGGCGCTCTCCGGCATCCCGGGGTCCGTCGGCGCCACCCCCATCCAGAACGTCGGCGCCTACGGCCAGGAGGTCTCGCAGACCATCGCCCGGGTGCGGGTGTGGGACCGCACGCTCAACGGCGTCCGCTCCTTCGCGGCGGCGGAGTGCCAGTTCGGCTACCGCTCGAGCCGGTTCAAGGCCGACCCGGGCCGCCACGTCGTCCTCGACGTCACCTTCCAGCTCCGCCAGGGCGCCCTGGGCGCACCGATCCGCTACGCCGAGCTCGCCCGCACGCTGGGCGTCGAGGAGGGGCGGCGCGCCCCGCTCGCCGACGTACGCGCTGCGGTCCTCGACCTGCGCCGCGGCAAGGGCATGGTGCTCGACGCCGACGACCACGACACGTGGAGCGCCGGGTCGTTCTTCACCAACCCCTTCCTCACGCCGGAGGAGGCCGACGCCCTCCCGGCCGACGCCCCGCGCTGGGAGCAGCCCGACGGCACGGTCAAGTCCAGCGCCGGCTGGCTCATCGAGCACGCCGGCTTCGGCAAGGGCTGGACGAGCGCGGCCGCGGGGGAGCGGGTGTCGCTGTCGACCAAGCACACCCTCGCCCTCACCAACCGCGGCGGCGCGACCACCGAGGAGCTGCTCACCCTCGCCCGCGAGGTCCGCGACGGCGTACGCCGGGAGTTCGGGGTCACCCTCGTCAACGAGCCCGTGACGGTCGGCTGCTCCGTCTGACGGAGCTTCACCACCCAAGCTGGAGCCTTGCCCCCGAAACTTAGCGGTGGAGGCTCCAGTTTCCCCGGGTACCCGGGGAACGCGACGTCGTCAGGCGAGCCAGGCGGCGATGTCCCGCTTCGCATCGGCGACGACGTCGGACGGGGCGAGCGAGGCCTCGAAGGACATCTCGGCCAGCCGGGCCAGGGTCGGGTCGTCGAGGTCGTGGGCGGCGCGCATCGTGGCGTACTGCCCGGCGAGCTGCGACCCGAACAGCAGCGGGTCGTCGGCGCCGAGCGCCACGGTCGCGCCGGCCGCGAGCAGCTGGGGGAGCGGCACCGAGGTGAGGTCGGAGTAGACGCCGAGCGAGACGTTGGAGACCGGGCACACCTCGAGGGCCACCCCGGCCTGCACGATGCGGTCCAGCAGCTCCGGGTCCTCCGCACTGCGTACGCCGTGCCCGAGCCGCTGGGCGCCGAGGCTGTCCAGGCACAGGCGCACGTGCTCGGGGCCGCGCAGCTCGCCGCCGTGCGGCGCCAGGAGCAGTCCGGCCCGCTCGGCGATCCGGAAGGCCCCGGCGAAGTCCCCGGTGCTGCCGCGCCGCTCGTCGTTGGACAACCCGAAGCCGACGACGCCGCGCCCGGCGTACTGCCCGGCGAGGCGCGCGAGCGTGCGCGCGTCGAGCGGGTGGCGCGTCCGGTTGGCGGCGATCACGACCGCGATGCCGAGCCCGGTGCGCTCGGAGGCGTCGCGGACGCAGTCGAGCACCAGGTCGGTGAACTCGGTGATCCCGCCGAACCGGGCGGCGTAGCCACTGGGGTCGACCTGGATCTCCAGCCACCGGCCCCCGTCGCGCACGTCGTCCTCGGCCGCCTCGAGCACGAGACGTCGTACGTCGTCGGGCGTGCGCAGCACCGAGCGCGCCACGTCGTAGAGGCGCTGGAAGCGGAACCAGCCCTTCTCGTCGGCGGCGCTCAGCTGCGGCGGCCAGTCCTCGACGAGGGAGTCGGGCAGCACGATCCCGTCGCGCTCGGCGAGCTCGAGGAGCGTCGCGTGGCGCATCGACCCGGTGAAGTGGAGGTGCAGGTGGGCCTTCGGCAGGGACGAGACGTTGCGGTGCCCCCCGACCCGATCTGCCACGGGACCACCCTGCCACGCCTCGGTTCGACGGCGCTGGTCCCCTCCCCGTATGCTTCCCGTTTGGTGGATCCGCCAGATGCTTCGGCATGCCCCGGACGGGGTCAGGTCCATCGGAGGGCACTAGCTCAACTGGCAGAGCATCGGTCTCCAAAACCGAAGGTTGGGGGTTCAAGTCCCTCGTGCCCTGCGATCAATGCGCACAGCAAGACTGACCAAGAATCGACGAGAAGGTGGAGAACGTGGCCGACGGCAACGCGGTTCAGGACCGGCGCGACTCGCGCGGCGACGACCGTGGGCGCACCAGCCCCGTCACGTTCCTGCGCCAGGTGGTGGCCGAGCTCCGCAAGGTGGTGTGGCCCACCCAGCAGCAGCTCATCACCTACTTCTTCGTCGTGCTGGTCTTCGTCATCGCCGTGATGGCCATCGTGACCGTGCTCGACCTGGCCTTCGGGAAGCTCGTGTTCGAGGTCTTCACCGGTGGCACCTCCACCCAGTGAGCCCCAGGGGCGGTGACCACCGCCCCGTCCCCGCCGGGTCAGCCCGGCTCCGGTCCCGGTGACCGGCCCAGCAGTACCAACGAACGTACGGAGTGAGACGTGTCTGAGAACAGTGACGTGGACCAGGTCGACGGCCCGGTCGACGAGATGACGACCGAGGACGCCGTCGTCGAGCCTGCCGACGACACCGACGCCGACACCGACACGGTCGAGGACGCGCCCGCCGACGAGGCGACCGACAACGAATCCGACGTCGACACCGACGAGGCCGCCGCGAGCGACGAGGCCGACTCCGACAGCGAGGCCGACTCCGACGAGGAGTCCGACTCCGCGGACGCCGACGCCAACGACCCGCTCGAGGCCTTCCGCCGCGAGCTCTGGGCCAAGCCGGGCGACTGGTTCGTCGTGCACACCTACTCCGGCATGGAGAAGCGGGTCAAGCACAACCTCGAGAACCGCATCATCTCCCTCAACATGGAGGACTACATCCACGAGATCGTGGTCCCCACCGAGGAGGTCGCGGAGATCAAGAACGGCCAGCGCAAGATGGTCACCCGCACCGTCCTGCCGGGCTACGTCCTCGTCCGCATGGACCTCACCGACGAGTCCTGGTCGGCCGTGCGCCACACCCCGTCCGTCACCGGCTTCGTCGGGCACAGCCACCAGCCCGTCCCGCTCAGCATGAGCGAGGTCGAGGACATGCTGGCCCCCGCCGTCGTGCACGCCGCCGAGGCCGAGGCCGCCGCGTCGGGCGAGAAGGGCGCGAGCACGACGCCGCGCAAGCCGGTCGAGGTCGCGGACTTCGACGTCTCCGACTCGGTCATGGTCGTCGACGGCCCGTTCGCCACGCTCCACGCGACGATCACCGAGATCAACGCCGAGTCGCAGCGCGTCAAGGCGCTCGTCGAGATCTTCGGCCGCGAGACGCCGGTCGAGCTCTCGTTCTCGCAGATCCAGAAGGTCTGAGCCAGACCCACGATTTCGTCCGCCCGCCGCGTCGGGCTGACAATGCAGTAGCGACATCCCGTGGCAGAGGGCGAAGTGCCCTCGTCGTGACCACAAGAGAGAAAGAAGAGCAATGCCTCCCAAGAAGAAGATCGCCGCACTCGTCAAGGTGCAGCTGCAGGCCGGTTCGGCCACCCCGGCTCCGCCGGTCGGTACGGCGCTCGGCCCGCACGGCGTCAACATCATGGACTTCTGCAAGGCCTACAACGCCCAGACCGAGTCCATGCGCGGCAACGTCATCCCCGTCGAGATCACCATCTACGAGGACCGCACGTTCGACTTCATCACCAAGACCCCGCCGGCTGCCGAGCTCATCAAGAAGGCTGCCGGTCTCTCCAAGGGCTCCGGCGTCCCGCACAAGGAGAAGGTCGGCAAGCTGACCAAGGACCAGGTCCGCGAGATCGCGACCACCAAGCTGCCCGACCTCAACGCCAACGACATCGACGCGGCCATGAAGATCGTCGAGGGCACTGCGCGCTCGATGGGCGTCACGACCGACTGATTTGTGGGAGAGCCGCGCTGGCTCGCTAACCACATCCTTCGCACCAGAGAAACGAGAAGACCATGCAGCGCAGCAAGACCTACCGCGCGGCGGCAGAGTCGTTCGACCAGGACGAGATCTACGCCCCGCTGGCCGCCATCAAGATCGCCAAGGGTGGCTCCAAGAAGAAGTTCGACGAGACCGTCGACGTCGTCATGCGCCTGGGTGTCGACCCGCGCAAGGCCGACCAGATGGTCCGCGGCACCGTCAACCTCCCGCACGGCACCGGCAAGACCGCCCGTGTCCTCGTGTTCGCCAACGCCGACAAGGCCGACGCCGCCCGTGAGGCCGGCGCCGAGTTCGTCGGTGGCGACGAGCTGATCGAGAAGGTCGCCGGCGGCTGGCTCGACTTCGACGCCGTCGTCGCGACCCCCGACATGATGGGCAAGGTCGGCCGCCTCGGCCGCGTCCTCGGCCCGCGCTCGCTCATGCCCAACCCGAAGACGGGCACGGTGACCCCCGACGTCGCCAAGGCCGTCACGGACATCAAGGGCGGCAAGATCGAGTTCCGCGTCGACCGCCACTCCAACCTGCACTTCATCATCGGCAAGGCGTCCTTCTCCGAGGTCCAGCTCGCGGAGAACTACGCGGCCGCCCTCGACGAGGTGCTGCGTCTCAAGCCGGCCAGCTCCAAGGGCCGCTACATCAAGAAGATCACCGTCTCGACGACGATGGGCCCCGGTGTCCAGGTGGACCCCAACCGCGTCAAGAACGTCGCTTCCGAGGACGAGGCCGCCCAGGCCTGATCCACGCCAGCCCCGACGGCCCGGTCACCCCTCGTGGATGGCCGGGCCGTCGTGCGTCTCGATCCGGTCCCGATCTCTGCTGATCGGCCCGGTGGGGTCGTTTCGGTGTGGAACCATCGGGTAGGAACCAGACGACATCCACGATCGCACCACCCAGGAGCTCCCCATGCGCGTCCACTCACTCTCCCGCCGCCTCGGCGCCGCAGCCCTGGTGCTGAGCGTCGGTGTGGGCGTCTCGGCCTGCGGGGGCGACTCCGGCTCCGAGGACTCCTCGAGCTCGGCGAGCGACGGGTCGAGCGACACCAGCACGGACGAGGCCACCGACGAGGCCGCGGAGGACGCAGCCGAGGAGGAGGCGCCCGAGGAGGCGTCTCTCACCGAGCTGTCGGCCGAGGACTTCTACCCCACCGTGATGGCCGCGATGGAGGAGGCGGGCAGCTTCACCTTCACCACGACGTCGGACTCGGCGGGCCAGGCGCAGGAGATGGCCGGCGAGGCGCGCTTCGGTGACGACGGCGTCGAGATGAAGGCGACCGGCACGGGCGCCCAGGCGATGGACATGATCCTCGTCGACAAGACGATGTACATGAAGTCCCCGGCCCTCGGCACCGGCGACAAGTGGCTCAAGATCGACCTCAGCGACCCGAACTCGATCTTCGGCATGATCGGCAAGGCGACCGACCCCGAGGTGATGTTCAAGGCGATGGAGTCGCCGAAGAAGCTCGAGCTGGTCGGAGGCGAGGAGGTCGACGGCGTGGAGACCAACCACTACCGGATCACCATGGACCCGACGTCCTACCTCAAGGCGATGGAGTTCCCGGAGGCGATGGCCGACATGCTCCCCAAGGAGCTGGTGACCGACATGTGGGTCGACGGCGACAACCTGCCACGCAAGTTCTCCCAGACCGTCGAGGTCACGGCGGCCGGCGGCGGTCCCGCCACCACGAGCAACACCGAGGGCACCTACTCCGACTTCGGCACCGACGTGGAGATCGAGGCGCCGCCCGCGTCCGAGGTCACCGAGCAGCCGGGCATGTGACGTACGCCGTTCCGGGCTGAGGCCGGGGCCGAGGTCGGGCTGACGCCAGGCTGAACGACCGAGGGGCGCCGCACTGCACGCAGTGCTGGCGCCCCTCGTCCGTCTCAGCGCATTCGCCTTCGGCTCACTCGCGGAAGACGCGCTCGTCGATCAGCTGCTCCTTGACCTCTTCTCCGTCGGACTCGTAGCGGCCCTGGTCGAAGCGGGTCCTGAACTGCAGCACGACCCCGTCGCGTCCGAAGCGGTTCTTCTCGACGGTGAGGACCGCGAAGTCCTTGAAGCGCTCGGCGTTGCCGAGGTCGTAGGTCAGGTGGTGGCGCGCGACGATGTCGAACTTGTTGTTGAGCACCAGCACGACGTCGGCCTCGTAGGCCAGCGCGCTCGAGCCGCGGAGGTCGTTGGCGCGCATCCGGCGCCCCGACCGGAGCGCCTCCTTGTCGGCCGCGGCGATCGCGAGGATCGGTGCACTGATGTCGATCGCGATGTCCTTGAGGCCCTCGACGATCTCGGTGGAGCGTGCCTCGTCGTCCTGGTGCGAGGACTTCACCTTCTGGAGGTAGTCCACGATGACCAGCGGGGTGGTGCCGGCCAGCTCCCGGACCGCGTCGATGGCGGCCTGGATCGCAGCGAGGTCGGTGCGGGTGCCGGTCGAGCGGTGCACGAAGAGCATCTCGGAGTAGTGCGAGACCTTCGCCAGCGCCTCGACGCCGGACGGCACCGACTCCAGGCGGTGGTCGAGCGAGCTCACCCACAGGTCGTCGAAGATCGAGCGGATGCTCGTCATCCGCACCATGTCGGACTCGTCGAGCTCGCCCGCCTCCATGGCGATGAGCTTCTGCGTCATGTCCTCGGCGTCGTGCTCGTAGGAGAAGTACAGCACCGGGCGGCCGGACGCGGCGTTGTTGCGCGCCACCTGGAGGGCGAACGTCGACTTGCCGAGACCCTGCGGGCCGGCGAGCAGGATCAGCGATCCCGCCCGCATGCCGCCACCGATCAGCGGGTCGAGCCCGCCGAATCCGGTCTTCCAGACCCGGCCGGCAGCGTTGCGCCCGGTGAGCATGCGTTCGTCGCTGCGGGCGAGCGAGGCCCCGACGGTCGTGAGCTGTTGGTCCACGCGGACCATTGGACCAGTGTTGGACCCGCCACGGGTGCCGAATGCGCGGTTTGCCCGACCGTGCCCGGCGATTTGTCTGGTCCGCGCGCGGGTGCGTACAGTTCACTCTCGAAACCCAAGACCGCAGGTTCGTCGCGAGCTCCAAGGCCCGTGACGCGAAGGTTCGCAGCAGCGGACGACCGGCGCAGGTGACAGAGCAGCGGTGCGAGCCGCGTCCACGCCCTGAGCCTGCGCTCGGGGCGTTCGTCGTCTGTGGGCCGGACGCCGGTGGTCGACACCGGAAGGAGACCCATGGCGCGGCCAGAGAAGACTGCCGCCGTTGCGGAGATCGTTGATTCCTTCAACGACTCCGCCGGCGCTGTGCTGACCGAGTACCGCGGTCTCACCGTGAAGCAGCTGCAGGACCTGCGGCGAGCCCTCGGCGAGAACGCCAACTACGCCGTGGTCAAGAACACGCTTGCCAAGATCGCCGCCACCGAGGTGGGCATCGAAGGCTTCGACGACCTGCTGACCGGCCCCACCGCCATCGCCTTCATCAATGGAGACGTGGTCGAGGCCGCCAAGGGTCTGCGTGACTTTGCCAAGGCAAACCCCGCTCTTGTCATCAAGGGCGGCGTTCTGGACGGCAAGCCCCTCGACGCTTCCGAGATCGCCAAGCTGGCCGATCTCGAGTCGCGTGAGGTTCTCCTGGGCAAGCTCGCGGGCGGCATGCTCGCGTCGCTCTCCCAGGCCGTCTACCTGCTCAACGCGCCTCTCGCCCAGGCCGCCCGTCTCGCGGGTGCGCTCCAGGCCAAGGCCGAGCAGGACCCCTCGATCCTCGCAGGTGGTGCCGGTGCTCCGGCTGCTGTCGCTGCCGAGGACGCCCCGGCGGAGGAGGCCCCGGCAGCAGCCGAGGCCACCGAGACCGAGGCGACCGACGAGTCGGCCGACCAGGCCGCCGAGTCCACCGACGCCTGACCGGGCCGACGTACACCACCTGAAACCCGGAGCCCGGACGCACCGTCCGAGCTCCACACACGGAAGGAACCGCCACCATGGCGAAGCTCAGCACCGACGAGCTCCTTGACGCCTTCAAGGAGATGACCCTGATCGAGCTCTCTGAGTTCGTGAAGCAGTTCGAGGACACCTTCGGCGTGACCGCCGCCGCCCCCGTCGCCGTGGCCGCCGCCCCGGCCGCCGGTGGTGCCGCTGGTGGCGCCGACGCCGCCGAGGAGAAGTCCGACTTCGAGGTCGTCCTCGAGGCCGCCGGCGACAAGAAGATCAACGTCATCAAGGAGGTGCGCGCCCTCACCTCCCTCGGCCTGAAGGAGGCCAAGGACCTCGTCGAGGCCGCGCCCAAGACGATCCTCGAGAGCGTCGACAAGGCTGCCGCGGACAAGGCCAAGGAGGCCCTCGAGGCCGCCGGCGCCACCGTCACCGTCAAGTGACGATCCGCTAGTCGCACCGCGAGGGGCGACCACCGAGAGGTGGTCGCCCCTCGCTGCATTTCCGGACCTGTCGCACAAGCGCGGGACGCACTACGATCAGGACATCCCAGTGCGCATCCCGAAATGAGTTGCTCCATGCGCAACAAGCGACACGCCGCGACGATGACCCGGTTGTTGGAGAACGCCCGCTACGAGGTGCTCCCGACCACCACCACCGAGGACAAGGTGCTCGAGCACCTGCCCCGCGACCGCACGATCACGGTCACCGCCTCGCCCTCCAAGGGGCTCGAGGCGACGTTCGACCTGACCGAGCGGCTCGCCGGCGACGGCTACCCGGTCGTCCCACACATCGCCGCCCGGATGGTGACCGGCCGCGCCGAGCTCGAGGAGATCGTCGAGCGACTGGTCGGCAAGGGCATCACGAGCGTCTTCGTCCCGGGCGGTGACGCCGAGGCGGCGGGTGACTACCCCGACGCCCTGACGCTGCTGGAGGACCTCAAGGAGCTCGGCTCGCCGTTCTCCCACGTCGGCATCACCGGCTACCCCGAGTCGCACCCCACCATCCACGACGACCTCACCGTCCAGTCGATGTGGGACAAGCGCCACTACGCCACGCACATCGTCAGCAACCTGACCTTCGACCCCACCGGCGTACGCGACTGGGTGGGGCGGCTGCGCCGGCGCGGGGTGACGATGCCGGTCCTCCTCGGCATGCCCGGTCCCGTCGAGCGCGCCAAGCTGCTCGGCATGGCGACCCGGATCGGGGTCGGCGAGTCCACCAAGTTCCTCGCGAAGAACAAGGGCCTGTTCGCCCGGCTCGCCGCTCCCGGCGGCTTCACCGGGGAGAGCTTCCTGGAGAAGTGCGCGCCCGCGCTGGGCGAGGACGGCGCACTGGTCGAAGGGCTCCACGTGTTCACGTTCAACCAGATCGGCGAGACCGAGGCCTGGCGCACCGACCTCCTCGCCCGCCTCCGCCGTACCTAGGGACGATCTCGTAGGCGTTCCAGCCTGCGGCCGACCATTTCGTCCCTAGACAGCCGGAGTGACGAGGTCGGCCAAGGCCCGCTCGAGCCCGTGGTCGCCGGTCTCGACGACCGTCAAGGGCAGCCCGATCCGGGCCGCCGCGTCCTCGGCGAGCGCCCGCAGCTCGTCGTCGGGCTGCTGGGCCAGCCACACGACGCGGGTGTAGTTGCCGAAGTAGGTGTCGCGCAGCTCGGGGTAGCGGTCCAGGCCCATCTCCTGCACCACCGTCCGTGCGAACGACCGGACCAGGAAGTCGGTCAGCAGGTAGGTCCCGGGCTGCTCGTCGAAGAACGTCTCGAGGCGGGACGGACCGGCGTACACGTCGTAGCAGTGGAGGCCGGGCAGCCGCTCGACGCCGAGCTCGCGGCAGACCTCGTCGAGTGCGCCGTAGGTGCCGCAGTCGGCGTAGCCGATCACGACGCGGGAGTACGTCGTCGCCAGCCGCTCGGCGAGCGTGCGCACCTCGCCGGCGATCTGCTGCGGGTGGTTGTGGAGCAGCGGAGGGAGGGGATGCACGTCGACCGGCCAGCCGTTGCGGTCGACCACGGCGGCCGCCGGCTGGGCGATGGCGCCACAGGCGATCAGCGCGACTCGGAGCTCAGGGGTGGCCTCACGCGTGGAACGAGAGCTGCTCGACGAAGGCGTCGTTGAAGTCGGGACGGTCCGAGAGCTCGACATAGGTCACCTCCTCGAGCAGCGCCAGCGCGCCGGCCCGCTCGCGCACCGACAGCAGGGCCATCTTGGCGCCCTCGCCGGCGACGTTGCCGGCCGCGACGATGCGCAGCACCGGGAGCTGGGGGACCAGTCCGATCCGCACCGCCGAGGCGGGGGAGAGGTAGCTGCCGAACGAGCCGGCCAGCAGGACCTGCTGCACGTCGCGGTGCTCGAGGCCGAGCTCCTCGAGCAGCAGCGACCAGCCGGTCGAGATCGCCGCTTTCGCGAACTGGAGCTCGCGGACGTCGCGCTGCGACAGGTAGACCGTCTCCGCCGGCTCGCTGTCGGGCGTGGGCCGGTGGAGGACGAAGACCCGCTCCTCACCGATGCTCGCCAGCCGGTCGGCCAGCGCGGGGGCGATCTCCTTGGCGTCCTCGTCGGGCACGAGCCGACCGGTCGAGTCGAGCAGCCCCACGCGGACCAGCTCGGCGACGGCGTCGACCAGCCCGGACCCGCACAGGCCCTTGGCCTCGACGTCACCGATCACCCCGAGGGTGACCGCCGGGTCGTCGCCCGTGGCGTGGGCGTCGAGCTTGATGACCTCGATGGCCCCGTCGGCGGCGCGCATGCCGCAGCGGATGGCACCACCCTCGAACGCCGGTCCGGCGGGCGCCGCGGTGGACAGGATCGTCTCCCCGTCGCTGAGCACGATCTCGCAGTTGGTGCCGACGTCGATGAAGAGCCGGGTGCGCTTGTCGCGGTCCATGCCGGTGGCGAGCATGCCGGCGACGATGTCGCCGCCGACGTAGGCGCCGAGGGCGGGGAAGAAGAACGCGCGGGCGCGCGGGTGCACGCTCAGGCCGATGTCGGAGGCGAGGACCGAGGGCGGCTGCGCCGACGACATCACGAACGGCGCGACGCCGAGCGGCTCCGGGTCGATGCCGAGCGCCAGCGCGGTCATCGTCGCGTTGCCCGCGACGGCCACCTCGTAGACGTGCTGCGGGTCGACACCGGCCTCGCGGCAGACCTGGGCGGCGAGCGTCGCGAGCGTGCTGCCGGCCGCCTGCTGGAGCCGACCGAGGGCGTCGGGGTCCATCATCGTCGCGCTGATGCGGGTGATGACGTCGCCGCCGAAGGGCTGCTGCGCGTTGAGCATCGAGGTGACGGCCATCGGGGTGCCGGTGCCGACGTCGAGCAGCGTGCCGACCACCGTCGTCGTACCGAGGTCGAAGGCGATGGCGTAGCGCTCGGCCGTGGTGTCGCCGGGCTCGACGTCGATCAGGTCCTCGTCGACGATCACGGCGGTGACCTTGAAGTCGGCCTGGCGCAGCACGGTCGAGAGCCGCCGGAGCACGTGCAGGTCGGCGGTGAGCTCGAGGTCGTCGATCGCGTCGGTCAGCCGGGCCAGGTCGGTGCGCTGGTCGGACAGCGTGGCCTCGGCGAGCTCGACGTACCTCTTCTGCAGGGCGGGCCGCAGGATCACCTGCCGCCCGATGCCGACCGTCGCCGCCTTGGGTCGGGTGGTCAGCGGCGGCACCTCGACGCTGAGGTCGCGGGTGGCGTGGACGAGGCAGCCGAGCCGCCAGCCGTCGGAGAGCTGCGCCGCGGTGAACGTGCGCTCGTCGTGCCGGGTCACCGGGACGGACGCCCCCGAGGTGATCTGCACCTTGCACTTGTGGCAGGTGCCGTGGCCGCCGCACGTGGAGTCGATCGCGATGCCGTTCCACGACGCGGCGTCGAAGACGGTCACGCCCGGCGGGACGCGGACACCGCGCTGTGCCGGCGGTTGCGCCACGCCGTCCTCGGCGAGGGTGTGCACGGTGAAGGACAGGTCGACGCGCCCCGTGCCGTCGTGCGCGACCGGGTCCACGCCCGGCCTCTCGATCAGGCCCTCCCGCGCGACGTCGGCGAGCGAGAAGTCCGGGGTGTCGTTCACCCGGCTGCCGCCGCCTCGGCGGCCTGCTTGGCGCGGTGGGCGCTGATCCAGGCCATGCCCCAGTCGTCGTGGCCGAGGAAGATGTCGGCGGCCTTGACCGCCTCCACGATCTGCGGCGTACGGGTGTCGGTGATCGCGCTCGTGAGCCCGGAGGTCATCGCCATCGGGAGCCACGTCGCGTTGAGGGTGTGCCGCCCCGGCATGCCGAACGAGACGTTGGAGGCGCCGCAGGTCATGTTGACGCCGAAGTCGTCGCGGATGCGCCGCATCACCTCGAACGTCACGAGCGAGGTGCTGGTGTCGGCACCGATCGGCATGGCCAGCGGGTCGATCACGATGTCGGCCTGTGCGATGCCGTAGTCCTGCGTGGCGACGCGGATGATCTTCGCGGTGAGGTCGACGCGCTTGTCGGCCTCCATCGGGATCTCGTCGTGGTCGTTGGGGAGCGCGATGATCGAGGCGTCGTACTTCTTGACCAGCGGCAGGATCAGCTCGAGGCGGTCGTCCTCGGCGGTGACCGAGTTGACGAGGGCGCGGCCCTGGTAGACCGCGAGCCCGGCCTCGAGCGCCTCGACGACGGAGGAGTCGATGCAGATCGGCAGGTCGGTGAGCTCCTGGACCATCGTGATGGCCTTGGCCAGCAGCTCGGGCTCGTCGGTCAGCGGGACGCCCATGTTGATGTCGAGCACGTCGGCGCCGCCCTCGACCTGCGCCTTGACGTCGCGCTCGATCGCGGAGAAGTCGCCGGCGCGGAGCTGCTCCTGGAAGATCCGACGGCCGGTCGGGTTGATGCGCTCGCCGATCAGGCAGAACGGCTTGTCGTGCCCGAGGACGACCTCCCTGGTCGCCGAGCGGAGGACGGTGTGGAGTGGCTCGCTCATCAGGCCGGCACCTTCGCACGCTTGGCCTCGAGCAGGCTCTTGGCGCGCTTGACCGTCTGGGACGCGTCGGCCGCGTAGCCGTCGGCGCCGACCGCGTCGGCGTACTCCTGGGTGACGGGCGCGCCACCGACCATCACGATGACGTCGTTGCGCATGCCGGCCTTCTCGAGGGCGTTCATGTTGGCCTTGAACATCGGCATCGTGGTGGTGAGGAAGGCCGAGAAGCCGACGATGTCGGGCTGGTGCTCGTCGATCGCCGCGACGAACTTCTCCGGGGCCACCTGGACGCCGAGGTCGATGACTTCGAAGCCGGCACCCTCGAGCATGATGTTGACGAGGTTCTTGCCGATGTCGTGGACGTCGCCCTTGACGGTGCCCATGAGGAACTTGCCGATGGTCTGCACTCCGGTCTCGGCGAGCAGTGGGCGCAGCCGCTCCATCGCGCCGGCCATCGCGCGGCCCGCGATCAGCATCTCGGGGACGAAGAAGTCACCGCGCTCGAAGCGCGCGCCCACCTCCTCGAGCGAGGGGATGAGGGCGTCGAAGAGGAGCGTCTGCGGCTCCATGTCGAGGGAGAGCCCGTCGTTGGTCAGCTCGAGCACGCGAGGTGCGTTGCCGACCAGGGTCTCGTCGTAGAGCGCTTGCAGGATCTCCTCGGGGGTCATGCGACCACCTCCTCGGTGCGTGTGGAGCGATGGGCTGGACGGGGTGGTGCGGCGTGCGAGCCGCGCAGCAGCGAGGACAGCGCGGTGGACTGGGCGAGCAGCTGGCGGCCGAGCTCGTCGAGCCGCCCCTCCAGCCGGGGCGTCGGCCCCGAGATCCCGAGCGCGGCGATGACGTCACCGCGGACACCGAGCACGGGGACGGCGACACCGGTGAGGCCGAGCTCGAGCTCGTCGCGGGTCAGCGCCCACCCGCGCTCCCGGATGCGTACGCCGTCGCGGCGCAGGTCGGCGCGGTCGGAGAGCGTGGCAGGGGTGAGCTGCTCGAGGTCGCCGGGCGGGAGGTCGAGGGCGTCCCACGCGAGGAAGACCTTGCCGAGCGCGGAGGTGTGGGCCGGCACCTCGACCTCGGTCCAGTCGCGGGTGCCGAGGAGGTAGGTGGAGTCGACCTGCGCGACCTGCACGACGCGGTCGCCGCGGGCGATGCTGAGGTGCACGGTCTCGCCGGTGACCTCGCCGATCTGCTCCATCACGGGCCGGGCGAGGCGGACGAGCTCCTCCCACGGGTCGTGGCGCGCGGCGTAGAGCCAGAAGAGGCGACCCGCGACGTAGGAGCCGGCGGCGTCGCGCTCGAGCAGCCCGGAGCGCTCGAGCGCGGTCAGCATCCGCGAGGTCGTCGACTTGGCCAGGCCGCTGGCGTCCTGGAGGTCGGCGAAGGTCATCGGCTCGTCGGCATGGACGACCGCGGCGACCAGGTCCGCGGCGCGGTCCAGCGCACGCGTGCCGGTGGCGGTGTCGCTCACGACGACTCCTTCGCGGGTGGGACTTCCCTCGGGTTCCATCATGTGGAACCTTGGTTCCACATCATGAGGCTAGAAGCCCGTCGAGTCGAGGTCAAGGAGGACCCGTGTTCCGCAACACGATGCCGCGCTACGAGGTGCTGTCCGAGGAAGCCATGGCCACCCTCGACCGGGGCTGGCGCAAGCTGATGACCGAGCTCGGCGTGGAGTTCATGGACGACCGCGCCCTCGAGCTGTTCCGCAGGGCCGGCCAGCGGGTGGAGGGCAACACCGTCTTCCTCGACCCCGACTTCGTGCTCGAGCAGGTCGCGAAGGCGCCGCGGGAGTTCGACGTCCAGGCGCGCAACCCGGAGCACAACATCCACATCGGCGGCGACTCGATGGCCTTCGGCGCGGTCTACGGGCCGCCGTTCGTCCGGCAGGGCGACGTACGCCGCGACGCGACGATGGACGACTTCCGCAACTTCACCAAGCTCGCCCAGTCGTTCCCGGTCCTCGACTCCGCCGGCGGCGTGATCTGCGAGCCCAACGACACCCCGCTCGACAGCCGCCACCTCGACATGACCTACGCGCTCCAGACCCTGACCGACAAGGTCTACATGGGCAACGTGGTCTCGGGCGTCAACGCCGCGGACACCATCGCGATGACGTCGATCCTCTTCGGCTCCCGCGAGGCGATCGAGCAGACGCCGGCGACGATCTCGCTGATCAACTGCAACTCGCCGCTGCGCTGGGACGACCGGATGCTCGAGGCGCAGTTCGAGTACTCCGGCGCCGGCCAGCCCGTCGTGCTCACCCCGTTCATCCTGATGGGCGCGATGTCTCCGGTGACGATCCCCGCCGCGCTCGTGCAGCAGATCGTCGAGGCGCTGTCGGGCATCGCGCTCTCGCAGCTGATCCGGCCCGGCACCCCGGTGATCTTCGGGTCGTTCCTCTCCAACATCGACATGCAGTCGGGCTCGCCGACCTTCGGCACGCCCGAGTCCGGGCTCGGCCTGCTCTGCACCGGTCAGATCGCGCGCCACTTCGGGCTCCCCTTCCGCACCGGCGGCGGCCTCACGTCGTCGCAGGTGGCGGACGCGCAGGCGGGCTACGAGGCGCTGATGACCCTGATGCCGACCTTCCTCGCCGGCGCCAACTGGGTGATGCACTCGGCCGGCTGGCTCGAGGGCGGCCTGGTCGCGGGCTACGAGAAGTTCATCGTCGACATCGAGCTGCTCCAGATGCTGCGCCACGAGTTCACGCCGCTGGAGATCGACGAGGCGTCGATGGCGTTCGACGCCCACCAGGAGGTCGGCCACGGCGGGCACTTCCTCGGCGCGATGCACACGATGGAGCGCTTCCGCACCTGCTTCTACCGCCCACTCCTCTCCTCCTCGGAGAACTACGAGCGGTGGATGCGCAACGGCGGCAACGACGCCAACGCCCGCGCCACCGTGGCCTACCAGAAGACGCTGGAGGACTACGAGCAGCCCGAGCTCGACGAGGCCGTGCGCGACGAGCTCCAGGACTACGTCATCCGGCGGCGCGCGGAGCTCGGCGACTGAGCCTCCTCCCCGAGGTCAGCGGTCAGGGTCGGTCAGGGTGTCGAGGTCGAGCAACCTGACCGTGCCCGCATGCCCCCGAGCCGCCAGGGCCCAGACGGTGGTGTCGTGGTCGGCTCCGGGCAGGCGGACGCGGTCCTCGCCGGCGACGTGGAAGTGCCCGTGGGCCAGCAGTCGCGGCACGACGCCGAGCACGGCCCGCGTCAGGCGAGCGAGGCCCTCGTCGGCGTAGGCGAGCGAGTCGGCCGGCCACCCCATCGGGTTGTCGCGGACGTTGCGACGCAGGATCTCCTCGACGGGCGGCACGCAGTACGGCGACGCGGGGCTGTCGTGCGTCAGCATCACGTCGGCGTGCCCGCCGGCGACCACGGCGTCGACGTGCTCGTCGAGCAGTGCCTCGGTCGGCCACCAGTCGACCCCCTCGGTCAACAGGTGCCGGTTGATGGAGGGAGCGCTGCCGAGGGCTGTGAAGCTCCGTCCGCCCAGCTCCCAGCGATGCCCTCGGGGCAGCATCGTGACGTGCGCGCTGAGCGCCAGCGGCGCGGGTCGGCCGTCGGCATCCTGGCCCGCGGGTGCGGACCAGAGCTCGTCCAGGCGCCCCCAGTGCTCGTGGTTGCCGGTGATGCAGGACAACCGCAGGCCGTACTCGGCGCAGGTCTCCTCGATCGCGCCGAGGTAGGCGTCGGGATCGGGTCCCATGCCGAAGCGCAGGTCGCCGAGCTGGTAGGCGACCACCACGCCCCGCTCACCCAGGGACCGTACGGACTCGACGGCCGCGCGGACCTCGCCCTCGAGGTCCCCGACCAGCCCCACGATCACGAGGGCGAGTATGTCCGAGCCGGACTACACGTGTCCGAGAGGTTGCCCCCGAGGCGAGGCGTGGAGGGCCATGTCTCGGACACGTGTGGGGTCAGGACAGGCCGATCAGGGTCCCGTCGTCGGCGAGGTCGATGCGGGACGCCGACGGGTCGCGGGGGAGCCCGGGCATGGTCATCATGTCGCCGCAGACCACGACCACGAACCCGGCGCCCGCCGAGAGGCGTACCTCCCGCACGTGCAGCTCGTGGCCCGACGGCGCGCCGAGCGCGGTGGGGTCGGTGGAGAACGAGTACTGCGTCTTGGCGACGCACACGGGCAGCTTCTCGTAGCCGTCGCGCTCGATGCGCTGGAGCCGGCGACGCGCCTTGGCGTCCCACGTCACCAGTCCGGCGCCGTAGAGCCGGGTCGCGATCGCCTCGACCTTCTCGGTGAGGGACAGGTCGTCGTCGTAGGTGAACGAGAACTCGTAGGGCGACTCGCCCTCGAGCGCGGCGAGCACGCCCTCGGCCAGGTCGCGGGCACCCGCGCCGCCGTCGGCGAAGTGCGTCGCCGGGAAGGCACGCACGTCCTCGGCGGCGACGAGGTCGACCACGCGGGCGATCTCGACGTCGGTGTCGGTGGGGAAGCGGTTGACCGCGACGATCGGCTGGATGCCGTAGACGTCCTTGATGTTCGTCAGGTGCCGCCGCAGGTTGACCATGCCGGCCTCGACGGCGTCGAGGTCCTCGGTGCCGAGGTCGGCCAGGGCCACGCCGCCGTGGTACTTCAACGCGCGGACGGTCGCCACGACGACCGCCACATCGGGCCGGAGCCCGGACTTGCGGCACTTGATGTCGACGAACTTCTCCGCGCCGAGGTCGGCGCCGAAACCGGCCTCGGTGACGACGATGTCGGCGAGCCGCAGGCCGGCGCGGGTCGCCATCACCGAGCTGCAGCCGTGCGCGATGTTGGCGAACGGACCGCCGTGGACGAAGGCGGGCGCTCCCTCGATGGTCTGCACGAGGTTGGGTGCGAGCGCGTCGCGGAGCAGCGCGGCCATCGCGCCGTGCGCGTTGAGGTCGCGTGCGGTGACCGGCTTGGTGGACCGGTCGTAGCCGATGACGATGTCGCCGATGCGCTTCTTCAGGTCGGCCCACGACTCGGTGAGGCAGAAGATCGCCATCAGCTCGGAGGCGACGACGATGTCGAAGCCCTCGGACCGTGGGAAGCCGTTGGCGTGCCCGCCGAGCGCGACGGTCACCTCGCGCAGCGCGCGGTCGTTCATGTCCAGCACGCGCTTCCACGTCACGCTCCGGACGTCGATGTCGAGCTCGTTGCCGTGGTGGACGTGGTTGTCGATCAGGGCGGACAGCAGGTTGTTGGCCGCGGCGATCGCGGCGAAGTCGCCGGTGAAGTGGAGGTTGATGTCCGTCATCGGCACGACCTGGCTCCAGCCGCCGCCGGCCGCGCCACCCTTCATGCCGAAGACGGGACCCATCGAGGGCTCGCGCAGGCACGCGACCGTACGGTGCCCGAGGCCGTGGAGCGCGTCGGTGAGGCCGACCGTGGTCGTCGTCTTCCCCTCACCGGGCGGCGTCGGCGAGATGGCCGTGACCAGCACGAGCTTGCCCAGCGGGCGGTCCGCCAGCGAGGTCAGGTAGCCGATGTCGACCTTCGCCTTGAAGTGGCCGTAGGGCACCAGGTGCTCCTCGGCGATGCCCAGCGTGTCCGCCGCTACCTCGCGGATGGGCCGCAGGACAGCGGCGTTGGCGATCTCGATGTCGGACTGCATGCTGCTCCCTCGGGTGGCGGTGCGGTGGAATCTGGTGGAGGTCCTCAGCGGAAGACGACGGTGCGGTCGCCGTTGAGGAGGATCCGCGACTGCGCGTGCCAGCGCACGGCGCGCGAGAGCACCTGCGCCTCCACGTCGCGACCGGCCGAGACGAGCTGGTCCTGGTCGTAGCCGTGGTCCACGCGCAGGACGTCCTGCTCGATGATCGGCCCCTCGTCGAGGTCGCCGGTGACGTAGTGCGCGGTCGCGCCGACGAGCTTCACGCCGCGGTCGAAGGCCTGGTGGTAGGGCCGCGCCCCCTTGAAGCTCGGCAGGAAGGAGTGGTGGATGTTGATCGCGCGGCCGGTCAGCTGGCGGCACAGGTCGTCGGACAGCACCTGCATGTAGCGCGCGAGCACGACCAGGTGGGCGCCAGTCTCGTCGACGAGCTCCATGAGCCGCTTCTCGGCGTCCGCCTTCGTGTCGGCGGTCACCGGGATGTGGTGGAACTCGAGGCCGTACGACCTCACGAGCGCGCCCGCGTCGGGGTGGTTGGACACCACGGCGGGGATCTCGATGTCGAGCGAGCCGGTGCTGGCGCGGAAGAGCAGGTCGTTGAGGCAGTGCAGGTGCTTGGACACCATGATCAGCGTGCGGGTCGGCACGGCGGCGGCCCACAGCTCGTACTCCATCCCGAACCGCTCCGCCACGCCGGCGAACGCGCCGCGCAGTCCCTCGGCGCCGGCCGCGGTCTCCACCACGAAGCCGATGCGCATGAAGAACCGGTCGGTGAGGCGGTCGCCGAACTGCTGGCTCTCGACGATGTTCGCTCCCTGCTCGACGAGGAAGCCGGACACGGCGTGGACGATGCCGGGACGGTCCGGGCACGAGAGGATGAGGACGTACTCGGCCGCCCTCTCGTCGGGACTGGGGACGGGGGACATGCGGCTCCTGGCTCGGTGGTGTTGCGCTCGACGAAACGCAGTCTGCGATACGCAACAGCAGCTGCGCTAGTCTCAGCCCCATGTCGGACGGGGTCGAGCTGGCCGAGCAGGGTGACGTGACGGGCATGAGCACGGCCGTCACCGGTGCCGGCGTGCAGTCCGTGGACCGGGCGCTGGGCATCCTCGAGGTGCTGGCCCGCACCGGCGAGTCCGGGGTGACCGAGCTCGCCATCGAGCTGGGCGTGCACAAGAGCACGGCCTTCCGGCTGGTCGCGACGCTGGAGGCGCACCGCCTCGTCGAGCAGACCTCCGACCGCGGCCGCTACCGGCTCGGGATGGGCATCCTTCGCCTGGCCGGCGCCACCACGGCACGCCTCGACCTCGTGCAGGAGGCGCGGCCGATCTCGCGCCAGCTCGCCGCCGACACGGGCGAGACCGTCAACATCGCCGTGCTCGCCGAGAGCTCCGCGCTCTACCTCGACCAGGTCGCCGGGTCGTCGGCGCTCCAGCCGCACAACTGGGTCGGCCAGCACATCCCGCTCCACGCGACCAGCAACGGCAAGGTCCTGCTCAGTGGTCTGGACGAGTCGGCGCTCGACAGCGCCCTCGGCAAGCTGCCGTCCTACACCCCCCACACGATCACCGGCCGGGCGAAGTTCCGCGACGAGCTGGCGCGGGTGCGCGACCAGGGGTACGCCGTCGCCGTCGACGAGCTCGAGATCGGGCTGACCGCCGTGGCCGCGCCGATCCGCAACGCGCACGGCGACGTGGTCGCCTCGATGAGCGTCTCGGGGCCGTCGTTCCGGCTGCCGGAGGGCCGGGTGGGCGAGGTCGTACGACTCGTCGTGACGGCCGCCGCCGAGGTCTCGCACCGCCTCGGCTGGGGTCACCGTTAGGTCACACGTCTCGACCACCGACGCCAAATGCTTGACGCGCCGGGGTCCGCGTCGCATCCTTCGATCGTCTGGTTGGTTGCGCTCGGAGCATCCGGTTGCGAGATGCGCAACAAACAGCTGAGAGCAGGAGACGCGTGCCGGATCTCTACATCGACGGATCGTGGGTCAGTGCGCGCTCGGGCGAGCGCCGCGAGATCCGCTGCCCTGCCGATGGCACGCTCGTCGCGGAGGTCGACGAGGCGGGCGAGGCGGACACCGGAGCGGCCATCGCCGCGGCGCACCGGGCGTTCCTCGACGGCCGCTGGCCCGCCACCTCGAGCCGCGAGCGCGGCGACCTGCTGCTCCGGCTGGCCGACCTGCTCGAGCGAGACGCCGACGCGGTCGCCCGGATGGAGTCGCTCGACACCGGCAAGCGGCTCGTCGAGTCCGAGTACGACGTCGCCGACATCATCTCGGTGTTCCGGCACTACGGCCGGATCGCCGCCGAGGAGTCGGGCCGTGTGGTCGACACGGGCAACGCCGACGTGGTCAGCCGCATCGTGCACGAGCCGATCGGCGTCTGCGGCCTGATCACTCCCTGGAACTACCCGCTCCTCCAGGTGTCGTGGAAGGTCGCGCCCTGCCTCGCCGCGGGCAACACCTTCGTCCTCAAGCCGAGCGAGCTCACGCCCCACACCGCGATCCACCTCATGCGCCTGCTCGAGGAGGCCGGGCTGCCGGCCGGGGTCGGCAACCTCGTCCTCGGCGCGGGCGCCACCGCCGGGGCGCCGCTCTCGACCGATCCGCGCGTCGACATGGTGTCCTTCACCGGCGGGCTCGAGACCGGGCGCCGGATCGCCGCCGCGGCAGCCGCGACCGTCAAGAAGGTCGCGCTCGAGCTCGGCGGCAAGAACCCCAACATCGTCTTCGCCGACGCCGACCGCGAGGTCGCCCTCGACTACGCACTGACCGCCGTCTTCCTCCACTCCGGACAGGTCTGCTCGGCCGGCGCGCGGCTGCTCGTCGAGGAGTCGATCCACGACGACTTCGTCGACGCCCTCGTCGCACGGGCGCAGCGGATCCGGCTCGGCGGCCCGTTCGACGACACGGCGGAGACGGGCCCGCTGACCAGCGCCGCGCACCGCGACAAGGTGGAGGCGTACGTCGCCCGCGGGCTGGCCGAGGGCGCGGTGCTGCGGTGCGGCGGTGCGCGCCCCGACGACCCCGCGCTGGCCGACGGCTTCTACTACCTGCCGACCGTGCTCGACGGCTGCACGACCGGGATGTCGGTGACCCAGGACGAGTCGTTCGGACCCGTCCTGACGGTCGAGACATTCCGCGACGAGGACGAGGCCGTCGCGATCGCGAACGACAGCATCTACGGACTCGCCGGCGCCGTCTGGACGCAGGACGCGGGCCGGGCGCAGCGGGTCGCCGGTCGCCTCCGGATGGGCACGGTCTGGATCAACGACTACCACCCCTACGTCCCGCAGGCCGAGTGGGGCGGCTACAAGCAGTCGGGCACCGGGCGCGAGCTCGGGCTGGCCGGTCTCGAGGAGTACCGCGAGACCAAGCACGTGTGGCACAACATCCGGCCCGCGGTGCAGCACTGGTTCTCGCCGGGGACGCAGGAGTAGGACATGGGTGCGGACCGGTACGACGTCGTCATCGTGGGTGGTGGGTCTGCCGGCTGCGCCCTCGCCAACCGCCTCTCCGCTGATCCGTCGGTCTCGGTGCTCGTGCTGGAGGCCGGTCGCACCGACCGCTTCGACCCGCTGATCCACGCGCCCGCCGCGCTGCCCTTCCCGATCGGGAACCCGCTCTACGACTGGAAGTACGAGAGCGAGCCGGAGCCGGCGATGAACGGCCGCCGGGTCTACCACGCCCGCGGCAAGGTGCTCGGCGGCTCGTCCTCGATCAACGGGATGATCTTCCAGCGCGGCAACCCGATGGACTACGAGCGCTGGGCCGCCGACCCCGGCATGGAGGCGTGGGACTACCGCCACTGCCTGCCCTACTTCAAGCGGATGGAGTCGCTGATCCTGCCCGACGGGCAGGTCGGCGCCGACGCGTGGCGCGGCGGGTCCGGTCCGCTCAAGCTCGAGCGCAGCCCCGCCACCAACCCCCTCTTCTCCGCGTTCTTCGAGTCCGCCCAGCAGGCCGGCTACCCGCTCACCGACGACGTCAACGGCTACCGCCAGGAGGGCTTCGGTCGCTTCGACCGCAACATCGTCAAGGGCGTACGGATGTCGGCGGCGCGCGCCTACCTGCACCCGGTGATGGGTCGCAAGAACCTCACGGTCGAGACCTTCGCCCACGCCACCAAGGTGCGGTTCGAGGGCACCCGGGCCGTCGGGGTCGACTACCTCCGTGCCGGGCGCAAGCACGAGACCGTCGGCGCCGGCGAGGTCATCCTCTGCGGCGGCGCGATCAACTCCCCGCAGCTCCTCCAGCTCTCGGGCATCGGCAACCCGGAGCACCTCCGGCCCCTCGGCGTCGAGATGGTGCACGACCTGCCCGGAGTGGGGGAGAACCTCCAGGACCACCTCGAGGTCTACATCCAGTACGCCTCACTCCAGCCGGTGTCGATCGTCGAGGGCCTCAAGTGGCGCAACCGCCCCCTGGTCGGCCTCGAGTGGCTGCTCAAGCGGACCGGCACCGCGGCGTCCAACCACTTCGAGGGCGGCGGTTTCTGCCGCTCCAACGAGGACGTCGACTGGCCCAACCTGATGTTCCACTTCCTGCCGATCGCGATCCGCTACGACGGCTCGCCACCGGCCGGGCAGGACAAGTACGCCCACGGCTACCAGGTCCACATCGGTCCGATGTACGCCGACACCCGCGGGTGGGTGCGCATCGCCTCCACCGACCCGCGGCAGAAGCCGAGGATGCTCTTCAACTACCTCTCGACCGTCAACGACAAGCGGGAGTGGGTCGAGGCCGTACGGGTCGCCCGCGACATCCTCAACCAGCCGGCGTTCGCACCGTTCAACGGCGGCGAGCTCTCGCCCGGTCCCTCGGTCGAGACCGACGAGGAGATCCTCGAGTGGGTGCGCAAGGACGCCGAGACGGCCCTGCACCCGTCGTGCACCGCGAAGATGGGCACCGACGAGATGTCCGTCGTCGACCCGGCCACGATGAAGGTGCACGGCACCGAGGGCCTGCGGGTCGTCGACGCCTCCGTCTTCCCCTACGTCACCAACGGCAACATCTACGCGCCCGTGATGATGGTCGCCGAGAAGGCCGCCGACCTGATCGCAGGTCGTACGCCGCTCCCCGCGGCGGACGTGCCCTACTACCGCCACCGTGGCGGCCAACCGCTCTACCCACCCGGCGACCCGCGCAACCAGGAGACGGCATGAGCGAGCGAAGCGAGCGCATCATCCAACACAGTGCGCCATGTGCCTCATGCGCGCACGGAGCGAAGCGAGTACGTGCATGAGCGAGCAGGCCCTGCAGGTGAACAACCTCTGGAAGATCTTCGGCAAGGGCGCCGACAAGATCATCGGCTCGCCCGACGCCGACCTGTCGCGCGCGGACCTCAAGGAGAAGACCGGCTGCGTGGTCGGCATCAAGGACGTGTCCTTCGACGTGGCGCCCGGCGAGGTGTTCGTGGTGATGGGCCTGTCGGGATCGGGCAAGTCGACGCTGATCCGGATGCTCACGCGACTGATCGACCCGACCGCGGGCGAGATCATGATGGGTGGCCGCGACGTCGTGAAGGCCAGCGACTCCGAGCTGCGCGACCTGCGTCGCACCCACACCTCGATGGTCTTCCAGCACTTCGGCCTCCTGCCGCACCGCCAGGTCATCGACAACGTGGCCTACGGCCTCGAGGTGCGCGGCGTCGGCAAGAAGGAGCGGCGCGACAAGGCGATGGAGATCGTCGAGCTCGTCGGACTCAAGGGATACGACAAGTCCTATCCCGACCAGCTGTCCGGCGGGATGCAGCAGCGCGTCGGCCTGGCCCGCGCGCTGGCCAACGACCCCGAGATGCTGCTGTTCGACGAGCCCTTCTCCGCGCTCGACCCGCTCATCCGCCGGGACATGCAGAACGAGGTCATCCGCCTGCACCGCGAGCTCGGCAAGACGATGGTCTTCATCACCCACGACCTCGCCGAGGCGCTCAAGCTCGGCGACCGCATCCTCATCCTCCGCGACGGCGAGATCATCCAGGTCGGCACGCCGGACGAGGTCGTCGCCCAGCCGGCCGACGACTACGTCAAGGACTTCGTGTCCGAGGTGCCCAAGGCCCACGTCCTCACGCTGAAGTGGGTCATGCGTGATCCGAGGCCGGGCGAGTCGCTCGAGGGCCCGTCGCTCCCGGTCGACACGATCGTGCGCCAGGCGGCGCGTACGGCGATCGCCTCCGACCACCCGATCCGGGTGATGGACGGCGACACGATGCTCGGGGTCGTCGACGAGGAGGACATCATGCGCGTCGTCGTGGCCGAGGAGGAGTCGTGACCGCCACCCTGTCGCCCCCGGCACCCAAGCCCGTCGAGCCCGGGGCCGCGCCTCCGGCCGAGGAGCGCACCAGCGTCAGCCGCTGGATCCCGGCGGTCGTCGTCCTGGCCCTCTGGATCGTGGTGTGGGTGTTCACGCGCGGCGACGACACGCTCGCGCTTCCCGGCACCTCGCGCACCGACCTCCACGACCGGCTGACGGAGTTCCAGAACGACCTGCTGGCGGGACGCTCGACCAACCCGCTCATGCAGTTCACCAACTCGATCGCCGATGCGCTGCGCAGTGCCGTCGAGTGGCTGCAGCGGATGATCGTGCTGCCCAACTTCCCCAGGCCGGTGCCCGAGGTCGGCTGGCTCGGCGTCGTCGCCATCGCGACCTACGTGGGTCTGGTCGTCGCCAACTGGCGCATCGCGCTGCTCGTCGCGGGGTCGTTCCTGTCGTTCGGGGTCTTCGGCTTCTGGCAGGACTCCCTCGACCTGCTCATCATCACCGGCATCTCGGTGCTGCTCGCCGTCGTGATCGGTATCCCGCTCGGGGTGATGATCGGCACGAGCCAGCGGGCCAACCAGGTCGTCACGCCCTTCCTCGACTTCATGCAGACGATGCCGACCTTCGTCTACCTGCTGCCGATCGTGCTGTTCTTCGGCATCGGGCCGAGCGCGGCCGTGGTGTCCACCCTGATCTATGCGCTGCCCCCGCTGATCCGCATCGCGGGCTTCGGCATCCGCGAGGTGTCCGCGACCACCGTCGAGGCCACGGACTCCGCCGGGCAGACCTACTGGCAGCGCCTGCGCAAGGTCCAGCTGCCGATGGCCCGCAAGACCATCATCGTCGGCCTCAACCAGACCACGCTGGCGGCACTGTCGATGGCCACCCTGGCCGCGTTCGTGAACGGCCCCGGCCTCGGCAAGCCGGTGCTCGCCGGCCTGCGGATCAACGACGTCGGCACGGCGTTCGTCCCCGGCGCGCTGATCGTGGTCATGGCCGTGATGCTCGACCGGACGACGACGGCCGCGAGCGAGCGTGCGGAGAAGGTCGCCCGCGGCGGGGGTGGGGACGTGCGCGTGCGGCGCGGGCTGCTCATCGGCGGCGGCATCGCGACCGTGGTGGCCGTCTACCTCTCGCGCACCTACGTGAGCCTGGCCGAGTTCCCGACCTACAGCGTCGGCGACTCGGCCGCCAGCGCCGTCAGCGACGCGGTGGACTGGTTCACCAGCACCTTCGGCGGCGCCACGGAGTGGGTCAAGGACCTCATCACCAACCAGTTCCTCAACCGCACGCAGGCGTTGCTCGCCGACTCGCCCTGGTGGCTGGCGTTCGTCGCGATCACCGTGCTGGCGTACGTCTTCGGCGGGGTGCGCGCCACGATCAGCACGATCGTCTGCCTGGCCGGCATCTGGTACTTCGACCTGTGGCACGACGCCATGATCACCCTCAACATGACGCTGGTCGCCACCGTCCTGGTGATGATCCTGGCCTTGGTCTTCGGGGTCTGGATGGCCCGCGACCGCCGGGTCGACCTGGGGATCCGACCGCTGCTCGACGCCGGTCAGACCATCCCGCCGTTCGTGTACCTGATCCCGGTGCTCGCGCTCTTCGGGCCCTCGCGGTTCACCGCCATCACCGCGGGCATCGTCTACGCGGCGCCGGCCGCCATCAAGCTGGTGGCGGACGGCGTGAAGGCCGTCTCGCCGACCACCATCGAGGCGGGTCGCTCGACCGGCCAGACCACGTGGCAGGAGATCACCAAGGTCCAGCTGCCGATGGCGAAGGGCTCGATCGTGCTCGCCACGAACCAGGGCCTGCTCTACGTCCTGGCGATGACCGTGATCGGCGGCCTCGTCGGCGCCGGGGCGCTGGGCTACGACGTGGTCTACGGCTTCGCCCGCAGCGAGGCGTGGGGCAAGGGTCTCGCGGCCGGCATCACCATCGTGCTGCTCGGCGTGATGCTCGACCGCATCACCCGTGCCGCCGCAGACATGCGACGCGACGACGGGCCGGGCTCCCGCCGCGCCTTCAACGTCCGCCTGCCCATCGGTCCGCCCCGCTGACCTGGCACGCCACCCAGAGATTTCGCAGCACATCACCAGATGAGGAGAAGCACCATGAGGATTGTCAGGAGTCGGGGGGCCCGGATGGGTGCCCTCGCCGTCGTCACCGCGGTGGTGCTCTCCGCGTGTGGGAGCGGTGGTTCCATCGACGCCGAGACCAAGGCCAACGAGGAGCAGGCCGCCGAGTCCGGGGGCGAGTGCGGCGAGCTCAACATGGCCGTCAACCCGTGGGTCGGCTACGAGGCGAGCGCCTACGTCGTCGGCACGGTGGCGCAGGAGCAGCTCGGCTGCACGGTGAACTACAAGGAGCTCAAGGAGGACGTCTCCTGGCAGGGCTTCGGCACCGGCGAGGTCGACGTCGTGATCGAGGACTGGGGCCACCCCGACCTCGAGAAGAAGTTCTTCGCCGAGGAGGGCGACGGCACCGCCGAGGACTTCGGCCCGCAGGGCAACGTCGGCATCATCGGCTGGTTCGTCCCGCCGTGGCTCGCCGAGGAGCACCCGGACATCCTCGAGTGGTCCAACCTCAACAAGTACGCCAAGGAGTTCGCCACGTCCGAGTCCGGCGGCCAGGGCCAGTTCCTCGGCGCCGACCCGTCCTACGTCCAGTTCGACGAGGCGATCGTCAGCAACCTCGACCTCGACTTCAAGGTCGTCTTCTCCGGCTCGGAGGCCGCTTCGATCGAGGCGTTCCGCAAGGCCGAGGAGAACAAGGAGTGGGTCATCGGCTACTGGTACGAGCCGCAGTACTTCAACGCCGAGGTCGCGATGCAGCGCGTCGCCCTCCCGGCCTACGAGGACGGCTGCCAGGACGACCCGCAGACGGTCGCCTGCGACTACCCGGAGACGGAGCTGAAGAAGATCGTCGGCACCGACTGGGCAGCCAGCGACTCGACCGCGGTATCGCTGGTCCAGAACTTCGAGTGGACCAACGAGGACCAGAACGTCGTGGCCGGCTACATCGCGGCGGACGGCATGTCCCCGGAGGACGCCGCGGCGAAGTGGGTCGAGGAGAACCAGGACAAGGTCGACGCCTGGCTCCAGTGATCTCCTGCTGATCGCGCACGATCGGTTGCACCTGCCCCGCCCCCGGGAGAGCCTTGACACTCGCCCGGGGGCGGAGCAGTATCCGCCCTGTTGCAAGGCACGCACAGCGTTGCGCACGACGCAACGGGATTGGCAGGCATGCATGGCCATCAAGGAACCCGTGGGCGAAGCAGTCGTCCCCCCGTCGCGCGAGAGCGACGGTCACTTCCCGCTCGACAAGGTGACGTTCGGCGTGGCTGCCGGCCTCGCCGTGGCCTTCCTCGTGTGGGGAACGGTCGACTCCGCAGGCATGGGCACGACCACCGGGAACGTGCTCGGCTGGCTCACGAAGTCGTTCGGATGGCTGTTCATCCTGGTGAGCGCGTCGTTCCTGCTGTTCTCGGTCTACCTCGCCGTCACCCGCTACGGCAACATCAAGCTCGGCCCGGACGACTCCGAGCCGGAGTTCTCCACCTTCTCGTGGGTCTCGATGATGTTCGCGACCGGCATGGGCATCGGCCTGATGTTCTGGGGGGTCGCGGAGCCGCTGACCTACCTCACCGCCACCGACGCCGCCAGCATCCCTCCGGGGAGAGGCGAGGCAGGCACGGCTGACAGCGCCCGGGTCGCGATGGAGTACGCGTTCTTCCACTGGGGCTTCCACCCGTGGTCGATGTACGCCGTGATCGGCCTGTCGATCGGCTACTTCGCCTACCGCAAGGGCGCGGGCAACCTGGTGTCCGGCGCCTTCGGCCCGCTGCTCGGCGAGCGGGCCAAGGGCGGGCCCGGCAAGGCGATCGACGTCATCGCCATCTTCGCCACCCTCTTCGGGTCCGCGACGTCGCTCGGCCTCGGCGCCCTGCAGATCACCGGTGGTCTCGACAACGTCTTCGGCAGCGGTGACTCCAAGTGGCTGACCGTCGCTGTGATCGGCGTGCTGACCCTCTGCTTCGTGCTCTCCGCCGTCACGGGTGTCGAGAAGGGCGTCCAGATCCTCTCCAACGCCAATGCCGTCGCGGCCGTGCTGCTGGTCTTCTTCCTGTTCGTCGTCGGTCCGACGGTGTTCATCCTCAGCACGTTCACCGAGTCGCTCGGTGGCTACCTGACCCACCTGCCCACGATGGCCTTCCGCACCGGGGCCTTCGGCAACGAGGAGTTCCTCAGCGCCTGGACGATCTTCTACTGGGCCTGGTGGATCTCGTGGACGCCCTTCGTCGGCATGTTCATCGCGCGCATCTCCAAGGGCCGCACGATCCGCCAGTTCGTGGTCTACGTGATCGCGGTGCCCAGCCTGGTGTCGTTCGTCTGGTTCTCGATCCTGGCCGGCTCCGCCTTCGACCTGCAGCTCTCCGACGCCAAGGACCTCGGCGCGGTGCTCGCCGACGAGGGGACCGAGGGTGCGCTCTTCACGATGCTGCGGGAGTACCCGCTCGCGAGCATCACCGTGGTGCTGGCCGTGTTCCTGGTCGCGATCTTCTTCATCACCGGTGCCGACTCGGCCTCGATCGTGATGGGCATGCTCAGCCAGAACGGCAAGGAGGAGCCGATGCGCTGGCTGGTCATCTTCTGGGGCGTCGCGCAGGGGGCCGTTGCTGCGGTGCTGCTCTTCTCCGGCGGGCTGGGGGCACTGCAGACGCTGGTCATCATCGTGGCCGGACCGTTCATGCTCGTCATCTGCGCGATGTGCGTCTCGCTGATGAAGTCGCTGCGCGAGGAGCCCTACGAGTCCACGCTGCCGCCGCGCGTGCGGCGCGCCGTCCAGCACGCCCAGAAGTACGACTCGATGGAGCACCACACGGTCGCCCTCGCCGCCTACGGCGCCGAGCCCGAGGAGGTCTCCGACGCGGGGGAGGACTCGCCCAGGGCCTGACCCCCGCGCCGCGTCGTCCCGCCGCCCCCGAGCCTCCTTGACAGTGCTCGGGGGCGGCGGCGTACATTTGCCGGGTCGCACATAGCGCAACGTGTTGCGCAGAGCGCAACATTCCAGATCCACCCGCACGGCCCAGGAGGCACCCCCATGGCAGAGGTCCCCGCGACCGCCGACGTCGTCGTCATCGGAGCCGGCATCGTCGGCAACAGCCTCGTCCACCACCTCACGCGTCTCGGGTGGAAGAACGTGGTGCAGATCGACAAGGGAGCCCTGCCCAACCCGGGCGGCTCGACCGGTCACGCGTCCAACTTCATCTTCACCGTCGACCACTCCCGCGAGATCACCGACATCACCCTCGACTCGGTCGCGCAGTACAAGGAGATGGGTGTCTTCACCGAGTCCGGCGGCTTCGAGATCGCGCGGACCGAGGAGCGGATGGAGGAGCTGCGGCGCCGCATGTCGAGCGCCCGCGCCTGGGGCATCGAGGCCGAGCTCGTCTCGCCGGCCTTCGTGAAGGAGAAGGTCCCCTTCATCGAGGAGGACCAGTTCATCGGTGCCTTCTGGACGCCCGGTGTCGGCGTCGTCGACTCCCTGCGCGCCGGCACCATCATGCGCGAGCGCGCCCTGGCCACCGGTGAGCTCACCGTCGTCCCGACGGTCGAGGTCACCGGCCTCGACACCGAGGACGGACCCCACGGCACCCGCCGGATCACCCGGGTCCGTACGACCGGCGGCGACATCGAGGCGAGGACGGTCGTCATCGCGGCAGGCGTGTGGAGCCCCAAGCTCGGCGACATGGCCGGCATCAGCATCCCGCTGACCCCGGCCGTGCACCAGATGATCAGCGTCGGGCCCTGCCCGCAGCTGACCGAGAAGGAAGGTGAGATCTCCTTCCCGATCGTCCGGGACATGGACACCTTCTGCTACGAGCGCCAGCACGGCGCCGACATGGAGGTCGGCTCCTACGCCCACCGCGCGATCCTCCACGAGCCCGAGGACATCCCCTCGATCGAGCAGGCCAAGCTCTCGCCGACCGAGATGCCCTTCACCGAGGACGACTTCGACCCGCAGCTCGAGCAGGCCTACGAGCTGATGCCCGAGCTCCTCGGCGCCGAGGGCGCGGAGATCCGCTACGCCATCAACGGCCTGCTGTCGCTCACCTGCGACGGCAACCCGATCCTCGGCGAGAGCGAGGTGGCCGGCCTCTGGACCGCGGCCGCGGTCTGGATCAAGGAGGGCCCCGGCGTCGGTCGTGCGGTCGCGGAGTGGATGACGCACGGCCACTCGGAGATCGACCTGCACCACAGCGACATCGCCCGCTTCCACCAGCACCAGAAGCGCCGCGAGCACACCCGGCTGCGCACCACCGAGTCGTTCATCAAGACCTACGGCATCATCCACCCGGCCGAGCAGTACGAGTCCGACCGCGACCAGCGGCTCTCGCCGATGCACGACTCGCAGGCCAAGCTCGGCGCGGTCTTCTTCGAGACCGCCGGGTGGGAGCGCCCGTTCTGGTACGAGTCCAACGCCGGCCTCCTCGAGCAGTACGGCGACGCCGTGATGCCGCGCGAGCACGAGTGGGACTCGCGGTGGTGGAGCCCGATCATCAACGCCGAGCACCTCCGGATGCGCGAGGCCGCCGCGGTCATCGACCTGTCGGCGTTCTGCATCTTCGACATCGAGGGTCCCGAGGCGCTCGACGTCGTCCAGGGCACCTGCGTCGCGCAGTGCGACGTCGCCGTCGGCAAGGTCATCTACACGCCGGTGCTCGACGCGAAGGGCGGCTTCCGCTCCGACCTCACCGTGATGCGCCTCGGCGAGGACCACTTCCGGGTGGTCACCGGAGGCGCCCACGGCATGGCCGACCGCGCCTGGTTCTCCGGCCACCTCCCGGAGGGCGGCACCACCACCCTGACCGACCGCACCGACGACACGTCCACCATCGGCATCTGGGGGCCGCGCGCCCGCGACATCGTCGCGTCGCTGACGTCCGACGACGTGTCCGACGAGGGCTTCGGCTTCCTGACGTGCCGCGAGATCGAGATCGGCGGCATCACCGTGCTCGCGTCGCGGATCTCGTACGTCGGTGAGCTGGGCTGGGAGCTCTACGTCCCGATGTCGCAGGCGGCCGACCTCTGGGAGGCGCTGCTCGAGGCGGGTGCGCCGCACGGCGCCGTGCCCGCCGGCATCGGCGTCTACGGCACGACCGGCCGCATCGAGAAGGGCTACCGCGCCTACGGCGCCGAGCTCGACGGCGAGCGCAGCATCGTCGAGGCCGGCATGCAGCGGCCCAAGGTCAAGGCGGCCGACTTCGTCGGCAAGGAGGCCTACCTCGCGCAGCGGGACGCAGCGCCGCAGACGGTGCTCTGCACCCTGACCGTCGACGACCACACGTCGGCGTCGGGGACGAAGCGCTACATGCTCGGCGGCGAGCCGATCCTGACCCGCGACGGCGGCTCGCTCACCGACGGCCACGGGCACCACCCCTACGTCACCAGCGCCGGCTCCGCGCCGTCGCTGGGCAAGCACGTGCTGCTCGCCTACCTGCCGCCCGAGCAGGCGACGATCGGCAACGAGCTGGCCGTGTCCTACATGGAGGAGCTCTACCCGGTGACCGTCGGCTCGATCGACGCCACCCCGCTCCTCGACCCCACCAACGAGCGGATCCGATGAACACCCCACGACGTTCTTCGTCTCCTCCGCTTCGCTCCTCCGCCGAACAACGCCGCGGGGGCCCCGTTCTCCTCCGAGGAGCTTTCCTATGAGTGTGAATCCGCTCGTCTGCGTGAAGCGGGTCGTCGACTCGTCCGGCGAGGTCGTCCTCACCGAGGACGCCCAGGGGGTCGACGGGCGCTACGCCGGATTCACGATGAGCGCGCACGAGGAGTGCGCGGTCGAGCTCGCGGTCCGGGTCGCGGGTGCGAGCGACGGCGCCGCGACCGTGATGACGCTCGGCGACGCCGACGCCGTCGAGCAGCTGCGCGCCGCCCTCGCCGTGGGGTGCGCCGCCGCGACCCACGTCGTCGCCGACTCCCAGGGCTACGGTCCGGCCGACGTGGCCCGCGAGATCGCCGCCGTGGTCCGCGACCACGAGGCGGCCGGTACGCCGCACGAGCTGGTGCTGCTCGGCAACGACGCCGCCGACAGCGGTGACTTCCAGGTCGGGATCCGGCTCGCCTACGAGCTCGGCTGGCCGGTCGTCAACGGTGTCAGCACGGTGTCGGTCGCCGACGGCGAGGTCACCGCGAGCGGCGCCGGGCCCGACGGCCACGAGACCTACCGGCTGCCGCTCCCGGCGGTGGTCACCATCCTCGAGGGCGGCGTGGAGCCGCGCTACCCGACCGTGCCCGGCCGGATGAAGGCCAAGAAGGCGCCCGTCGAGGAGCGCGAGCCGAGTGCCACGCCCGCCGGCCCGTCCCGGCTGCGGCTCGTGCTGCCGCCACCGACCCCGTCGAGCGTCGAGATCCTCGGTGAGGGTGCCTCGGCCGCTCCCGCGGTGGTCGACCTCTTCGAGCAGCTGGGGGTGCTGGCCCGATGATCCTGGTCCTGGTGGAGGTCTCGCCCACGGGCGAGGCGATCGAGGTGTCGCTCGAGGCCGTCACCTTCGCACGCGACCTGTCCGCTGCCGGCGGGGCGATCCCGATCGACGCGGTCGTGGTCGGCGAGCCCGGCGACGACGTCGTCAAGGCCCTCGCCGCGCACGGCGTACGCCGGATCCACGCCCTCACCGGACCGGCGTACGGCGCCTACGCCGGCGCCGCGTGGGCCGCGGGCCTCATGGCGGTCCGGGAGAGGACGGGATCGGTCGTCGTGATGGCGTCCGGCACGCCGCGCGGCATGGAGGTGCTCGCGCACGTCGGCGCGCGCGCCGGGGTGGCGATGGCCGCCAACGTGGTCTCGTTCAGCAGTCTCTCTCCCTTCACCGTGACCCGGCAGGTCGTCGGCGGACAGGCACGCGAGGAGATGCAGCTGGGCCAGCGCCCGGCGCTCTTCACGGTCGCCGGGCACGCCGTGCAGGCCTCCGCGGCCGACGCCCCGGGCGCGGGCGAGCTGGTCGTGGAGACGCCCGACGTCGCCGACGCCGACCTGGTCGCCCGTGTGGTCTCCACCGACGAGCCCGAGCCCGACCTGTCCGGCACCCTGAAGTCGGCGCGCGTCGTCGTTGGCGCCGGTCGCGGAGCAGGATCGGCCGACGGCTTCGGCGAGATCCTCGAGCTCGTCGACCTCCTCGACGCCTCGCTCGGCGTCTCGAGGGTCGTCACGTCGCTGGGCTGGCGCCCGCACCACGAGCAGGTCGGCCAGACCGGCAGCCGGATCTCGCCCGACCTCTACATCCCGTGCGGCATCAGCGGGGCCATCCAGCACTGGGCGGGGTGCAGCAGCGCCAAGAACATCCTGGCGATCAACACCGACCCCGACGCGCCGATGGTCACCAAGGCCACCCACGCCGTCATCGGGGACCTCCACGAGGTCATCCCGGCGATCAACGAGGAGATCCGACGTCGCCGTCAGGGGTGAGTGACGCTCGTCTCCCCAGGGCGTAACCTCACGCCCACACCGCCGTTGGACTACTCGGGAGTAGCGACAGCGCACGGGGAGAAAGGGGTCTGCCTTCATGGGTGTCGAGATCGTGGTCAACGACCTCTCGAAGTCCTTCGGCAAGCAGCTGATCTGGGGAGACGTGACGTTGACCGTCCCCGCGGGCGAGATCTGCGTGATGCTCGGCCCGTCGGGAACGGGCAAGTCGGTGTTCCTCAAGACCCTCATCGGCCTGCTCAAGCCCGACAAGGGCTCGATCATCATCGAGGGCACCGACATCGCCAGCTGCTCGGAGCGCGACCTCTACGAGATCCGCAAGCTCTTCGGCGTGCTGTTCCAGGACGGCGCGATGTTCGGCTCGATGAACCTCTACGACAACGTCGCCTTCCCGCTGCGCGAGCACACGAAGAAGTCCGAGTCGGAGGTCCGAGCCATCGTGATGGAGAAGATGGACCTCGTCGGCCTCCTCGGCTCCGAGGACAAGCTGCCGGGCGAGATCTCCGGCGGCATGCGCAAGCGCGCCGGCCTCGCGCGCGCCCTCGTCCTCGACCCCGAGATCGTGCTCTTCGACGAGCCCGACTCCGGCCTCGACCCGGTGCGTACGGCCTTCCTCAACCAGCTCATCGTCGACCTCAACGCCCAGATCGACGCGACCTTCCTGATCGTCACCCACGACATCAACACGGCGCGGACCGTGCCCGACAACATCGGGCTGCTCTACCACCGCCACCTCGCGATGTTCGGCCCGCGCGAGCAGCTGCTCAGCTCCGAGGAGCCGGTCGTGCGCCAGTTCCTCAACGCGCAGAAGGTCGGCCCGATCGGCATGTCGGAGGAGAAGGACGCCGACGAGCTCGCGGCCGAGGCCGACCAGGAGCTCCCGGCCCTCCCGCCGATCCCGCTCCAGCTCGACCCGTCCAACGGCATCCCGCGACGCAGCCAGCGGCCCGCGGGGGAGTGGTGCAAGGAGCACGGCGTCACCCCGCCCCCCGGATCCTTCGAGTCCGCCAACGCCGGCCTGGCGCCGGGGGCCTGACGACCCGTGGCCACCTCCATGTCCTCGCGCGCCCTCGCGCCCGTCGCGGTCGCAGGCAACCTCTTCGCCTTCGCCCTCGACGTGTTCCGGGCGCTCTTCCGGCGCCCGTTCCAGCTGCGCGAGTTCATCCAGCAGGCGTGGTTCATCGCCTCGGTGACCATCATCCCCACGGCGCTCGTCGCCATCCCGTTCGGCGCGGTCATCGCGCTCCAGGTCGGCGGGCTCATCAAGCAGTTCGGCGCCCAGTCGTTCACCGGATCCGCGTCGGTCCTCGCCGTGATCCAGCAGGCGGCACCCATCGGCACAGCGCTCCTGATCGCGGGCGCGGGCGGCTCGGCGATCGCCGCCGACCTCGGCGCGCGCAAGATCCGCGAGGAGCTCGACGCGATGATGGTGCTGGGCATCGACCCGATCCAGCGCCTCGTCGTCCCGCGCGTGCTGGCCTGCATGCTCGTCGCGTTCTTCCTCAACGGCATGGTCAGCGTCGTCGGCGTGACGGGCGGCTACGTCTTCAACGTGATCCTCCAGGACGGCACCCCCGGTGCCTACCTCGCCAGCTTCACCGCGCTCGCGCAGCTCCCCGACCTGTGGATCGGCCTCATCAAGGCGCTCGTCTTCGGGATCATCGCGGCGATCGTGGCCTCCTACAAGGGCATGAACGCCAACGGCGGACCGAAGGGCGTGGGCGACGCGGTCAACGAGTCGGTGGTCATCACCTTCCTGCTGCTCTTCGTCGCCAACTTCGTGCTGAGCCTGATCTACCTCCAGATCATCCCGCCGAAGGGAGGATGACCGTGGCCATCAAGCCGCTCGCCTCCCTCGAGACCCTCGGTGGCCAGCTCGCCTTCCACCTCGGCGTCCTCAAGGCCATCCCGCGCTCGGTCACCCGCTACCCGCGCGAGATCATGCGGATCCTCGCCGAGGTCACCCTCGGCACCGGTGCCCTCGCTGTCATCGGCGGCACGGTCGGCGTGATCATCGGCATGACCTTCTTCACCGGCGCCCAGGTCGGCCTCTCCGGCTACGCCGCGCTCAACCAGCTCGGCACGGCCGCCTTCGCCGGCTTCGTGTCCGCCTACTTCAACACCCGCGAGATCGCGCCGCTCGTCGCCGGCATCGCCCTCGCCGCCACCGTCGGCTGCGGCTTCACCGCCCAGCTCGGCGCCATGCGGATCTCCGAGGAGGTCGACGCCCTCGAGGTGATGGCGATCCCCTCGATGCCGTTCCTGGTCGCCACCCGCGTGGTCGGCGGCCTGATCGCGATCATCCCGCTGTACGTCGTCGGGCTGCTGTCGTCGTACTTCGCGAGCCGGCTGGTCGTGACCCAGTTCTACGGCCAGTCCTCCGGCACCTACGACCACTACTTCAACGCGTTCCTGCCACCGGGCGACGTGCTGTGGTCGTTCGGCAAGGTCCTCGTCTTCGCCGTCACGGTCATCCTCATCCACTGCTACCACGGCTACAACGCCTCGGGCGGTCCCGCCGGCGTGGGCGTGGCCGTGGGTCGTGCCGTCCGCTCGAGCATCGTCGCCATCAACGTGATCGACCTCTTGCTGTCGATGGCCATCTGGGGCGCCTCCACCACCGTGCGGCTGGCGGGGTGAGGCACAGATGAAGCTCAAGGCACTCGGTGTGGTCTTCGTGGCCCTCATGCTCGCCTCGGTGTGGGTCACCTACGGCGTCTTCACCAACAAGTTCACCAGCTACGACGAGGTGACCGTCAAGGCGTCGAAGATCGGGCTCCAGCTGCCCGAGCGCGCCGACGTGAAGATCAGGGGCGTCATCGTCGGCGAGGTGCTCGGCTTCGAGCCGACCGCCGACGGGGCCGACATCACGCTGGGGCTCTACCAGGACCGCACGACCGACATCCCGAAGGACGTCACCGCCTCGATCCTGCCCAAGACCCTGTTCGGCGAGAAGTTCGTCTCGCTGGTCCCTCCGCAGGGCGGCTCCTCGGCCGGCCCGATCGCCGCCGGCGACGTGATCGAGCGGACCGACCTCTCGATCGAGGTCGAGAAGGTCCTCAGCGACCTCTACCCGCTGCTGCGTGCGGTGCAGCCCGCCGACCTCAACACGACGCTCAACGCCGTCGCGACCGCCCTCGAGGGTCGGGGCGAGCAGGTCGGCCAGACCATCGAGACGCTGGACGACTACCTCACCCGCTTCAACCCCGAGCTGCCCGGCCTGGTCGAGGACCTGCGGCTCACCGCCCGGGTGTCCGACACCTACGCCGACGTGCTGCCCGAGGTCGCGACGATCCTGCGCAACACGATCACCACCACGACCACGCTCGAGGACCGCGAGGACAAGCTCCAGGCGCTCTTCAACGACGTCACGAAGCTCTCCGCGGTCACGGAGCGGTTCACCCGGGCCAACGGCGACAACCTCGTGCGCCTCGGTGACCTGAGTGCGGCGCAGCTCGCGATCCTCGCGAAGTACGCCCCCGAGTACCCCTGCCTGCTGGGCGGGATCGTCGGCGCCGGCAAGCTCCAGGCGGAGGCGTTCCGCGGCTTCACCCTCCACATCGTGCTGGAGACGATCCCCAACCAGCCGCGCGGCTACGGCCCGCAGGACGTCCCCGTCTACGGTGCCAAGAACGGCCCCTACTGCGGGACCCTGCCCAACCCGCCGTGGGCCCAGGCCAACCCGTTCCGCAACCAGCCCGACTTCGTCGACGGGGTGAACTCACCCACCGGCAAGGGCACCAGCCGGGTCGGCCCGGGCTGGTCCGGCACCTCGGCGGGCTATGCCGGCGGTCGGGACGAGTCGGCCCTGCTCAAGTCGCTGCTCGCGCCCGGCCTCGGCGTCGGCTCCGACGACGTGCCCGACCTGGGCGTGCTGCTCGTGGGCCCGATGGCGCGCGGCGCGGAGGTGACGCTGCGATGAGCCCCGTGCTGGACAAGAAGACCTCGGTCGACCTGGTGAAGCTCCTGGTCTTCGTCGTGGTCACCTCGCTCGCCACCGCCGTCCTGGTCGTCACGATCGGCAACCTGAGCTTCGGTGACTCTCGGGAGTACAAGGCCGAGTTCACCGACGCGACCGGGGTCAACAAGGGCGACGACGTCCGCGTCGCCGGCGTCCGCGTCGGCACGGTCGACAAGGTCGAGATCATCGACCGCACCCGCGCGCTGGTGAGCTTCACCGTCGACGAGCGCACGTCGGTCAACGGTGGCACCAACGCCTCCATCCGCTACCGCAACCTCGTCGGGCAGCGCTACATCTCGCTGACCCAGGAGGTCGGCGACACCCAGCGGCTGCCGGCCGGTACGACGATCCCGGTGTCGCGCACCCGACCGGCGCTGGACCTCACCGTCCTCTTCAACGGCTTCAAGCCGCTCTTCCAGGCCCTGTCGCCGGAGGACGTCAACAAGCTCTCCTTCGAGCTGATCCAGGTCTTCCAGGGCGAGGGCGGCACGCTCGAGGGGCTGCTCGCGCACACCGCGTCGGTCACCAACACGTTGGCCGACCGCGACCAGGTCATCGGCGAGCTGATCGACAACCTGTCGCTCGTGCTCGACCACGTGGCCGACCGGGACAAGCAGCTGACCCGGCTCATCCAGTCGTTCCGCACGCTCGTCGGCGGGCTCAAGCAGGACCGCAACGCGATCCTCGGCTCGCTCGACGACGTCTCCGCGCTCTCGGTCGAGACCGCCTCGCTCATCGACGGGATCCGCGAGCCCTTCGTCAAGGACATCAAGGAGCTGCGAACCGTCGCGGGCAACATCGACAAGAACAAGGCCGAGCTCGACCGGGCCCTCCAGGTCCTGCCGATCAAGCTCGAGAAGATCGGTCGCACCGCGATCTACGGCTCGTTCTTCAACTTCTACCTCTGCGAGTTCCAGGGCCGGGTCAACCTGCCCAACAACGTCTCGCTGCCGGTGAAGTACTCCACCGGCTCCGACAGGTGTGATCTCGGATGAAACCGTTCAGGGAGCGCAACCCGATCCTCGTCGGTGCCGTCAGCCTCGTCGTGCTGGCGACACTCCTCGTGGCTGCCCTGCGTGCCGACGACCTGCCGATCATCGGCGGCGGCGACACCTACCACGCGATGTTCACCGAGGCAGGTGGCCTCAAGAAGAACGACGAGGTCCGCATCGCCGGCGTGCGCGTCGGCAAGGTCGACGAGATCGAGCTCGACGACGGCCAGGTCAAGGTGAGCTTCAAGGTCGACGACACCGCCCGGTTCGGCACCGAGACCCGGGCCGCGATCAAGGTGAAGACGATCCTCGGCGCGATGTTCCTCGCCCTCGAGCCGGCCGGCGGCGGCCAGCTCGAGGAGGACGGCACCATCCCGGCTGCGCGGACGTCCTCGCCCTTCGACGTGGTCGAGGCCTTCGAGGGACTGGCGTCCACGTCCCAGCAGATCGACACCGACCAGCTGGCCGAGTCGCTCACCACACTCGCCGACCTCACCCGCAACACCCCGGAGGAGTTCCGCGGCGCGCTGTCGGGGCTGAGCCGGCTCTCGGCCAACATCGCCGAGAAGGACGAGCAGCTCAACACGCTCCTGGTCAACCTCGAGCGCGTCTCGACGGTCCTCGACGAGCGCGACCAGGACATCATCAAGCTGATGGAGGACAGCGACGTGCTGTTCCGCGCGCTGGTCGCCCGCCGCGACGCCGTGCACCAGCTCCTGGTGTCGACCACGACGCTGTCGAAGGAGCTGTCCGGCCTCATCGCCGACTCGCGGGAGGACCTCGCGCCGGCCCTGGCGCACCTGGAGAACGTCGTGGCGGTCCTCAACAAGAACGAGGACAACCTCGACAGCAGCCTCCGGCTGATGGCGCCGTTCTACCGGGTCTTCGCCAACACGCTCGGCACCGGTCCGTGGTTCGACACCTGGATCTCCAACTTCCCTCCCGTCCCGCAGGTGGGCTGACCCATGGACCTCGTGAAGCGCCTCCTCGTCCCGCTCGTCGTGCTCGCCTTCGTCGTCGCGGCCGCCGTCTCCGTCTTCGGTGGCGACACGGGCCGGACGGTCGTCGCGCACTTCCCCCGCGCCATCTCGGTCTACGAGGGCAGCGACGTCCGCGTGCTCGGGGTTCCCGTGGGCACGGTGACGCGGGTGGAGCCGACCGGCACCGACGTGACGGTGACGATGACGTACGACGACACCGTCAAGCTGCCCGCCGACGCCAAGGCCGTGATCATCGCGCCGTCGCTGGTGGGCGACCGCTACATCCAGCTGACCCCGGCCTACTCCGGCAAGGGCGAGGTCCTCGGCGACGGTGCCGAGCTGAGCGTCGAGCAGACCTCGCAGCCGCTCGAGCTCGACGAGATCTACGACAGCCTCGACCGGCTCAACGTCGCGCTCGGCCCCCGGGGCGCCAACAAGGACGGGGCCCTGTCCGACCTGCTGTCCGTGACGGCCGACAACTTCGGCGGCCAGGGCACCACGTTCCGCCAGACCATCAAGGACTTCTCGCGGCTCAGCGCGACGCTCGCGGGCAACAAGGAGGAGCTGTTCGGCTCCGTCCGGGCTCTCGAGGGATTCATGCAGACGCTGGCCGAGAACGACCAGACCGTGCGCCAGTTCAACCAGTCCCTCGCCGACGTCTCGACGATGCTCGCCGGCGAGCGGCAGGAGCTGGTCGCTGCGACCAAGAACCTCTCGACCGCCCTGACGGACGTCAAGACCTTCGTCGAGGACAACAAGGACTCGCTCAGCCGCAACATCTCCGGGCTCAACCGGGTCTCCAAGGTGCTCGTGCGCCAGCGCGACTCGCTCGACGAGATCCTGCACGTGGCGCCGGCGGCCCTCAACAACCTCGGCCTCACCTACAACCCGCAGGCCGGCACCCTCGACACGCGCGCCAACCTCGGTGAGGCGATCAACCAGATCCAGTATGACCCGGCAGCGCTGCTGTGCGGCTTCGTCAGCCAGGTCGAGCGCTCGGGACAGGTCTGCAACACGATCACCAACCTGCTGCCCAAGAACCGCCCCGCCGCGCTCGGCAAGCCTGACGTGCTCCCCGCGCAGGAGGTCTTCGACCCCACGCTCGGCGGCCTCGTGGAGGTGGACCGATGAAGCGCATGAAGGCACTCGCCATGGCCGTGCTCGGCGTGCTGGCCCTGTCGTCGTGCGACGCCAGCGTCTACTCCCTCCCGCTCCCGGGCGGGCCCGACGTCGGGGACGACCCGATGACGATCAAGGTCGAGTTCGCCGACGTCCTCGACCTGGTGCCGCAGTCGACGGTGAAGGTCAACGACGTCAGCGTCGGCAAGGTCACCGCGATCGACCTCCAGGGCTACCAGGCGCTCGTCACCCTCGAGGTGCGCAACGACGTGGAGCTGCCCGGCAACGCCGTCGCCGAGCTGCGCCAGACCAGCCTCCTCGGCGAGAAGTTCGTCGAGCTCAGCGCCCCCGACGAGGGCGCCATCGCGACGAAGATGAAGGACGGCGCGGTCATCCCGATCGAGCGGGCCGGTCGCAACCCGGAGGTCGAGGAGGTGCTCGGCGCGCTGAGCCTGCTCCTCAACGGCGGTGGCGTCGCCCAGCTCAAGACGATCACCCAGGAGCTCAACCAGGCCCTCGACGGGCGCGAGGAGTCCGCGCGGTCGGTGCTCGAGCAGCTCCGCGTCTTCACCGGTCAGCTCGACGAGAACAAGCAGGACATCGTCGACGCGATCGAGTCGCTCAACCGGCTCGCCCTCGCTGCCGAGAAGCAGCTCCCGACCATCGACAAGGCCCTCGAGGAGCTGCCCAGCGCCCTCGACTCGATCAACCGCCAGCGCGACGACCTCGTCGAGATGCTCGATGCGCTCGACCAGCTGTCGTCGGTCGCGGTCGACGTCATCGCGCGGTCCAAGGACGCCACGATCACCTCGCTCCAGCGGCTCGACCCCGTGCTGACCCAGCTCGCCGCGTCCGGTGACGACTTCACCAACGCCTTCAACGTCTTCCTGACCTACCCCTTCGTCGACGAGGCGGTCGGTCGCGACCCGCAGGTCGCCCGCAACCTGCACATGGGTGACTACACGAACCTCTCGATCACGCTCGACGTGGACCTGACCGCGCTCCCGACGACCATCCCGACCACGCTCCCGACCGAGGCGTGCATCCCGCTGAGCCAGCTCCCGCAGGACGGGCCGCTGCCCGACACCAGCCTGCTGTGCAAGGACGCGCTCGACGCGATCAACGACTGCCTCGAGGGCCTGCGGCGCGGCGACGTCACGGCCTGCATCGGGCTGCCCGGTTCGGTCATCTCGGTGGTCTGCAAGCAGTTCCCGGTGCCCGGCCTCTGCGGCGGCTCCGGCACGCCCACGCTGCCGCTGCCGACGCCGAGCGTCCCGACCTCGCTCCCGCCGCTGCCGACGATCACCCTCCCCACGGTCCTTCCCACCCTGCCGACACTGGGCGCACTGCCACGACCAGGGCCGTACGACGCCTCGACGCCGCGTCGCGGGCGCGGACCGACCGTCGCGCAGCTCACCGAGGCCTACGACCCTGCCCTCGTCAGCCTGCTGATCCCGGGGGTGGTGGCGCGATGATCACCCGTCGGACCAAGGTCCAGCTCCTCGTCTTCGCCCTCATCACGCTGATCGGCGTCAGCTTCGTCGGTGCCCGCTACGCGCGGCTCGACCGGGTCTTCGTGGACCAGAGCTACACCGTCGTGGCGCACTTCGCCGACTCCGGCGGCGCCTTCGCCGGCGCCGAGGTGTCCTACCGCGGGGTGCGGGTGGGCCAGGTCGACCGGCTCGAGCTGACGAGGGACGGCGTCGACATCGTGCTCGACATCGACAACGAGTTCGACGACATCCCGGCCGACGCGAAGGCCCTCGTCGGCAACCGATCCGCGGTCGGCGAGCAGTACGTCGAGCTCCAGCCGCAGAGCGCTGAAGGACCCTTCCTGCGCAACGACTCCGAGATCGCCCGCGACCGCACCGCCGTACCGATTGCGACCGACACCCTGCTCACGCACCTCGACGAGACGGTGCGCAGCGTCGACGAGGAGGACCTGCGCACGGTCACCTCCGAGTTCGGCCTGGCCTTCAACGACGCCGGCGACGACCTGCAGACCATCCTCGACAGCAGCAGCTCGTTCATCAGCACGGCCCAGGAGAACTTCGACGTCACCGTCGACCTGATCCGCGACAGCAACACCGTGCTCAACGGCCAGATCGACTCCGAGCGGGCGTTCCGCCGCTTCGCCCGCGACCTGTCGACGTTCTCCACCACGGTCGCCAACCACGACCAAGACCTCCGCAGGCTCATCGACAACGGGTCGCTCGGCGCCAACGAGCTGCGCGCCTTCCTCGAGGCCAACGAGGTCGAGCTCGGCGAGCTGATCAACAACCTGGTCACCACCGGTGAGGTCGTGGTCAAGCACCTCGACGGGATCGAGCAGCTGCTCGTCATCTATCCCTACGTCGTCGAGGGCGGCTACACCGTGGTGGCGAAGTCGCCGGGCACCGGCCTCTACGACGCCCACTTCGGCCTGATCCTCACCCAGGACCCCGCGGTCTGCCACGGGGGCTACGAGGGCACCGACCGCCGCTCGCCGCTCGACGGCAGCAACCGGCCGATGAAGGAGGACACCCGGTGCACCGAGCCGGCCTCCAAGAGCAACGCCCGAGGAGCCCAGAACATCCAGTCGCCGCGACCGGCGACCGGCTGGGGTCCGGCGGACTTCGCCTACGACCCCACGACGGGGAAGGTGACGTCCGACCCGGCCGAGGTCGCCCGCCTCGAGCGCGCCGGTAGCGTTGCTCCGAGCAGCCTCGGAGAGGAGACGTGGAAGTGGCTCTACCTCCAGCCCCTGCTGGCGCGCGACTGACCCCCCGGATCCGGATCGCGATCGCCGCTGCGCTGGCGCTGGTCGTGGCCGTCTGCGTCGCGCTCCTGATCTGGATGACGGTGTCCGGTCGCGCCTCAGCCGACGGCGGCCTCGACCTTCCCGACGAGCGCGAGCAGGCGATGAGCCTCACCGACCAGTTCGTGAAGCGCCTCGGCACCTACAGCCCCGACATGCTCGACGACTCCGGGCAGATGCCGGACTACCGCGAGCAGGTCCGCGACGTGATCACCCCCAAGTTCGCCGCCGACTTCGACAAGCAGGTCGCGACCGCCGAGCAGCTCGTCGCGCAGGGCGGGATCACCCGCACCGCCGACGTCTTCGCCACGGCCGTGTCGTCCATCGACGACGACTCGGCCCGCGTCCTGGTGGCCGGGGCCTTCACCGACAGCTACGAGCAGGGAACCGGCAAGAAGGCCACGACCGTCGACCAGGAGCCGCTGCCGTTCCGCTTCCTCGTGGACCTCGTCGTCATCGACGGCGAGTGGCTCGTCGACGACTTCTCGCCGGTGACCGGTGCCGACGACGAGGGTGCGCCGCAGACCCCGGCCGAGGACGAGGGGAGCACGCCGTGAGCGACGGCCCCACCTGGTACGACGTGCTGGGCGTCCCGCGCGACGCCTCGAGCGACGACATCCGCACCGCCTGGAAGGCGCAGATCGCCGACCTCGAGCCCGGCGACCGGCGCTTCGACTCCCTCAACCGGGCCGCGAAGGTGCTGCTCGACCCCGCTGCGCGGACGGCGTACGACGCCGCGCACCCGGAGGTCGACGACGAGCCGCCCGTCGAGGAGGGCAGCGCGCCGATCCCGGGCCTGACGGACGTCGAGGCCGAGCGCGAGAAGTCGCGCCTGCTGCGGCACCGCTCCAGGGAAGGTGCAGCCGAGCGTCGTGAACGGTCCAGGGAGCAGGCGGCCGAGCGCCGCACGGCCGAGAAGGAGCAGAAGGCGGCGCGACCGGCTCGGGCCCCCGGTGGCGTCCCGTCCTGGCTGCTGGCCGGGCTGGGCCTGCTGGCCGCCGGTCTCGTCGCGGCGACGGTCTGGATGTGGGTCGCCGGCGACGACGGCGGGGACGACTCCGCCGCACGCGCGGCGCAGGTGGCCGCGGAGCGTGCGGTCGTACCCGTCCTCTCCTACGACTACGAGACCCTCGACGAGGACCAGAAGGCCGCGCAGGCGCTGATGACGGGCAGCTACCGCACCGAGTACGACAAGCTCTTCGCGGTGCTGGAGGAGAACGCGCCCGAGACGCAGACCAGGGTGACCGCCTCGGTGGTGGCGTCCGGGATCGTCCGCGCGTCCGCCGACCGGGTGCAGGTGCTCGTCTTCGTCGACCGGCCGACGACCAACAAGTTGAGCGCCGAGCCGGTCGTCTACAAGGACCAGGTGACGCTGTCCATGCAGCTCGTCGACGACACGTGGCTGGTCGACGACATGGTCACCTCGCCCGTCCAGGGCTGAGGTCACGGACCCGCCGAATCGGCGCGTTCCGCTTGACCCGGGCGCTCCGGGAGTTCATAGTCATCCGCAACGCGTGGCGTTTTCCTTCGGGACTTGACCCCGCGTTTGAGGCGTGCCCGCATATGCGCTATCGTGTCGCTTTGCGCCTGCCCTCAGATGCCCGACGCCCTCCGGACGGCTGTCGTGGTGGTCGGTTGGCGCCGATCAATGCTCATTTGTGAGGACACCTCTTGGCCGCGCGCAGCTCCGCTGGTAACCACCGTCGCACCTCTTTCGCAAAGATCACCGAACCTCTCGAGGTTCCCCCCCTCATCTCGCTCCAGACCTCCAGCTTCGACTGGCTGGTCGGCGGAGAGCGCTGGGAGGAGGAGGTGGCAGCCCGTCGGGCCGCTGGTGAGGACGTCTCCGAGAAGACCGGTCTGCAGGAGATCTTCGAGGAGATCTCCCCGATCGAGGACTTCTCCGAGACCATGATGCTCTCCTTCGACAACCCGGTCTTCCTGGACGAGAAGTACACCGAGGAGGAGTGCAAGGAGAAGGACTTCACCTACTCCCGGCCCCTCTACGTCTCGGCCGAGTTCATGAACCACGAGACCGGTGAGATCAAGGGCCAGACGGTCTTCATGGGCGACTTCCCCATGATGACCAAGAAGGGCACCTTCATCATCAACGGCACCGAGCGCGTCGTCGTGTCGCAGCTCGTGCGCTCGCCCGGCGTCTACTTCGAGTCGTCCCCGGACAAGACCTCGGACAAGGACATCTACACCGCCAAGCTCATCCCGAGCCGTGGCGCGTGGCTGGAGTTCGAGATCGACAAGCGCGACCTGGTCGGTGTCCGCCTCGACCGCAAGCGCAAGCAGAACGTCACCGTGCTCCTCAAGGCGCTCGGCTGGACCACCGAGCAGATCCGCGAGGAGTTCGGCCAGTACGAGTCGATGATGCTGACCCTCGAGAAGGACAGCGTCCGCTACGAGGTCGTGCAGGAGGACCTGCAGAAGAAGGCGCGGGGCGAGGCCCCGACCGCCGAGCAGATCAACGACGAGGTCACCCGCCTCGCGCTCCTCGACATCTACCGCAAGCTCCGTCCCGGCGAGCCGCCGACGGCCGAGGCTGCGCAGACGCTGTTGAACAACTACTACTTCAACGGCAAGCGCTACGACCTCGCCAAGGTCGGCCGCTACAAGATCAACAAGAAGCTCGGTCTCCACGAGGCCTTCGACCAGCAGACGCTGACCATCGACGACGTCGTGGCCGCCATCCGCTACGTCGTGCAGCTGCACGCCGCGGGTGACACCGTCGAGGCGCCCGACCTGGTCGACGCCGCCGGCACCGTGGTGGAGGGCCCCGACGGCTCGCCCGTCAAGGTCCAGGCCGACGACATCGACCACTTCGGCAACCGCCGCATGCGCACGGTCGGCGAGCTCATCCAGAACCAGCTCCGCACGGGCCTGGCCCGCATGGAGCGTGTGGTCCGCGAGCGGATGACGACCCAGGACGTCGAGGCCATCACGCCGCAGTCGCTGATCAACATCCGTCCCGTCGTGGCGGCGCTGAAGGAGTTCTTCGGCACCTCGCAGCTGAGCCAGTTCATGGACCAGACCAACCCGATCGCGGGCCTGACGCACAAGCGTCGCCTGTCCGCGCTCGGTCCCGGTGGTCTGTCCCGTGACCGTGCCGGCATGGAGGTCCGTGACGTCCACCCGTCGCACTACGGCCGCATGTGCCCGATCGAGACCCCGGAAGGCCCCAACATCGGCCTGATCGGCTCGCTCGCGTCCTACGGGCGGATCAACCCGTTCGGCTTCGTCGAGACCCCCTACCGCCGCGTGGTCAAGGGTGTCGTCACCGACGAGATCGACTACCTCACGGCCGACGACGAGGACCGCTACGTCATCGCGCAGGCCAACGCCCCGCTCGACTCCAAGATGAAGTTCGTCGAGGAGCGCGTCCTGGTGCGCCAGCAGAAGGGTGAGGTCGACGCGATCCTCCGCGAGGAGGTCGACTACATGGACGTCTCGCCGCGCCAGATGGTGTCGGTCGCGACGGCCCTGATCCCGTTCCTCGAGCACGACGACGCCAACCGCGCGCTCATGGGCGCCAACATGCAGCGCCAGGCCGTGCCGCTGGTCATCAGCGACAGCCCCCTGGTCGGCACCGGCATGGAGTACCGCGCCGCCGTCGACGCCGGTGACGTGGTCGTCGCCGACAACGCCGGAGTGGTGAAGGAGGTGTCCGCCGACGCCATCGAGACGATGAACGACGACGGCACCTACCAGACCTACCGGCTGGCGAAGTTCAAGCGCTCCAACCAGGGCACCTGCATCAACCAGCGCCCGCTGGTGAAGGCCGGCGACCGCCTCGAGGTCGGCACGCCGATCGCCGACGGCCCCTGCACGGACGACGCCGAGATGGCGCTGGGCACCAACCTGCTCGTGGCCTTCATGCCGTGGCAGGGCCACAACTACGAGGACGCGATCATCCTCAGCCAGCGCCTGGTGCAGGAGGACGTCCTCACCTCGATCCACATCGAGGAGCACGAGGTCGACGCCCGCGACACCAAGCTCGGCCCCGAGGAGATCACGCGGGACATCCCCAACGTCTCCGAGGAGGGCCTGGCCGACCTCGACGAGCGCGGCATCATCCGCATCGGCGCCGAGGTCACCACCGGTGACATCCTGGTCGGCAAGGTCACGCCCAAGGGCGAGACCGAGCTCACCCCCGAGGAGCGCCTGCTCCGCGCGATCTTCGGCGAGAAGGCGCGCGAGGTGCGCGACACCTCGATGAAGGTGCCCCACGGTGAGTCCGGCACGGTCATCGGCGTGCGGGTCTTCGACCGCGAGGACGGCGACGACCTTCCTCCGGGCGTCAACCAGCTCGTCCGCGTCTACGTCGCCCAGAAGCGCAAGATCTCGGTCGGCGACAAGCTCGCCGGACGCCACGGCAACAAGGGCGTCATCGCCAAGATCCTGCCGGTCGAGGACATGCCGTTCATGGAGGACGGCACCCCGGTCGACGTCGTGCTCAACCCGCTGGGTGTGCCGCGTCGTATGAACATCGGCCAGATCCTCGAGCTGCACCTCGGCTGGCTCGCCAAGCAGGGTTGGGACCTCAACCTGTCGGGCGAGAAGGGCGAGTCGGACTGGAAGAAGCGCCTCATCTCCATCGGCGCCGACAAGGCCGACCCCAACACCAAGGTCGCCACCCCGGTGTTCGACGGTGCGCGCGAGGACGAGATCACCGGTCTCCTCGGCTCCACCCTGCCCAACCGTGACGGTGAGCGGATGGTCAAGGAGGACGGCAAGGCCAACCTCTTCGACGGTCGCTCGGGTGAGCCGTTCCCGGAGCCGGTGGCCGTGGGCTACATGTACATCCTCAAGCTGCACCACCTCGTCGACGACAAGATCCACGCTCGCTCGACCGGCCCCTACTCGATGATCACGCAGCAGCCCCTGGGCGGTAAGGCCCAGTTCGGTGGCCAGCGGTTCGGCGAGATGGAGGTCTGGGCGATGGAGGCCTACGGAGCGGCGTACGCCCTCCAGGAGCTCCTGACGATCAAGTCCGACGACGTGCCGGGCCGCGTGAAGGTCTACGAGGCCATCGTGAAGGGCGAGAACATCCCCGACTCGGGCATCCCGGAGTCGTTCAAGGTGCTCGTCAAGGAGATGCAGTCCCTCTGCCTCAACGTGGAGGTGCTGTCGCAGGACGGCTCCGCCATCGCGTTGAAGGACGCGGAGGAGGACGTCTTCCGCGCGGCCGAGGAGCTGGGCATCGACCTGTCGCGGCGCGAGCCCAGCAGCGTCGAAGAAGTCTGAGGTGAGTCCCGGGCGGCGTCCGCGCCGCCCGGGTCCCTCGGTCCCCCTAGCCACCCAGTGGCGTACTGACTCAAACAGCAACCAAAGGAACACACCTTGCTGGACGTGAACTTCTTCGAGCAGATCCAGATCGGCCTGGCCACCGCGGACGAAATCCGCGCGTGGAGCCACGGCGAGGTCAAGAAGCCGGAGACCATCAACTACCGCACGCTCAAGCCCGAGCGCGACGGACTCTTCTGCGAGAAGATCTTCGGTCCCACCCGGGACTGGGAGTGCTACTGCGGCAAGTACAAGCGCGTGCGCTTCAAGGGCATCATCTGCGAGCGCTGTGGCGTCGAGGTCACCCGCTCCAAGGTGCGTCGCGAGCGGATGGGCCACATCGAGCTCGCCGCCCCCGTGACCCACATCTGGTACTTCAAGGGCGTCCCGTCGCGCCTGGGCTACCTGCTCGACCTGGCGCCGAAGGACCTCGAGAAGGTCATCTACTTCGCCGCCTACATGATCACCTCGGTCGACGAGGACGCGCGTCACCGCGACCAGGACTCCCTCGAGAACAAGGTCGGCCTGGAGCGCGAGCGCCTCGAGAAGCGCCGCGACACCTCCGTCGAGGACCGCGCCAAGAAGCTCGAGGAGGACCTCGCCACCCTCGAGGCCGAGGGTGCCAAGGCCGACGCCAAGCGCAAGGTGCGCGACGGTGCCGACCGCGAGATGAACCAGCTCCGTGACCGCGCCAACCGCGAGATCGCGCGGCTGGAGGAGGTCTGGGACACGTTCAAGAACCTCAAGGTGCAGGACCTGCTCGGCGACGAGCTCCTCTACCGCGAGATGAAGAACTGGTTCGGCAAGTACTTCGAGGGCCACATGGGCGCCACGGCGATCCAGAAGCGCCTCCAGGACTTCGACATCGAGGCCGAGGTCGAGTCGCTGCGCGACACGATCGCCAACGGCAAGGGCCAGCGCAAGGTCCGTGCCCTCAAGCGCCTCAAGGTCGTCGACGCGTTCCGCAAGACCGGCAACCAGCCCATCGGCATGGTGCTCGACGCCGTCCCGGTGATCCCGCCGGACCTGCGTCCGATGGTCCAGCTCGACGGTGGCCGCTTCGCCACCTCCGACCTCAACGACCTCTACCGCCGCGTCATCAACCGCAACAACCGCCTCAAGCGACTGCTCGACCTCGGTGCGCCCGAGATCATCGTCAACAACGAGAAGCGGATGCTGCAGGAGGCCGTCGACAGCCTCTTCGACAACGGCCGTCGTGGTCGCCCCGTCACGGGCCCCGGCAACCGTCCGCTCAAGTCGCTGTCCGACATGCTCAAGGGCAAGCAGGGCCGCTTCCGCCAGAACCTCCTCGGCAAGCGCGTCGACTACTCGGGCCGCTCGGTCATCGTGTCGGGCCCGCAGCTCAAGCTGCACCAGTGCGGTCTGCCCAAGCAGATGGCGCTCGAGCTGTTCAAGCCGTTCGTGATGAAGCGCCTCGTCGACCTGTCGCACGCGCAGAACATCAAGTCCGCCAAGCGGATGGTGGAGCGCGCCCGCCCGGTCGTGTGGGACGTCCTCGAAGAGGTCATCACCGAGCACCCCGTGCTGCTCAACCGTGCGCCCACCCTGCACCGCCTCGGCATCCAGGCCTTCGAGCCGCAGCTGATCGAGGGCAAGGCCATCCAGATCCACCCGCTCGTCTGCGGCGCGTTCAACGCCGACTTCGACGGTGACCAGATGGCCGTGCACCTCCCGCTGTCCGCGGAGGCGCAGGCCGAGGCACGCATCCTGATGCTGTCGACCAACAACATCCTCAAGCCGTCGGACGGCCGTCCGGTGACCATGCCCTCGCAGGACATGATCATCGGCCTGTTCTGGCTGACCGCCGAGCGCGAGGGTGAGATCGGCGAGGGTCGTGTCTTCTCCTCGCCGGCCGAGGCGATCATGGCCTACGACCGCGGCGAGATCGGGATGCAGAGCAAGGTCCGGATCCGCCTCAACGACATCGTGCCCCCGCTCGACCTCGAGCTCGGTGCCGACTGGGAGGAGCGGACCGCGATCCTGCTCGAGACCACCCTCGGTCGCGTGCACTTCAACGACACGCTCCCGGCGGACTACCCGTTCGTCAACGAGGAGGTCGGCAAGAAGCGCCTCGGCGCGATCGTGAACGACCTGGCCGAGCGCTACACCAAGGTCCAGGTCGCCGCCTCGCTCGACGCCCTCAAGGACGCCGGCTTCCACTGGGCCACGCGCTCGGGTGTGACCGTCTCGATCGACGACGTCACCACGCCCGACAGCAAGGTCGAGATCCTGGGCCGCTACGAGGCGCAGGCCGAGAAGGTCCAGAAGAACTACGAGCGCGGTGTGATGACCGACGACGAGCGTCGTCAGGAGCTCATCGAGCTGTGGACCCAGGCTGCTGCCGAGGTCGGTCGCGCGATGGAGACCAACTTCGACCGCAAGAACCCGATCTACATGATGGTCGACTCGGGTGCCTCCGGAAACATGAACCAGATCCGGCAGGTCGCGGCCATGCGTGGTCTGGTGGCCAACCCGAAGGGCGAGATCATCCCGCGCCCGATCAAGGCCAACTTCCGCGAGGGCCTTTCGGTGCTCGAGTACTTCATCTCGACCCACGGTGCCCGCAAGGGTCTCGCCGACACCGCGCTGCGCACCGCCGACTCGGGCTACCTGACCCGTCGTCTGGTGGACGTCTCGCAGGACGTCATCATCCGTGAGGACGACTGCGGCACCGAGCGCGGCCTGCCCAAGCGCATCGACGACGAGCACGTGGAGACCTCGGCCTACGCCCGGGCATCCGCCGTCGAGATCACCCACCCGGAGACCGGCGACGTCCTCGCCGCCGCCGGTGAGGACCTCGGCGACGTCAAGATCGGTGAGCTCGTCGCCGCCGGCATCACCGAGGTCAAGGTCCGCTCGGTCCTGACCTGTGACGCCCGCACCGGCACCTGCGCCAAGTGCTACGGCCGCTCGCTGGCCACCGGCCAGCTGGTCGACATCGGTGAGGCGGTCGGCATCATCGCCGCCCAGTCCATCGGTGAGCCCGGCACGCAGCTGACGATGCGTACGTTCCACACCGGTGGTGTGGCCTCCGCCGACGACATCACGCAGGGTCTGCCCCGCGTGGTCGAGCTCTTCGAGGCCCGCTCGCCCAAGGGTCGTACGCCGATCTCGGAGTCCGCCGGTCGCGTGAAGATCGAGGAGACCGACAAGGCCCGCGTCGTCATGGTGACGCCCGACGACGGCTCCGAGGTCCAGGAGATCCCGGTCTCGAAGCGCTCGCGCCTCAACGTGGAGGAGGGCCAGCACATCGAGGTCGGCCACCACATCACGTCCGGTACCCCCGACCCGCAGGACGTCCTGCGCGTGCTCGGTGTCCGCAAGGCGCAGGAGCACCTCGTGGACGAGGTCCAGGAGGTCTACCGGTCCCAGGGCGTGTCGATCCACGACAAGCACATCGAGATCATCATCCGGCAGATGCTGCGCCGGGTGACGGTGATCGAGTCCGGTGACACCAACCTGCTCCCGTCCGACCTGGTCGACCGGGTGCGGTTCGAGGAGGAGAACCGTCGCGTGGTCTCCGAGGGCGGCAAGCCGGCCTCGGGTCGCCCGGTCCTCATGGGCATCACCAAGGCCTCGCTCGCGACCGAGTCGTGGCTCTCGGCGGCCTCCTTCCAGGAGACCACCCGCGTGCTCACCGACGCCGCGATCAACGGCCGCTCCGACAGCCTCCGTGGCCTGAAGGAGAACGTGATCATCGGAAAGCTCATCCCGGCCGGCACCGGCCTGGAGCGCTACCGCAACATCCGCGTGGAGCCCACCGAGGAGGCGCGTGCCGCTGCCTACTCGGTCACCGGCTACGACTCCTACGACTACGACTTCGGTCCGTCGTCGCAGGCCGTCGCGCTGGACGACTTCGACTTCGGTTCCTACCAGAACTGAGCGTCGTCACCCGAGCCCCGGTCCCCCTCGTGGGGGCCGGGGCTCGGCCCATTTCCGGCTGCGACGCACACTGGTCGCATGGTCCGGTCGATGTGGCACCGCTCGCTCTGGTCGATGGTGGCGGTCTGTGCTGCGCTGCTCGTCGTCAGCCTCCACGAGCACGCGACCGCACCTCCGGCGAGCGCGTCCGGCGTGTCCACGCCCCGCACCGCGGCGAGCACCCCGGAGTGCCGCAGTGCCGACCTGAGCGCCGACTACCGGGCCCGGGACGCGGCCGCCGGCCACCGCTACGGCGTGGTGCGGCTGCGCAACACCGGCCGCAGGACGTGCTTCGTGCAGGGCTACGGCGGCCTGTCCTACGTCGGCGGCGGTGACGGCACCCCGGTGGGTGCTCCGGCGGACCGTGACCCCGGAGCGACCCCGCGGGTCGTGCTCGCCCCCGGCGAGCGTGCCCTGAGCCGGGTCTCGGAGACCGTCGCCGAGAACTACCCGCGACGCACCTGCCGACCGGCCGACGTCGACGCGTTCCTGGTCTACCCGTCCGACGCCACGCGGCCGTTCTTCGTCGAGCACCCCACCACCGGCTGCCTCGACGAGTCGGTGCACCTCCTCTCGCACCGGCCCTTCCACGGCTGAGGCCCACCGCGGTTTCGCCGCGGTTGGGGTGGCAGGCGAGAATCACCCTGTGCAGACCCCCACCTCGACCGACGTGCTCGTCGTCGGTGCCGGACCGGCCGGATCGGCTGCTGCCGCGTGGGCCGCGCGCGCCGGGCTCGACGTCGTGCTGGCCGACGCGGCCACCTTCCCGCGCGACAAGACCTGCGGCGACGGGCTGACGCCGCGCGCGATCGGGGAGATGCAGAGGCTCGGCCTCGAGGACTGGCTGCGCTCCCACACGGTCAACCACGGGCTGCGCGCCCACGGGTTCGGCCAGACGCTGCTCCTGCCGTGGCCGGGCGGTTCGCTGCCCGACTGGGGCTCCGCGGTCGCCCGCACCGAGCTCGACGACCACCTGCGCACGGTGGCCCTCGAGAGCGGGGCCAGGGGTGTCGAGGGTGCCCGCGCGGTCGGCGTACGGCATGCGGGGGAGCGGGTCGCCGCGGTCGAGTTCAGCGGCGCGGACGGCACGTTCGAGATCGCCTGCCAGTGGCTGGTCGTCGCGGACGGCGTACGCTCGCCGCTCGGCAAGCTGCTCGGCCGCGAGTGGCACCGCGACACGGTCTACGCCGTGGCCGGTCGTTCCTACGTCGACTCCGACCTGTCGGACGACCCGTGGATCAGCTCGCACCTCGAGCTGCGCGACGAGCAGGGCGACCTGGTGTCGGGCTACGGCTGGATCTTCCCGCTGGGCGACGGCACGGTGAACCTCGGTGCCGGCACGCTGGCCACGAGCCGGCGACCCGCGGAGGTCGCCATCAAGCCGCTGATGCAGACCTACGCCAACACGATCGGCAAGGACTTCGGGCTGTCCGGCGAGCTGCGGATGCCGACCTCGGCGCTGCTGCCGATGGGTGGTGCGGTGAGCAACGTGGCCGGGCCCAACTGGGCGCTCATCGGCGACGCGGCCGCCTGCGTGAACCCGCTCAACGGCGAGGGGATCGACTACGGCCTGGAGACCGGCCGGTTCGTAGCCGAGCACATCGCGAGCGGCACCGGGCTCGGTGAGGCGTGGCGCTCGACGCTGGTGGAGCACTACGGCGAGGCGTTCTCGATCGCACGCCGGCTCGCCGGGATCGCGACCCAGCCCAAGGTGGTCTCCGCGCTCGGCCCGGCCGGGATGCGCTCCGACTGGCTGATGACGCTGGCGCTGCGCTGGATGGGCAACCTCGTCGACGACGCCGACCGCGACCGCGCTGCGCGCGTGTGGCGCTGGGCCGGACGCCGCTCGATGGCCCGCGACGCCCGACCGCCCTTCGCGTGATCCTCGTCCCGGAGCCGATCCGACGTCGCCTGCGCGACGAACCAGCACCATGAGCGAGCGCGTCTACCGGGTGACCAACGTCCTGGGCCGCGGCGTGATCCGCCTGCTGGGGGTGGACACGAGGTGGACGGGGCTCGAGCACCTGCCCGCGAGCGGGCCGGTGATCGTGGCGGCCAACCACGTGAGCTACCCCGACTTCGTGCTGATCGAGCAGGCCGCCGTCGAGCGGGGTCGCTACGTCCGCTTCCTGTGCCGGCACGACGTCTGGCGCCTGCCCCTCGTGCGGGCGGCGATGGACCGGATGCAGCACGTCCCCGTCGACCGCGAGGCGCCCGCGGCGGCGTACCTCCAGGCACGTCGACAGCTGCGCGCGGGCGAGGCGGTGGGCGTGTTCCCCGAGGCGGGGATCAGCTACTCCTACACGGTCCGCGCCCTGATGCCCGGGGTGGCCAGCCTGGCCCGTGAGACGGGCGCTCCGGTCGTGCCGCTCGCGATCTGGGGCTCCCAGCGGCTGTGGTCGGTCGGTCGTCCCGATGCGCGCGGCAGGAAGCCGCGGCCGAGCCTGCAGCGCGGACGCCGGGTCGACCTGTCCTTCGGCCAGCCCCTCTCGTTCGCACCCGGCGAGGACATCGCCGGGTTCACGCAGCGTCTCGGCACCGTGATCACCGAGCAGCTCGAGGGACTCCAGCGGCTGCCGCACCACGTCCCGAGCAAGGGTGAGCGGGCGCCGTGGCACCCTGCGCACCTCGGCGGCACCGCGCCCACCCGCGCGGAGGCGGCCGGGCTCGACTCCGTGCCGCGCTCGGCGGTCAGCCCGACGTGGGGGCCGGGCTGGGACGCCGGTCCGCGCGGCGCTTCTCGATCCAGCCCAGCGGGTTGGTGAACGGCTCCAGCACGCGGCGTACGGGCGGGCTGGCCAGCAGCAGTGCGAGGCCGACCGCCCCGAGGATCGTCAGCACCAGCCCCAGCACGGGGTAGGCGGCGGTGAAGTCCGGGTATCCGAGGCCCAGGAACGACTTGATGACGAAGCCGTGGAACAGGTAGATCACCATCGTCGCGGTGCCCATCGTGGTGAACCAGCCGAGCGATCGGCGCGGGATCAGCGACATCGCCGCGAACGCACCGAGCAGGCCGACCATCATGACCGTCAGCCGGGTCTGGAACACGATCTCGTTGTCGATGGGGATCTCGCTGTAGCCCGTGTCGTACCAGAGCAGCGCGGCGTCGGCCCACGTGTCGGTGTAGGCCGCCATCACGCCGATGCCGATCAGCGTCGGCACGGCAGCCACCCGCACCCAGACGTCGTCGAGGCGGGCGAGGTGGCGCGGCTTGAGGTGGAGGCCGAGCACGAAGAAGGGCAACAGGCCCAGGAAGCGCGGGATCATCAGCGCCTCGGTGTCCCACAGGCCGCCAGCCAGGCTGACGATCACCGACAGCGGCAGGAACAGCCAGTGGCGCTTGAGGATCGGCGTGATCAGTCGCCACATGAGCAGCACGATCAGGTACCACATCGTCCAGTGCGGCTCGATCCACAGCGGGTACTCCACGCCCTCGCCGATGACGTCACGACGGAAGTAGAAGAGTGCCGGCTCGAAGAGCAGGTAGGGGATCGCGAGGGTGTAGAGCAGGCTCTTCATCCGGCGCCGGTCCCACTCGAACGACTTCGAGAGGTAGCCGCTCACGAAGACGAACGCGGGGATGTGCCAGAGGTAGATGAAGTCGTAGACCCAGTGGCTGCCGGCGGTGGCCTCGACCAGCCCGATGGCGTGCCCGATGACCACCAGGGTGACGAGGACCATCTTCACGTTGTCGAGCCACGGATCACGGGACGCGGGGGACACGGCGTCACCGTACTTCACGAGGACTTCACTAGGTTGGGTCCATGTCATCCCTTCCGCAGCGACAGCGCGTGGGGGCGTACGCCGTCCTGCTGCGCGAGCGCGCGGGCCGCATCGAGGTGCTGCTGAGCCGGCTCGCGCCGAAGGTCTCGCGCACCGAGCTGTGGACCCTCCCGGGCGGCGGCGTCGACCACGGCGAGGACCCGCGGCTGGCGGTCGTCCGCGAGATCCACGAGGAGACCGGGCTCGACGCGACGGTCAGCGAAACAGCCCACGTCTACAGCTCCCACCTGCCGCGCGCGTCCCGCGACGGGCAGCTCGTGAACGCCCACGCGATCCGGATCGTCTTCGCCGGCTGGGTGGCCCCCGACGCGCCTGAGCCCCGCGTGCTGGAGGTGGACGGCTCGACCGTCGACGCGGCCTGGAAGCCGTTCGACGACGTCCTGTCCGGCGCCGTCCCGACAGCTGGCCTGGTCGGTGAGGCGCTCGCCGACCACCTGCCCTTCCGGCTGCAGCGGGTGGCGGCGTACGCCGTCGTGCTGCGCGGCACCGACATCCTCCTCACCCGGCTCTCGGCCCGCGCCGCGCACCCGGGCCGGTGGACCCTCCCGGGCGGTGGGATCGACCACGGCGAGCACCCGTCCGTGGCGCTCGCGCGCGAGGTCGAGGAGGAGTGCGGCCTGGCGTGCGAGGTCGGGGCGCTGGTCGGCGTCCACGACACCCACTTCTCCGGCACCGCGCCGTCGGGCCGGCTCGAGGACTACCACGGCGTCCACCTGCTCTTCGCCGCCACCGTGGGCGAGGGTGAGCCGACCGTGCGGGAGGTCGACGGCACGACCGAGTCCGCCGCCTGGGTGCCGGTCGCCGACGTCCGCACCGGTCGGGTCGAGGTGCTCGACGTGGTGACCTACGCACTGGAGGTCGTGTCGTGAGCGAGTCCGTGTTCACCTACGCCGCTCCCGGCCTGAAGTTCGGCCGGGGTGCGAGCTCCGAGATCGGCTGGGACGTCCAGCAGCTGTGCCCCGTTGGGGCGAGCCGGGTGCTGCTGGTGACCGACCCGGGGGTCGCGGCGACCGGGCACCCGGAGCGCGTCGCCGAGGGCATCCGCGCCCGCGGGCTCGACGTCGTGGTGTTCGCCGCAGCGCGCGTCGAGCCGACGGACGCCTCGATGGAGGAGGCGGTCGCGTTCGCCCGGGACGCGGCGCCGTTCGACGCGGTCGTCGCTGTCGGCGGTGGCTCGGCGATCGACACCGCCAAGGCCGTCGACCTGCTCCTCACCAACGACGGCGAGCTGATGGACTACGTCAATGCGCCCGTCGGTGGCGGTCGCGCCCCGGAGCGACCGCTGCTCCCGCTGGTCGCCGTACCGACCACGACCGGCACCGGTGCCGAGTCGACCACGATCTGCGTGCTCGACGTGCTCGCGCTCAAGGTCAAGACCGGCATCTCGCACGCACGGCTGCGGCCGACGCTCGCGGTGGTCGACCCGGACCTCACGATGACGCAACCCGCGATGGTGACCGCGTCGTGCGGGATGGACATCCTCTGCCACGCGCTCGAGAGCTGGACCGCGCGCTGGTTCGGCGACTACGACGCGAAGCAGCCGGAGCAGCGGGTCCCCTACTGCGGCGCGAACCCGATCGCCGACATGTGGTCGGAGAAGGCGCTGTCGCTGCTGGCGGGTGCGTTCCGTACGGCCGTGCGCGACGGCTCCGACGGCGAGGCCCGCGAGCAGATGGCGCTGGCCGCCACGTTTGCCGGGCTCGGCTTCGGCAACGCCGGCGTCCACGTGCCGCACGCCTGCGCGTACCCGATCGCCGGTCGCGTCCGCGACTACCGCCCCGCCGGCTACCCCGACGACGAGCCGATCGTCCCGCACGGGATGGCGGTGGTGATGACCGCGCCCGCCGCGTTCGCGCTGACCTTCGAGGCCTCGCCCGAGCGGCACCTCCGGGCGGCGGCGCTGCTCGGCGGGTCGGTCGCCTCGGGCGGCCCGGACACCCTCCCGGCCGTGCTGCGCGGCCTGATCCGCGACGTGGGCCTGCCCAGCGGCCTGGCCGAGATCGGTTACGTCGAGGGTGATGTCAGCGACCTCGTGGACGGCGCGGTGAAGCAGCAGCGGCTCCTTGCGGTCGCGCCGATCGACGTGACGCCGGACGACCTCGCGACGGTGTTCCAGGGCTCGCTCCACCACTGGTGACCTGTCTCTCGGGCACGCCGCCCGTCAGAACTCGGTGCGCACCCGGCTGCGCTCGTCACTGACCCGGCGCTCCTGGTAGATCTCGCCGGACCGCGCCGTTGCCCGCCACGGGCGAGCAAGGTCGAGCGCGACGTGCAGTGCGGGGTCTTCCCGGTCCAGCGTCCCCACGACCAGCCCGGGGTCGCCGCCCACGTCTGCCAGCACCTCGCCGTGGGGCCCGATGAGTCCCGAGTGGAACAGGTGCGAGGTCTGCGCCGGCACCGACAGGCTGAGCCAGTGGTTGTGGATCGCGGCGTAGGCGCGAGCCTTGGTCGCGAAGATCGAGTCGACCGGATAGGCCGAGACCAACATGCAGTCGACGCCGAGCCGGTCGTAGTCCGCGAACACGTCGGGGAAGTTGATCTCGATGCAGATCGCCAAGCCGAACCGGAAGCCGTCGACGTCGAAGACCACCGCCTCGAACCCCGGCGTGTAGAACCGGGTGACCTCGGTGTGCGAGCACTTCCGCTTGTCGTAGCGATCGACCAGCTTCCCCTCCTCGGAGATCACGTAGAGGCTGTTGTGCGGCCAGTGGGGCGCGGTCAGCGGGTGGGCAGACCCGAGCACCACCCAGATCCCCAGCTCGCCGGCCAGGGCGGCCACCTGCTCGAGCTCGTCACGGACCACGGTCCAGTCAACGGCCTCCCACGTCGTCACGTCCGCCACCGCGTATCCCGAGAGGAACCCCTCCGGGAAGTGGGCCAGCCGCGCGCCCGCCGCCGCGGACTCCCGGAGCAAGCGCCGGACCTCAGCGCCATTCGCGCGGACATCGGCAGACGCGGTGGGCTGGCAGGTGGCGATCGCGAGGCTCACCCGCGGATCCTTGCAGGTGCCGCTGACATGGGCGGCTGCCCGTGGCGTGTCCAGGGGAGGAGCCGCCATCGGACGCACCGACGTGCGGCTGCGAGTGCGCGGATCTGCCGATGAGCGCGACCTAGAGTTCGACCATGGACCCGCTCGATGATCTGCCGACGGAGTCGCGCCGAGAGGTCGTCTTGGCCGTCGCTACGGCTTTGGACGTACGCGCAGCGGACGCGGAGACGCTCGTCCGGGCGTCGCAGCCCTTGTGGGACGCGATGGAGGACGTCGGCGGGCTGGTCGACTCGTGGGGCGGCGGCGAGTTCTGTCACCTGTTCCCGACGATGCTCGCAGTCATCAGACGCGAGGTTCACTGACTCAGCGTCGCCCGAACGTCCGGATCTGCCGCAGTTAGTGCGGTAGCTGTGGTGCGGCTGATAAACCGCAGCAACCGCACAGAGCCACAGATCTGACATCGGGATCTGCCGCGTTGAATGCACGGATATGCCAATGAGCGAGCATCGCCAAATTGCGGTTGCGGCACGCGAGCTGCATCCGCTGTGGTGGCCTCATGACGTTCGTTGTCCGGCCCGCCACCGACGCAGACTGGCCCTCAATCTGGCCGATCATCAAAGAGGTGGCGGCCTCTCAGGAGACGTTCGCAATGGAGGCAGCCCCGAACGAAGATGCGATGCGCGCTTCATGGATGACTCAGCACCCCGGGCGGGTCGTCCTTGCCTGCGACGAAGAGGGTCAAGTCCTCGGCACCGCCAACATGTACGCCAACCGCCCTAACCAGGGTTCGCACGTCGCGTCCGGCTCGTTCATGGTGGCGGCCCCGGCAAGAGGTCGGGGCGTCGGCCGAGCGCTCGTGCGCGACATGATCGACTGGACGACCAAGCACGGCTTTCGCGGCATCCAGTTCAACGCCGTGGTGGCCTCGAACGAGAGCGCGGTGCAACTCTACGAATCCGAAGGTTTCCGCATCATCGGCGCCGCACCCGGGGGCTTCTTGCACCCCGCGCTCGGTCCCGTGGATCTCCTGATGCTCTGGCGAGACGTGCACTGACCGTTTCGGTCGCTCTTGTCGCGATTCAGGCTGCGCCGCGAGGACGAGTCACCATTGCGAACGTCCGCATCTGCCACGTTGAGTGCACGGACATGAGCGGTTGTTACTCGACCGTCGCGAGCCAAGCGTCGACGGCGCCGTTGCTCGCTCGCCCCGCTGCCTGCTCCAAGTCCGCGAATCGACCGATCGCGTGCTGGACGAACTCGTCGGGCAACCTGACCTCGTGGTCAGCGACGTAGTGCGCGAAGCCCTCTGGCCACAGGTAGCCACCGTTTGTGAGTTCGGAGACACCGTTCTGCTGCGACGAGCACATGCGGCACGGCGAGTGGCCCATCATGTGCACGACCGGGAGGCCGCCACGGAGATAGCCAGCGACCAGGTCGCGCTCGTCCCGATCCCACGACGGGTCCACGAACCTTCGAGGGTCGGGCAGTTGCGGCTGCTGTTCGCTCTTCCAGTAACCGATGAGGATGAGGGTGGTCACGAGCAACAGCATGGACCAACTCGACTGCCGACCCCCGCGAACAACCGGATCTTCCGCGATCAGTACTTCGCGCACAGCAGGCATGGTCGTGCCCCCGCCATCGTGAGGACTGGCGGGGTGCGGTGCGGGGTCATCGTCGGCGGGGTCGTGGGATGCCGGGCGGCGCGGGTGTCTCGGGCTCGTCGATCGGTCGCGTGCCGGTGCGGTCGCGTCGGTAGTGGTGGCCGTGGGGGCTGGTCCACTCGCAGCAGCCGTTCGCTGTCGTTCGGTAGCGCCAGGCGGTGATGCTTCTATGTCCTGTCAAGCCGCTGCGGCCGCGTCATTGAGGTGTCGGTAGAGCTGTCGAGCGACGGCTCGTTTGAGGCATCGCTTGATCTCTCGTGGTGTCTTTCCTTCTGCTTTGCGG